>JANSYJ010000032.1 GCA_024742495.1 Bacteroidota bacterium
CTTCAAGCTTATCAAACAGCATATCCCAACCCAGCCATTTCTGGATGAAATAGCTTCCATCGAAAATGCCTGGGCCGGATCTACGGGTCGACAAGACAAGATTATGGTTCAGCGTGAGGCTCTTGCCATTCCTTTGAGAGGTCTGCGAAAATCGGCGATCGGGGATAGAAAGCGGCGAGACGTACATGAAAGCCGATGGACGTCCGGCAGCAAACAGTATCCTTTATTTGTGGAATTTCTAAAGGAATTTGCGAAGGAGAGAAATGAAATCCTGGGAAGGGCAAAGATTGTTTGCTTGCCCGCTGGTAAGCAGGTTTACCCGCATATCGATCGAGGAGAATACTATCGGGTCCGAAATCGCTATCATTTAGTCCTAAAATCAAGCCTTGGCTCTTGGATGAAAACCGGGGATGAGGAGGTAAGAATGCAGGAGGGCGAACTGTGGTGGTTTGATAATAATGAGATGCACGAAGCGCGGAATGATGGAAACGAAGATCGCATCCACGTGATTTTTGACATGCTACCTGCAGAGCTTGAGAAGGAAGTATTTCAGGCCTACTCCGCCGCTTCCTAGGCTTTTTTCAGCCTTTGTTGAATCCTTTGAGAATTGCTCATTAGCGGAAATTACGGTATAGCCCTGGAATGGGGTTGAGAAATAAGCAGCTGGAAAAGAATCCGGTAGGGAAACTTACCGGATTTTTTTTATGCTTCAGTTTTATTGAAAGTAGAGGTTTGAAAGTACTGAAATACCTATTTTTTTGGTTATATCCTGAATTTAGTGGTGCTAGAAGTCTAGACTCAATTTTTGATTAATGAATGGCTTTGCCAAAAACAAAAAACCTTGACTAAAACCTCTTCGCTTTAGTTTACCACTCGAAGCCTTCGAATGGGTTATCCTTCGATACTTTTGAAGACCAAAAGTATCCAAAAGTCTTGGCCCCGTTCTTTTCTTTTATGTGTTTGTAATTTATTCTTTAATTGCCACATAGAATCTCGCATGGGTGACAATCATCCTAGGGTGTGGCATTCTTGTTATGCTCGATTTCCGCTGGTGACGCTTTCTACATGTTAAAACCTAGTGCACAGCGGAATTTTGTCCTGCTTTGCCACCCTAAAAATGACTGGGTTCCCGAAGCAAGTTCGGGACCCAGTCATTTTCTTAACGGGTTTACAAAGCATTCCAAAACCGAAAATCCCGCAGGGCCCCATAAACCGAAAGATTCCAGTCCAATTCAAACTATTGCGTTGGTAGAATGATTTGTTACCGTACCGATTTTAATAGAACTCGTTTTTTTGGTCTTTTCATTAAAGTCGTGGTAATACCATTTTTTAATATGATTATCCGCATTGACGCCAGAAGGCTAATTTTCTTTGGCTTCACCTCGACTTCGCTCGGTGACCCTTGGTTTCTAAGTTGGGTAGAGGGTTAAAAAAGATGGATAAATCCTAATTTTTTTCGGCAGGCTGGTTACAATCTGATTTCCCACTGCGACCAAGAGGCATAAAAACAAG
>JANSYJ010000006.1 GCA_024742495.1 Bacteroidota bacterium
GTTTTTTTATTCTTTCATTCTTTTTCCTTGGATGCAACCGACGGCTTTAGCCGGAGCTCACGAATTCCTTTGAAAATGAACAAGCCATTCGTAAAAGAACCAAAAAATCATGGCCTGGGTACTTTACTTTTCAAATGTTTGTAGTCTCCTTTTTCGGTGGGCGATCTCCTGCGGAGCTGCCCAACTCAAATAGTCGTCTACTTCCATTTTAAAAGCGCAGCACCCTAGGGCCGGCAACTACCCAATACTGTTCGTTTTAAATGTTTAAAAAACGGTGCCTTATGCCGATCAAGTAAACTGTAGTTTTAAAGTAATGTCTGTTATACTAAAACGTAATCTCTCTCTCAAGGAGCGAAGCGACTGATCTCAGGTCTCACATCTAATAGCGAAGCGGTCTGAGCTCTAAATAGTATTGAGTCGGATTAGAGAATGATTATTTGGAACCCTAATCAAACTCTTAGCAGTAAATAAATCTAAAAGGGAGCAAAGCGACCGGTCTCATGTCTAGGTTCTAACAGCGAAGCGGTCTGAGCTCCAATTCCTTCCCGATAAAAACCAGCCCTAATAATGATATCGGCATTGGACTACCCTTAGTTGATTTTCGTATACGCGGTAAACCAGTCTGTGCTCCAAAGTGATCCTCCTCGACCAATAGCCGGCTAGGCTGTGTTTTAATGCTTCCGGAGAACCAATACCTTCATAGGGATCACGGACAATGTCCCTTAATAAACTATTTATCTTTTTGAGGACTTTTCTGTCATGCGCTTGCCAATAAAGGTAATCCTCCCATCCATTTGCTAAAAAAACGATCTCCATCTAGTGGATAAGGTCATGGGCTTCAACCTTTCCAGCCTTATCATCTTCTATTGACTTCAACAACCGTTCGGCGTTTTTGGGACTTCGCAAAAGGTGAAAGGTCTCTTGCATGCTGTTATACTCGCTTTTGCTCATCAAAACCATGTCGTTGCCTTTTGGACGGGAAATGAACAATGGCTTACCCAACTTTAGCACCTTTTCAAAATAGGCTTTCATATTGCGTCTGAAGTCCGTTAATGTGGTTACTTCCATTGCTATTTATCATTTTTTTTCAAAGATATCAAAATGTACATGATGATGTACTTAAACGCTTTTTAAACGCTTTCTTAAAGGCTAGCATTTCTTTGCATGTGCTTTTGAATACATATCTGAAAATGACGTTCTGAGTTTCTAGCACCAAGAATAGCTTAGGGTGAGAAGGTTTGCGCAGACATGCTTAGCTTTTCGAAGCATAAGATCTAATATCTAACAGCGAAGCGGTCTTTCTCCCCCTACTTTTTGCATTGCCCAAAAAGTAGGCAAAAACGCTAGGCCCCTGAAAAGGCAATTCTGCGGTCCAACCTTCGGTTTGCCCACAGACCATCGACTCTTGGGCCGGGCCAGCACGAATGAAGATTTCGTTAAAATCCCATTCAATTTTAATAGCTCCTTTTTATCCTAAGGGCTGCCCTGCGAGCGATTATTGCTGCTCAGTGGCCCTTTCACTCCGTAGTGCTGTCTGTTGCTTGTAGTAGAAATTCGTTAGAACGATTCAGGTAAAACTTAAATAGCGATCCAATATTGAAATTGGTTCCCACCAAATAGAATTGAGTTCGATTGGATAATGATTGGTTGCAACCATAATCAAACTCTTAGCAGTAAATAAGTCTAAAAGGGAGCAAAGCGACTGCTCTCACGTCTAATATCTAACAGCGAAGCGGTCTGAGCCCCCCCCTTACATCTTATGGCGCACCGCCATCAAAGTATTTTTTAGCAGACTAACACGAGTCATAGGGCCTACGCCACCTGGAACTGGGGTAATATAGCTTGCTTTCTCCTTAACGGTATCAAACTCTATATCGCCCACTAAACGATGTCCCGACTTTTTAGATTTGTCTACCACCCGAGTGGTACCAACATCAATAATTACCACGCCCTCTTTAACCATCTCTCCAGTAATGAAGTTTGGTTTACCCAATGCGGCGATAATAATATCGGCCTCACCTAATATCTCCTTCAAGTTATTGGTGCGACTATGACACAAGGTTACAGTTGCATTGCCAGGGTAGTGATTTCTACCCATTAAAATACTGGCGGGAAGGCCAACAATATGTGATCTTCCTACTACCACACAATGCTTGCCTCCGGTTTCAATATTATAGCGATCTAGTAAATCCATTATCCCCATTGGGGTGGCCGGAACATAAGAGGGTAAATTAAGCGCCATCTTTCCCAAATTCATGGGATGAAAACCATCCACATCCTTTTCAGGGTCTATGGCCATTAGCACTTTCTGCTCATTGATATGCCTAGGTAAAGGTAGCTGAACTATAAAGCCATCTACATCAGTATCATCATTTAAGCGCTGCACTTCTTCCAGCAATTCCTTTTCGGTAATGGTCTCCGATAATTTAACCAAGCTGGATTTATAACCTACTTCCTCGCAATCGCGAATTTTGGCATTTACATAAGTAACACTAGCGCCATTATTACCCACCAATACGGCGGCCAAATGCGGTGTCTTTCCGCCTTTAGCCTTAATTACTTTTACTTCTTCCGCGATTTCGTTGCGGATTTCTTGAGAGGTTTTCTTGCCGTCGATAAGAATCATGATGCTGCTTTTAAATCGCTGCGAATTTAAAACATCAGAACGGCATAACAAGCTTTAACGACCGCCTCTTCTAAGCGCTCTTCCGGTTCCGATTAAAATAGCGGGAATAACTAAATGTAAGACCCAATACAAAAGAGTATCCATGTGTCCTTTCATGTTAAACTCATCGGGATCAGCCTGATAGGCCTTCCACATTTTGGGTGCTTCCTCGATTATCGTCGGTGAGATGTAGATCAAATGAATTAAGATCGCTACCGAAATAAGAATAATTAAAGTCCCTAGTAATTTCATTCCCCGCTTATTATTTAATATTCAGCACGAAAATAGTTAATCGGCCGCGAACGGATTTTCCTTGCTTTAAAATTACATCGGACGTGGACCGCCACCGCCCATGCCTTTCATCATATTGGCCATTCCACGACGACCGCCTGCTCCTTGCATCATTTTCATCATCTTACTCATTTCACCAAATTGCTTCATGAGTTGATTTACTTCTTGAATGCCTTTACCAGAACCGGCTGCAATGCGCTTGCGACGGGAGCCATTGATTAACTTAGGATTCGCCCTTTCTTCAGCGGTCATCGATTGAATAATCGCTTCCACGCCTTTAAAAGCATCATCATCCAAGTCAACATTTTTCATCATTTTACCCATACCCGGTATCATACCCATCAAATCCTTCATGTTACCCATCTTTCGGATTTGATTAATTTGACCTAGAAAGTCATCAAAATCAAATTGATTCTTGGCAATTTTCTTTTGAACCCTGCGGGCTTCATCTTCATCAAACTGCTCTTGGGCACGCTCCACCAAAGACACCACATCACCCATGCCCAAAATACGGTCGGCCATCCTTTCGGGATGAAACACATCTAAGGCATCCATCTTTTCGCCAGTACCAATAAACTTAATTGGTTTTTCAACTACCGAACGAATGGTTAGGGCCGCACCACCGCGGGTATCACCATCTAACTTAGTTAAGATCACACCATTGTAATCCAATACCTCATTAAAGGCCTTGGCGGTATTAACCGCATCCTGACCAGTCATGGCATCCACCACAAATAAAGTTTCCTGTGGTTTTACCGCTTGGTGGATATTGCGGATTTCGGTCATCATATCCTGATCAATCGCTAAACGACCAGCGGTATCAATAATAACCACATTATGCCCATTCTCCTTGGCATGCGCCATGGCCTTTTGTGCAATATCAACTGGGTTTTTATTTTCCTTGTCAGAAAATACATCTACCCCAATCTGATCTCCTACAACGTGCAATTGATCAATTGCTGCCGGACGGTAAACATCACCTGCAACTAATAAAACTTTGCGGGTTTTCTTACGCTTTAAATAGTTAGCCAACTTTCCAGAGTGGGTGGTTTTACCCGAACCCTGCAAACCGGCCATTAAAATTACCGATGGCTTCTCATTAATATTGAGTTCACTGGCACTGCCGCCCATTAAACGGGCCATTTCATCGCGAACAGCCTTAGTTAAAACTTGGCCCGGCTTTAAGCTGGTAAGTACGTCATCACCTAAAGCTTTTTCCTTTACCGTATTGGTGAAATCCTTCGCAATCTTGAAACTCACATCCGCATCCACTAAGGCGCGACGAATTTCTTTTAGCGTTTCTGCAACATTAACTTCCGAAATTTGGCCATGTCCTTTTAGGACGTGAAAGGCCTTCTCTAATTTATCCTGAAGATTATCAAACATATCATCTATTCAAAAGGGTGGCAAATTTAAGAAAAGCATTTTCCTTAATTACATGCGCTCTGGCACCCCAATTCCTAATAGCTGCATGGCATTTTTAATGACTGCCGCCGTTTTTTTACTTAAATCAATTCGGAAGGCTACCGCCGCTAAATCACTATCATTTAATATGCTAACCTGTTGATAAAAAGCATTGTACTGCTTCACAAGGTCATAGCAATAATTGGCAATTAAACTCGGTGCCTTATCATTAGCCGCTTCCAGCACAATTTCTGGGAAGCTCAATATGCCTTTAATAAGGTCGCGCTCCTGACTAATCATATCCTTATAAATACCATCGGCGCCAAGCCCCATCTCTTCCGCTTTGCGCAATAATGATCTAATCCTTGCGTGGGTATATTGAATAAAGGGACCGGTATTTCCCTGAAAATCTACCGACTCCTCCGGGTTAAATAACATACGCTTCTTTGGGTCTACCTTCAACATAAAGTATTTCAAAGCACCCATGCCAATCGTATGGTATAATTGGTCTTTTTCGCTTTCGCTGATGCCATCCGTTTTCCCTAGTTCCTCAGAAATCCTTTGAGCAGTGCTCTTCATCTCTGTCATCAAATCGTCGGCATCCACCACAGTTCCTTCTCGGGATTTCATCTTACCAGAAGGTAAGTCCACCATGCCATAGCTCAAATGATAAAGCTTTTCGGCCCATTTATAGCCTAGCTTTTTCAGGATGGCAAAAAGGACTTTAAAATGGTGATCCTGCTCATTTCCCACGGTGTAGATCATGCCATCAATGCCAAAATCCTCATAACGCTGAATGGCAGTACCGATGTCTTGGGTCATGTAAACGCTGGTTCCATCTCGGCGCAGCAATAGCTTTTCCCCCAATTTCTCCGCTTCCAAATCGCACCAAACGGATTGATCCTCTTTCTGATAAAAGATGCCCCTTTCAAGACCTTCTTCCACCACCTTTTTTCCTAAAATATAGGTTTCGCTTTCATAGTAGTTCTTATCGAAACCCACGCCTAAGCGATCATAAGTTGCATTAAAACCTGCATAAACCCAGCTGTTCATGGTTTCCCATAATCCTACGGTTTCGGCATCTCCTTGCTCCCACTTTAATAAGGTAGCCCGAGCTTGCTGTAAAATTGGCGCTTCTTCCTTTGCTTCTTCCTCCGTTTTACCGTCGGCAATCAACGCGGCCATTTCTTGCTTGTAGGCCTTATCGAACTCCACATAGTATTTCCCCACTAAGTGATCGCCCTTTAGGCCGCTGCTTTCCGGAGTTTCACCATTAGCAAACTTGCTCCAGGCCACCATGCTTTTGCAAATGTGAATACCGCGGTCATTAATAATTTGAACCTTCTTGACCTGCTTTCCGGCGAAAGCCAAAATATTGGAAACCGAATAGCCTAAAAGTATATTACGGATATGCCCCAGGTGCAATGGCTTATTGGTATTTGGCGAGGAATACTCCACCAAAATCGTTTCCTCTTCCATTGCTTTTGAACCGTAGTGCTCCAAATCTTGAATGCCATGCAAACAAGCCCGCCAGTAATCGTCGCTAATTTCCAGATTTAAAAAGCCCTTAATCACATTAAAGGATCTAATTTCTGCCATGCGCTCTTGCAGCTGAATTCCAATTTCCTCAGCTGTTGCTTCTGGCTTTTTTCGACTTGCGCGTAAATAAGGAAATACCACCAAGGTAAGATCCCCTTCAAATTCCTTACGGGTGGCTTGAATATCGATTGGCGCTCCTTCTAACTGATAGAGGTCCTTTAAAATTTCCGCTAAGCTCTTACTTATACGGAGATTAATATCGTGTTGCATTAGGCTTTTTCTTGAGCTTCTAATTGTTCGTAAACGGGTTTAAAAATGCGAAAGGCCGCTTCGGCCATGGCATTACCTTTATCGTCAAGCAGTGGGTTGATCTCTACGATTTCGAAACAGCAAAATCGTGGATCTTTTAAAAGGTTCTGTAATATGCTTAAGGCTTCCGGTTCACTAAATCCGCCATCAACTGGTGTTCCCGTACCTCGGCTAACGCTGGGGTCCATGGAATCTACGTCGAAGGATAGATACAGAATATCGCAATCTTTAAGGTAATCGAGGCTTTCGGTGCATACCACATCAATTCCTTTTTCCCGCACTTCTTCTACAGTATGATTCGGAATATCATACTTTTCTAAAAGCGATTCTTCGGGAACCTCGGTACTGCGAACGCCAATAAAAACAATGTCCTCGGGCAATACTCTTTGATTGGAACCCTTCATCACATTCCAATGCCAAATGGTCTCTTGTTCCGGTTGGTTGTTCTGGCATTCTAAATTATCCTCATGAATGGCCGTTGCTAGTGGCATGCCGTGTACATTGCCACTGGGACTGGTGTAAGGACTGTGTAAATCCGCATGGGCATCTACCCAAATAACTCCTAAACGCTTGTTTGGATAAGCCTTTTTAATTCCCGCGATCGTACCACCAGCACTACTGTGGTCGCCAGCCACCACAACCGGAAATTGATTTTGCTTTAAGGTGGAGCTTACCGAATTTTCAATCCGCGAATACATTTCAGCAATCCCGTCTAATCGTTTAGCATAAGCCATTTCCGTTTCTTCATACAAACGATGATTCACCGTTTCAAGGCGAACTTCGGCGTGACGAAGGAAGAAACTTCGATCAATCTGTAAGCTTGCAATTTGCATGGCATCTAATCCTAAAGAAGCGCCTCGTGTGCCCGCTCCTAATTCAGATGTAACGCCAATTATCTGTAATTCCCTAGACATGTTCTGCTTTTTTGAGTGCCGCAAAATTAGGGAAAGGAATTGAGGCTGAGGCGGCCCATTAATGGCAACTTTCAGAATCTTTAATTGATAAAAGTTCGCAACGGCAGATTATAACTTTCACTCAATTATTATTATTTGATGCCAATGGGATTAGAATGGAGTACGAAGCTTCCTTTAGTCTAAGTCTTTTTTCGATAAAGTGACAAAAACCTTCGATTAAGGGTAAACACCTTCATTTCGCAAAGGCTTTAGACCTTTAATCTCTTAACTTCGCTCTACACGATTACAGCATGAAGGCCCCAGAACGAGAAGCCCATTGGCAAAACATTTATCAAACTAAAGACAGCCAACAGGTGAGTTGGTACCAAGTAAAACCTGAGGCTTCCCTCGAATGGATTGCATCCCTAAAGCTCGAAAAGGAAGATGCGATTTTAGACGTGGGTGCAGGAGATAGTCGGCTCGCAGATTTCCTTTTGGATGAAGGCTATCAAAACCTCAGGCTTTTAGATATTTCCGAAGAAGCCCTGAAATTAGCTCAGCATCGCTTAAAGGAAAAAGCGGAGTTAGCTCAGTGGTTCAATAGCGATATTTTAGATTTCAAATCTCAGCAAGACTATAAGCTTTGGCACGATAGAGCCGCCTTTCATTTTTTAAGGGATGATGCCGCTATTCAAAAGTATGTGCAAATAGCAGCTGATAGCATCATGGACAAGGGCTACCTAATTTTGGCGACTTTTTCCAATAATGGACCGCTAAAATGCAGCGGACTGGAAATTCAACGCTACGACGAACTCCAACTGGTAGATCGATTTAATCAGCACTTTGAATTACTCGACCATCAACGGGTTCAGCATCAAACCCCTAGCGGAGGAACACAAGAGTTTTTATACGCTCTCTTTCAAAGGAATGCCTAAAAGTAGCGATTGATAATATTTGAATAGATACTATCTGGATTGGCATCAAAATCGGATAAATCAATAAACTCATTGGCCTCTCCTTCTTCCATAGACTGTAGTTCTATTCCATTTCCCTTGCGTTCTAGCTCCCAATACGCACCACTCCAGCAACTTTCCAATACATAGTGCTTATTGCTTTTGTACACTGCGCTATGTTTTTCAAATTCAATGAGGTAGAGCCCAATTTCATAACCAGCGCCACATCTACCCATGGGGTTCCAGTTATTGCTCACATATTGATAGTGTAAGAGAATTTGATTGGAGCTTTTAGCGAGCACCGAATAGCCTCTTGCGGATAAGTCAAGTTCGTATAAATCTAGGCTGCGGCTTTCATTTAGCAAAAGGAACTCGCGGCGGAAAAACAATTTTTGTTCGTCAAATACCATTCGAAATTGCAGGCTATCCTCCCCTCTTAGAGCGCTATACTTCCCATCTATAAATTGCAATTTCAATTCATCTGCTGCTAGCTCCAATGAATCTAAAGCATCTGCCAAGGCATAGCCTGGATATTCCCCGCTATACATCCTGTCATTATAATGATAGCGCATTTGATCAAAGGAATCTGATATGGCCTTCCCTTCATACAGCACAAATCCAGCATCGTAAAGCATTCCAGATATCCAGTGCTTGCTAGTATCATCTTTGTTTTGATACCAACCTTCTAAATCCAAGTAATTGCTATACATGTTTCGCTCCCCATCCGCTTCCAGATAAAATCTCAGTTGAACATCCTCCAAATACCCATCGAAAAAAGCAGCATTGTTTTCAATAAGCTCTACCCTCGGATACTCTCCCGCTTGCGCTTTCAATGCAGCATTGAGGCCCATAAGCACCAATAGAAGAGAACTAAATTTTGATAATTTCACGGGAGTTAATTTGTGATTAATTGCGAATCTAAGGGCCTTTTAAGGATGGCCATATACTATGTTTCTAAAATAACGTTTCTTAGGCAATTCATTAGACCTTCCAACTCAATGGGATTTGGAATCGTCTGATAAAAAGCAAAACATCAAACCAATCCTTTGTCAATGCGTAAAATCCTTATTGGACTATTCCTAGCTATTGGTTCCTACCTCCAAGCACAAAGTAGTTTAACCTTAAGTGGATATGTGGAGGATGCTCTTTCCAAGGAGCGAATCATTGGGGTAAACATCTACATCGACGGCGAAACAATTGGCACTACCACCAATACCTTCGGTTTTTACAGTCTTAGTTTAGCTCCCGGCGAATACGAGCTCGTGGTTTCTTTCATCGGCTATAAAAGCATTCGCCAAAAATTAGTCCTTAAGGATGAAAACATCAATCTTGATTTCCAATTAGAGGAGGCCAGCGAAACATTAAATGAAGTCACCGTTACTGCAGAAGAAATGCAGGTTGAACGGGTTCAAATGAGTCAAATTCAATTGAATGTCACCGAAATTAAAAGGATACCCGCATTTCTGGGAGAAGTAGATATTATTAGGGCTATTCAACTTTTGCCCGGCGTTCAAAGTGGTAATGAAGGAAGCACCGGTTTTTATGTTCGCGGTGGCAGTCCCGACCAAAACCTTATTCTTTTAGATGGGGTACCCGTTTACAATGCCTCCCACCTTTTTGGCTTCTTCTCGGTTTTTAATGCTGATGCCATCAAAAATGTAAACCTTACCAAAGGAGGCTTTCCCGCTCGTTTTGGTGGCCGTTTAAGTTCGGTCTTGGAAATTGATATGAAAGAGGGCAATATGCGTGAGTTCCATGGTGAGGGTTCCCTAGGTCTCATCAGCTCTAAGCTTACGCTTGAAGGGCCTATCTGGAAGGATAAAACCTCTTTTATTGTAAGCGGCAGGCGCACCTATTACGACATACTCGCGGCTCCCTTCATCCCGGAAGGACAAGAATTTGGTTACTATTTCGCAGATCTCAATGCCAAAATCAATCATGTCTTCTCCCGCAAGGATAGGCTGTATTTAAGCTATTACAATGGTATCGACGATTTTAGCTTTCGGGAAGAATATCAAAATGATCCTTTCTTTGGAGGAAGCGGTGAAGGTTATGATGAATCGGGTTTAGATTGGGGAAACCATACCGCAGCCTTGCGTTGGAACCATCTTTTTAACGACAAATTATTTAGTAATCTCACCGCAACTTTTTCGCAGTATCGCTTTTCCATTGGCTTTGAAAGCTATTTTAAAGATGGAAATGATGTGAGTAGCAGTGGCTTTGAGTATTTCTCCCTTATTCGCGATTATGGCCTTCGCTACGATTTGGAATACGCGCTTAATAATCAGCATCAATTGCGTTTTGGTGCCTCTTATACCAACCATACCTTTCGCCCTGGCGTGGCTCAAATTGAGGAGACTTTTGACGGGGAATCGGTGGATTCAATTCTCGATCTATCGCGCAGTGTATTTGCCAATGATTTATTTGTGTACCTGGAGGACGATTGGAAATTAGGCGATAAGTGGCGTATCAATTACGGTTTGCATTATTCCGCCTATTTCACCAACGACGATGCTTTCTACCACAACCTACAACCGCGCGTTTCTGCACGTTATCTGGTAAACGATGGCTTATCGCTTAAAGCGAGTTACGCCCTTATGAATCAATATGTTCACCTACTTTCTAATTCCGGTATTGGCTTGCCAACCGATTTATGGGTAAGTTCTACCGATCGGGTTAAACCGCAAACTTCACAACAGTTGGCCATTGGCGCCACCACCAGCTTGTGGGGCAATAAATTTGAGTTTTCTGCCGAGTCTTATTATAAGTTGATGAACAACCTTATTGAATATAAAGAAGGAGCCAGTTTTATTTCCAATACCGATTGGCAGAATACCGTGGAAACCGATGGCGAAGGTGAGGCTTATGGATTGGAACTCCTTTTTAGGCGTAAGAAAGGAAAAACCACTGGTTGGGTGGGCTATACCTTGGCTTGGACCAATCGTCGCTTTAGTAATTTAAATGATGGAGATTGGTTTCCTTATCGCTACGATCGCCGGCATGATATATCGGTGGTTCTTAATCATCGATTTTCGGAAAAATTCGATTTAGGTCTAACCTGGGTTTATGGAACTGGTAATTCCTTTACCGCACCAATTGCACAAATAATGCTGCAAAGCCCTTGGGGAGGGACCGAAACATTTGATCGTTTTAGTGATCGTAATGGTTTAAGAATGCCCGCCTACCATCGTTTAGACCTTGGTTTTAACTGGCATAAAAAAACCAAATGGGGTCAAAGGACCTGGAATATTTCGGTTTACAATGCCTATTCCCGTCAAAACCCCTTCTTCCTTTATTTAAGTCAGAATTCCAATGGCGAGCGAAGAATCAACCAAGTTAGCCTCTTCCCTATTATTCCTTCTATTTCTTACCAATTCAAGTTTTAAGATGAAAAAGTTAGTATTTCCTCTGGCCCTATTTGCCTTTATAGCTTGCGAAAAAGAGATTGATTTTGAAATTCCTGATCCCGGTAAGAAAGTGGTGATAGAAACCAAAATTGAAGCTGGTGAAGCGATAGAAATGTTTTTAAGTGAGTCGGTGTATTCCCTTTCGGCGGAAGATCCCAGCAGCAGGGATGACTTTGAAGCATTCTTGTATAGCGATGAGCCTGGCAGCCCCTTTCAATTTACGGTTGAGCCTTTTAGCAGCTGGAACGAGCCACGATTTGTATATCGCTTAAACCGCAACTTAGCAGCTGGTCAAAACTATCGGATAGTGGTACGTTCCAACGATTTACCGGAAGCCAGCGTAGATGAGCGCATACCAAGCTTGGTTGAAATTGACCAAGTTCAATACGATAGCATCACTAAAGAATTTAATATCACCTTTAAGGATAATGCTGCAACTAAAGATTATTACCGCATTACTGTGACTGAACTTAGCCCAGGTGAACCAAGCTTAATTTATTCTTCCATCGATTTGGGATTGGAGTTTTTCGGCTTTAGTGATTTCTTTGGTGAAGATGAATTAGATGGTCGTCAGTATGGTGCCGAAAGCTTCCTACCCGATGTTTCCTTTAATGGGCAAAACCGCAGTGTCAAGGTGAGGATAGAGCAGCCCGCTAATGTTCCCTTTGTTCAGATTAATCTCCATCACATTTCCGAAAGCTACTACCGTCATGAGCTTACTAAAAATGCTTATCAATCGGGTGGTGATTTATTTAGTGAACCGGTGCAGATATTCTCCAATGTGAACAATGGCTATGGCATCATGGCTACCTCGGTAAAAGATTCAGCCCGAGTTCGTTTCTAGCAGGTGCTGTTTGAGCAAGGCTTTAAGCGCTCAATCTTAAAAAGCTGTCCTCCTTAAAATGTTAATTAACCATTTCCTAAGAAGGCGAGCCGCGCAATAATGTTCTTATTTTTGCGCTTGCGACAAGACTATGGCCAAAAAGAAAGCAAGCAAGGCAAGCCCAAGGAGCAAGCGTAAAAGCACCAAGATTAAAACCCCAAACTGGGGTGAGCTGCTGCGCAATCCTACCTATCACCTGGTATTAGGATTGTTTTTAATCAGCTTGGCACTTTACCTAGGCGGAGCTTTTATTTCTTACTTAGCGCATTGGTCGCAGGATCAAAGCATTGTTGGTCAAAGCTATCAAGAGGTTTTAGCCTTACCTGAGGTAGAAGCACGCAATAGCTTGGGGAAAATTGGAGCAGGCTTAGCCCATCAGTTTATTCACCTTTGGTTTGGACTAGCGGCCTTTATCATCCCCTGGTTTTTAATTCTTGTTGGTGTTCGCCTAAGTTTAAAGGTGAGTCTGAGTCCCTTGCGTCGTGGATTGGCCTCTTGTTTATTCCTTTTAATTTGGATTCCTGCAACTTTTGCATTTCTTGTTCCCTCCAGTTCATTCTTATCCGGCGCTTCTGGGTTTTTCTATGAGCGTTGGTTGGGCAGTTTAGCCGGACCTTTTGGAACCCTGCTCATTTTAATCTCCAGTTTACTAATATTTTTAGCCATCCGCTTTCGCTGGACAGCTGAAAAACTACAGAGCTTCTTTCAAAAATTTAGCCGACCAAAAGCCAAAGAACTGGAAGATGAAATGGAGGAACCCATCAAGGAGGCGGCCTCAATTATGGATTCCAATCCCGCAAACAACAGCGATGAAATTATAGCTTCATCCGATGAAATTCATTTAGAGGAAGCTGCTGATAAAACAGAAGAAGCATCATTAGAATTCGAATTAAAAGAGGATCCGGAAATCAAAAAGGACGATCCTTCTACCGATAGTGATTTTGAGATTGAACTCAATACCGAGCCAGAGCCAAAAGAGCAAGTTCCGGAAGAGACAAGTCCCGAAATCAAAGCCGATTTTGAAATTGAGAAAAAGGAAGAGGAAGAATCTCTTAGTGCCAAGGAGCTCAATCGCAAGGTAAAAGACTTTGGACCTTATGATCCAACCTTAGACCTATCAAAATTTAAACTCCCCACTTTAGATCTTCTTAGAGATTACGGCTCCACTAATATCACCATTAATGAGGCGGAGTTAGCAGAAAACAAGAATAAAATTGTGGAAACCCTCAACAACTATAAGATTGAGATTTCCAAGATTAAAGCCACCATTGGGCCTACCGTAACTCTTTATGAAATTGTTCCAGCTCCCGGGGTTCGCATTTCTAAAATTAAAAACTTAGAAGACGATATTGCTCTTTCCCTCAGTGCCCTGGGCATTCGTATTATCGCTCCTATTCCTGGGCGCGGCACCATTGGTATTGAAGTGCCAAGCACCAATCCGCAAATGGTACCGATGCGCAATTTGGTGGCGGGAGAAAAATTTCAAGAAAGCGATATGGAGCTTCCAATCGTTTTTGGTAAAACCATTAGCAATGAAACATTTGTTACCGATTTAGCTAAGATGCCTCACCTCCTCATGGCAGGTGCTACAGGCCAAGGTAAGTCGGTAGGGCTTAATGTGATCCTAACTTCTTTACTCTATAAAAAGCATCCTTCCCAAGTAAAATTTGTGTTGGTGGACCCCAAAAAAGTTGAGCTCACCCTCTTTAATAAGATTGAAAGACATTACCTCGCAAAATTACCCGATACCGAGGATGCCATCATCACCGATACCACCAAGGTTGTGCATACCTTAAACTCGCTCTGTATTGAAATGGACGATCGCTACGAGCTGCTTAAAAATGCGATGGTGCGAAATATTAAGGAGTACAATGCGAAGTTTATTGACCGTCGTTTAAACCCCGAAGAAGGTCACCGCTATTTACCTTATATCGTTTTGGTAATTGATGAGTTTGCCGATTTAATTATGACCGCCGGTAAGGAAGTAGAAACGCCAATAGCACGATTGGCGCAGCTCGCTCGAGCCATTGGTATACATTTAATTGTGGCAACTCAAAGACCTTCGGTAAACGTTATTACGGGTATTATAAAAGCAAACTTCCCTGCCAGGGCTGCCTTTCGCGTAACCTCCAAAATTGATTCCCGTACTATTCTCGATGCAGGTGGAGCAGAGCAATTAATTGGAAAAGGAGATATGCTCTTAAGTCAAGGCTCGGATTTAATCCGCCTCCAATGTGCTTTTGTAGATACCCCAGAAGTAGAAAAGATTACCGATTATATCGGCGAACAAAGAGCTTATCCCGAGGCCTATCAGCTGCCGGAGTATAAAGGGGCCGATGAAGATGGAAATGTTGGTGTTGATTTAATGGACCCTTCGGAGAGAGATAAACTCTTTGAAGATGCTGCGCGTTTAGTAGTGCAATCGCAGCAGGGTTCCACCTCCATGCTTCAACGTAAGTTAAAACTAGGATATAACCGTGCCGGGAGAATAGTTGACCAATTAGAGGCCGCTGGAATTATTGGACCTTTTGAAGGTTCCAAAGCCCGAGAGGTTTTAATGCCGGATGAATATGCTCTGGAACAGTTATTGAATCACGAGAAGAATAAAGAATAAGATTATGAGAAAGCTCTTCCCTATTATAGTTGCTGCCTTATGTGCCCAGGTTCTGCTCGCACAAAGTAATAAAGAGGCAAAGGCCCTTTTACAGGAATCCTCCCAAACCATGAAAGCCTATCCCGCCATGGAGATTGGCTTCACTTATACCATGGAGAATAATCGAGTGGATCCTCCCATCATTCAGAAACAAGAAGGAACCTTGGCCCTTAAAGGTGAAGATTATCGCTTAAAAACACCAATGCTTGAGCAATTGAGAGTGGGCACTAAACTTTACAATATTTTGCATGAAGACGAGGAAGTGCAAATTAGCGAATACGAGGAAGAGGAAATGGGAATGAGTCCGGCGCGCCTACTGAGCTTCTACGAAAAAGGGTATAGCTACAAAATGGGAGGCAGCGAAACCATTAATGGCAAAAAGATCACTTACGTTATTTTAAAGCCCATAGCCAGCGAGGAGATTGATAAGATTATGATTGGCATCGTGGCGAATACCAAGGAAGTTTATTCCATGAAGCAATGGGGAACCAATGGAACCGTTACTACCTTAATTGTAAACTCCATCACAAAAAACGCTAAGTGGCCTGCTAATCAGTTTCAGTTTAAAAAAAGTGATTTTGCCGACTACTACATTTCCGAGTAAATGAAAATTCTCGACCGCTTTGTTCTAAAATCATTCTTCCGACCATTTCTCATCACCTTCTTTGTGATGGTGCTTTTCCTTTTGATGCAATTCGTTTGGAAGTACATTGATGATTTGGTTGGTCGTGGAGTGGAGTGGTATTATATAGCTGAATTACTTTTTTATACCTCCGCTACCCTAGTGCCAATGGCCTTGCCCCTGGCGGTATTGCTAAGCTCTATTATGGTATTGGGGACCTTGGGAGAGAATTACGAAATGGCCGCCTTAAAATCATCGGGCCTCAGCCTGATGCGGGTTATGCGACCGCTTTTGGGTTTTGTACTTATACTTTCGGTTGCGGCCTTTTTATTTGCTAATTACGTTATTCCCGTCGCCAACCTTCACAGCGAAAATCTCCGTCGCAATATTTCCAATAAAAAACCAGCCCTTAGCATCCGTCCCGGTATTTTCTATACTGGTATTGCAGGTTATAGCATTAAAGTTTCCGATAAATACGGTCCTAATCAAAACCTTTTGGATGAAATTTTAATTTACGATCATACCCAGAACAATGGGAATATGAAGGTGATTATTGCCGACAGCGGCAAAATGAAGGTTACTGATAATGAGCAGTTTTTAGAAATTACCCTTTACGATGGCCATAGTTACGAGGATATGGTTCCCAAGAAAAGGAAGGATCGCGATAATAAACCCTTCATCAGATCTGATTTTAAAGAAAGTCTTATCCGTTTTAATCTGATCGACTTTCAAAGCGATGACCTTCGTAAAACAGGACAAAAGGAATTCGACATGTTAAACGTGAGGCAGTTGAATGAAGTGGTCGATAGCTTGCATCAAAGTTTAGATGAGCTTCAAACTGACTTCGCTCGCCAAATGGTGGATAAGTACGCCCAGCGTGAACTTTACCGCACCGATTTAGATGATAAAGAAGGAATAGATACCATTCAATTAGATACGGCTGGAGCCATTGCTAATATGAGTGAAAATCTTCTAGATAATTTTGATATTGAAGAACGCAGCCGTATCCTACAAAATAGCACTCGCATTGCTCGAGGAAATCGCGCCTATTTTACTAATGCCAGTGCCCAATACAACTGGCGCAAAATTGTTATTACCCGCCACGTTTTAGAATGGCAAAAGAAGTTTTCCAGCTCCTTTTCGGTGATTGTCCTCTTTTTTATTGGGGCTCCGCTTGGCGCGATTATTCGCAAAGGCGGAATGGGGATGCCGGTGGTAGTAAGTGTATTCATCTTTATCGTGCATCACGTAACCAATTTCAGTTTCGAGAAATTAGGTCGCTTTATGTTATGGACGCCCTTTGAGGCCATGTGGACAGCCAACCTTATACTCCTTCCTATAGGGTTTTGGCTTACTTATAAATCGGCTACCGATTCGGTTATCTTTAATATGGAACTTTATATGAAACCTTTTCAAAAAGTATCGGCTTTATTTGAAAAGCGATTCAAGAAGAAGCAAGCTTGAAAGTCTTAATACTTTGCAATAAAGTCCCCTACCCCGCCAATGATGGCAGCAGTATTGCTATGCGCTCCATAGCTGAAGCCTTGCGTTTAAATGAAACTCAGGTGCATATTTTGGCTCTGAATACCAAGAAGCACCATCGCCCCAGCAAACAAATTGAAAAGCATAAACCCGATACTATTGTTCTCGAGCATTTTGAGGTAGATACCGATGTAAAAGTGACTACCGCACTTGCTAATTTATTTACGACAAAGCCTTACCATGTATCGCGCTTTTATCAAAAGCCCTTGGCCGAACGCTTACAGAAATTGCTCTCCCAAGTAAAATTCGATATCATTCAGTTGGAAGGCTTAAGCATGGCGGTTTACCTACCCTTGATCCGCAAATGCAGCAAAGCTTCCGTCGTAATTAGAGGACATAATATTGAATATCAAATTTGGCAGCGTCATATTGCACATGAGGAGAACTGGCTTAAAAGGCTATACCTCAAAATTCAAAATCGCCGTCTCGAGAAATTTGAGAAACAAAGCTTGGAAGCGGCAGATGCCAATGTTTTTATCAGTCCTCAAGATCAAGCTTTGTATCGCAATTGGGGTGGTCGCAGTATTAATACCGTTGTTCCCTGTGGTTTATCTAAAGAGGAACATCCACCTATTAGTGGATTCCAAGCCAAATACGATCTTGTTCATTTAGCCAGTTTCGATTGGCTTCCCAATAAGCAAGGGGCCGCTTGGTTTTTAAAGGAAGTTTGGCCCTTAATTCTTGAAGCGAGACCCAACACTACCCTTGGCTTGGGTGGCCGGGATATGCCCAAAGAATTTTTAGAGCAAAGCAATAATCAGCTATGGCTTTACCCAATAGTTGAAGATGCTCGAGACTTCCTCGCCCATGGGAAAATTGCGCTAGTGCCTTTGCTAGCAGGAAGTGGCATGCGCATTAAATTATTAGAGCTATTGGCTTGGGGAATGCCTACTGTTAGCACCACCATTGGAGCTGAAGGAATACCCATTTCCAATTACCAAGAAGGAATTTTAGCCGATGATCCCGAAGGCTTTGCCGCAGCAGTGATATATTTGCTGGATGGCACAGAAGCCCGAAAAGAAATGCAAATGAAGGCGCGTAGCTTCTTTGAAGAAAAATTTGACAATCGTCGCTTGGGGAAAGATCTCTTGAGTTTTTACCAGACCTTAATTTAAGCGGTAAGATGACCCTTTTCTGGCAATACCTCTTTTGGATTAGTATGGTGATTATTTTAACACCCTACTTTTTCTATCCGGTGCTCATTCTTTTTCTCGAAAAACTAAAGAGACAAAAGCCGGATCCACAAATGGATGAATATCCTAGGGTGGACATAGTTTTTGCGGCATTTAATGAAGAAGCCGTTTTAGAGGAAAAGCTTCAATCCTTAGATGATCTAGATTACCCTCGGGAGAAACTAACTTTTAGAATTGGCTCTGATGCCAGCACCGATAAAACCAACGATATACTAAAAGCCTGGCACGCTAGGGATGATCGTTTTCAACCCTACCTTTTTCGCCAACGATCTGGTAAAAGTCAAATTTTAAACTTCCTCCGCGAAGAGGGAGATTCGGAATTGCTTTTACTAACCGATGCCAATATTATTTTTGAACCTGAAGCCTTGCGCTTGATGGTCGAGCATCTGCATTCCCAAGCGAAAGTAGGAGCAGTTGGCGCCGATATTCACTACGGGAAATTTGTAAAAAAAGGTATTAGCGGACAAGAAGATACTTACCTCCGTTTGGAGAATCGTATTAAGGCCGCCGAAGCCTTACTAGCCGCCTCTCCATTTGGATTAGAAGGTGGTTGCTATTTAATCCGACGCGAGCTTTTCCCCGAAATTCCACCTCTCTTTTACATGGAGGATTTTTTCACCACCCTACACGTTTTAAATAGCGGTTGGAAAATTTTATGGAAACCCCAAGCGCGAGTTTGGGAAGATGTAAGCGTTTCCCCAGAAGAGGAATACAAGAGGAAAGTCCGAATCAGCATTGGGAATTTTCAAAACCTAAAATACTATCGTGGCTTTCTCTTCCGTCGCTTTTGGCCCAAAGGTTTAATGTTTTTAGCGCATAAAGTATTTCGCTGGCTAAGCCCCTTTTTCTTACTGGTATTGCTTATTAGCGCCCCACAGCTGGTTTTCATACACTGGTTTTATGGTATGATTGCAGGGCTTTATATGGCCTTTATCGGCATGGGCTTATTTGGAATCTTACTTTCGCAGAAAAGAAAAGCGGGCTGGTTACAATATCCAGCTCATTTTATAAACATGAACCTTGCGCTGATGGAAGGGTTCTTGAACTATATTAAAGGAATAAAGACAAATGCCTGGCAGCCTACCCAAAGAAAACAAGCTTAAGCTAGATAGCATCGATGAAGCCATTGCCGACATCCGTGCCGGAAAAGTGGTTATCGTAGTAGATGATGAAGATCGCGAGAATGAAGGTGATTTTGTGGCCGCCGCCGAGATGGTGACGCCAGAAATGATCAACTTTATGACCAAGGAAGGTCGAGGTTTAATTTGTGCGCCCATGATTGAGGAACGCTGCAAAGACTTGGAGCTGGACCCCATGGTGCGACAGAACACCGACCCCATGCTTACCCAGTTTACGGTTTCCGTGGATTTATTGGGAAATGGAGTAACTACAGGAATTTCTGCTGCCGATCGATCTAAAACAATTCAAGCTTTAGTAAACCCCGAAACCAAGGCCACGGACCTAAACCGTCCGGGACATATTTTCCCATTAATTGCCAAACCAGGTGGCGTTTTACGTCGGACTGGTCATACCGAAGCGGCAATTGATCTCGCACGTTTAGCCGGTAAGGCACCTGCCGGAGTGATTGTGGAAATTATGAATGAAGACGGGACCATGGCGCGTCTTCCTCAACTAAGGACCATTGCAGATAAGCATAATCTCAAGTTAATTAGCATTGAAGATTTAGTAGCCTACCGTATGGAGGCAGAATCTTTAATTCATTTGGAAGAAGATTTTGAAATTGATTCCGAATACGGGGCTTTCCGCCTAAGAGCTTATCGCCAAACCACCAATGATCAGGTACATATCGCATTAACACAAGGGAACTGGGATCGTCAAGAGGCGGTTTTGGTTCGCATGCACAGTGCCAATGTGGCTCATGATATTTTTGAAATTCTCACTGGCGACAGCGGACATCAGCTAAACTTAGCGATGAAGAAAGTTGCCGAGGAAGGTCGAGGTGCAGTGGTTTATATGAATCAAGAATCAGTAAGTGGTCGACTTTTAGATCGTATTCGCTCCTACCGTGAAGCTCAACAGAATGGCGGCTCTTCGCGCCCGGTTAGCTTTAAGCAAGATGCCCGCGACTTTGGTATTGGCGCGCAAATTCTACATCAGCTGGGGATCAGTAAAGTAAAGCTTCTTACCAATAATCCGATTAAAAGGGTTGGTATTACCGGCTATGGACTTACCATTACCGAAAATGTAAGTTTACTGGGCGACTAAAATCGGCTTCTTAAAACTGGCTTTGGGCCTATTTAGTACCGGTGTTTCTTGGCAGCTCTTGCTGATGGAATGGCGACTATAAATGCTGCTTTATTTTTAGCCCGTGACCTCCATGAATGTGCTTTGCCTTGGCCTTGTGACATTTCAGATAGCAGAGAACTCCCTTTTGGAACGATTCGGCTCCAACTCTAATTCTTGTAGCCATTAAGGAATGATTTGAATCACATCGACAAGTGCACTATACTGCACTTAATGGCGGTATTATCAAAATATTCCTTAATATTGACAGAAATAGAGTACTCTAATGCACTATTCAACATTAATTAAGCGCATCAAGTCGCGCAGGGAAATGCTTAAGGTCAATCAAGAAATGTTGGCTGAGTTGGCAGGAGTAAGCCCGCGAACCTTAAAACAGTTTGAGAGCGGAAAGGGTAATCCAACTTTAAAAACCCTAATCAAATTGGCCGATGCATTAGGCTTAGAAATAGCACTTCAAGTAAAAACCATAGCACATGAGGAAAGCTAAGGTGCTCTTTAAAAACGAAGAAGCTGGCCTATTAAGCCAATCAGACCAAGGTGATTTTACTTTTCGCTATCATGATCTTTGGTTCGAGAATAAAGAAAAACCTGCCATTAGTCTTACGCTACCAAAAATCAAGCAGGAATATAAGGGCCGCTACCTCTTCCCATTTTTTTATAATATGCTTCCTGAAGGGAGCAACAAACAAGTGGTCTGTAGGGCGATGAGAATTGATCGCGACGATCATTTTGGCTTGCTGCTCAATACGGCAGGCGAAGACACAATTGGAGCGGTAAGAATTGTAAGACTTGATGATTGATGAAGCCAATTAGCATAACTAACTGCCCGGGTACTTTAAAAGCAGGAAATCAATCTTATTCTGTTACCGCTTTAAAACGCCTTTTTAATGGAAGGAAGGTAAGTCACATTTTACCTTATAAGTCGCCCGCATCAAACCATATTAGCGAAGAGCTATTCGATGAAAACCGAAAAATAATGTCCATCTCCGGGGTTCAAGAAAAGTTTTCCTTGCTTTTAGATAAGAATAAATTACGCTTAATCAATAAGGGAGAAACAGGACAATACATACTAAAACCTATTCCAAATATTAGCAAGAATTCAGAGTATATGCCTGCTAATGAGCATTTGACCATGCAAATTGCCAGACAGGTTTTTAATATTGAGACTGCGGAGAATGCCTTAATTTTCTTCAGTAATGGAGAGCCCGCCTATATTACAAAGCGATTTGATTTTAAAGATGATGGGACTAAAAGAGCCCAAGAAGATTTTGCGGCCTTAGCCCAACGAAGCGCCCAAAGTCATGGTGAGCAGTATAAATATCTAGGCAACTACAAGGAGCTATTTGATTTACTAAAAAAATTCGTTCCTGCTTATAATATTGAAGCGCCCAAACTCCTCAAACTTCTGCTGTTCAACTATCTTTTTTCTAATGGCGATGCCCACTTTAAAAACTTCTCCCTAATTCAAACTGATTTGGGAGACTATAAACTTAGTCCAGCCTATGACCTTTTAAATAGCCGTATTCATATTGCCGACAAAGACTTTGCATTAGATGGCGGCTTACTTCCCGAGCTTAAGGGCAAGGTGCATCAACAATTTTATTCCCTTGGTCAATTGGCGGGCATAAAGGATATAATTATCGATAAGGTCTTCTCCCAAATAAAGGCTAATCAAAATGATGTTCTAAGCTTAATCGAAGGTTCCTACTTATCCGAAAGCTTAAAACGCAATTACCGGCAAGCCTATTTAAGTCGATTAAAAAAGCTAAACCGAGACGCAAGCTAAAAGCATCCAAATCATGAAAAAAAGGCGACAGTACGAAGAAGAGGCTCAAAAACTGGCAAGGGCTATAGATTTAGCCATTGAAGCCTTTGAGAAAGAATGTCCCCCAGATTTTCAAGCTCAGCATCAAGCCCATCTGATAAGTACTTATGGGGACTGGAAAAGGCAATGTTTAAATCCCGAAGCCGCTTTTAGGAATTTGGCTTCACTGAAATACCTAGTCGAAAGTGTTTTCACCTATTTTCAAGAAGCTAGCGGAAATACCGTAGAATATTTTTGGCGCAGGATACAAGAGGAAGAATTAGACTTTAAAAGAGAAGATAAATTGGCTGCCATCCTCCATCGCGGGCGAATACGAAATCGCCACGAGTATGAATTAGTAATTGATAGAATGCCACTGAGTACCGAAGAAGAGCCATCAGTTTCGGACTTAACTAATAAGCTGAATCAGATGCTAGCACAATACGAAAAGACACAGGGGAAGTAAGGCATTCTTAGGTTCTACAGTATAAATAAGGTCTATTAACAATGTGGATAAAAAGAAAAAACGGTTTAGGCATTTAAAATGGAAAAACGGCTTCTTCGATTATTGAAATTTCACTCCTTTAAACTGAAAGCTCCTCATAGGCAATTCTTTAAAAATGATATTTTTCCTTCGTCTTAGCTTTTAAAATTAGTAGGTTTATGGACTAATCAAACAAACAACAAATGGATATTGTAATTACTCTAGTGCTAGGTGGCATTGCTGGCTGGCTAGCGGGAATGATTTTTAAAGGCGGTGGACTCGGGCTAATCGGGAATATCGTAGTAGGGATAATCGGTGGCTTTGTCGGCTATTGGTTATTTGGAAAATTAGGCATTAGTCTTGGCGATGGATGGCTAGGCACCATTCTTACCAGTGCAGCAGGAGCAATTGTTATCCTGTTTATCATCAACCTATTTTTTAAGAAAAGATAGCTAAGGGTATGTGGGTCTGCAAGGGGATTTAGCAGACCGTTTACTTACTCTTTAATCACCAATTGTGATTAGAGCTTTAATTTGGAGCTGTTCCGCTTAATACTAAGTGAACAGCTCCTTTTTTTAAACCCTTCATTTAGCTAAGCGGGCTAATAAATACTACGGGGAGAAAAGGGGATTCAAAAAATGATAGCTTCTATCATTTCGCTAATGCCCTAAATGAATACCTTCGGAAAATCGAAACAATGAAACTCATAAGATGCGGGAGCTTAGTAGTAATTTAGAGAATCTTTGTTCTAATCTTTCAATGGCGATAAGTTCTCAAAGCGAGGCTGACTTTAGCTTTAAATCAGAGCCAAGTAAATGGTCTAAAAAGGAAGTATTAGGACATCTAATTGATTCGGGCATCTATAACCTGCAGCGCTTTACCGAAATACAATTTAAAGAAAAGCCCTACCGTATTCGAAGCTATGCTCAAAACGAATTGGTAAAAGCGCATCGCTATCAAGAGGCCGACACCGGTGAATTAGTAAACCTTTTACTCACCCTTAATAAACGTATCTCTGATTTGATGAGAAATCAGAATGATGAAAGTTTAAAATACCAAGTACTAAGCGATGATGCCCAATTTGATTTAGAATTCCTTATGCGGGATTATGTGGCACATTTCAAGCATCATTGTCAACAAATAATTAGTTAATCCCATGATTCAAAAGGCTTTCTACAAAGGGTTATGGCCCGCGATAATAATGCTAATGGCCTTTTTTATCACCGCCTCTTGTAATAGAGTTAGTGAAGCGGAAGAAAGCGAAGAACTAAGCTCAGAGGCCATTCCAGAATTAAGAAAAACGGAAGTTAAAACTATAGCCACCATCGACTATTTGGAGAGGGCTAATAGTTTTGCCGCCTTTGTATTAAAAGACCGATTGCAGTCGCATGAATATGAGGCCAATTCAGAAGAAATTAAGCATTTTCAGTTTTTTAGTAAGAAAGGTTTACGACGTATTTATGCCTTTTCCGATCGCGGCTATCCCAAATACTCCAAGCCCCGCAGCTATGAGCATTTTACTTTATTCTGTTTTCAATATCAAACCGATAATCGCGCCAAGGAAGTATTTAAGCACTTGCGGAAACTTAGTCAGATTAAGCCCGAAGAAGTCCAAAACTTAGACTCTCTAAGTCGTTGGAAAATTGAATCCTTTTCTATGCTGGCCAAGCCAGGCGGATTTTTAGTACAAAAAGGCAAATGCTTGTTTAGCTTGGTAAATACTTGCCGGAATACTCCTATTGGCGGTTCTTGGCTAGAATATGAGAATCTCTTCTTGCACTATCTCAATGAAAATGAAAAAAGCTTTCAAGTGCTAAATGCCGATTGTGGCTACATGAAGTATTATTTAGAAAGCCGCAGCCCTAAAGGCGAATAAACCTATAAGCTGTTATTAATGAAAAAACTAAGGCTTGATTAAATATGATTAACCGAATTCTTTTTCTACTGGGCTTAGTCTTTATTCTTGTCGGACAGATTTTACTGGCCCAAGGCATCGATTGGGTTTACAGTCAGAAACCGATTGATTTTGCCCATTGGTTCCTACTCATCGGTGCGCTTTGCCTTCTTCCGCAAGTGTTTGATTTTCCTGCAAAAATCTTTAGCTATATCGGAAAGCCCCTAACCATAATTGGTATAGCCGCTTTTATCGGAATGTGCGTTTTAGATTTCATTTTCTGGAGTTTCCCCAACGAGGAAGCGCGGCAAGAATTTGCCAATCACATCATTCCGGTTTCTGCAATCTGGAAACCCTTTATCACCATCGGCCCCAGCTCAAAAATATTTAACCTGGGCCTACTGCTACTCGCCTTAAACTATTGGAAGGAAGCTAAACTGGGACTTGCTTTGGTTTTTCTAGCGGATCTAATCCTTTGGCATCTTATTCCACTTCCTTACCGATTAGTATTTGGATATGCCTTTAGCCTAATTGGATTCGCTCTCATTTTTTATAAACTGCATCAAATGAGCGTAGCCAAGCTCGCGGTAAAAAAGGCCTCCTAGACCTAAATCCTCCCGTTTTACTTTGCCTTTATTATCTTTCATCCATTCCATTTAGCAGCTTGCTTGCTTACCTTTGATTTTTGAAAATTCCGATTATGAAAAAGCTTTTGGCCCTCCTCTTTATCATGAGCATTAGTGCAAGTTTAATGGCGCAAATCTCTCGTCAAGATGTACTACCTCTCCTAAGCCAATTGGAAGCAAAAGATTACAAGGAAGCGCATAAAACCGCATCTGAACTTATTACAAAGTTCAATCAAGACTCTTCCTACATTATGGGTATTGTACGCTATGGCTTTTTATACTCTGGTGCGGCCCTCATTTCCAAAGGAAAAATGAAGTACGAAGAATTACAAATTCACGCCGCTAAGCTTGAGGGCCAATTAATTAGAATGGCGGTTCATCCCAGTTCCATTGATACTGCCAATGCCGTTTGGAACAGCAATGTGTTTTACAATACCGAAACTGGAACCCATTGTAAAACCGTGAGCACCAATGAGGATGGCACTAGCATTTACTTTTTTGAAGACTTTCAATTTGACATGCTCCTGGAGCCCGCGAAATTAAATGGTAAACTCACCCGTTGCGGTGGGCTCCTAGATAAGATCGAGTTTAATCCAAACGGTTCCACAATTTGGATAATGCGTTTGCACATTTCAAACGCCGATTTGCAAGTGCTCTAAACCATGGTGGAAGCGAAAATTGTTAATGCCAAAGCCAGAAAACTCATCGGCATTAGCCAAAAAATGAGCCTTAAGCATAATAGCACCACGGAGCTTTGGCGAACCTTCGGCCCCCATTTGAGTACCATTCGGCATCAAAAAAGTAAAGAACGAATTTCTCTGCAGATTTACCCCAAAAATTACTTTAAGCACTTTAATCCCAACTTGGAATTTGAAAAGTGGGCTGCGGTTGAAGTCTCAGAATTTTCAGAGCCCAAAGCGAATTTAAATTGCCTCAGCATTCCTGCGGGCCTTCATGCTGTATTTCAGTATCAGGGCCTGTCCGGCGATCCCAGCATATTTCAATACATCTATGGCGAATGGATCGCTCAATCTGATTATGAACTTGATGAGCGACCACACTTTGAAATATTAGGCCCCAACTATCGGAATAATGATCCGCTTTCGGAAGAAGAAATCTGGATACCAATTAAATAATTAAGATGCTTGCATTAAGCCGATACCTGCCCTTTCTCCTCCTCCTCCTGTTAATTGGGCAAGCCTGCATGCAAGATCCGAATGAATCATCCGACAATACTCCGACCCTGGATGAAATTTATGATGCTTACCGGACGAATGATGGTCCTCTGGCAGAAATTGATTTCGATGCTAAAATGGATCCTCATTGGGCCCAAGCCGACCTTAGGGTTTTACGCCAAATACTAGAAGAATCCAATCCAAGTATATACCGCTATAGCGGCAAAGCTGAGATGGATGCCCTTTTTGAAAGCGCTATGCAAAAGGCTCAAGATTCCATCAGCTATCTAGACTTAATACGCACCATATCCCGCATCTACAACCAAATGGCTTGCGGACATAGTGGCTGGGGGCATAGCGAGGCCTACAAGAAATACCGCAAAGAGCAGCTTCAATTGCTCCCTTTGCACATAAAATCAGTTGAGAACCGATATTTTATCACCTGTAATTTGAGCACTAGCGATAGCCTAAAAATTGGCGATGAGATTCTGCTTATTAATGGCAGCAAACCCGAAAATATAAACCATCGACTGCGCCAACATATGTATCGCGATGGCAGCAGCAACCCGAATGCGGAAAGGGAAATTAGTGACTACTTCCCCAATGCCTATTCCAATTTCATAGGCAATCCCCAGAATTTTGAGCTTTTAATTCGGTCAACTAAAGATACCTTTAAGCTCCATGTTCCGGCAAGATTAAAATCCGATTTGGACCTGCAAAAGACCGAGTTATGCGAAGCGCCAAAGGAAATGGGACTTCCCCTGAAAATCCACCTTGATCCTGAAAATTCTACTGCCGTTTATCAAATTAAATGGTTTAGAAACGAATATATCAAAGCCCATGGGCAAGATTTTAACGCCTTTAGTGATTCCGTTTTTAGGCTTTTAGCAGAGCAGAAGATAAATAAACTCATAATTGATTTACGTGGCAACCCTGGTGGCTGGACCGCCAATGGTAAAAAGCTTTTCTCTTTTTTTATTGATGAAAGAATGCCCTATGTAAATTCCGTGGAGCTAAGTGATACCGGCAAGTTTAGCTTCGCCCCCCTCCTACTTTCCGATCAAGGATTAAGAGATACGATGCGCTTTAAGAAAGGCGAGAACGGCTTATACAGCTGGATAAACTATCCAAACCTATTTGTGGATCCCGCAAAGAAGTTTGCCTTTAAAGGAGAAGTTATTATTCTTATTGATGAGGGCAGTCGATCTTGTGCTGCGGTTTTTTCGGCGATGATGAAATCGCATAGCAAAGCCACATTTAGAGGGCATGAAAATGGCGCGGCTCAATGTGGGCAAGGCGGGGTCGTTATAGCCGCCCAGTTGCCTTATTCGGGAATATTTGTAAGTAGTAGTAGCGCCAAATATCAATTGAACATTAAGGATCCGAGTATCACTCGTGGTGTTCCCGTCCAAGCACCTTTCCCTTCACATATCGATGAGCCTCAATCCATTATTGATTATCTCCAATCAGAAAAAGCAAGATGATTATGGAAAGTAAACTTCTCGAAAGATTATGGACTGAGCTTTCATTGCGCTATGATGATAATGAGGAACGAATTAATAGCCATTGGCAGGAAATTACAAAGTGTTACCAAGCGGATAATCGTTATTACCATAACCTAAACCATCTGCTGCAAATGGTCAATTTGGCTCTGGATTATCAAGGGAAATTAAAAGTAGCGGATTTGGTCCTTTACAGCATCTTTTACCATGACATTATTTACAATGCAAAAAGTGGGAGGAATGAAGAACGAAGTGCCGAACTCGCCAAATTAAGATTGTCGGACAGCCAATTATCATTCGAGAAAATAACCGCCATTCAAGCGCAAATAATGGCGACCAAGCAGCATCTTAAAAGCAATGATTCGGATACAAATTATTTGCTGGATTTTGATTTAGCCATTTTGGGTAGCGGGCGGAAGGATTATGAAGAATACTGCATAGCCATTCGCAAGGAATATGCGGTTTACCCAAACTTCCTCTATCGTAAAGGCCGTAAAAAGGTGATTAAACACTTTCTAAATCAAGAATACATTTACCACAGCGAGGAAGCTCAAGATCGATTTGAGGATCAGGCTCGAATGAATTTAAAGTATGAACTAAAAAAGCTAGCTTAGTGGGCAAATCATTCTGCACTAGGCATTTAAATTAAATCATGAAAAAACTCCTATCCTGTTTTTGCATTCTTGTACTCTTTAGTCAGTGTAGTTCAGAACCTAAGCAGAAGGGCTTTTCGGTGCATACTGAAAGCCCGGAAGAATCGGGTGAGACTGAAGAACAAAAGGGCCTAAATTCCGACTCACTTAATTTGGATACTCGTCCAGGAGGGGTTTTAATTAGTGGCTATCCTCAATACCGATTAATTCCAATTTACCTGCTTAATGCAGAGGCTTATCGCGGTAAATTAAAGTACTTCAGCGGCAGTAATGCCTTTCACCATAGCTATGGCACTATTGGCCGCAACGACAGTAATAATTGGCATTCGAATTATATGCCCGGCTTTACCGCTATGTACGGCTACAATTTACTGAATATACAGCTGCACGATGTTCATACTAAGGGAAGTCATGCCTTCTTCGAAAATCCAGTTTTAATAAAAACCGTTTACTTCCCGGCCTTTTCCAAGGATACATTAAACGGCAGAGCGGTAAAACGTGATTATTATATGGTCTCCGCCTATAATGAAGACTCCAACCAGGATCAATACATCAACAGCAGCGATCTTCGACGTTTCTTCCTCTTTGACCTCCATGGTAAATCACTCGGGCCCTTAATCCCCTTAAACTACTCGGTTCGCAGTTCTCAATACGATCCTGCCAACGATTACATGTATGTTTATGCTGCTGAGGATGAGGATAATAATGGTCGGATTGAAGCTAAGGAAAAAGTAAAAGTCTTTTGGATCGATCTAAATAATCCCAAGCTGAGGGGCTTGATGTTTTAATACAGATCAGTTATTCAATTAAGCTTAGAAGCTTTTTTAATAGCTATTAATTTTGTCTTCATTGAAAAGTTCTAAAAGCTTACCATGTTTTAATTCATTCGCCTATTTTTAGGGCCCTAGAACAAGCTATGAAACACTTTTTAAAATTGGGCATCTTCGCCCTAGTCCTAAGTTTAAATGCCTGTGTAAATTCTGAGAAAACAGAAAGTGCGGCCGACTTAAGTATAGAAATGGCGGCTATCGCCGATCAGTTGAAAAGCGATGAAAATAATAGCTATTTAAAAACCTTAAAACCCACGGCCGAAGACCTTAAGGCAATTTTTAAGGAGAATGGCACCTACAAACAAATGTTAGACTATTCCAATTCCAATTGGAAAAAAGTGGATAACATACCCCCAAATGCTATGAAACCTAGTGAAGAAGGCGCCAAGCTTATTATTCATACTTTAAGTGATGAAGATTTAAAGGCGGCTAAAAATGGCGGTTTCCCAATTGAGTATTTAGGCTTTGCTAAAAATGTGAATGATGGTATCGTGTTCTACGGCATGCAATACCTGAAAAGCGATGGAAGCGAAGATATTTTTCGCAGTGCCTTTTTTAAGGTTAACGATCGCTGGGTATTCATTCCACTGCCCTATCTAGGGCTTTAATATTTGCCAAATGGATTTACGCTATCCCATCGGAGCATCAAAGGCTCATGCAAATCCTGATTCCGTAACTTTAAAGGATTGGATAAACAGCATTCGCAATTTTCCCCTTCAAATTGAAAGTCAAGTAAGATCCTTGGAATCTGATAAATTAGATTGGCCCTATCGTCCTGAAGGTTGGACAATTAGAGAAGTAGTGCATCATTGTGTTGACAGTCACCTAAATGCCTTCCTGCGATTTAAACTAACGCTAACGGAAGATACACCGACAATTAAACCCTATCAAGAAGCACTTTGGGTACAGTTAGCGGATGGAAAAGAAGAAGATGTAAGTAATTCATTGCTACTGCTTCAAAGCCTGCACCATCGCTGGATTTTGCTTATTGATAGCCTAAATTCGGATCAACTAAAGCGAGAGTACTTCCATCCGGAAAACAATAAAACCTATTCCTTAGCTGAAGTTATTGGTACCTATGCCTGGCATTGCGAGCATCATTTGGCGCATGTACATCAGGCCATAGCCTCGGAAGGGAAATATCGAGCTTAAAGTAAATCCCCGTATTTATCGGGATCGCGCAACATTAGGTTTTTGGCAAAAGGGCAAACGGGTAAAATTCGCAGTTTGTTCTCGCGACTGTAATCAGCCACAGCGTCCAGTAAAGCCCGACCAATACCTTGGCCACCTAATTCTGCTGCTACCTCAGTGTGTTTAATTACCAGTAGCGCACTATCGGTTTTTAATAAATCCATAAAAGCCTGCACGGGGCCTTCCTCTGCTTGACGGTATTCAAATTTCCCCTCTCCCGAGGATTGCCAATTTTGATTAATCATAAGCCAACTTTTCAATTTTATGGAGAAGAATATCGGCCATCCTTAGTCTGCTTTCAAAGGTCCAGCCAGCGATATGTGGACTTAAAACAACCTTATCGCTTTTTAATAGAAAATCCAATTCAGGTTTCGACTGTTCATTGGCGATGTTTTCGAAGCTGCTTTTTTCAAATTCTAAAACGTCTAAACAGGCCCCTCTAACTTTATCTAATTTCAAGGCCTTAACTAGGGCCTTAGTATCTACTATGCTACCGCGAGCGGTGTTAATTAGAAAGAAATCCTTCTTACAGCTATTAATAAATTCCTCATTAAAGAGGTGATCCGTTTCTGAAGTTTGCGGGAGGTGAAAGCTAATAACATCTGCCTCCCTTTTCAAACGATCCAAGCTAACTTCCTCAACTTGAGGACTGCTAAAACCTTTTTTATACTTGTCGTAAGCTAAAACTTGACATTCCATGCCACGGAGTTTTTTGGCAAAGGCCGAGCCGGTATTTCCATAACCTACTAGCCCAACTACCTTTCCTTTTAACTCATAGCCTCGATTTTCCGAACGCAGCCATAAACCTTCACGCACCTCTCTATCTGCAATTAGCAAGCGATTAAAAAGTGCTAGGAGCATTCCTAAGGCCTGCTCTCCTACAGCATTTCGGTTTCCTTCTGGTGCTGATAGAACAGTGATAGATTGGGCAGCTGCCGCATCTAAATCAATATTCTCTAAGCCAGCACCTACTCGGGCAATGAACCTCATTTGGGAACATTGTTGCAATATGGCAGCATTTATGGGCATTCTACTTCTTAAAACAAGACCGTGATAGGCAGACCAGTTAATGTCCTCGGCCTTTCGGTCATAGGCTTCTTCTACATCAAATGCCATTTGCGGCAAACGTTCTAGAAATAAAGAATCGACCCGATCTAGGATAAGTACCTTTTTATTCATCGAATACGCCAACTAAAGCCGGTATTTACAAAATAATTGGTGAACAGGCCAACTGCGGGTCCGGTACCAATTTGGTTACCTACATAAATATCCCAAGCGAATCTTGGGCTAATTAAGAAATTGAAGCCCGCATCAAATGCCAGGTAATCGCGGTTAGCGGAATTTAAGCTCAATCCGTAAACCTCAGCGAAGATGGAGTATTTGGGAAGGGTGTAGGATAGTAGTACCGTCCATTGGGCGCTGTAATCGGTAAACTCATCATGGTATAAACCTAAATTAGCACTTACACCCCAAGGGCCATCATTTAAACTTGCTGATAGGCGATAATCTAAATTGCTAAAAGAGCTTTGTACAATAAAAGCCCAGCTAAAGCGCTCAGAGGAACCCGGCAATGCCGCTCTTAACATTAAAGTTGGGTCGCCGCTTTCCGCCGTAAAATCATCGTTTAGTATCGGATTGTTTCTCCCCAAATATTTATAGGCTATACCCGCCTCAATATTAGAGCCCAGTCCAAAGCGGAGACTTGCATCGGCCGAAAGTTCTCTTTGTTCTACTAAGATGGGGCCATCGCCAAAGCGGCTGTAAAAGTCGCGCCATTCAAATCCCTGTTGGTATTGAACACTTCCTTTATTTAACACTTGGGAGCTAAAAGTTTGACCCGGTCGATCGCTAATTAAGCCTTCTTGTGCAAAAGCAAAAGTTGATACGAGCAAAAAGAAAATGAAGCCTTTTATTCTCATAATCCTAATATTAACCTTCCAATTTGGAAATAAAGAAATAGCCCAATAATATCATTCAAGGTGGTGATAAAGGGCCCAGTAGCTAAGGCCGGATCTATTTTATACTTATCTAGCGCAAGCGGAACAAAAGTGCCAATTAAAGCCGCCACCACAATTACTGAAAAGAGGGCCACACTTACGGTTAAAGCTAATTTCATGCTGTAGCCTAAAAACAAACTGGCACCAATTACCAGTAAGCTTAATATTAAGCCATTAACCAAGGCTACTCCTAATTCTTTTAGCAATCGGCTTAAGGTCGAGTTATCGCCTAAAGACTGACTGGCAAGGCCTTGCACTATAATAGCCGAGGATTGAACGCCAACATTGCCGCCCATTGCCGCAATAAGCGGAATAAAGAAGGCCATCTGTGGCACCATGCCTATATCGCCTTCATAGCGACCAATAACCGAAGCGGCTAATAGTCCACCAAAAAGCCCAATTAATAGCCAGGGTAAACGTGCACGGGTAATTAACCAAATGGTATCTCCAGCTTCCACCTCATCAGTTAAACCACTGGCGAGGTTATAATCTTCCTTGGCTTCATCACGAATAAAATCCACCACATCATCAATGGTAATACGCCCAACTAAATGACCGAGAGGATCTACTACAGGCATAACTACCAAATCGTATTTCTGCATCAGGTTGGTTACTTCCTCCGCCTCGGTATTCACCTCCACCGACCGTACCTTTAGCGAGTAAACTTCAGAAATTGGGGTTCGAGTGGAAGTGGTTAAAAGCTTCTTTAAGCTAAGGGTACCCAGGAGTTTATTATCCTCATTTACAACGTAAATAGCATGCACCTGCTCTACCTCTTCCGCTTGCTTACGCATCTCACGCACACATTCCAGAACCATCCAATGATCCTTTACCTTGATCATCTCGGTGGCCATCAAAGCCCCTGCCGTTCCTTCTGGATACACCAAAAGACCGGCGATATCCATCGCTTGCTTTTGATCCTCTATATTCTCTAGTACCTCGCGCCTTTGCGAAATATCCAGTTCATTGATCAGATCCGCAGCATCATCGGAATCAAGATTATCAATTAACTCTAGCGCAATCTCCTCACCGGTATAATCTTCCAAGAGCTTTGCTCGGAGATCTTCATCCAGTTCCATTAGCACTTCTGCACCCAAATGATCGGCTATAGCCTCGTAAAAAAAGGAGGCATAATCCTCATCAATTTTATCGAGTATTTCAGCTAAATCCGCGGGATGCGCTTCATTCAGCAATTCCTCATAGGCGGAAAGATCCCTTCTTTCAAGGGCATCTTCTAATGCTATGATATAGTCCTTGCTGAGTTCTAAATTCATGCTTTAAGCTTAAGAGTTAGGGAAACGAAGTCTTGCCAAGATAGCTGTTCAGCCCGCTTTTGCAGCAATGAGGCCTCCAGTCCATCGAGGGGTAAATTTAGACTTTTAAGAGCATTGCGTAGGGTTTTACGACGCTGATTAAAAGCGGCTTTTACTACCCGAGTTAAAAGGCGAACTTCCACCTCTGGCTGCCAGTCATCACGTCTTTTAAAACGTATTACTCCCGACCTTACTTTGGGGGGTGGATTAAATTCCTCTGGTTCTACTGTAAAAAGGTATTCTCTTTCATAAAACACTCCCGCTAAAACCGAAAGGATGCCATAGGTTTTCGAACCGGGTTCTGCGGTTAAGCGATCGGCTACTTCCTTTTGGAACATACCCACCATTTCTGGTATTAAATCGGGGTAGTCTAGCATTTTAAAAATAATCTGACTACTAATATTATAGGGGTAATTCCCTATTAAGCCAAAGGGTTCTTTTAGGATTTCCCTAAGGTCGAGTTGTAGAAAGTCGCCAGGAATAATATGACCTTGCAAAGCGGGGAAATTATCTTCCAGATAGTGTACCGATTCAGTATCGATCTCTACCACAAAAACTTCCGTTTCAGTTTTAAGCAAATGCTCGGTAAGTATTCCCATTCCCGGGCCTACTTCCACCAGCTTCTTAAAGCCATCTCCCGACATGGCCTTTGCAATTCGGCCAGCGGTTTCGGGGTCTTTTAAGAAATGTTGACCAAGATGCTTTTTCGCTCTAACCATTAGTATCAATTAATCCTGCACGACGCAGTAAAGCTTTGGGATCGGGATCTTTTCCGCGAAAGCGCTTATAAATAACTGCCGGATGCTCGCTACCACCGCTGGCCAATAGCGCCCTGAATTTTAGGGCGGTATCCGGGTCAAATAATCCTTTTTCTAAAAATAGCTCAAAGGCGTCAGCATCTAAAACTTCCGCCCATTTATAACTGTAATAGCCCGCGGAGTAGCCTCCTTGAAAAATATGGCTAAAGCTGCAAGACATATTGGTTTCTGGCCTTAGGGGAAATAAGGCGGTTTCTTGTAATACAGAATCTTCTTGCTCCGCTACTGTATCATGGCTTGGAATTCCAGTATGCCAGGCCATATCGAGTTTCGCAAAGCTTACTTGGCGCATCGTGGCATAGCCTTCCATAAAAGTGGCCGATTCCTTTAGCTTCTTCACCCACTCTGCTGGTAGGGCTTCATTTGTTTTGTAATGACGAGCAAAGAGATCTAGACATTCCTTTTCATAGCACCAGTTCTCCATAATTTGAGAAGGAAGCTCTACAAAATCCCAATAAACGCTAGTACCGCTTAAGCTAGCATATTTACCTTGAGCCAACATACCATGCAAGCTATGTCCAAACTCATGAAAAAGGGTTAGCACCTCATTAAATGTAAGTAAAGATGGAGTGCTTTTTCCTGGCTTGGTGAAATTGCATACGATGCTTACATGTGGCCTTTGATCGCCCTCTTTGGTCAATTTCTGGGCGCGATAAGATGTCATCCACGCCCCATTGCGTTTTCCTTCGCGGGGAAAGAAATCGGCGTAGAAAATCGCCAAGTGACTGCCATCGGCATTGCTTACCTCATAGGTGATTACATCGGGGTGATACTTCTGCAAGTCCTTGCGCTCCTTAAAGTTGATGCCAAATAATTTATTGGCCACCGCAAAAGCGCCGTCAATAACGCTGTTTAACTCAAAATAAGGCTTTAGTAAATTATCGTCAATCTGGTATCGCTCTTGTTTCAGCTGCTCTTTGTAATAGGCTAAATCCCATGACTCTAATTGATCAATATTGTCCTTGGATTTAGCATAGTCCTCCAATTCCTTCAACTCACTTTTAGCCGCTGGAAATGCAACCTCCTGTAGCTTGGCTAAAAAACCGAAAACCTCATCTGGGGAAGCAGCCATACGTTCGCTTAGTATATAGTCGGCATGACTTTTATAAGCCAACAATTCGGCACGCTGATGCCTAAGAGTCACAATTTTTTGAATCGTTTCTTGATTATCATACTCATCTCCCTTAAAAGCCTTGGAACCGAAGTCAATGGACAACTTCTTCCTTAGCTCCCGATTGCCAGCATAGGTCATAAAAGGCAGATAACTCGGAGCCTGTAAACTAATAAGGTAGGCATCTTCCCTTCCCTTTGCTTTGGCCTCTTCTGCCGCGGCTTCCTTGGCATAATCTGGCAATCCTTCCACTTCCTCTTCACTAAGAAAAAGGGAATAGCGATTTGTTTCGGCCAGCACGTTTTCGCCAAATTGAAGACTTAATTGGGCTAGCTCCTGATCTATCGATCGTAGTTTTTTCTGCTCCGCTTGGGCTAATAAAGCGCCATTTCTTTGGAAAGATCGATAGGTTTTATCCAGTAACATCTGATCTTCCTTATCCAGCTTCAGTTCTCCCTTTTGGGCATAAACCCTTTTAACTCGCTCAAATAAGGAGGCATTTAAAATTACATCATTGCGGTATTCGCTTAAGAGAGGCGAAAAATCGCGAGCCAGCATTTGAATATCCTCATTGGTTTCTGCTGAATTGAGATTGAAAAAGATCTCTGCAATTCGCGATGCCCTTTCTCCTGCATTCTCTAATGCCTGAATGGTATTTTCAAAGCTTGGCGCTTGATCTGATTCGCAGATGGCCTTCACCTCATCCAATCCTTCCTGGATGGCAATTTTGAGTGCTGGTAAATAATGTTCCGTTTTTATTTCTTCGAAGGGAACGGTGCCAAAGGGGCTATTAAATTCCTTTAATAAGGGATTAGTCATTCTATCATATTTGCCCACAAAGTTACATTTTGCTTTCGGGAACATTGGACACAAAAATGATCCTATCATCGGAATTGATGCCAACTGATTTACCTTTGCAGAAATATCTTAGATGACCGCAGTAGAGGCTCAAAATTTTTTACAGGAATTGTGGCAGCAAACCCGCAGCGAACTAGACGATCTGTTCTACTATTGCGAGGCAGAAGATCTCAAGAAAAGACTATCCAAGAAAGGCTCCTGGTCGATTACCGAGGTGCTGTTTCATATCAATCTTGTAAATAGTCACTACCTAAAAGGTATGCCGGTTTTTAGCAGCCTTAGTCAAGATGCCAAAGACCGATCCCTTAAACGCAGTTTCCTCGGCAAGCGCATTGAAAATTCCATGCGTTTAAAAGAGGATGGCAGCATCGGTCTGAAAATGAAATCACCATCTTCCACCGACCCCATAAAAGCGCAAAAGCGAGGACATGCAGCGGTGGAAAAAGTAATTTTTAAGGAAATACTGGAGGATTTAGATCGCATTAAAAAGTACATTGAGCTGCTGGCTGATCATAAATTGGAAGTGCAAAAAGTGCCTACCTTATTTCCTATTTTAAAGGTAAATGCCGCCGATGCCCTATTCATTATGCTGGTGCATGAGAGACGTCATCTGGCGCAAGCCAAGCGAATTTTAGAAGCCTAAACGGAAATCGCCAACTACAGCTATAATCTTATCAGCTTTGAGCCATGAAAGAAATTAAGTCTCGGGAAGATATAGAGCTCTTAGTCGATCGCTTTTACGGCAAGATACGTCAGCATGAAACGCTGGGCCCAATATTTAATAGCCACATTACTGAGGATCAATGGCCCGAGCACTTAGCTAAGCTTGGTGATTTCTGGGAGACTAATCTTTTTGGTGTTTCAAAATTCAAAGGTAATCCCGTTCAAAAGCACATTAAAGTTGATCGACAACTAAACTCTGGAATCACCCAAGTCCATTTTGGCAATTGGCTGCAATTATGGTTTGAAACCATAGATGAGCATTTCGCCGGTGAAAAGGCAGACAGAGCCAAAAGGTCGGCCCGAAAGATGGCTACCGGCCAATTTTTAGCGGTTTGGCATTCTAGAAGTTGAGCCCATAATGAGCTGGAAGAAGCCGGCCGTATTAGATGGGCCTTCTCAAGCGCTCCTTAAATCAAGCGAGCTTTCCACTATATTCGCCTGAGGGCTAAAAGCTTTGGTCCTTTTTGCATTTTAATTCCAGCAGCTCCATTTTGAAGATCAATCGCAAAACTCTGCTTCTCCTTATTTTAGCAAGTATTGGATTCCAAATAAAGCTTTACGCCGATTCCGGTGTTCCGGGACTGGGAGAAGCAATGCTCCTTATTATAATAGGGCTTATTATCGGCTTCATTCTGCTTTCCCTCCTTAATGCCTTTATCGCCTTAAGGCTGATGAATAAGCTGCATAAGACCCATGAAAAGATTTCTTGGTATTACTTTATCGCCGCGGCTTGTGGTCATGCTATTGCCTTCTTTTCTCATGATATTGGAGATCTAAGTTATAGCAATGGCTATTTGCTAATCTTATTCCTTTCGGGTTTCTTTAGCGCTAGCCTGGCCTATTTTATTAAGGTCCGACGATCAATGAAAAAAGCAAATCAATAATGAAGAAACGCTTACTCATAATTTCTGATCTATGGGGATTTGAGCATTCTAAATGGCAAGAGTGCTATATATCCACCTTAAGTCCGCACTTCGAATTACAAGTTTATGATAGCTGTAAAATTGGAGAAATAGATCTTAATGATTATCAAGAGGCTAAACTGCATGGGCAATTCGTGAATGGTGGAATTCAAAAAGCAGTAAATCGATTGCTGCTTGAAGAAACTAAACCACTAAACATTTTAGCCTTTAGCATTGGGGGAACCATTGCTTGGCAATTTGCCTTAAAAAGCAATTTGGTACAGTCCCTAGTTTGTGTTTCTTCCAGCCGATTGCGTAAGGAAAATCAAAAACCCTCGTCTTCTATTCAATTGCATTATGGGGCTGATGATCCCTACATTCCTCCAAGCTCTTGGTTTGAGGCCTTAAAGCCAAATACTAGGATTTGGCAAAATGAAGGGCATCAGGTTTACCAAAGCCAATCTTTTTGTGATGCTATATGCCAATCCCTAATTAAGGAAAGATGAAATTAAAAATAGAGAAGAGCGGGAAGGATGATTTTATAGGATTGAAAGAGATTCTTAATAGCACCGGCCTCTTTCCACCCGAGATGCTCGAAGAGATGATGAGGGCCTATTTCGAAGATTCGGATTCTGGAGAAATCTGGTTTAGTGCCCTTTTAGATAATGAAGTTGTGGGCTTTGCCTATTGCGCGCCAGAGAAGTTCTGCGATGGAACCTATAATCTTTTGGCCATTGGTATAGATCCAGAAAAGCAAGGTCACGGTATTGGAAATAAACTAATTAAACATCTTGAAAAATCGCTGCAAAGTGCTGGCGCTCGACTGCTAATGGTTGAAAGTTCGGGTTCCCCGGATTATGACTTAAGCAGGCGTTTTTACCAAAGGCAAAATTTTGAACTGGTAGCCACCATTGCCGATTATTGGCAAGAAGGAGAAGACAAAGTGATATTTACCAAAAAAATATAGGCGAATAGCAATACCTTTAATGCGGCTAAAAAGTCGATTAATGATAGATGCGATTCCATTTTGGGTAGAGGCATTATTCCTTTTTACCTGCTTGTTCAGTTTAGTTCTGTTCTATTTCGCTAATTCTAAAGCCCCGAGGTTGATGCTCCTGCTTTTAGTTTGGTGCAGCCTTCATGCTCTACTAGCCTATCAAGGATTTTATCAAAATACCACTTCGGTTCCACCCCGCTTCGCTTTAGTACTGGTTCCTAGTGCCTTATTTATCATTTATGGTTTAATAGGAGCTCAAAAAAAATGGTTCTTAGAGCATCGCAATCTTAAATTGAGCAGCCTCTTGCATCTCCTTCGCTTGCCGGTGGAGATTGTTCTCTATCAACTTTTCCTTTATAAGATGGTCCCAGAGTTAATGACCTTTACCGGACGTAATTTTGATATTGTTATGGGCCTTAGCGCGCCTCTTATTGCCTGGTTAGTGCATAGGCAAAGAATTAGTCGAAAAATGCTGATTGCCTGGAATAGCATCGGTTTGGCGCTTATTTTATTTATCCTCGTCAATGGCGTACTTTCAGCCGAATTGCCCATCCAGCAATTTGCCTTCGATCAGCCGAATCGCGGACTAAACTACTTCCCTTTTATACTATTGCCGGCATTGCTTGTTCCCATGGTGATTTGGATGCATATTTCAGATCTCATTTACCTTCAAAAAAATAAAGTTGATCTTAAATCTCTTTAAGTGAAAATTGCCTTAGCCCAATGTAATTCTTCCTCAAGTGACCTCAACTTGAATATTAGGAGGCATAAATCTCTATTTAAGGATGCCGCTGCAAATGGGGCCGATTTAATTTGCTTTCCCGAATTATCCTTGAGCAGCTTCTCCGCTTCCAATATAAAAACCATGGCCTTTGAAGCTGAGGATGGTCGATTAGATCTTTTTCAAAAATTGGCAGATGAATACAAGCTTTGCCTCTTAATTGGGGCCCCACTGCTGCGTGATGGAGATTTATTCATTAGCACCTTCATCTTTCAAGCCAATAAAGCCCGAGAAGTTTACAGCAAACAGATACTTCATGCCGATGAAGAGCCCTATTTCAAAGCTGGAACTAGAGGTCACAAATTAAGTATTCAAGCTTACAATATCGTTTTGGGAATCTGCTATGAAACCCTACAGCATGAACATTTGGAACAGGCCAAGGAACTGGAAGCAGATATCTATCTCGCCATGGTGGTGAAATCGCAAGAAGCCATCGAGAGGGCTTTTAAGTTCTATCCAGAAAAGGCTCGGCAGTATAAAATGATTATTGCTATGAGCAATGCCATTGGACCCTATGACAATTTTGAAGGTGCGGGACAAACGGCAGTTTGGAATGCGGATGGGCAATTCTGCGATGGCTTAAGTCCAGCAGAAAGTGGTCTTTTAATTTTCGATACGGTTGCGATATGACTGAGAACTTTAATATCTCCAAGGCTAAGGTCAATGATTTGGAAACGGTGGTTGGATTGTATCGAGATGCCCGACTGAATATGGATCGTTTGGGGATTCATCAGTGGACCAGCGAATATCCTCGTAGCGATCAAGCCCTTAAAGACTTGCAATCAGGCTGCCTGTATAAACTGACCAAGGATGCCCAAAGCCTAGCGGTAATAAGCATTAATGAAGAGCAAGATCCTGCTTATAAAAATATTGATTGGCAGTTTGACGATTCCAAAGTGCTAGTGATACATCGCTTAGTAGTTCACCCTAATTATGAAGGACAAGGGCATGCCCAAAGCTTGATGGATTTTGCTGAAAATTACGCCTTGGAAAATAACTATACATCCATAAGGTTAGATGCCTATAGCGCTAATCCAAGATCACAAAATTTTTACCTTAAAAGAGCTTATCACATCCGAGGGGAGCTATTCTTCCCCGGAAGGAAGGAAGCCTTTTATGCGATGGAGAAAACATTATTATCATGAAAAAAATAGCCCTTCTTTTAACGGCTTTTATGGCCCTTAGTTCTTTTAGTGTAAAAGGACAAGAGGATACCTTTTTACGCGAATATTTAGAGCGATTAGAAAATTCGCGTAAGTACCTCCTGGAAGTGGCCGAATTAATGCCAGAGGAGCAATACCATTTTAAGGCCAGTCCCGAATCGCTCTCCTTTGCAGAGAATCTCTTGCATATTGGATTTGCCATGAACTGGCATACTAAATCACTCATTGGCGATCAGCCTAGTATTAGCTGGCAGGAGGACACCGTATTTAAGGTGGCCGATAAAACTAAAGCAGAAATGATTGCGCTCATCGATAAGTACTTTAAAAGCAATATTGCCTTTTTGGCAAAAGTGGACCCCAAGGTTTTAAATCAAAGACTCAATTATTTTGGTCAAGAGCGCAGTAAGCGCCAAATCCTTATGCTCCTTAGCGATCATATTACCCATCACCGCGGACAAATGCTCGTTTACCTCCGCTTAAAGGGGATTACACCACCGAGGTATGTCTTATATCAGTAAATTAAAAAATATATAAAGTCTTTGCCTTTTAATTTGGTTTAATACAAAAAACCAAAATACGAGGAGGCCCTCAAAATTAAATAGCAATAACTGTCAAGTTTTTGATGGTTTTGCCTTTCTATTTGGGCTGCATTTCCTTTGCTGAATAATTAAAGACTTTTTTATCTTTTATTTTCCTAAACTGATATTCCTCATATTTTCAATTCCCCTGAGGCTCTACTTTTGATCTCAGATGTTTAGAGCATTTTCACATATAGTCATAATCCTTACGGTCCTTTTCTCGCAGCTATATAATAGCGCCGTAAGTGCCGTTTACAGTCTTAATAGGGACTATTATGCTACTGAGTTATGTGAAGAAAAGAGCAATCCAAATTCCCTTTGTGAGGGATCTTGCTTCTTCTCTAAACAACTAAATCTAAAAAGTAAAAGTGCGCCCAAAGCGGCAAGCTTGCATTTTGTAGCCAGCCCTCCACTCTTTTTTGCGCCAGGCTATAATTTAGTACTAAGGCCCTCTCTTGTCTTTTATAAAAAAGGTTTCCCTTTTACGGATGCCATTAAAATCCAAAACCCCTATCGTAGAGATATAGAACATCCCCCGGAAATTGGCGCTCCTGCCTAGTTTCAGTTCTATTCTAATTTTTAAATACGATACAAATGTTTTTCAATAAAATTAATTTGCGAGTAGCTATGGCTGCTGGCCTACTACTTCTCATGTCTGCTTGTTCCAAAGATGAAGACGACGATAAACAAGTAAATAGTAATAATCCTTTATCCGAATATGTACTCCTGGGTGAAGAAAGCACCGCCAACGCTTCTGTTCGACTTTATGCAAGTGAAGATGCTTTTGTGGGCTATAATGAAATCGCTGTTCAGGTGTTTCAGCCGGGAACCGATAATCAATTGAGAGCGGTATCTATTCAACTCCTGCCAATGATGGACATGGGGATGATGAAGCACAGCGCCCCTTTTGAAAATCCAACTTATAATGAAAGTCTTAGCGCTTTTAGCGGCTCTTGTACTTTTATAATGCCCAGTGGACAAATGGGGTCTTGGACCTTAGCTGTGCTATTAGATAATGAAGGAGTTAGAGATACTCTTACTTTCCCCATCATTGTGGTTCCTAAAGCAGAAGCCAGGCTTATCAGCTTTGAATCTGAATTGGATAGTAGCAAAATTTTTGTTGCCTTAAGAGCACCGATGGGTCCAGAAATTGGGGCTAATTCTTTTGAGTTGATGATCTATGAAAGGGAAACCATGATGGCCTTTCCCCCTGTGGAAAATCTAAGTGTTGAAATCACCCCCGAAATGCCAACCATGGGTCATGGCTCACCCAATAATGTAAATCCTATCCACATGGAAAATGGTCATTATGTTGGAGAAGTGAATTTTACCATGAGTGGATACTGGAAAGTTCATTTTATGCTTAAAGACAGTTCTGGCCAGATGGTGAAATCCGATGGCTACTTTGATATCACCTTTCAATAGTCGCTAGTACAGCGCTTTTCAATTGCTCTATTCCTGCCTGGTTTAAAAGCTAGGCAGGATATAGCAATCCTAATTCCTTAAACATCAAAGCATGAAAGCTGTATTTCCTATTCTTCTATATTTCTGGACAACAGGACTTTTTGCGCAAGAGGATACCACTTTCGTGGATATGCGCCATAACAATCTTGACGAGGTATTAATTATAGATACCTGGGAGTCCAAAGATGCCTTAAAAAGTAAAGTAGAGTTCCAGCCCCTAGAAGTTCAATTAAAGCAAATACAAGGTGTAAGTTTAGTTTCCCGCGGTAGCTTTGCCCAAGAATTGGTTTTTCGAGGGCAAAGAGATGGCCGCATTCAGGTGCGTGTAAACGGCATGCGGATTTACAATGCTTGTACCGATCGAATGGATCCATCTACCTCCTATGTAGTTTCTAATAATTTACAAAGTGCGGAACTAAGCTCTTCTTGCGAAAGCGCCTGTGCCGCTAATGGCTTAGCTGGAAACTTCAATTTGAAAACAAAAGAGGCTTGCCTAAGCAAAACCGATAGCTTTAAATTTGGATTAGCTCAGCAATACCTTTCCAATACCCACGGACTAAACTCTAGCTTTTACCTTGAAAATAGTAGTGAAAAATTTGCCTGGCGCCTCAATGGTACTTGGTTTAAAAATAAGAATTACCGCGATGGAAAAGGGCGAGAAATTTTGTACTCCCAAAATCAAAAGCAAAATTGGTCCTTAAACACGATTTACCGTTTAGGTCCCAAGCGCTTTATTAGTTTAGATCTAATTTATGACCTAGCTACCGATGTTGGTTACCCTTCTCTACCAATGGATGTGAGTATCGCTAGAGGCTTAATTGGTGGCATTAGCTATAGAAGCTATCATGCCCTTGGCCCTTTTAAAGATTATGAGCTAAAGCTTTATCACAACGACATTTACCATGAAATGGACGATAGCCAGCGTGAAAATGTTTTCATGCATATGGATATGCCCGGCTGGAGTCGCACTTCAGGCTTGAGTTTTAATGCTTTTAACTGGGAATTTAGCAGGCATAAAATTGAATGGGCGGCGGAATATTTCAGTAACTACCGCCGCGCTGAAATGACCATGTTCCCAGACAATGGCCTGGAACCACCAATGTTTATGCTCACCTGGCCCGATGCACGGCTACATGGATTGGGAACTGGAGTCAGTGGACATTTCAACTTTGGCTTGCATCAGTTGATGCTCAATATTCGATTCGATTATGAAAGCTCTTCGATTACCGATAAAATTGGCCGGGATCAATGGATTGGCATGGGCTTTAATATGACCGATGCCCGTACTTATCATTTGCCACAAGTGAGCCTTAATTACAGTCGATTTCTCAATGACCAACATCAGCTTAAGCTCGCTTTAAGCTACGGTAAGCGTGCACCAACTAGCTCCGAACTTTATGGCTTTTACCTCTTTAATGCGCATGATGGTTACGACTATTTAGGCAATGCCAACCTTAAGGCCGAGGGGCTGATTAGCAGTGAAATGGGATATGTTTATAGTCACCAAAAAATGAATCTCACATCAACGGTTTTCATTCAGCAATTCAGCGATTATATTTTTGGTTTAAACACGAATTTCGATGCCATGACCTTTGGTGCAAATGGCGTTCGTGCTTATGAAAACGTTGGAGCCGCTACCTTCTGTGGCTTTGAGTTGGGAGCATCTTATCAAATCCATAATGCTTGGAAAGCCCAAAGTACTGTGGAGTATATCCGAGGCTTTAGACCTCAATCTGATTTACCCCTCATTCCGCCTTTACAGATTGATTTTAGTTTGAACTATAGTTATGGGCATTGGAATTTTGCGCCTCAACTGCGCTATGCCGCCGAACAAAATCATTTTAATTCCGATTATGGCGATCGCTATACGCCTTCCTATTTCCTAATAGACCTTGCGGCGAACTACCGCTTTAAGATTAACAAAGCCAATACCCTTGTAAGCCTCGCAATTAACAATTTAGCCGACAGCTATTACCGTGATCATTTAAGCTGGGCAGGCATCCCTAGTATGGGTCGCAATATTAGCTTAGGTATAAAATATGGACTTTAAACAAGATCAGTTTAGAGCTCCTAAATTGATAAACACTAATAATCTCATATGAAAAATTCATTTCCAAAGGCCAGCCCTTTTTCCCTTAAGGATGGCATTGCCTATGCTGAAAACGGCATTGTAAGTAAAATAATTTCCAAGGGAAAAGGAGGATCTGCCACCCTATTTGCCTTTGATGAAGGTCAAACCCTAAGCGAGCATACTGCTCCTTTTGATGCACTCGTTTATGTGCTGGAAGGGCGTCTTTCACTGCGCATTAAAGAAGAGGAAAATGATCTACAAGAGGGTCAGATGCTTATTATTCCGGCAAATGATGCCCATGCCCTAATGGCTGTAGAAAGGTTTAAAATGCTTCTTACTATGTTTAAAGCCTAAGGTTTCCTACCTCCTAGAATTAATGAAGCCCTTGTGAATTTAATCACAAGGGCTTCAATGTTTAAGCAGAAAACGAGAGGCTTAAAAATCCTTTCTACGGCTTTTTCTAAAAATACCCAGAATGGGAATGGCAGTCCATAAAAAAAGCATTCCGCTTGCCACCAACATGCCCGGTAAGGTACCGGCGAAGCTTTTAAAAACGGCACCGGTATAGCCCATTAAAGCAGATATATCCAATTTTAACAAGACTAAGATTCGAGATAGGTCGATAGGATTTACAGCGGTGGCTATTAGGGCAAATACATCTAATGGGTAGTCTTCCATCACAATTAAAAGCATGAGGAAAATGCCATCGTAAATTACCGCTAGAAAGAGCCAAAGAAGAATGGCGTAACTAAAGCCTTTAATTTTATGATCATTGCGCATGGCCAAGTTAAAAGCCAGTCCGGTGAAGATAAAACTCAAAGCAGATCCTATTAAGAGGAGTAGGCTAAAGTCCCAAATAGCTGCGCTTTGACTAAGGCCATAAATTAGAAAAGGTATGCCTAAACCCAGTACCAAACTAATGGAAAGCGAAATGGCCACTCCTAAGTATTGACCAATAAAAATAAGTGGTCGGTTTATGGGCATGGCGAGCAGAAGCTCGGTAAACTCCGCCGAATTATAATAGTACATCACCCCAAAAATGGTGCTGATTAAAGGAACCAAGATGATGATGACATTCATAATGGTGATAATGCCTTTTCCCAGGTCATTATTGAGAAAAAGTAAGACAAAACCCAGCGCCAAATAAAATAAGAGGTAAACGTAAGTCCAGCGGCTTCGAGCCAAATCTATAAAGCTGTATTTAAGAATCTTAAGCATAATTAGTCTTGTTCTGTTAAGGAAGCGATGGCTTCTTCAAAATCACGGGTTTCCGCTTTTTGCTTTAGGGAATCTGGTGTGCCGCGGAAATAAATATGTCCTTCTAAGAGATAAACCAGTTCATCGGATATTTCCTCAACAAACTGCATGATGTGGCTGGTAATTAATATGGTTTTTCCTTTATCCTTTTCCTCCCGTATTAGCTGCTTTAAATAAACCGTTGCTTTGGGATCCAAGCCGGTGGTAGGTTCATCCAGTATGATTAAGTCCCCATCGAACATGAAACAAAGTAGGAGGTTAATCTTCTGCCGGGTACCACCCGATAAGGCATGTAATTTTTTATTCAAGGATTCCTCTAAAGCAAATTTCTCAATGATCTCCTCATAACGGATAGCCCCCTTTCGCAAATCTTTAATCATCGCAATAAGCTCCTTTACCTTTAAGTTTCCCGGGAACTTCGCAATCTGCGGCAGGTACTGAATATTGTTGCGATAGTGATGCTTTTTTAGCACCGACTCGCCTTTAAATTGAATTTCCCCACTATCGGGAATACACAATCCCAAAAGGGATTTTATTAAGGTAGATTTTCCCGAGCCATTGGGACCTAAAATGGCGAATACGCCCTGCTCATTTATTTCCAGGTTTAAATTAGATAGTACCTGGTTTTTCCCAAAGGTCTTATTAAGGTCTTTAATTGCAATCATTTTATAGCTTTCATGCGTGGATAGGGATCCACTAAATTATCGGGGGTAAAAACCGGGCTCACCTTTTCTGAAAAATCAATAATGTCCATAAACAAGCTCCGCAAGAGGACTATGGATTCTGGCGTGCGGTTGGCGATGTAAGAGAACAGTTTTACCGGGCGATAAGGAACATCACCAATTCCATCTCTATCTAAGTCATAGCCGGAATAAGAACTCCAGTAATTCCCTTCAAATCGATTGTCATTCAACTTGCTATTGTAGGAGAGATCGAAGGAATTATTAATGAAATTATTTTGGGTAAAAACATTGGCGTAGCAAGCTCCTAGGACTTTTATGGCCCAGCCATTCGATTCGAAATGGTTGCCGGTATAATTAATCCGGTTGGAGCCTTCAATATTAATTCCTGTAGTATTCTTTATAAATCGATTGTTGCTTATTTCGGCATCATAAATCTCTTTAAGTAATAAGCCATAGGAAGTTGAGCCCCAATTATTCTTAAAGACATTATTGGTCATTACAATGAATTTGGAAAACATCACTGCCACCCCTGCTCCATTATTGTCAAAAATATTATTGGTGTAACTGTCATTATTAGAGAACATAAAATGCAAGCCATATCGCAGGTTTTCACGAGAGTGATTGTTACGGATGCTTACACTATCCGAGAATTCAAGGTAAATACCATCCCTTACTTTCTGAATGATATTTCGTTCCACCACTATGTTATGAGAATACCAGAGATGGATGCCATTCCCCGAATTGTATTCATCCTTGGCATTGCCGATAATTTTGTTGTGAAAAATTCTACCGTGATTGGCTTTTTCAAGGTAAATACCAAAGAATAAGCGCTCTAACACTAAGTTCTTTATGTCGAAATACTTACAGCGGACTAAACGCAAGGCGGCATAATCTACCGTATAGCTGGTACCTACATTCACCAAGAATAGTCCATCTACGGTAACACTATCCGCGAAGATGGTAATGATTTCACCTTTGAATTCGCCATTGACTTTTGGGTAATTCTCCCCTATCAAACAAAGCGGTTTGGTGATTTTTATGCCATGCTCCAAATACTCCCCTTTAGCAACGAGAACCGTATCAAAGGGATCTGCAGCATCTACGGCAGTGCCAATTTTAGCATAGTTACAGCCAGCACAAACCATAATGGTTTTAGCAGATAAATTGAAGCACAGGAGGCTTAAGCCAAAAATACCAAGGCTGATATATCTTTTAAGGCTTGGCATCACTAGGCTTTAAATGATCCTTTAACTGCGGCCAATCGTACAATTGCCCTCCCAATTCACCTTTGGCCTTTAAGGCACTTTCGTGATTTGGAAAAGCGGTTAAAAAGGCGCCCATAGGACTAGGAAGTTGTTCACTGATTAAATAATGTGCTTCGGCGGCTGTAATGAGTTCGGTCGCTTTTTCGTAATGATTAACCAATTGAAGTTGGGGTTCACCACTTTCAAAGTCTTGCAAATCATTGATCATGCATTCCACCGCATCGTATTTAAAAACCTTGCCTTTGTCGTTCACAATTTCGGCTCCGTGAATTTTATCGACGATAGTCATGTGGCAATAATGGCATTGATCGTGACCATAATTGATGGCTTCTTGATCCACCTTGCAAGCCGAAATACTAATGAAGGCTAGTATCAGCACTACAAGTTTGGATTTCCATTGCGCTAAAAAGAAATAGTTCTGATTGGTCATGTTGTTTTAAGATGCAATTTGGTTTGAAACTCCTCTGTATGATACTAGCCAAAAAATGTTAGCTAAGGGATTGCTCTAAAATAGAATGCTCAACAGAATTGGAGTCTGATAAAAGTCATGCTTTACAAAGCATTTTTTGGGTTAAGGAGAGCCGCGGATGAAGACGGCTCTCCTACAACCAAATCCCCTATTGGGAATTAAATCAAAGCTTAATGTTTTGATTCCCAAACAAAATCTATTTATAGACTTGTTTTAAGGCTTCGCTTTCCCAGCCAAAAGGCCAGCAGGGTGAAAAACATACCAACAAATAACATGATACCTCCTAGTCTAGGATAGGAATAAGCATCAAAGTTTAGTAGTTTTTTATGTCCTATTAAGGGTGGATTATACTGCATTGGTGTACCATCGGGGTTTACCAATTTCATAATGGCATTGGGATCTAAATCGGTTCCATACTCGATTAGCCATTGGTTAAAATCGTAGAGGCCTAAAGCGCCTAAAATCGACATCAAGATGAACCAAAATAAGAACCAATTCGGTGATATTCGCTTGAGTAAAGACACCATCGCGATAAGCACCCCAAGAATAGACATTCCCATAATTACCATTGGGAATACGGTAAACTCCCACATGTCTGCGGGTTTGGGTAAAATTTTCATTCCGATATAGTGGTTCAAACCATCAATATTTTGAATGTCAAATTCTGCCTCCCCTTTTAAGCCATTGATGTAAATATCAATTCCAAGAGGTTCGGGATATTGCGGGGCTCCCAATCGAATGTTCCACATTGGAAAAACGAAGAGGCCAAGAATCAATACAGATCCAAGCAACATTGAAACACTAGCCGTTTTCATAGCATCATTCTTTTTGGGGGAAATGATGTGCTTTAAATAATGTTGCCAAAATTTAAAGCACATCTATCTAGAAATTTAATCTCCTAAAGACCAGCTGATTTCCAAATCGGAACTTGCTGGAGACACCCGAACATAGCCTTGCATTTCTTGGTGAAGCGCTGAACAGAAGTCGGTGCAATAGAATGGCCATACCCCTACTTTCTCAGGCTCCCAAAGGGAAGTTTTGGTTTGACCAGGCATGACAAGGATTTCGGAGGTACCGGCACCAATTATAGAGAATCCATGAGGTACGTCAAAATCTTGCTCGTGATTAGTAATGTGGAAGTAAACCTTATCGCCAACTTTCACACCTTCAATATTATCGGGAGTAAAGTGACTGCGAATGGTTGACATATAAATATGCACTTCCTTGCCTTCGCGCACAACCTTAGCTTCCGCAGGACTGTTTATGGCATAGGGATGCTTATTCTCATCCAAGCGATAAATCTTCTTGGAGTTTTGCACTAAAAGATCAGCATCACAGCCAGCAGCATAATGCGGCTCACCATGGGTAGGGAAATCATAAAGTAATTCCATTTTCTCACCCGTGATGTCGTAAATCTGCGCAGAGTGTTCCATCTCTGGACCTGTAGGCAAGTAGCGGTCCTTAGTAATCTTGTTCATCGCTACTAGGTATTTACCATGTGGTTTTCTAGAGTTACCTCCAGGAATCATAAGGTGACCTACAGAGTAAAAGGTTGGTTGACGGTCGATTACCTCCCAAGTGCCTAATTTCCATTTTACTACTTCAGAAGAGATAAAGAAAGTTGTGTAGGCATTTCCCTTGCCATCAAACTCCGTATGCAATGGTCCTAAGCCACCACTTTTCACTTGACCAGCCATTACATCCTCGAATTTGAGAATTGGAATACCATAAGCTTCTCCATCGAATTTCTCTCCGGCAATTGCATCAAGCATTTTATCGAAAGAGTGCACGGTAAGGTCGGCAGATAATTTACCACTACCAATAATATACTGTCCGGTAGGATCTACATCACAACCATGAGGTGATTTAGGAGTTGGTAGTAGAAATATTGCTCCTGGAACTTCAGAAGGATTTACCACTAAAACCTCTTTCTTCATGGTTGATGTAGCGCTATGGGTCGCTTCATCATACACATTGTGGGCATAATTAGCTGGCATCTTCGTACCGCCGCCATTATTCACGTATTCCTCAATTTTCTTCCAATTGATAGCGGCAATAAAGTCCTTATCATTTTGAGAGGCATTCACCTCTAAAAGGGTATTCGCTTCTTCGGTATTATAGGTAGAGAAGAAAAACCAACCATGGGATTTATCGCGTCCAGGATGAGATAAGTCGTAGTTAAAACCTGGCATCAACAATTGGAACTTGATGTCTAAGTGACCGTGTTCTGGCTCCACTTCTATAAAGGTTAAGGCACCTTTAAAGTTGCTTTTATACTCACTAATGGGCATATCGCGCTGAGGAACTGGTACAGAGAATCGGGTTCCTGCAACAACATATTCTGTATTCTCGGTAATGAAGGAAGAACTGTGGTTACCCGCACTATTGGGGATTTCCATAATTTCTTCAGTTTCAAAAGTGCTTAAGCTGATACGGGCAATACGTGGAGTATTGTTACCATTGGCGAAAATCCATCTACCGTCCAACTCACCGTTAGTTTGCGAAATATCCGGGTGATGCAAATCATCCCAAGGCACAAAGCCAAAAGAGGTATTTAACATCGGTTTGGTTTCTTCAGAATAACCATAACCAGAGGTAGGGAATTGTGAAAAAACTGGAATTTCCTTGAATAAACGTCCAGATGGTAAGCCGTACACCGTAAGATTCCCACTATAGCCACCGGATAAGAATGCATATTGCTCATCTCTTTCACCTGGCGCAACGTATACCTTCTCGGCTGCGCTGCTTACTAAAGCGCCTTTGCCTTTGCCGCTATCACTAGCACCTTGATTGCCGCAGGAGGCGAAGAGGAAAGACAGCATGATGGCCGCCCCAATAAATATTCTAGTTGATTTCATGATTTTTATTTTTGCTTGTATTAATTATTTGAAGGAAGCATTACGGCATCCACAACATGTATGATTCCATTACTTGCTTTTACAGTGGCTATGATTTTGGCGCCACCTACATAAACATCATCCCCTTTCACCTCAACCGCTACCGATTGATCATTGGCTTGTCCCAGTTTTTTAAACTTCTTTAAAAACTCTTTGGAATAATTACCTGGGGTAACATGGTACTTAAGGATGTTCGCTAAATCATCCTTGTTCTCAGGTTTTAGCAGACTTTCTACCGTTCCTTCTGGTAAGGCATCGAAGGCCTCATTAACCGGTGCAAAAACCATCAGTGGTCCTGCATTTACCAAAGCGTTTTCTAGGTCTGCAGCTTGTACTGCTGCTACTAAGGTGCTATGGTCTGCCGAGCCCACTGCTATTTGCAGAATATTGGGATTAGATACCTCATCTTCCACAAAGGCTTGTCCCGATGTTTTATCGAGGCTTTCCTCACTAGTGGCTTCTGAGGCCTGAGTATCATCGCTTGCCGCTGGTTGACAAGCGCTGGTGAAAATTGCAGCTATTAGTGCTACAGTCCAAATTGCTCTTTTTTTCATGATATTGATTTTGGTTGCTACTTAACTATAAGGTTCTAAAGAACTCGAGGATGTCACGAGCCTGTTCCTCGGTCATATTTTGATTGGCCATCGCCGCTCCGTTGAACTCTACTAAAAGATCCTTGGCACAACGATCTTCCTCCACCATTTTCTGCGGATCCAAAATCATGTTCATGATCCATTCTGGACTTCTACGTTGCATAATGCCTTTTGGAGAAGGGCCGATAAATCGTTTATCTACTTTATGGCAAGCAGAACAGTTGGTGCTAAACAAAGCCTCTCCTCGACTTACCATTTCATCATCAATCGTTTCCGCCAGTTCCAAATTGCTAATTGGACCTACCCCTTTATTATCTAGCGTGATTCTTTCCGATGCCGGTACCTCACTTTCAGGTTCCGCTTCTACAGCCGCAGCCGGCTGTGGCGAGGGTGTATTGGATTTGGCTGGCTCTTCACTCCCTCCGCAGTTTTGAAGGATGAAAGTGCCCATAATTAAGGCTAAAATGATGCTGATCTTTTTCATGGTTGTAAATTATATGACGAAAGTACTGCCGGTCACAAAGGCTAGAAATGATAATTATCATATTTAAAGACCTTTTTATCTTTTTTTATTATTCTAACTTTGTATCATGCTTTCAAATTCCTTGGCCTACGCGATTAAGGCCCTCATTTACATTTCTCATAACAGTTCGGAAACGGAACGAATTACTTTAAAAGAAGTAAGCGATTCTACTGAAGTTCCAAAGCCCTATATCGCTAAGATTTTACAGGACTTAGTGCGTAATAATGTACTGCACTCAATTAAGGGTCCCAATGGCGGCTTTTACTTTAGTGAGGAAGGTTTGGATATCAGTCTTCTGCAGGTTGTTCATATCCTTGAAGGACCAGATAAGTACAACAAGTGTCTCTTAAGTCTTAAAGATTGTAATGCCAGCTCTCCTTGTCCCCTTCACGACAATATTGGTCAAGTACGGGTTGAACTCTTAAAGCGATTGGAGCAAATCACCTTTCGCCAGCTCATGCAGCATAAAAAGTCGGTTGACTTATTTTAGGGCCTAATTCAAACCCTATGCTTTTCGAGTTCTATAAGCCTACTAAGCCCGCTTTATTGGCTTCTAGCTATTTCTAGCTCCTTGCTAAACTCCATAAAAAAATCCCTTCCAAACAAAAGCTTGGAAGGGATTCAATTATCGTTTAAAGCCTAGGCCTTAGTTTACAATCTTAATCCAAAGATCGCCAGTATAACGACCATTTAAATTAGAGGCTTTCGCTCCATCAGCTTCCTGATAAGACTGGAATTGTAATAGGTACACGTAGAAGAAATTATTACCTCGATCTTGGAAAATCTGAGCATCCAAGCCTTGAGATCTTAAGTTATTCATTAATCGTGTTGCATTCGCCTGATTTCCAAATACACCCGCCGTTACGTAGTATCCAGGAGAACCTGGGGTTACATTAGAGGCCATGTTATTACTTGGATAATTCTGCGGATTATTCGCATTGAAGTTCCCTTGATCCCCACCCTGATTGGTATTAGGGTTGTTGTTTGGATTGTTATTAGGGTTGTTCACGTTATTATTCCGCTGATCCTGCAAGTTCTGTAGGTTGTTACGCCCATCGTTTCCAGCATTATTATTATTCTGATTTGATGGATTATTGTTAGAATTGTTCATGTTCTGACCCGCTTCGGCCTTCATGCGTTCTAACTCAGCTTGCATTTTCTGCTTCTCTTCTTCAAGGGCTTTAGCCATTTCATCTTTATAGCTATCCTTAAACTCCTTAAGCTTCTCATCCACGGTTTCTTCAACTTCGTCTTTCTGACGACGCTGCATTAACTTAAGACGCTTAATCTCGTTCTGCATGCGCTCATTGTCTTTGTTACTACCAAAACGGTAGGTTAACATAAACTCATGGCTGGTGCCGAAATTAGAAGCATAGGTATTGGTAGAGAAATCATAAGCGTAACCCAAGGTTAACTGCTCCGATAAATTAACTCCGATGTTTGCAGTAACGCCATAATCGCTACGGAACATAGCTCCGATATAACCGTACTCCACCATATTATAGAGTAAACCGGCATCCAATTGAAAAGGAACAGCCTCCGCTGCTCTTACCATCACGATCGGACTTAAGACTTGCTTATCACCGGCAAATTTAAAGTCGTACTGTGCTGAAGCAACGTAGTGGCGAATTAAGTTGTAGTTAATGTCACTAGGATTAGTGGCATAATTTACATTTTGACTTAAGAGCTGAGGCGCAGCGAATCCTAAGGTGAAATCACGCACCATTAAGCTTAAGCCTAGGTTGACGTCGAAAGTTCCACGGTTAGGTGCTACTACGGTAAAAACATCACCGGCATCACGCGCTCGAGTTGCTCCTTGATCGATACTCTGATTGATGTATCCAGCACCTAGTCCACCCGATAAACTAATATCATCACTTAACTGAACGTGATAGGCATAGTTGCCATACACGCCAATTCGGTTAAGAATATCGGTTTTATCGGAAAAGCCATAAACACTCCAGCCTACGCTTCCATCATTCATGCTGCCATTTACGGCTAAGGCCGATGTTTCTGGCGAACCCTGAATACCAGTCCACTGACGACGGTGAAGAATAGTTGCTTCGGTAACACCACTTGCTCCCGATAAGGAAGGATTATAGATATAAGGCGTAAAAAAGTAATTGCTATATAAAGGGATCTGCTGCGCTTTACTTACAGTTGCCATCAGTCCCAGGCCAATCAAAAGGATTAATTTCTTCATGATCTTCATCTTATTGTTGGTTGCGGATTATTGTAATGGCATTCTGCATTCGAATATCTCCTCCACAATCGAGGATATAATAGTAGGTACCATCTGGAAGTTCATTACCTCCATTATCGGTTCCGGCCCATGTACCTGCGAAATTTGCATCATCATAAACTACCGAACCCCAACGATTCATAATCGTAATAGCACAGTTATCACCAGCGATTAACTCGCGGATATCCCATAGGTCATTCAAACCATCACCATTAGGGGTAAAGATGTTGAAGGACTGATTAACCGCACTAATCTGATCGGGAATATTGCTATTGATAATTATCTGTAAAGAATCGATTCCTACACAACCACGAGAGTTGGTTACTTCTACATAAATAGTAACCGTATCCGCGAGTACGCCATCTTCGAGCACTTTACTTACTTGGATTGACTGACTAAGGAAGTCATTAAATTGAATTGGCTTATTCGCATACCAACGGTAATTAGTACCACCAAAGGCAGTTAATGTTGCTACGTCACCAGACTTGATGGTTTGATCAGGTCCAGCGGCTGCTATCACTGTAAGGGCAAATACATCTACCGTGTCGCGAGTAATACATCCGTTTACTCCTACTGCCTCGGCGGTGTAAGTTCCAGGAGTATTAATATAGCGCGTGGCCCCCATAATAGTTCCATTATCCCAGGATACCGAATTAAAGGTTCCTTGAGCTACGAATAAAATACTATCACCGATACATAGTCCAACGGAATCCCCAGGGAAGAAGGATAAATCGGGCGCATCGTAAAAGATTACCATTAAGGAATCGGTATTGGTAGCACAGGTTTGTAAACCGAAGATGTTAAAATAAGTGGTTGCCAATCGGAACCAGGCGGTATCTTCATTTACTCTTTTAAGACTTGTATCAATACGAAGGGTTACCAAGGTGTCATTGGCCAAATTCATCCACATATTAGATTGTGGATTCCACTGTTGCCACTGATAATTCCAAGGTGTTAAGCCTAATACCGTATCGGTTGCGGATACCATTGCCGAATCATATAAACATAAGTTTAAACCGGTTAATCCCGCGGTGGATCCAGGGAATTCAATCTCCTGTACCATGGTTGTTGGTAAGCTATCTACAAAAACGCGATAAACATTAGAGGTATCGGTACAAATACCATCATCAATAGAAACCCAATAGTTTCCACTCTCCCTAAGGATCAGATCGCGATTTGTTTCACCTAATAAAGGATACCTTACACGGGCTCCCAAGTTTTGATCCAGTGAATCGGATAACCACTGATAGGAATAGGTATAACCAAAGTTTATAAGCGAGGCCGGTGTGGATGGCGCTCTTAAGATGGCTGAATCTGTTTCACAGAAATTAACCGAATCCTGACCAACGATAAAGGCATTGGGTGAATTCACAATATTCAAACTGTATTCTGGGAACCAACGAATGGCAACTGAATCGGAAGTGAAGAAACATGTTTCGATATTTCTAAAGGTGGTTTCCGTAGCGATGCGCACCCGGAAATAACGAATTTCTGGTTTTGGATTTTGGAAATAAGGTTGACCCGGATCTGATAGACTGGTGTCGATTACAATTTCCGTTAAAGTATCAAAGCTCAAAGGACCACCAGAAACTGATTTCCAAGGATCTAAACCCGGAGGCACAGTAGGATCGTACCACTGCCATTGGTATTTCCAATTTGGGTCAGCTAAAGAAGGAATGGTGGTTAATCGTACCGAATCCTTCATACAGATTTCATTAAACACGGTAGGGCCAACAAATCCTGGGAAAGGAATCCCTGCAACAACTGCATCTGGAATGGTGTCGATGTTTACCCAAAACTCACTTCCAAAGGCGGTGGTATCTTGACAAAAACCATCGTCAATTGCAACGCGATAGTGATTCCAACCAGGGTTTGCACTATTGGAATTGATTTGTAGGGTTCTTTGATTAGCTGTGGGTACCGTTAACGGATACCAAACAGTAAAACCAGTACCGGGATTGACACTGTCGGTTAACCACTGGTAAGTATAGGTAAGGTTAATTCCAGGAGGCGGTAATGGCGCATTTAATAATGCAATTTGATCTTCACATAATTCTATGGAATCCTGTGGGGAGTTATTTCCTCCTACCGGATTATCAACCACATAGGCATTAGCATTGCTCACATTACCTGGGTCGAAGGTAATTGCCGTTGGCGTAATAATAGGACTAACCTGAATAGTATCGGAGTGGATAAAGCAGAGTCCTCCATTCATTACCCTGGCGTGATAGGCACCTTGCCCGAAAACTAATATGGAATCCTTTGTTTCACCGGCAATAGGAAAAGCACCATTATACCATTGTATAGAACTAGCATTGGTTTGTACCCGTAAAAATAAGGAGTCATCTAAACACAATCCAATATCCGGAATGGTGCTATAAGGGTTGTCATTAGTGTCAATCCTCATTTGATTGCGCACCAAAGCAATTGAATCAATCACCGCCAAGGTAGGAATCCTATTAACTTGGAAGAAGGCCGTATCACTAAAGCCGTCTACCGGGGTAATAGTTCCATTACTGTTTCGGTTAATAATTCGGAAGCCGTAAATTCCAATTGGAGTGTTACAAGGAATAACTAAAGAGGCCCACTTTTTACCGCTACTAAAAGTATCGGAAGGTAAGGTCAGCGCTACTGGCGGATCATCCTTCTCTAAAACAGTTAATTCGAGTAAGGTGGACGCGCCCCAGGCCAAACCCGGGTTAGTTGCGAATTGATACTCGAAAGTGGAAGTGGCCGGGAAATTCGCATTCGGCTTTATCTCATACTCAACTAGGATGGTGTCACACTGACAAATGGCATCGGCAAAGTTAACATCGCTCACTCCGCTAAGAATGTCGATCTTTCCCGCAGAAACAACTTGCTGTGCTGACAGGGTGCTTGTGAAAGCGCCTAGGAATAAGAAATAAAGAATTGGCCTTAACAGGTTCTTCTTCATAATTGGAATTGTTTGCAAAATGTTGGCAATTTACAGCATCTAAAAGGACTGAAGGAACAAATTGTTTTCAGGATATTGACAATTTAGTTAACGATTAGACCTTTGAACAACTGATGATGACTTATTAACGAATAAAAAATGATAATGGTGGGGTATTTTGCTAAGCGACTGAAAGCTTTTGGCCATGCCTTAAACGGAATTGGCCTTTTGTTTAAAGATGGAGCACATGCTCGGATTCACTTGCTCGCGGTGTTTGTGGTAAGTCTTTTAGCCTATAAATTAGATGTTTCCAGCGCGGATTGGATTCACCTAATCCTTTGCTACGCCTTGGTTATTGGCTTGGAGGCCCTAAACTCCGCCATTGAATATGTAGTGGATTTAGCCAGCCCCGAATATCATGAACTGGCAAAAAAAGCCAAGGATGTTGCTGCGGCAGCGGTGCTGATTGCGGCAATAGGATCTGTTATAATTGCTGCATTGATTTTTTCGCCTTTGCTCAACTAAACTATTGAGAGGTCCGCAAAGTAAAACCTGCCTGGAAATTTTAGATGGAAAAACTACTTTGGTATTTGACCATTTAAAGCTACTTATTACATTCGTCCGGAGGATCTCTTCGCGGAGAAATGGAATAAGTCCGATCAATTAACCTGAAATCATTCATATTTTGACAAAACCATACCACCTATTCTTATCCTTGTGCTTTTCTATTCTCACCTCAGGATTCTGTTTTGCTCAAGAAAGCACCATTGAATTTGAAAACGGCGAAAAAATGGATTTGGCCATTGAATGGAATCGCCCTGATACAGAGCTCTCCCGATTTGTTGCTGGAAGTTTTGGATTAGCTTTTGCTCCTACCAAAGAAGATAGATTATCTCTAAGTCCTCAGCTTGAATATGAAAAGCGAGTCGGCAAATTTTTAATTAGTTCAAAAAACTATTTCTTTTATTACTTCGATCCACGATTTGAGCTTGGAAGCTTCTACCGTTTAGGTGGCATTAAAACAACAAGCCGCCAAAAGGTTTTTTTAAAAGGGGATAATGATTATTTACGGAGAGTAAAAACGAGATACTATGTGAAAACGAGGGTTCCAGCAAAATTGCATTTAGACTTTTATAGTGGTTACAGTTTCATGTCAACAAATGTGACTAAGCCCATTTCATACCAGTCCCTTCAGGAGGCTTTTAATGACAATCATTCTTATAATTCTCTCGAAAAAGACCCTGTTCTTTTTACACATAGCCTTGATTTTGGTTTAGCTTTAGTTCGAAATACCCACATGAAATTTCAGGTGAATGATGCTACCCAGTATCGTTTCAGTCAAATCCGAATTAGCCTTTTAGGGCACTTTGCTTTCGCTCAAAATCTTAGGCTAGAATACAGCTATAACGAAATGGATCCCAATGTACCTGGACGACAGGGCGCCCTTAGAACAGGGAGAAGCAACGATTCCCAAGTACTAGATGATTATAAGATTCCTTTGGGTTTTGGCATAAGATTCGAAAAAAGAGTCTGTCAGGGCGAAGAAGACGATCAATTGGTAGTCGGAAACTACGAAATTAGTCTGTCCTATTTCCCATTAATAGATGGCGAGGCTATATTGCTGCGATATGCAACAGGCTTAGGCGGTGTACGCCTGAAAACTAAATAATCATTCAATGACCAAAAAGGAAACAATTTCGAGTTTTCTATCCAAGTTTGAACGGGATTTAAAGCAAAACAATTCGCTTCCGGAAGCTTTAAAAATTACTTGTCAATTAATCAATAAAAGTTTTGAGGGCTACGACTGGGTTGGTTTTTACTTCATGAATCACCAAAGTAGAAAGCTACACCTTGGGCCTTATGTGGGAGATGCCACCGACCATACCATAATTGATTTTGGTAAGGGAATTTGCGGGCAGGTAGCGCTTAGTGGTGACACCTATTTCGCGGCTGATGTAAATGCGGAAAGCAACTATATCGCCTGCAGCATTAATGTGAAATCGGAAATTGTAGTGCCGATGTATCTCGGTGATAAATTAATTGGGCAGATTGATATTGATAGCCATGTGAGCAATCGTTTTCAGGAAGAAGATGAGGATTTCTTAAAAACCGTAAATGCCTTAATTGTGGAACGTTTCCCAGAAATTGAGGACTATATAAAAACGCTCATTTAGCTATTGCCCACTGCGAATAGCTTCAACTGGATCTAATCGTGAGGCATTTAAAGCCGGCATAAAGCCAGAAAGCAAGCCAATGATTACAGATATGCTTATGCCTTGAATTACATTCTTAAGGCTGATCTGAATATCGAAATCCAAATCTTCAATAAAGAATGGTAAACTCATTTGGCCAGCGTATACCATGGCAATGCCTACCGCGCCGCCGAAGAAACAAAGGATTACCGATTCCAATAAAAACTGACTAAGAATAAAGCTCCTCCGAGCTCCTAAACTCATTTGAATTCCAATTTGATTGGTGCGCTCCTTTACGCTCACGAACATAATATTGGCGATACCAAAACCCCCTACCAGAATACTAAAGCCGCCGATAACCAAACCAGCAAAGCCTATAGATGCAAAAAAGGTATCGAGGTTATTGGAGATCATGGAAATCTCATTCATGGAAAAATTATCCTCGGCTTTGGGCTTTAAACGACGAATGGCGCGCATAGCTCCGGTTATCTCGTCCTTCATTTCATTCATGCTTACGCCTTCACGGGCCGAGGCCATAATTACGCCTCCATTTTGGTTCTTTAAACTCATTAAATTTCCAACGTAACGAATAGGAACCAAAATAGAACCGTCCATATCATTACCGATCAAGCTTTTACCTTGCTTATCTAAAACGCCAATCACTCTTAGTTTTCGACCTAAAACCTTAAAATCGCGGCCTACCGGATTGGCGTTTCCATAGAGTCCTTCCGCCACATCGTGACCTAAAATGGCAATGGGCTTACCACGTCGTGATTCTAAATCTGAAAAATAACGGCCCTGGGCAATTTCAAAATTCCAGATGTCGTTATAATCATGCGAAACACAAAGCACATTGGTTCTTTCTACCGAGTTCAAACCATATTTTAAGGTCTGGTTAACACCGAATAAGTAAGCTATATTCTCCACGGTGCTAAGGCGTCCCTGCAATTTCTCCATTTCATAGAAATTGGGTTCTGGCCTTTGGAAAAACTTCCACCACTTGTATTCGCCGCCTCCGCCGCCCCAAGGCCACTTTTGTACGTAAACTACATTGCTGCCTAAACTTTCTACACTGCTGCGGATATTTCGTTCCAGCGAATCAACCAAAGTAAAAACTGCCACGATGGTAAGGATACCGATGGTAACACCCAATAAGGATAAAAAGGTGCGTAAACGGTTTACCCGCAAGGCATGTATTGCGAAGAGAAAACTCTCCTTAAAGATTCGTAGAAAAACCATGTTTCTGAATTGCTCTTCAAAGGTAAATGAAATTTGCTCTTAGGCTTTCTATGCGCTTAAAAAGCACTAATTTTGCACTTTAAAAATATTTTCATGGCTCAAGCTTCTGGTGCACCTACTGCCCTGCTTTCGGTATTTTACAAAGATGGTTTAGATACCTTGGCACAATGTCTTGTAGATCAAGGCTATAAACTTTTATCTACTGGCGGAACTCGCAAACATTTGGAGGACCTTGGTCATGAGGTTGAAGCGGTTGAAGATTTAACAAGCTACCCATCCATTTTAGGGGGTCGCGTAAAAACTTTGCATCCTAAAGTTTTCGGTGGCATTCTCGGTCGTCGTTCCTTGGAAAAGGATCAGGAGGAAATGGCAGAATTTGGACTTCCTTCTATTGATGTAGTGGTGGTGGATCTTTACCCTTTTGAGGAAACCATCGCCTCTGGCGCTTCCCATGAAGAGATCATTGAAAAAATTGACATTGGTGGCATCTCTCTGATCAGGGCGGCAGCCAAAAACTATAAAGACAGTTGGATAATTCCTTCTCGTGAATATTACGGACAAGCAATAGAGGTGCTTAAAAGCAATGGCCTCAATGAAGCGGTTCGCAAGAATTTTGCCGCAGCAGCATTTCGTATTTCTTCCGCTTATGACACCCATATTCAGGCTTATTTAAGTGGACAGTATCAAAACCTAATTTTAGGAGAAGAGAATGGCCTGCGTTACGGAGAGAATCCTCATCAGAAAGGAAGCTTCTTTGGCGATATGAATGAAGTATTCGAGAAGCTTCATGGCAAGGCCCTCTCGTATAACAACCTTTTAGATGCAGATGCAGCGGTGAATTTAATCCGTGAATTCAACGAAACCACGGTAGCGGTTTTAAAGCATAACAATGCCTGTGGCCTGGCTTCTCGAGATAACGTTTTAGAAAGTTGGAAGGATGCCTTAGCCGGCGATCCGGTATCGGCTTTTGGTGGAGTATTGATTAGCAATCGTGAAATTGATGCCGCCACCGCGGAAGAGATGCACAAGATCTTTTTCGAAATAGTGATGGCTCCATCTTACAGCGCTGAGGCCTTGGAAATCTTACAGCAGAAGAAGAATCGCATCATTCTTATCCTTAAGGATTTTGAGATGCCTAAAATGCAATATCGCACTTTGCTAAATGGTATTTTAGCCCAGGAGAAAGATCATCATACCGATGCCGCTTCTGATTTAAAAATCGCCACCAAGGCCCAGCCTAGCGATGCCGAAATTGAAGACCTCCTTTTTGCCTCCAAAATATGCAAGCATACCAAATCAAATACTATTATCTTAGCGAAGAACAAGCAGCTGATTGCCGGGGGTACGGGTCAGACTTCGCGCGTTGATGCCTTAAGGCAATCGATTTCTAAAGCAAAAGCTTTTAAGTTTGATTTAGAAGGAGCAGTAATGGCTTCCGATGCATTTTTCCCTTTCCCCGACTGTGTAGAAATTGCTCATGATGATGGAATAAAAGCCGTTATTCAACCAGGCGGTTCTATTAAAGATCAGCTTTCCATCGACTATTGCGATGCGAACAATATGAAAATGGTATTCACTGGAATACGCCACTTTAAACACTAATTAGATTTGGGACTATTTGATTTCTTACGCGAAGACATCGCGATTGACCTGGGAACCGCCAATACGCTTATTATTCATAATGATAAGGTGGTAGTGGACGCACCGTCTATAGTGGCTAAAGATAGACTTACTAATAAGATTATCGCAGTTGGACAAACTGCCCGTCAAATGCATGGTAAAACCCATGAAGACATTAAGACCATACGTCCACTAAAGGATGGCGTAATTGCCGATTTCGAAGCTTCGGAAGCGATGATTCGGGAGATGATAAAAAGTATTCCTGCCCTTCAAAAAAGATTGATCCCCCCTGCCCTGCGAATGGTAATTTGTATTCCCAGTGGCATCACGGAAGTGGAAAAAAGAGCGGTGAAAGATTCGGCTCAAAAGGCCGGTGCCCGGGAGGTAAATTTAATTCACGAACCTATGGCAGCTGCTATAGGAACTGGTGTTGATGTTCAAGAGCCCAAGGGTAATATGATTATTGATATAGGTGGTGGTACCACGGAAATTGCAGTTTTGGCCCTTGGCGGAATTGTTGCCGATAAGAGTATTAAAGTGGCAGGAGATGTATTTACAAACGACATTTCCTACTATATGCGCACCCAGCACAATCTTTACATTGGGGAGCGTTCGGCCGAAGAAATTAAAATTCAAATTGGATCGGCCTTAGATCAATTGGAAAACGAGCCGGATGAAATGCCCGTGCAAGGTCGCGACCTTTTAACCGGTAAGCCGAAGCAGCTTATTATTACTTATAAGGAAATTGCCAAGGCTCTGGATAAATCGATTATCCGCATTGAAGATGCTATAATGGAGGCCTTATCCATGACGCCACCGGAGTTAGCCGCTGATATCTACAACAGTGGAATTTACTTAGCCGGAGGTGGTTCTATGCTACGTGGTTTGGATAAGCGTATTAGCATGAAAACGGATTTACCGGTTTATGTAGCGGAAGACCCTTTACGTGCAGTGGTGCGCGGAACCGGTATCGCCCTTAAGAATATTGGTAAGTACAACTTCTTGATGAGCTAATTCCTTATGCGCTATTTCCTCTTGCTGCTGCAACAGAGCCGAATTTTAATTCTGTTCTTGGCCTTAGAGGGCTTGGCGATTTATTGGATTGCTTCGGTTCAAAGCTATCCCCGTTCTAAATTCAGCGCTCAAACCACGGAAATTAACGGTCGTGTTTCGCAGTGGCAGTCGGAGCTAAAGGCCTATGTGAATCTCAAAGTAGAGAATCAGCAATTGGCGGAAGAAAATTTGCGCATGCGCCAGCAACTAAATAGTTCTTTAATGGTGCAATACTATGGCGCAGACACCATTAACGATAGTGTTCTAAACCAACGCTACACCTACCTTAGCGCCGAAATTGTGCGCAGTAGCCATCTCAAGCGTGCCAACTTTATAATTATCGACAAAGGCAGTCGCAGCGGGGTGAAAAGAGATATGGGAGTAATGGGCCCCAATGGCGTAGTGGGCGTTGTGGCTGGAGTTAGCGCTAACTTCTCGCGGGTGATTCCCATAATTAATAGCAGTTTAACCATTAGCGGCGCCCTAAAAAACGAAGGCTATTTTGGTCCAGTTAAATGGCCTGGTCGCGATTATCAACATTCTCAACTTAATGATATTCCCCGCTACTCTGATGTTAAGGAGGGTGATACGGTTTTAACCGATGGTCGTTCTCAATACTTTCCAGCGGGAATTGTAATTGGAACTGTTGAGGATAAACAGCTTCAGGCGGATCAAAACTTTTACGAACTGGGGCTTAATTTAAGTACCGACTTCGCAAGCCTTCGCCAGGTCTATGTTATCAAAGATTTTTTTGGTGCCGAGTTGGACTCCCTGCAAAATGAAAGTTTGCCATGAGGATAGTGCGCGACATCGCTATAATACTGGTCCTTGTTTTGGCCCAGGCCTTTCTCTTTAATGAGCTTTTCTTTCTGCGCTTTTTAAACCCTTATCTCTATGTATATGTGGTTTTTAGCATCCTCATTCGCTATCCTCGTGCTTGGCAATTAATTATGGCTTTTGCCATTGGCGGTAGTTTAGATCTTTTAGAAGGTAGCGCAGGATTACATGCAGGTGCTACCTTGTTTATTGCATTTATTCAACCCATAGTAAAAGGTTTTTGGAGTGTTGGCCAGGAAGATCCCGATGAAGAACCATCACTTAAGAATATGAGCCTCGATCGAAGATTGGGATTTTTATTTACCGCCTTTTTCCTGCATCACTTTGTTCTTTTTAGCTTGGAACAATTCGGCTTTGAAAATTTCGTTGATCTTTTGAAGCAGACTTTTTTCAGTAGCCTCTTCTCTTTTACTTTTGTAGTGCTTTATCAACTTTGGAACGCCCGTCGCTAAATGCAGCGCAAACACCTTTTTTACTTTTTCTTTCTTGCGGTAAGCATCACCTTTATCGCGCGACTTTTCTATATCCAAGTTTTAAAGGAGGAGTACAAATTATCGGCCCTTAACAATGCCCTTCGAGTAGAGAAGGTTTATCCCGGTAGAGGGCTGATCTACGACCGAAATCAAAAACTATTGGTAGGTAATCAAAGTGCCTACGATTTAATGGTGATTCCCGCTCAGGTAAAGGAAATGGACACCTTGGGCTTTTGCCGATTGCTTCACTTGGAATTGGATGATTTCAGAAAAAGACTAAGGAAAGCCAAGATCTACTCCTGGCGAAAAGCTTCCATTTTTGTGAAGCAAGTTTCACGTGAAGATTTCGCCTACATCCAAGAGCAATTGCACAATTTCCCAGGCTTTTATCCGCAAAAGCGTATCCTTCGCGATTATATGACCATTGCAGGCGCCAATGTGCTTGGATTTATCGGCGAAACCAATGAAAGGTTTATTCAAGCCAATCCCACTTATGAATTGGGCGACTTGATTGGGAAAACGGGAATCGAGAAAAGCTATGAGGATATCCTCAAGGGGAAAATTGGAGTAAACTATCGCTTAAAGGATGTACATAACCGCGTGATGGGACCTTATGAAGGGGGAGCCTTCGACACCCTGCCGCAGCCCGGTTTAGATATTCAGAGCACCATAGATATTGATTTACAGCATTATGGTGAAATGCTAATGAAGGGGAAAAGAGGATCGGTAGTAGCGATTGAGCCTTCCACGGGCGAAATTCTGGCTTTGGTAAGCAGTCCTTCTTACAATCCCAATTTAATGGTGGGCCGCCAAAGGTCATTAAACTACAATCGACTTTATCGCGATAGCATCAATCTTCCTTTATTTGATCGAGGCTTATTGGCCGAATATCCGCCTGGTTCACCCTTTAAGGTGATCAATGCCTTAATCGGATTACAAGAAGGAACCTTAACACCCGAAACGAGATTCACCTGTCACCACGGTTTTCATTACGGTCGCCTTCACGTTGCCTGTCACTGCGGAACCGGTTCTCCCATTGCCTTGCGGAAGGGAATATCCAAAAGCTGTAACAACTATTTCTGTCGAGTTTTTAAAGGTATAATCGAAAAGTACCCCAGCGCTCAAGAAGGCATGGATGTGTGGAGTAATCATGTGAAAAGCTTCAATATTGGGCGTTATTTAAATAACGATCTTCCTACAGGTAGAAAGGGCTTGGCGCCTACGGCTGATTATTATGACAATGCCTTTGGCTATACCGGATGGAAAGCAGTGAGCACCATATCCTTAGGAATTGGACAAGGCGAATTATTACTAACGCCCATTCAAATGGCCAATATGACCGCGGCCATAGCTAACCGCGGTTATTATTATACGCCGCATATTGTAAAGGCGATTGGCGGCAAGGACATCGAAGATCCCAATTTTACGGAGCCCAAGTACACCACCATAGATAGTATTCATTTCCCCATTGTAATTGAAGGGATGTTTGATGTTTTTGAAAATGGTACGGCCCGCGGTTCGCGCTTAGAGTCTATTACCATGTGCGGAAAAACCGGAACTGCCGAAAATCCGCACGGACAAGATCATTCCATATTTGTGGCTTTTGCTCCAAAGGACGATCCTAAAATTGCCATTTCTATAATTGTTGAAAACGGTTATTGGGGAAGTCGCTGGGCCGCCCCCATTGCCAGCTTAATGATAGAGCGCTATATCAATGGGGAAATTAGTCGTGAGGCACTAGAGCAGCGAATGCTGGATGGCGATTTATCGGATCAATATGCCCAACAATTGGCGGAAAAATATGGCGAGAGCCTAGCAGATTCAATAGCCAATGCGACAGAATAGTTCCGTTTTTGTTCGTCTCGATTGGATTACGGTAATCCTGTATTTCAGCTTGGCTTTTTTAGGCTGGTTAAATATCTACGCTGCGGTTTACGATGAAGAACATGCGAGCCTCTTGGATTTTAGTCAGCGTTATGGTAAGCAGCTCCTTTGGATAGGTACTTCGGTGCTGATTATCATCTTCATTTTTATTATTGATGGGGAGCTTTTTCAAACCTTGGCCATTCCCATTTACATCATTAGCATGCTCTCCTTGCTAGCGGTTTTATTTTTTGGAAAAGAAATAGCCGGTGCTCGATCTTGGTTTGTTTTGGGTGGTTTTAGCATTCAACCTTCGGAGTTTGCCAAGTTTGCCACCGCCTTGGCACTAGCGTCTTTCTTAGGCTCTAAGGAGCGAAATTTAGATTTATGGGGTAATAAGATAATGGCCTTTGCCATCATTTTTCTTCCTGCAATATTGATTATTCCTCAACCCGATCCCGGTTCGGGATTGGTTTACCTGGCTTTGGTTTTAGTGCTTTACCGCGAAGGTTTATCCGCTTCTTATATCGTTTCGGGAATTGGGATTGCGATACTGTTTCTATTAAGCCTGCTGGTTCCACTATTGTATTTGCAAATAGCTTTAGCGGCCATTGCCGGAATAATCATCTTTTTAGGTAGAAAGGTGCGTTACTTCTGGATACGGGTAATTGCCTTTTTGGCGGTGGCCTTATTGCTGGTTAACAGTGTAGATTATGCCTTTAACAATGTGCTGGAAGATCGGCACCGAAATCGTTTAAACATCCTCTTAGGAAAAGCCCACGATCCCAAGGGTATTGGCTACAATACCACCCAATCGATGATTGCCATTGGTTCGGGTGGATGGAGCGGCAAGGGTTATTTAAATGGTACTCAAACTAAATTTGATTTCGTACCCGAGCAAAGCACCGATTTCATTTTCTGCACCGTAGGTGAAGAATGGGGCTTTTTAGGCAGTAGTTTATTAGTACTACTCTTTGGACTGCTCTTTTTCAGATTGGTCTTTATCGCCGAAAGACAGAAAACCAAATTTGCCCGGGCTTATGGCTATGCGGTGGTGAGCATACTCTTTTTCCACTTTAGCATAAATATAGCAATGACCATAGGCTTGGCGCCGGTTATTGGCATACCCCTACCCTTTTTCAGTTATGGCGGTTCTTCCCTTTGGGGATTTACCTTTTTGCTGTTTATCCTCTTAAAGTTAGATGCCCATCGTTGGCATATTCTTTAACTGATTTCCACCCCTTTCCAAAAGGCAATATAACCTTGGATTTGCTCTGCTAAAGGTTTGCATTTGGGATAATACCAAGCAGCATCTTCATTTTGGACTCCATCCACTTCAAGGGTATAATAGCTCGCTTCGCCCTTCCAAGGGCAAATAGTATGGGTATTAGAATCTTTAAAGAAAGATTTGTTGATACTCGTGGGCGGGAAATAATGATTTCCTTCAATGATTATCGTTTCATCGCTTTCCGCCAGTACCTGTCCTTTCCAAACTGCTTTCATGTTAAGTAGATTTAAATGGATGCTTTTACTTCTTTTTCGAAATACCCGAAAGGCATCTTTAAATTTTAGATAAAAAAAAAAGCCGCCTCATTGTTTAAGAGGCGGCTCAATTAATATTGAATCAGTTTTGAATCAATTCTATTTCAATTCCACTTTTTGTCTTTTCGTGACGATAAGCTTTTGAAAAATTAAGAATGTTGGCGATGGTCTGACGATCAGGACGCGCATTCACATGATTATTATTTTCGAGAATAGTAGTTTTATCCATGTACCTTGTTTAATAATTGATACAGGGTAAACGAGGCCATTTTTAATATCGTATATCCATCAAAAAAAAATCTTAATTGAAATTTTGGACTAGGATAAACTCAAGCTCACATTGTGCTGCTCCATTAACTTTCTAAGGTTAATTAGGGCGTAACGCATGCGACCTAAGGCGGTATTTATGGATACTCCCGTTTGATCGGCAATGTCTTTAAAACTCAAACCACTAAAGTGACGCAGTTTTAATACTTCCAATTGCTCGGGGGGTAACTCCAAAATAAGACGGTGTAAATCCTTTTCAATTTGCTCGCGAATCATTCCGGTTTCCACATCTTCAGCACTGTCTTTTACAATGTCGAAAATGTCGAAATCGTCCTTATTACTGATGGTTGGGATTCGCTTTTGCTTTCTAAAATGGTCGATTACCAAATTATGTGAAATACGTAGGGCCCAATTTAGGAACTTGCCTTCTTCATTATAACGGCCTGATCTAAAGACCTTAATGATTTTCACGAATACGTCTTGAAACACGTCATTTGCTAGATCCCGGTTTTGAATCTTGCTTAAGATGTACGAAAAAATACGTTGTTCGTGCTTGTTGATAAGGGCAGACAGGGCCTTCTCTTCTCCATTGATGTAGAGCTTAATTAGCTCAGCATCATCCATTACTTTGTAATCCATAGTTCACATGATTGGGTTAGTAATTCTATCCAAAAAATTCAATCAAGTATCTATGTATCTATAGGCAATGGTGTTTTTAATAAGACGCTGTGAACCTCGAATGGTTGGCTGCGTTCTTGAACAAATATATAATTTTTGTTTTCAATCCCGCTAAGCTCGGGGTTTGGTACTTTTGCTTTTTGCTTTTTTTAACGTTTCCGATGACAAAAAATTCTCCTTCGACTAAAGATTGGATCGAAATTAAGGGAGCTCGAGTTCATAATTTAAAGAACATCGACCTTAAAATCCCACACGGTAAGCTTACGGTAATCACAGGATTGTCGGGCTCCGGCAAGTCTTCCTTGGCTTTCGATACCCTCTATGCCGAAGGGCAAAGACGTTATGTAGAAAGTTTATCGTCCTATGCTCGTCAGTTCCTTGGCCGCCTCGATAAACCGGAGGTGGACCATATTAAAGGGATTAGTCCGGCCGTAGCCATAGAGCAAAAAGTGATTTCCCGAAATCCACGCTCTACGGTAGGCACCAGCACCGAAATCTACGATTACCTGAAAGTGCTGTATGCGCGTATCGGTAAAACCTATTCTCCCGAAAGTGGAGAGCCGGTTAAAAAACACCAGATTGAGGATGTACTTAGCTATCTAAAATCGCTGGACCCCAAAACCCGCATCCTTCTTAAGGCGCCGCTGCATTTGCACGATAGGCCTTTAAAAACCCAATTGGAAATTTTGGAGCAACAAGGTTTTAGTCGCTTGTCCTTTAAAGGAGAGGTTGTTCGAATTGAGGAGCTTGATCCAAAAAAGGTGAGGAATGCGGAAGAGCTCGAAATAGTGGTTGATCGTCTTACCGCTTCTATTGAAAATGATGAGCAGCATAATCGTTGGACTGATTCCCTACAAACGGCCTTTTTTGAGGGGCGTGGAATTTGCCGCTTAGAGCTGCATGGGGAATCAACAACTAAGGAGTTTTCCAATCGTTTTTCATTGGATGGAATCGATTTTGAAGAACCCAGCCCTCACCTCTTTAGCTTTAATAATCCCTATGGCGCCTGTCCTAAATGCGAGGGTTTTGGCAACATCATGGGAATTGATGAAGATTTGGTAATTCCAGATTCCAGTCTATCGGTTTACGATGGCGCCATTTATCCCTGGCGAGGAGAGAAAATGCAGGAGTGGAAGGATCAATTAATTCACGGTGCGGAGAAAGCCAATTTCCCCATACATCGCTCCATATTTGAGCTGAGCCGAGAAGAGTATGATATGCTTTGGGATGGGACCGCTCATTTTAAAGGCTTGCACCAATTCTTCAATTATTTAGAGTCCAAATCCTATAAAATTCAGTTTCGGGTAATGCTTTCGCGTTACCGCGGAAAAACGCGCTGCACCTCTTGTAAGGGCAGTCGCTTACGCAAGGAAGCCACCTATGTGAAAATTGCCAATCGTTCCTTAGATGAACTGGTAAGCTGGCCCATTGATAAGCTCCATGCCCATTTCCAAAACATTGAATTGGATGAGCAGGATCAGCAAATTGCTAAGCGCTTACTTTTGGAAATTCGCAGCCGCTTGAGCTATCTCTGTGATGTTGGTTTACCTTATTTAAATCTTAATCGGGTTTCTAATACCCTCTCGGGTGGTGAATCGCAAAGGATAAATCTGGCTACCAGCCTGGGTAGTGCATTGGTAGGTTCCACCTATATTTTAGATGAACCCAGTATAGGCCTACATCCGCGGGATACCGAACGCCTTATTAAAGTGCTTAAAAACTTACGCGACCTAGGTAATACCGTGGTAGTGGTTGAGCATGATGAAGAAGTAATGCTAGCTGCGGATTATATAGTGGATATTGGTCCAGATGCAGGCATACATGGTGGTGAAGTGCTTTTTGCAGGTACGCCAAAAGAATTGATAGCCGATAGCGATAGCTATACCGCCAAATACCTTCGAGGCGAAAGCCAAATTGAAATTCCGCCCAAAAAGGAAGGCCGGAAGTTTATTGAAATTAAAGGAGCGCGTGAGAACAATCTAAAGAACATTGATATTGAAATCCCCTTGCACTGCTTTACGGTTGTAACGGGAGTAAGCGGTTCCGGGAAATCGAGTCTAATTCGCAAGGTCCTTTACCCGGCCTTGAAGAAACGATTAGGTGCCTATGCCGATAAAACCGGGAAGTTTGGCAGCTTATCAGGAGCGGTGCAAGATTTAGGCGATGTAGAATTTGTTGATCAAAATCCGATTGGTAAAAGTTCGCGTTCTAATCCGGTTACCTATCTAAAGGCATATGACGATATACGCACCTTATATGCCCGCCAGCCGTTATCGCAATCGCGCAAGTATAAAGCGGGTTATTTCTCTTTTAATATTGATGGCGGTCGCTGCGAAAAATGCCAAGGCGAAGGCGAAATCACCATTGAGATGCAATTTATGGCCGATGTTCACCTCAAGTGTGATGAATGTCAAGGTCAGCGTTTTAAAAAGGAAATTTTAGATGTGAAATTCGAAGGAAAATCCATCTATAATATTTTAGAACTCACGGTAGATGAGGCGATACAATTCTTCCGCGAAAGCGACCAAGGAAAGATTGCCGATAAAATACAGCCCTTGCAAGATGTTGGATTGGGTTATGTGAGCTTGGGTCAAAGCTCTTCTACCCTATCGGGCGGTGAGGCGCAGCGGATTAAACTGGCCACCTTTTTAGGGAAGGGACAAAGTCAGTCGCCCCTACTTTTCATTTTTGATGAACCCACTACTGGACTGCATTTTCATGATATTCAAAAACTGTTACAAAGCTTTTATGCCCTATTAAAGAATGGCCATAGCTTAGTCGTTATTGAGCATCATCCGGATGTAATGAAATGCGCCGATTGGATTATTGATCTTGGTCCAGAAGGTGGCGAAAAAGGGGGTGATTTAGTTTATCAGGGATTTCCAAAGCAGCTTTTAGATATAGAGAATTCCTATACCGCTCCTTACTTAAAAGATAAACTTTAATCCGAGTGAGGAGTTTTATCTACATGGAAAACCCCGAACGTAGATTTCGCTTGCGCAAGGATTACGAAATCGTTGGTTATATGCGCAAAGTGAGTGAGAGTATGGTATTGTACTCCAAGGATGGCCTTTGGTGGCGGGGTTATAAACCGGCTTACACCGAGGTGGATGAATTTACCGGTTTAAAGGATCGCAATAATCGCCACATTTACGAATGGGATATTCTAGAGTTTAAAATTGATCCCGATGGCGATTACCTTAAAGGAGTAGTACTTTGGGAAGGCCGCGAGAAGGTATTTGGCATAAAGCCGATTGATGGCGGCAGTTTTATACCCCTCTTCATTAATAGTGTTTCCATGTTTAACCCAAGGGAATTACGGGTCTTTTCGCATCTCTGGCTAAACCCCGATCTTAAGGCGCAATTAAAGGTTAAGGACTGATATTTAAAGTTTTTGCCTCGGTTTTAATCTTTTTAGCCTTTACAATTTCACTTTTCACCGCTACGGTATCTACTTGCAATCGAGTGCAAAGCCAGCGATTTATGGTTTCCATTTGAGCCTTTAATCCAGTGGTATCGGGCACCCCCCATTTTAAATTGGCCATCATTAAAGTATCCATCTTGCCGTCATTATACTCCACCATCCGCGCCAGCGCAAAACTGTGTAAGCGAGGATAAAAGTCTTGTATCTCACGGGTAATTTGCTCCAGCGGTAAACGATTTTTCTCCTCCTGCTCTAAGGCTAATTTTAAGCGGGTAATGGTTTGATCTTTATCCTGAATTTGCATTTGCGATTGGGAAAAAACATCCACCAATTTGGTGACTTCCTCCGAATTCATCTGCTCCATGCTCTGTGGTTGTACTACTCGGATTTCGGCATCAGCCAAATCATAACTTACAAGTTTTTTCCGCCAAGAGTCTATAATCGGCCCCGGGATAGGTTCACCAAAAAACACCAAGTTAATTCGAGTAGGATCGCCAGGATTATGAATGATTTCCTTTTTCACTAATTCCGCTCCTTCAAAGGTCACATTCTCTTGAATGAAGTTTTCCACTCTGCGATTAAAAACCGATTCTACCACCACATTGTAAAAGGTATAAGCACTAGGTCCGGCTATCACCAGCAGGACCGCCACTATATAGCGTCGCGTTCGTTTGGCTTTGGCGGCATCCACAAATTCCTTTACCGGGAAATTCAAAAAGCGAATAATTACGAAAGTGGCCAAGCAGATAAAAATGGAATTAATGATGAAGAGGTAGAAGGCACCAAGAAAGAAAGACCACTGCCCGGTGGCAATACCAAATCCTGCGGTACATAAAGGCGGCATCAGCGCGGTAGCGATGGCCACACCAGGTACTACATTGGATTTAATCTTACGATTTGCGGCTAAAATCCCTGCTAAACCACCAATAAAGGCAACGAAAACATCCAATAAGGTAGGACGGGTACGGGCCAATAATTCCGATTGGACATCCACCAATGGGGTAAGGGAAAAGTAAATGGTACTGGTAATAATACTCACCGTAAACATCACCGCAAAATTGGTGAGTGAGCGTTTCATTGTAGACCAATCGTTGATACCCAAACTTAGGCCCACCCCTAAAATTGGACCCATTAAGGGCGAAATAAGCATCGCTCCAATTACCACCGCTCCCGAATTCACATTCAGTCCAATGGAGGCAATTAAAATACTGAAGATCAGAATCCAAACATTATAACCTTTGAAATCAATGTCGGCTTTTATCGACTCGATAGTTTCATTAGGGTGCGCATTTCCTTCAATGCGAAGGGTGCGAAAGATAAAGCGGCGGATATAACGCAGAGCGGTGGCTAAAGTTAGGGCCTCCTCCTGCGGATTAGCAGCGGCAGGTGCTTTATCAGACTCAGTATTCTCGGACATGGTTTTTTGGAATTATGGGGCGAAAGGTATTTCAAATTTTAAAGCTGAAGCAAAATATTTTAAACCTCGGATTGCATTTCTGGACAGTAGATTCGGATAAGTTTATAGTCTAGAAAGTAGTCACTAATCTAAACTCCTTGCTTAAGAAAATGAGCCACTTCCGCGACGGTTTTTTTGGCATTGCCAATAAAAATCTGATCCTCCCAAATTAATATAGGCCGTTTCAAAAAGGTATAATGCTCTAAAATCAAAGCTTTAATATCGAGCTCATTTAGTTCTTTCCCCGCTAATCCTTTTTCCTTGTACAAGCGTGCCCTTCTGTTAAACAGGGCTTCATAAGAGCCAGCCAAGGCTTGCAAGCTATCCAGTTCACTTTCGGTAATGGGCTGACTTTTAATATCCTGTTGTTCCAAAATACTGGGCAAGTCCCAAGACTTCATGAGGCCTTTGCAAGTATCGCAAGTACTTAAGTAATAGAGCTTTTTCATCGGTTTAATAAATCGTTTTCAATCTTTTCGCGAATCTTCCATGCTCGATCCCCCAGTTTTTGCATGGTCCAATCTAGGGCCAAGTCTAGGACTTCCTCTTGGCTTAAAGACCAATCTCCGCTTTTCCTTAAACTGGCGCCTAATTTCTGCAAGATTAAAGCGGCCGCCACCGATACATTGAAACTTTGTGTAAAGCCATATTGCGGTATTCGCACGCTTAAGTCTGCTGCTTCCTTGGCTTGGGCCGATACGCCTTCCCACTCCGACCCCATTAGCAAGGCCATGGGTTTACCCTGATAGCTAAGATCCTCTAAAGCTATTTCCCCATCGGGATCAGCAACAATAAGCTGGTAATCTTGACTTTTTAAATGATCCAAGCATTCCTGTAAATTATCCGCTTCCCGGGCTTGATAGCGATGGAGACTCACCCAATTGGCAGAACCCTTGGCAATGGCCTCCGCGAGTTTAGGCTCATAATGTTGACTGACTAAATGCACATCTTGAATGCCCAATATATCCGCGGTGCGCAATAAGGCTCCGGTATTATGTTCTTTACGGATATCCTCCAAAACCAAGCACAGCTTTCGCGTACGCTGATGAAGCACCCGATTAATTCCCGCTATTCGCTCCGGTGTAAGATGGTTTTGGAGCGCATCCAGTAAAACCTTCTTGTCGATTGGCATTTAGAATAATCCTGAAATATTTCCTTTTTCGTCTACATCAATATTCTGGGCCGCTGGTGCCTTTGGCAAGCCTGGCATCCGCATGATGTCACCCGACAATGGAATTAAAAAGCCTGCACCGGCTGCTATTTCAATCCCGCGAATGTGAAAGGTAAAACCGCTAGGGCGTCCTTTTTTAGTAGGATCATCGCTTAGGGATTTTTGGGTTTTAGCAATGCAGATGGGCGCTTGGTTCATACCCAATTCATTAATTCGCTTGATATCACGTTCGGCAATAGTGCTATAAGTAACCTTGCCTGCCCCGTAAAAGTCACAAGCTACTTTTTCAATCTTCGATTTGACGTCCAGCTCCAAATCATAGAGGAATTTAAAGTCCTCCCTCGGCGAATCGATAAGCTCCAATACCGCTTTTGCCAATTCAATGGAACCCGCACCGCCATCGCTCCAAGCGGTACTACTTACAGCCTTTATACCACGTGCAGCACATTCTGCAATTACCGTTTCCACTTCCGCATCGGTATCGGTTGGAAAGCGGTTTACGACCACTACCGCCGAAAGCCCAAATTTTGAAACATTTTCCAAATGCTTTTCCAAATTGACCATTCCCGCTTTTAGGGCATCGATGTTTTCGGTTTGCAATTCTTGTAGTGGCTGATGACCGTGATATTTCAAAGCTCTAACCGTGGCCACTAGCACCACCGCTTCCGGTTGAATTCCAGCTGCTCTGCATTTAAGATCCAAGAATTTCTCCCCACCTAAATCAAAACCAAATCCAGCTTCGGTTACCACATAATCGGCTAAACGCAGTCCCATTTTAGTGGCGATAATGGTATTGGTACCCTGGGCAATATTTGCGAAGGGTCCGCCGTGCATAAGCACAGGATTAGATTCTAAGGTCTGCACCATATTAGGCTTTATGGCCTCCGTTAAGAGGGCGGTCATGGCCCCTTGTGCTTTTAGGTCCTTGGCAAAAACGGGCTGCCGATCAAAAGTATAGCCTACTAGGATATTCCCAAGGCGTTTTTTTAAATCTTGTAGGTCTTTAGACATGCATAATATTGCCATAATCTCTGAGGCAGCGGTAATATCAAAGCCACCTTCGCGCGGCATGCCTTGGGTTTTTCCGCCCAGGCCCACATTAATATTGCGTAAAGCCCGATCGTTTAAATCCATTGCTCTTTTCCAGAGTATGCTGCGCGGATCCAGCTTGGGTTCTAAATTAAAGTGAAGGTGATTATCAATCATGGCCGAAAGCAGATTATTGGCCGATTCGATGGCGGAGAAATCACCACAGAAATGCAAGTTGATATCCTCCATGGGAACCACCTGCACGTGGCCACCACCGGTAGCACCACCTTTAATGCCAAATACTGGTCCCAGGGAAGGTTCTCTTAAAACCGCTAGGGAAGTTTTACCCAATTTGCAAAGGGCATCATGCAAGCCTATGCTCATGGTGGTTTTTCCCTCTCCTGCTGGAGTTGGTGAAATGGCCGATACTAAAATTAGTTTGCCATTGGCTTGGCCTTGGGCCGTATCTAAGGGTAATTTGGCTTTATACTTTCCATAAAACTCCAGTTGGTCTGCGGGAATATTTAATTGGGCGGCAATTTCTTCTATCCGCTTGGGGCTGTAGGATTGGGCTATGTCTAAGTCGGTCATCTTGATTATTTAATGGCGCTTAAGGTCCATTTTTTTAAGGCTAATTTTAAAAGGTAAAGCGAAAAGAACGTACCTTTTCCCTGCAAGTTAAAATGTAGAATCTGAATTTGCTTTATGAATCTTCGCTTTTTTAAAAGCCTTCTTGTGGGGCTCTCTATTTTGATCACTTTTCCTAGTCTGGCGCAGGAAGCAGAATCATCTAATTACTCCAAGGAGGAATTTATCCAAGACTTTAAAAATGGGGTTTTATTGGTGCGTTTGCAAGATCGCAGCTTAAGTATGAGCGAAATGGAAAAACGCGGGATGACTGAACAGATGGAAGCCTTAGCCGCACAGCAGCGCCGGGAAAATCGCGAGATCATGCTTTCCTTTAAGAGCACCTTTAATTTTTGTCCGGTATATTTCTTTTATGCCAAAAACAGCGAAGCCATCCGCAGTGGTGATTTCATCGGTAAGGTATTCGATGCCAATTTGGAGCCGGTGGACATTAGCACTGGCGGCGGCATTTTCACCGCCGAATTTGGTGAAACCGAAAAGTTGGGTATTGATGGATTAATCATCCGCGACAGTCAGATGCTCGCCTTAAAAGAACCCCTTCCCTATTTCGAGCGCCGTTATGTTTTCTTCGGTCTCATTGAACGCTCCAAAGCCCGCATGATCGAACTTTATAATAAAAAGCTGCACGATTATGATAAGCTTTTTGAGAAGGGTTAGCTCAATATCATCCGGGTGGAACAGATGATTTTATTCTACGCACCGCAATTTTTTCTTAAAGTCGCAATGCGCATTCTGTAGAAATATATATTTATCAGCATTTGTTCCTTTTCGCCGAGCTACAAAACTTCTCAAAGATTTAAATTCTCAATCGCACTAAAGGCAGCGGTGAGACCGTTGATTAGGCATTGAAAAGGATAGCATGAAATTGACATTAAAAATTTTAGTAGCTGCAGCATCACTCCTGCTGCTAAACGCTTGTAAGGATGATGATGATACAAGCTCAAAAACTCCAAGTACTTCAATCAATAAAATACTTCCTTTAGGAGCCTCACGAGTTGAAGGCGCCAGGCCTGATTTTGAAAGTTTCCGCTTTGAACTTTGGAAAGATTTAATTGACGGAGATTGGGATTTTGATTACATCGGGACGCGAACAGATGAAGCATCCTATCCAAGCTATAAGGGCCGTAACTTTGATCTAGACCACGAAGGTGGAGGCGGAGGAACTTCCGGTCAAATATTAAATGGCATCGCGGGCTGGTTGGATCAGACGGGGGCTCCAGACATTGTGCTATTTAGTTCTCCCGGTGGAAATGACGCACTTGAAGGATTGCCTTATGAAGATGCGATTCAGAATATCAACGATATAATTGATATCCTTCAAGCCGACAATCCCAATGTTACCATCTTTATCGAGCAAATGGCGCCGGGCCGCAGCGATATAATGACCAGCCAATTGACGGACTACTTTGAACAATTGCAGCAAGAGGTTTTAAACATCGCAAGCGACCAAAGTACCACGACTTCGCAAGTAATTGCTATTGACATGTTTACCGGATTTAATGATAACATGTTGGCCGATGAAGTGCATTATAATGAAGCAGGCGCGGAATTTATCGCGACACGCTATTATAATGTCCTGCAAAATGTATTGGAGGATTAAAATCTTCAAAATGTAGAGAGGGCAGCTCCACTCCTATTCTTGATGCGAAACGCCAGTCCAAGAGTCATTCTTAGCGTTCAGACCTAAACAAATTGACATAATAAGGTCAGATATACCGCCAAGCTATCCAATTGAGGAAAGCCTTATTTTAGCGGTATAACAGCTATTTCAAAGACCTGAAATTCCTTATTTTAACGATGATGTTATAGACTTGGCCTTCATCACAAAAACAAGAACCATGAAGAAAATTCTGCTACTAATTCTCGCTCTGTCCTTTTCCATGTTAAATGGCCAAAAGCTCGATAGCATTTCGGCTGAACCAAGTGATTTAATTGCATCAAGCATGCCGGAGTTCTCAGAATACGCTCTAAGCGGTAATCTTTGGAATTCGGAAACACTAAAGGGAAATGTTGTGGTAATCAATTTTTGGTTCATTGGCTGTTTACCCTGCATGAAGGAAATCTCCTATTTAAATGAATTACAAAAGAAGTACGATAATGAAGACCTTGTTCTTCTTTCCATAGCACCGCATGTGGCCCAAGATTTAATCGATTTTAATAGTGATTCTGTAAACACTTATTCAAGCATCAGAAAGTATTTAGCCCAAGCCAAAATAGAATATGAAATAATCGCCGAATGTGAAGAGCGAAGCGTGACCGGAACTGGGCGTATTGGTCCAGACTGCAAAAGGATTTCAGGGCTATTTAATGTGAAGGGCTTCCCAACAACAATAATTATTAATAAGGATGGCGTCGTGGCTCACACCACAACGGGTTTTGCTGCAAATTTAGACAGTCCCGAAAATGGCAAAGATTACAATCTCGGCCTCAGTGAAATCATTGATGGACTATTAATGCCGAATGGAGATACTAAAAAATAAAATGATGAGTCCAAGCAGTAAAGGCTTCCGCACCTAATTGCTAGCGCTGGACCACTACAGCTAGCCTTGACCATGCCAGCAATTTCAATTCGGCTTAGACCTTTAAACTTGGTTGATGCCGAGGCAGTCTCTTCCGTAGATTTTAAGAAGATGAATAAGAATTATGACCAAATATCTGATTTCCTCGGTCAATTAGAAATACTGGCTCTACACCAGCATAAAAAAGCAGTTAAATTATTATTTTCTAAGGAATTGGAAGATGCCACAAATGCAGCCAGCACCCAACATCTCTACCTTATTCGAGCAAGCTTTAATTGGTTTGTTCTTGGTATTAAGGATGAAGAGCAATGGCTTTAAGTTTTAGACTGTTTTATTAAGTCTCCAATTGTTTTTTTAAGCGCAAAGACAATTTAGGTATTAGCATCTTTATTTCATTTTCACTTCGAGTTTATTAGGAAAAAAAGCAGTTCTATTAATTTACATTTGACAATAGCCCCTTGGCATTTTTTAAGAAATAGAGGCAAGGGCAGAGTTCTTCTTAAAAGAATTTTAGTCTTTCAAGAAAGAGTTAGTCTCTCCGATATTTTCAAAGCTTCCCTTAAATTCGCGGTTTATCTTAATACCCCCTTTCTGAACGGTTGTTTCAAATAGCTGCTCGAATATTATTGAGATAATAATATACTCCTAGCCCAACTGAAAGATGGACGCAATTGAAAACATCATAAAGCAAGAACCGAAAAGCAGCTTAAAGCATTTTAAGAAAGGGGATATCATTCAATTCTCTAAATCCACTAATGCACAAGCTTTTTATGTAAAGAAAGGGCTGCTAAGAAGCTACATAAGTGACAGTGACGGTAAAGAACACATCTACATGTTTGCTCCTGAAGGCTGGATCATCGGAGATATTGAGGCTATTGGATATGAGCAGGAAACTGAGCTGATTATTGATTGCCTGGAGGATTCTGAAGTAATTGTTTTTGATAAACATGGTTTGTTTAATCAACGCCTAGATAAACAGCAACTCATTGAAAATGTTGGCCTTTTAACGAGAAGAGTGGGGAGACTTCAAAGAAGAGTTTTAATGCTAATGGGAGCCCCGGCGGCCGATCGATATAAATACTTTCTTAAGATCTACCCCGATTTAAATAATCGCATTCCTCAAAAAATGATTGCTTCCTATTTGGGAATTGCACCTCAAACGCTCAGTACCATTCGAGGAAAAATCGCTCGCCATTAAATTCATTTCTTCATCTATGTGAATGCATGGACGAACAATTGCTTCGACATTTGGATCAAAATCAATGTCATGGCAAAAGAATATTCGAATGGGGAAATTAAAATCAAATGGCAAGCAGAGCTGTGTCAGCATGCGGGCATCTGCGTAAGAAGCCTACCGGCAGTTTATAAGCCCAATTCTAAGCCTTGGATACAAATCAATAATGCTTCAAGTGAATCTCTGAAGCATCAAATAAGCAATTGTCCCTCCGGGGCCCTAAGTTTCACCTTAATTTCAAAGCAATGAGTCGGCCTAAAATAGCAGATAGAAAACCCATTAAAGTACAACTTAAAAAAGGCGATGAACAGTACTGGTGCGCCTGCGGATTAAGTAAAAACCAACCCTATTGTGATGGTTCACATCGAACAACAGACTTCAGTCCAAAGCAATTTGTGGCCGAAGAATCGGGAGAGGCCTATTTGTGCATGTGTAAGCATTCCAAAAATGCACCCTATTGCGATGGTACGCATGCAAAACTGAAAGATGAAGTCGATTCTCCTAAGAGGGAAATAGCCCCAAATAGCGGCTCCACAAGGGGAGAACCAACTTTGGCCTACATTAAAGAACTGGCCCGAAATGGACTCTCGAAAACGGGGCATCACGGAGAAATGGGAGCCATGGGAGTTCCAATTCCAGAGCTTCCAAGATGGACAGATATTCAACTTTTAGCCGCTCAAATGGACACCAAGCCTTTGATGGAAGATGTACCTGTAAGTTCAGAGTTGATCATTGGTCCTAGAGCGAAAAAGCCTTTAAAACTTGACATCCCACTCTTTGTTTCTGACATGAGTTTTGGTGCCTTATCGGAAGAGGCCAAAATTTCCTTAGCTAAAGGCGCTGAGCTCGCAGGAACGGGAATCTGCTCTGGCGAAGGTGGTATGCTCGATGAAGAGCAACAAGCCAACTCAAAGTATTTTTATGAATTAGCCTCAGCAAAATTTGGTTTCGATTGGGAAAAGCTTAAAAATGTACAAGCATTTCATTTCAAAGGCGGACAAGGCGCTAAAACTGGAACAGGCGGGCACCTTTCTGGAAACAAGGTAGTGGGTAAAATTGCTCAGGTCAGAAAGCTTGTAGAGGGCAGCCCAGCCGTATCTCCACCGACCTTTCAGGATCTGAATACCCCCGAGGATTACAAGAAGTTCGCCGATAAAGTTCGGGAGATTACAGGCGGCATTCCTATTGGATTCAAGCTATCTGCGAATCATCTTGAAAAGGATATTCAGTTTGCCCTAGATGCTAGTGCTGATTACATTATCCTCGACGGAAGAGGTGGTGGAACAGGTGCCGCCCCTTTAATTTTTAGAAATAATATTTCTGTGCCCACTATACCTGCCTTGGCTAGAGCCAGATATTATTTGGATAAGGTGGAGCGATCGGATGTCACCTTAATAATTACTGGAGGAATAAGAGTTCCTGACGATTTTATAAAAGCCATGGCCTTGGGAGCAGATGGTATTGCTTTATCTAACTCGGCTCTACAATCGATAGGCTGCGTAGCGGCCAGAATGTGCAATACCAATAATTGTCCCGCTGGCGTAGCTACCCAAAAACCTGAACTCCGAAAGTTGATCGATATTGAAAAATCCGCGAAACAGCTATATAATTTCTTTTCCGCTTCAACTGATTTAATGAAGGTAATGGCCCGAGCATGTGGACATAATCACTTGAAGCAGTTCAATCAGAATGATATTACCACGTGGAAAAAAGACATGGCCGATTTAACCGGTATTAAGTTCGCGGGTATGAAATAATTCCGCCGCATAATAGATTTAGCTGCTCCTCCTCTATTTTGGGAGGAGCAGTTTTAAATCCAAAAAGTGCAATCATTAGTCTATAAAAAGACCAGGAAGCACCCACTTTCAATAAATACAGTGAAAAGAGCTTTAGTATCTATCCTTGATTGGAGTGCCTGCAATCAAAGCTGTAGAAAAATGGTTAAATATACTTGGATGATTCTTTTGGTATAGGCTGGGTGGTCTAAGGAAAAAAGAGGTCACCGTAAGCCCCACAGTTTATCGGCATCTAAAAATTTTTGAGAAATTACTTCTGGACCAAAAAACATTGGCCAAGGGGCTGCCTAAATTTAGGCTAGGCGGCTCGGCTGGGCTTCGACATTAAGATCCTAAGCCAAAAAGCCAAGATTTTCACTAGCACATACCAAACTTCATGGATTTGGCTAGCCATTACAGTTAACCAAAAAAAATTTCTCTAAAATATTTCCGAACATTTAGGAGGTCACCTTAATAACTGGTCAAATCAACTGGCTCTTAAGCAGATGAGCCGAACTTGAAGAGAATATTTCAGTAAATCCCTGTAACCAAGCTAATCGCTTGGCAAACTCCCAAACTACAATGATTAAATCATCAAAAACAGAAGAGTAAAAAGCAATATTCTGAGAGTTTACATCAACAGATTAAACACCTGTGATACAATCATATATAACAAATTTATTCTGTTTTTAAGTTCACATTTTTCTATGATTTCATTCCTATTAACTACTGCAAAGTACAGCCATCAAATTATCCTAACAAATTGTAATACACATATTTAATATTTAGACTATGTAGAATAAGCGAATCCAAAATCGAATTTAATAATTGTATAATTGCCATTCTAATACAACCAATCAATACATGAAATTTAAATCATTACTACTTTATTTCGCTTTAGTCTGTTTCGGCTATTTTGCTAATGCGAAAGTTATTTATGTAAATAACTCGGCTGATCCTGTTCCAACGACCCAAGATGGAACTTCATGGGAAAACGCTTACACAGATTTGCAAGATGCCATAGATAATGCTGCGGCAGGCGATGAACTTTGGGTAACTAGCGGAACCTATATTCCTAGCAGAGACAAAAATGGTAATACCGATAAACCCAGAGAATTTTGTTTTTATCTAAATAAGGACATCAAAATGTTCGGTGGTTTTGAAGGCAATGAAACTAAACTCCAATTTAGATCTGCTTTTACTACCCTAAGTGGAGACCTAGATCAGAATGACAATGTTACTTGCACTAATCAAACCTCGCAGGCTCGGGGACGAATGGTTACATGGCCCTTGTCTGCTGAGAACCTTGTGTATACCGGTAATACTGAGAATACGTACCATGTTTTAATCACTGAAAATGTTTCCTCTAGCGGTCTAATGCATAGATTCAATATTAGCGGTGGTAACGCAAATGGTAGCAATCCCAATGATAGGAACGGAGGAGGATTATATAGTAAAAACTCCTCATTAAGAATGACATATGTTACTTTTCAGAGTAATAGCGCAGCAAATTTCGGTGGTGGTTGTTATAATGAAGTTGGGAGTTCAAAATTTGATAGCTGTTTCTTTGAAAACAACCAAGCTAAGCATGGCGGAGGCTTGTATAACAAAGACGCGGAAGTATCTTTAGTCTTTTGCACCTTCAAGCTAAATAGAGCAACGGATAAAGGCAATGGCGGTGGAATGTACTCAATAAACAGCTCTAGTGGTTCAAAGAGTATTTTAATGAATAAATGCTATTTCATTTTCAACTATGCGGCAGGTTCTGGAGGAGGTCAATTTTCAATTGGAAGTTTAAAACTCAATATCCAGAATAGTTATTATGGAAGTAATCAAGCGGCCATGTATGCCGGTGGTCAATACAATGGCAGCCTTTGTCAACTAATGCTTTTAAACTCAATTTTCAAAGGAAATCAAGCAAAAACAGCAAACGAACAGTTCAACACAAGACTTAGTGAAAAAAGTCAAATAAGTAATTGCTGGTTTAGGTCTGGTTACCGTAAAAACCCGTATACAAAAAAATACCCGGACTACTATAGAATTCCTCAGAATGCCTTAGTGCAATTCGAGAACTCAAAGTGTTTAATCACTAACACCATATTTGATGGGCCAAAAGATAATTTCTTTTCATGGTCCGGGCCGAAATTACCAACACTTCTGCATTGCGCCGTACCGCCACAAAGTATTAAGGACTGGGGATTATGGCAGAAAGTTGATGGAGGAGAATTAAAGCAAATAGGTAGTGGCATTTCTAATGATTATTCCAGTGTTGAAACGGAAATAACCAATCTTAAATTGGGTCGAACAATCGCTCAACCATCTCCGTCTGGGAGAATCAACGCCGGCACCTTTAAAGGGATAAAACATCAAAGAGATATTGAAGGAAAATTGATTTGTGGCAATCCAGATATTGGGCCTTTTGAACTTTATAACCCCAATGAAATTAAACCTTTTGAATCCGGAAGGATATATGTGAACCATTCGGTAACGAGTGCCGTTGAAAAGGATGGTACAAGTTGGGAAAAAGCCTTTGATAACCCACAAAAAGCTATTAATGCTTGCGATTGTGGAGAAGAAATATGGATTGCTGAAGGAACCTACCTTCCTTTAGAAGCGCCAACACAAGATAATCGCCCTGCATCTACTGACCCACGTGATAAGTCTTTCTATATTTTAAATAAAAAAATAATAATGTACGGTGGTTTTGCCGGCACGGAAACTAGTTTATCTCAACGCGATTTTGTTGGTCATCCAACTATACTTTCTGGCGATTTAAACGGAGATGATAATCTCATTTCAAGCACCGGAAGTCAATCACTTGAAAACAATGATGAAAACACCCATCACATTATGATAATTGAATCAGGGAGCCTGAAATCAATCGTTGATGGTTTTACAATTAAAGGAGGCAATGCCAATGGTTCCTCAACAGAATTATTACAAGGTTTAAGGTTCTATAAGAACTACGGTGGAGGCCTTTACATTAATTATTGCAGTCCGACTATTCGAAACTGTATTATTGAACAGAATAGTGCTGAAGAAGGTGGTGGAGTCTTTAATATCATATCCTCAGGCAAATTTGCAAACTGTGTCTTTCAAAATAATTTTGCCACTGATGGAGCTGGATTAAACAATGTTCAGAATTCCAATGATACTATTGAAAACTGCTTTTTCCTTAACAACCATGCTACCAATATTGGTGGAGGAGTGTATAATAGGGCTAATTGCACGCCGGTGATGACAAATTGTATTTTAGCCCTTAATAAGGCTAGCAGCGGAGCAGGCATCTACAATAACAGTTCTAAAACAGAGCTTAACAGTTGCGAACTAATTGAAAATGTTGCCACAAATTTGGGTGGGGGACTATTTAACGATGCGAATTCGAAAATGGTAAGTTTTAATAACAGCATCCTATTTGCCAACACTTCTATTAACCCGGAAGACGGGAATGTATCCTCAGCAACTACCACCCCAAGCCTTGAGTTTACGGGTTGCTTATTGCAAGGAGATGGAAGCAATGCAAGTTCCTATGGAAATTTAATTGGGACCAACAACATCTGGAGCGAGACTACTTTAGCCTCAATTTTTAATGCTCCTGCCAATCCAATCGGCGCTGATAATCAATTTTTCACAGAAGATGATGGTTTCAATATAAACACCAACCCCGGATCCAGTCCGGCCCTTGGAGTTGGAATTATAAACGCAGTGAGGGCAAGCACAATCCTAGGAAGTTCAGCTTTAACTGTTCCAATTAATATTGGAGCTTATTAGCATACCTCCCTTATCAATAGAAATAAAAAGTCCCGTCACACTTATCTTTGTGACGGGACTTTTTTAATTGTGAAAAACACTTTAGGAGCATTTTGGTAGAAATGCAAAGCATAGCTTGGAGCAAGAGGTGGGAGACTTAATATACTGTCTCTCAGTCTGGTATTTTCGGGACCCAAATTAGGATAATAGCTTCATTTGGGATAATTCTTAAACTGTACACAGTCTTCTACAGTTTAGAAAATAATTGATATGTAGCGCTAATAGCAGATTGATAAATGATTAAAACTGAAAATTTTGAAAAAGTAGAGATCATCAGTCAAAATCAACTGAGGGATTGGCTGGAGCGAAACCATCAACAGAAGGAAAGCGTATGGCTGATTACTTTTAAAAAGATTGAGGCCGCCAAGTATGTCTCCACCGGGGAGGTGCTTGATGAATTAATTTGCTTTGGTTGGATTGATGGGATTCGTCGTAAGCTCGATGAAAAACGAACCATGCAATTAATTTCTCCGCGCAAAGTGGAGCATTGGGCTAAATCCTATAAAGAGAGGGCCGTGAAACTGATCCAAGAAGGTAAAATGCATGCAGCCGGTTTAAAAACAATTGAAGTCTCAAAATCCAATGGCTTGTGGAATTTCATGGATGATGTGGACAATTTGATTATTCCCGAAGATCTCGCAAAAGAACTTTCTAAAATTGCAGGGGCAAGCGCGTTTTTTCAAAGCATAAATGATTCTAGTAAGCGATTTGCGCTGCGCTGGATTAAACTAGCTAAGACCGATAAAACAAGGATCAATAGGATTCAAAAATTGGTAGATCTCTCTGCAAAGGGGCAAAAATTACCAGGAAGCTAATCTGCTGATTCCTTCACTAAATTTGCCTGATGATGCGATTAAGCCTTTATAGCCTCCTAGTCTTTGTAAGCCTGCTTTCATGTTCAAGCGCTAAGGAATTGAAAACAATTAGCATTACGCAACTCGAGAAAAGAGCCGATGGCTTTTATCAAGGCACCAAAAAATACACGGGCTTTGCCTACGGATCATTAAACAAGGACAATCGCACAGAAAAGCCTTTTGCTAACTTCATTAGGCTACCCTATAATGGAAAGTATCCGCTAAACAAACTGAATAGGGTTGATTCCATTTATGCCTCAATTAATGAAGGGAAACTAAAATGGGTGCAAGCCTATGTTAATAATGAGGCCTATGCCATCTGCCGCCAAGGCAATGAGGGGGAAGTGCTGTATAGCTTTTATGGAATTTATCGAAATCGTAAGAAAGAAGTGGATACCACCGTTTTCAGCTATCAGTTTAGCGCTCGCAATGACACCCTTAATGGTCTTGCACAAACTTGGGATTATAATTACAGCACCAATCGCTATGAAAAAAGAGATGTGTACTCCTTTGAGAATGGACTCCCCAGTGGCGAAGGCCTATGGTATTACCCAAGCAATGAGGACGGTGTTCAAATTTTAAAAAACAAGAAATACCTGCTTGCCGGCAAACGACATGGCCCAGATTCCAGCTGGTTTAAGAGTGGCAAGCTTCAAGCGGTTTACCAATATGAAGAAGGTGAAAAAATAAACTACTCCTTGCTTTATTATGCTGATGGCCAATCGATAAGAGATAGTTCCCTTTATGAAGATGGTGAAGAAGTGGCGTATTATGCCTACACCTATAATGGCCTTCTTTACGCCCAAAAGGTGCATGGGAAATTCGAAGTTTTTCCCCTTTCGGGTGAAGTCGTTCTAGAGCAAAACGGCAGGCTCGTTTACAAAAGCTTAAACAATGAAACCTATCAAGCCTATGGCGAGGGAAAAATCCTAATTAAAGATTATGATGGTCGGCTGCTCGAAGTGTGGCACTTTAAGAATGGCAAGAAGCACGGCCGTCATATTCAATACAATTTTGATGGAAGCGTCTCCTTGGAAGAAGAATGGCTTGACGGAACAAAGATTAACCTTAATTAGCTTTTCCAATCCCTTTGGTTCTACAATTGATTATCAATATCCCGTCGTTGATGTAGAATTCTGATAATGTCTATTCGTTTTTCGGACTTGATGATCTTATAAAAGATGAAATGAGACTGTACTCTTGCCTTGAAATAATCTTTTCTAACAAAACTATAATCACTACCAGATTCTGGATCAAGACAAAGAAACTCTATTTCATTGAGGATTAAATTAATATATCGATTTGCTTGTTCGAAGGACTACTCTTCGAGCGTGTAAAGCCAAATACCTTCAAGGTCTTTTTGGGCCTCCGTGCTAATTCTGAAATTCATCATTAAACCTTGACCTGCTTTTCCCTCATTCCTTCAAGGAAATCCTCGCGATTGAAGTCTTTTACAAATCCCGATTTTTCACCTTTTTTAAATTCCTTTATTAGACTTTCCTTTTTCGACTCCTCATGTTCAAAAACCCTTAGAGCAGCTCTTATTACTTCGCTTGCGGATGAATATTTTCCAGATTTAATCTGATTCTCAATGAATGAATTAAAGTAGTCCCCTAATAAAATGGAAGTGTTCTTTGGCATATCTAGTTTTATTCAAATATACCAAAAGCTGGTATCCCCTCAAACTCCAGTCAATTCAAAGCATTTCGATAATAGAAGAATAAAGTTCACTTAAATGGGTACTCGGTTTCCCCAGCCTAATTATGGGCGTATATTAATATTGTTTTTACCTTCGGGAACTGCTCTCTTTAAAAGAATAATTTTAGGAAGGTGATTAATAATTAGCTATTTAAGGAAAAGCATTAATGTCAATCAAATAATAACAAGCGTGGAAGTTACAGCGGAGAAAAACGATAAGGTGGCTCAGATGATCTTTGGCTCCATTTACCCCCATTACCTCAGCAGGATCGAAAAAAACGGAAGAACCAAAGCAGAACTGAATCAGGTTTTAGAATGGTTTACGGGCTATGATGAAAAGCAACTGAAGGCCCTAATTGAGGATAAGGTAAGCTTCAAAACCTTTTTTGAAAATGCCAACATTCATCCCAATGGTCATCTGATTAAAGGAGTGGTATGTGGTTATCGCATTGAAGAGATAGCTGACGAGTTTGATTTGTACCGACAGTGCCGACGCATGGAAAAACTAATTGATGAATTGGCCAAAGGACGTAAAATGGAAAAAATTCTAAGGGAAGAGAAAAAGTAAAGCCTCGTCTTTACCAAGCTTCAAGGAATTGATCTAAAGGATTTTAAACCCATTAGCCATTAGGCCTATGTCGATTAAGGCGGTAATTTTTGATTGTGATGGAGTTTTGGTTGATAGCGAAACGATATCGAATAAGGTTTTGATCGAAATGGCGGCCGAAGAAGGCCTCAAGGTGGATCTCAATTATGCCCTTACAAATTGGCAGGGCAAAGACTTAAAGCTAGTTTTTGAAGATCTTAATCGTTTAAAAGGCAGCTCCATTAAAGCTTCTTTCGAGCAGGATTTTCGCGAACGAACATTCTCCGCCTTTAGAAATGACATCAAGCCCATTCCGGGGGCCCTAAACCTTCTACAAAAACTAAAGCTTCCCATCGCAGTAGCCTCCAATGGCCCTCGATCAAAAATGGCCGTCACCCTCTCCGTAACAGGCTTAGCCTCCTTTTTTAAGGATAAAATATACAGCGCTTATGACATCCAAAAATGGAAGCCAGAACCAGATTTGTTTTTGCATGTGGCATCAAGGTTACAGGTTTTACCAGAAAACTGTTTGGTGATTGAAGATAGCATAAGCGGCGTGGAAGCGGCTTTGAAAGGAGGTTTCCAAACCTACGCCTTGGCGCATGATCACAATAGATTGGCCCTGCAGAAAAGCAATGCCACGGTAATAAGTCACCTTGAAGAAATAGAATCAGTTCTAGATTTGTAGAAGTTTAAATTCAATTCCAACCAATCTATGAAGCTTCGCATCTACAGGGTAAATCTTAAATCCTTAAGCGATGCGCTACTTCACTTTCCTCCTTATCTCACTTCTTCTCCTTAGTTCTTCATGTCAAATAGAATCGGATGATTATGGCCTTAACTATGCTGGCGGATCGGTTTACACAGGTGGTGATCAATATGAAGGTGTAGCTGAAAGTCCATTTATTAATACCAAGGATGAGCCCAGTTCCACTTTCTCCATTGATGCGGATGGCGCTTCTTATGCTAATATTCGCCGCTTCTTGCAAAATGATCAACAATTCCCGCCCGCTCCCGCCGTTCGCCTTGAAGAAATGATGAATTACTTCCAATTGGATTATCCCTTTACAAGTACCGATCACCCAATTGATTTAAATGGCGAAATGAGCAGCTGTCCCTGGGAGCCCGAGCATCATTTAGTTCGGATTGGTATTCAGGGAAAAGATATTCCTGCAAATGATTTACCAGCAAGCAATTATGTTTTTTTAATCGATGTATCTGGCTCCATGAATTCCATGGATAAATTAGAACTGCTTAAATCTGGATTTAATCTATTTGTTGAAGAGCTGCGTCCACAAGATCGAGTGGCCATTGTGACCTATGCTGGAAGTTCCAGAATTGCCTTGCCTTCTACCAGCGGAAGCCAGAAAGCCACCATTCACACGGCAATAAACAATCTAAATGCTGGCGGAGGTACTGCAGGTGCCGCAGGCATAATCACCGCTTACGATATTGCTCAGCAAAATTTTATTCCTAATGGAAATAATAGAGTGATTATTGGCTCAGATGGCGATTTTAATATTGGCGTCAGTAATCCCGATTCCCTGGAAGCGCTCGTTGAGCGAAAGCGAGAATATGGTGTTTTTCTTACGGTACTTGGCGTCGGCCGTGGTAATTTAAATGAAGCGATGATGGAGCGAATTGCCAATAATGGAAATGGAACTTACGAATACATCGACAAGCTTAGCCAACTTAAAAAGGTCTTTGTTCATGAGGCCTCAAAATTTCATACTGTGGCTAAGGATGTCAAGGTGCAAGTGCATTTCGATCCACGCATGGTAAGGAGATATCGTCTCATCGGCTATGAAAACCGTGCTTTAAATAATTCTGATTTTGATAATGACAGCGTGGATGCTGGAGAAATTGGTGCCAATCAAAATATTACTGCCTTATACGAAGTGGAACTAAGCGAAAGCTCCAGTCTAATGACTAAAACCCCTTCTTTCACCATTGACTTCCGTTACAAGAAGCCCCAATCAAATTTGAGTAAACTCATTAGTTTAGAAGTTCTTAATAGCAATAGGACCTTCCATAATTCTTCCGATGCTCATCAGTTTACCGCTGCGGTAGCGGCCTTTGGAATGCAGTTAAGCAATTCCATCTACGGTGGGAACTATTCCTATGCGGATATCCTGCAAGTCCTCGATGATCTAAACCTTCCCGATCCACATGGCTATAAAGAGGAACTGCGTAGTTTGGTAAACTTGGCGAGTTCGATGTAAGAAGTTTGTGGCTACCTTAGGGATGCTATAAAAAGACTAAGTACCTAATAAAAAGCCGATCTAAGATTTTTCGTAATGAGAAAGCACCCAGCCCACAGCATCCCAAACATTGTTGAGCTGCGGCGGAACCATTACAAAGTAATTTCGCTGAGTACTAGGACTGTGAATGCGGGCAAATTGACTTTGCTCCCCGGAAGCGAAATCTATTGATTTACAACGGAAAAGCATTTGTTGATTATTCTCATTATCCACATCAATATCAATTACTTGCAAATTATAAAGCTTACTAAGCTTTTCCCATCCCAACTTTTCTAAAAAGCAATTTCGTATCGCTGGGTCTTTGTGTTCCTCTAAGTCATGCCGGGAAATTAGTTCTGGTGCCTCAATTAACTTGGCTGGAACAGGAATTCCCTGCCAATAATACAAACGGTAGTGATTATTCCACATTAAGGCGGGGCCATTCTCATGGTGTAAACGATCGTCCTCCCCTTCTACTCGATTGGGCTTAGGACACCACAGTACCAAGTCCTCAAAACAATAGGCATGCATCAAGCCATTGCCTAAAATATCGGCCATATTTCTCGCTCCTTCAACCTCATCCCAATGTTCGTGGTAAACGGATAACCACTGATGATCACGCCAATGCGGATGATGCGCCACTTGAGCCGCTTGCAAATGATCGCGCTTTAGCTGACGATTATTCTCTTCTTCAATGGCCGCTTCAATTTCTTGAAAAGCTGGATTGAGCAATTGGTACTGCTGTGAGGCCCTTTCTTCACTGCCATAGGCTAAGAAAAGTGGCCTTGCAATTTGGTTGCCTACATAATCCCATAACCTTTGATTGAGGTCTATTAGTGCCTTGGGATACTCGGCTAAAAAACGATCCAAACTAGCGAAGCTTTCATGCTTGAAAGTCAAGCCGCCACGCTTACCCTTAGCCAGGTTAATGGCCTTTTGCAAAAGAAATGGTGACTCAAAGACAATGAGCTGGGGAGCATTCAAATCCAAAGCTTCATATAGGCGAGCAAAGGACGAACTCATGGCCGTATTAATCTGAGCATCATTTTCTGATTGCTTTAGTATTAATGGCCTTATATGCTTAAAATGAATTTTCAATCCAAAACTGTTAGCAAGACCATTCCTGTTTTACCCGGAGTTTAGGCGGTCTTATTGTTAGTGGAGTGATTTGAAACTTAAATAATTGGCCTCAAGCCTTGTATAAATCTTGATATGAAAAAACGGAATGTCTTTGTATTTAAGTCTTTTCTCCCCTCTCAGAATAAACGCCTTTAGTTGCTAAAGGTTTGTTTCCTAGGTAAAAGAAAAGCAAGGCACCTGCAGAGTATGCCAGAATATCCAAGGGGTCGGAATAATGCCTGCTGTCGATTTTAGGAAAATACCATTCGAATAAGAAACTATACCAAGCAACAAAGCCCAGCACCCAATACCAAGAAATTCTAAAATCGGGATCGGCGGGAAAGATATTTTGAAAAAATGCCAAGGCCAAACCTAGAACGATGGGTGGTGCAAGCACATCATCCAAGTAAGCATGCACATAAGGGATGGACCAAAATTTCTCTACAATTTGATGGACCAAAAACAATGTGGCGCTAATCCAAAATAGGCGACTAAGGCGATACATTAATGAACGGTGCTGCTCGCCATCGCGGCAACCATGCTAATAATGCTAAAGAAGATGAGCTGAATAAATCGTAAAACATATAAAAAGCCCTTACGAATAAAAGGGGTGTCGGGATCGATTTTTAAAAGTGGCATGCCCCTAAATTCAATCTTCTCCCGCTCCTCAATTTCGCTTAGGTGACGATCGTTGAGCCTTTTACCGCAGTAATTACAGTTCTCAAGATGGCCATTGGTCCAAAAACCGCAATGTTCGCACTTCGATTCTTTCACAAGCTTTTAAGAATTTAATTACAACAAAGAAACAACAGAATGGTTAAGGATGATGCACGTATATTTGAATTTTAATATTTCCGCATGCCTCAACCCATAAAGGGCTTTTCTAAGCTCAGTAAAGAAGCAAAAATCGAATGGCTAAGTGATCAGTTTTTCGATAGTCCCGAATCAGCAATTGCCCTATTAAAGCAGTATTGGCATAGCGATGCCAAGATTCAAAAATTACATGACGAGTTTATTGAGAACACGCTAAGTAATTACTATATGCCTTTTGGTGTAGCCCCAAATTTTAAAATTGACGGGGAACTTTATACCATCCCCATGGCGATTGAAGAAAGCTCCGTTGTTGCTGCGGCCGCAAAAAGTGCTACTTATTGGTTAGAACGTGGTGGATTTAAAACTACCATTGTCGCTACCAAAAAGGTAGGTCACGTGCATTTTATGTATCAAGGTGATGCCGCCAAATTAAAGGACTTTTTTGAAGAAACTAAAGAAGCCTTATTACAGGATACAGAGGAACTTACGGCTAATATGCGTGCTCGCGGTGGCGGTATTCTTAGCTTAAAGTTAATTGATAAAACAGCCGAGCTTGCTAACTACTGGCAAATAGAAGCCTTGTTTGATACCTGCGACTCCATGGGCGCTAATTTTATCAATTCTTGCCTCGAACAGTTTTCAAAAACTTTCCAAAATGCCATAGCTCAAGATCAGCGCTTCAGTCATTCTGAAAAAGAGATTCAAGTGGTAATGTGCATATTATCCAACTACACCCCAGAATGTATCGTAAGGTCGGAGGTTTCCTGCAAGGTGGAAGAGCTTAATGGCGATGCCGGTATTAGCCCTGAGGAGTTTGCCGAAAAATTTCAGAGAGCGGTAAAAATTGCCGAAATAGAACCCTACCGTGCCACTACTCATAATAAGGGTATAATGAATGGTATTGATGCGGTTATCATTGCCACTGGAAATGACTTCCGCGCGGTTGAAGCCGCTTGTCATACCTATGCCGGTAAAAATGGTCGCTACTCCTCGCTATCGCATTGCGAAGTGAAAGATGGAATATTTAGGTTTTGGATAGAAGTGCCTTTGGCCTTAGGAACAGTTGGTGGTTTAACCAGTTTACACCCGATGGTAAAATTCTCCATGGATTTACTACAAAAACCAAATGCTAGCAAGCTAATGAGTATTGTTGCTAGCTCGGGATTGGCGCAAAATTTTGCCGCGCTAAGAGCGCTTACCACTACCGGGATTCAAAAAGGACATATGAAGATGCACCTTTTAAACATCCTTAACCAATTAGAGGCGACCGAAGCGGAGAAAGAAAGCATTGTAAATTATTTCAAGGATAAGATTGTTTCTCATAGCGCAGCGGTAAATAAATTCTGTGAACTAAGAGGCATTAAAAGCCCTTCCGAAATTAAGAAAGGCCATTAATGAAAAGCTTCTTTGCCCCCGGTAAGCTTATGCTCAGCGGGGAGTATAGTGTTCTTCAGGGAGCTCATGCCTTGGCGGTTCCAACTAAAATGGGGCAGCATTTAAAGGTTGAAGCTTATGCCAAAAACGATTTGCGCTATTCGGCCTACGATGATGCCAATAATTTATGGCTCGACTTTCATCTTTCTGAAGCTAAAAGTGAGGCGGAGGTCTTAGTGCGTGATATTCTCTATCAAGCCATGGATAAAGAGGCATTAAAGGGATGGCATCTTAGCACCAAACTCGATTTCCCAAGAGCTTGGGGCCTAGGCAGTAGCAGCACCTTTATTAGCCTCATTGCCCAATGGACCGAGCATGAGGTTTGGCCCCTTTTCTTCAAATTTTTAAAAGGCAGTGGCTACGATGTAGCTGTGGCTGAAGAAAGAGCCTGTCTGATGTATCAGCTTGAAGAAGAGCATAAACCCAAATGGACCAAGGTTAAAATTCCAAAGTTTTTTAAGGATACCGCCCTTGTTTACCTAGGTGAAAAACAGAATAGTGCTAATGAAGTTAAGCGCTTTTTAAGTGAAAAACGTTCCGCTGCCCTTGTGGAAGAAATCTCGAGCTTAAGCTTAAACTTACTGGAACTTAAGGATCGAAAAGAATTGGCCGAATGGATGATAGAGCATGAATCCAAAACAGCAGAGCTTATCGGTCGCCGTCCGGTGCCGCCTTTGCGCCTACCTAAAATTGAGGGGCAGGCAAAATCTTTAGGAGCTTGGGGCGGCGATTTCATTTGGCTTAGTCATGCCGAATCTATCAAAACGGTTCAGGAAAATGGTTTCCCAGATGCCTATCCGTTTTTTAAATTGGTAGAAGACTAATTAGATAGCTTATCCCCTGCTCATTTTTTTTAACTTGCTGGAAGAAAGGAGCGCATGCGTCGGATACTTACTTTACTCATTCTTTTTGGGGCAATAGGCCTGGAGGCCGCTCACCTAGTTGGTGGGGAGCTTTCCTATGAATGTTTAGGTAATAACCGTTATGAAATTCGTCTCGTTATTTATCGCGATTGTGCTTCAAATGGTGCTCCTTTTGACGACCCAGCCATTATCACTGTCTTCAATGCGAACAATTCGATTTTTGACAATTTACAGGTTCCGCTACATAGCAGTAGCCTTTTACCGATTAATGCCCCCAACAGTTGTACCAGCTTACCCAGCTTTGTTTGCACTCAAGAAGGTATTTATTTAGATACCATTAGCTTACCTGCCAGCGGAGGGCCCTACACTTTTAGCCATCAGCGCTGTTGCCGAAACAGTAGCATCGATAATATTCCAAACCCCCGCCTTTGGGGAAATACTTACACCATTGAAGTACCCACAAGTGTAAGCTGTAATAGCAGTCCTAGCTTTAGTAATGCACCGCCAGTAGCGCTATGCTTAAATCAATATGTGCAAGTGGATATGGGAGCGAATGAAAGCGATGGCGATAGTTTACACTATTTCCTGTGCAGCCCTTTGCACGGCGGTGGCAGCCAAACGCAAACCACTGGTCCAAACTCACCCCGCCCAGATACTTCTACCGCTCCACCCTATGTTCAAGTTCCATTTTCTGGCAGCTACTCCACTTCCTACCCCATACCCAGTAGTCCGGCTTTTAACATAAACTCCCAAACGGGAATGTTAAGCGGAACACCAAATCAAATTGGCCAATACGTTTTTGCCGTTTGTGTGCAAGAATGGCGCAATGGTGTCTTGCTTAGCACCTTGCGTCGCGATTTTCAGTTTAATGTTACCAATGCCTGTGTGCGAACCGCGGCAGACTTTGAACCTCAAGATTTAGACCCATTTGCACTCTGCTCGGGTAAAACTATTCAGTTTGAAGAAGTGTGTATCAATACCTCTACTTGGCTCTGGGATTTTGGCGTTCCTGGTATCAGCAGCGACACTAGCTCCCAGGCTAATCCTTCCTTTACTTATCCAGATACTGGCGTTTTTCAAGTTACCCTAATTGCCAATCCCGGTACCGTTTGTGCCGATACTATGGTCCGTGAGTTTAAAGTATTCGAAGGTTTAAATGTCAGTTTTATTACCACCGGCCAAGCATGTTTCGATGTGCATCGCTTTAATTTTATCGCTCAAGGAAACTTTGGTCCCGACGCTATTTACTCTTGGGATTTCGGAGGTCTTACTAACTCAGGTTTAAGCACCTCCAATGACGCGAGTCCTCAAAACGTAGTATATCAACAAGCCGGAACCTATTTGGTCACTTTAGAAATAGAAGACGGATTTTGCAAAGCGAATTATAGCGATAGCGTGCGCCTTTATCCAAGGCCCATCTTGCGGCACGACCTTTCATCGCCAGGAGGCTGTGCTCCCTATACGGCGGAGTTTAAGGATAGTTCCGAATACGCCGGAAATGCCATTCATTTTTGGGATTTTGGTGACGGTTCTAGTTCCACCCAAGCCAATCCGAAACATACTTATTTACAGGCTGGCAACTATGTCGTTAGTCATCGTTTAATAACTACCGATGCTTGTCGCGATACCTTAGAGGAAACAGCACCAAACCCCATTGTTATCGATCCTACTCCTATTTCAGGAATGAAAATTGAGCCTTTGGAAGTGGATATTTTCAATCCTGAGTTCGACATCCTTATTACTTCTGAGAATTACACCCAGTCCACCCTAATTTTCCCAGATGGTCGCAGAGTTATAGATCACGATAAGGAAATAACCTACTTTGCTAAGGACACCGGAGTACAGCGTTTTACCCACATCGTTCGAAACGAATTTGGCTGTGTTGATACCACAATGATTGAAACCTATGTACAGCAGCCTTTTAGATTATATGTTCCCAATGCCTTCACTCCCAATGGCGATCAGCTCAATGATGTTTTTTCTTATTCCATTTTAGGAACCCGTAATTTCAGGATTCAAATCCTCAACCGTTGGGGACAAAGAGTTTTTGAAAGTGAGGATCCTGCTCACTTTTGGAATGGACGCATGTACAACAGCGGACCAGTTTTACAGGGTGGAGTTTACACCTATATCATGGAGGTAATTGATAAAGAAACTGGAAATGGCGTGGTTAAAAAAGGAACCGTTAGCCTTATCCGTTAATGCCATTTTTGCTAGCAATTAGCATAACTACCAATCCCAGGCCTAAACTCAGGCTCATATTTAAAAATAGGTATAGCCAAGCTTTTTGATCAATAAGCACCCAATTCTCCAAACTAAAGGTGGAAAAGGTAGAAAAGCCTCCACAAAAGCCTATTGCCCAAAAAGATCTTTGTGCTTCGCTTAAACGACCAGGGCTCTGTAAAAGCAAAAATGCCAGCAGGCCACTGGCTAAAATATTGGAGAACAGCGTCGCTAGGGGGAAATTTGGTGATGTCCCAAAAGTGGCAATCGCCAATTTAGAAATAGCATAACGCAGCATAGATCCCAAGCCACCACCCAAAAAAACCCATAACCATGTCATGATCGCCTTTGTTCTATGGGAAACCAACGATCTAAAATCAGATAGAGCCCCGTTCCACAGAGTGCCCCAAACAAAGCGCCAGCCAAAATATCGCCTGGATAATGAACTCCAAGGTAAATTCTGCTATAGGCTACAAGGGCAGCCCAAAATAAGAGGGAGTAATACAGCCATGGAAAGCGTCTTCTAAAAAGTAGTCCCAAGAAAAAGGCTAGTCCGAAGGTATTGCTAGCATGGGAACTTATAAAGCCATAAGCGCCACCACAGGATCCTTTAACTAAGCGAATTTCAGTTTGTAGATGTTCTTCATGGCATGGTCGCGGTCTTTTAAACTGTTCCTTAAACAGCTGCACAGATCCTTGGTCGGTGGCCAATACATTGAGGATTAAGAAAAGGACAATCCAAAAAGAAGATCGCCACTTAAATATCCAGAAAACCAACACCAAGAGTGCGATGTATAAGGGAATCCAAATAAACACTTCTGACATTCTCAGCCAGAAAGGGTCCCAAAAAGCCTGGCCCATTTGATTTAGGCTGAGGAAAAGCTCCTCATCCCATTGCATCAATTGATCAAGCATCCTTGTTCATCATTTCCCAAAGACGATCCTTTAGTCTTTGAATATTTTTTCCACTCACCGAAGAGATAAACATGAAGTCTACATTAGTAGGCAGTTCCTCCTTTAACTGAGCGCTCATTTCAGCTTCAAGCTCTTCATCGAGCATATCGCTTTTACTGATGGCTATTAGCTGATCCTTGTCTAATAATTCGTCATTAAACTTTTGCAGTTCAGACAGAAGAATATCGTATTCCTTGCGAATGTCATCGGTATCGGCTGGAATCATAAAAAGGAGCATGGAGTTGCGCTCAATATGCCTTAGGAATCGATGACCCAAGCCTTTTCCTTCACTGGCACCTTCGATAATACCTGGAATATCCGCCATCACAAAAGAGCGGTAATCACGGTACTCAACAATACCCAATTTTGGAGTTAGGGTTGTAAAGGGATAATCCGCAATTTCCGGTTTGGCGGCAGATACCACCGAAAGTAGCGTAGATTTCCCAGCATTGGGAAAGCCCACCAAACCAACATCGGCCAGCACCTTAAGCTCTAGAATATTCCAACCTTCATCCCCGGCTTCACCCGGTTGCGCGAAACGTGGCGTTTGAAAAGTGGCCGATTTAAAATGCACATTTCCCAATCCGCCTCTTCCGCCTTTCCTTAAAATTTTCTCCTCTCCGTCCTCGGTAATCTCAAAAAGTACTTTTCCCGTTTCGGCATCCTTGGCTACGGTACCTAAGGGGACATCTAAAATCTCATGGTCGCCATTGGCACCCGTTCGTTGATTTTGCCCACCATTAGCACCAGCCTTGGCCTTAACGTGTTTGCGATACTTAAGATGTAAAAGGGTCCATCGCTGTTTATTTCCGCGTAAAATCACGGATCCCCCTTCACCGCCATCCCCCCCATCGGGGCCACCTTTGGAGGTTAAACGATCGCGGTGTAAATGAGGCGAGCCCGCCCCTCCTTTGCCAGACTTGCAATGGATTTTTACGTAATCGACAAAGTTTTCTTGCATTAATCTAAAGTATCAATAGCGCTAAAGAGACGATCGGTAATTTCATCAATACTCCCTAAACCGTTTATCTCTTGCAGCTTTTGCTGATCAGCATAAAAGTTTTTAACGGGAGCAGTTTGGCTATTATAAGTATCTATTCGATTTTGAATTATGGCTGGATCGGCATCATCGGTTCTGCCGCTAGTTTTGGCTCTTTCCAATAGCCTTGCCTTTAATTCCTCCTCTGCCACTTCCAAGGCCAGCATTACAGAAATGCTGGTATCTAAGGAAGCTAGTAGTTCATCTAAGGCTTCCGCCTGAGGGGTAGTTCTAGGGAAGCCATCGAAAATAAAACCCTTGGCATTTGGGTTTTTCTCTAACTCAGCTTTTAACATGTTGATGGTCACCTCATCAGGTACCAATGCCCCTTTGTCGATATATGATTTTGCTAATGTTCCAAGCTCCGTCTCACCCTTAATATTGGCGCGAAAAATATCACCGGTACTTAGGTGTTTTAGTTGATATTGCTCAATTAACTTTTCTGATTGAGTTCCTTTTCCCGCTCCGGGAGGCCCGAATAGTACAATATTCAGCATTGTAGTCGAATTGTTTTGGTTCGATTTTGAAATCTACAAAAGTAACAATTTAAAATGCCCCTTTCTCCTCTTTAGGAGTGCATAAGAATTGTAGATTTGAGGCAAACAATTTAACTATGGCCTCTACATATTGTGTAATCATGGCAGGCGGCATTGGTAGCCGCTTTTGGCCGATGAGTACCGCCGAAAACCCCAAGCAATTTCACGACATATTAGGCACGGGTGAATCGCTATTACAACAAACTTTTCGCAGGCTTTCCCTCTTAACCGACCCCGAAAAAATCTTGGTGGTAACCCACCGTCAATACGAAGAGCAGGTAGCAGCGCAATTGCCAGCAATGCCGCATCGTAATATAATTTTGGAACCCGCTCGCAGAAACACAGCCCCTTGCATCGCCTATGCTGCATACCGAATTCAAAGCGAAGATCCCAATGCCAATATCTTAATTGCCCCTTCAGATCACCTGATTACCAATGAACAGGAATTTGTTCGAATTAGCAATTTGGCTTTAAAAACCGCCTCCGATACAGATTACTTAATTACCCTCGGAATTAAACCGCATCGTCCTGATACAGGCTATGGCTACATTCAGTTTGAGGATCAAGATATTACCGGAGATGAGATAAAGCAGGTTAAAACCTTTACGGAAAAGCCGAATGTTGAAATCGCTCAACAATTTTTAGATAGTGGCGACTTTCTTTGGAATGCCGGAATCTTTATTTGGTCCTTAAAAACCTTCAAGCAGGAGCTTAAAGAACACCAAGCCGATTTATTTGAGAATTTTGAACAAGGAGCCGACAAATTTGGTACCGAGGCGGAAGGTCCTTTTGTGAATGAAATTTACCCCGCCTGCGATAACGAATCCATCGACTATGGCCTCATGGAAAAGTCTAACCATGTTTTTGTAATTCCTGCCGACTTTGGCTGGAGCGACCTCGGAACTTGGGGAAGCTTATACGAGCATAAAGAATTGGATAAAAACGGAAATGCGCTGGTTGGTGATAAAATCTTAAACTACAATAGCAAGGGCAATATCGTGCGTATGCCTAAAGATAAAATTGCGGTTATTGAAGGTTTGGAGGAATACATTGTGGTGGATACACCCAAAGCCTTACTAATCTGTAAAATGCAGAACGAACAGCAAATTAAGAGCTTTGTAAGTGATGTGAAGCTTAGCTTCGGAGACGATACGGGAATTTAGTCCTTTTTTAAAACGGACTTATACCTAGCCAGCGCTCTTTCCCGCGCATCTTTATGATTTACAATGGGTTTCGGATATTGCATACTGCCATATTCTGGAACCCATTTTTTTATGTACTTCAATTCAGGATCAAACTTTTTCAGTTGAAGTTCGGGGTTAAAGACCCTAAAATAAGGAGCGGCATCTACTCCACTGCCTGCTGCCCATTGCCAACCTCCCACATTAGAGGCAGCATCATAATCCAATAGCTTTTCTGCAAAATAAGCTTCTCCCCGGCGCCAATCGATTAACAAATGTTTGCATAAAAAACTGGCTACCACCATACGAACCCGATTGTGCATAAAACCGGTTTGATTGAGTTCCCGCATACCCGCATCAACCATAGGATAACCGGTTTTACCGGAACACCAGGCCTTAAAATGATCTTCATTCTGTTCCCATTCAATTAGGTCATAGTCCCTACGAAAGCTATGGTCAAAGGAATGTGGAAAGTGATAGAGAACTTGCTGATAGAAATCGCGCCAAATAAGTTCATTGAAATACTTAGCATTCCAGGCTCGGGCCGATTCTGCCAAACGACGAATGGAAATAGTTCCAAAACGCAGGTGTAAACTCAACCGACTTGTACCTCTTATAGAAGGAATATCGCGGGTTTGATCATAATTTCGGATAATTTCCTCATTAAAATTTCGATCTGGATAAGAAAATGGAAATGATTCGAAACCCATTTCCTCTAAAGAATACCACTTTAATCCGCTAAGCTTCTTGTAATTTTCTGCCGAGCAGTCATGGGCTTGAAAATCCTTAGTACTTAAGATGGATTTATACTTTTTCATATAGGGCGTGTAAACCACATAGGGTTTGGCATCGTCCTTTACAATTTCACTTTTCTCAAAAATAACTTGATCCTTATAACCTTTGAAGGGAATTCCCTTTTCCGCCAGAACTTGGTAAATATGCTGATCTCTTTTGCGAGCATGGGGCTCGTAATCCCGATTGCTAAAAACCGTGTGGATGGCATAATTCTCGGTAATTTTCGCCCAAGCCTCTTCCACTTGATCATGGTACACTAATAGATCCGAGCCAAGTTTCTGCAATTGCCCCTTTATAGCCTGAAGTTCCTGCCAAATAAACTGAAGCCTTGCATCCCGACTTGGCAGTGGTTCCAAAATATCCTTGTCGAAAATGAAAAGCACCACTACCGGCTTCCCGGCTGCAAGGGCCTTTTGCAATCCGTGATTATCGTGAAGACGCAAATCGCGTCGCATCCAAAAGATGTTTACTTCTTCCTGAGCCATTCCTTCTCTGCTAAGGGTTTATCGGGCTGGGCATATTCAAAACGCTTAAAGGCCTGGGGCAAATAGTAGCTATCCAAACCATTCACGCTTAAAGTATCTATAAGACTGTGGTCGATTAAACCATCTTCCAGCATACAGCTCTCTTCCAAATAAACCTCATGTATAGAAGCAATAAGTAAAATGGTATCGTTGAGAGAGATGGCATGCTCCTCTTCGTATTTAATGCCAAACTTTAGCCGGGCTTGTTTTACATAGGGAACTGCAAAACCTAAATCTTCCGCTTCTAAATTTGTGGCTTCAAACTCCGAAATTTCGCGTGGGTAGCTGGCTGCGGCCTGATGGGCGGCATCAACAATATCCTTGTGAACTGCATTTACCGTAGCAAATCCTTGGGCACGAAGATTTTCTAGACTATGTCTTTCTACAGTATGTGGACGGAAGATAAGACTCATTAAAGGTGGGTTTGCACCAACGTGCTGCACCGAAAAAAACGGGGCGACATTAAGTAGGCCTTCTTCACTTTGGGTAGCAAGGAGGTTTATACTCTTGAAACCACCAATACTATTGAAGAAATTGGCTCTAAATCGTCGATCCCAATCCTTAAAATCCTTTGACTTAAATGAAATCTTATTCTGAGACATTAGCGCAGGGCTGACATTCCACCATCCACTTTTAAAACTTGACCGGTAATCCATGAAGCTTTGTCGCTTAAAAGGAAGAGACTCATTTCTGCAATATCTTCTGGTCGACCTACCTTCTTTAATGGATGGCGATCCGCATTCGCTTCACGCTTTTTATCATTGGATAAAAGTGCATTTGCCAAGGGCGTATCCGTAAGTGAAGGCGCTATAGCGTTTACACGCACCTTGGGCGCATATTCCGCGGCCAAACTCCTGGCTAAACCTTCCACCGCTCCTTTCGCTCCGGCTATGGAACTGTGAAAAGGAAGTCCATTTTGAACCGCTACGGTTGAGAATAGTACAATTGAAGCGCCTTCGGTTTTCTTTAATTTCGGCATCGCCCGCTGTAGGACCTTAACGGCACCTAGGTAATTGATTTCCAACTCTTCCCGGAAAACATCTGAGGCCATTCTTTCGAATGGCTTTAGGGTTATACTACCAGGACAGTAAACTACACCGTGCAAAGCATCGGGTAATTCCATGGGTAGCTTAGAGTCGCTTAGAACATCATATCCATATTTATGGAGTCCTTCTCTTGAAGTTAAGTTCTCGTCAATGTGGCGACTAAGCGCCCAAACGTGATGACCTTGATCTAATAATTGACTAACAATTACTTTTCCAATGCCACTTCCTCCACCAACAATCAAGTAATTTTTTTGAGACATATTATCCTATGATTTTTAAGAATTCACTTCGATGAGATTCTTCTTTAAACTTTCCGGAATAATGCACTGTTACCGTGCTTGAGGAACAATCTTCAATTCCTCTGGTAGCAACACACATGTGATCTGCTTCGATATAAACCGCTACATCTTCGGTTTGAAGGGCACGTTTCAACTCGGCTCCTATTTGCTCGGTAAGGCGTTCTTGCACCTGCGGGCGCTTAGAAAAATAGCGCACCAGACGGTTAATCTTACTTAAGCCAATCACCTTTCCTGAGGAAATATAAGCGACATGGGCCTTCCCTAAAATAGGTACAAGGTGGTGCTCGCAATAAGAATGAACGGTGATGTTCTTCTCTACCAGCATTTGACCGTAGCGGTATTTATTATCAAATAATTTAGCCTGAGGCTTATTTTCTGGCAGCAGGCCTTGAAAGATTTCGTTAACATACATTTTGGCCACTCTACGAGGAGTGCCGCTAAGGCTATCATCGGTAAGATCCATTCCCAAAATGTGCAGGATATCCGCAAACTTTTCCTCGATTAGATTCACCTTTTCCTCTGGATCCAGGAGAAAAGCATCCTTGCGCATTGGAGTGTCCAAATTAGTCATAGCATGACCATTGCCAAGCTCCTCCACTCTTTGCAGTAATTCGTCAGAATTCTGCTCTAAGTTTGGATTTAATTGAGCATTAGCCTTCATATTCAACGTAGTTTCTCGGAGTTTCATAAAGTGTAATCTTTAGGTCAAACTTAGCGTCAATGTCAGCGCGGAGCAGGTCATAAATCACCACTGCGATATTCTCTGCGGTAGGATTTAGATTGGCAAATTCACTGGTTTGAGTATTTAAATTCTTGTGATCAAATCGATCTTCTATTTTGGTTTTAATGAGGTCTTTCAAAACCTTCATGTCAATAACATATCCCGTTTCGGGGTCCACCTCTCCCCGCACGCTTACGATTAACTCGTAATTATGACCGTGATATTCTGCATTATTACATTTCCCAAATTCTTGGGCATTTCGCGCTTCATCCCACAGGGGATTATGCAGTCTATGCGCTGCATTAAAATGTGCCTTTCGGCTTACTGTCACTTTCATGCTTGGCTAATTACGTATGCTTCAAATTGCTTCCAGATGATTTTAAACCAAGCTGTATAGCGTTCGGGATGATCTTGAATATCGGCAGAGAGATCTTCTATCCGCATCCATTTCCAGGCCATGGCTTCCTCAGGGTTTAAGGATGGCTCTTGGTTGTAGCTACCGATAAAGAGGTGATCGTATTCATGTTCGATCATTCCCTTATCCAATTCGGCACGATAGGTAAATTCAAGTACTTTTTGAAGGGGGCAATCAAAACCCATTTCTTCCTGAAGTCTTCGGTGAGCGGCCTCCTCAGCGCTTTCACCAGCACGCGGATGCGAGCAACAGGTATTAGTCCATAGGCCGCCAGAATGGTATTTTTCAGCCGCTCTTTGTTGAACCATCAATTCCCCTTTTTCATTGAGGACGAAAACGGAAAATGCGCGGTGTAATAAACCTTGGCGATGGGCTTCCATTTTCTCCATCAGTCCTAGCTCTTGATCATGAGCGTCGACCAGGATAACTTCTTCTGCCATTGTAATTTATAAAATGTTAAAACTATGTCTTAAGTAAGAACTTACTAAAAGTCGGTATTTATTATGATTTGGAATGCGAACACGCTTACTAAGAATGGTATTACTTGGAGTCGCTTTAATTTTCATAAATAAGCGATAGTAGTAAACATAAGCGACATAAACCCCAAAACGCGCCTGTTTTGGTAATTGAATGATGCCTTCGTATCCAGCTTTAAAATCCTTCTCAATATCTTCTTCGATTTCCGCCTTAACCGAATCATTAAAAACCGTCATGTCCACACCCGGGAAATAAACCCGGCCTAATTGATTGTAATCGGCATTAAGATCGCGGAGGAAATTAATCTTTTGGAAGGCCGATCCCAGCTTCATGGCGTTCCAACGCAGGTGATCATAGGATTGCTGATCTCCATAGCAAAATACTTTTAGGCACATTAATCCCACCACTTCGGCTGATCCAAGGATGTATTTTTCATATTCTTCCTCCGTACTTACTGCAGAAAGATCGAGATCCATCTCCATGGAAAAAAGGAAGGTTTCAATAAGTTCACGATCAATATTAAACTCGTTTACGGTATGTTGAAAGGAATTTAATATTGGATTTAGGCTTATTCCCTGATCAATGGCCCGCCAAGTTTGTTCGCGGAAATCATCGAGTAAAGCCTTTTTATCGTACTCGTGAAAAGAGTCTACAATTTCATCTGCAAAACGCACAAAACCATAAATAGCATAGATATGCTTGTGGAGGGCTCTATCTAAAAAAAGGATACCCATTGAAAAAGAGGTGCTGTACTTTTTGGTAACCATCGCGCTGGCGCGGAAGGAAACTTTGTCGAATAGTGCTTTCATCCTTAATGTTGTTTGTTAATGTCCTTAGCCACCTCCGAAGCTGCCACTATGCCCGAAATAAGCGATGGCGGTACTCCAGGCCCTGGAGTTGTAAGCTGTCCAGCGTAATAGAGGTTTTTAAGTTTATTGCTTTTGAGAGAAGGTTTTAAAATGGCCGTTTGTTTTAAGGTATTGGCCAAACCATATGCGTTCCCTTTAAAGGCATGGTAGTCATTTTCAAAATTCTCCATGGCGTAGGAACGCTTATAAATTACTTTAGAACGTATTTCTTGTCCGGTATGGGCTTCGAGCCTATCCATCATCATCTGATAATAGGTCTCCCTTTGTTCTTTACTATCCTCCAATCCTGGGGCAAGAGGCATTAGCAGAAAAACATTTTCCTTTCCTTCCGGGGCTGCATTGGGATCCGTTTTGGAGGTCGCCGATACATAAAAGAGTGGCTTTGAGGGCCATTGTGGATTCGTGTAAATCTCCTTGGCATGCTGATCAAAATCTTCATCGAAGAATAAAGTGTGATGAAGAATGCCCGCAACCTTCTCATCTACCGAAAGGTAATAGAGTAAACTGGAAGGAGCCATAGCTCTGTTATCCCAATATTTCGCGCTGTACTGACGGTAGTTTTTTGGCAGCAAGCTTTGCTCAAAGTACTGATAATCCGCAGCGTTTATAACAACATCCGCTTCATATTGACCGTGGGCGGTATTTAAGGCTGTAATGTTAGAGCCTTTAATTTCCACCTTCTCTACCTCGTGATCTAGGAGAATCTTTACTCCCATTTCCTCAGCCAAACTAACCATGGCCTTTACAATTTCGTGCATTCCTCCTCTCGGAAACCACGTACCACCATCAATATCTGCATAGTTCATTAGCGAATAAAGTGCAGGCGTGTTTTGAGGAGTAGCGCCCAAGAAGAGAATGGGGAATTCCATTAGTTGCTGCAGACGCGGATTCTTAAAATGAGCATGAACGTATTTACGCATGCTTTTCAGTAAATCCAGTTGAACTAGGCCCTTTAAAATTCGCCAATCCGCAAACTCTAATAAGGAACGTCCTGGTTTATAAACCAAATCATTAATTCCTACTTCATATTTATAGGCTGAATCTTCCATGAATTTCCGCAGCTGCTCCCCACTACCGGGTTCTATTTGCTCGAATAATTCAATGCAGGCCTCTGTACCGGCTGGTACATCTACATAATCTTTAAGACCAAAGTACACGCGATAACTAGGATCTAGGCGATCTAAGGTGTAATAGTCTGATACTTTTTTTCCAAACTTGGCAAAGTAGTTTTCAAACACATCTGGCATCCAATACCAACTGGGCCCCATATCGAAGTGAAAGCCTTCATGCTTAAAAGCTCTTGCTCTTCCCCCCGCCTGTGCGTTTTTCTCAAGAATTACAACCTCCATGCCCTGTTGAGCGAGGGAAGTCGCCGCTGATAATCCGGCAAAGCCAGCTCCAACTACAATTGCCTTTTTGGCCATTTTATTAGGAATTAACGGTAATCTTTTAATTTATCCATCATCTTACGTCGTGCTAAAAAGATACGACTCTTTACCGTTCCTAAGGGGATATTCATGATTTCAGAAATCTCCTCGTACTTATAACCATTATAGTACATCATAAAAGTCTCCAAGTAAGTTTTGTCGATGGAGTTTATTTGACTCATGATGTATTTATGATCTACAATGCTATCGGTACTAGCCGATTTCTCAGATTCCTTCATATTGATGAAATACTTGTTCTCAGTTTCATCAACAAAAGTGTTTTGATTTTTGCGCTTGCGGTAGGCATTAATGAAGGTGTTCTTCATAATGGTATACAACCATCCCTTAATATTTGTGCCTTCCTGGAATTTCTCACGATTCTTTAAAGCCTTAAACAAAGTTTCTTGCATAAGGTCATCACTATCGTCACTACTCTTAGTAAGTTTCATGGCCAACTGACGCAAGAAGTCTTGGTGACTGATGATCATGGTGCTAAATTCTGCTTTGGACATTTTCCTAGTTTTTTAGAGTTGTTCAACTTTTGACACCTCAAAGTTAAACATAAAACCTCATTCCGCAAGAGTTTTTGTCTAACTATATGTTAAATAAGTTAAACAAAAAGCTAAGTGATTGACTTTCTCAGTGTTACAACATTGAGACATAGAAAAGCTCAATTACATTATAAATGAACCCTTAAGACTTTCGATATCAGGTACGATTTCGACTTGCGATGGAACTTCCTCGGACTGGTAATTTTGGAATTGAATACCGGTTAGGAAGAAACGATAATTTTCATCGTTAAACATTTCGCCAATTTTCTCGAAGTACAAATCTATTTCCTCAAAATGAGGGCTAGTGGTAAAGATGGATATAAACTGATCTACCTGAGTTTTGTCCGATACTTCTTTGAGATACTCGATAGGCACGGATTGCCCCAGATAAATGACGCGATGACCACTCTTTTTTAGATAGTAGTATAAATAGAGTAATCCCAATTCATGCAGCTCATCTGCCGGAAGGTATAGTACAAAGCTTTTACGCTCTTTCGTATTTTGGGGAATTATCGTTTGATCGATAATCGAAAAGAGCTTCTGCTTCACCAGATTACTAATAAAATGCTCATTACTTACGTTGATGGCACCCGCCTGCCAAAGCAAGCCTATTTCTTGAATGAACTTTCCGAGAATTTTGGTCAGTGTTTCCTCGGTTCCAAATTGAATAAGGCATTTGCTGAAGATGCTATCGAACAAATACTCATCGTATTCCAGCATCGCAATCTTAAAAGCATTTATCTGACTTTCGTAATTACCTTGATAACGTCCGGCGTCAATCACCGCTGCTCTTAGTTCATGACTATTAAGCTCAGCCACCTTACTGATCCGCATGCCGCTCTTCACCAAAACAGCGATGTTTAAGATCTTTTTAAGATGCTCATCGATATAATAGCGAATGTTAGTTTCGGTCCTTTTAGGCACGATTAGCCCGTAACGTTGCTCCCAAGCCCTGAGGGTGTGCGCCTTAATGCCCGATAACTTTTCAAGGTCTTTTATTGAGTACTTAGAGTCCATGTTCCTTCTTCATTACCTACTTAAACCTGAGGTATCTAAATTTGTTTAGTCTTTAACTGAAAAGATTCTACAAAATTATATAATTTTTTAAAGCAGGGTTTGGTTATTTTTGGGGCCTGCTATGAGTACCCTACAAGAAGAGATCGCCAAGAGGCGCACATTTGGAATTATTTCCCACCCCGATGCTGGAAAAACCACCCTTACGGAAAAGCTGCTTTTATTTGGTGGCGCCATCCAAGAAGCGGGAGCGGTTAAAAGCAATAAGATTAAAAAAACGGCCACCTCTGATTTCATGGAAATTGAAAGACAAAGAGGTATATCCGTAGCCACCTCGGTTATGGGTTTTGAATATAAAGGTCGGAAGGTAAATATTCTCGACACCCCCGGTCACCAAGATTTTGCAGAAGATACCTATCGCACTTTAACCGCGGTAGATAGCGTAATTGTAGTTATTGATGTGGCGAAGGGCGTGGAGGCCCAAACCGAAAAACTAGTGGAGGTATGCCGTATGCGAAATACACCCATTATTGTTTTTATAAATAAACTAGATCGCGAAGGAAAAGATGCCTTTGACTTATTGGATGAAATTGAAAGTAAGCTCGGTCTTAACATTTGTCCCTTAAGCTGGCCTGTAGGCATGGGACAGCGCTTTCAAGGCGTTTACAATATTTGGGAAAAGCAATTAAAACTGTTTATGGAAGTAAATAAACAGAAGATTGCAGATAGCATAGCAATTGAAAACGTAGAAGATCCCAAATTGGCCGAAATGGTTGGTGATGAGGCTGCAGAAGAACTGGTTGAAGAATTAGGCCTCTTACAGGGGGTTTACGATGATTTTGACGGAGAAGCCTATTTACAAGGTGCTTTATCGCCAGTATTCTTTGGCTCTGCCCTTAATAACTTTGGGGTACAGGAATTACTGGATTGCTTTGTTGAAATAGCCCCTCCACCCCAAGCCAAAGATGCCAGCGGAACTTTAGTAAAACCAACGGAGGATTTCTTTAGTGGCTTTGTATTTAAGATTCATGCTAACATGGATCCTAAGCATAGAGACCGCCTAGCTTTTATGAAAATTGTATCAGGCACTTTTGAAAGGAATACCAATTACAAGCATACCCGCCTCGCTAAAAGCATAAAATTCAGCAGTCCTACTGCTTTTATGGCTTCTAAGAAATCCATCGTTGATAAAGCATACCCAGGAGACATAATTGGTTTACATGATACAGGAAACTTCCGAATCGGAGATAGCGTAAGCGGTGGACCGGCCTTAGAGTTTAAAGGTATTCCCAGTTTCTCACCCGAACACTTTCGATTTATTAATAATGCTGATCCTATGAAGGCTAAGCAGCTTAATAAGGGCATTGATCAGTTGATGGATGAAGGGGTTGCTCAGCTATTTACCCTGGAGAGTAATGGCCGTAAAATTATCGGAACGGTTGGAGCTTTGCAGTATGAAGTAATTCAATACCGCTTAGAACATGAATATGGTGCCAAGTGTAGCTATGAAAACTATTCGGCTTTCAAAGCCTGTTGGATAGAAAGTTCGGATGAGGCGCAGCTGGAAGAGTTCAGTAAATTAAAGTATCGCTATTTGGCTCGAGACAAATTTCAGCGCTTGGTATTTTTGGCCGATTCTTCTTTCAGCCTAAATATGGCGAAGGAGAAATTCGATAAAATTCAGTTTCACTTTAAGTCGGAATTCTGATCAATTACCTCCTTAAGTAATTTAGGAACGAGAGGCTTGCGCAGAAGTTTAATAATGTGACGGTTATCCCGTGATCTGCGAAGGTCATGGTCATCTTCCGTGGAGCTAACCATAAATAAATAAGGTCGCACTTTAGAGCGCTGAACCCAGAGTTCATAGTGTTTCAGGAATTCAAAACCATCCATCTCTGGCATCATTAAATCCAAGAGAATTAAATCCGGCACTGGACTGCCATTCCGCGCTAATTCTGTGAGGTAATCCAAAGCATCCTTACCATTGTCGAACTCCTTTATAGTACGTGCAATTTTATGGTGCTCCAACAAGCGTCGGTGCACGAAGCGATCAACTAAATTGTCGTCAATCAATAGGCAATATTCAACTTGAAAATCACTCATTCTCCTGCTGAACCATATTGGGGATTACAATGTGGAATTCGGCTCCCTTACCTGGACTCGATTGAACATCAATGCTTCCTCCCATTTTACTCAAGGCCTCTTTTACAATGTATAAACCTAAACCAGAACCTGCCATTTGGTCTTTTCCTCGGAAGAACATCTTAAAAATTTGTTCCACATGATCTTGTAAAATACCTACACCATGGTCTTTTACTTTAATAAGCACTTGGTCCTCCCCTATTTCAAAGTTCAAATCCACTTGAGCCCTTAATTGCTCAGGTTTCTTGAATTTTATGGCATTGGCGATAAGATGGCTAAGTACTATGCGAACTCGAAAATAGTCGCCAAAGAAACGTGCGTTTTGATCCACTGCTTTCTGTAAAGTGAGATTCTCTCGGCTTTCGCCGGAATGCAGTTGATTTAGAACATCCTCCACTAAATTATCCACATCTACCTCTAGGTACTCTTCGGTAGCTTTTGAGTTTTTATAGTAATCGATAATGTTATTGACCAATATATCGAGCTTGTGCACGCTTTGATCCACCTTATCGAAAAGCTGAATAGAGGCCTCGTCCTTGATGTCTATTTGGGACACTTTAACCAACCCCAAAACGCTAGCGATAGGCGCTCGTAAGTCGTGAGAAACGCTATAAACAAAACGGTTTAGTTCATTATTGGTCTTCTCAAGATCATCAATTTTCTCTTGTAATTGACGACGCGTATGGTAGAGGTCGTAAGCATTTTCAATAGCCACCTTTATTTCTGCTTCACTCCAGGGTTTGGTTATATAGCGATAGATATGACCTTTGTTAATGGCGTCAATAATATCATTGACATCTGTAAAACCCGTAATTAAGATGCGAACAGGCTCAGGGAAAACCTGGCGAACCGCATTAAAGAACTCTACCCCGCTGGTTACGGGCATGCGCTGATCTGAAAAAATAACTTGGGGTTTCTGACTCTTAATAATACTAAAGGCATCTTCGGTATTATTGGCGGTATAAACTTCATACTCCCTTCTAAAGGCAGCTTTAAAAGACCTCAAGTTATTATCCTCATCATCTAGGTATAGAATACGGATGGGTTTGGTGGAGTTTCGTGGAGTCATGCAAATTCTTTTGGCTGACGGATAGGTAAAAATAGAACAAATTCGGTGCCTTTACCCAATTCACTATTAACTTCTATGCGGCCTCCATGTTTATCAATAATTTTAAAGACAATACTCATACCGAGCCCTGTCCCTTCACCAACGTCCTTTGTAGTGAAAAACGGCTCGTATAACTTTTTCTTAGTCTGCTCATCCATACCAATCCCATTATCAATCAAGTGCACTGCCACATTTTGGGTATCAACGCTACTTGTTTTTAGGATAATTTGAGGCTTTTCTCCCTCCTGATATTGCTTGGCATTAACGGCATAAACGGCATTATTTAGAATGTTCATAAAGGCCTGATTAAGTTTACCGGGGAAGCATTCAATATCCATTAACTGCTCATCGTAATCACGAACAATGTCAACCATCCCTTTGGTTTTATTTCTCAAGAGCACCATAGTACTATCCAAGCCCTCATTGAGATTTGCCTTTTTCACAACATCCTCATCTAATCTTGAGAAATTTCGAAGCCCTAAAACAATTTCAGAGGTACGATTGGCTCCATCCGAAATCCCTCCAACTAAGGATTCAATCTCTTCTTTCAGAAATTCATAGTCATACTCCTCTAAACTTTCTTTAGCCGCTTTTACCTGATCTGGGCTGCAATTTTCTGGCAAGGCTGCAAAATTTTCGACAATCGTGTACACCTCACTCAAATCTAGTTTCAGCGGTTTAATATTAGAAGTAATAAAGTTTATAGGATTGTTAATTTCATGCGCAATACCGGCGGTAAGCTGACCTAGTGAAGCCATCTTTTCAGCGTCGACCAGCTGGGTTTGGGTTTCCTTAAGATTATCAAGGGTAACCTGCAATTCCTCATTGGCTTCCTGTAATTCCATGGTTCGCACTTCCACCCGTTTCTCGAGTTCTATATTTTGCTCTTTGATGATTCGCTCATTTTCTCGCGCCATTTCTAGCGCGCGCGCTTGTGAGTATTCCTTCTCACGGCGAAGTTGATTGATTCGATCTGCAAGGGCTACGGATAAGAGCACAACTTCTATACTGGAACCAAATAACATGGAACGACGAAAGACGGGATTGTAAGGAACAATATCAAAATCTTTCAGTGCAAATATCACCACGGAAACCAAGAATACCGACCAAGCAAGCAGGAAGAAATTGGCGGGTTTATAGCCCGACTGTGCCAATTTCACAGCCGCAATAATCGCAATGATAGAACCGGTTAGGGCTACCATATTCACCATCTTATAGGCAAAAGCCTCATAACCTAAAAGCAATAAGGTTATGGCGATAAGATCCAGGGGAATAACCAATAATAATAGCTTCCTAAACTTAGGAGCCTTGGTTTTTAAACGTAGAAAGTTATTGATGAAAAAGATGGACGCTATTCCCACCAAAGCGCCCGAAAGCACCGCAAAAATCTTATTCAAATAAGGAGCCCAACCGATGAGGTATCGATCGCTGTAACCAAATAATGCGGCTTGAGCCAATCCTAAGGTAAGGAGATAGAGTATGTAAAAAAGGTAGCTCCTATCGCGGGTAAGGAAGTAGATCACCAAATTATACAGGAACATCACCATGATGATTCCCGCATAAATACCAAATAGGAAGTCGTTCTTACTTAATCGCTCTGTAAGTTCTTGCCTTTGCACCAACTGAAATGGCAGCACCAGCGGTTTATGGCTGTAAACCTCAAAGTAATAATCGCTTACCGCAGGATCTATTGGAAAAACAAAATCGGAGGACGCAAAAAGCCTAGTTTTAAATTTAAAGGCTTGTCCGGTTTCCACTGCCAAAACTATTTCACCATTGGGTTTTTGATGATAAAGCCTCAGGGTATCAATCAGCGCATAATTCAGGAGGATCATAAAATCTCCTTTTGAAGCGGCATCCGGAATTTTGATATGTACATAAGCCGATTTCCCATTGTCGAAATTGGGAACACCCTCCTCTTTTAGCTCATAGTCCAAATAAGGAAGTTCCTGGGGCTTATGAAAGGAGTCATTGCTAAATACGGATAGCTCAAACTGAGCCTTAAGAAAGGGGCTTAAGAACAAAAGAAGTCCTAAATAATAGATGTTCTTCAAGGCCTTAACTATTTATTTCCAATTGATATTGAACCTCCACTTCTTTGCGTTTCGACTGCTCCGTAAAAATCTGATTCGGTTTTTGCCTAAGGGAACCTACGCGATCAAGTTCTAGATCAGATGCCGACTGCAGCAGATCCGTATCGGGCAACAACATGGCCGTGGCCAGCAAATCGAGTTTCGGATAGTAAAAGGTACCCTCATTCCCTACTTCCTTTAATGTCTCATAACCAAAGTTTTCGGCAGTGGCAACGGTATAGGGAGCACAAAGGGCGAAAAGCGATTTCACCCTTATTTGGGTGGTAATAGCAACTGCAGCGCGGGTTAAGAAAAGGCTTCCAAAGCCCAGTCCCGCCACCTTACGCGAATTCCATAATCCGCATATTTCCCCGGTTCCATGCTCGGATTCGCGATCAATAAAATCGTGAATCTTAGGATCCATATAGCCAGTAGCGGCGGCTATAGGCAGTTTTTGATTCCCGTAACTTGTATCAACCCGGGCACCACCCATTACTTCACCGGTATCGGTATTTTCTACTACTAAAACGTAGGTACCAGGGTTCTCCATCCATGTTTCGGTGCTGGATGTAACCTTATTAACCCCAATGCTACTGAGGATATCTCCGTGACCCTTAAGGAATTTTTGACAACTCTCCAGATCATCAATTGCTTTAAAGGCTCTTAGTCTAAGCACGATTGATCATATTATTTTTATATACAGCTTCTAATGGCTTGCGAAGCGACTTAACCTCTGGTTCTCTGGCATAAAACAAACGACAAAGGAAAAGATCATTCACTTGCGAATCCAAGCCTAGTATATTAAGATATTCACTACGCAATGTATTTAACTCTGCCCGCAAGTAGTCGCTAGTTGATGAATCTTCCTGGCCGAGCCTAGCAAACATAAATGTAGCTGGCGATATTGGTTGGTAGGCCAAACCATTTGCATTAAAATAAAGCCAAAGCTTCTCTACCCATTGACCCGCTTCCAGCATGGTTTTAGCATCGTGATCTTCACAATAAAGCAGCATAAAAGCGGCTGCATCACTTAAAGAATCAGTGCTCATTTTAACCAATGCCTGGCCCATATCCCAGTTTCTTAAATTGGCAATGGCCTGCCCATCTTGAATAAGCTTAAAACCAACTTTATCGGCTTCTGACAAGTCTAAGGTTCTAAGATCTACGCCATTCCTGCTTTCTTCAGCATGCTCTTTGGTCCAACGCGCTTCTCCAATAAAGTCGTATTGTCCCCAAGGATCTAAAATTCTTTGCCGCTCTACCGCCCCCACAATCTGCGCCAGTTTATTCATCTTCTCCCGGTCCTCCAGCCAGATCAAGTTCATCGGAGACTTTGCAATGGCCTTTTCTAATGCTACTTTTAAGCTAGGGTCTAGGCCCTGATATTTTTCAGGACGATAACGATTGGTCATCCTTATATGAAGTTTATCACCAAATTGCTGTAAAGGCCCCGGACTTAAGATAGAAGTTTTTCTAAAAGAATAAACGGCAACCAGCTTTTCGCCAAAATCTGATAATGCATACTCTCGCTTTGCCTCTATTCCCATCGCAATAGCGGCCTGCTCTAAATTCTCCATCGCTGCACCTAGGCCTATATAGGAGCCACGGTGGCGATAATCGAGAAAACTGTATGAAAAATGTTGATCGTGAAACAGCGCTAGACATTGATCTTGCCAAATCCACTTCCATGGCTGCGTATTCCCCCCAGTTGGCGCCAAGCAAGCATTAGCCACCAATTGCTCCAGCTCCTCAGCCTCTAAGCGCAATGAATCCTTGGAAGCCTTAATATTGGCTTGCCTCAGCATTTCCGAACAAGCTTCAAAGCTTAGCTCTTCCGGCTTTTTTTCAATTATTGATTCCAAATTAGGTGCTTGATCACTGAGGTGCAATTGCTCCGCATCGGTATAATAACGGCCGCTATCAACTGGTAGTCCCAATAGTATTTGTCTACTTACCACAGTACTTAAAGCCCCTCCCAGCACCACCGATGAAGCCAATTGCGGCCAAGTGGTAATTGACTCTTCAACTTCTAAAAGGGAAGATTTTAGTCGGGAGGAGATATTCTCTGCCCCAACCATATCCATCACCAATGCCAATCGCTCCTTTGCGGTCCATTGATCCAATTTGTCCGCGCGCGACTCATCCACCATACCGTGCATTAAAGCGCGACTAGGTTCGAGGTCAAAACGTTCAATGTCCATCATTCCACGGTCACTCGTATCCATGATCACCGGAATTCCTGCTGCTCGGGCCTTTAATCTCGATTTAATTTTGATGTCCAAGGAATCACATTCCTCAATTAATAAATCCAATTTTGTGTCACCCGCCCCAATAAACTGATCTAAATTCTCATCGGTAATTCCTTCCGAAAAAACTTCCACCTTTAAAAAAGGGTCTATTTCTGAAATCTCTCGCGCTACCAAACAAGTTTTTGGCAGACCTAAGCTAGACACGCTTGCCCTTATTCTATTGAGATTACTTAGCTCCAAATAATCAAAGTCTGCAATTCTTAAGGTTCCATAAACGCGCTCCATACTTAAGGTGAGCGCAACAGACTGACCAACAGAGAGACCGATTAAACCGATGGTCTTTTGAGAAAGTAGTTCTTGCTCCTCAGGGTGAATCTTATACTGATTTCGAGAGGTACGTAATTTTACAAAGTCCTTTTCCGCTAATAGGTGAACTAAATTATTGTTCCAAGGATAATAAACCCATACTCCAAAGTAAACTATGTCATTTTCCCGCTTCCAAGCGGTCCAATAATCCTCAAGCTGCTTTTGAGTAAATTTTTGCTTAGGATGGTTTATTTTGTATAATTCTAAAACCTGACTTTCAATGGAGTTATGAACATTTAATTGTTTATTATTTGTATTGATTAATACCTCTAAGTCGGCAACATCATCTTCCTTTGACATGTCGTAAACCAGTGGTTTAAATACAATTTTATTCCTAGCATTATCAATTGATAACAAGCTGCTTAAATCAGAATTTATCAATTTTTCCATTGCTCCATCACCTTTTAAAGTATCAGCCAATTTACATCATAGTATTGAAAAATAGCTTACTTTTACCTTAGTTTTTTGATTTAGAGATGAACAAAAATGTGAAAATCTTATATGTGGACGATGAAGCCCAAAACCTACAGTCGTTTATGGCTAGTTTTCGTCGCGATTTTACCCTATTTACCGCAGAATCAGGAGCTGAGGGTTTAGAGATTTTTAAGAAAGAAGATTTAAACATCATTCTCACTGACCAAAGAATGCCCAATATGACGGGTATTGAGTTTTTAGAAGAGGTTCAGAAAATTGACCCTGAGCCCATGCGGATTTTAATTACCGGCTATTCGGATATCAATGCTGTAGTGGACGCCATTAATAGGGGTCAAGTCTATCGATACCTTAATAAACCTTGGAATCATGACGATTTCAAGTCCACCATCCTTTCCGCCTATGAAGTCTATCAATTAAGAAGGGAAAACAAGGAACTCCTGAACAAATTGGAAAGGGCTAATGAACAGTTGGAATTTCTATTACGACAGAAATTGCTTTCTTAAGTCTTTTTCGTCGCGCGCATTTCCTAATTTGCCCCGCCTAAAATTTAGCAAAATGCGCCACTTCCTCTTTCTTGTGATTATTGTTAGCCTAAGTTCTTGTGCCTTAAAAAAGGAGACCGACCAAGAAGTAGTAGAAAGGGTTGAAGCTATCCGTGAAGTGCCAGAAGTTTGGGAAGAAACAGAAGTGGCGGAAGTTGCCGCTAATCAAAATGAAGTGCTTGTTGAAGACGATATGGAACGAAGATGCGCCGTATTTAAGCAAAGTTATCAGGCCACGGAAATGTCTAAAAAAGCAAACATCCTTAGTCTCAGAGAATTGGATGATTGCCTAGAAGTCACCTATCAATACAGTGGTTGTTCCAAAGGGATGCATTATGCCCAGTACGATGAAGTGGAGTATGATGGCAATCAAGAAATTAAAAAGGCTCGTTTTCAGCTATTTATTGAGGGAGCAGGAGACTGTGAAATGCTAATGGAAGGCAAAGCCTACTTTAAGCTACCCGTAATTAATGCTATTGAGTGGCGCTCTAATTAAAAAGTCAATATTGCCCTGTGCTTAATAGAACCAGGGTGCAGGCAAGTTCATAGGCAATGCCAGCCTCATCCAATCTTTTGTAAAATTCTGGGTTTTCAGTTCCCGGGTTAAAAATAACTCGTCGTGGCGCTAAAGATATCAGATAGTCAAAGTATTCCGCCTGATGGCGCGGCCCAAGATAAAGGCTTATAGTATCAATATTCTGGTATTCTGGTCGACCTTTTTCAATCATACCTTGTTGGTATGGGACGGCCCTTAATCCTAATGCCTCTGTTTCGAAACCATGGGCATGAAGCATTAATAATGCTTTATTGGAATACCTTTCGGGTTTGGGACTAGCGCCCACAACTAATGTTTTCATAGAAATAGAATAATATTTAAACTGAATAGCGTTTGCCTTTTGAAAGAAAAATCAAACATTATAGATGCTTAAATCTTCGGTAAATTTGCAAAATGGTTTTACAAAGTTCTAATCTTAAATTTGCTTACAGCCAGTCGGCAAGTTTCGATTTTCCTGACATTGCCATTCAGCCTGGAGAAGCCGCATTATTGCTAGGCCCTTCCGGTAGCGGGAAATCTACTCTTTTAAACTTACTCGCAGGTTTAAACGCTCCCCAAGCGGGAAGTATCTCCATAAATGGCATAGATCTACAGCGCCTAGGCGAAAGAAAGAAAGAGCTTTTTAGAGCGAAAAACATTGGATTGGTTTTTCAGCGTTCATTTTTTCTACCCTACCTCAGCCTAAGCGAAAACCTTAAGCTCGCAAGTAGATACCAAGGAAACAAAATAGATAATGAACAAATCGCGCATCTATTCGAACAACTACAAATCGGTCATTTGTCGAATAAGAAACCAAATGAATGCAGTTTAGGAGAACAGCAAAGAGCCTCAATAGCGCGGGCTTTAATTCAAAACCCAAGTCTTATTCTTGCCGATGAACCAAGCTCCGCCTTAGACGATTACAATGCCAGCAAGGTAGCTGACCTATTGCTTTCGGTTTGTCAAAAATTCGATTCTGCTCTATTAGTTGTTACGCATGACCAAAGGTTAAAGTCTCTCATCACTAAAAGCTATTCCCTATGAATCAGTGGCGAGCTGCCTGGCAAAGCATAGGCTACAGAAAAATGCACAATGGCCTCAGCGTCATTTTACTAGCGATAAGTACCGGTTTAATTCTATTGCTCCTTAATAGCCGAAATTCTTTCGAAGATTCCTTTAAAAAGAACATTAAAGGAATTGATATGGTAGTTGGCGCGAAAGGAAGTCCGCTGCAAATTATTTTAAGCAGCGTTTATCATATTGCTCCACCAACTGGTAATATTCCATTAGAAGAATATCAAAAATTAAAAAAGCACCCGCTGGTGGAAGCCGCTGTGCCCCTCTCCTATGGCGATAATTATCGATCCTGGCGGATTGTTGGTACCGATTCTAATTATGCGCAATGGTATGAATTAAGTTTAGCGGAAGGTCGAAGCTTTACCAGGAGCATGGAAGTAGTGCTCGGCGCTGCGGTTGCACAATCTACGGGCTTATCCATTGGAGATGAGTTTGAAGGATCCCATGGTTTTGATCAAGAAGGCGATCATCACCATCATCATCCATTTAAAGTGGTGGGCATTTATCAAGCCAGCGGAACCGTATTAGATGAACTCATTTTATGCCCTACAGCTTCTCTCTGGGATGTGCATCATCAAGAAGGCCCCAAAGAAATTACCGCAGCTTTAATTCGCTTCAAAAGTCCCATGGCTAATCTCATGTTACCTAGAATGGTGAATGAAAAAACGCCAATGCAAGCCGCCCTGCCAGCCATAGAAGTAAATCGATTATTCAGCTTAGCCGATTCCTTTTTGCGCTTCCTTAATATCCTTGCTTATATTTTAATTGGTATTGCGGCACTTTCGGTGTTTTTAGCGCTATTCCAGGGACTAAAAGACGATGAACCTCAATTTGCATTTTTAAGAGCAATCGGTAGCCCACCACGAAAGATTTTGGAGTTTATTTGGATCAAAGGATTTCTCATTGGCGTGGTTTCCTATTTAATCGCCATTTTACTAAATGTCATTGCCTTCCAATTTATAGGAACCTTGGTTAGTCCGGCTTATCAATTGAGCCTAAATGAATTGCTGCTCAATAGCAATACCCTCTATGTATTTATTGGGCTTATTGGTATCGTGGCCCTGGCTTCGGCCTTACCTGCTTGGCATGCTTATCGTATAAATATCATTAAAACTTTAGCTAATGCTTAGGTATTTTACTATCACCTTTATCCTTTTGCACAGTATAAACCTTCAGGCTCAAAAAGCGCTAGCCTGGCCGGTTTTAGCGATGACCAATTACGAGCAAGATCCCATGAGTGGGCTATATACCCCAGACTTTCCCAGCATATTAGAAGAGCATTACGAAGATCAGGAAGTTGTAATTGCGGGTTATTTAATTCCCGTAGATATTGAGGCCAATACCTATGCTTTAAGCAAAAATCCTTTTAGTGCTTGTTTCTTTTGCGGCAATGCCGGTCCTGAAACGGTTATAGAACTTAAATTCGATAAAGATCCTGGTCGCTTTGCAACCGATAAATACTTGCCGATTAAAGGAACTTTAAGATTAAATCGAAACGGAAGTGGTCTTTTCTTCACCCTCCTAAATGCGCAAATCTCAGGATAATGAAATATATTTTTCTCCTCAGTTTTAGTCTATTTAGCCTCTGTAGTTTTGCTCAAAATGAAGCCAAGCTTATTGATTGGAAGCTTTTAGCTAAAGTGGATTTTATCGACCAGTATTACCAAGAATTTGAAGCTTGGTATCTAGTTCCTGATTTTAGCGAAGAAGTTGAGGCCCTGAATGGAAAGCAGGTGCTTATAAAAGGCTATGTAATTCCCCTCGATGTGGATGGAGGCCTATACGCGCTTTCCGCCTATCCTTTCTCGGCTTGTTTCTTTTGTGGCGGAGCTGGTCCAGAAAGCGTGATGAGTTTAAAGTTTAAGGATAAACCGGATCGCTTTGAAACAGACGATTTCGTTCATTTTACCGGTAAGCTAAAGCTGAATAAAAGCGATGTTGAAGATTTTAATTATATCCTTGAAAACTGCGAATTGGTAGAATGAAAAAGAAATTAGCCCTCCTTCTGTTTGTCCTCATTGGTCTTACTCTAGTCTATTTTTTAGGCCCAAAAACAGCCGTGACCCTGGAAATAAATTCCAAATTGCCCGACATTTCGCTTAGCCTTGATGAAATAGAAGGTCATATTAATGAACGTGAAAGCGCATTCGAGCTTAGAAAAGATAATGAGGCGCGGATTATTTGGGCCGACAGCCTACGAAAGACGGAATGGACCATCTTATACCTTCATGGCTTTTCTGCTTCCCAGGGAGAAGGAGCGCCTGTTCACCAAAATATTGCCAAAGCATTAGGAGCAAATTTGCTTTTAGCCCGCTTATCGGGACATGGCTACCAAGAACAACAATTAAGTGATTTCACTGCTAATCAGGCTTTAGCGGATGCAAGTTACTACCTCGCCCTGGCCCAAGCCCTGGGCGAAAAAGTACTAATTATGGGCACCAGTACGGGCTGCACCTACGCCCTTCAGCTAGCGGCGCAATTCCCAAATGAAGTGGATGCTTTAGTGAATTTATCTCCCAATATTAGAGTTAAAGACCCAGCGGCGAAACTCTTAAACGATCCTTGGGGATTGGAGATTGCCGAAATTGTTATCGGCCCCGAACGCAGAGTAGTATCCGATTCCATTGGTCATGCGCTGTATTGGGATACCCTTTACACCACCCAAGCTCTTGTGGAGCTGCAGCATCTATTAGAAAGCACCATGACGGAAAGCACCTTTGCAAAGGTGAAACAGCCTTGCCTTAATCTTTGCTACTACAAATCGGAGGAGGAACAAGATCCAGTAGTTTCGGTGGAACACATTGAATGGATGCATGCAAATTTGGGAACGGCCGCGGACTTAAAGCGCCTAAAAAAATTAGATAAAGTTGGCAATCACGTTTTGGCTTCCCCCATTAAATCACATGATATCCTAGGGCCGGAAATCGCAATTCGTGAATTTCTTTTAGAAGTACTTAAAATTCCTAATCTAGAATAGATTAAATCTCCTAATTTTGGGCTTTAATGAATTTTGGCTTTCCTCAATTCTTTTGGGCATTACTGGCGTTGAGCATACCTCTGCTCATCCACCTGTTTAATTTACGTAGGCCCAAAACGGTATTCTTCTCTAACACGCGCTTTCTTAAGGCCTTAGAGGAGCAAACTAAATCAATAAAAAAGCTGCGCTACTGGCTAATGTTAAGTTTGCGAAGCTTAGCCTTAGCAGCTTTGGTTTTAGCCTTCACTCTACCTTATCAAGAAAGTGATGCAATCGCCAGCCAAAAAAGGCAAACCACAGTGCACATCTATATTGATAACTCCTTAAGCATGCAGGCTGAAGGACCGCAAGGCAGTCTTTTTAATCAAGCTCGGCTTTATGCCAATAATCTTTTAAAGTCCTTACCGGAGGAGATGCAGGTGCAGCTTATCACCAATGATTTCCTGCCCCGATACCAAAGGTTCTATGGCGCCACCGAAGCCAGGGAATTAATCCGTGACTTAAACTTCAGTGCCTCCTTTAAATCGGTACCTCAAATTATAAAGAGGTTTCAAAGTTTAGGAGATGATCGCGAAAATCAGAATCATCATTTTATTCTTTTGAGTGACTTTCAGGCTGGACTTTTCGATTCGGATACAATTAGGAGAGCGGAAAACGAGAGGATTCAATTGGTTCAGCTGCAGGGTAATTCAAGTCCTCAAAACATTGCCATTGACTCCATCAGTTTTGGTGCTCCGGTTTTTGCTCCGGGTTTAGATCAGGAATTAAAGGTTTACATCCGAAATTATGGCGATCAAGCACAATCAGGCATTAGCCTTAAATTTTACCTCAACGACACCCTAAGAAGCACACAAATAGTTGATTTAGATGCTGGGTCCTTAAAAGAAACTAGTTTAGATTTTAGTCCTAATTATGCCGGTGCTTACAAAGCAAGGCTTGAAATTGATAAGGGAGCTCCGGCATTTGACAATAGTTTCTATTTCAGCTTTCAGACCTTAAAACAGCAGGGCATTTATACGCTATCGGAAAGCGAAACTGTAGATCTACCCTTGCAAATTTTCCAAAATGACTTCTTTGAATATCGCCAGGATCACCCGGAAAATATAGATTACGATTACCTCAGTGAAAGTCGATTAATTCTAATTCAAAGCGACTTAGCCTTCAGCGAAAGCTTGCAGCAAAAATTAGGAGATCACCTGGAAGCGGGTAAAAATATTTGGTTTTTCCCCCAGGAGGAAGCCGCCGTTTACCAGGCGCAACTAAAAAGCTTTGGCATTAGTATTCTGGGCGAATGGCAGGATGATAGCTTGATGGCTCAGGTACTAAAAACGACCGATCCCTTTCTTCGTAAAAGCTTTATTCCAAGCCGACAAAAACCCCTTCTCCCCTTTAGTAAATATTACCTCGGTGGTAAAGATCAAGCGGCTGTAAACCTGCTAGGCTTTAGTAATGCAGCTCCTCTACTAAGTAGAAAAGGCGTTTCAAATGGTCAAGTATTTTACAGTCAAAGTAGCCTGAAACCCAATCGAAGTAACTTAAAGTCTCATCCGGTTTTAATTCCCCTTTTAGTAAATGCTGCTTTTTATACTGGCGAAAGACCAATGAGCTATATCCGTTCGGGAAATGCACAGCAATATCAAACGGTTGATGCGCCCAAGGAGGAAATGGCTATTGAAATTCAAACTGCCCAAGGGGCGATAATTCCCTTCCAGCGCTACCGCAATGATCATTATGAGATAAGCTTAAATTTTCAGGAATTAGCAGCGGGCATATACCCTTTAAATCGGGATGAGCAGCAAATTGCATTTTTAGCTATTAATACTGATCCTCGCGAGAGTAATTTAAGCGAGCTGGAAGATCTGCCTAATCGTTTTAGCCCACCCGCCGAAGTGCTCGACCCTCAAAACACGGCTGATACCAATCAATTACAAGCATCAATTCAAAATAAGGCTCAAGCACTATGGCCATGGTTTTTAGCTCTTGCGCTATTCTTCCTTATATTGGAAATGCTATTTCTTAAGTCTATTTCTATCGCTCATGATAAAAGCAAAGTATCTTCTTAAGCAGGTAAAGATCATTGATCCCCGTTCCTCCTTTAACCAAAAAGTGGTTGATGTAATTTTAGAGGATGGGAAGGTTTTGGAAATTGCGCCAAAACTTGATGCGGAGCAGGCCCAAGTCATTGAAGGAGAAAACCTTCATCTTAGTTTAGGCTTTGTTGAATTAAAGGCCAACTTTAATGATCCTGGCAACGAAGATCGCGAAAACCTCAAGAGCGGTTGTAAAGCGGCTTTACAGGGAGGCTATACCGCCGTTGCGCTAAGTCCTGAAACCAATCCTTGTGTAGATAGCAAAGCCTCTGTGGAGTACTTAAAAGCTTTTGGCGCACAGAGCCCGGTGCATATTTTACCGCTTGCTTCATTTAGCAAAGGTTTGCAAGGCAAGGAGCTCAGCGAATTATATGACTTACAAGAAGCTGGGGCTATTGCCTTTAGTCATGGAACTAAAGCACTCGGCAATAGCGCCTTAATGCGCCTAGCCTTACTTTATAATAGAGAGTTAGAAAAGCCGCTGCAGATTTTATCCTTTGATGAATCGATGACCGCCGGAGGGCAAATGCATGAAGGGGCTAAAAGCACCTGGCTTGGCCTTAAGGGGATTCCCGATTTAAGTGAAACAATTAGCATGAGCCGAGATATTGCCTTGGCGGAATACACCGAATCGGCTTTGCATTTTAACGGGATTAGCAGTGCGGCGGGATTAGAAATACTTCAGAATGCTCAAAAGAAAGGACTTCCGATAAGCGCTGATGTTCATTTAATGAACCTACTTTATACTGATGAAGACCTTGATAGCTATGACAGTCATTTAAAGGTGTTTCCACCGCTTAGATCTAAATCCGATCGCGAAGCCTTAATAGCCGGCTTAAAGGACGGTTCTTTAAAGGCTATTTCTGGCGATCATCGACCAAGAACCATTGAAGAAAAACGCTGCGAGTTTGATTTAGCCAAATTTGGAGCGGCTAGTTTAGAAGGTAGTTTTGCCGCCCTAAATTCAAAATTGCAAGATGAATTAGGACTGGAAAAGATTATCGACCTTTTGTGTTATGGCAGTCGGGATTTACTAGGCTTTCAAAGCGATATGAGCATTGAAATAGCTAAAGAAGTGGATCTCTGTTTGTACAATCCTGATAAAGTTTGGGAATGGGATTCCTATCATCCAAAAAGTAAAGCCGCCAATTACCCCTTTAGTGGGCAGCAATTAAAGGGTGAAATCATTGGCACCTACAGCAAAGGAATTTGGTCATACCGAGAAGCATGATCATTGGCTACGAAGCAAAAAGAATTTATCACAACCGCAGTGGTTTAGGTAATTATGGCCGAAACTTAGTTCGAAGCCTAAACCAATATTACCCGCAAATAGAATTGAGGCTTTACAATCCTTGGCAAGGTTCGGTTTCTTTTAAGCCAGGCGGAAATGTACTGGAGCGACTGCCAACTCCTAAATCCAAGCTTTATGCCCAAATGTGGCGGAGAAGCCTGGTTTGTAAGCAAGCTAAAAAAGAAGGCGTTCAATTGTTTCATGGCCTTTCGGCTGAGCTGCCCCAAGGCTTAAGTAAGCAAGGAATAAAATCCATTGTTACCGTCCACGATCTTATCTTTTTACGCTTCCCAAATCTCTACAAACGCATTGATCGAAAAATATACGAGCGAAAAGTTCGAAAGGCTTGTACTAATGCCGATTTAGTGGTGGCCATTAGCGATCAAACTCGCGATGACATCATTCAATTCTTGGGCATTAGTCCATTAAAAATTAAGGTGATAGGCCAAGGTTGTGCCCCCGAATTTTGGGAAGACCATCGCCCAAGTGCTAGGACTTACCTGGAGGAGCAAAAGCTTCCAAAAAAATACGCCCTATTTGTTGGTACTCTAGAAGAGCGTAAGAACCCCATATTGGCAGCCCAGGCTTGCTTAGCGGAAAACATTCCCCTTTTATTGGTGGGCAAGCCTAAAAAATACTGGACCGACTTTTATCAGGCTTTAAGCCCTAAGGAGCGAGAATTGATTTATCCCTTAAGTGGCCTTAGTCAAAAAGAATTAGCTGGCTTATATCAGCTAGCACAAGTGTTCATCTACCCCTCTAACTTTGAAGGCTTTGGAATACCATTGGTAGAAGCCATGGCCAGCAAAACGGCTTTAATAAGTTCTAAAAACTCCGCTTTAAAAGAAGTAGCTGGCCCAGGAAGCATATTGTTAAAAGAGAATAGTCTGCCGGAATTAAAAGAAGCCTTAAAGGTTTTTTGGAGTGATGAGAATTTCCGCGCCCAAGCGATTCTAAAGAATTCTAATTTTGTGCAGCAGTTTCAAGACCAGGTTATTGCAGAGCAATGGTTTCAAACTTATTCAGACCTTTTAGGCCATGGTTAAAATTTCGGCGGTCGTAATAACCTTTAACGAGGAGCGAAATATTAAGCGATGCCTTCAATCGCTGCAAAAGGTAGCGGATGAAATCGTGGTGGTGGATTCCCATAGCAGGGATCGCACCAAAGAATACGCCCTGCAATTAGGCGCTCGTTTTATTGTCCACGACTTTGAAGGCCATATTCAACAAAAAAATTGGGCCATTAGCCAGGCCTCCCATCCACATGTTCTCTCCTTAGATGCCGATGAAGCCCTCGATGCCGAAATGGAAGCCGCAATTTTAAAGCTCAAGGAAAATTGGAAAGGTGATGGCTATTATCTAAATCGACTAACCAATTACTGTGGCAAGTGGATAAAACATGGACTTTGGTATCCCGATCGAAAATTGCGACTATGGGACAGTCGAAAAGGTGCTTGGGCTGGTCAAAATCCGCATGACACCTATATTATGGAGGAGGGTGCAAACTTAAATTCCCTTCCTGGTCATTTATTGCATTACAGCTTCTATACTTTTGATGAGCACCTTGCACAAATACACCGATTTACGGATATTTCTTCCCGAGCGGCTTTTGAGAATGGTAAGAAATCAAGCCTTTTAAAGATCATTTTTTCACCCACCTTAAAGTTCGTGCGCGCCTATATTTTTAGAGCTGGTTTTTTAGATGGAAAAGAAGGTTGGATGATTGCCCGCTGGAGTGCCTATGCTACTTATTTGAAATATACCAAGTTAATGCGTTTGCAAAAAAATGAAGCCTAAGAAAGTACTTCATATATCCACCGCACGCTCATGGCGAGGTGGTGAGCAGCAAATTGCCTATTTGGTTCAAGAGCTTAAAAAGTTGGGGCTTCAACAACATATTGCCTGCATAAAAGATGCGCCCCTTCATCAATGGGCCTTGCAAAATGATATACCGGTTTTAGCCCTGCGGAAATCGAGCTCCATTGATCTCCGCTTCTCTTATCAGCTTAAAGCTTATAGCAAAAAAGAGGCATTTGATATTTGGCATGCCCATGATGCCCATGCCCATGGATTTGCGGTTTATGCCCAGCACTTTTTTAAGGCTGTAGCGCGCTTAATTGTATCGCGGCGCGTAGATTTTCCGGTAGCAAAATCGAAGCTTAGTGCCTTTAAATACAATCACCCATGCGTTTATCGCTATCTGGCGGTAAGCGATGCCATTGCGGATATATTGAGAAGCACCCTGAAAAATCCCAATCGCGTTTTCACCGTGCACAGCGCTAATAATCCGCAACGATTTGAAAATCCGGAAAGGGGAAAAATTAGGCAGGAGTTTAGCGCTATTGCTGATCGTTTTTGGGTAGGAAATGTCGCGGCCTTAACTGGTCATAAGGATTTGTTTACCTTTTTGGATACCGCAAAATACCTGGTGCATAAAGATCCTCAAATGCATTTCTTTATTGCCGGCACGGGCGAATTGGAAAATGAACTTAAGGCCCACGCCGCTAATTTAGAGTTAGATACACATTGCAGCTTTTTAGGCTTTCGAGATGATGTGCCCTCAATTTTAGCCGACCTGGATTGTTTCTTGTTTAGCTCTGAAATGGAAGGCTTAGGTACTTCCGTATTGGATGCCTTCGCCAGTAAAACTCCCGTTGTTGCTACTAATGCTGGCGGCATCCCAGAAATGGTGAAGCATGAGGAAAGCGGTTTAATTTGCGCGGTAAAAGACTATGCCGCTTTAGGCGAAGCCGTCTTGAGGATTAAAAATGAAGCAAAACTTAGGGAGCAAATTATAGAAGGTGCCCTGCTAAAGCTTAAAGATTTTAGTCCTCAAAAAATGGCGGAAAGCACCATCAGTCATTATCAGGCTTAAACTTTCCAAAGGATTTAGAAAGCACTACTTTTGCCCTCCATTATAAGCCATGCTATTTACTTTCTATTTCATAACCTTCTTGGTCGTTACAGCGATGCTATTCCTATTCCACCGGAAGATGGCTTTGCAATTGCAATATTTGGAGCTTAAAGCTAAAAAAACACCAACACCGATCGCACAGTTTTTACGCTTCGATTGGAGTGATGCCAAGGCGCGCAATTCGCGAAAAGAGGCTTTCCTGCTCTTTCCAATGCTGTATGGAATTCCCTTTGAGGAAGGTGAACGCGAAGATTTGCAGCAAATAAAATTTAAAATTAAACGCAGTCATATCGGCATTTACTTCTGCTTAATTGTTTTCATTAGCCTCGGTGTTTTATCGGAAAAGATTCTTCCTGCCTAAGTATGAAGGAAGCATTGAGTCATAGCATATTTAGCCTTATTGGAGAGGCGGCTGATGAATTGGGTTTTGAGGCCTATGTGATTGGTGGCTATGTGCGTGATTGCATTTTAAAGCGCAAGGAGCCAAAAGACATAGATATTGTTGCGGTTGGATCTGGAATCGTCTTGGCTAAGAAGGTGGCGGAAAAATTAGGTGGCAAAAAAGTTAGCGTCTTTAAAAATTTTGGAACCGCTCAAATAGTTCTTCAAAAAGAAGGCTTGGAGCTTGAGTTTGTTGGCGCCCGACGGGAATCTTATCAAAGAGATAGTCGCAAACCGATAGTTGAAAATGGCAGTCGTGAAGACGATCAAAAACGTAGAGATTTTACCATAAACGCATTAGCCTTAAGCTTAAACAAGGGGAGTTTTGGCGAAATGCTTGATCCCTTCAATGGAATTCAAGATTTGAATGATGGCTTAATTCGCACCCCCTTAGATCCAAACATCACATTTAGTGATGATCCCTTGCGGATGATGCGAGCCATACGTTTTGCGACTCAATTGGATTTCACCATCGACGAGCAATGTCTGCAAGCGATTAAGGATCAAAGCAGTCGCTTGAAGATTATTAGTAAGGAACGAATTGTAGAGGAGCTGCATAAAATCATGTCTGCTTCCAAGCCATCCAAAGGATTAATTCTTTTGCAACGTTGCGATTTAATGCAATATTTCCTTCCAGAAGTTATAGCCTTATTGGGAGTGGAAGAAATTGAAGGTCAAAGTCATAAAGATAATTTTTACCACACCGTCCAGGTGGTAGATAATGTGGCCGAGCGCAGTGATAATATGTGGCTGCGCTATGCTGCCCTATTTCACGATATAGGAAAAGCGCCTACTAAGCGCTTCGTAAAGGGTACCGGGTGGACCTTCCACAATCATGAGTTTGTAGGTTCAAAGATGGTTAACTCCATTTTTAGGCGCTTAAAAATGCCTTTGGGCGATGCGCGTAAATATGTACAGAAAATGGTTATGCTTAGTTCCCGCCCTCAAGCGGTAGCTGAAGACCAGGCGACAGATTCGGCTGCCAGAAGGCTCTTATTTGACGCTGGGGATGAAATTGAAGATTTGATGCTCCTTTGTGAATCCGATCTCACCACCCGTAATGAAAAGAAAAAAAGACGCTTCCTCAATAAATATCAAGAAGTGCGTGAGCGTTTAAAAGAGGTTGAAGAAAAAGACCGGCTGCGCAATTTTCAACCCCCAGTGGATGGGGCGGAAATTATGGAACTCTTTGCCCTTAAACCTGGAAGAGAGATTGGTGTTTTAAAAACTGCAGTAAAAGATGCTATCTTAGATGGAGCGATTGAAAATGATCGTGACCAAGCCTTGAAATTTCTGCTCAACAAGGCTAAAGAAATGGGATTGCAAGCAAAATAGAATCATGAGTATTAAAATTCGAGTTGTCCTCGATTGGGAAGAAGAAGACGTTTTGCGGGATTTATTACTGCCCGCTCATCTTAAACTAGATGAACTGCATACGGCCATTTTACAGAGCTTTCAATTAAGCCCCGGCGAAATGGCAAGCTTTTATCGCAGCAATGAAAACTGGGATCAGGGTGAGGAAATTCCCCTAATGCCTTTCGACCCGGAGCAGCCAAGCATGAAAGATTTAGCATTAAGTGAACTACTTATGGCTAAGGAGGATCGCATGCTTTATGTCTATGATTTCTTAGAAATGTGGACCTTCTTTATTGAGTGCCTTGCCGTTGATGATATTAAAATTGAGCAAAGTAAGGTCGTGTTGATCCAAGGCAAAAGGCCCGCTGAAGCCCCAGAACGACCTGAGGCCGAGTCGGGAGGCGGACTTTTTGATGATTTGGATTTAGACTTAGGTGAGTTTGAGGATTACGAAGCGTAACCGATTACCACTGAAAAAATTCGATGCACAGGTATTAAGCGACCCGCTTTTAGTAAGACCTTATTGTCAGTTATTGCCCAAATAGTGGTGTACACTTCTTTTGCCCCTTGGTCATCAAAAAAGCGAATAAGCACCTTATGCTTGTGTAAATTGCCTAAACTTGTTGCTCTATGAAGCGCCTGTTTGCGTAAATCAATCGCTTCTTTACCTTCTAAAATTTCCTGTGGAGGAAAATGATAACGGTCTAATGATTCTTTTTCTACCCTTTTAAAAGTATTAGTACTCCCTTCCATACCCCATGTAATTTGATGTTTTTAAATTTACGAAAATTTCCTAATCACCTAAGACTAAAATAATTTGGAAAAGATTCTTGAGCTCCATGCGCTCAGCAAAAATTACGGTCGCATAAAAGCCGTCGACCAGCTCAGTCTTGAGGTGGAAAAAGGAACGGTTTTCGGCATACTTGGGCCTAATGGTAGTGGTAAAACTACTACCCTAGGAATGCTATTAGGCGTAACCCGTCCGAGTGCAGGTTCCTTCTCTTGGTTCGGTGGCGAGCAAGCAGAGAAGGCAAAAAAACGAATAGGTAGTTTATTAGAGACGCCTAATTTTTACCCCTATATGACGGCCCGCCAAAATCTAAAATTGGTTGCCAAAATAAAGGAGTGTAAAAATCCTAATATCGAAGAAGTTCTGGAGCAGGTGAAATTACTGGACCGAGGTGATGATAAATTTAAAACCTACTCTTTGGGAATGAAGCAACGTTTGGCGATTGCTTCTGCCCTCTTAGGTGATCCCGATATTTTACTTTTAGATGAACCTACCAATGGTTTAGATCCGCGCGGAATTGCAGAAGTGCGCCAGCTAATCTTAGAAATTGCGGATCGTGGTACAACCGTTATCATGGCCAGCCACATCTTAGCAGAAGTTGAGAAAGTTTGTAATCATGTTGCCGTTTTAAAGAAAGGGGTATTAAAATACAGTGGCCTCGCTTCGGAGCTATCGGGTCATCTTGGGAAATTGGTGGTCGCTGCTGCTGATTTAGAACAGTTACAAAACACCTTACAAGAGCATCCTTCCATAAAACAAATTGAAAGAGATGGAAAAGTATTGGTGGTTCTTTTGCAAGAAAAGATAGACCCCGCCTCTATTAACCGTTGGTTAGCCGAAAAAAATATTCACTTGAACCATTTGGAGCAAAGACAAGGTAGCTTGGAAGAAGGGTTCTTAAAATTGATCGACTCATGATGCGTTTATTTATCATTGAGTGGTACAAACTCAAGAACCACCGTTTCTTCTGGATTGGCATGGGCCTATTCTTGCTGCTCTTATCTACCCTACTTATTTATTTCGGAAAATTCGAGCTGCCGATAAATCGCGAAAGCGACGGCAGTATGGAAGGGGACATGATGAGCATGCTAATTCCCAAGAACTTTGAGGAAGCAGGTTTTTACCTCATGCCCTACCTCTGGCAAAATGGAACCTTTCTAGCAGGCTTTTTCAAATTTATTCCCGCTTTCCTAATGCTCTTTTTCATGAGTTCGGAATTCGAGTATCGCACTTATCGACAGAATATCATTGATGGGCTTTCTATTTCTGAATTCTTTATTTCTAAAATATTCAGCTTAATGCTCTTTACCTTGCTTAGTACCTTGGTAGTAGGACTAACCGTAATATCGCTGGCTTTCGCCTATAATGATATGCTGGAAATAAACCTATGGCAGCAAAGTGAATTCCTTTTGGGCTTCTTTATGGAAGTCTTCTTTATGCTCTCCTTTGCCCTATTCTTAGGTTTATTAGTGAAGAGAAGTGCGGTGGCCATCATTATACTCCTCATGTACTACTATGTTGTGGAGCCGGTGATTGGCGTTGTTTCTGATCATTTCCTTGGCTTAATGATTAGTGATTACTTACCCACCAATCCATCCAGGGATTTAATTCCGCAGCCCTTTACTAGGATGTTTACCGTTCGCATGTTTACGCAGTTGGAAGAACTAGATGAAATGAATTGGGGCACCTTCGGTTTAGCAACCGCTTATAGCTTTGCCTTCTTAGGAGCGGCTTATGGCATTTTAAAGAAACGCGACATTTAATGGTTCAGGCCGCGGAGACATCTTGGAAAAGGAAATGGTATCACATCATTTTTGAATCGGACACCAAAGCTGGTCGTCGCTTTGACGTGCTGCTTCTATTTGCGATTCTAGGAAGTTTGCTGGTTATCATGTTGGAATCTGTGCCGCGATTTAATGCACGCTATCCGCAAACCTTTGTGGTTTTAGAATGGTTCTTCACCATTCTCTTTTCCATTGAATACATCATCCGCCTAATTATAGTGAAACGGCCTTTGAGCTATACCAAAAGCTTTTATGGAGTTATTGATCTCATATCAATTCTTCCGAGCTATATGGCCATTTTCCTTGGTGGAGCGCAGTATTTCATCGTAATCCGTAGCCTGCGTTTATTACGAGTATTTCGAGTACTTAAGATGGTGCGCTTTATTGGCGAGGCCAATGTATTGAGCGATGCCCTAAGAGCTTCGCGTCATAAAATTGCGGTCTTCCTAATTGCTGTGGTCTGCATTAACTTCATTATGGGTACGGTGATGTACATTGTTGAAGGCCCCGAATACGGTTTCGATAGCATCCCGACCTCCATATATTGGTGTATTGTTACCTTAACTACTGTAGGCTATGGGGATATCAGTCCGGGTACTCCCTTAGGTCAGTTTATCGCATCAATTATCATGATCATGGGTTATGGCGTTATAGCGGTGCCAACCGGCATTGTAACTTCAGAAATAAACCGCTCTCAAAATCAAAAAGCACAGGCGATGAAGTCTTGTTCAGTTTGCGAAAGAAAGGGCATGGAGCCTGATGCCATATATTGCCAGTATTGTGGAGAAGCATTCTAAGAAATCCGTTTGCTGTGTTTGCGGACCAACCGCAGTTGGAAAAACCGATGTAGCTATCCAGCTTGCAGAATCCCTTGATACCGAAATTATTTCCTTCGACTCTCGACAGTTCTATCGGGAACTACCCATTGGTACGGCGGCTCCCAATGATGCGGATTTAAAGCGGGTAAAGCATAACTTTATTTTAGATCGAAGCATAGAGGAGGAAGTAAATGCCGCTTCTTTTGCCACAGAAGCCCTCGCCAAAATTGAAGCGCTTCATCAGAAGTTCGATACTCTTATTTTGGTAGGCGGCAGCGGTCTCTATCTAAAGGCAATTACCGAAGGTTTTGATGCAATCCCCCAAGCAGATCCTCAATACCGAGAAGAATTAAGGCAAGAACTTGATCTACATGGTTTGGCGCCCTTGCAAAAAGAGTTGGCGCTTAAAGATCCAGAATATCACCTTGAGGTAGATCTTAATAATCCCCAAAGAGTAATTCGTGCTCTTGAAGTAATTCGCAGCACGGGTAAAGCATTTAGCTCTTTTCGGGCTCAAGAAAAAAGGGAACTTCCTTTTGAAATTCGTTATGTTGGTCTGCAACTAGAAAGGTCTGAACTTTATGATCGCATAAACCGCAGAGTGGGACTAATGGTGGCGCAAGGTCTCTTGGAAGAAGCCGAGGCCATGTTAGCATATAAAAATCACAATGCCTTACAAACGGTAGGCTATAAAGAGCTCTTCCCCTACTTTGAAGGTCAGTATCCCCTCGAAGAGGCCTTAGATGAAATTCGAAAGAATAGCCGACGTTATGCCAAAAGACAAATGACTTGGTTTAGAAAGCTTGAAGCTATGGAGTGGTTTCATCCTCAAGAAATTGAAAAGATCCTCCATGGATACCAATAAGAATCCCATATTAAGGGTTTTACTCAGCCCATTCAGTGGTCTCTATCATTTCATTACCGGAACGCGTAATAAATCCTTCGACCTCAGGCTTTTAAAGTCCTACCCTATTCCAGTTCCCAGCATCGCCATTGGCAATTTAAGTGCGGGAGGTACCGGTAAAACCCCCATGATTGAATTTCTACTTAGAGAGCTTGGCACAGATAAAACGGCCATTGTTTCGCGTGGTTATGGAAGACAAAGCAAGGGACTGCTAAAAGTAAATCCAGATGGTGAGGCTCGTGAATTTGGCGATGAAAGCCTTCAGTTAGCGCGAAAATCTCCCGGTCCTGTCTTCGTTTCAGAACAGAGAGAGCTGGGTGTAAAAGCCGCCATTGAAGAAGGTGCCGAACTCATTTTATTAGATGACGCTTTTCAACATCGATATGTGAAAGCCCAGCGATACATTTTACTGAGCCAGTATAAAGATCCCTTTTTTAGTGATTACCTTATTCCTAGTGGTGGATTAAGGGAAGGTCGTGCTGGAGCTCAGCGAGCGGATTATATAATTTTCACGAAATGCCCCACTGATCTTACCGAAAGTGACAAAGAACTGTACCGTAATCGGAGCGCTTACTACAGCACCGGCCCCGTGCTATTTACTTATTTAGAATATGGCAGCATCCAAGATCAATTTGGAAATGCTATTGACCCTAATCTTCCCATTGCTTTAGTTACCGCTATTGCCGATGATAGCGCCATTAGAACTTATCTCAATCAGCATTATGATGTAAATAAGGTTATAGGCTTTAAGGATCATCATAATTTCCAAGCCAGTGATATAGCGCAATTAATGGCGGAAAGTAAAGCGGGAAAAATTCAGATTGTTTGCACTGAAAAAGATCAAGTAAAGCTATTGCCCATCCTTAAGGGGCAGCCGCTTTTTACCCTTCCAGTGGAGCATCGTTTTTCCGCCGCAGATCAAAAGCTTTTATTAGATGATTTGCGCGGCTTGTTATCTTCCTAATACAAATTTCATTTTGTTTCTTTGCAGCCATGGCAAATAATGATGTATCAGCCGACTTACGTGGACAATATGAGCCAGTAATCGGTATTGAAATTCACGTTCAGCTCAACACGGCCAGTAAGGCTTACTCTTCCGATCCTACGGAATATGGTGCCGCACCAAATACACAGACTAGCCCCATTAGCTTAGGGCATCCCGGCACCCTTCCAATGTTTAACGAAACGCAATTGCATTCGGCTATTAAATTGGGTTTAGCGGTAGGTGCTGATATTCGTGAGGTAAATGAATTTGCAAGGAAGAACTACTTCTACGCTGACCTTCCCAAGGGATACCAAATTACCCAGGATAAAACTCCCATCTGCAATGGTGGATTTATTGAAGTTAAAGATGCGGATGGCAATCCTAAGCGGATTAATCTAACGCGTATTCACATGGAAGAAGATTCTGGAAAGAGCTCCCATGATATTGATCCTTTTAACACTTTAATCGATTTAAACCGTGCTGGGGTTCCACTTTTGGAAATTGTAACCGAACCTGAATTCCGCTCGGGTGAAGAGGCCTACCAATACCTTACAGAAATGCAGCGATTGGTGCGCTACCTCGATATTAGTGATGGAAATATGGAGGAAGGAAGTTTGCGCTGTGATGTAAACATTTCCGTTCGTAAAAAAGGAGCTCAGAAGTTTGGAACCCGTGTGGAAGTAAAAAACCTAAACTCCTTTCGCAATGTTCAAAAGTCGATTGACTATGAAGTAAATCGCCATATTGCCCTAATCGAGTCTGGCGGTGCAGTTACCCAACAAACTTTCACTTTTGATGCCAGTCGTGGTAAAACCCAATTGCTGCGTGATAAAGAGGAAGCGCATGATTATCGATACTTTAATGAGCCCGATTTACAGCCCGTAATTGTAAAGGAAGAGCTAATTGAAGAGCTGCGCAGTAAAATGCCGCCTTTACCAAAGGAGCTTTTTGCTAAGTATCGCAAGCAGGGCTTAAATGAATATGATGCCTCCTTACTTACCGATAGCAAGGAAATTGCACTTTTCTACGAAAGTATAATTGAGCATACTAAAAACTATAAGGCTGCTGCCAACTGGATGATGGGCAGTATTAAATCCTGGCTCAATGAAAGAGCAGCACATATTAGTGAATTCCCTATTCCAGCTGCTAAAATCGCTAAGCTTATTGATTTAGTAGATGCCGGAAAGGTGAGTAATACTGCTGCCAATGGCGATCTGTTTAAAAGCCTGCTCGAAGATCCAGAGGCCTCTCCAGAGCAAATTGCCACTGATAAAAACTTAATTCAAGAGTCGGATACCAAAGAGTTACAAACTTGGGTAGATGCGGCCTTGGCAAAATACCCCGAGAAGGTAGAAGAATATAAAGCCGGTAAAAAAGGATTAACCGGTTTATTTATGGGAGAAGTTATGAAGCTTTCCCGCGGTAAGGCCGACCCTAAACTGGCCAGTAAACTTGTCCAACAATCATTGGAAAAATAAAAAGATGAAAAAAATTCTTAGTCTAGGCTTAGCTTTAAGCCTTCTTAGCGCCTGTAACAATAGTCCAGCGGAAGGAATCACCGATTTACGTGTAAGTGCCAAAGGCTCTACCGAGATCATCGTGGAAAAATTACCAGCCAATAGCGATGTGGTGGTTATTGATACCCTGAAATCCGAGGATGGCAATTTTGAAATCACCTTCCCTATTGATACCCCTAACTTCTTTATGGTTACTACTGATGGAATTCGCATTCCCTTCTTCTCTACTGGAGGCGAGCAGATTCTTATTGAAGTAGATCCGCTAGTAACTGAAGTGGATCGTGGCTATCACATTAAAGGAAATAAAGAAAGTGAGCGCCTGCATAACATTAATAAGCTCCTATTAAGCGCTAATAAGCAGGTAGATAGTTTATCGCAATTGCGCAACCTTTATCGCGATAGCGCTAATAGCATGGAAATAGTGCAACGCACGCAAAAGGATTTTGAGAATATCCTCAATGAGGGTACCGACAAATTGATTGCCATGCTAGAGGAAGATCCCGCTAACCTCGCCAATCTCTTTGTTTTTCAGATGAACCTGTATAACAATCCCTTCTTAAATCCACAGCAGCATATGGCTTATTTTGAGAAAGCGGACTCGGCCTTAATTGCGGCTTATCCTAATAATCCTCATGCCCTGGTATTTAGAAAGCAGTTTGGCCTGATGAAGGAAGAGATGGCTGCTCAAGTAGCCAATCAAATGCGTCAAGATGCCATTGGTGTTGGAAATCCCGCTCCGGAGATTGCTCTACCAAAAGAGGATGGCAGCATATTAAAGCTTTCTGATTTACGTGGACAGGTTGTGCTAGTGGACTTTTGGGCCGCCTGGTGTCGTCCATGTCGCATGAGTAATCCCAAATTGGTAGAGATGTATAATCGCTACAAGGATCAGGGCTTTACCATTTTAAGTGTATCCTTCGATGGTTTGCAAAACCAACAAACACCTAAGCAAGATTGGCTTAAGGCTATTGCTGATGATGGTTTAGTATGGGACAATCACATTAGTGATTTAAAGGGATGGAGTAGCGCCGCAGGACAAGCTTATGGAATCCAAAGTATTCCCTATACGGTTTTAGTTGATCGTGAGGGTAATATTGTTGCCAAGCAGTTTGGCCCTGATAGACTTCCTGAATTATTGGAACCTATTCTTTAAATACAACATAAGGTCGCGCAGGCGGTGCGAATAACCCATTTCGTTATCGTACCAGCCTACCACCTTTACCATGGGACCTAAAACGGTAGTTAGTTCCTCATCATACCAACATGAAAAGCTACTGCCTATTACATCGCGAGAAACGATGGGATCGCTGGTATAACCCAAATAGGGCTTTAAACTCGATTCGGAAGCTTCTTTAAAGGCATTGTTTAAAGCCTCCACCGAGGGTACGCGCTTTACCGTAAAAGTAATATCGGTTAAACTGCCATCGGGCACAGGAACGCGAATTCCGGCCCCTCCTATTTTCCCTTCTAGATGCGGGAAAATACGGGTGATGGCTTTTGCCGCTCCGGTAGTGGTTGGAACAATGGACTCTGCGGCGGCACGACCTCTTCGAAAGTCTTTATGCGGTCCATCCTGTAGTCTTTGGTCCGTGGTATAACTGTGCACGGTGGTTATAAAAGCATGCTCTATTCCGCAAAGTTCTTCTACCACTTTAATTAGGGGCGCCGCGCTATTAGTGGTGCATGAGGCATTGGACAAAATGCGATCCTCGGCCTTAATCTCAGCCTCATTAATTCCCATAACTATGGTCTGTAAATCGTCCAGGGGTGGTGCGCTAAGGATTACTCTCTTGGCTAAGTTCAGATGGTCTGCTAATAAGGACTGCCTCCGATACAAGCCGGTACTTTCCAAGATTAAATCGAGTTTTAGATCTTGCCAGGGTAGATCGCTAATCTTCGAGGCTTGATAAAGCTTTATCTTTCGATTGCCTACAGTTAATACATTATTATCCAGACTAATGTCTTGTGGAAATAGCCGATGGGTGGTATCATATTTTAATAGATGTGCTAAGTTTTCAGGCTCTGCCAAATCGTTTATCGCTACCACTTCAATGCGAGGGTCATGAGCAATAACTCTTAAAAAACTGCGACCAATACGGCCAAAACCATTAATTGCAATCCGCATGTTATTCCATTATTAAAGATCTGTAGAAAGAGCTTGTGAAATTACAATTCCCTGTTTCAAGTTGATCAAACTAAGGAACATCAAGCTTGAATAAGGCCTAAAAAAAAGCCGCCCTAGTCTCCTAGAGCGGCTTTTTTCCATTATTAGCTAATTAGTGTTTTACCACCAATTTAGCCGTTTTAACATCCTTCCCATTAATTACACTTACTATGTAATTTCCAGTTTTTAAAGCTCCAGTTGGCAAGGTGATTTCTTCGGTGCCCGCCTCAAGTCCCTTGAGGGAGGTCGCTTTCACCATTTTGCCACTTAGATCGCGAATGTTGATTACAATATCGCTACGATCTTCTAAATTCAATTTAATGCTTACGCGCTCATTCGCTGGGTTTGGATAAAGTTCTAGGCCTTTATCTTCAATCTCCATTTCTGCGAAAGGACGATCTTCAATACCTACATAATCCGCGGTAGTTGATGTTTTAAATACACCACGACCATGAGTAGCGGCGTAAATAGCACCTTCAAAGTCGGTGTTGTTTACAAGATCATAACGAACGGTGCGGGTTTGCAATAAATCAAATACTGGAACATTGGCCATGCCATTAATCTCTTGGGTCCAGCTTACGTTATTTGCAGTAATATCATCGGTTGTGAATACTCCAAAATCAGTACCTATAATAACCTCACCACCATTGGCGTCATTGTAGTTAAACACCGCATCATATACCGGCATATTAGGTAAATCACCGTCCTTATTAATGAAATTAGAAGTAGTTAAGGTAGCTGCTCTTGCCTGATCCGTGTAAAAGATGTTACTCACGTTTCCGTAATTACCAAGAGTGATAATTAAACGATCCGGATCTTCAGTATCAGGAATTACGTTGGTAATATCGCGACCTCCACCTGAGGAGAAGATAACCTTACTTTCTACAAGATGATTTGAAGGCGCCGGCGGATTTACTAAAAAGTTAATATCAATATCCGCAGTTTCCTCAGTACGAGCATTTGTAAGGTTCGAGAATCTATATACTCTTCCCGAAGCTGTACCCACAAATAGTGCATCACCATCATGGCTAAAAGCCAAACAGGTTGGAACCTCTTCAGTACCTACCTCTCCAACGTGCCACCATTCTGGAATTTGGGTGCGATTGCTTAAAACATCGCGTGCCATCCAAATTCCACCACCAGTATTACCCGGCTGGCTTGGATTATCGTAAGAAGTTAGTCCAACCGCAAACATCGATTGTACTGGATCCTGTACCATAAAGGTTTCGCCAGGATTTAATCCATTAGGAATAGTTTCGGTGATTGGAATTTCACCAGTTAAGCTCTCGATAGTAATAATTGCTCCTGGATCGTAAGCAGAAGCCACTTGAGCACGAATTTCTAAAGCCGTACCATTATTAAATTCTACGGTGAACTGACCAGTTGCAGCATCGAAGGTACCACTACCATCTCCACTAAGGGTTCCACTCGCATCAGATACAACCGTTTGTCCACCAGCAATAACGTTGAAAGACTCAGCCATAAATTTCGTGGAACTCTGTGGTTTTGTAAACTGACCGGTGTAGCGTGTATTGCCATTACCAAAGCCAATGCTCAAGTTAATGGTATCTGCGGTAAAGGCTATTGAGTCGATGCTATTTCTATCCTCTAGTTTTTCCCAAAGGGTAAAAGGGGTAACGAAATTGGCAAAGGAGGCATTGAAGTTAGAATAGCGCCCAGCCATGGTATTGCCGTAGAAATAAGAATACTCGTCTCCGTCATTGATAGAACGTCCTATGCGACCATACTGAGTAGTTTTAAAGGAAACCTCAGGATCTAAGTGTGAGAATTCTGCATCAGCACCATCACCGTCAACGACTTGGCCGCTTGGCTGTGTAATACCAATAGTGCGTGTTCCACTCTTAGGTAAAGCACTGCTAGGATCAATTAAAATGGTACCATTATCCTGAGAACCGCCTAAAATCTTGCGATCTAAGCTGACTGCTACATCGTAATATTGTAGCGTTCCATAACCCTTGTTCTCTTCGGTCCAAGTAAATCCATTATTAGTAGATTTAAAGATACCTCCATCATTAGTCACAAAAATGGTATTAGTATCGGTTGGGTGCCACTTAATGTCATGTAAATCAACGTGTACATAGAAATTAGTGCTTTGGCGACTTTGACTTGCAATTTGAAACCAACCATTGTCTTTAGACCATTCCCAGAGGGTAAGACCTCCAACAATAATCCTTTCCTTATTGTAGGCATCTACACCAAATAAAACGGCGAAAGGAGCTTGGTTAATCATTCCTAAAAGCGAAGAAGCCTCGCCAATAGTGGTCCAAGTTGTACCACCATCCTTAGACTGATAAACGCGATCAAAATTACTGCCTTGGGTTTTTAATACGTAAACATAATTTTCATCCTGTGGACTAACGGCGATGCGCATGCGTGAAATATCACGAAGTACGGTAGTACTAACATCTCCGGTAGAGCTGGTAATTTCAGAGAAACTTCCTGCATCACCATTGGTAGATTTAAATATACGACTACCAACCTTGGCCCAAACGGCGCCAGAAGGAGTTACCGTTAAATCCAAAGCACGTCCAGAAGAAAGTTCATTGGTCCAGGTTGCCCCTGCATCATTACTAATCTTTAAACCTTCATCAGTAGCGGCATAAATTCGGTTAGCATCGCTTGGGTCACAAGCTAATTTACCTATCGCTGTCCAACCATCATTAGGATTGGTCGCTGGATCAGTACTTGGGATTAGGGTAAATGTTTGTCCACCATCTGTTGATTTATATATTCCAGCTCCCAGAATACCTCCAGAACCTTCTCCAGATGCAAAGTAATACATATCTTCTCCTGTACCAGCATAGATGGTACCGTCGGCAGATTGTGCCAATGACACGAAAGCCATATTATCTAGGTTATCATCTACCGAAATCCAGCTGCGACCAGCATTTGGGCTACGGAATATACCCCCAGATACTCCTGCGGCGTACATTATACTTGGATTGTCTTTATCAAAGATAATCGCTCTGGTTCGTCCACCTACATCATCAGGACCCATAAAGTCCCAAGATAGATTTAGACTTGCAGCGTTTTTCGATCTGCGCTTCAATTGTTGCTTTGCTGCTTCAATATCCGCCGCTTCAACCTTACCCGTTTGTGGGTTTCGGCGCAAGCTATTGATGTATTCAATATATCCCTGAGCGCTAAGTGCATCTTCACTTGCTTCACGGGCTTGATAGTAAGTTGTTTCAGTGGCGGGTCTCATCCAAAATAAGGCTCCGGCAATCATTAAGCCACTGATGGAAAAAAGTAATCCTCTTTTCATTCGTTTTCCGTTTGATTTATGCTGTCCGACAAATATAATTTCTAAAAGCTTAACCTAGACTTAAAACATGTGTCTTTCCGCATGATAAGATGAACGAACCAATGGTCCGCTTTCTACGTAGCGAAAGCCCATGTCTAAGCCTATTTCCTTGTATTTCTCAAATTGTTCTGGTGTAACAAACTCTTGCACAGGTAAATGCTTTGGAGTTGGTTGCAAATATTGACCAAGGGTAACAATGTCAACTTGTGCTTCCCGAAGATCTTTTAAACTCTGTATAACTTCCTCTTCTTTTTCTCCAAGGCCCAACATTATACCCGATTTAGTGCGCGGTAATCCTTGATCCTTCAAATATTTTAGCACCGAAAGGCTTCTATCATACTGGGCTTGGATGCGCACTTTGCGGGTAAGGCGACGAACCGTTTCCATATTATGAGAAACAATTTCGGGTGCCGCTTCTATGATGCGATCGATATTTTGCCACTCGCCCTTAAAATCTGGAATTAAAGTTTCCATGGTAGTACCCGGACTCATGCGACGCACGGCCTGCACCGTTTCCTTCCACAAAATAGAACCGCCATCTCTTAAGTCATCGCGGTCTACAGAAGTAATAACACAATGCTTTACTTGCATTAAGCGTACCGAGCGGGCTACTCTTTCCGGCTCATCCCAATCAACGGTATCCGGACGACCTGTAGCCACCGAGCAAAAGCCACAGCTGCGGGTACATACATTCCCTAAAATCATAAAGGTAGCCGTTCCCTCACCCCAGCATTCGCCCATGTTTGGGCAATTTCCGCTTTCGCAGATGGTATGCAAATCGTAGTTCTGAACTAATTTGCGAACCCTTTTATAATTCTGTCCGGTAGGCAGCTTTACGCGAAGCCATTTTGGCTTTCCCGACTTCATAGCTGGCTGCTCCCTTTTAGGAGTTTCTATATCTAAAACTTCACTCATTACTAGTTCAGCTTGTAACCAAAATTTACGGTGATGTACAATTGAAAGAAACCACTCCAATTGATGTCTTGTTCTTCCTCAAAGAAGATTGGAACCTCGGTAAAGAAGTAATCATAGATCACTCCAGCCTCAACACTGGTGATTTTGTCATCTAAAAATTGATAGTCAAAACTAACACCACCTTTTAGATAGACGCCAGGTTGGAAATTGGTTTCCTCGATTCCAGTTAAAAAATTTGCTTCGCCATTAATATTGGCTGGATTTGTCTCTCCGGTGTAGCGAATAATGTTGGTGAAAAAATCGCCATCATCACCAAATTGATCGACACTTAAAAAAATGGGTTTTAATATGCCCAAAGACAGGCCACCACTCCATATATAAGAAATCGAAACCGAACCTTGATCGGTTTTATCGAATAGGGTACGCTCGTGAATGTAGCCCGTTCTGATGGTATAAAAAGAATTAATTCTTCCCTTTACAAAACCGCGATAATTATTGAAAATATCTTCAGAAGAGATGGTTTCTTTGGGGTGACGAAGCTTTACAAGGTCGATTTCCAAACCCGCAGCATTGTAACCATCCAAGTATTTTAAATAGCGGCCATTTAAAGCATAGCCCCTACTGTGGAAATTTATTCCTCCGGTGTATGCGCGATCATAGACTTGTCGTTTAAAATCAGCATCCGTTGAAAGTTGACCCCAAGCGGGAACCACAAACAAGGAAATGATTATTAAAACGAAAATCTTAGGCATTCACTAATTGCTTTATTTCTTTAACGTTAATTCCGTTGTGGGAGGTTTGGTAAGCGACCGCACCATCTTTAACAAAAATTACTTGTGGCGACTCGTGGTCCACTCCATAGTGACGCACAACTGCGTTAGAGGTTTCCCGATGTCTGATCAAATCTAGATAATAAACAGGGATTTCAGAAAGTTGTTCATCCCAATCTCTCCGTAAACGATCCCAAGCCATAGCGCTGATAACACAGCGCGTAGAATGTTTAAAGATCAGGGCACCACCCGTTTTAGATACTGCGTCTATCTCCTCAAATTGGGATGATGCTTGAAGATCTCTGAGAAGCATTTAGGCCAAATTCTCTACATCAATATCGGGGGCTGAAGTATAAGCAGGACACTTTTCTGCTCCACCGCAAGATGTCATAGCTATCGCTCCTGCAACTAAGATCATGGCGACCAATACTTTTTTCATAATTCTTTTGATTAAAGAGTAATTAAGATAGATTGCAACAAAGTTAGCCAAATAATGCTAACTCGAGGCTATTAATAGTAACTCCAAAAATCTGATTGTGGTATTCTATGAGGCACTTCTAAAAGGGGTTCATCCGGGCTGGCATTCTTTTTTAAATGAAGAGTGCTCCCAAGACTATTTTAAGGATCTTATGCAAAGCGTGAAGCTGGCCCAGCAGAAAGTTGCGGTTTTCCCACCAGAAGCCTTGCGTTTCCATGCCCTGCATTATTTCCCGCCAGCAGACACTAGAGTTTTAATTTTAGGTCAGGATCCCTACCACGGACCAGGACAAGCGAATGGCTTAGCTTTCTCCGTAGCAATTGGACAAAACTTCCCTCCCTCCCTCAGGAATATTTTTAAGGAGCTCAAGGCAGATGTCCAGATCGATCCGCCATTTAGTGGCGATTTAAGTCCTTGGGCCAAACAAGGGGTTTTACTTCTTAATAGTGCTTTAAGTGTTGAACAATCGAAAGCTGGCGCTCACTTAAAATGGGGCTGGGAACTTTTCACGGATCGACTGATACAATACCTTTCACACAATCATACTAAGATAGTCTTCGTTCTTTGGGGAAATTATGCTCAAAAAAAGAAAGAGCTGATTGACCTCAAAAAGCATTTTATCTTGGAATCCGTGCATCCTTCTCCACTATCGGCCCATCGGGGATTTTTTGGATCTAAACCATTTTCCAAAATCAACAGTTTCTTAGAAGAACAGAATCGGAAGCCCATTCAATGGCAATTAGACTAGCTACCATATTACTGCTCCTCTGCAGCCAAATTTCTGCTCAAAATAAAGCCTATACCGTTTTGAGCGATAATGATCTATGGGCCCAAGAGGTTAAACTTATTGTAGCGGATAGCCTTAATGATCAATCTCTAAGCTGGCGCCTGCAACAAGCAGGATTTTGGTTGTTTGAGATCGACAGCAGCACCCTAAAAACGGGACCCAAATTAGAATTAGGCACCTTTAAAATAAATAATTCCGAAAGCCTACCATCAGGCCTAAGCCTAAATGACAGCAATATTTTAAAGCTGCTTAAAGTAGAATTAGAAAAGTTGGAAAATGAAGGCTACCCCTTTGCACAACTGGAGATGCAGAGCTACCTCATCCGCGACAATCGCCTAAATGCTAGCCTAAAACTAAATCGAGGACCACTAATTCAATTCGATAGCCTGGTGCTCCTTTCTTACGATGGGACTAAGCGAAAGTTTATAGAACGCGAAATAGCCTGGAAGAAAGGCCGAAATTACTCCACGCGCTTTTTAAAAGACTTGGATCAAAATTTACGTCGCTTAGAGTTCGTGCAAATTGAGCGCGCCCCTGCGGTGGCCTTCTTCCCCGAAAAAGCACGGGTTTACCTCTATCTTAAAAAACGAAATGCCAATTTGATTAATGGTGTTGTGGGCCTAAATACTGATGATGAAGGCAATAGCACCCTAACTGGTGATTTTCAGCTTCGACTATTAAACACCTTTAAGCGCGGGGAATTAATCGACCTGCAATGGCGCAGCCCAGGCAATGAAGCCCAGGATCTTAGAATAGCATTGGCCTATCCTTACCTTTGGAATACAGCATTGGGAATTCAGCTGGATGTGGAATTGTTGCGACAAGATAGTAGCTTCCTACGTCGCGATTTTAAGATAGGATTTCCATATCGACTCGCGCCGGGCTCAAACTTCCGCTTGAGTATGCAATACTTTTCCTCCTCGCCTTTAGGTTTTGAAAGAGCCTCAGAATTAGAAGTGGAAGAAGTAAGTAGTCTTCGGTTTAATTTGGGCTTTGATATCGACCGTAGAAACAATCCAATTGTGGCCACTAAGGGCTATGCACTAGACATGGAGCTCGGTTCCGGTGAGCGCCAAAGCCCCGAAGGGGAAAGCCAGCAATACCTGTGGAAAGCCAAGGCCAATTACTTTTTACCCTTGAGAACACGATGGGTTTGGCATCAAGAACTTCAAAGTGCTGGCATGACTGGCGCTGAATTAAGAGATAATGAGGTATTTCGATTGGGCGGTTTAAACAGCCTCCGTGGCTTTAATGAATGGTCTTTCTTTACGCCGGCTTATGCCTTGATGCGATCGGAAATTCGCTATATGCTTGGGCCCTATGATTACCTCAGCATTTTTGGCGACCTCGCTTTTAATGAAGTCGATCGCGAATTAAATAGCCCTTGGGATCAACATAGCGGACTTGGGGCGGGCTTAAACTTTCAAACCAAAGGAGGAATATTCTCGTTATTTCTAGCGGTAGGACAAAGCAATCAAAGTACTTACGATTTTAGGAGCGGTAAAATTCATCTTGCCTATGTTAATCGTTTCTAAAGCTCTAATGATATTATTTAAATTTGCTTCATGCGTAAAATTCTAATCTTAGGTTTAATCTTTTCTGCGCTTTGGCAATGTCGTGGCCCGGAGGGATTACAAACCAATAATTTATCCTACCTCTATAATAAGCAGGAAGTAGGCCTAAGACCAAAGTTTTACATTGTTCCAATCAGTGATACCCTCTTTCAAGTTGACTATAAATTAGAAACTGGGGATTTCCTTTTCTCAAGGCCTACCGACAATTCGGAATACGAAGCGCGAATACAGATTGAATACCGCTTGCTTCCAACTTTAGAAAGCACAAGCGTTTTAGATAGTGGTATCATCCAACTAGATCATCGCGTAAGCAAAGTTCAAAACGAAATATTAAATGGGCAGTTTAATTTAAAGATGCCCAATGACCTTCCGCAAGTATTGCTTTACATAAAGGTAAGTGATCGCAATCGCGGCAGCAGTCAAGCCAATTTTATTAAAATTGACAATAGCAGCTATAATGCCTCCTCCTACTTCTTATTGAAAGACAGCACAGGAAGGCAGTTGTTTAAAAACCATATCCCACCCGGCCTAGCCTTTCAAGTAGAGCATAGCCTTTTACCAAACAGCAAATTGTATGTAAGTCATTACCGGCGCGATTTCCCTTTTGCCCTTCCACCCTACTCCACTAAGGAAGAAGAAGCTTTTGATATAGATCCCGATACCACCTTTCTGGTTCCCGCTGGAGAAAATATTAAACTATCTGAGCCCGGCTTCTACCATTTCCGTTTGGATACCTCCCAATGGAAAGGCTTTTCAATTGCCAGTTATTACCCTTCTTTTCCCTTGGTTGGAGATCATGTTAAAATGGCCGAGCCTTTGCGTTATTTAACCACCCAAAAGGAATACGAAGAAATGAAGGCGCTGATGGATAAACCTGAAGAGCTGAAAAAATGGATCGATGATTTTTGGATCCGTCGCGGAGGAAGTAGCGAAAGAGCGCGAAACTTAGTGGCCAATTATTACCAAAGAGTGGAAGCCGCTAATCGCAATTTTAGCTCCTATCTGGAGGGCTGGAAAACCGACCGCGGAATAGTATATATCATTTACGGTCCACCAAATGCGGTTTATCGTTCTTCTAGCGGTGAAGCCTGGGTTTACGGGAATGAGAGTTCTGCCCTCTCCTATTACTTCAACTTTATTCACCTCGAGAATCCCTTTACAGATAATGACTACTCCCTAGATCGTTCCAGCGAATACCGCTACGGTTGGGGTCAGGCAGTAGAAGCTTGGCGCCGCGGGCATATCTACAATTCGAAAGACATTCGGCGCGAACAAGATAATTATGACCAACTCCAATACCGAAGCCGAACACCTATGTGGTATTAGACCACTGCTTGAAGCAATTGAGGCAGGCAAGGAAATCGACAAGATTTATATTCAGAAAAACCTTAAAGGAGAACTCTTTAAGGAACTATGGGGAATACTAAAAGAGCAGAAACTTCCCTTTACGGTGGTGCCAAAAAGTAGGCTCGATAAATTTACCCGTAAAAACCATCAAGGCGTTGTGGCCACCCTTAGCGTGGTGCAAAGTGTTGACCTAAAAGAAATCATTCAAAGGACCTTTGAGAAAGGTGAAGATCCCCTGGTGGTGATCCTAGACCGAGTGAGTGATGTTCGCAATTTAGGCGCCATTGCCCGTACGGCGGATGCTGTTGGTGCGCACGCTTTGGTAACCACTCTGCGAAATTCTGCCGCTTTAAATATGGATGCCATGAAGGCCTCTGCCGGAGCTTTAAATCATTTACCCATCTGCAAGGAATCTAATTTAAACGAAACCCTTACTTGGCTACAAATGAGCGGAATACGGGTGGTATCTTGTAGTGAGAAAACTGATAAGCTGGCCTATGATGCTAAACTCACTGGGCCTCTAGCCCTAATAATGGGTTCAGAAGATAAAGGTGTGGCTCCAGAGCGGCTTAAGGCTTCTGATGAAGTGGTGAAATTACCCATGCTCGGAAAGGTGGGTTCCCTCAATGTTTCGGTTGCGGCGGGAGCAATGCTTTATGAAATTGTCAGACAGAAAAGCCTTTAATCTATAATCCATGCGCTTCCTAAGCTTCTTAGTTTTATTCGTAACCAGTTTAACTCTTCAAGCTCAAGAATTTGATTATCTCAAGCATTTGCAATTTGGCGATGGTGAAGGTGATGATGACGAGTCTCGAAAAATCGCCTTCTTTCAAAATGGTGATTTGCTGGTCGCCGGACAGTTTGAAGGTTTAATTGATTTCGACCCAAAGCTAACGGAGGCCAATCTTCAGATTAGTTTAGAACAAAGCGGCGAACCCTATTTAGTACGCTACAGCCCCAAGGGAGATTTGATTTGGATAAAACCGATTAGAAGTGATCGTAGTGCTGACATTTACGGATTGCTGGTGGATAGCCTGGATCAGATATTCATAACGGGATCCTATATCCAAGAAATTATTTTTGATGAAGCTAATCCCAATGCGCGCCTAAGTGGTGTTAGTCCTAATGATGCCGATGCTTATATTTCCAAATTCGACGGGAATGGAAATTTCATTTGGGCGCAACGACTTGCGGGTACTGGCATTGACGCGGGTATAGACCTCGAATTTAATAGCCTTGGCGAGCTGGTGGTCTTTGGTGTTTTTGGCGATAGCCTTTTATTCGATGCTGCCGACCCTAGTTCTTTACGGGTATCAGCCGGAGCTGGCGATGTTTTCTGTGGCGGCTATGATGCTAGTAATGGTCAGTTTATTTGGGTAAAGAGTTTTAACGGCTTGGGGTTCGATAATCCCCGTGATCTGGAAATCGATTCGATCGGAAACTATTATTTGATGGGCGATTACACCAGTACCATCAGCTTTAGCTTAAACCCGCTCATCAGCTTAAGCTCCAGCGGTGGCAATGATATATTTATTGCCAAACTGAGTCCCAGCCGACAGCTGCTTTGGGCCGAAAAACTGGCCGGGAGCTCTACCGACTTAGGCGCAAACCTGCTAATTGCTAACAATAACCGCATTTTAATTAGTGGAACTTTTAGAAGCAATATTCAATTAGACCCCGCCGGTATTCAACCTTCCTTTTCGGGTACCAATTTCAACACCGATGTATTTTTATTGGCTTTGGATAGTGCCGCTAATTTTCAATGGGCCAATATCTTAGGCGGAAGCTCCACCGATGTTGCAGCTGGCTTAAGTCTTAGAAATAATGAAGTTTGGATTGGTGGCTATTTTGCTAATTCGGTAGATTTTGATCCCGACCCCAATCAAAGTGCCCTTTTTAGCGCCTTGGGAGGCGATGGCTTTTTAGCGGGCTACAATTATAATAATGGAAATTACCTTCAAGCCTTTCAAATGGCTGGTTCTAGTTTTAGCCGCGTTTTAGATGTAGCGGTGGATGCTAATGCTAAAATTTGGAGCGTTGGCGCATTATACAATAGCACCGATTTTGATCCAACTGGCGGTGGCTTCACCCTTAGCAGCCCCAGCAGTGGAAACTCCAATTCCTTTTTCGCTTCCTATCAAAGCAGTCAATTTGATACCGCTTGGGCTAGTCAAGATCGCGAAGGCGGTGACGATTATTTATACCAAAGCAAATACCTGCAAGACGGTTCGGTTTTACTTTGTGGATCTTTTGAGGGGCTTATTGATATGGATCCAGGCGCGGGCTCAACTGCTTTTATTTCTAGGGGCAGTCAAGATATTTACTTCGCGAAGTATGATGCCAATCTTAGTTTTTCTTGGGCCTTGCACATGGGCGGTGCTTCCTTTGATGAAGCTACTAGTATTATAGAGGATATAGCTGGCAATGTTTATATCGCTGGGCATTATCAAAATAGTTTTTACTTCCCCGGAGCAAGTGGCCTAGATAGTTTGGTATCGCAATCGCAGAGCTCGGTTTTTCTGCTTAAGTATGATAGTCAAGGGCAGTTTATTTGGGCGAAAGACATTCAAGGCTTAGGCAATGAATACGCCTATGGCTTATCGACCAATAGCTTAGGTCAAATTGCCCTTTCGGGATGGATGCAAGGTTCAATCAGTTTTAACGGAATAAGCTCCGTTCCCAATGTTAGTAATCGCGCGGCCTTTATTGCCGTTTACGATACCGCCGGTAGCTATCAATGGAGTCAAATTGTAGATGGCCCTAGTAATGAGTATGGCTATTCTTGCCTAGCTTCGGAAAGTGGCGACTTTTACCTCACCGGCTCCTATCGCAATACGGTAGATTTTGATCCCGGTTCGGCCAGTGATAACTACACCTCACAAGCTGGAGGAAATGATGTTTTTTTATCGAAATACAATAGTGCCGGCCAATACCAATGGGTGAAAGTATATGGACAACAATCCTTTGAGGCCGGTTATGGCCTGGCCGAAGATGCCGCCCAAAACCTTTATTTAACCGGTAATTTTTCGGGTAGCCAAGATTTTGATCCTTCCGCAGGACAACAGGTGCTCAACAGCCAAGGTCAAAACGATATTTTTCTTTTAAGTCTAAATCCTTCAGGCCAATTTAGATGGGTTAAACAAATAGGAGGAAGTGGTGGCGATAAACCCAGCGCCATTGCTGTTGTAGATAGCATGGTGCTGCATACCGGTTACTTCTACAATACCGTTGATTTAAACCCCGGAGCCGATTCCCTAATCGTAAGTTCCTTAGGTCAACATGCCATATACTTGCAGGTTTTAGATACGCTTGGAAATTATATTGAAGCCTTTGCCCTGGATGGCACCGGTATGGATATTGGTCTTTCCGTGGATTACCGCAATGGAAAAACCATTGTTGGTGGACATTTTGAACGATCAGTAGATTTTAACCCCGATTCTGCCAAAACTACTTTAGTCCGCAGCTTTGGCGACCAAGATGGAATCCTAGTGCAATTTGGCAGCAGCATCCCCTGCCCTAGCGTTTACGATAGTATTCAGGTTAATGCCTGCGACTCCTACTTTTGGCAAGGACAAAATTACAGCCAGTCTGGTTTTTACCAAAAAATACTCATAAGCCCAAATGGCTGTGATTCTATTCTTAGCCTAGATCTTAACCTAGGTACTAGCTTCGACAGCACCCTAACGGTAAGTGCTTGCGACAGTTTCTTTTGGCGGGGCAATAGCTATTATCAAAGTGGTTTTTATTGGGATAGTTTACAAACTGCTCAAGGCTGCGACTCTAGCTATGCCCTTCAACTTAGCATTAATGCAGCTTTCGCTGATACCTTAGCAGTAAGCGCCTGCGATAGCTTTCATTGGAGAGGAACTACTTATTTCCAAAGTGCTTATTATTACGATTCACTCATCAGCTCCCAAGCTTGTGACTCCATTTACGTTTTAAATTTATCGCTATATCAAAGTAGTGGCGATAGCATTAGTGTAGATGGATGTGACTCGGTTATTGTGGCTGGAATAAGCTATTATCAAAGTGGCTTTTACACCGATACCTTAATCAGCAGTAAAGCTTGCGACTCCATACTTTGGATTAGTGTTAGCATAGATAGTTTAGACTTGGGGGTGGCTACCAATGGTTTTACTGCGGCGGCCCTGCAGACTAATGCACAGTATCAATGGCTTAATTGCGATTTGGCTTATCAGCCGATTAGCGGCGCAAATACCCAAAGCTTTAATCCCAACTTCTTTAATGCCCCATCTGGCCATTATGCCGTGGCGCTAAATAAGGGCCAATGCAGTGATACCAGCAACTGTGTTTTCCTCCAGAGTATTAGCCTCCCCGAATGGAGCTTAGCTCAACCTGAAATTTGGCCTAATCCTAGTACGGGACTAGTGTATGTAAAGCTGGATCAAAGCTCCAAATACAATATCCGTCTCTTAGACAGCCAAGGTCGCTTGTTAAAAACCTGGGATGAAATTAATCCCGCTCAAAACTTCCAATGCCTCTTGCCTTCCGAAAAAGGTTTTTACCACCTTTTAATTCTAAATGAAACTGGGGAGTACTGGCAAGAAACCATCATTCGCAACTAGGCTAATCAAAGCCGTTTAGAGGCATCTATAATGTTGTAAAAAAATAAAGCCCGGAAAATCCGGGCTTTAATAATATCGACTATTGTAATTACAATCTTCCTAATCTTTTTGCCACTTCTGAACCGATAGCACTTCCGCTTGATTTCTAAGGCGTATGAGATACATTCCCTTAGCTAAGCTAGCCACTGAGAAACTAAATTTCCCTTCGGTAGCACTAATCGTATGGCTTTGAATTAAACGACCATTGAGATCTAAAATCTCAAAAGTGCTTTCTTGATCCGCACCACTAAATTCTACCTTAAGAATATCGCTAGTAGGATTTGGATAAAAACTATACTGTAAAATTTCACGATCGGCAAGACTAACATCCGGAGCAATCTCAAAGGCATTAACCAATACATGCATAGCGCCGCTGTTCTCATAAACGTTCATGTCGTACATGCCTTGTGACACATTAGCCGGCGTAGAAAAATCGGCGGTAAAACTACTTGCACTTTGCACCGAGATATTCGTGAAATTATCTAAGACAATACTGCCTTTGCTTAACCAAACCTTGGCTATTCCCGACATTGCATTTTTAAAAGAAGCAGCGGGTACGCTCACCGAAAGGCCGCTGATCGTATTGCCAGGCTTAATTCCATTAGGAATCATTTGGATGCTATTGCTTGTAGCTGGCTGAACCGTAAAAGCGGAAAGGTCGAAAGTACTAGTACCGGCATTTACAAAAAGGTTATAGCTTCCATTAGCGGCATTGCTTGGGATAACTAAAGTGCCCGAAATTTGGGATGGGCTATTGACTTGAATATTGCTAAAGCCAGTGATAGTGCCCTGACTAATTGTTCCAGAACCTTGACTGTAATGCAAGCTTACCGTAGGTGAACCGGATTGAAATTGAACGTTTTGTCCAGAAATAATTATCGGAAGCGTTTGTCCCTGAGAACCCGTATTGGGTTGAATGGTAGAAGATTGAGCGAATGAAAAGACGCTAAATAGAGTGGCCAAAGCCGTGAATAAATTTTTAAGCATACTACAGAGTTTTAGATTTAGCCAAAGTAAGCTTTTTTGAGCAGCCCTTTTGCTTCACTTTTTTGCCATACTTGCTCCTTTATTAGCCATTGGTTTTGAGCGAGTAGAAGATGATCTTTTTTAAAACCTATTGGCTATTGGGCCATGGCATTGGCCTTTTTAATCTGCTTTAGTTCCTCCATTATAAAGGGCCAGAATTCTTGTTCGGGAATATCATAAGCCAAAATATAATGAAGCTTTAAAAGTCTTTCATTGCTGATGGGGTTTAGGTCAATGCTCTTGTCCCCAGCCCAAGCACGAATTATGGTTATTAGGTATTGCTCATACAAAGTCTTATCGAGATCAAACTCCGCCGCTTTCTCCCGCAATAAGGCATAGGCTTTTTCTGTCTCTCCGTGATTATAGAAACTTGAGGCCAGGTTTAAAATCCCCTCCTTATAAAAAGGAGAAATCTCAATCGCCTTTTGGTAATGCACCAAGGCAGAATCGACATTATTCAGTAAGGTATAGGTATTCGCCAAATTGTTGCATACCTGCAAGTTATTGGGATGCAATTGATAGGCTATTCTATACTCTCGCTTGGCCAGGTCGAGCTTCTTTAAATTAAGATAGGCCAGTCCACTGTAAAACTCCATTGGCATTCCCACTGGACTAATTTGGTAAAATGTCAAATCATCGGTTTTTTGCTTAAGCGCCAATAATTTCTGCCAATTCGCACTGCCATGCGCTACAATCATGCTCCGGGTAATGCGCTCCCCTTTCCATCTTTCATAAGCAGCAAATGCACTTGTTCCCAATAAGGCCATCGCCAAAAGGCCAAACAAAAGGCCAGGGCCAGTAGAAAGTGTTTTTTGATGGCGAAGATTATTGGACGAAAGCAGCAGGCCAGCCAAAATGAATAAAAGGCTCTGATGAAAAATTCGCTCGCGCGGAAAGCTAAACATCGACACTACTAAAAAGACCGTTATGCCACCCAATAGTAATGGGGAAAAAGAGCTTCTCTCCTTTCCCATTCCTTTAAAACCCAGCGCGAAAATTGATATTATAAAGCCCAAATAACAGAGCAGGGCAAAAACTCCTGATTCCGCCCAAATCCAGAGATAATCATTATGCGGCCTTTGAAACTGCACGATCCCTTGCCGCGCCCGATAAACCTCCGAACCATATAGGGGAAACTCGCGACTCCATTCACCCGGACCCAAGCCAAGTAAACCATGATCCTGAATCATGGCAATGGTGTAATCCCACATTTTTAAGCGCTCCCCAGTAGAAAAGCTTTTATCGTTTCCATGGGTTTCTAGCAAATTGCTTTGCAAGGCCTTGCCCTCCCCTGTTTTGCTTAAAAGGTAGCGGTACTGCACCAAAAGAAGCGGCAGCAATACTAAAGCCAAAACGATGGGAATAGTCTTTTTCGGAAGCCTCCATCTCGAAATTTTAGCGCGCAATAAATGAAGAAGCACGAACAGCCCTCCGGCGGCAAGCACCGCCAATTGTGCCGATCGCGAACGAGTGCCATAGATTAAAATTAAATTCGATACAAAGACTAATAATGCCGGATACCGAATGCGGGCCTTGGGACTTAATAAACTCAGGGGAATAAGAAGAGCTAATGCCGAGGCTAGCAAATTGTGATGGGCCATCCTTCCCTTTAAATCGGTGAAGGGGAAATCGCCGAATGGATTGAAGAAACTCCCATCCAAATCCTCGAAAATTACAAAGCCCATTATGAGCAGGATGCCTAGCAATGCCGACCAAGAAAGGATTTCAATATTTAAGTGCTTCCAGTTCATGCTGCCAACAGCCAGCATTAATAGATAAAAAGTAAAATCTTTAAACAGCAGTATTAAGCCTTCCAGTCCACAACCATGTAGCAGCCATGAAATACTTTCAATTAAAATAAAGAGTGCCCATAAAATTGAAGGTAAACTGCCCAAGCTGGCCCTAAATTGAGGCCGCCTCCAAAGGAAGAGCATGATAGGCATTAGAAATAGGCTTAATACCATTAACCTCGGATTCAAAGCCGGATCCAAGGCATTGCTATCATGGGTGAAAATTAAACAAAGGGGAAGCAGTACAATTAAAACTTCTGGAATAGCAACTGCTCTTAAAGGCTTCGTCATGACCGTCTTTGAATGGTAAAGATGCTTAAATTATCATTAGATCGCGCCCTACTAATAAGCCTAGATATGTCTATCCTAGATTTCATCATAACTTAAATAGCCGCTAAGCTTTCGCCAAGGGAAAGCGGCATTCGTCGCAAAGCTTCTTATATTCGAAGACCAAATTTCCCTTTATGCGAAAGCTCCTATTTAGCGCGCTGGTATTAGTGTCGCCATTTATAACAAAAGCTCAATTTAACTGCATGGATACCAAGCATGCAGCTCATATAGCTTCGGTGCCCAATATTAACAACAATGCAAAGAGCGACACCTTTGACATTTTGGATTACGACATCTTTTTAAATTTATATGGAATTGCTCAACAAGAGTTTAAGGCCGAAGCGCGCATCAAGATTAGCCCTAAGCTTAATGGCGTAAATAGATTGAACTTAGACCTTTGGAAGCTTCAAGTCGATTCGATTAGCTATCCCGGAATAAGTGGCAGCCACAGTCATATTAATGATTCCCTTTTACAGATTGATTTCAACCAAAATCTAAATATTGGCGATACTGTTTCCGTTTGGGTTTATTACAGCGGCTATCCCCAAGGAGATCCTTTAAACTGGGGAGGTTTTCACGCCGCTCAAGGTTATTATTACAATCTAGGAGTTGGCTTTGGATCAAATCCGCATACCTATGGTCGCGCTTGGTTTCCTTGCTACGATAATTTCGTGGAGAAATCTTCTTATCAACTAAGGGTGCTAAGTAAAAGTCCCTTGCGTCCTCTTTTAAGTGGTGATGAAATTACGCGACAGAGTTCTGGTGATAGCATCATGAGTACGGCCCGCTTAAATGAGCCAATTCCCACCTACCTCATAAGTTTTGCCCTCGCTAACTATCAATTCTTAAGCGACACGGTGCTCGGGCTTAATGGTCCGATTGATATTCTTTTAGCGGCAAAGGCTGCAGATACCAATGACTTAAAAGGCTCCTTTGTAAATCTCAAGCCCACCTTTCATGCTTTAGAACATTATTTTGGACCCTATCAATGGCCACGGGTTGGCTATGCCGCCACCACGGTGGGGGCTATGGAACACGCTACCAGCATTAGTTATCCCTTAAATCTCATCAATGGAAATCTTTCCGGTGAAGATATTATGGCCCACGAACTGGCGCATCATTGGTTCGGCAATTTAATCACTTGTGAAACAGCTGAGGATATGTGGATCAATGAGGGAATGGCCGAATTTAGTTCCCACCTCTACAGTGAGCAGGTTTATTCTCGCGCCAAGTATTTAGAAATTGTCCGCGATAATGCCTGGAATGTTTTGCTCTATGCCGCCAGTCGTGACGGCGATCTTCATCGACCCCTCTATGGCATGCCTCATGAATATGTTTACGGTTATCACACCTACCAAAAAGGAGCAATGGTTGGTCATAATATGCGGCATTATTTGGGAGACAGTTTATTCTTTAATTCCATAAAGCAACTCTTTATTGATCATGCTTATGGCAATTTAAATAGTGCCGATTTTAGAGATGAAATGATTCGGATCAGCGGAAACGCAGATTTACAGGACTTTTGGCAAGATTGGGTTTTTCAGCCCGGATACCCGCAATTTTCGGTAGAAGATTGGTCTTATGCCGATTTACTGCAAAGGGTAAATATCACGCTAAAACAAAGGACCTATGCTGCTCCTGACTTTTTCGAAAACGTGCCCGTAGATGTCACCTTCTTTAAGGATGATGGTACTTCTGTGACCATGAACTTTAAGCATAGCGGCGAAATTAGTCAGCATTCGGGATTATTACTTCCCTTTAAACCGGTTGCGGTAGTCGCCAATTACAGTGGCTCTTTGCTTACCGCTACTGGTGGCGATCATTTGCATTTTAATCAGGCGGGCAGCCAAAGCGCTCCCTACGGTGGGATGACTATTAGCACGGAAAATTTTCAAGATACCGGTTCCGTAATTGTGCAACAGCATTTGGTTAGCGCTCAAAAAGACAGTGCCAATCCTTTCGATTTTAAGCTGGGTAAAAACCATTATTTCACCGTTCATCAATTGCATTTTCAGCAAAGCACTATGAAGGCAGAATTGGCTTTTAATGGCAGTAATCGCGGAATGGATCAAGATTTACTGCAAAATGGAAACGACAGCTTGGTGGTGCTTTACCGCGAAAAAGGTGCTAAACAGTGGGTGCTATATCCCCATCAGCAAAAGCAAGCCAGCAGTCCAAACTCCAGAATTGGAAGCTTTATTCTTAATCCACTTTTAAGTGGTGATTATGTGCTGGCCAACTCCAAGGAAAGTTTGGATTTAGAGATTATTAAGTCTGAGTCAGAAGCCATTAAAGTTTTCCCTAATCCCGTTAAGGACAGCTTAAAATTAGAAAGTCAGAAAGGACCGATAAACTGGCGGGTGGAAATTATTACCCCTGCTGGCAGAACGCGACTGGATAAGCAGTTTAAAGATCAATCCGAAATTAGTATTTCCATGGAGCGATTTCCTGCCGGGAATTACCTCATACGGGTGAATGGCCAGGAGTATAGCATCCTTAAGATTTAATATATTCGACGAACTAAAAAATTCTAGTTTTAGATTTACCTGATTTCCTGTAAAAGCAATTATATTTTCATCATCAAAGATGCCGAGGAGAATAATTCCTAGGGCATTATAATTTGAACTAATCCTAAAACACCTCCTACATGAAGTGCCTTGAGCTAAAACCACGAAGAAGCTTAATAAAAACCGACCATCGCTTTATTGCCAAAATCCCTTTGCTACCAAGTAAATACATCTGGGAAACAAAAGGCGATTCCCTTGGGCTTCTCGCCAGTGAGAAAAGAGATACTCTTTTGGTAATTAGCGATAATGAATCTTGGTTAAATCGCTACAAGGCCTATTATGCCGAGCGTTTCGATATGGCTGAGCACGATGATGATTTTTCGGTAGATTCTGATTTTGAGACCATTTTCGGTTCGGTGAAATTTTCCGGTGGCGAAGATGATATGGAGGATGAAATGGATTCAGAAACAGATGAGGATGACTCTGATAATGATGAGGACTAAAATGAAAAAAGCTTCCTTCGGGAAGTTTTTTTTTTTCATTCTTTTACTTTCAATCTGTGCCTGTAAAAAACCAGCGAAGGAGCCTAGTCCGCCGCAGGAAGCAATATTCTATCGGGCGGCCGATTTATCCGCTTGGCCGGAAATTGAGCTGGCCCAATTAGAATTCTTCAATCAAGATAGTATAGCGGCCAACTTTTTAGACATCCTACAAAGTGAAGGCCTCAATACCGTTCGTTTGCGCTTATGGCATCAGCCGGATGGACGCCATCATTCCCTGGCCGAAGTGGATAGTTTTAGTCGCGTTTTAAAAGCAAGAGGATTAAAGCTTTGGCTTTGCCTGCATCTATCCGACACCTGGGCAGATCCCGGGCAGCAGCAAATTCCTGCAGCTTGGAATAATTTGCCCCTATCAACTTTACAGGATAGCCTCTACCATTACGTTTACCGGGTTAGCCGTCTCTTAAAACCCGATATTATTCAAATTGGTAATGAGATCAATGCCGGTTTTCTATGGCCCTATGGGGATAGATGGCAGCAGCCAGCTAGTTTCAAGACTTTGTTAGACACCGCTATTTTAGCGGCTCGAGCAGCACACAGTAGCGGTGAAATCATGCTTCATTATGCTGGTATTAATCAGGGCGCGCTCGACTTTTTTGAAGACTTAGCCGAATTCGATTTCGATATTATCGGCCTCTCCTATTATCCCATTTGGCATGGTAAATCTTTATTGGAACTTGAGAATACCCTCGATGCCTTGGGCGCTAAATATAGGCAGTCGCTAATGATCGCTGAAACCGCCTACCCTTTTACCTTAGACTGGAATGATTGGACCAATAACATTGTTGGCCTTGAAGATCAATTAATTCCCGGCTTCCCAGCCAGTCCTGCTGGTCAGGCAAATTTCATAAAGGAAATACGCCGTATTGTTGAAGCTAATCCCAAAGGCCTTGGCTTTGGCTACTGGGGTGGAGAATTAGTGGCTTGGAAAGGAGCTCAAGCCAGCGATGCCTCTCCTTTTGAAAATCAAGCCTTGTTTAATTTTAATAATCGCGCCCTGCCGGTGCAGTCGGTTTTTAATCCCTAGTCCGGGTATTTAATGCGCACGTGGTAAATATTCATCAGCATCTTTTTAAAGATCTTTTTTACCGTGCGTATCTCCTTTAAGGTGATGGGGGCATTTTCAAACTGACCAGCGGCAATTTGGGAATCGATGAGTTTTTCCACCAAGCTATCCAGTTTATCATGGTCGGGATTTTCAATACTTCGAGAAGCAGCTTCTACCGTATCCGCCATCATTAAAACCGCCGTTTCCTTGCTAAAAGGTTTAGGACCGGGATAGGTGAACTTATCCAAGGCCATTTCATCTTCAGGAAAGTCTTTGATGTACTGGCGGTAAAAATACATCACCATTGATGTCCCATGATGGGTTCGAATAAAATCAATGAGCGTATCGGGGAGTTTATGCTTTTTCGCCATCTGAATACCGGCGGTAACATGACCAATGATAATCTCGGCGCTTTCCTCAAAACTCAGCTCATCATGCGGGTTTATGCCTGTACTCTGATTTTCGATGAAATACATCGGACTTTGCATTTTACCGATATCATGGTACAGCGCTCCGGTGCGGGCTAAAAGTGCATTGCCACCAATAGCTAAGCTGGCATTTTCGGTAAGATTTGCCACCTGCAATACATGCTGAAAGGTACCCGGTGCTGTTTCGGCTAATTGTCGCAATAGAGGATTGTTGGTATCGCTCAATTCTAAAAGTGAAATTTCCGAGACTAAACCAAACAAGCGTTCCTGAAAATAAATGAGTGGAAACGAAACCAAGGTTAGCAAACCGTTCACTACAAAAAACAGGAAGACCATATAGTTGATGTCTTGCAAATTACCTTCCTGTAATATGGCTAAGCTGAAATAGGAAACCGCATATACTCCGGTGATCTTTGCAGCGGTAATAAAGAGATCACGTCGCTTGTATAAATTGTTGACCAGCAATACCGAAAACACCCCCGCTATAAACTGAAGGAAGGTAAACTGGAAGCTGTTGGGCACTTGAAAGCCTATGAGGAGTATGGTAACGGTATGCACAAAAAGCGCTAATCGTATATCGAAGAAGGATCGCATCACCATCGGTAAAATGGCAAAGGGTACTAGAAAAATGTATTCCTCACTAAAGCGACCGATAAAAAATGCCGCCATTACCATGATGAGGATATTCAATAGAATAAAGGTTAGGCGGGCAATATCCTCTAGCACCAGGCTTTCAAATTGTCGTAAAAATGCGAATAGGGCGAAAAACAGAATTCCCGCCAAGAGGATTTGCCCCGATAGCAGTCCGAAATAAGAGCGATCACCACTTAGACTACCTTCATATACTTCTTGTAAGGAACGGAGCTTCTCATAGCGATTGGGATCCACCAAGTTTCCCTTAGCAACAATCAACTCTCCTTCTTCCACCATCCCACGGGTTGGCAAAATTCCATTCAATTGATTATCGAGGTATTTCTGGGTAGTTTCTTTGTCGAGATAAACATTATACCGCAAGCCCGAAGCGATTCGAGCCGCTAAAAAATTACTTACCGTAGAAGGGTATCGATCCTTTAATCGATTACGCGCTTCTTCATCCGCTTCATTAATAGTAAAGAATTGGTCTAACTCGGCGCTTTCGCTGATTTGACCGCGGAGCAGCAGTATTTCGCCATAACTATCCAATAAATCTTGGTCTCCAATGGGTTGAATCAAACCTCTTTTAAACAAGGCTTCGAGGGTAGATAAGCCTGCCTCCATTAAGTTGTTCTTCCAGAAATTGGTATCCCCTTCGGTCAGGATAAATTCAAAGCGGTTATTCCTGAGAGCCGATAGCCAAGCACTTTCGAACTCACTGCTGTATTTGGCATAGGCTTCCTGCTCGGCCTCAGCATCAAATTTTAGGAAAATAGTTTTTTGAGCGGCTAAGCTTTGGCGCTCTTCGGCAATATCGGTTTCACTTTTTTGAATGGCAAAATCAAAAGGCGCTAACAAATCCTCATGCTGCCAAGGTTTAGCCTTTTGAAACTCATATTTAAATTTAGCTTCCCGAGGACTCAGGTAAACCACTAAGCTTAAGGCACCTAGAAATAATAGAGCAGTAGAAATCTGCGTCTGATAGTTTTGAATGAACAGCAATAGCTTTCGCATGAACCCGAGTCTAATTGAACGGCTTATTTTACGTAATTTCGCCGACATTGCTAAGTAAAGATAAATCTTAGAATTCCGCATGTTCTCGAAGCTCGTGTTGACTTATCCACATTACTCTCAAATCTGCGAAAACGGCGGTTTTTCCATTAAACCTTTTAATAATCACCTCTCATGAAAGACGTTGTAATTGTTTCAGCGGTACGCACCCCTATTGGCGGTTTCTTAGGAAGCCTTTCATCCTTATCTGCAACAGAATTAGGATCTATTGCCATTAAAGGTGCTTTAGACAAAATTAATCTTGATGCTTCTGAAGTTGAGGAAGTATTGATGGGCAATGTGCTACAGGCCAATGTTGGTCAGGCTCCCGCTCGCCAAGCTGCCATGGGCGCTGGTATCCCTAATACCGTACCCTGCACTACTATTAATAAAGTATGCTCATCGGGCATGAAGGCCATTATGCAAGCCGCCCAAGCCATTAAAGCTGGTGATGCCGATGTGGTTGTAGCCGGTGGTATGGAAAGCATGAGTAATGTTCCTCATTATTTAGAGGCTCGCAATGGTACCAAGCTAGGCGATATTAAAGCTAAAGACGGTTTACTCCGTGATGGCCTCATTGATATTTACAATAAGGTACACATGGGAAATTGCGCCGAACTTTGTGCAAAAGACATGAACTTCAGTCGCGAGGAGCAAGATAATTTTGCCTTGGAAAGCTACCGTCGTAGCGCCGACTCTTGGGAAAATGGTCGTTTTGCCGATGAAGTAATTCCCGTTCCTGTTCCTCAGCGCAAAGGAGATCCGATTATGGTAAATCAGGATGAGGATGTCTTTAAAGTGAATCACGCAAAGGTCCCTGCTCTACGTCCGGTTTTCGACAAAGATGGAACCGTTACTGCGGCCAATGCTTCTAATATTAATGATGGCGCTGCGGCCCTAGTATTAATGTCGGCCGAAAAAGCCGCTGCCTTAGGTCTTAGCCCATTAGCAAAAGTTAGTTCTTATGCCGATGCAGCGCATGAACCAGAATGGTTTACTACTGCCCCTGCTAAGGCATTGCCAAAGGCATTAGCTAAAGCTGGTATTGATAAAGATCAGGTAGATGCCTTCGAATTAAATGAAGCTTTCTCGGTAGTTGGTTTGGCCAATATTAAAATTTTAGAGATTGATGCTGCCAAAACAAACATCAATGGTGGTGCGGTTTCAATGGGGCATCCACTAGGAGCTTCTGGAGCACGTATCATTATTACCCTTATTAATGTTTTAAAGCAAAACCAGGGTAAATATGGAGCAGCCGGTATTTGTAATGGTGGCGGTGGCGCATCAGCGATGGTAATCGAAAACATGGCCTAAATTCATGGTTAGAGGCATTTGTAAGTTAAGCGCCATACCCATGCGCTTGGAACCCTCCGATCCCTCGGAAATGGTTAATCAAGTGATTTTTGGGGAAAGTTATGACGTACTCGAACAGCGTAAAAAATGGTTGCGCATTCGATTGCATCACGATCGTTATGAAGGTTGGATCGACCGCAAGCAAGCTAGCTTAATTGACGAAGCCGAAACGGAATACCGCAAAGATGCCAAGCTTTCTATTGCCTCAGATCTAATTGAAATTGTTACTCAGAAAGATGGTGGAAGCTACTTCCCCATCTTTTTGGGTTCCTACCTTCCAAACCTCGATAAGGAGCAAAACTTTACCATTGCCAATCAAAGCTATCACTTTAATGGCCAAGCCATTTCCCAAAGGCAAAGTCGAGTAGAACTTATTGAGACCGCCTTTTCTTATTTACACGCCCCCTACCTCTGGGGCGGCAGAACTCCCGCCGGAATAGATTGCTCTGGCTTTACGCAGATGGTTTATCGTATCGCAGGACATCAAATTCCGCGTGATGCCTGGCAACAGGCTGAACTCGGCGAGACCCTAAGCTTTATTGAAGAATCGGAACCCGGCGATCTGGCTTTTTTCGATAATAATGAAGGTCGAATTGTACATGTGGGAATTATTCTCAAAGACAATTACATCCTTCACGCCAGTGGCAAAGTGCGCTTAGACCGACTAGATCAAAGCGGCATCTTTAACCATGAAGAAAGAGGTCATACTCATAAATTAAGGGTAATTAAGAAGATCATCTAAGGCATTCCACTTTTTAGTAAAGCCTTAGACTTGAATCCCTAGGCTAGATGCCATTTAAAGCATTGGGTATTGCCTGCTTGGCTTCATCAAGTTTGAATCTAGCGGCATTTATTCTTTAATTCTGATGTCCATTAAATTTCGAGAGTATATTTTAGCGCCAAAAGCTATACGATGAAGCATTTACTCTCCTTGCTATTTCTAGTTTACTTTAACAGCTTAAACTTCAATTTAAAAGCTTGCAATTGTGCTGATCCCCTGCCCATTGAAGAATCCTATGAAAAAGCTGAAATTATTATTCGTGCTAAAATCATTTCCTCAGAATACGTTTCCAATGCCGATGCTATGGACCCCGCTAAAGCCCGTGAATTGCGGAAGAAACTACAGGGTGATAAAATTCGGCTCCCACAATTAGATACCAAGTTTATCATAGAGTTGAAGGTGCTTGTTAAATCGGTTTATAAGGGAGAAGATTTAATTGATACCCTAAGCATTTACACTACTCGAACGCCCGCTTCCTGCGGAGCAACTTCCCTTAAGCCTGGCGGTGACTACCTCATATACGCTTATATTGAAACGGGAGCCTATGAATTTATTAGCCCCGGTAATAGGCTGGAAAAAGCAGGTACTTTTTGGACTTTTAAATGCACCCGGAACAAAGCTTTTAGCGAAGAGGAAGCAATGGCTCTTAGAGCTCTAAAGCATGAGTTGAAATAAAACATTGACGATCCTTAATCATGGGATCAATTCTCAAATTAGAATTTCCCTCCTTTTAAGCTTCAATTAATCCACGGAATTAGCATTTTTAATTCCCATAAAACACGCTGGGCTGCATCGCCTTTAAATAAAGTTTATAGATTTATTTTCGTGTTTATTAAAATTAGGCAAGGTCCTTGTGACTAGGTTTTTTAAGATTTAAAACCAAACAATCACTACCTTCCCCAAGCCATGAGAAGAATCATCCTAGTCCTCTGCAGTCTGAGTTTGTTAGCTTGTCAAATGGAACACGATCCGGTGCTTTCCCATTTTCCTCCCCAGTCGGTTTTTAAAGATGGCTTTGCCAATAAGTTCTACAACCACTTTCGACCTTATGATAAAGATCGAGAATCGATGACCCGCATTAGTTATGCCTCCTACCAGCTTTTAGCTGATGAACTCATCCTCATCAAGCATTACAATGCTGGCTTTGAATTGAGAGGTTGGCAATACTACCATATCCAAGGTGCTGGCTTACATCTGGATTCGGCCTGGTATATAAACGGCAGTGATACCTTGGACGTGGAAATAGAAGCTGGGATCATGAAAAACTTTGCCGATACTACCAGCTCTTTTTACAAGGAAAACTACCGCTATCAGGAGCAAGAGCATCAATACATCAGTCATCAGTATAAAAGAGTAGATACACTCGTAGATGGAAGAAGCGGCCAATCTTTCGCCTTTAATCGATCCTATCGAAACCTAGAATCCGACAGCACTTTAAATGATTGGCAGGCCAGGGAAGTTTACCTCAAAGGATTAGGCTTTTATTACAGTTGGGAACAAAGTACCAATGGCATTTACGAGACAGAGCTCATAGAGCAAATGCCCCTGGCGGAATTCGAGAAAAAGGCCGACCATAAAGAAAAAAGAGTAGCCTATATAAATCCAGATGAGGCCATCGGTGGAGATCCTGGCTTTAAACTATGTGGTCCGGAAAAAGAAATAGCCGACTACTACAATGGTGATCCCGATGCCGGTTTTGCCGAGGGAAAGAAAGTTATGCTCGCCAGAATTAAAAAGGAACTAAGTGACTATAATTTCAATGAATTTCAAGGATTACTGACCTTCCGATTTGTTATTTCTTGCGAAGGAAAAGCAGGTCGATTTGTATGCGACTCCTATACCTTTGATTACCAAAAACAAGAAGTCCCCAAGGAAACGGTTGAAAAAGTTTTCACGGTATTAAACGGTTTAAAAACTTGGCAGCCCACCATTATCCGCAACGAAGCGCGCGATTCCTATGCCTACATCACTTTAAAAATTAAGAATGCTGCGATTATCGACGTTTTGCCTTAGCCTATTATTTTTAGCTTCTTGTACCGAGAAGCACAATTGGTATCAAAAAGAATTTAGCGCCGAAGAAAAGCCAGCCCTGGCCGAATCGGTGCGCAATGGTGTAAGTTATCATTATCAAGGCACGGTCCCAGAACAGTTCCACGCTTTGGAAGCCTTGGCCTTAGATTCTAGCAATGGTGATTTCTGGCGAGAAATGGGCACCTCCAGAGTGAAGCGAAGCCTAGCAGATGAAATGTACTATTGGTACGGTAAGGCGGCGGAGCTTAAACCAGATCCATGGATGGGATTTCGAGGCTATCTCTACCTTTATTTCTACCGCGATTACCCGAGAGCTATTGCTGATTTCGATCAAATGGATTCCATCATTGGTAGCATTGGTAATTCTCAGGCCCAAGATCATGACTATATGCGGGGTATCGCCTATTATGGACTTAATGATTATCAAAATTCCAAAGACTATCTACGCAAGTATATTGAGCGAATCAGCACTGAAGTTGGCGCGGAATGGGTAGACGTTTACGCTCATTTATACCTCTTCTTTTGCCATAAAGCTCTGGGCGAAGAAATGGCGATGCAAAATGAGCTGAATGCCATATTCGCCCTTTATCCGGATCTGGCAGACGCACATTATCAGCAAGCACTTATATACCATCAAAAAAATCAGCTAAAAGCCGCACGAGAAAGTTTAGAGAAAGCAAGAGCTTCCTATGATTTAGGGTTCTATCATCAAAGGCCTTATGTGGAAGTCTTGGAACAAATCTATCCGCAGGATTTAGACGCTTTGGCGAGCTTATTAACACAGTAGAGTGCAAAAGCTCCAGGCCGAAAAGCATTTCAAGATTAGCTATGCCCTACCTTGAAGCTCATTCTTAAACTATGGCCGTAAGCATTTACAATCTTGAGCATAGCGGAGGTATTGCCATCCCATTCTTTGACGTTGGCGTAGCCGCCGGCACCCCTTCTTATGTGCAAGAATACTTCCCCGATAGCATTAATATCTCGCAAGAACTGGTTAAAAACCCGAAAGCGACTTTTTGTGTACGCGTAAGTGGACAATCCATGGTTGGCGCGGGTATTGACGATGGTGATCTACTAATTGTCGATAAGGATCTTGAAGCTAAAGATGGCCAAATCATTCTCGCGGTAATTAACGGCGATTACACGGTTAAGCGATTACTCAAGAAATCAGATGGTCATTACCTTCAACCTGAAAACCCTGATTTCGAGCCACTGCGAATCACGCCTTTTATGGACTTCCGAATTTGGGGAGTTGTTACGGGATTAATAAAAAAGCTCCAATAATTAAATTACTTTTGCCCTGCTTTTGGTTTCTTCAGAATCTATTTTATGGATTTTGAGGAATTAAAAGGGAAGCCGGTGTAAATCCGGGACTTTTCCTGAAGCTGTAATTCTCAATGCTTTTAAGACAATGCCACTGCCTATTGCGGGAAGGCCTTAAAAGTGAGATAAGTCAGAAGACCTGCCAATAGCCATTTACTTAACGCTTTCAGGATAAAAGCATTAAGCTCCGAAATCGGTTCTCCGAATTTTTGTGCTTTACCTTTTCCCTGGAATTTTTGTTCAACCATTTAATTCATGTAAACATGAAAAAGCAATTATTCCTCGGGCTATTGATCTCAACCATTATGGTCAGGCCCCTTACTGCTCAGTTTAACTTTTCAGATGTTCAATTTTGGACCGGCAATGGCAGCGATAGCACTTTGTTGGTGGTAGATTTTAATGATGGAAGTGGCGACTCCTCTTATGTTTGGGGCTATGCCTATAATACTGGGGAAACGGGTGAAGACCTACTTAATGCTATTGCGGCGGCAGATCTAAACTTTCAAGTAAATATCGCGGGAGGCTTTTTAAACGATGTCATTTATGGTCAACATGAAGGACTAGCTGGGATGCCCGACTATTGGAGCACCTGGAGTGGTGCCGATACCGCAAGCCTAGCGATGAATTCAGGCATTAGCACCGCCCTAGTGGACGGAGAATGGTTTGCCTTAAGCTATACCGATTTTACCCCAGCCCTAAAGCCTGGCTTGCCTATTCCTGCTTTTAATCCTCAAACTTTCGACTTTTCAATGCTTGATCAATGGCTGGGAACAGGTAGCGACTCCATGGCTTTATTCATTGATTTTCAATTTAATGCAGACAGCGGAAGAATAGTATTCGGTTACCTTTTCAATGATTCCATACAAGCCTCCCAAGTCTTAAGCGATTTAGATCAAAACCTAGCCGGTTTGAGCGTTAATGCGCAGGCCTTCCTAAATGACATCACCTATAACAATTGGTCGGGAATTGGCGGACAGCCCAATTTTTGGAGTACCTGGAGCGGAAGCAATGTGGGTAATTGGTATATGAATGCGGGAATTAGCACCTATGTAAAAGCCAATGAAATATTCGGCTGTAGCTACACCGATTTTACGCCGGCGTTGAGGCCGCGCGTTCCTGCAAGCTTTAATGCCATCGGATTACAAAACACCGCTTTGAGTTCTATTGAAGTTTATCCGAATCCAAGTAGCGATTACATTATGCTCCAGTTCGAAGGTGACCAAGCCATCGAAGTCATAAATATGCAAGGGCAAGTTATTTATCAGGCGAAAGCCAATGAAAAACACAGGATAGATGTATTGAGCTGGAAACGCGGTTGGTATGTCCTAAAAGTGGGATCTGAAAGTAAAGTTATTAGCCTGCTTTAATGCGATGGCTTCTTTTAATATTGACACTATTCAGTGCTGGATTGTTAGCGCAATCTACTGGTCCATATGCCCCTGCCGCTGGACAAGCTAATTCGAGGGCTATTCACAAAGACAGCTCCTTAATTAGGGCTTGGGCCGATTCCATTAGCGTGCAGAGAGGTTATTTGGATATTGCGCAAAAGACCTTAGGTTTTGCCAGCTTTGGCGATTCCCTCAATCCATTAGGGCCCGCCAATGGCCAAGTGATTAGCTTGGGTGATAGTGGACTAGCCACCTATATTTTAAAAACGCCAATTTGGGATCAAGCTGGGGCTGAGTTTGCCATTTTCGAAAATAGCTTTAGCGATGTCTTCTTAGAATTCGCTTTTGTGGAAGTGAGTCAAGATGGAATTAATTTTCATCGTTTTCCCGCCATTAGCCTTATAGATACCGTGGTGCAAACCGGGGCTTTTGGTTCTAGTGAAGCCAGCCAAGTACATAATCTTGCGGGCAAATACCGCCTGGATTTTGGCGTTCCCTTTGATCTTGCTGACATCCCCCAAATTGATAGCATCTACTACATTCGAATTGTAGATGCTATTGGGACGATAGATCCCAAGCTAGCGGGACGAGATTCTCGGGGAGCGATTATCAATGAGCCCTATCCTACCGCCTTTGCCTCAGGTGGTTTTGATTTAGATGCTTTAGCTTTTCTTAGTCCAAATAGCCTAAACTTAAAAGAACAGGATTATTCCTTAGAAAAGGCTTACCCCAACCCTGCCCGTCTTTCGGTAGGAGTTCCATCTGCCATTAAGCTAGAGCTCTTTAGTTTAAATGGACATCTCCTAAAGACTGCCCGCTGGGAAAAGCTCAATTTAGATGATACGCCAGCTGGCATTTATCTGCTTCAAGCCAACTTTGAGGATGGTCATTCGAGCTTTCAGAAAATTCAAGTTTTACCTTGAGGATTCTCGCCACCATATTACTCTTAATTCCCAGCCTTTATTTAGGCGCCCAAAAAGATAGCCTAGGAACTGAACCAATAGATAGCAATTGGCTTTGGTTTAGCGATAGTATGCTTACGGTGCTGGAAGAAGTAAACTTAGAATTCCAACGAATTGAAGGTGCTCGCGGCCATCGTATCGAGGAAGATATTGATGCTCGATCCTTTCAAGCCTTAAACCTTGCAGAAGGATTAAAGCAGAACAGCGCCCTTTTTGTGCGCTCTAATGGATCAAATGGCGTGGCTACTTTAAGCGTACGTGGCACCTCTTCCAGTCAGAGTAAAGTGTACTGGAATGGCTTGGATATTACCCCACCAAATTTAGCCTTAATCGACCTCTCCTTATTGCAAAGCAAGCCTTGGGAAAGTTTAGAAATTGATTATGGCGCAGGTTCTCTTCCCTTAGGTTCTGGAAGTATTGGGGCGGCTTTAAACCTAAATACCCAATGGGAAGGGCGCGGCAAAAGGAAAGCCTTCTTGAGCTTAGGCAGAGGAAGCTTTGGTCGCCAAGAATATCAAGGATGGGCGGCTTATGGCAATGGGAAACTTAGGGCTCAAAGCAGTATGTCCTATAGTGGTATCAACAATGATTTTCAGTATCGCCTACCGGGCGAAAATCAGCGCTTGCGCAGCCAGGAAAATGCCGACTTTGATCAATTTCATGCCCAGCAAAGTTTAAACTACCGCATTAACGGCTATTCCTTTTTAAATACTAATGTTTGGTACAGCCGCACCGAACGTTCTCTGCCGAGGATACAGCTCAGTCAGAATGCCTTGTTCGATCGCATGACCGATGAAAATGTCTTTTGGAATAATGAATATCAAAGGCATTTTAAGGATCAAAAATTCATCTTTCAAAGTCAATTGGGCATGGTGGCCTCCTCCAATCGTTTTCAGATTGCGCTCCAGGATGAAATAGATCGCAATGATTTCCAATCCTTTCAAGGGCAATTGCGATTAAAAACTATGGAGGATAATTGGTTTAATGGAGAAATCGCCTGGCAGGGGCGCATGGATCAGGTACAATCCGATAATTACCTTCAAACCGAAAAACGATGGCAAAATGCCTTGTATGGCAATATGGGATTTGATTTGGGTAATCATAACTCAGCAAAGCTCCAATTGCGCTCCGAAATTATTGACCGAGACTGGGCACCCCTAACGGGGAGCTTTACCTGGTATCCCTATTTTATAAAAGTTCCAAATTTTAGCCAGCACTTAAGCATTAGCCGCAATTACCGCGTGCCCGGCTTAAACGATATATATTGGCAAGAGCTTGGCAATCCTGATTTGGAACCGGAGGAAAGCTACCAATTAAACCTAGGTTTTGATTACCAATTGAATAAATCTGCATTTAGCATGCTCTGGGAATTGCACAGCTACTATATGTGGGTGGACAATTGGATTCAATGGGTTCCACAGAACAACATTTGGCGACCTTTAAATTTAAAAACCGTGCATAATTACGGTTTAGACTTTATTTGGAAGACGGGCTTAAACAGAGAAATTTGGGCCATTGAGGGAACTTTAAAATATCAGTTCTTACAAAGTGAGGTTCGTTCTAGCCTAAACCGACCCGAAAGCATTGGAAATCAAATTGCTTACAATCCCTCGCACAGTGTTTATTTTAATCCCAGCTTTAGGTATAAGCAAGCCCGTTTAAGCTATAATCTCAATTACACCGATCGCGTGTTTATCGATGAGGCCAACCAATATTATATGCCCGGCTATCTCTTGCAAGATTTACAATTTAGCTATCGACATTATCTAAACAAGCATAGCTTAGTTTTCAACTTCAGTCTGCATAATTTAGGGGATATCGATTATCAAGTAATCGCCTGGCGACCAGAAGCGGGAATTCATTATCGAATAGGTTTACAATGGTTCTTCAGCGAAAAATAGCATTTTATGTCCTCCTCGTTCTAGGACTCGCTTCCTGCAACAAGGAATTTGGTCCTCAGTCTGTTAGTGGCAATATTGTAGTCCCCGATTCTAGCCTCGCTATTATAGTAAATGAGGGGAACTTTCAATGGGGCAATGCCAGTTTAGGGCAGTTTGACCCCGATAATTCTACCTATCAAGATGGAATTTTTAGAAGCGCTAATGATCGTCCCCTTGGTGATGTCATTCAAGAGGCTCATCAAATTAGGGATCACTTTTATTTAGTGATGAATGGCAGTAATGAATTAGTCATTTGTGATCGGAACTGGCAACAATTAAAATCCGTAGCCGGACTAGGTGCTCCTAAAAATCTTTGGTTTTGGAATCAAAGTCTTTGGATGACGGATTTATTTCAGCCCCAGCTGCAGCAATTTGATTTAGATGGCAACCTAATAGCAACTTTTGACCTCAGCCAAAATCCATCGCAAATTTTACATTGGCAAGATCAATTGATTATTGCTTTTCCAAAAAAGCTACAGCGGCTAAATACTGCTAGCAATAAATTTGAAGATTTAAGTCAATTTAACAACGAACTGCAAGCGATTCTTGAATTAGACCAAGGTCTTGTTCTCGCTTTTGATAATGCGCGTATCGAGTATTGGGCGAACCCCGATTCAGCACGGGAATTGATTAGTACTAAATCTATTTTGCCGAATGCTTTAAGTGCAGATCCAAGCACCAATAGCTTTTTTAGTTTTGATGGCGATAGTCTTTATGCGCACACTAGGGATAGGTCCTATGAAGCTTCAGCTCTGCTGGCCCTAAAAACGGAAAACTATTATGGTTTAGATTTTCATCCCGAAACCAAGAGTCTTTATTTATTTGATGCCAAAAGCTATGTGCAGCCCCATCGTGTTGTGCGCATTGATGCTAGTACGGGAACCATATTAGATGACTTTAGCGCCGGCGCATTGCCCAATGGATTACTGAAGCGCTGGTAGCCAAAATTGGTTCTACTTGAATTAGGCTTGAAACAATTGGCTAGGATCCTTAAAGGCCTTAATCTCCAGGGCATTTCCAGAAGGATCATAAAAAAACATGGTTGCTTGTTCCCCGGTCTGGCCTGCGAATCGAATATAAGGTTCTATAACAAAATCGATTTTGGCGGCTATCAATTTATCTTTAAAAAGATGCCAATCCTCCCAGTCTAATACCAATCCGAAATGCGGAACCGGCACCGATTTTCCATCTACCGGGTTTTCGCTTATCCTGTTTTGCCCCGGACTTAGATGCAATACCAATTGATGTCCAAAAAAATCCAGATCCACCCAATGGTCAGAAGACCTTCCCTCCTTAAAGCCTAAGGTGCTATTATAAAAGTGACGTGTTTCTTGAAGTTCTTCTACGGGAATGGCTAAATGAAATGGATTGGGCATGAGTGGAAATTTTTTCGAAAATAAGCTTTCATCCTTCAAGCTCTAATTTTAGGTAGTGCTATTTTGAATCCCACAAAAAAATTGAAATTGATGCTAAGCTAGCTTGCGCAAAAGGCAAAACTCTATTTTAGCCTTAAGCTGTCCCCCTAATTTTTAGCTTTCATGAAAACTTGTCTCCGTCCCCTGGCAATTATCCTTCTCCTCCCCTTTATCGCCACTGCACAAGCATCGCTTTCGGCAGGCTACAAAGCTATTGAAACCGATAGCAGCTATGAGCACTTGGCTTGGGGCATTGAACCTCATGATAAGCTCTATCATTTTGCGGCTTTTGTAAGTTCCTTCGACACCGAAGATGATAATAATGGTGATGGTAGTTTAGATCGCTGGGGCATCCCCGAATGGGTAGCCTATGAAGTTAAGAAAAAGGGAAGCCTAGAGGTAGAACATTACAATAGGCCAAAATGGATGACGGTGGACTCCTTGCACGAATTAAATTTAATTCCCAAGGATGCTTCCTATCACGTGAAAGGCACTAGAGATTTAAAGGAGGTAAAAGGTTCCTATCGTTTTGTGAGGGGGCATTTATGTCCGAAAGAAACCGCCGACCGCATTAGCATGGCAGCAGGTTGGAATACCCATACTTTTCTAAACGCCCTACCTCAACTGCAATGGCAAAATAATGGTCCATGGAAGAAACTCGAAGCGGATATACTCAAATGGGCCGACACTTACGAGCGCGTGTGGGTTATTACCGGTCCGGTTTTCTTTAGTCAAAACCCCAGCTTGTGGCTAGGACAAGAAGGCGAAGTTAAAGTAGCAGTACCCGATGCGATATTTAAAATTGTAATTCGGGCTTCTGAAGGAGCAACGGGAGTAGAATGTCTCAGCTTTATCATTCCCAATATCCTGCCCAAGTCTAAATCCTATCCAGAGTATTTATGCTCCATGGGCTACCTTTCGGAAAGAACAGGACTCACTTTTTTAAGCAAGCTCCCCCTGGAACTTAGAAATATTGAATATTCAAAATATCAAGATTTGAGCATTAACGAAAAGAAAGCCCAGGTTGACACTTGGTAAATTTCTTTTGTTTTAGGAGTAGTCGGATGGGTTTTTACCAAAGCGCTTAAAATAGCTTCTCGAAAAACTACGTGTTTCGCTGTAGCCGGCTTGGGCGGCGATATTCTTAATAGATGGATTAATCGAAGTTTCCAGAAGCATTCGTCCATGATCCAGCCTCATATCCCTCAAATATTGTTTGGGAGTAAGTCCTACCAATCGCTTTAATTTACGCTGTAAACTCGACTCGCTCATAGAGAAATCTGCGGCAATGTTTGGCACCTTTAGACTGGAATCATTAAAGCGTTCGCGCAAATAGGCCTCAAATTCATTTAACCATGCCTGATCTTCCGCTGCTATCTTGCTATGATTGCCAAGCTCTAAATCATTTGGCTTTTGTGAATCCTGTTCATCTTGTACTAATTCCTCCGTCTCCCGCCTAACTTTGGAGCGATTGATAAGGTTTTGAACCCGCACTAAAAGCTCATGCTCCTCAAAGGGTTTGGTCATATAATCATCTACGCCAAATCGCAAGGAATTGAGACGTGTTTCCTTATCTGTTCGCGCGGTAAGCATCAGTATTGGTATTGGCTCCGTTTTATTCGATTTTTTCAAGTTCTTCACTAGTTCGTGCCCATTCATTATGGGCATCATTAGATCGGTAATAATTAAGTCGATACTTGAATCCTCAGCCAGGAAATCTAAAGCCACCTGACCATTTTCGGCAATGCTAATATTGAAATCATCATTCAGTACAAAGTCAATGTATTGCTGCAAGTCAACATTATCTTCTACCAATAACAGTCTCGGTTTACTGTGGTCCACTTCCTTTGCAGGCAGTTGCGCAGTACTTTCATTCTCTTCTAGATCCTCAATAGTAGCCTGCTCATTTGCCAAGGGTGGCACCCTTTTAGTTTTTAAGGAAAGCTTAAAGCTCGATCCTTTGCCAATCGCACTTTGAACCTCTACTTTACCGTCCATCAATTCGGCATATTCCGCACAAAGCGCTAAACCAATTCCTGTTCCACCGATCTTGTTCTTGGCGGGGTCGGTGCTTTGGAAGTAGCGTTCAAAAATTCGTTGCTGATCCTCTTCTGAAATACCCATGCCTGTATCAACCACTTTTAGTACTAAAAGGTCATTTTCTATGAGCTGTAAGCTCAGCTTAATCTGTCCTCCAGAGGGGGTGAATTTAAAGGCATTGGAAAGCAAATTGTACAGGATTTGACGGGTTTTTTCAGCATCCAGCTCAACCCAAATATTTTCATCAACATTTAGTTCGAACTGATAGTCCACCTTCTTTTGGCTCGCCAAGGAATCGAACTGCGTAAGGTAATTTTGAAAATACGATTTAAGCGCCACTGAACTTGGTTCTAGCTTTAGATTCTGATTCTCCAATTTACCAAAATCCAGTATTAAGGTCACCAATGATTTTAGTTGATCTACACTTTTCTTGGCAGTTTGTACAAGCTGACTTTGCTTGGGGTTTAAGGATTCATCTTGACTTAAGCGACTAACAGGGCCTAAGAGTAAGGTAAGCGGCGTTCTTAGTTCGTGACTGATATTTGCGAAAAACTGGGCTTTTAATTTATCCGTAGCCTTTAGCTTATCACTTTGTTGTTTAATAACACTATTTTGAGTTTGAAGCTCCATAGCAGCGCGGCGGTTATAGCGAAAAGCCCAAAAAAACAAGGCGGCAAGTACAACAGCCGCAACCGTAACCACCGATACTAATTTAAAGCGGGTTTCGCTTAGGCTCAAGGCCAACTCCTTTTCCGTTTTTAACTGCGTAAGCTGCTTCTTCTCCAGTTCTAAATAATACTTTTCGGCATTAAAGCTGCTATTACGGCTGGTCAAAAGAGAGTCATAATACAAACTGGTCTTTAAACTTTCATAGGCCCTTTTATAGTCCTTTTGCTTAAGGGCCAATTCATTTAATAATAAGTAATTTACGCTAAGCCTATCGTACAAATTAATTGGGCTGGCCCTTTCTTCTGCCCGCTTCAGGTAATCCATTGCCAAGTCTAGGCTATCCTCTTGTATGGCGAATTTGGCTAGTTTTTGTAAGGATTCTATTTCTGTCCATTTATCCGGGACGATCCGGCTGTAATACACCCCATCCTTCAAGGCTTTTTTCGCAGCAATTATATCTCCCTGAGCGATATACAGGCGGGCAAAATCCGTCGCCACTCGAATCATTTTGGAATTGACATAAGCAGTATCATCGATCTTTTGAATGTAATTTTCAACAAGGATGATATTTTGTTCTAATTGTTCCAGGGAGTCAACCCGCAGCAGCATTTGGTTTAGCTCCTGCATCATAAAAAGGGCTAAACCCGTTCTTTCTTCCTCAAGCGCATCTTGGATTAATGCTCTAAACTCCGTGAGTAATTCTGCGCTTGGTCTAACTGAGAAATGGGTAGTGATGCGATAGGTCATCCCTTTTATATAGGCGCCATTATCGTTCTCAGCTTTAGCTATGGCCAGTGAGCTATCTAAATGTCGGTTTGACCTTGCCTTTAAATTAACGGCATCATAAAAACGGTAAACATCTTCATGAAAATCCGCGACCTGCATTGGTTTCCCATGAACCTTTAGTACCTCTATGGCCTGCAAGCTAAGACCTATGGCCGCGGGAATATCAAAAGTATCTTCCAGGGCTCTAACTAAGCGATAATAGTTTTCAAACAAACAATTCGGCTCCTCATCGCAGGCATCCCAAATTTGCTTTCTTATTAGACCCAGGGCCGAATCGAGCTCGTAAGTCTTAAGCTGAGCAATACTTCTGCGCACTTGCTGCTCGCTGGAAATTTGTCCCTTCATGGTCCAAAAACTAAGCAAGAAGGGCAGGCTTAAAAGTATCTTTAAACTAAGCCTTAAACTATAAAGTGTTGATAGCGCACTTGGGCTATAATTGGGTCTATCGCCTAAATTCAAATGATGAAGGGGAATTTAAAGTGATCCTTTTAAACTTGGAATCACCGCAATGGGCCACGAAGTTATGAATTTTAACAGGCTTGCCATTTGAGGCATTGGGCTTTGAGCTTTGGGCTTTAAAAAATGTACAAGGCTCCTTTTTTTATGTCCGACACTTAGAATTAATAAAATGGAAGGAATATTTTAACAAAAGACAACATAGTTATACATCCTTGCAACATAGATAGTCTTCTTCAGGAAGCTCGCTCAATACCTTTGACTTGTTCTTAGATCCTAGTAATCAATCTTCTAAACAAGTCTTATTATGAAAAGTCTCAAAACCCTCCTCTCGCTTATCCTCTTACTACTTTCATTAGTTCAAGTAAAAGCCGGAGATACCATATACTATCACAGCATAGCAGTAGATAGCATTTACAACCCAGGATTTAATCCTGAGTTTAGTTTTTACCTTCCACAAGATGTGGACTCCATTCGCGGTGTTTACTATTACATTGACGGTGTTTGGGGCAGTTCTGTCCCTATGGCAGAAGATAGCGCATATCAGGCCTTAGCAAACAAGCATCATTTTATAATTATGGGCTGTAAAATGCATCCTCGCATGGCGCTTGAGGCGCATATTTGGAGCGGGCCGGCTAGCATTGCAGCCCTCGACAGCCTCAGTATTTTGCTCAATAAACCCTTTATTGGCGATTTGCCCTTCTTTTTAGAGGGTTATTCCTTGGGTGGACAATTTGCTTGGCATTTCGCGAGAACCTATCCCCAAAGAACCATTGCTTACATTACCATGAAGGGTGGTCGTCACCGCACAGATCCAACAAATTCTGCCATACGAGGCATCCCTTCTTTATGGTTTAAGGGAGAGTTTGATGCCAATTATCGCAAGGACAATATGGACTTCATTTTTCGCCAAGAACGGGAAAATGGTTCTGCCCGAATGGCCTTACTTGAACATCAAGGAATGTCCCATGATCCCGTTTTAGACACTGCTTTGATCAATCAATTCTTCCGCTCTTGTATACGTTTAAGGCTTTCTTCAAACAGCAATGTACTTCAGCCTCTAGACCTTAAAGATGGTTTTGTAATGCATAATAATCTATTAAGCATTGCCAGCGACACCTGCGCCCCATTTGCAAGTGACAAACATTCTTGGTTTCCCGATAGCCTTGTCGCTAAGGAGGCGCAGCGTTTTGCCTCTTTGGGATATACCACGGTTCACCATCGATGTACCAATAGCATTGGCTTTGAAACCGAGGATAAATCTCCGGAATTCAGCTTTTTCCCTAACCCTTTTAAGGATCAGTTACAGCTCAGTTTTAACGGAAGTTTTATGTATGAAATACGCGACCTACAGGGGAAGCTCAAGCGCAAGGGTGTTTGTGAAAGGGGCGACATCAGCTTAAATCTTCAATCACTAAGCAGCGGTACCTATTTACTGATTGTGCGAAGTGAACAAGTGCACGTTCAGGAAAAGTTGATGAAGATATAGGCTGCCGAAGCATCAGCACTAAAAATGCAGCGATCGGAGTAAGATAAGCTTCGATTTTGCTAGGAGTGACAAGGTCAATGCGGTCATCAGCCAGACGCAAAAGATTATAAATCATTGGATGGAAGACTATAACAAGGCCTTTGGCATTCTTCTGAAGGGAACATATTAGAATAAGAGTTTAAGCGGAAAGGTAATTGCTGAAATTGATAATTTAGACTTGTTGGAAAGATGGGGGGCTTAAAGAGTAATTAAGGGCGCAGGATTAGCCTTATTGATATCATTATATGTCAAAATAAATCCACGCTGTTTAATTTAAACTATCCGCGGTTTTTTCTTCTTCCTCTATGAGGCCAATTTCCTTGAGACTGTACTTACTGTAATAGGACTCCGAGTCTTCATCATATTCCTCAGCTGCAGCCAAAACCATTATGTAATTAGCTTCACCTACGAGAGTCTCATAGTTTCCATTAAAGTCAAAGTTGGCCTTAAAAGTACCTTCGATATAAACGATTTTTCTTGCGGTATACATTCTCAAGGGCTGCACTTCGATACTGGGAGGATCCGAAGCATTAAACTTCACGATTTTAGCGGTAAGTACTTCAGCGGTAAAAGGTCTTCCTTTTTCGTCAAAGCCTTCGCGCAATATCAATTCCTGTTCTGGGCAGGATTCTTTCATTTTCTCCAGGATTTCAAATATGATTCTTTGGTCGATTCTTTTATCACCCTTCAAATCAATGTCTAATGCGTCGATTAAATCCTCCCGAAAGGGCTTAAAAGAATTCATAATACAGATGGCTTCTGTAAATCCTGCATTTTGACCACTGGAATTTGCGATGCAGCTGCATGACTGAATGCTGGCTTTTTCAATCAAAGCTTGTCCATCAATATTATTGGAGCAAGCACTTGATAGGGATAGACTTATATATCCTATGATTAATGCAATCGGGTTAGTTGATTTCATAGTTGGTTTTTTAAAGGAGTAGAATCGACTGTAAAACATTTAGGTTGAATGTAAAATATAGAACTGTAAGCTTCCCCAACGGAATGTACCTGATTCGCGAAAGTTCCGTTAAGGGTGAAGATCGCACGCAAAAAGTAGTATTGCAACGTTAGTGAAACAAAAAAAGAAAATAGCACCCAGTACCCATGGCCTTTTCTTAGGCCTTGGTTTATTATTGTTTTTAGGTTTAAACGGCCAACAAACGCGCTTTTCACAGGTGTATAAACCCGCTTTAGATGTAAGGGGCATAGTAGAAAAAGATCAATATTATTATGGCATTGCTCCAATTCGAGTTGATTCCATTGGCAAATTTGGGGTGCGCCTCATAAAATTAGATTCAAACGGGACCTTGATAAAATCAAGAGATTTTATTACCAATGAGGCCGCTGGCTATTACGCTTCTAACCATTTTTCCATTATAAAGACTTTGGACGGAAGCTTTGTAACTAATCTAAACATTGGGTTTTCAAACCCCCGAAAAAATGGCATTTTAAAGTTTGATGAAAATCTAGATACCCTTTGGTTGCGATTTTTTGTAGGTAAGGGAAACAGTGTTCCAGAACAATTAAAACAATTACCCGATGGCGCCTTTGTACTAACTGGCAGAGATTATGACACTATCGAAAATACCAATGGCGCCTTTTTGATGAAGGCCGATAGTCTAGGAAATTATCTCTGGCACAGAACCTTTCAAGAGCCTGATGATAGCTTTAGTTTGAGGACTAGACATGTTTACCTGGCTCCGGATGGAGGCTTTTTAATGGCCGGTAATCGCAGGGATTTTGAGCTTAATAAAGAGTATACCGCCGATGCGCTCTTAATTAGAACCGATAGCTTGGGGAATAAGCTTTGGCAAAAAACCTATGGCTCCAATAATTTTGATGATTTTGCCGCAGCGGGCTATTTAGGAAATCAAATTGTACTTTTTTATCCGGAATACGTTAAGCCTTATCCTGGGAATTTCATTACAACGCCCGTTTTCAAAGTCATTGATGACCAAAACGGTCAGGAATTAAACACTTATCGCTTTCCCCATATAGAAGGTATCAACCTTTCTTCCTCAACGCTACTTATAGAAGATGATAAAATTATAGGTGCAGGATATAGAGGGCAAAATCAGCCTGACCCTGTACCCGACCCGGGAACGGGCCGCGGGTACTCGCTAGCCCTAGACCTTAATTTCAATCCTATTTGGTATAAGCAATACACCTTTAGAGATAGCACCTCTGATCCGGGTGAAAAAAGCCACCTTAGAGACTTTAGGTCCACCAGTGATGGCGGCTATGTAGGGGCGGGCACTTTAGAAACTTTTGACACGCTGGGGACTGGAGCCAATTTAGGCTACACAGCGTGGGTATTTAAAATAGACAGCAACGGATGCCTACGAGACCCTTGTGTAAATAGCA
>JANSYJ010000019.1 GCA_024742495.1 Bacteroidota bacterium
GCCAGATCACTTAGAAATTGATATATCCCAACTTCCGGCGGGCCTTTACTTTATTCGGCTGAACGGGCAAGCCTTGCAGGTATTTGTGAAAAGCTAAGCATCGATTTTTCTTGAGCAAGATTTTCGGCTTAATTGTTTAATGGGTATTAGGGTGGTTTAGCCTTTTGATTAGAAGTAGTAGTGCCTAAATAGGGTTTTAATTAGAAGTCTTTACATTAAAACGCAAAAAAGACTAGTTAGAGTTTTTTTGGTGATTAAAGTTGGAAAAGCTACTTGAACTCACGGTCTCTAAGCTTCAAGCTTTAATTTTCCTCAATCTTTTGTAAGTGTTTATTCGGTCCCTCTTCAAGTATCTATTCTGGTTTTTGGGGTATAGATCATTTTTAAATGCTCTATAGGCGCGTACGTACCTTTTTCAAGCATCATGTCTCTGCGGGAAATATGAAAGTTGAAATATATAGTTGGTTTTTTAACCAAAGAGTTCATCCAATCTCCAAAATTGTACAGGGTGAACATTAGTTTAGAAGGTTCAAATTTCATTGGAGCGACTTGGTTTGCACTAGAAATTTGATAGCCTTGCTTTTTATACGAGAGCATAAAATGGTAGCAGTCTGTAAGGCCTAATGAATCTAACTTGAGTCGTAATTTATTTCGACTTATAAATTTTCGTAGAGCTTCAATTTCTCGATCGGAATGATCCAATAATTGCGATTCAATAAGAGCAATAATTCTTATCATTCGAAGATGTAAATTAAGGCTCATTTCAGGCTTATTGTGAGCAAAAATTCTATCTATGTCACGCAGACACTTTTGATACTCTTCGGCTTCAAGGGATAAACAAGCTCTATAAAAAAGCCAATGACCACGTTCCACAGCATTTAAGAGATCATTTTTCATAAGATGACATCCCTTCTCATATAGTAAATTGTCTCGGTCTTTTATTCGTCCTTGATGATGATAAAGAAAGAATAGTAGCTCTAAAGACTTATGGTAGGCATGCTGCACCACAGACATGTTCTGAATGCATTTTTGTAGAAAGAACTCAGAGCTATGAACCTGGCCAATGCTAAAAAGCAAGCGCCCTAATTCGAAAAAGAGCTCCATGTTTGAACCAAGTAAAAATTGATTTAACGCAAAGTCTTCAAGTTTTTGCAGGGGCTCAATAAGTGCAAGAGCGCCGGCAGGGTCGCACTTTTGCTCTAAAAGTTCTTTTTCAAAAAATATTTGAATAAATCGAATTGTTTTTGAGTTGGTCTTGTTTGCTAATTCCACTAGGCTTCGATGAGAAGTTAGCAGATAGTCGTCTAAGTTTTCATTAAGATCTCGTTGCTTACGAATTCGAAGTTCTTGGTACAGACGAATAGCTCGAAATTTTTGTTGATTGAGGTATTGTAGTTCATCGATTGATTTAAGCTGTTTGGCAAACTTCTTATCATCCCTATGAAGCGCAGTAAGTGAAATGGATGTTCTTTGTGCTCTTAGAGCGATTTCATAATCCTCATTTTGTAAAGCTTTACGAATCAGTGTTCCCAAATGCTGTTCGGAGCGATTGAATACCTCTTTCTGCATTAGTACTCTAGCTTTTAATAAACCTCGTTCCAAATGATAGGCGCGTCCACCGTGTTTATTGCTCTCAAATTCTTGCCCGATTAAAAGGTCCAAAATCCGATCTTCTAAAAGCTCACTTAGTTTTCTTTCACGATCCTCGTATCGTTTTTTTACTTCACTTGAGAGTAAAAAGCTGTTTAAAAGGCGGAGCAATTTATTTTGTTTAGAAGGACTGGCTGTTCGACTTTCTAATTTTCCAAAAAGCTCTTCTAATTGTGGCGCGTTCAACTTTTCTATCAGTTGCTTTAGGGCTTCGAATTGATTGGTTTGCATGATGAAGCATGATTAAGGTGTTGATAATCAGGGTTTTTCCAAAAAATCACCTTTTGTCCAGAGCAGTTATTCGAGTAGCGAGCAAATTTGTTCTGAAAAAAAAATGGCGAATCAGGAAATGAAGAAATCTAAACTAAAAAAAATTCCAGCATATACCCTACAGGAACTTTTAGTAGTCTTAATTATTATTGGCATACTCATCTTGTTAGCTCTACCTAGTTTGATGCCCTTAATTTCAAGGACGAAGTCTTTAGAGGCGCAAATGCAGTTAAAGCATCTTTATACACTGCAGAGAAGCCACTTTATGCTTCATTCAAGTTATTCTTTTGATTTGGACAAAGTGGGTTTCGAGCAAGAGAAAACAATCGAAGAAGGTGGCAATGCAAACTACTTAATAGAAATAACTGAGGCCAATACATCCAATTTTACGGCTAGAGCAACGGCTTTAGCTGATTTCGACGGGGATGGACTGGTTAATATTTGGGAGATAAATGAGGAGCAGGAGCTCCTAGAAATTGTGAAAGATTAAGATCATGATAATACTGTTAGTAGTTTTAACAATTTTAACATTAACTCTAATTTTCTGGCAAGATTTACAATTTCGAGCGGTTTCCTGGCCACTCTTTCCATTAACACTTTGCCTACTTCTTATTTATCGTAACCAGGCCCTACCTTGGAATAGCATTATTTCATCCTGGTCTTATAATTTAGGTTTTTTGGCTGTAAATGTGTTATTGCTATTCTTGATATTTAAATTGAAAGGAGTATCTCCTCTCGGCTTACTTCAACATAAAATGGGAATCGGGGATTTCTTATTCTTCTTTGTTTTAGCGCTTATTTTGCCATTTCCAGCTTTTCCTTTCTTTTATATCCTTACTACACTTATTGCGCTACTATCTGGATTAATTGTTTTCAGAAGAACTACCGTGCCACTTGCAGGCCTTCAAGCGCTCTGCCTGGCCATTTTACTTCTGATCAATGAAGGGGGTATTATTAACATCGATAAGTCTTTTCAATGGATACGATAAGCAGCCACGGAGAATTCTTTGAATTAAGTGTCGGAGCTCAACAATTTTTAAGTGCGGAGCAAGCCTTTCATTATCAAATAATACCAAAAAAGATTGCTGACAATCAATTAAGTTTTTATGTAGATGAACTCCATTATAGTCGTACTCTGGTAGATGAGCTCGAAATGGTTTTTGGTAAAGCAGTGGATCTTGAACCTTCAGACTCGCGTAAAATCCAACATAGTTTAACTCGATACTATAGAAGGCATAAAGGGCAAAAGCTTACATCATTAGAATTTGATCAAGCTCAGGATAGCGACTTTTTACGCGATCTCATCGGAGAAGCTCATCGCTTGGGTTCAAGCGATATTCATTTGGAACAGTATGAGGATAAATGCCGGGTGCGAATACGAATTGATGGAAAGCTAATTGAGCGATATGAAGTAAGTAAGGAAGATTATCCAGCGATCGTTAATCGGATAAAGATCAAGGCTCACCTCGATATAGCTGAAAAGCGCTTACCTCAGGATGGAAGAATAGAGTTTCGTGAGGGTAATATGAAATTTGATATTCGCGTCTCAATTCTACCAACATTATATGGTGAAAAAGTAGTAATGCGATTACTCAGTCGTGAGGCTATTCAAGTAGACTTAGGTGCTATAGGAATGGAAAAGGAAGACCTAAAGGTATATGGGGAGGCAATACGTAAGCCTCATGGTGTTGTGCTAATCAGCGGTCCCACTGGATCGGGAAAAACCACTACTCTTTATGCAACCCTAAAACAATTGAATCAAGAAACTCGAAATATTGTAACTATTGAAGATCCCATAGAATACACTTTAAAGGGTATTAATCAAGTTCAACTAAAGGAGAGTATAGGATTAGATTTTAGTGCTGCGATGCGTACTTTCTTGAGACAAGACCCGGACGTAATTATGCTAGGGGAAATCCGTGATAAGGCTACTGCGCAAATGGCCATACGAGCTTCCTTAACTGGGCACTTAGTTTTTTCAACAATTCACACTAACTCTGCTTGGGGTACAATATCTAGGCTCATGGATATGGGGGTGCCTTCTTTTTTATTGGCAAACAGTTTAAATATAAGCGTTGCACAACGGCTTGTTCGCAAGCTATGCTCACATTGTAAACAGACGGAAAAGGTTGATAATTTTCAATGGCCCGCTTCGGTGAATAAACCGAAGGATTTAAAGGAAGTTATGGTGCCAATAGGTTGTGAGTCATGCTATTATACTGGATACTCGGGGAGAACCGCTGTTTATGAAATGATTCCTATGGACCCGGAGCTTGCACAGCATTTAGAGAAAGACAATGTTGAAGTAAAGGCTTTGCTACAGAATAGAAGAATTAAAACTTTAAAGGACCGAGCTTTTCAATTGCTGAGGAACGGTGAAACTTCTCTTGAAGAAATTTATTCCCTAATGATGCACTAAGTATGAGAGGATTTGTGTTTTTTATCTGCCTTTTATTGGCCTCAAATTGCTTGGTTGCCCAAGATTTCCAAGATAGTGCCCGAATGCAGAAAATGGCAATTGGGCTAGATTTAATTTTAGCAGATAGCCCAGGGTTAGAGGAGGAGGTAGAGATTTCGGTTAGTGGAGCTCCATTGGCTGAATTTATACGCGCGTTGGGAACCCAAAACAAAGTGAATATTAGCGTTAGCAGTGAGGTGCAGGGCACTGTGTCCAACACATTTAATTCGGTTACTGTACGAGATATTTTACTGTTTTTAGCGGAGCAAAATCAATTAAACTTGAGCTTCACAGGCAATATTATTCACGTTTCACCATATATAAAGCCACCTCCGCCACCGACAGTTAAAATAGCTAAAGCTTTAACTATAAGTTATGATACCTCCACTGCTTACCTAAGTCTAGATCTTAGAGGAGATACTCTTGCCAAGGTGGCGAAAACCCTCACAAAACTGACCGGTAGAAACTTGGTGTTTAGTCCTAAAATGGGATTAAAGCAAGTGAGTATATATCTGGAAAATGTTGGGTTTGACCAGGCCATGGATAAGATGGCATTCGCGAACCAATTGCAAATAAGTAAAACTGAGGATGGCTTTTACCTTATTGAAAATGGTTTAACGCAGCAAGAATCTCAAAATTCAGACAATTCGATAAAGCGCTTTCGAGACCTGAAGCGACGAAGTTCAGGTCTCATTCAGATTGATTCAAATGGTATCAGCTTAAATTTTAAGGATGAGCCAATGATGAGTCTTTTGGAAAGCATTTTTAGCAACTTAGGAAAGCAATACTTTCTTTATGATCAAATTCCGGGGAATGCTACATTAAACCTTCAAAATGTCCAGTTGGAGGATCTATTGAACCATCTTTTTGAAGGAACAGATTATAGCTATCTGCCAAAGGGAGATATATATTTAATAGGCAATAGGGATTTGGAAGGGTTAATGGAGTCACGTACGATAGGCCTTTTAAATAGATCTGTGGAAAAAGTACTTGAATACATTCCGAGGAATGTCTTGAAGGATATAGAAGTAAAGGAGTTGGCCGAATTAAACAGTCTTGTAGTTTCAGGTTCCTATCCTAAAGTGAAGTATTTAGAAGATTTCATTAAAAGCATCGATCAACCTGTCCCAGTTGTAATCATTGAAGTGATCATAGTTGATTACCAAAGAAACTTTAATGTTAGCACTGGCATTGAAGCAGGTATTGGCGATCAACCGGCCGCAAGTTCGGGAGGAGGGGTTTATCCAGGTGTTGATTATAACTTAAACTCCCAATCCTTAAATGAGATTATCCAAAGTTTTAATGGCTTTGGTACGCTTAACCTCGGACCAGTGACTCCTAATTTTTATCTCAATTTAAAGTTTTTAGAAACCAATGGGTTGGTTAACGTTAGGAGTACTCCCAAGCTTTCTACTTTAAATGGGCACGAAGCTACCCTAAGCATAGGGAATACTGAATATTATGTTGTGGAGCAGGTTAATATTCAGGGCGTTCAAAACCCAATTCCAACTACTACCCGAAATTTCCAATCGGTAGAAGCTAATTTCACGCTAACGGTAAAGCCGATGGTAAGTAGTGAGGATCAGGTCACTTTAGAGATCGAAGTGGAGCAAAGTGACTTTACTTCAAGAATATCGCCTGAGGCTCCTCCAGGTAATGTTAGTCGAAAATTTTCTTCTATGATTCGCGTAAGGAACAATGAAGTTGTTTTGTTAGGCGGCCTCGAAGAAAAAGGCTACAACGATACTGGCTCCGGCATACCCGTCTTAAGCCGGATTCCATGGCTTAAGTGGCTTTTTTCAAGTAGGAATCGAAGTGACACTAAGTCTAAGCTAAATGTTTTTATAAAGCCGGTAATTATCTATTGAAAAGAATGGATAACATATTGCGATCCTGGGCTTATCCCAAACGCTTTCGTAGCGTAAATATTCATTTCGTGGATGACGGATTTCAACTGAGATCTTGTGTAGTGAGTATTCGAAAGCAAGAATTAGTATTAGAGTCTACTGCAAGCTTTAGCAGCCTTCAAGAGTTTGGTGAGGTCGAAGAAAAATTACCTTCCCTGGTAATACTTACCGGAAGGAAGATATTAAATAAGAGTATTGATCTTAATCAAGATGAGTCGGTAATTTTAAGAGCGGCTTTTCCCGCTGCAAAAGAATCTCAAGTTTATTACCAATCCGTAAATTTTAATCAAGAATGGCATATTTCGGTAGTTAGGAGAGAAGTGATTGACAGTCTTTTGGCAGAATGGCCAAAAGAGCAACCTCTTTTAGATACGCAAATAGGTTTTGATTATTTAATTCCATTCTTAAATGATCTTAGCGATAAAGATTTACCTCTTGGTGACTACCGGTTTAGCCGTAAGCAATCTAGAATTATTGAGGGACGACTTAAAGAATCTACTGATTTTCTCGGTGAACCAATAGATGATGTATTTGGCGCCGCATTTGCAAACGCTCTGCACTTTGGTTCACGTTTAAGTTGGGAGAAGGACTACGAAGATCTTCGCGCTAACCGATTGGATTGGCAGTTTTCGGGTTATACCAAACGAGCTATAAAGTATGGATTAGCAGGCTCATTTATTCTCCTTATCGCTAGTTTCTTGATGTTTAGTCATTTTAGTAAAAGGAATTCAGAACTAGCTCTCCTATTACAAGGCTATGAGCAGCAATCTAAGCAGCTTGAATCGATGGAAAGGCAGCTTGATTTAAAAAAAAGCTTAATCTCTCTTAATAATAATACTGGCATTTACGCTTCTCAAGTTTTGGACCAAGCATCCGAGGTTTTAACCTCAGATGTCTCATTTAGTCGTTTTCAGATTCACCCTGTCGAAAGGATAAAAGAGAAACAAGGGAAAATATTTTATAATAATGATCTTGTAGTAATTACTGGTAAAACAAATAATTATGAAGGATTTCGATTGTGGCTATTGGAATTGAAAACCCATCATTGGGTTAAAGGCTTAGATATTCTGGGATACCAAGAGACTTCCAAAATCCATAAGGCTGAATTTAGCTTGCAGATAAAATTGAGAGAGGATGGTTAACGCAAAGCAAAAATTTCTTTTGACGATTGTTGGCTTCAGTGTGCTATTGTTTCTATCCTATCAGCTTTCAATTCGCAAAGCGCTTTTAGAGCGATTGAAATTCAAGAATTTTCAGGAGCAGGGACAACTTATGGAAGGTGTTAAAGAACGCATGTTTATCCTCAACAAACAAAATGCTCAGCTAGCCTCGGAGCTTGGTGGTCAGAATTTGATCGATCAAGGATTTGAAGAAGCCCTACTCGAGGAAATCGGATCTTTTTCAGCAAATTCTGGAATTCAGCTTATTGACTTCAATGAGAAATGGGAATCGAAAGAAGAGAGCTTTAGGATCGAAACAATTAAAGTAGTTCTTAAGGGAGAGTTTGCTAGTCATTTAAGGTTATTACATCATCTAGAAACAGAGTTTAAAACGGGCACGGTGGTATCTGTTGACATGGAGCTCAAGAAAAACCCAAGGAATAATAAACAGGAACTTTTTCAAACCCTTTATATCCAAAAACTATTTGACGATGAAGCCTAAGTACTTATTCTCCGTTTTACTTTTCATGAATATCTACTCATGCACAGAGTTTCAGGAAAAGCAACTGCAGGAAGATGCCGTTGAGGTATTTATTCCACGTGACGGCTTAAGAACTGATGTAGCAACGCAACAATTCTATTGGTATGAATTAGCTGGCGCCGAAGATTATCAGCTTCAGGTGGCAAGCCCTGATTTTCAGGAGATCGAGCGTTTAGTGCTCGATACAATTATGACAAATACTCGATTGTTCCTAACCTTAGCACCGGGCGACTATGAATGGCGGGTCAGGGCATTCAATAACTCTAGCGCAAGCTTGTTTTCAAGTCGCAGACTTTACATTGATAGCACCCTTAACCTCTCAAACCAAACTGTCCAAATAGTCGATCCTTCAGATCAAGATACTAGCAACAAAATGAGCTATAAATTTCGTTGGCAGGAACTATATAATGCAGATCAATATACGGTTGACTTAGCCTCCGACAAAGATTTTTCTTCCATCATTCAAAATTGGACAGTTAATGTCCCTGAACTAGAAATTATTGTGCCTTCCGAGGGCGGATATCATTGGCGAGTAAGAGCCATTAACCCAAGTAGTGTGAGTCCCTACAGTAGCAGGAGTTTTTTTGTAGACACCACAGCACCACAAGTACCCCTATTAGTTAGCCCCGGTAATGGTCAAGTACTTTTAGGTAATTCGGTAAATTTTCTTTGGCAACGACAATCCGCAGGTATTTCGTCGGTGCGCGACAGCCTTCAGATTTCCAAGGACTCTCTGTTTTCCAATAGCCATGTTAATCTATTGCTGGACGTGAATAGCTTAAACTTGGATACATTGGGTTCAGATAGCTATTTCTGGAGGGTTCAAAGTATTGATAAGGCATTCAATTCCAGCGATTGGAGTGGAGCAAGTGAATTTGTGATTCAATGAAAAAAGCCAACAAAAAAAGCCTTTACCTACTGCTTCCGGCCGTACTTCTTGTATGGGGTCTAATTGTGGTCCGAACCATTGGTGTGTTTATTGAGCCGCCCGTTAAAGAATTCAGAAATGATTTTAATCAAGTAATTACAACATTACCAATTGATTCCAATCTGTACGTGCTGAATCTCAATTATCCTAATCCTTTTAAATCCCAATCTATTGTTCCTCAGAATCAGTCAAAGTCAAAATCAAAAACTTCCTCCCTTAAGGTAAAAAAAGTTGTATTTAAAAAGTCTCCCGTGATATGGCCAAAGCTGGCTTATCAAGGTCAATTAAGGCGAAAGGATCAAACATTGTGCTTAATCGATGTAAATGATCAAATTCATTTTTTCTCCGTAGGCCAAACTCTCCAAGGCATCAAACTTTTAAAATCTTTTACTGATTCGGTCCATTTGGAATATAAGAGGGAGCGTAAATACATAAAAAAATGAAGATAAAGGCGGGTTCATTAAGCTATGCTCTTTTTCTGGCTTTAATAATAAGTCTCCTGTGCTTCCTTATGATTGGTTTGCTACATTTAAATCGAATTGCATTTCTAAGATCAGATCTAAGCTTCCGGGTGGAGGATGCTCTATACACTGGAATATCAGAAAGTCGAGCACTCTTTAAAGGAAGTCGAATCATTACTAATTATCAAGACGAAACTTTCAAGCTCACCCAAATGCATCGGAATTGGGGAGCATTCGAAATGGCTTCTTGCCTCGTTGAAGCTAAAGATCGACGGTTGGGGAGAGCAGTGATTTTGGCTCATGAGGCCATTGATTCTATTCGGGCGCTTTATCATCCCGATGAAAACAATTCACTCGGGATGAGCGGTGAGGCTCAGATTATTGGAGATGCCTATCTGTCAAGCAAGGGACTGGAAACAAAATTCATTAATGGGAAAGGTATATTGAGTTCTAAAATGTTGCAGGGCAATAAACGAGAGGCTGGAAAAAGCCTTCCGCAATTGCCTTTTGACTATGTGAAGTATTGGAGGGCCTATCTCGAAGGACAAATAAATTCGGTAGATAGTCTTAGCAAAAATGCTTTTAGTGAAACTATTAGACATCCTTTCTGGAAAAAGACCATCGTTTACAGTACCAGTAATTCATTAAAACTACAAGGTGTAAAATGGAAGGGAAATATTATTGTAGTTTCTAATGAGGAGATAGAGATTTCCGCGGATTGTGATTTAAAGGACCTAATACTTATTGCTCCTGTAATAAAGGTGAATTCCGGCGCGCGTATTTCTGCTCATTTATTTGCTGTAAATTCAATAGAAATAGGCGATAGCGTGCATCTTAACTATCCCAGTAGTATCTCTCTTATAAACCGAAAAGGTGAGGCTGGTCAAATAGAGCTGAAACCTAATTCTCGAGTTAATGGGGCGATAGTCCATACTGTTGATCTTCGCTCTCGAAGTAATGATGTGCATTTATGGATACAATCAAAAGCTTTGGTAATTGGCACCGTGTACAATTCAGGCAATATGCAGTTGCAAGGAACAGTTTTAGGCCAAGTTTTTAGTCGTTATTTTCTAGTTAAAACAGAAACAGCGATTTATGAGGATGTGATTTTGGATGGGCAGATAAACCGCAAGGACCACCCCGGGCCCCTTTTGTTTTTACCCATAAATGCCAAATCTAAACAAAGAATTGCCAAGTTTTTATGAAAGTATTAAGCCTTAAAGCCAGCTCATTAGTAGAGAATTTAGTAGCGATGACGATAATATCCTTGGCCATAGGTATGGGGATGCTATTATTCATTCAACTGGGAGGACCGGGTTTGCGCAATTTGAAATTAATGAAGTCACAACAATTGATGAGCGAGTATTTTAGAAGGCAAGAGCTTCATTTTGACCCACAAATAAAGACTCCAGAAGTTGAGGGCTTTTACATTGAGTCTTCTCTAAATGCTAAAGGAAAGAATCTCAGAGGCCTAACGCTTGTAGCATACGAATCGGCTTCGGGTAAAATAATCTATTCGCGTGTAAGATGGTTTTATGTTGAGAGATAAGATAGCGGAAATACGAGCCTTTACGCTTGTTGAAGTGCTAATTGGCATTGTCATGAGCTCTATTATTATTGCTTTTTGTTATGCTGGTCTAGTGCTGTTCAAGTCTTATTTTATGAATATAGAAAGGCGCGGTAAAGCCTATCAAGAGGCTTTACTCTTGCAGGAACACCTATCTTCTAATTGGGACCAATCGATCTATATATGGGAAACTAATAGCGGTTTAAGCTTTGAAGGGGATAGTTTATCGACCTGGATGTTTGAGGACTCGATTGTTCGAGTCAACGAAAGGTTTTATTTCCATTTTGAAAAAGTGTTACTGAGAACTTATGGCAAAGCATGGAAAGCTGAGAAATATCTTATAGATTCGATCTATCTGACAATTCGATTCAGTCGTTCTGATTCTTTAAACTTGTTTTTTCAGAAGAAATATCCACCAGCAATATCTATAGAAGGTTATGGCTATATCGATTGAAAAAATACAAAAGAATTCATCCAAGAAGAAGGGTGTTAAAGTAGAAAAACCTTCTATGATGGCTCTGTTAAATAAACAATTGGGGAGTCAAAACTTAAAGGATAATTTCAAAGAATATTTCTATGCAGAATTGGCTCTTTTGTTGGACTCTGGCTTAAATATGAAATCGGCATTGGAACTTTTAATGGAGCAGGAAAAGAAGCCACAGTATCAGCAGCTTATTAGTGAGCTTATTATTGACCTTACGGCCGGGGCTAAGTTTTCTCAAACTTTGAAAGTAAAAAGAAAGTTTAGCGCCTATGAGTATTTTTCAGTTCAGATAGGAGAAGAAACAGGGAGTTTAGGTCAAATTTTTAAGGGCTTATCCGAATATTATGCCCAGCGCATTAATCAAAGGCGCAACTTTATAGGAGCCCTTACATATCCACTAGTTATATTTTTCACCGCCATATTGGCAATTTCTTTTATGTTCCTTTTCATGGTGCCCATGTTTAAGGAGGTTTTTAATCGCATGGGAAATGAGCTTCCATGGCTTACACAAAAGGTAATCGTATTGTCTGAGAATTTCAGCAGCCTGCTCTTAGCCTTTTTATTGTTTGCTATTTTATTGTTTCTTATTCACCTCAGATTCAAGAAAACCGAAAGTTACCAAAATCAATTAGGTCTCATTATTCTACGAATCCCATTTCTAGGGCCAATGATGCTAAGGAATTATTCGCTTAGAATGCTGCAAAGTTTGCGATTGCTGTTAGAGTCAAAGATACCACTTACGCAAGCCTTAGAATTATGCTCACAAATGATCACCTTTTACCCGCTGCAAAAAGCACTCTTAGAAGCCAGGGATAGCGTTTTGAAAGGTGCTAGTTTCCATGAAGGAATCAAATTCAATAAACTTTTTTCAAGCAAGTTAATAGGGCTAGTCAAGGTTGGAGAGGAAACCAATCAAATGGCGAAATTGTTAGGGAAGCTCTGCGATCAAACGGAAAAGGAAATCGAGCATCAGTCCAAGGTTTTAGGGAATATTATAGAGCCTCTAATTATCGTTTTTTTGGGTGCTTTTGTAGCGATTATTTTGATTTCCATGTACTTGCCAATGTTTCAATTAAGCAGTGCTTATTAAGTTCATTTTTCATTAATTTATAGCTCTTAACCTTTCTTATCTATGTTAGCAAAGCGATTCATTTTATTAGCGATCCTCAGTATTAGTTTTCCGATCGGGGCCCAAACTATCCATTATGTAAATCATGCTGCTACGGGTAGCAATGATGGCAGCTCTTGGGCGAATGCATTTACAGATTTACAA
>JANSYJ010000024.1 GCA_024742495.1 Bacteroidota bacterium
AGTTTGAAATTCTTTTGTCGTACTAGATTTTAAACGCTCTAATCTGCGTTAATACCCTTTTTCCTTATTTAGCAAATCTAAACCTAGGAAAGCGGTGCTTCCCAATTAAAAGACGAGGAAACCGATTTTTGTTGGACAGAGAATCAACACAAGAATCGACTCACGAATTGGTAGTATCTGGAGCTTGGAAAGACCCTTATGAAGGACAATCGAAGGAAGATTATCCAATGGAAAGGGAAAGCGACTGGGATCGTCATTAATATCATATTATGAAACTAAGATTTATTACTTACGCCATGTTTATTAGTAATTTTTTGCTTGGGGCTTTTGATGCAGACTCCCTAGTGATTGATTCTGAACAACTTTTGAAAGAGGTTAGAAATCAAAGTGTCAAGGTCCTAGTTGTAGATTTTAGGGTGCAAGAAGAACATCTTTATCTCGATTGGCCTAAAGACGTAGAGAGGCTATATTTGAATAGCAAAGGGAAGAGGATAAAAATTACTGAGAGCCTGTTTGCAAGCTTTAAAAAGGTGAAAATGCTCAAACTTGAAGGTGCTGCGATTGAAACCCTACCTGAATTTCTTTATTATTGTGATGATTTAGAAATAATTGAACTTGTTAATTGCCAACTTCAAGATATATGGCGTTCTACAAGAATCACTGATGCCCCAAAAGTTAAAAGGTTGGTGCTACGTAATGTAGATGTCAATACTTCTAAATGGGTGTTTGAGGAATTATTTTACTCGAAACAATTATCAGTAAAGGAAATCCTTATTTACGATGAATCGAGCCCTGAAGGGAGGTACTTACTGACGAAATTCTTCAATGTAGGCACAATCGAAACTAGGGAAGATTGAAGGAGAATTAATTGAAGAATAAGTTTTACGGTCGCTTTAAAGGCATGCTAGTTGTTCTGTTGTCAAGCAAGCATATAACCCGAATTGTCTAAGCCTAAAATTAGTATAGTGGACTGCGTTCCACGGAATTGTTAAAAAACTCCTCTAGTTTACATTTATCCAGATATTTAAGCGATTCTTTGGCGTCAGCGTTGGGCTTCAACCAAAATTTGTCTATTTGGAAATAAAATGGATTCTTTTAATAAGTCTTGGCTCCAATTAAATTGACTAATGCTTTACCAATAGAACCTTTCACTGTTTACGTAAATTCGTATTATATCGCGAATCACTATCGTGAGCAGGCATTAGCCAGCAAGCATTATTACATGGGTTCACAGCGTATCGCTTCGAATATGATCAGCGCGGATTTCGATCATGAGGCTCCCTTATTAGAGCTTATTCAAGCTCCAGAAGGGCGATATGGTTATACCAATGCGGAGGCGGCAATTGTTGATGATATTTTATCCACTTTACGATGCCTCACGGGAGACGAAGAACTGGCATTTGATTTAGGTGATTTCCTTTATTTACCCAGTATTGGGGAAGGCATAAGTTTCACCGATGATGAAAGAGCCGACTTAGCGGCAGAAGAATTACCCGCTTGGCTAGCCTGTTCCCAAAGCTTGTATTGGGCTCAGCAAGGAGGGGTGAGCTGTTCGGGATTGGAACTGCTTTATTTCTACCACAGTGATTACCTTGGCTCGGTGGAGTTTGTAACCGACATGCGTGGCGAGGCTTATCAATTTTTCCTTAACACTCCATGGGGTGAAAATATAGAAAACCAGTTTGCAAGGAATTACACTGCCTTTAGTAGTCGCTTTAGGTTTAACGGTAAGGAGTGGGATGAGGAAACTGGGAATTTCTATTATGGGGCGAGGTACTACGATCCTAAGATATCTATTTGGCTGAGTGTCGATCCATGGGCTACAGAGTATCCAAGTTTTACCCCTTACAATTTTGTAGAGAATAACCCTATTCATCTGATAGACCCCACTGGCTTAGGACCAGAAAATATAGATGAGAATACTAATGAAGATTTTTTAAGAGACCTTTTTTCTCAACAACAGTTTGAGCATATTGAATATACCATATATGATTATAAGGCATGGTGGAACTATACACATGGAAGGAGAATGACTAAGTCCGAGTCGAAAACTTTAGAGAGAGGTTGTATAGGTGTTACTTGTGTAGAATTGGGTATATCATCAGGTAATCCTCCGCTTGATGATTCTTTTAGCTCATTTAGTTTAGCAAAAGAATTTGCGGAGAACTTAGAGAAAAGTATAGCTGCTAATCCCGGAAATTATCCCAAGAATGCTAGGCCTTTAATTTTTTCAAAACGTTTCTACAGTGCAGATAAAAATGGATTTCTACCTGACGTTGATGGCCGCGTAGATATGTCTTCTTATGATTATAGTGCTAAACCAGGTTATGTAAATTTCGACTATGGATGGTATAGAGAAAGCATCGGTACTTGGTTTCACGCTAATCATAGTGAACCGGGAATGGTGGTATATGCAAGCACATTAAAATATTATTCTCGCCTCTTGCAGACTTTAATAGGCAGATTTTTGTTGGTGGGATTACCACATTACCTAAACCTTAATTTTAATATGTATGAAATTCAGTTTAATATTATTTTTTCTAATTCAAAGTTGTTCCATTATGAAAGTTCCTACTCAATCCATTGAAGGTGTGGCTGTTGATGCAAAACGCAGTTGTGCTGTGTTAACAGATGAAGAAATTCCATACTTTTTAGATGGAGTCAGTAATTGGGAACCTGAGTTAATTGGCAAGCGAGTTGTTGTAACTGGTGAGGTCGTGGAAGTAACCTACCAACCCGATTCAAGTGGTTTGCAAAAACAAGAAATTAAATCCTCTTACAAACTCATAAAATCGCCTAAGTATCGCTTAGCTAGTGGTAATGAGGTGAAATAGAAGTGTAAGTCCCCCATTATTCCAACAGTTCATATTGTGTAAATTGATGATTCTTAATCATAAATCTCAGAATTATCAGCAAGCCTTTAGAAGATAGCCCCTGCACCGAAGACCTCAAGCCTTAGCGTGATTTAAGCCAGCAGCGTGCGGAGTATGCTCTAAAGCGCCTGGATATTTTTAGTAGAGACCGCTTCGCTGTTAGATATTAGACATTAGACCGGTCGCTTTGCTCCCTTTTAGACTTATTTGCTGCTAAGAGTTTGGTTATAGTTCCAAATAGCTATTCTCTAATCCGAATTAATATCGTTTAGTGAGAACCAATTTCAATATTAGATCGCTGATTAAGTTTTACCCGAATCGTTCTAACGAATTGCCACTACAAGCAAAAAATGGCACTACGGAGCTGGAGGGCCCCTGAGCAGCAATAATAGCTCGAAGGGCAGCCCCTATTAAAAAAGGAGCTATTAATATTGAATAGAATTTTAATGAAATCGTCATTCGTGCTGGCCCGGCCCAAGAGTCGATGGTCTGTGGGCAAACCGCAGGTTTGACCGCAGAATTGCCTTTTCAGGGGCCTAGCGTTTTTGCCTACTTTTTGGGCAATGCAAAAAGTAGGGAGAGAAAGACCGCTTCGCGAAAAGAGCTATGTATCCAGGCCATGATTTTTTGCTTCTTTTACGAATGGCTTGTTCATTTTCAAAGGAATTCGTGAGCTCCGGCTGAAGCCGTCGGTTCATCCAAGGAAAAAGAATGAGTTTTAAAAGACCGCTTCGCTGTTAGAGCCTAGACATGAGACCGGTCGCTTTGCTCCCTTTTAGACTTATTTGCTGCTAAGAGTTTGATTATGGTTCCAAATAATCATTCTCTAATCCGACTCAATTCTATTTAGTGAGAACCAATTTCAATTTTGGACCGCTGTTTAAGTTTTACCCGAATCGTTCTAACGAATTACCACTACAAGAGACTAACAGCACTACGGAGCTGGAGGGCCCCGGAGCAGCAATAATCGCTCGCAGGGCAGCCCCTAGGAAAAAAGGAGCTATTAATATTGAATAGGATTTTAACGAAATCGTCATTCGTGCTGGCCCGGCCCAAGAGTCGATGGTCTGTGGGCAAACCGCAGGTTTGACCGCAGAATTGCCTTTTCAGGGGCCTAGCCTTTTTGCCTACTTTTTGGGCAATGCAAAAAGGAGGGAGAAAAAGACCGCTTCGCTGTTATGGTTCGACGTGCTATTAGATTAGCTTCTTTAAATTCAGGTAGTTTTTAATGGAGTAAAATCTGAGCAACCAGAGGGTAAAGGTGAACTAGTTCGACAGTTAAGCATAGGCTTCAGGTGAGCAATAGTCCTTTACACCTCTTATTGGTTA
>JANSYJ010000026.1 GCA_024742495.1 Bacteroidota bacterium
CACCCCTCCTATTTGCGCCCAATAGGTGCTTTGCTCGCAAGCGCAGGTTGGATCTATCTCGCTGGCCTCAGTGCTTACCCCGCCTTCACAATCATCAAAAAGAATGGGCTCGCCTATGCTTATTAACTTTAACATCCCATCATAATCTAATTCAATAGTTCTTCCAAACAAACAATTAAAAGTAGCGCTTAAATCCTAGGGTTAAAAAACCCTTTAGAACGGTTTATCCCCAATAATTTTATCCAATACTAAGTAAAGGCCAATTAATAATTACCAAAAGAGTTGAATAATGGCATTTGCCAGCGAAACGGAAACAATTAAATTCATCAAGTGGGGAAACAATTGCAAAAAGACTCTCTTTTCTGTTTGGCTCTTAATCACAATTCTGATTACCACTTTTTCTATAAACGTGGAAAGAAATGTAAAGGAAAAATATGTGATAATAGATACTGACCAATAGGTTTTTTGACACTTAACAAAGACAACAATAAACAAAATTAATCCGATAAAGAATAAATAGTAACTCAAATTAAAATCTCCAAGTCAACTCTTTAAAACCATGAGGTAATTAAATGCAATTAAACCTCCAACAATAACCAAGAAAAACAGCTCTAACATGGTATTTATTTTAACCTAATTGCGGATCTGGCGTCTAGCATAACATCGAATACAAGATATAAACGCCCCAAGCCCCAGAAACTTTAATTATTGTCTTTTGGCACATCATCTACTTGATTGTCGCAAAAGATATTTGGGTTTGGAACCTTACTAATAAGTTGGTTCACAAGTAAGGTATTAAAGTGTAGTAAATCAATACATTCTCCTTTTGAAATTTCAGGAGAATACAATCCCACTTTATTCTCTATTATAAGCCTTAAATCCGTACCAAGTACCGAGTCATTTAAAGAGTCGAGGGACTTAGTGAAATTATCTAAATTAACCCGTTGATTAAATTCGCTCAAAGTATCTCCTGCAGAGTTTAAAGCAAGCTCCTCGATTAGCCTGATCCTATATAGACCACTCGTCATTATTCCATTGATACGGTCTCGGGATTCCTTGACTTTTTCCAGATTACACTTCGCTTCATTAAGGACAAAAGCACAATTTCCAGCCATTGATTTTATTAAGACGTATCCTAATGAAGCTTCTTTGATAATTTCATCAGGTTCAATAATTTCCTTAGGTCCGATACTATCAGTGCAGGCGAAAATCCACAAAAATGAAATATCTAAAATCAGAAACTTTTTCATTTAAAATGGATTTACGAAAGTTTTACTCCTGGGTCACTTATAAAAGAACAAGCTTATTTAGTTGCTATAAAACATACATCAATAATATTTTCACTTTCATATAGTGCACTTTCCATTTCAATTACCGTGGAATCTTCTGATATAAAAAACAATCCCTGCTCAAGGCGATTGCTAATACCATTTACATTAGTCAAATAGTCTATTTCACTTAAATTCAGGAGATACTCCTCACCAACTTTAAGAGAATCACAAGGTGTACAATTCTTTACTTCTGAAAACAGATTAAAAATCTCACCTGACACATCTTTAAAGACGAACCAATTGTTATTCTCTATTTTTGAAATTCGTATTAATTTATATGGTTCGGAAGTGCAGTGACTTTGACAGTGAATTAAAGATAACCATATAAAAACAAACACCTTTAAAGTTTTCATAATTCTATTATTAGGGTAATCGAACTCTTTTATTATTTAACATATTCCTAAGCCCTAGAATTGGTTGCCCTGGTCCATTGCTATACTCCTGTACACGTGGAGCACTTGGGTCATCAGAAAGTGCTCTATTATGGGCTTTATTCCAAAGTGCCTTATTATAAATCCCTCCTGGATGATATATAGCTCCATAGTAAGATTCAATGAGCTCATGGTATACGTCACTTCCTTGATTAGAAACTCCAGCTTTTTCAGCTTTTGCTGATTGATCCATGTTGATGTATTGTGTCGTTTTATACTTTTCAACATCCATTGTTATTGGCTCCATGATCCCCTCAATTCCTTCAACAATCACCTCCTGCTCAACTATTTTTTCGTTTCCATCATAGCCCCCGATTCTAATTGGCTGTGTTGAACCATCTCTAGACTTAAACGAATTATCCTTTGTAGTTTCTAAATTCACAATAATACTTTCACTTTCAATAGCAGCAAGTAATTGTTGATCTAATTTTGTTTTAGCTGTTCCACTTGCAGAAAGTTGACCAGTTTTTGAATCTCTTGATAGCGTAAGATTCGTCTTTTTTTGCAGCTCTTGAGTTGCTTGGTCCGCATCTGGTCCCTTAATATAAACTTCTGGCCCCATTCCAGTTGGGTCCACAAATTTCAATGGATTGTTTTCCACGAAATTGTACGGAGATATATAAGGATAGTTCGTTGCCAACGGATCCACACTCAACCACACGCTAATCTTCGGATCGTAATATCGAGCCCCATAATAAAAGTTCCCAGTTTCCTCGTCCCACTCTTTACCGTTAAACCGATAGCGGCTGCTGAAAGACTTAAAGCTGAAAGCCATGTGATTTTGTAAATTCTCTCCCCAAATGGTGTTGTGGAAAAACTGATAGGGATTGCCATTCATATCGGTTACGAATTCAACGCTGCCCAGGTAATCAGGGTGATACC
>JANSYJ010000020.1 GCA_024742495.1 Bacteroidota bacterium
AATCGGTTTCCTCGTCTTTTAATTGGGAACCTCCACTTTCTTCAGAATAGGTCCTGTTTTATTCCTTCTTTCTTTTCCCTTTGATGCAATTGACGGCTTCAGCCGGAGCTCACGAATTCCTTTGAAAATAAACAAGCCATTCGTAAAATAAACAAAAAATCATGGCCTGGGTGCACTGCTCTTCAAATGTTTGTAGTCTCCTGCCCCTCGACAGGCTCGGGGTGACAAGGTTTACGTTGTCATGATGAGCTTGCCAAACCATAACAGCGAAGCGGTCTTTTTTACCCCTACTTTTTGCATTGCCTAAAAAGTAGGCAAAAACGCTAGGCCCCTGAATAGGCAATTCTGTTGAGCCGCCTGCGGCAACCTCACAGACCATCGACTCTTGGGCCGGGCCAGCACGAATGACGGTTTCGGTAAAATCCCAGTCAATTTTAATAGCTCCTTTTTTCCTAGGGGCTGCCCCGCGAGCGATTATTGCTGCTCAGGGCCCCATCGCTCCGAAGTACTGTGCGTTGCTTGTAGTGGTAATTAGTCAATGCGTTTTCAGATAAAACTTAAGCAGCAATCTAATATTGAAATTGGTTCTCACTAAATAGAATTGAGTCGGATTAGAGATCGGCTATTTGGAACTCGATAATAGCCTATTAAGAAAATCACTATTTCGGAGCTAGGGGGAAGCTTGCAGCGATAAGCGGGTGCAGAGCGGAAGCGCTTCCGCCTCTGGCGTGATTGCGTTCACATCAGGCGGAAATAGCATGAAGCTCGAAACGTCGGTGGTCGACCAAAGGGAGAATCGCCTTTAAGCTTCCTGGATTTTCCGCCCGCGTCGGACAGGTTTGGGTACTTTTTTATCATGAAAAAAGTATCGGAAAGGCTTATTGCCTAAAATCGATAATTTAGAACTGTTGGAATAATGGGGGACTTACACAAGAAATCCCTAGTTCTCGGCAATACTTTACCCCCCTCTTTTAACAGCTTTTCTCTATACAATCAAGCTAAGCACTCTTTCATCATTTGCATTTGAAATATCTAAACCCTCAGTTCTTGCTTTTCCAATAATATGCATGACACCATCATTCAGTTCTTTGTAATAAACCCCAATGCTGCCGGTATGATGAAAATAAAATACAAACTCGTCATTAGAAGCATAGATCATTACACTGTAAGGAGCTGTATGGCTTACAATGCAGTCAAGAACTATGGGCAAAAACCTATCCCAATTCAATGATTTACAAAATCCACTATAATCTGGCTCTATGTCATTTTCAATAAGCATTTTTAAATAAGCAGATGTTGATTCACTCTTGCCTTCAGGGGAATAATCGTATTTATCATTATGCAATTCCCAAGTATCTATACAAAAATCTCCCCATTCAGCGTTTCTGCCGAATTGTCCTATTTGTAACTCATCAATAAATTTATTAAAGAGAGAATAAAATAAAAGCAATAGTTCCTCAATGCTGGAATCTAATTTTGGATCAATCTCAAACTTATACCCTAGACTATCTGGCAGACTTTCAAAGTTGAGCCAGTTATAAGCATTGAATTGTGTTTTTTCCAATAACCTCATTTTGATGTCTTTAGATGTCCCCAAGGAATAAACATTCCAGTAGCCCCTTTGTGTTTATTGATGATAAAATTACCATATTCATCTGCATCCTTAAACCACTCCAAGCCTTTCTTACCTTCTTTAAATACTTTGAATTTACTTCTGTGACCTGCTCTGTCAACCGCCCACCATAAGCCATCTGACTTACTCTTATAGAAGGTGCCAAATTTTTTGTGAGTTTTAATTTGAGAAGCACCATTTTTTGTCAATGTCCAAAGTCCTCTACTCCCACTAACAGCCCTAAAAGGCCCAGACCCCGCAAAAGATGGCAAAGGTGGGGTTCCTGTATTAGGAGTGAGCCCATCTATATAACCTTCAGAATTTAAATCCCAATACTCATAAGTTCGTTTCCCAAGAAGAATATCATACCAAATGCTCCTTGGCTCAGCTCTTTGACCATTCTCCCAATCTAGCTGACTTTGAGCTTCAATTGCGGCCATAATCACCTTAGCTGCCTGCAGTTGATTGGCATTTTTATTTGTAGTCCTATTCTGATTGTAGTGACAGCCAGCGCCTTCATCACTAACTAAACCTGATTCGGACAGTTCAACAGCTTTGGGGGCAACAACTGTTACCTCCCAATCTGGAACATAGTCACAAGTTACCTCATTGCAAGGATCGCCTGGCCCTCCAGGCGCCATTCCATCCGGATCCACCAAATTCAATGGACTATTCATCGTAAAGTTATACGGACTCCATCCCGGGAACTCATGCGCCAAGGGATCCACGCTCAACCACACACTAATCTTAGGATCGTAATATCGAGCCCCATAATAGTAGTTCCCGGTCTCCTCATCCCACTCCTTACCGTTAAACCTAAAACGACTACTAAAGGCAGTATAGTTTCTAGCGAACCCGCCCAGCTTCGCTGTTCGGGCAAGCTGATAAGCTTTCCCACGCATCCCTCCATAAAGTCGGGACAAGTTATTGATTACAAGCTCCACGGAGCCAAGGTAATCACTGTGGTAGAAAGAAAGTAATTCTAAACATGAGCAGTTTACCCACCTTCTTGGGCCCAATACAAACTTTGGGAACAGGCTAGCCAAGCGGGTAATTCTTCTGCCGCTAAGTCGACTCCTTCATCATCGGTGAAAGTTATGCCTTCCCCAATACTGGGTATATAAAGGAAATCACCCAAGTCAAATGCCAGTTCTTCGTCTCCCGTGAGACATCGTAAAGTGGATAAAAAATCATCAACAATTGCCGCCTCAGCATTGGTATAACCAAATCGCCCTTCTGGAGCTTGAATAGGCTCTAATAAGGGAGCCTCATGATCGAAATCCGCGCTAATCATATTTGAAGCGATACGTTGGCAGTAATGTTTGCCTGCAAATACCTACTCAGGATAGTGATACGCGAGATAGTAGAAACTTAAAATACTGATATATATTATTTTACACCCTTAATTTGGAAGTAAAATATACTATTTAATTTTTCAACCTCACTAGTTCCTCATCTGTTAAGATATAATAGAGGAAAGTGCTATCCGTATCTGGACAAACGGTATATTTTAAATTAGACCAGCACCTGGGTTGATTAGCACCAGGATGCCATTTAACACTCCCCGCGATGTTACACTCGTTAAAGCTAAAATTCTCAAGTGCTACGTGAATTGAGTCTGAAACTTGCGGCAACTGGTTGCCAAAATTGTTTTCTCCGTGCACTAATACCTTAAAGCTTGAACCCTCATTTTCAAGCCAAACTATTCCTACTCCAGTTCCATTATCCCATTTAGAATAGTCCACTTTGGTCACTAAATAAGAACTAGGACTACACAAAATGAGTAAGGCTACAAATGAAAAAATATTTACAATCATCATTTAAATTCTATGTGGAATGGTTCCATAATTACATTTCCGTAAAAGTCTAGTGTGTGGTACTGAAACCAAGCTGCCCTTGAGTCATCATTTCTAAGCAGTTGGTTCCCAAACTGGTCATAAGCAGTTCTAATAATAGGTACTTGGGGCGATGCTTGTTGATCTGCTGCATGATAAATTTTACTACCGCTTTTTGCATCCTTTTTTTGAGCAAGTACTTCATAAGCTATAATAGAAGCCTCCGTCGCTTCATGCAACATATTTGTACCTTTCTCGTATGAGCCGGATCTTTCAGCAGCATCAAAAAAGTCAGGGTTAACTTCTTGCCTGCCAACCGCTGTCTCTCGGCCATTTGGTTCTTGCAAATAATCTGCACCTAAAAATGCTCCGCCATTGTGCTTGAAACCCTACTCCGTCTCCAAATCTGAATCTGCGGTTAGGGTAATATTTACCCTAGAATCCATGGTTGCATTAAGAAATTTGTTAACCGCAGCTGATCTTTTGACGCTAGGGTCAGATACAGAGTAACTCAAGGCTCCCGTTTTCTTGTTCATTGTAAGATCAACTCCGTTTCTCGCCATAGCTTTTCGCAATTGCTTAAATGCAGCCTTTCTGTTATTCCCGGCCAACTTAAACTCTTTGCCATCGGGATCAACAAAAATAATTGGATTATTTCCTGTAAAGGTATAGGATGAAAGACTCGGGTATTTATGGGCGAACGGATCCACAGTCAACCACACGCTAATCTTAGGATTATAATATCTCGCTCCATAATAGAAATTCCCGGTTTCCTCATCCCATTCCTTACCGTTAAAGCGGAAGCGGCTGCTAAATGAAGTGTAAGTATGGGCATATTGATTTTCGAGGTTTTCACCCCATGGAGTATTGAGGAAAAATTGATAAGCTTCCCCGCGCATGTCGGTTACAAACTCCACCGAGCCAAGGTAATCCGGATGATACCAATACATAAGCTCTAGCCCCGTGCAGTTTACCCCGGCTTGGCCAGACCAGTAAAGGCTTTGCTCACGTGCTAATCAAGCTGGAATTTCATTAGGGTCTTCGAACTCCGTTTGCTCATCATCTGTAAACACTATCAGATCCCCAATACTCGGTAAGTACAGCATATCGCCGTAGCTAATTTTTGTTTCTGCTAGAGAACTAACTAAATTGTTAACATTCTAAATCCAATTCACTTAGACGCTGATAGAACTCTCTTTGTTCTGTGCCTATGCGACCACACTTCTTCAAGCCATTCCTTATCGTTTTACAAGCTTTATCTTTGTTATTAACCTGCACATAGCTTAATGCTAAATAAAAATAAACTTTGGGTGCTTTATTATATTCATTAGATATTGCCTCATCTAAATCCTCAATTGCCTTCAAAAAGTCTCCAGTGTTGTAAAAGCAAAAGCCTCTATGCACAATTGCCAAGGACTCATTCTCCTGATCTTCATCCTCAATTATAATAGAATAAATTGGGATTGCTTGTTTTGCCCTTCCAAGATGCTCTAAACTTCGAGCATTGAAATAAAGCGCATTGTAATACTCTTCTTTATTGGTTTGTTTCTTTAGGTATTTAATAGCATGCTCATAATCCCCCAAATAGAAATAGCATACTCCAAGTTTAAAGGCAACATTAAAGTCGTCCTCTAATGGAAAACCCAAGGAGTCTAAAGAATAGTGCAAATAAATCACAGCAGAGTCCCACTTTTCTCTCTTGAGGAAAAAATACGCCAGTCCGTTAGCTACCATGGCCATTTCACTATGAGCTGGGTATTTCCGTATTAGTGTTAGCGATGTTTTTAAATGGTAATAGGCCAGTGAATCATCGGCATTTATATTACTTAAACTAAGTCCCTTTACATAATGGGCATTCCAACTCGTATCATTAAAACTTAAACAAAGGTCTGTAAACCTTATGGCTAGACCCCACTCTTCAAGATCCGCAGCAATATTGGAAGCTGATTCAAAGACAGAAAATTCTGCGGTGTAAATATCAATACTTTCTAAAGCTACGACGGCTTCTTCTTTTTCATTTAAACAACGTAGTATTAAAGCTTTCTGAACATATAACTGCCCATCAATAGCAGTATCTATAATTTCAAAGGCCTGCTCTAAGTCTCTCAAGGCTTCTTTACAATCCCCATCCCTTAAGTGATAAAAGGACCGAGTTGCATAATCCTTCCATGTGTACTCATTGGTTTTCTCGAGGCGAAAATCAACTACACGTAGTATTGAATCCCGATCCAATTCCAAATCGAAAACCTGACCTTTACTATAGCTCATATATAGTACAAATGAGCATAATAAAATAAGTTTTACTTGTCCCACTTTCATTTCCCCTATTGATTTAGATATCTATCTCTATAGTTTGTACCAGGTTGAATTCTTCTATTGTTTTCAATCGCCTTTTGGGCTGCCCTTGGAGTAAGCTTGTCATAATGGGTGATTTTAAATAGTCCAAAAAACACATACTTCTGAGTCCTTCTATAGGCATCCGGAGGCTTTGAATAAACTAGCCTTAAATCATATACAGATTGTTGATTAGTCTGTGCTGCTAAGGGAGTAACCTGGACTCTAACAGAGTTCACGTTTGTTGGAATATCACCGGACGTCCCAGTCCCACCAACTGGACCACCAGTTGTGTAGACACTCGAACCATCCTCCCCATTTGTAACATCAATCCTATCTGGATATTGATAATTATTGTAGTCTACCCTTACTGATTCTCCAAGCTCTCTATCACTGATATCCACATTTATATCGGTGGTTTGGCCATTATCACCACGAAGAGGTATAACCCGTGTATTATCAACGGTTTCATAATCGACTTCATTTCTTTTTCCACCTTTCCAAAGTCTACTGAAAAAATCACCTAAACTTCCAAGGATTTTTTTAAAGTTTAAGGTAAACTTATGATTTTCAGAAAATTTAAAACACTTTTCAGTACCCGTTGGGTCGTTTGAACACTCAGGCCCCATTCCCGTAGGATCAATTAACATCAATGGATTATTCTCCACAAAATTGTATGGAGATATATAGGGATAATTTGAAGCCAACGGATCCACACTCAACCACACACTAATCTTCGGATCGTAATATCTAGCCCCGTAATAGAAGTTCCCTCGCCAACGCGGCAGCCTGGCTCCTGCGCTAAAATAGGCCACTGGCCTATTTCTTAACGCTTGGCCCTCCCATTCCTTACCGTTAAAGCGGAACCGACTACTAAAGGCAGTATAGCTTCTAGCGAACTGGTTTTCCAAGTTTTCACCCCATGGAGTATTGAGGAAGAATTGATAAGCCTCGCCACGCATGTCGGTTACAAACTCCGCCGAGCCAAGGTAATCACTGTGGTAGAAATAAAGTAATTCTAATCCCGAGCAGTTTACCCCTCCTTGCTGAGCCCAATACAAGCTTTGGGAACAGGCTAGCCAAGTCGGTAATTCTTCTGCCGCTAAGTCGGCTCCTTCATCATCGGTGAAACTTATGCCTTCCCCAATACTGGGTAGATAAAGGAAATCACCCAAATCAAATGCAAGTTCTTCGTCTCCCGTGAGGCATCGTAAAGTGGATAAAATATCATCAACAATTGCCGCCTCCGCATTGGTATAACCATATCGCCCTTCTGGAGCTTGAATGGGCTCTAATAAGGGAGCCTCATGATCGAAATCCGCGCTGATCATGTTCGAAGCGATACGCTGTGAACCCATGTAGTAATGCTTGCTGCTTAAAACAACTTCTTCAAAATGTGAAGTTATATAATAGGGATTCACATAAACGGTAGGCGCCTCCATAGGCACACTAAGGGTTTGATTGCTATTTACGCCTACATTACCGAAAAACATATTGGCCTTTAAAATACGATTTCCAGTGTGATCATAGGCGTAATAATGAGCAGAATTGTTTAAGACGTTTCTTGGCTCACTATCGTCATAAGAGCTTTGCAAAACACCACGTAAGCGTTGATCCTCTGTCCAACAAAAATCGGTTTCCTCGTCTTTTAATTGGGAAGCACCGCTTTCCTAGGTTTAGATTTGCTAAATAAGGAAAAAGGGTATTAACGCAGATTAGAGCGTTTAAAATCTAGTACGACAAAAGAATTTCAAACT
>JANSYJ010000027.1 GCA_024742495.1 Bacteroidota bacterium
ATGCTGAGGCGGCAATTGTTGATGATATTTTATCCACTTTACGATGTCTCACGGGAGACGAAGAACTGGCATTTGATTTGGGTGATTTCCTTTATTTACCCAGTATTGGGGAAGGCATAACTTTCACCGATGATGAAGGAGCCGACTTAGCGGCAGAAGAATTACCCGCTTGGCTAGCCTGTTCCCAAAGCTTGTATTGGGCTCAGCAAGGAGGGGTAAACTGCTCGGGATTAGAATTACTTTATTTCTACCACAGTGATTACCTTGGCTCGGTGGAGTTTGTAACCGACATGCGCGGGGAAGCTTATCAATTCTTCCTCAATACTCCATGGGGTGAAAACTTGGAAAACCAGTTCGCTAGAAACTATACTGCCTTTAGTAGTCGTTTCCGTTTCAATGGTAAAGAGTGGGATGAGGAGACTGGCAACTTCTATTATGGGGCTAGGTATTACGATCCGAAGGTGAGTATTTGGCTTTCAGCAGACCCACTTGCAGGTGAAGCACCACACCTAACACCTTATCGTTTCTCGTTCAATAATCCTTTAAATGTTGTTGATCCGGACGGTTTATTCGAAGATGAATGGGATTTTGACATATCTTCTGGAGCGCTTACATGGGTAAGCTCTAAGGGTGGTCAGGAAACTCAATATGTAAATATTGTCGACTCGGAAGGCTTTATCATTGGAGAGGGAAGTGTTTCAGGCAATAAGGTCTTTGCATATAGGTTAATCGATGGAGTATTTATTACAAACATGGATCAGGAGTTCGATGATGTTAATTATAATAGGAATAGTGAGTATAATTATAACACATATGAATTCAAATTGAGACGAGAATATTTGTCCAATGACACCCCAATTAGAAGAGCAATCATAGCGAAAGAGCGGGATGGGAAGGCTTTTGCGATTTCTTATGGAGGTGAAGAAGCATATTATGGGTATCAAGTAATGAGACTCAGGATGATGATGGACGCGATAGAGCTCTCTGCAAGTTGGGAGCAGCCTGGTGCCAGAAATATAAGGAGGTTTAAATCCTTAGGAACCATGGTAAAGCCGGCTGGGACATCCGTTTCGGGTTTAACTGGTTCTAGAGGAGCTAGAGCATCCACGGGGTTGAATAGTTGGACTATGTTTTTAAAGGCTAACAAGGGTAAGTATTCCGGGACAAATTGGATGAGTAAAGCAAGAAATGATTACTATAAGTCAAATTATTACAGACCTTAAATGAGAAAGATTCAAGAAGTTTTTGTGTTAACAGTGGCATTGTCGTTGTTCTCTAGTTGCTCTTGGTACGGCGAAACTCAAGTGGTTCCAATTGCACGGATGGATACAAGTGGCGTATACTTTAAGTACATTATTGATGATAGTTTAAAGGAAGGACGATTTGATCTAGATATCAGTGAACAGGATTTTTCTGTGCGTGATAGTTTGATTGTTTTTATTGATAATTTCAACGAAGAAAGGTTTGATTTTAAAGGGATTAGATATGGGGAAAAGGATAAGAGGGATGACGTTGTTGTAAAATTAGACATGAAAAGGAGCTATCCAGCGATGTCGCCAAGGTTTTTAGAAAAAGTCCCCTTGTTGAAAGGAGCGAGGAGTGCAAAGGATAACACTTCCATTTTGTATGACTTTTTCAGGGAGGATGACAAAATAGAGCAAAATCTTATTGGCATTTTTCTGCGGATTAACGGAGCAGGTCAGCTCTTTTATGAAAGCTCAACTCTTGAGGATCAAATTCTAATTGAAAAAGTAAAAGATAAAATCTCAAAAATTCCGCCTGCGGAACCTGCGCTTTATAAAGGTGACACCGTTTCAACTATTTTACTATTTGAAATCCCTATTTATTATTAATGAGGAAGTTTACCAGCCACATTTGTCTAGACAACAAGTAAGGATGATTTTGTAAAATCGTACGTTAGGAATAACCAAGAAAAAAGGGACTGCAAGGAGTTCAGACGGAAAGTGGAGGATCCCAATTAAAAGACGAGGAAACCGATTTTTGTTGGACAGAGGACCAACGCTTACGTGGTGTTTTGCAAAGCTCTTATGACGATAGTGAGCCAAGAAACGTCTTAAACAATTCGGCTCATTATTATGCCTATGATCACACGGGAAATCGTATTTTAAAGGCCAATATGTTTTTCGGTAATGTAGGCGTAAATAGCAATCAAACCCTTAGTGTGCCTATGGAGGCGCCTACGGTTTATGTGAATCCCTATTATATAACTTCACATTTTGAAGAAGTTGTTTTAAGCAGCAAGCATTATTACATGGGTTCACAGCGTATCGCTTCAAATATGATTAGCGCGGATTTCGATCATGAGGCTCCCTTATTAGAGCCTATTCAAGCTCCAGAAGGGCGATATGGTTATACCAATGCTGAGGCGGCAATTGTTGATGATATTTTATCCACTTTACGATGTCTCACGGGAGACGAAGAACTGGCATTTGATTTGGGTGATTTCCTTTATTTACCCAGTATTGGGGAAGGCATAACTTTCACCGATGATGAAGGAG
>JANSYJ010000018.1 GCA_024742495.1 Bacteroidota bacterium
CTTTTTTTCTAGACCCTTGAGCTTTGACTGACTGCTTGAATTGTTTTCCACGACTCTGTATCCTTGTTGGTTAAAGGTAGAGTATTTATATATCCAACTATAAATCGAAGGGTTAGCCACTCCGTGAAGCCGCTCTAGTTGGAGTACACTAAACTTACCCGATTCGTAATCTGATACTATCGATCTCTTAAATTCTTCGGAGTATCGACGTTGTTTTCGTATTGCCCGAACATTTGCTTTCATTGTTGATCACTTTATTTGTGGTCAACCTATATCAGGGACGGACACACATCTCACATCTCACATCTCACATCTCACATCTCACATCTCATATCCCAGACTTCACATCCCAAACCTATAAACCATCCCAACTTGAGCCCAAATTCCAGGCATTTCAACATTTCCTCTGTCAAAGTAGGGACGGCCTAGCAGGTTTTGAACTTTTACATGAAGCCTCAGCTTTTCCCATTGATATTGCAAGCCCATATTGATGAGAAGGACAGCTTCATAGGGAACCACCGTGGCGGCGGTAGGGCTAAAATATTCGCCATTTCGCTTTTGGTAGCTTATCAAATAATTAAGGCTCCAGCCACTGTATACTAGGGCGCTACGGAAATTGATTTTATGACGTAAATGATCAAATACATAAAGTGAGTTATACACCGAAGCACTGCTCGGGCTCTCACTTTGAATGTAGCTGTAGCCGAACTCAATAAAATCGACTAAAGACTTTTCATCAGCGCCATTAAAGTTTTTTCGAAGACTAAATTCCAGGCCTCCCATATTTACGATGGAATTATTTCCCGCAATTAAATCACAAGTATCACAGGCCTGAGTCCAATCGATAATGTTAAGGCCATTGCGGTAAAAGAGGCTAAGGTTGGTGTACCAGCCTTTCCCAAAGAAGCGATAAGCAATTTCGTAGTTGTACGATTCTTCTTCTTGCAAGTTGATGCTGCCTTGCGCATTGCCTAGCCGGTAATAGAGGTCGGTATAAGAGGGGAAGCGAAAGGATCGATTAAAATTGGCGTAAAATTTATGGGCTTTGGAAGGGCGGTAACCAGCATTTAAAGCAGGGTATAGTCCAAAATTGAAATCACTATTGTAATTGGCCTGGAGGGCCCCGCTAAAAGTCCAAGAACCATAGGGGATAATTTGCTGGAAGGAAAGGGCATAATTTTGTCGGTCGGCACCCAGGAAGTAAGAGCCACGGCTATTTTCCAGTTCGATGATTTCCGAAAGTGAATCACCAAGGTTATTACTACGTACTTGTTCATGACGAAAATCCCAGGTGATTGCCGTGCTTCCCCAGTTACTCTGATAGTTGTAATCTGCCTTGGCACCCGCTACATCGCTGCGGTGATAATTATGACCAGCATACCATGTAGGAGCGGTGTCGGCATCCCAAATAAATAATCCATTTTGGAAATTGTAGAAGTCTTCACCTTCTTCGCGGAATAATTGAAATTCATCCCAATTTCGCCGCCAGTAAATTTCACGATTCCAAGTTGTTTTTTCCTTTTTACGCTGCCAATTGAGGCTGGCAAAAAGGGTTTTTGTTTTTTCGTATTGATGTGGGAAGCTGGTGGAGTAAAAATCTTGGGCACCAAACTTTTGATCAGTATAAGCCAATTGAATGGTGTAGATGTCATTGTCTAAATTCATGGAAGCCTGGGCAGCAATATTCCCATGCTCGAAATCGGTGTTTGGTTTAAAACCATTTGAGCGATTATAAGTCCCCGAAACGCTTCCTTGCCAGTTTCCTCCTTTAAGGCTCTGACTAAGGCTGCTGTTCAGGGTGTTATATTGCCCGCCATCTATGGCAATTCGAGTGCTGTTTTTTTCTGCCTTTTTGGTGATGATGTTTATAGCTCCACTAAAAGCGTTTGCACCAAAAATGTAGCTTCCTCCGCCCATTAAAATTTCTACCCTCTCAATATCGCTCAGGGGTACTGGGAGGTTCATTAGGTGATGGCCGGTTTGAGGATCGGATAAGCGAACACCATTGAGCAATACAAGCACTTGCTCGAAACTACCACCGCGTATGCTTAAATCGGTTTGAGTGCCAAAGATGCCCCTTTGGCGTGCATCTACACCCATGGCGAAATCAAGCAGCTCAGCGAGGGAGTTTACCGGGGCCTTTTCGATTTCCACCTTCGAGATGATTTGCACATTTCGATTGCTATTTAATAGGCTTTGCTCGGTTTTAGCGGCCGACACCACTAGAGTGTCTAATACAGTTTGGGCCTGGCTATTTAGGCTTAGAACTATTGCGATACTAATCCCTAATAGTTTTTTCATGGCTAAATTATTTTGGCCGGCAAAGCTAAAATCAATCTTCAGACTAGCGCTATTGCACAGCAAATAGTCTTGTCATAGCTTTGCCCCCTCTCACGGGGTGTCTTTCTCGTAATGGAAAGGCTGAGATTATACCCATGACGGTTCTGCCGTCAGCACCTGATCCGGATAATGCCGGCGTAGGGATAAAGGAAACTGTTGTTTCTACTTTTATTGTTTAATTCAAAGGAGCATACCCCGGTTTCTTTTCATAATTTATTGTTTATGAAAAGGCAGCTATTTGTTCTTGCTTTAATGGGATTGAGTCCTTCCCTTATGTGGGCTCAAACACAGGATACTTTGAAGGCGAGGGCCTTGGAAGAAGTCAGCGTAACTGCAGTGCGCGCATCGGCCGATGCTCCCATTGCCCAAGTTACAGTAGGTCTGAAAACGATCAATGAGAATTTTAACGGTCAGGATGGAGCCTTTCTATTGGAGCGCCTAACGCCTTCCTTAGTGAGCTATTCCGAATCGGGAACAAATTTTTCTAATTACGGTCAGATGCGGCTTAGAGGGATTGATCAAACACGGATTAACATCACGCTTAATGGTGTTCCCCTAAATGACATGATCGATCAAGGGGTTTTCTTCTCCAATTTCACCGACTTTGGGAACAGCATTCAATCCGTGCAAATTCAGCGCGGTGTTGGTACCTCAAGCAATGGTGTGGCCTCCTACGCAGGTTCGGTAAATTTCCAGTCACTTTCACTTTTACAAGAAGGGCCTTCGGCAGAAGTGCAATTTACAGGCGGTTCCTTTAATACCGCCCGTGCCAGTGCCGAGGTTCATACCGGTTTGCAGGAAAATCGCACCGCTTTTTACGCACGCATGAGTCGCTTGCAAAGCGATGGCTATCGAGAACACTCCGGAACAGAATCCAATTCCTTATTTTTCTCCGGCGGCTATTTTGGTGAAAAGCAATCTTTAAAGTTTACTGGTTTTGCGGGAAATACTAAAAATGATTTAGCTTATTCTCCGGTTTCACTAAGCCTCATAGAAGATAATCCCCGCACCAATGTGTTGATGGAAAATGATATTGATGATTTTAGTCAATACCTTTTTCAGTTAGAGCATACATGGCGTTTATCCAGTAATTCAGCTTGGAGCAACACTCTATACTATGGCGGAGCAGGTGGCGACTTTCCCTTTAGCTATGTAGATTCAAGTACTGCTACAAACTTGACCACCATTAACTACCCCTTAAATAATCAGCATACGGGTTGGCTTTCTAATTTTAGCTATCAATCTAATTTGGGTTTGTTTAATTTGGGTTTACACGCCTATACCTTTGTTCGTGAGAATATTGAATATGTTGAACCTAATAACTTGGATCCTTACTACGAGGATCAAAGCACCAAGGATGAATTTTCAGCTTTTCTCAAATGGGAGAAATCATTCGGTCCACTTAAATTATTTGCTGATTTACAAGTGCGACAAGTGCAATTGGCATTAGGCGGGGATGCCGACTTTTTAGGCGAGGATCCCAATATTCCTGTAAGGGATTATTTCTTTGTAAATCCCAAAGCGGGTATCAGTTATAATATTCGTTCTAAGGGACAAGTGTATGCCTCCTTTGGTCGCAGTGGACGCGAACCAACACGGACCGATATTTTGGGATCACTGCAGGTAAATGCCTCTAATATTAGCGACATTAGGAATGTAAATAGTGTTGAAGCTGAGTTTGTAAACGACCTTGAGTTAGGTACACGCTGGCAATGGGATGCTTTAAAGTTAGATGCAAATTTATTCTATATGACCTTTGAGAATGAAATAGCTCCAATCGGGGTTTATATTCCAGAAGGTTTTTATCAAGTGTATTTAAATCAAGAGTCTAGCTTCCGCCGTGGTTTGGAGTTGATGCTAACTTATCCTTTTATGAAGCGTTTTGAAATACAGGCACAAGGCGCCTATCTTGATGCTCAGATTAGCCAGTATGCACCAGCCAATCAAGAAATCGTTTACCGGGATATCTCTCCAATCTTAAGCCCTAATTTTAATGCTAGTTTACAATTTACTTATCGTCCAATATCTAGTGTTCGTTTGGCTTGGAGAGGTCGTTATTTAAGTGAGCAAGCCATGGAATTAAGTGATGATCCTTTAATGGTGCCTTCTTCCTTTATTTTGGATTTTATGGCAGATTGGAATTTCATAGGAGATCACGTGCTTAGCCTTCAAATAAATAATTTAAGTGATGAATTGTACTATACCTATGGTGCGCCAGATTTCAATGGCGGTCCAGCATTTTTAGTACAAGCGCCAATTAATATTTACGGAAGCGTTCGATTTGTGTTTTAAGCGAATCGGCTAAATCAAAACTATAAAGAGCGTCTAAAGCATTGCTAAGGCGCTCTTTTTTTTGACCGCTTACCAGGGCCATTGGTCGTTGCCTACTCTGGATTATTTCCTGGTATTCCAGGAAAAGTTGATCTCTATCGGAAGGATTTACACGCAGTGGATCGGCCACCCAGGGCAAATCGGGCTTGCAAAGTAGATAATGGTGATGAGCTTCCTGAGCCATTTGACTTCCTATGATTGAGTTACTTTGCTTAAAAACCCTCTGACACCAAACCTGGTAATGAACACTATCCGTATCTAAAAATATTAGGGGAGCTTGGCTGCTCTCAATGGCTTTTCTCTGATGCTCAATATGACCTTGGTAGATCTTTAGAAATGTGGCAAAATCATAGTTGGGGCCATATTGCTCTAAATAGCTTCGCGCATATTCTTTTACCCAAGGGAGGGAAAGGGCAGCGCTTAATTCCTGGCAAAGCTGACTTTTACCAGAACTTTCAGGGCCACTTACCACTACCACCATCCGGTCCATACCAAGTAGCCATTTAGTGATAAGGCAGTATATAGTGCAAATAGCAGGGCGCCTAGGGCCAGGTCTCTTTTTATATAGAGGTAGATGCTAACGGCGTTTATCACTATAAAGTAAAGCCAGTTTTCGGGGTAAAAGTTTACCATGAGTAGGGTTGCACTAATGCTACTAATGGTAGTAAAGGAGTCTAAAAATGGGAGCTTGGCATCCGTCAAGCGTTTTAATCCAATCCCAAGGAGGAAAATAAGAATAGCACTTGCTAGAATGATAAGGCCATGGCTACTTAAAGGCAAGGGATCTTTGCTTACAAAGCCTTCTCCCCAATTGAAATAGCCATAAACAGCCATGCTGAGGTAAAAAACTTGCAGGGCTAATTCGGCGTAAATTTTCTTTTGGTAACAGAGAAGTAGAAAGGAGGAGGCTGAGATTAGGGCAAAAAGCCAGCACAGGATATAGCCATAGCTAAAAAGGACAGTATAAAGTAAGCTACTTAGTACCGCTACAATTTCCAGCCATTTAGCCTTTTTTAAATTCAATAGTCTTTAATTGACATTTCCGAAAGGTCTCCCTTTAAAACCTTTAAAACGAAAGGGCTTTGTCCGCTTTCAAAAGACTTGATAATTTCTTTTTGCAGCATTGGGAACAAAAGTTCAGAATCGCCAAAAACCTGGGTGCTTAATGGGTTTACCTGTACCTTTATATTTGGATGAGCGTGTAATCGTTCCAAAAAGTCGTCAACGCCATCAAGGTAGCTTTCCCTTAAGGGATACTTTGAAATTTCAATGCTAATTTCCATGCTTAAATTTCGTGAATGGCCTTGGCGATCTCTCCCATGGCCTCTGGTTCTTTTTCGAATAAGTTGCCAACGACAATAACATCTGCACCAGCTTCGGCAATTTTGCGTGCACTTGCTGCATCGCGAATTCCACCACCAACAATTATGGGTCGCTCAATAGATTTCCGCACCGCTTTAATCATGGTGGGATCTACTGTTTTACGTGCTCCGCTGCCACCGTCCATGTAAAAGTAGCGCAGACCTAAATACTCTCCCGCTATTGCGGTACAAGCGGCAATGTCTGGCTTGTCGTAAGGTAGAGGTGTACTATTGCTCATATAAATGGCAGTAGTTGTATTTCCGCAGTCCACCAACATATAAGCAGTAGGTAAAACTTCTAATTTGGAGCTTTTTAAATAGGGCGCTGCAATGACTTGATTGCCGATCAGTAAATCTGGATTTCTACCAGATATTAAGCTAAGGAACAAAATGCCATCTGCCTTATCGGAAATTTGCAAAACACTTCCGGGAAATAGAATAATCGGAATAGTGCAATTTGCTCGGATGCCGCTCAAACAGTTTTCAAGGCTGTCGCTGGAGAGGAGACTACCTCCAACAAAAATTAAATCTGCTCCGCTTTGTACAGCTTGCCCACAAAGCTTTTCAAGCTCTGCATAAGTCGGCTTATCAGGGTCTATTAAAACCGCCAATAGCTTTTTGTTGCGCTCGCGGGCGCCATCTATAATATGCGAAACCTTAGGCATCTCCATCAGAGCACAAACCTACTAAATTCTGTTCTTAGCATATGGGTATATTCTTCTGTGAGATTGAAAAACTTAGTCCATTGAAAAACTGAGGCAAAAGTCTTTTTCCATTTTTAAAAACCAAGGATAAACTTTGCTTTGATCCCCTCGTAAAATGTGGGCTTTGCCATATACGAGTTCAGCCGGTGCAAAAGGGGCGATTCGAATTTGTTCCCTTAAATCTAATTCTGGAGCATCTAGTAGTTTAATAAAACTCTCTTTGAGGCACCAATAGCCGCAAAGGCGAGGGAGGTCATTTTCATCTTCAAGGCTTTGGCGTTCCTGCTCGCTTAGAAAGCGATTTTGCAAGCGAATCATTTGCGGACGAAAGGCTTCAATATCCAATCCAACTTTATGTTTTTTGCTCACAATTACTGCGGCGTAATCTTTATTATGACTAATGGAAACCCCTTGATACTTATCTATGGAAGGTGCTCCTTTGGCACTATAAGATAGTTGCGGGATATAGCCAAGGATCTCATAAAGTGCGGCCCGAGCCGAAAAAAATTCCAATCGTTTATTGGGGTTCTTTATTTTTTGAAGACGATTTTGATCTTCTTTTGAAAGTCCATCTTGCAGTGAAGCTAGGTCATCAGTGGGGTCTAGGCGCCAGATCAAGAGATGGATATGTTTTAATTGATACTCTTTATAGACTGGCATATTGTACTAATAAGGCTTTTTTGATGCGAACCATTTGCGGTATCTTTGCCAAAATTTGCAAATTTTTAGATAATTAGAGCTATGAGTACAGCAGTTGGAAAATATATTCCCTACAAGGTTAAGGATATTTCTTTGGCAGAATGGGGTAGAAGGGAAATTGAATTGGCCGAAGCTGAGATGCCAGGTTTAATGGCACTTCGTGAAGAGTATGGGGCTCAGAAGCCTTTAAAAGGTGCACGTATCGCAGGTTGTTTGCACATGACAATTCAAACCGCGGTGCTTATTGAGACTTTGGTGGAGCTTGGAGCTGATGTTACTTGGTCTTCTTGTAATATTTACTCAACTCAGGATCATGCGGCAGCGGCAATCGCAGCAGCGGGAGTTCCAGTTTATGCTTGGAAAGGTATGACGGAAGAGGAGTTTGATTGGTGTATTGAGCAAACCCTTTGGTTTGGCGAGGAACGTACTCCTTTGAACTTAATTTTGGATGATGGTGGTGATTTAACCAATATGGTTCTTGATCAATACCCAGAATTGGCCAAAGGCGTAAAAGGTCTTAGTGAAGAAACAACCACCGGTGTACACCGCTTATATGAGCGTATGCGCAACGGTACCCTTCCTATGCCCGCCATCAATGTGAACGATTCTGTAACCAAGTCGAAATTCGATAATAAATACGGTTGTAAGGAATCGGCAGTAGATGCTATTCGTCGTGCTACCGATATTATGATGGCCGGTAAAGTAGCCGTTGTAGGTGGATATGGTGATGTAGGTAAAGGAACGGCCGCTTCATTGCGCGGTGCGGGTTGTAGAGTAATTGTAACCGAGATTGATCCAATTTGTGCCTTACAAGCGGCCATGGATGGATTTGAGGTTAAGAAAATGATTAATGCCGTTGAGGAGGCAGATATTATTATTACCGCAACCGGAAATAAAGATATTGTTAGTGGTGAGCACTTTGTGAAAATGAAGGATAAAGCCATCGTTTGTAATATTGGTCATTTTGATAATGAAATTGATGTAGCTTGGTTAAAAACTAATCATGGCGAAAGCCACGTGGAGATTAAGCCACAGGTAGATAAGTACACCATTAATGGCAAAGACGTAATTCTACTTGCGGAAGGTCGATTGGTGAACTTAGGATGTGCAACTGGTCACCCTAGCTTTGTAATGTCGAACTCATTTACCAATCAAACCCTAGCTCAGTTGGAGCTTTGGAATGAAGGTGAGAAGTATTCCAATGAAGTTTATACCCTACCCAAACACCTCGATGAGAAGGTAGCGGAATTACATCTTGCAAAAATTGGCGTAGAGCTCGAAGAGTTGTCGAAAGAACAAGCAGACTATATTGGGGTGCCTCTAGAAGGCCCATACAAGCCAGAATACTACCGCTACTAGTAGTATTTTTTACTCTTAATTTTTATACATAAGCCCGGTGTCTACCGGGCTTATTTATTTTTTAATAGGATGGAAATCCCTAAGGGTATTAGGTTTAAGGGAAATAAGTTGTAATATTGTTAGTCTCAAAAAAAGTATAATGTTTTCTACAACGAATGTTTTTCAGCTAATCGCCAATCATACTACAGATATGGTTTGCCTGCATGATGCTGACAATACCATTCGTTTTGCGACCCCTAGTTCCTTGAAGATTTTAGGCTTTGGAGCCGAGACATTAATTGGTAGAAAGTTAACTGATTTCCTAAGTCAGGATTTTATCAATGAAATGGATTTCACCACCCTAATGCGGTTTTTTGATCAACCAGGAACCCGCATCAGATATCAAATTAATCATGGAGAAGGTCGCTTGCGTTGGTTGGAAACCACTTATACGGAGCTAGAGAATGTTGGAAATGTGCAGTACCGAAGTTTAAGTACTACCAGGGATATTACCGAGAGTGTTCATTTAACCGAAGATTTAATGACCGCCCTTTCCAAGGAGCAAGAATTATCGAAATTTAAAACCAATTTATATTCTGTTGCTAGCCACGAGTTTAAAACGCCCTTGGCAGTAATTCAAGCCAATATTGAAATGCTTAAGGTGAAGCAAAGTCCAAAATTGCTGAGCCTAGGTTTAAGTACCATGGAGGAGGTAGATCGCCTTAATACCATGATAATGGACATGTTGGAGTTGAAGAAACTCACTACTGGTCGTCGAAATTTTAATTTAAGTCAAGTTGATTTTGTCCAAATTGCCAATGAATTAGCGGAAGAGTATCGCGAAGCAAACTCGGGGCTTAATAGGGTGGATGTTGAAGTGATCGGGGAGCCGATGGAATATCAAGCCGATTATTCATTAATTCGGTATATACTTTCGAATTTGTTGGGGAATGCTTTGAAATTCTCAGCTCCAAAGGAGTCGGTTAAAATTGGCTTGGACTTTAATCAGGAAGATTTGAATATTGCGGTTGTAGATAAGGGTATAGGGATTTTAGAGGAAGATCAATCGCGGGTTTTTCAATCCTTTTTCCGGGGCTCCAATGTGAGTAATATTCCTGGGACGGGTGTGGGCCTATCTATAGTGTCGGAATTCGTGAAATTACATAAAGGAAAAATTAAACTGGCAAGTAAAGTTGGTGAAGGAAGCACCTTCACGGTAAGCCTGCCCAAACTCTGAAACTATGCAAAAAAAGATGCTCATTGTTGAGGACAATGAAAAACTATTGAACTCAATGACCGCCTTATTCGAAGATTATTTTGAAGTTTTTGAAGCAAAAAATGGGGTTGAAGGTTTGGAACGCTGTCGATTGAATATGCCAGATATTATCATTAGCGATATAATGATGCCCGACATGAACGGCTATGAATTAACCGAAAGCGTAAAATCGAATGATAGAACATCGCATATACCTATTATTCTCTTAACTGCCTTGGGTGAGGATGAAAGACGAATTGAAGGCTATAACTTCGGTGCCGATGATTATATCGTAAAGCCCTTTAAGTTTGATATCCTCCTCGCAAGGGTAAATAACCTGCTTAAAACCCGGGAGCAGCTGCGCAAGATTTACGATACTTCGGCGCCAATACATCACGAATTCGGCATTAAAGATCCTGTGCTATCGCATATGGAAGCTTTGTTAGTAAATCATTTTCGATTCCGGAATTTCAGTATTCCCCAAATTTCGGAGCATATGAATATGACCACGCCAAAGCTAGAGCGTGAAGTGAAGCGCCTAACTGGAATGACGCCCATTCAATACATCAATGACTTCCGTTTGCACAAGGCTAAAAATATGCTTCAAACCGAAGATCTGAGTATTTTTGAAGTATCTCATGCGCTTGGCTTCAGAAGTTTAAGTTACTTTGGTAAAGCCTATAAAGATAAATTTGGGATATCCCCCTCTAAGACCAAGCAATTATGACAGATTCTGGGATTAGTATCATGATCGTGGATAATGATCAAGTGAACAGCTTCGTGCTGAAGAATATCATTACGCGCAATTACGCCGATGCTAAAGTAGAGCTGCTGCCAGATGGCGCAGAAGCCCTCAATGAATTAAAGCGATTAGACAGTAGTGCGGCCGTTTTTCCAGCGGTGATTTTGCTGGATATTTATATGCCCGTGATGGATGGATTTGAGTTTTTGGATGAATACATGAAGGAATTTGCCCATAAGGAATCCATTGTGTTTGCGATGAGTAACTCCCTTATAAAGGCCGACCAACAGAGGGCAAACGAATATGAAGTTGTAAAAGGTTTTATTACCAAACCTTTGATTTACAACAATATTGAGATTATCATCGAAACCTATCTTCAAGAGCGCCGCTCTGGCCGCTAATAATCGCGGATCGCAAAAAACCTGAAACTGGGATAGTGCAAGGTGAAGAAACCTAATCCCCCGTCTACATTTGTGGGGTAGTTAATGGGCTCACTTATAATTTGGGAGAAGATGTTTCCCGCTCTTTCCCGTAAAATCAAATAGTTGTAATACTCTTCACTAATATTTGCGATGCTAATGGCAACCACTGCGCTGTCTTCATCTAAATTAAAGAATACACGCTCATTTCTAAAAGTTCCATCCGGAGCAAACTCTTGATCCGAGATAAGATCCGTACCCAAGTATCCCTCGGGATTACCTTGGCCCAATATATTGCCTACTGTAAAGCTACTATCCTCATTACTCACATTGCTATAGTAGTTTATCATATACCAATTGGCACCACTTTGATCGCTTAAAGAATATTGAATCCTCACAATAGTGTCTTCAGGTAGCCGCTCTACAACTGGTTGTATAGAATCGAATGTGACTTCCGGTAAAAGAACGGTTTGAGCACTTACACTTCGCCCCAGGCTATCACTTACCTTTAATTGGTAAGTACTACCTACTATGGCTTCAATGTCTACTCCGATGTAAAAACCATTATCGATTTCTATTAAACTGTCTTCTTTGCCATCATAGCTCAAACTCACCGCCGCATTCTTAAGAATGATTTGATTGAGGATATCACCCGTGCTATCGTCTTCAACATTTTGGAGCGCTGAGAAGCTCTGGCTTAAAGAGATGAGCAGCACATTAGGAGGGATTACTTGGGAAGAAACTACAATTTTTGATTCGAGCTGGGGGACGCTTATAAATAGCGGTTCTGGACGACAGGAGAAAAGGACAAGCATGGCTGCTAATCCCAAAAATGCCTTGGGGAAGCAAAGAGAAAATGGAATGAACTTTTTCATGCTTCTTAAAATTTGAAGTTATAGGCAATAGAAGGTATAAAGCCAAATAAACCCGGCTGGCTGTATTGGTAACTGCCGTCTTCCATTAATTCTACATTTATGCGATAAGGTGTGGCCCTGTTGTAAACATTATAGCCTCCTAAATGCCATTCGCTTTTAAAACGCTTATCGCGATTACCACGGATTATAAAATTTAAGTCAAGCCGATGCGAGGGAGACATTTGCACCGCATTGCGATCTGTGTAAACCGGAATGATGTCGATGTCTGTTAAGCTTGGATTAGGCACAATATACTGGCCAATTTGAGCGGTAAAACGCGCGCCAGTGGTGTATTCCCAAATCGCTGAAAAGGCAAAACGTTTGGTGAATTCGTAATTAGCGACGAGGCTTAAATAGTGACGTCGGTCGTATTTAGCCCAAAAGCTGCGCCCCTCATTAAGTTCATCAAAATCTCGGCGGGCCCAAGATAGGGTGTAGCCTATCCATCCGGTAAGCCGACCCGCATCCCTTTTTACTAATAATTCAAGACCCTGAGCCGTGCCCCTGCCTTGTAGTAGTTGCTCTTCAAAATTGTCATTGAGGATTAAATTAGCACCTTCCCGATATTCAATCAAATTATTCATCCATTTGGCATAAGCCTCAACCGATACCAAGGTTTTTAGGTCTGGAAAAGCCTTTTCGAAACCCAAAGCGATTTGGTCGGCCGACTGTGGTTTTACCTTTTCCGAAACAGGATACCATAGATCTGTAGGCAGCGCTACCGAGGAACTAGAAACCCGGTGCATGTATTGATACATCCGAGAATAACTCATTTTAAACGAGCTTTCATCATTAATTAAATACCTGGCGGATAGGCGCGGCTCGGGGCCGATAAAGAACCTGTTTTTTACAGCGGTGGCCGATAGACGTAAGCCACCTTGGATACGAAAACGTTGGCTTAAATCGTAAGCGAAATCGGTATAAGCGGCTAATTCTAAAGTGCTTTGCAAACGCCCCTGACTATTGCTTAAAGCTTGCGAAATTTCCCCTTGGGTACTGATGATATTTGGCCGAAAGCTATGGTTGATGACTTGTCCACCATATTTGAGGGTCAGATTATTACTTTGATATTTAGTGAAATCCATCTTGGCACCCAAGTCTCGAATTTCGGATCGGATAAGAATTGAGTTTCCGATGAAATTCCCAAAAATATTATAGCGAAAGGCAGTATGGGTTAGACTAAGATTCGAGAAAAGCTTAGGATTGTAAATATGATTCCAGCGTACAGTTTGCGTCATGTTTCCAAGTTGAAAGCCAAAATCTAAACCAAAGCCAGCAGTACTTGCGCTATCTCCCTCTTCCTCTACTCCAGCACTGTCGGTGCTTATGTTTAATACATCATCACCAAAATAGGAGCTTATGAAAATGCGATCTTTAGGGGAAATCTTCCAGTTCACCTTGGCATTGAGGTCATAGAAATAATAGGGAAGACTAATCCCGACCAAACCAAAAACCTGATCGATATAAGTTCTTCGGCCAGAGATTAAGAAGGAGGCTTTGTCTTTAACCAAAGGCCCCTCAAGCATTAAACGAGAGGAGAGTAAGCTTACCCCTCCTTGTCCGTGAAACTCTTGATCGTTGCCTTCCTTCATTCGCACATCCAATACCGCAGATAAACGACCGCCGTAGTTGGCCGGAAAGGCGCCTTTTATCATAACTAAGTCGTTGATGGCATCCGGGTTAAAAACCGAGAAAAAGCCAAAAAGGTGTCCTAAGTTGTACACAGTAGCCTCGTCGAGGAGTACTAAATTTTGATCGGCATCTCCACCACGTACGAACATACCACTGCTTCCTTCGCCTCCTTTAGAAACACCTGGCAATAATTGCATGGCCTTAATAATATCCACTTCGCCGCCTAAGGAAGGGATATTTTGGATTTGCGCCAATTGCACATTAATGGTGCTCATGCGGGTATCTTGAACTTGTTGCACAAGATTATTCTGTTCGGCAGTTACGGTAACCTCAGATAGTTCTGAGGTAGACGGCTCCAGCTTGAGGTTTACAATACTATCCTGACTTAAGCGAATTTCAAGCTCAAGACTTTGACTGCCGAGATGGGAAAACTGAATCCTTAGTTTTTGATTAGCCGGCACTTCAAAAGAGAAGTAGCCGTATTCGTTAGTAGAGGTTCCACTGCCATAATTATTCACCAAAATATTGGCATAGATTAGGGCTTCACCGCTGGCGGCATCTTGCAAGTAGCCACTTAGCACCACTGTTTGGGCTTTCATTAAAAAGCTGCTAATAAGCGCTATAATGATGATTTTTACTTTGAACATAAGACTAAGGCTGGTTCAGTGTTCAAAGGGCAAGATAGGAAGATAGGTGAAGGCGGCTGCGGTTTTCTTTTTTATTGGCATGAAAGCGAACTAAAATAACAAGCCAAGGTCTATACTTAATAGTGAATCCTTTGGTGGCTAAATGCTGATGAGATTTAAATCGCTGAATAAGGTCAGAGGTGAAGCCAATATAAAGGCGGTCGTAATTTTTGGAATAAAGAACATAGGTGACGAACATAAATTGAGCATTATCCGAGAGGGGGCTCGTGTTGTATTCACAAAATTCATTTAAACCTTTCGCCTAAGCAAGCTTGGGTTTTATGTGGATTAAATGAGTAGGGCAGGATTGACCTTCGCTTTGCTCGGTCGGTCCTAAGGGGGGTGCTATACTAAGAAAGCCCAAACCGCGCTTCGCTTGGTTTGCCTTTTTTCATTTAAACCTTTCGCCTAAGCAAGCTTGGCTGTATGTGGGTTAAATGAGTAGGGCAGGATTGACCTTCGCTTTGCTCGGTCGGTCCTAAGGGGGGTGCTATACTAAGAAAGCCCAAACCGCGCTTCGCTTGGTTAGCCTTTTTTCATTTAAACCTTTCGCCTAAGCAAGCTTGGCACGGGTTCAAATGAAAAAAGCCTCGAAGCAAATGCTTCAAGGCTTTTCTAGTAGCGGGGGCAGGACTCGCTTGTCAGCCTCTAGCTGAAACCTACGTCCGCCTCGGGCGGATAAGAGCCCAACGATTAGAAGTATTGAGGTAAAATTTCATTTCGGAGATAAGCTCTTCCTTTTCCAGACTTCAAGGATTTTTCATCTAGCAAAGCTTCTTTTTTATTGGCATGAAAGCGAACTAAAATAACAAGCCAAGGTCTATACTTAATAGTGAATCCTTTGGTGGCTAAATGCTGATGAGA
>JANSYJ010000017.1 GCA_024742495.1 Bacteroidota bacterium
ACCGGTTGTGTAGATACTTCAGAATGCGTGAATCTTCCCAATATTAGTTTAGAGGAGCTCAATGGGCGCAGCACCTTTAGGCTGTTTCCAAATCCGGCCAACGAATGGCTGCAACTGGATTTAGATGCAGCTTGGCTAGGTATTGACCTGCACTATGCTATCGCTAATAGCAATGGGCAAGTGCTTTTGAGAGGTCAACTTTATCCGCCAGATCACTTAGAAATTGATATATCCCAACTTCCGGCGGGCCTTTATTTTATTCGGCTGAACGGACAAGCCTTGCAGGTATTTGTGAAAAGCTAGGCAGCGATTTTTCTTGAGCAAGATTTTCGGCTTAGATGTTTAATGGGAATTGGGGTGGTTTAGCCTTTTGATTAGAAGTAGTAATGCTTAAACAGCATATTGACTAGCAATCAGAAGAGTTGTGATAATTGTATGGTGAATAGAATCGAAGCGAGATTCGTGCTTAGTCCACGATTATTCGGAACAAAAAAGTGCTTATTGTTTCGTTGATTTTGGGAACTGCTACAAACAATTGCTCGAGTAAAAGAAGATGAAGGTGAATTTCTTTTCGGACCTCTAAATCCTTATTGGACTTAACAGCTGGCACTCCCTTTTTGTATTGCTGAAGCCCAATTTTTTTCAATCGGTTAAAGCTTCCTTTAACAACTAGCGGAAATTTATGAATTTAATTTCTGCAGCTAGTTCAAATTATTCTCGTTTTTCAAACCAATCAAATTAGTCAGGTCAAGAATTGACATGGTAAAGTGACAAAAGTCCGAATGTTAGTCTCTCATTATCAGGTTTTTTCCCAAGTTTTAAGTTTTGTCCATTTCTGTATATCACGCTATTCCGATTTTCGTTCAAAATCAGTAGAGTGGTGTTTCGTAAAACGTTTTATTTTCTTTTTGTAAGTGCTTACTGCTTGTCCTGCAAGCAAGATTTAAATCCACTTCAATACCGTTCATGGTATTATGAAAACCAAGAGGACTTTATAAAGTCCGAGGACTTTGGGGACTATAAGGTTGCATTGGTAGATAAACCCCTTCCAGTAGTCACTATAGAGAATCAATCGCGCAACGCTTTTAACCCGCATGTTTTCGAAGATCAGCTGGAGTTAAAGAAAAACTTACGCTTCTTCGAATTGCGCTTTCAAGTTTCCGGCTCAAAGGACTTTTTAAGTCATCAGACTCGAGATGAAAGTGAGTACAATGCCAAACTACAGTATTTTTTATCTGATCCTATTGAGGATATTTTTCTTAAAACGAGAAGGGACACTTTAAGGCCGGTGGCTTTTCACTACGAGCGTGGCAATAATGTTAAACCTTATCAAAGTGTCTTGTTGGCCTTTGATTTTTCCAATAGTGACTTGCCTCCGCATGAAGCGGAAGGTGAACTGCATTTTTATGAAAAGGTTCTGGGGACCGCCGGAATTAAAATGCCTATAAGACCATTAAATCAGCTACCCAACTTAATTCTTGACTATGATTAGAAGTAAAGGCTCGCTAAAGTTTATTTCTCAGCTATTACTCTGGAGCTTTGTTTTTCAGTTGTTTGCGCCCAGCACGGCCTGGGCCTTAACTGGCGGCCCGAGCCAGCCTGAGGTTCAAAGCTTTCAACCAGCCAGTTTAAATAGTTTGGTTGATCCATTTACCGGTGATTTCTCTTATAATATCCCTTTAGTTGACGTCGGAGGCTATCCAATTAATCTCAGTTATAACTCCGGGATAAGCATGGATCAAGAAGCCAGTTGGGTGGGATTAGGCTGGAATATAAATCCTGGCGCAATAACTCGCAATACTCGTGGTGTGCCCGACGATTTTCAAGGCGACGAAATCCGTACCGAATTTAATATGAAGCGCAATGAAACTTATTCCTATCGAACAAGCCTGGGCGCCCAGATTTTTGGATATGAGCTGATGCCTGATGTTTTCACAGATAAAAATGATGCATCCGGTTTAAGCGTGTCGCAGAGCTTGGGACTAACCTACAATAACTACAATGGTGTTAGCATTGATATTTCCGCAGGCGCAAGTTTCAGCTTAGACTTTCTAAATTCAGGTCAATCGTATGGAAATACAGGCATGGGATTAAACCTAAGCGCTAGCGGCGATGACGGTTTAGATATAAGTCCAAGTGTTTCCTTTTCAGCGATGAAAAACAAAGCCACAGCTAATTTAAATTCGAGTTTCGTAGTAAACTCGCGTCGAGGCTTAAAGGGCCTAACCAATTCTATGTCAGTCACCCAAAAAATCAACGAAAAAAATAAGCCATCTTTAATGACAGGGGGGTACACTTCTTTTCTGCCCAATACATATACCCCTCAAATTTCAATGCCCTTTCAGTCTGGAAATATTGGAGCCTCATTTAAGGCCGGTGGGGAATTGTTTGGAGGAAGAGGAACGGTAGATGTCAGTGGGACTTATAGTTTTCAGGATTTAAAAGTAAAACAAAAGAACTCACCGGCTTTTGGCTATACTCATTTGGAAGACGCCTTAAATATGCAGGATGCCACCATGGACTTTAATCGCGAAAGAGACAAGGCCTTTGATAGGTATACTACCAACCTTCCAGTTACTAACCTCACCTATGACCTGTATTCCGTAAGCGGTCAGGGATTAACTGGGATGTTTCGCTCCTTTCGATCAGACGTTGGCTATGTGAAAGATCCAACAACAAAGAATTCCAGTTTTAGCGCGAACGCTGGTTTTGGTTTTAGCGCGGGAAATCTCACTGGTGTAGATGTAGATCTCGGAGGTGGCTTTGTTCGCAGCGAATCTGGGTTCTGGTCCGATAATAATGATGCCTTAGGTCTTAAGTTTAAAGGGGCAGTACCTAATACCCAAAGCGAGCGCTATTATTTCGCGATGGTTGGTGAGCCCGCCATTGACGGCAAATCTGCCAATGGGAACTCAGTCAGCCCCTGGTATAGTAATGCGGTGCACGGGAATCAGGCTATTCGTGTTGATCTTACCGGTTCAGATTACGATGTAAAAGCTTCGAATAGCTTTGCTTACAACGATTTTTCAACGCATACTTTTAGCAGTATTGAGCGCGAACATCGAAAATCACGATCTCAGCATGTGGGCAGCTTTACAATATCGCAAATGAAGGACTATGTAGAGGCGGGAGGCTATTATTCGGGTATTACTGATGTTAATAGATTAGGGAGCTCCGTGGCCAGAGATCATCATATTGGTCAGTTCACAATCACAAAAACGGATGGATCTCAGTATGTATATGGTATTCCCGTGTATAATTACAATAGCAAAGATGTGAGTTTTAATGCCAGTGGTTTACCTGTTAATTGCGCCACGGGATTAGTGAGCTATAATGCGAAAGACGCATCTGTAAACAATGAAAGAGGTCAGGATGAGTTTTTTCAGTCCGTTAGAACACCTGCCCATGCCCATTCTTATTTAATTAGTGAAATTCTATCCTCCGACTATTCGGATAATGACAATGTATTAGGACCATCTCCTGAGGATTTAGGTACCTACTATAAATTTGAATACACTACTGTAGACAATTACAAATGGCGTGTGCCATTTTCGAGCTATAAGGCTTCTTTTGACCCTGCAATGCACTCAAAAGCTTATGATGATCGTGCTCATTATTCCTATGGTGAAAAGGAAATTAAGTATTTACATAAGATTAGTAGTAAAACACATGTAGCCATTTTCCATACGGATGACCTAAGGCATGATAGCAAAGGGGTTAAAGGCGAAGAAGGTGGCTACGATGCCTCCTTATCAGAGTCTATGCATCGTCTTACTCGAATATCACTTTATGGTCGAAAGGATTATGAGGCTAACGGGGTAAATGCAATTCCCATAAAGGAAGTGCATTTTGTTTACGATCATTCACTCTGTCAGGGCATTACAAACAACCCTAATTTCGGAGGAAAACTAACCTTAAAAAAAGTATACTTCACCTATGGGGATTCTTATAAGGCCATGATGAATCCTTACATTTTCACCTATGCGGATATCAATCATGATGGCATGGATAACGATGGAGCTAACCCTAATTATGATATTAAGGCTTATGATCGCTGGGGTAACTATAGTCCTAATAATTTGAATAAATGTGCGGTGGGCGATGGCCATAACAGAAGTTCCTTCCCTTATACTGCTCAAGACCGGGTAGTTACTGACACCTATACCGCGGCATGGTCGCTTTCCGAAATTCAAACACCTAGTGGTGGCATTATTCAAGTGGATTACGAATCTGATGATTATCGGTTTGTGCAAAATAAGCGTGCCAAAGTAATGGTTCCGGTAGTTGGCGCTGGCGAAGAGCCTGGGGACTATCCAAGTAATGCCACAAATTTCCTTTACGATGGCAATAGCCCAGCGCCCTATTTTTACATAAACACCGAAGCCCTCGATTCGGATGATAATGTGGATAGCTTAAAGGCCAAGTATTTTAGTGATATTACAGATAATCCGGTCCTATTTAAGTTTTTAATGACTATCCCCAAGCCGGGGAAATACGCATCCGGTTCTTCAAACCACAGATATTCGAAAGAATTTGTAACGGGCTATCTTCGAGTCGAAGAGGTGGGCTTTGTGCCAGGACAAGGAAAGGATTATGCCTATGTCAAAGTAAGTCCAGTAAAAAAAGGAGATAAATCCAATGACCCACTGGACGCTCATCCGGTTTCTGTAACCACTTGGAATTATACCCGGGAAACCAACCCCGATTTGGCTTACAGTAGATCACCAAAAAATGCCTCTTTTAAACCAGCGGGCCTATCCTCTAATATGATTGATGATGTCCTATACGAACTGATTGATGTTTTTGAAAGTTTGGCCGAGGCAATAGTTGGGGCTAACAGTTTTATTCGTCTTAAAGGAATGGGTAAAGAGTTCGAAATCGGAGCTTCTTGGCTACGGCTCGATGCGCCAACACCTGGCAAGCTTGGAGGAGGACATAGGGTAACTAAAGTTGCAATTTCTGATTCCTGGGATAATATGGCAGGCGGCAATGAAGCTGTTTATGGACAAGAGTTTGAGTATCGCATGCCCAATGGTCGCTCTAGCGGAGTGGCGGCCTATGAGCCAACAATTGGTAATGAAGAAAACCCTTTTCGAATGCCGATGTTGGCCAAGAAGGAAGGTTCTAATCTATATGAGAACGAGGATTACTTGATGGTCCCTAAACGTTATCAGGAGGGGCCATTTGGAGAGTCCTTCTTCCCTAACCCAACAGTCGGTTACAGAAGGGTAATTATAAAGGACATTTTGCCTTCTAATGTCACCCAACATGGCACAGGTAAAACCATTAAAGAATTTTATACTTCACGCGAATTTCCCACCCGCCTTGAGCAAACTACCATGGAGGTTCAACACCGTCCGCCTTCTTGGCTTGCTAACCTATTTAAGTTCTACACTAAGGAACACATGAGCACAGGGCAGGGATATGTCATAATAAAAAATGATATGCATGGCAAGCCCAAGGCAGAATGGGTCTATGCGGAAGGGCAAAAAAAGCCGCAGTCTGGCGTGGAGTATCGCTACAAAACTAAAGGAAGAAACCAACTAAATAATAGGGTGAAAGCCCTTCATGAGAATAATGTTATTTCTCAAAATTTGGAGTTGGGCGTAAGCTATGACTTGGTAAATGACTTTAGACAGTTTAATAGCGAAAGCTTCTCGTTTGGGGCAGATTTTAACCTTGAAACATTTATGGTGGGTGTAATTCCCATTGTTGTTCCCATTTTGATTCCATCTGGGTATAGTCAAATAGAAACCCAATACCGAACAGCGGTAACCACCAAGGTGATTAATCAGTTTGGCGTGCTTAAGGAGACAATTATTCACAATGAGGAGGCTAAATCCAAAAGTGAGAACCTCGTTTGGGATGGGGAAACTGGCAATACGGTATTAACAAAGATTAATGATAAGTATGATGAGGAGGTATATAATTTTAGTATGCCGGCGCATCTGCCCTACCCAAGTATGGGAGGAGTTTATCAAAATCAAGGGTTCAGCCTGGAGAACCTTACACTAAAGGCCAAAGAACCTTTTATAAAAGAAGGAGATAGTCACTTTGAAATGTTCCATCCTGGGGATGAGCTGCTAATTAAATCCAATGCTGGCCACCCACCCCTGCGAGCCTGGGTAATCGAAGGAGAATTTGAATTCCCAATTCAAAGTGGACTTTTTGTTAAATCCTATTATTTGATAGATAAGGAAGGCGATCCCATACCATCTAATCCATCCATGCAAGGCGTCGGTGTCTTGCAAGAACATGATGCCTATGATAATACTTCTGCGAATATCACGGTATTTGGCTCGGGTCGCGGCAATATGCTAGCAAGTGCAGGGTCTTTCACCTTTAAAGGGGAGCCTTTTATGCAAGATGTATTGTCTAATGAGACCTTAAAAATTACTCAAGAAGGGGTATTGCAAACCGAGGTAATCTCGGCCGAGGCGCACACCTTTAGTGATCAATGGCAGGGTAAGTCAAACAGACTTTTTACCGAAGGTAGTCAGGGCTTTGGTGGGTTTGACCTAGAGCCGAACGCAGCCATCCAATCATCGCACAAAACAGTACTTGAAAAGCTTTTGAAGTATTTGGCATCCAGCGGAGCATTGAGTCAGGCAAATGGCGGAGCGGCCCTGGTGGAGAGCGACATCATCGCCAACTCCAATATTTCCGCAACTGAGTTTAAAGAACTCTGTACCAATCTTTATGGTTGCACAAATGATGGCTTTGTACAAGATATCTTCTCCTTCAATAATTCCTTACCAGAGGTAACGGTTTCGGTTGAATGGGCTCTAGAGTCGGAAGCATATCATAAGGCTCCAAATATTGTAAAGGCCCCAGTATGTTACATAAAGCTTGAACGCGATAATTGTGTTGGTTTGTATATGTCCTTGGTCACCAATTTATGTGACGCAGAGTTTGATTATGATTCAGGTGGCGCCATTACGAAAATTAAGAGTGCGAACACAATTACGGCAATTACCGATGTATCGGTAAAGTTCCGGGAAGAAATAGGTGCCGTATTTTACAGCACTCGCCAAGCCGACCCACAGGGGGAGTATTTAAAATATCGTTACTGTATGGTTACTGGAGAGTTTGTCCGCTCGAACCCTAGTGCCACTATTAGTTGCACAAGTGATAAAAATATACTCTATTCCTATTACGGGAATATCCCTAACCGCTATGCCATTGATTTTGGTGCAACCTTTCCAAGTGGTGATAATCGATTTCGGGTTGGCCAGGGCCCGGCTTATTTAGTTGATGGTCTAAGGCGCCAACTAAGGACCCATGATGTGAGTCCTCAAACTATTGGAGTTTTAACCGGTCTCTACTATAATCCCTACGTGGAAAACGCACGTGGCAATTGGCGAGCAAAAGCGCAATTCCTACCCTTGAAAAATCGTAATTCTTCAAGTCATATTCGAGATGCAGGTACTTTCTATTGCTTTCCCTACTGGTACTATTCCAGCACAATGGGTTGGCAAGGAAGCGGCAATAATTCATTGGACTGGACCTATACCAGTGAAATATCCAAACATCACCCCAATGGTGAATCAGTAGAGTCTACCAATGCTTTAGGGATTAAGAATTCGGTCTTATTAGACGATGAAGACTATGTGAAAGCTACGGCACAAAATGCTGCCCATGGGCAGGTGCTAAGCTTAGATTTCGAAGACAATACTTATGGGACTCATCCAGAGGATGACATTTCGAAAATGAACTTGTACTTTGGTTATGAAACTAATGCAGATATCCCGGCAAAATTAAGCACTTTGGAAAAACACAGTGGCAAAAAGAGCCTTCGAATTACGCCCGGAGCGCTTAGCTTATCTAAAGTGTTTGCACCGGCCTATTATTCCAATGTAGCCTTTACGACTCGGTCTTTCGAATATGTGTATCCACAACTTGATAAAGAGCGTTTGGGTAATTTCTTTCAGGTGAATCAGACCCTAACCGAACCCTTGGATGAACGATACCTACTTAGTTATTGGATGAAAGGGGAGGGCAATCAGGTGTTAGATGAAAATGACCTTGAGTTACAGTTAATATGTTATGATTCAGGAGAATCAATTGTTACTAATTCCAGTCAAGCCTTCGTAAACTCAAGTACTTTAATTCAAGTGGGCAAGCCCATTAACGGTTGGCAAAAAGTAGAGTATATCATAGAAGTTAACCCTTTAATCAAGGATAATTCCTGGATTGATATTAAGCTCGAAAATAAATTAAGTAGCAGTAGCATCTATTTAGATGATTTCCGCATCCATCCGCTTGATGGTGCTATGCTGGCCTATGTGTACGATAAAAGTAGAGGGCGCTTAATGGCGCAATTGGATGAAAACAATTATGCTACTTACTACGAGTATGATTTGGAGGGCAATTTGGTGCGCCTAAAAAAGGAAACCGAACGAGGAATTCAAACTATTCAAGAGAATCGTCAAAGCTTGTTGAAATGATAGTATTGATTAACTCCATCCTTGAGGGCGATAAGATGCCATTCAAGTTTTATAGCCCAAGAACCTTTTCTTTCCTAAAAACCTTTTCGACCATGATTGGACTACGCTTTTGTTTTACCTATCGGTTACCATGCTTATTAGTGCTCATTATGGGGCTAGTTGCAAATTTAAATGCTAAGGAAAAGACGGATTTTGTCAGTTACGATCATAATGCCATCGATTTGGCTGGGGCCATGATATTAGCTGAAAGTAGCTATAATAATTCTAGTGCTTTAGGCATAGACTGCTCCAGAACAGAAGCGCGAGTTGCCCTAGTAGTAGATCGGGCCTTTTCCAACCCCATTGGGGTTTCACATCCTTTAATAGTCACCGCTCGAGTAAGAGCTTACGGATTAAGCAATACAACCGCCTATTATGATGAGAATCTGAATTTTACGGTGGACCCTCGAAATGTATTGCAGTCCGCCGCTCCGGTAATTGATAAAATTGACTTGCCTGGTGCCCATAAAATTCAAGTGGATATAGTGAGTGTTAAAGCTAATGGTGCTGCAGTTTCTTGTCCGGAGAATGTGAGTTTGGAAGTTAGTATAAGAACCAGCCGAATCAATGCCAGTCCAAGCTTAAGCTCAATAAACCTTCATCACGAATTGCATAATTCGAATGCTGATCCAAGCTTAATTGGGAGTACTAATCCAAATATGGAATATGCAAATGCCGATTTTCTATTGGTTAAATGGGATGAAATTGACTTTGTGGAGGGTTATGAATTGGAATGGACCTATGTTGATCATTATACAGCCGTAGAGAATGTATTCTTAACGGCGTCTAATTTGGATTTTGGCTCTTCCGATTTCGAAAATAATGCCAGCAGGATTTTTATTGAAGACCAGGACTTTAGAATACCCTTACTATACGATAAAGGTTTTTTAGTGTACCGCCTGCGAGCGGCTTACAAGCCGAGTTGCAATGCCGATTATTTGCTTTACTCAAACTGGACCTATACAAGCTGTAGTACTAAACTAAGCTGCTTTGGATCAAATTATCAGCAATTAGCTGGACATGAGCAAGGTTTAAATTGGCAAGCGAGTCGATCTTTTGCCGAAGGAGGCAAGAGTAAGGAATCTATTGTTTATTCCGATGGCTCATTGCGCAGCCGCCAATCTGTTGCCTATGTTCATAGCGACGGCCAAAGTATTGTTGCTGAGCAATACTACGATCATGTTGGCAGACCTGCTGTGATGGCCCTGCCAGTGCCAGGTGAGGCTAAAATTAATTTCCATGAAAACTTTAATCAGTCATCAGGCAGCGATTATGGTCCAACTAATTTCGATCTGGATGGTGCGGGATGCGCGGTTAATATAGATCCAATGGACTTCAGCTCTGGTTCCAGTAGATACTATTCACCAAGTAATCCTGACCAAAGTGGAGCGAATGCCTATATCCCCGATGCTAGCGGTTATCCTTTTAGCCAAGTGGAATATGAACCAGATAATACAGGCCGTATTCGCCGTCAAGGAGGAATGGGTCCAAACTATCAACTGGGTTCTGGCCATGAAACAAAATTTTATTATGGAACTCCAGATCAGGACGAACTTGATCGATTATTCGGCACTGACGTAGGATATGCTCGATATTATAAGAAGGTTGTCACGATAGATCCTAATGGTCAGGCCTCTATATCTTACTTAGATCAAACAGAGAATACTATAGCAACTGTGTTAACGGGGAATGTGCCTATTGGATTATTGCCCCTCGGTGGGACTGTAGATCCCTTAACTAGCTTGGATATGCTAGCCAAAAGTGCGGCTAATGACCCCGACGATGAACAGGACCTAAATTTTGTTATGCAAGATAGCCTTGGGCTCGAGATGAATTACCACATGATTTATCCGGCAACTGATAACTTTCTGGCTAATTACGACCTCTCTATTCCAACTTACACCGAGGCCTGTTTCACTTCTCCTAAAGCCTACCAACCGGTGGTTCAGGTCTCTACAATTCTTATTGATGACCTCTGTCAAACACCTTTAAACTCCCAAGAATCAAGTTTCGGTGCTTATAATATTAACGCCACTTCAAATACAACTGGAGATATTGATATTCCCAACTTCCCTTCTTTATCAGCCGGTTCCTACCACGTTTCTAAAACCTTGCGAATAGACGAAGATGCAATGGATCAATATGCGGAAGATTTTGTATCCGATCCTAAGTGCGCCACTCCCTACAGTACTTTTTTAAGTAATGAGCTTAATGCTTTAAATTTTGAACCTTGCGACGGAATATTCGCTGATCCACCGGCTACATCAATTGATGCTTATAACAGTTGCATTACCGACCTAGGGGACCCTGCGAATTATGCAAGCCAGCAAGAATACGACGAGCTATTGGCCGAATGCTTAATTCCTTACACAGCGCCAACTACCTGCGAAGCTATCTATTCAACCATGCTAATTGATGTTTCTCCGGGAGGGCAGTACGGGGGCTTTGAAATTGATGCTAATGGTGATTATTTTAGTGATGACCCTTTGTCGGTATTTAATGATAATAGTGACCCTAATCACCCTAATTTGTTGCCTTCTTACTTGGATGGTAAAAGCACCCCTATTATACCTGGAGGGTATACAACGGTTAATGAACTCATACAAAATTGGGAAGAATCGTTTGCCCACTCTCTAGTGGTGGACCATCCCGAATATCAATATTACATTGATCACTATGCAGAATATTGCGATGAAGCAGTATTAAGCAACGGGATTAATACCCAGGAATATGAATACTTGTTGGCTAATATTAAACATCATGATGATCTATCTGCACTAAACACTTATTACAAGGTTATTCTAGCTAATTCAGGCACTTTTGACTTAAAGACTGGCGCATCAGCGAGCAACTTTCCAATTTTAAATGAAGATCCTTATTTCAATCAAAGTTCTCTTTCTACTAATGTTCAAAACCAGAAAACGGCCTTATTAGCAGCATTAGCAGACATCAATGGAACCGGAATGCCGCTTTATGAATATGCTGCTTATAAAACACATTGCGCCAATTGGTTTGGGAATAACAGCTCAATATGTAATAGCCCTGCCTATGGGACCAGCTCTAATCTTTCTGTAAAATCCAGTGAATGGCAGGCTCTATATGCTACATATATAGGTTTAAAACAGCAGATAATTTACAATTGGGCAAATGAACAGGCTTTGGATATCACTGGAAGTCAAACCGGTCATGGTCATTGCAATTCAGCTATTGGAGAACAAGGGTTTAGCGGACCACCCTATCTTTTAAATCGTTACCGAATGATTAGTATCGCTAATGGCACAAATTTCCCAACTGCCATTGATACTTACACTAAATTAATGGGGGTTGTTTATGATCAAAGCATTTGTGGTATCCATGCTGATATTTACGAGCTAAAAGAGAAAAGATTTGGCTATCACGATCCCTATTTATTGAGCTCCTCTTCCACTGGACCTAGTTTAAGCGAAGTTGAACAAGAAATATATGCTAGTACAGGTATATGCCCTAATGCTCTTTATCTTAAGACTTTTCTTCGTGATGTTTTTCTGAACCACGATCCAACGAGTACGGCAACTGACCTAATTACAATAGATGGTTTTACCTCGAAATTATATGAGGCTTTTAGCGGAAATGTTCCCTTTGCTTCTTTTCCATATACATCTTACTCCTGGTCAGCCTCTATTTTAAACTCGGGCAAATTGCTTGAGATTGATCTTAATCCTGGTAATACGGCTAAGCTTCGATTAGAATTTGACGCAAACAGCCTGTATTCTTGGAATACCCTCTCGAGTAGTTTCAGTATTAAAGAAGTACGGTCCTTAGTGCCAGATCCCAGTTTAAATAGCGGCACGCGCTATGGTTTTGCCATGGAATTAGAATTAGATGTTGCGGGAGTTACTATGGTCGAGGTAATCACTGGGACAATTAATGATTTTAATATCGAAACCTGCCCAAACATTCTCTCGAGCCAATCTCATGGTAATGCATTTTCATCCAGTTTGCAGGGTCTTTTAAGTTTGTTAATCAAGAACGGCACCCTAACAAGCTCAAATGTTGATTTGCTTTCATCTTCCTATGCACCGGCCTTTGAAGCATCGCTGCGCCCACAATTGGAGGCCAGTGTAGGGAAGCAGTTTACTTCTTTTAACTGGTCCCATTCAAATAGCACTGAGTTCTACATTACTACAAATGACCCCCATGTGTCATTTCGATTTCTATTCTGCTCTAGCCCAAGTTATAATTTCGCTGCAACCGACTTCCATTTCGAAGACTTTAAAGAGATTGACCCCGCGGCAAATCCAATTTGTACGAACTTAAGCTTCACGCCGAACTTTGAAGTAAAGGCTACTTCAGTCTCTTACCCTGGACTAAGCCCCAATCTTCCCGTGGAAACGATGCGACAACTTTATGGCTATTTCGATGCTTTCGACCCCAGTCCTATTGGAGGTGGACCAGCTGTAACTATTGCTAGCCTAAATATGGGCTATATAGGAAGACCACTTGAAAGCAATCCCGGTTCTCTTGAGGATTGTGAGCGATTAATCCCGGTTCGGGTGGCTTTGCAAAATTTTATAAATAGTGCCTTGTCATTGGATTATTCGGAACAAATTTATTTTCCAGGAGGTTCAGGTCATATAATTGATCCGATTTTATTCAATCAATTAGGAACTCCAAGTTGGTTCTCAGGTACTCAAAATCAGTCAATAGCAGTACCCTATTACAGCGCCTTCGAAAATGCTAATAATCCTTCGGATTACTTCGGTGTTTTTTATGCAGGACATGGCAAGGCCTATAATCCTACTATGCTTTTCGATGCCCAAACAGGTGAGTATACACCAGAACTAGGGATTTTCACCTATAACGCTGATGGCCTATATGATTGTCAAATTCGGATGCATTTCGTAGACCAACATTTAGGATATTCATTTGAGGATGTTACGGCCTTTAGCAACCTTCAAGGACTTCAAGGCACTTTTCAGGATGGTTTGACCAACCAATTTAGCATATGGGTACTCGTAAATAATATGGAATGGGTTGAGGTACATGGGACATCTTGTTTCCAAATTTCCGAGTGTTGGTCCTGTACGGAAATTGCACCCAAAGTACCTACAAATTGTTGGGAGGATTTTGATGCCTATCAATTACATGTGGAGACGGCACTGGGTTTAGAGCCGATTACGCAAGAGCAGTATTGCGATCTTAATATTGGTTGTTTAGACGAATACATTACCTATTTGCAGCGAATGAATATAAATGATTTCAATTCGCCTTACTTTATTCCATTAAGTGACTTTTGCAATGGAAATATGGAATTTTATGCGGATGATTATTACGATTATATGCCCATTATTTTGGGTGCCGGTACCGCTCAAAATTTTTCCGCCCATTTACCAACAACCTATACTGGCCAGTTTGTATTGATAGATGAATTTGCAGCAGCAGGTGTGTCTGCAAACTGTATTTCTAATTATTCAACTTATTTGTCCGGTGCAAGCGTGCCGCAAAGTATTGTATCGTTCTGCTCTGCTTACAGTCCTGTATATCCCTGTGCAAAGTTTAGGTATATCTCAACCCCAAACCGCACCATTTCAGGCAACCCATGCGATGATAATCTTAACCGGATTGCACGACAAAATGCCTTAATCGCTTACAATAGTTATCGAGAAGCAGAAAAAGAGGCTTTTAAATCGCGTTATATTGAGCATATATTAAGCAGCTCAATTGAAACTTTTATTCGGCAATGCAGCGGAAGCTCCGATGAGCATATAACCTTGTATTTTTATGATCAAGCTAATAATCTGGTGCGTACCCTTCCTCCAAAGGCAATAAGTCCAATGTCTGTTAGTTCCTTGGCTTCAGTGCGTCAAAGTAGAGATAACAATGGTTCAGCGGTATTGCCAAGCCATAACTTTAACCTAGCCACAAATTACGTCTACAATAGTTTAGGTAATTTAACGGAACAAGAAACTCCAGATGGAGGGAAAGCTCATTTTTGGTATGATGCGCTTGGTAGACTAGTGTTATCGCAAAACGCGCAGCAACTACTTGATAATAAGTATAGCTATAGCTCCTTCGATGCCTTGGGGAGAATTGTAGAAGCGGGCCAGTTTGAAAGTCAACGGTCCATTTGGGAATTGATGATGTATTTTAATCATCCCAATTGGCCTCGTTCAATTCCTAATACACCAGACTTAGAAGAAGTATTTCATACCTTTTACAGTTATCAACCTTTTAGCGGAAACCCGGTAGAAAGCCATTATCAAATTAAAGATTCGGAATTTACATTAGAGAACCTGCAGAACAGGGTGGCGGTAAGTACTTTTTATGAATTAATTCCGAACGGAGGTCAAGCAGGAGCGCTTTATGATCATGCCACCTGGTATTCCTACGATGAGCATGGTAATGTGCAAACTTTAGTGCAGGATTTCCTTCAAGAATTCCCCAATACAGTTGATGCTCACATGCGGTTTAAACGCATAAACTATTACTATGATCTTATTAGTGGAAATGTGAATCAAGTGATTTACCAAGAAGGTGAACAGGATCAGTTTTTGCAAAGCTATGTTTACGACGATGACAATCGACTAATGAACGTGCAAAGTTCTAAAGATGGACTAACCTGGGATCAAGATGTAAACTATAATTACTTGAGCCATGGTCCCTTAGCTCGAGTGGAATTGGGTGCTGCAAAGGTGCAAGGCTTAGATTATGCCTACACTTTGCAAGGCTGGCTAAAGGCAGTTAACTCTAGTTTGCTAGAAAAGGCCTACGATCAAGGATCCGATGCAGTGACCAATCATGTGGCACGAGATGCTTTTGGATTTAGCCTTCATTATAACAATATTGATTACAGCCCAATATCTGGTACGGGCGCACCATTTTTAGCAGATATTTCTTCTATAGGTGCTTCTAATCTTTTCAATGGAAACATTAAAGCCATGGTAACTTCCTTTTGGGACAATTCCGAAGATCCGGTTAAGGCCCATGCGAACCGTTACCGCTATGATCAACTTAATCGTCTTAGGGAATCACACGTTTATCACGATCGCAATACAGGAACCGATCTAGTTCAAAGTTCCAATAGTTTTGCCAGTGCAACAAGTAATAACGACTATCGAGTAACCCTCAGTTATGATGCTAATGGAAATATTTTAACCGCCAATCGCAAAGGAGTGAAAACTGGTTCTGGGACCCAGGGAATGGATAATATGACCTATCACTATCTTTCAAATAGCAACAAACTGGATTTTGTTGCCGACGTGGCTCCCGCAGGGAACTACCCTAATGATGCCGATGGGCAAGCGGCAGGGAATTACAGTTATGATGCCATTGGCAATATTACATCCAATACCGCTGATCATATTTCAGAAATTAAGTGGACTGTATCCGGAAAGGTAAAAGAAGTGCTAAAATCCGGCGGTAATAATTTAGACCTAAAATTCCGTTATGATGCCACGGGAAACCGGGTTGTAAAAGAGGTTATTGATAATGTAGGAAATAGCACCAAAACGTATTATGTTAGGGACGCTTCTGGCAATACTATGGCTACCTACACCAAGCAAACTGGCGCAAACCCCAGTTTAAGAGAATGGCATATATATGGTTCCGATCGTTTAGGTGTATGGAGCGATGATGAGCCACAATTAGTTACTAGCTACCAGTCTTGTGCACCCAATACGCCCGAGCTCTTGACCCAAAAAGAAAGTCGACAGTATTGGGGCCTATGCTATTTTGATGGCGTTTCCAATCAAAATTTCGGAATCGTAAGCATCGCCAATTCGGCGGGTGCTCAGTTGGTTCATATCAAGGCGATTAATGGGGATTTGGATATAATTAGCCAAAATATTCTTCATAGCTTTACCAATATGGCCAATGGTGCAACACATACTACCTTTAATCTTAAAGAGGGCGCCTCAATTTTGGTTCAGTTTGGCAATGATTTTCGCATAAGAACTTCTGGCAGCATGCAGTTAACCCCTTTTAGCGCAGATGTAAATTTCAACTTTGGGGGTAATTACTACAGCAAGCAAGATTTAAAAGATAATTTTGAAAGCGACCATAAACAGTATGAGCTCAAAAATCATTTGGGTAATGTGCTGGCTACCGTGGCTGATTATAAATATTGGAAGCCCTTTCAAGAGACTACTCTGGTAATTGATGAAGATTTTAGTCAAGCAGGTCATTTAGTTAATTACTCTCCTCTAGGCGATGCTATTTTAAGCGCCGATCATAGTAATGGGCTATATAATATTAGCGCTCAAGCCGCGGGTGATGGCATTATGCGAGAGTTTAATATGACTGAGGGCTGCACCTATCAATTATGCATTAGCATTAGTTTCGAAGAGTTAGCGGCGCCACTTAACCTAAGAATTATGGATGGTGGGCAAGAAATAGAATCCATGGAAGTATCCGAAGCAGGCCAATACTGCTTTGATCTAATTGGCGGCAGTGGGAATTACAGCTTAGAGCTGTTTAGCGGAGCGGAAGATTTCTTTAGCCTAGAAGCCTTTACCATGAGCCAAAGCTGCGAAGTAGAGGAACTTATTGCCGATGTTTTAAACTCCAATGATTACTATCCCTTTGGGATGGTGATGCCGGGGAGGTCCTATCAGGGGAGTGATGGTTATAGATATGGGTTTAATGGGATGGAGAAGGATGATGAGATGAAGGGCGATGCTAATAGCCTTGATTTTGGGGCTAGGATTTATGACCCGAGGATAGGAAGGTGGATGAGTCTTGACCCACTGGCGTCCAAGTACCCTGGATACAGTCCATATCATTTCGCGTATTGCAATCCCGTTATAGTGAAAGATCCTAATGGTAAGGAGAATATCATTATTGTTGGGAATCAAGGCATATCACCAGATAGTGATGCGGGATACGATAACAAGCGACATTTTCTAGAGGCTGGATTAAACGAAGCTTTGCTCTTGGCAAGGCAGGATGAGTTAAGTACCACGTTATTAGTTTATAAGGGAGATTATACAAAGGAAGAATTATCTCATTATCAGAAAATAGCAACTGAATCAGGTGTGGAGTTTAAAATTGTGGAGACTGCAGAAGAGGTTGTTAACTACATTGATAATAAAAATGGTGGAATGGATTCTAGAGACAAGGACTTAATTACGGACCTTTCAATTATAAGTCATGGAAGTCCTAGGGATATATATATAGGTAACGGTTCTGGAACGGACAGGGTTATCTCTGTATATAGAGTTCAAGAACTGTCTGATGAGGCCTTTAGTGAAGAGTCTATAGTGAAACTGAACTCATGTAGGTCTTGCAATAGGACATGGGGTGGCGATAACCTAGCTGATGCTTTTGCTGAAAAAGCAAGTAAGGTATTGGCAACACCTCATTATATTAATTGGGGAAAGGAGGGACTAGGCTCATATGATACCAACTTAAGTGGAGGGGGGTTCATGGAAATCGAAGGGACCGGAGGCGTTGCTGGTCCAGTACAGACTCGGGAGGTTGAGAATCTCACCCCAAAAGGTTTGAATAGGTCTGATGTTCAAATGCCGAATTTAAAATTGAGAATATGAAAAATGCTCGTTTATTGTCACTAATTCTTCTATGTGCTTTTACTATTAGCCAGCCTAGAAGCTTGATTGTTGACTGCAGCACTTTTTCCTTAGAAGTATATAATAATATCTACAAGGATACTCTCATTGAGAAGTTGGTTATAAAAGAATGCTCAGAAATTAACAAACTTCCATATAGAATTGAAGAAATGGATTTAAGATCTCTGCATTTTTATTGGGTGGGAAATGGTAGCGATTCAATTGACTATGCCCCAATTGGGAATATATCCTCATTGGAAGAATTAGTTCTAGGTCCTTATGGCTCTATTAGTGTTTTCCCCAGCACTTTTAGAAACTTGAAAAACTTAAAAATTATTGACCTACGTTTAACGGATGTTAAAAAGATCCCGAATTGGATATATTATATGGAGAAATTAGAGGAGATTAATATATCTATGACTGAAGTTTCTGACCTGCCGATTAATTCATTAAAGAGATTAAAGCATTTAATGGTTGTTAATATTGAAGATTCAAATGTAACGGAAGATTATTTGAAGGATAATTATGTGGTTCAGAAGTTAGAAGGAGTCAAGATAATTGGACCTTAAAGGAAGGTCGTGTTGCAAGGGTGATATATTAAATTATCTAGTGATTGAAAAGAAAATCTTACGATACTCTGTGTGTTAAAAATGAGCTAAACTCTAAATTAAGATAAGTTATGCGAATAAAGAGCTGATAACCAATTAAAAGGATAAAATTTCATTTATCATAGGCGGTTTTATCGAGTGTGGTTCTTTTATTCTTCACGTTAAAAGCCTATAAAAAGTTCTGAATTTTCTTAACCGTATTTCTAGAGTTGAAACAATTATTTGGGGTTTGGGGAAATCCCCAACAAGATGCATAAAAATGATTGTCAACGGAATGAACTGCAATCTTGCTAGGGCTGAAGAGTGGGTGTGGAATAAAAAAAGCCGACAGGCATGTAGGTCGGCTGCAAAGGGGAATTTGCTAAGCATGTTAGCCTCCCCAAAACTTTAACCATCTAAACTGAAAACCCAAGAAGCCACTCTATACTTATCCGCCTTGCCGGAAAAACCTATCTTTATTTTCATCCTTAAAAGCCATAAACCCTAATCCCGCAATCTTCTTAAACCAATTAATCTTGAGTGTTCAAAGCAGTTTTAAGGTAGGTGTTCCAAGTTTTCCCGAAGCAGGCCAATACTGCTTTGATCTAATTGGCGGCAGCGGTAATTACAGCTTAGAGCTGTTTAGCGGAGCGGAAGATTTCTTTATCCTAGAAGCCTTTACCATGAGCCAAAGCTGCGAAGTAGAGGAACTTATTGCCGATGTTTTAAACTCCAATGATTACTATCCCTTTGGGATGGTGATGCCGGGGAGGTCCTATCAGGGGGGTGATGGTTATAGATATGGGTTTAATGGGATGGAGAAGGATGATGAGGTAAAAGGTAATGGGAATAGTTATGATTTTGGGGCGAGGATTTATGATCCAAGAGTTGGTAGGTTTTTATCTATTGATCCAAGATGGAGAGACTTTTCGTTTATGAGTCCGTATGTTTTTGCGGCAAATAATCCAATAAGATATATTGATTACAATGGAGAGGGGCCAGTTGAGGGACCATTTACAGGTAAAGCAATTAAAACAAACGCTGGCCTAAGAGTATTGAGAACTACAACAGCTCAAAGAGTTATGTTTGCTACTGAAAGACAGGTGGTTTATGCATTAACTGGTTGGTTTGGTGCAGTTGCTGCTACTGCCGAAGCTGCTAATTCAGATGATCAAGATCCTGTACAGTATGCATTGGGAGTTGTGAATCCAGGAACTGTTCAAGGTGCCTCCGATTTACTGGCTGCGCTTAGCGATGGTTACTATGCAGGAGAGCCATGGAGGGAAGCGTCAGCAGGCCCTGTTTCTCTCAAAGGGGGTACTAAATTACTTAGGGGAGGATTAAAGGGACTTGGATTTTTAAGTATCCCTGCTACCGCGCTTGACAATGCTCCCACCAGAAAAGAAAGTCTTGAAGCGGCTACTTTTAACTTGGCAACCAAGTTAATGCGCAATACTGCACTCATTCCTTCTCAAAATGAAGGTGGAATATTAGGTATTTATGATAAAGAAGCTGATGCAGGTATGGTGGAAAGTGGCCTAAATGCCATTTACAATACATTAGATAGACATCTTATGGATTTTGACTTAACTACCGAGGAAGGAATTTCAGGGGCTCAAGATTATATTTCAAATAATTACGAGAAAATTAAGTCAGATATACAAAGTGCTCTTCAGGCTGATAATGAAAATGAATAAAATTTAGATTATGCGTTTGAGTGTTTATTTATACATTGTATGCTTGGGAATGGCAGGAAAGGCTAGTTCTCAATGCGTAGAAAAATCAAATCTCTATGGAAAGTGGCAAGGCTATAAAAAGGAATTGAGAACAGGAGAGGATGGTTCAAGTTTAACCTTGTCAGGAAAACCCTATGTATTCACGGATGTCTTATGGTTTAAAAAAGATAAAAATGGAGAATGGGATATGAATGGAGATGTTTTTACAGTAAAGTACGATATTGCTTGTGATATTTTGGTAATTAACAAAAAGGAATTTTACGTTGAAAAAATTGATGGGAAGAATTTAGTTTTAATCGAATATGCCTTTAATAAAGAAAAGCCTAGCGACATAGATTTTAGACTTTATTTTCATAAAAAGTAGATTATTAGGCTGATGGCTGTGATGTAAAGTAAAATTCCGATAAGAGAATAGTAGTGATACTGTTTAAATTTTTTACGATACCCATATTGTTTAAATTTTTCTCTTAGGTCTATGTTTTCAGTAAATGCAGTTGTATAACCAAAGGGAAAAAGCATTGCACTTGATTTCTCAATAAATGAAAGCCTTTTTGTATGACGAGAGATTAAAAAATCAATTTGTTGTAATAAACTCTCTTTATCATGATGATTCAGGAGAATGTAATTTTTGAGATCCATAAGATTTATACGATTTCTTTTTACATGAGAAAGGAGTTCATCTGTTTTTAAACTTTCAGCTATTATTTTTTCGTATAAAGAGTTCATTTTTAACGAAGTTTATTTGTGATCTCCCACCGGCGCGCTTGCACCTCAGTCCATTGTATTTACGGGGCGGTAATGTCCCAACCTAGTAATGAGTTTGAAATCCAAAATTAAGGCTTTGAGGTAGTGTTCCAAAATAGTTGATGCTCAATAAATACACATTTAAAAAACTGAAAATCAAGTAAGACTAGGAATGTTTTTTACTCAAGGGGATTATGATCTAAGCATAATCCCTTTTTTTATGATCTTGGTTAGCTTTAAAATTGTTTAAACCAATTTAAGAATGTAAGCCACCCAGTATTAATATTTATACGCCCTGCTGGTAAAGCTTATTTTTAGCCTCTTTCGGAAAATCAAGCCATAATCCAATTACCACGAGCAACCTAAGCCAAAGAACCTTAAGCCTAGCATGAAATTTAAGGCCTCGCGTCAAAGTGCATGGGAAGCCTGGGCCTCTGAGAAGCAAATTGCTGAAGTAGACTTGCAGGATCCCTTTTGGGAACATTGCTTGGTGCACTGCAAAAGGAGGAGTATAATGCAGCGGTAAGAGCCCTGTCAAATATTGATAGGGTTAAGGAGGCTTTTATAAATATTCCGAAGCCTTTAAAACAGCTTATACAATGAGAGAGGCTAAAGTATGTAATCAGTGTAAAAAGGTGTTGTCTGAAAATGAGGAGGATAGTCATCCTGACCAAGGCTTTGGTAAACGAGATACTTTAATAGATTTGGAAGCTTCGGAGGATATAGAAGCAAAACACGTGGCAGAGGCCGTTCAATATCGCAGTCTAGATCGGGAAGCGTGGTTTGGCACTTGATTTAGGGCGACCCTGTAAATGAAGCAGAACCTTTATCGCCTACTTTTAAATTCGACCTTAGATTTGATCGAAGGAGCTGATTTCTTCTTGGGGAAACTTAAGGGGGATTCTTATATTTGAGGCAGCTTCGTTTTTAAAACAAAATTTTTTTGGCCACCTTAACCTTATCACATCCATGTTAGCAAAGCGATTCATTTTATTAGCGATCCTCAGTATTAGTTTTCCGATCGGGGCCCAAACTATCCATTATGTAAATCATGCTGCTACGGGTAGCAATGATGGCAGCTCTTGGGCGAATGCATTTACAGATTTACAA
>JANSYJ010000011.1 GCA_024742495.1 Bacteroidota bacterium
CTCAAAGAAGGAAAGCACAAACTGTCGGCTTTGAACGCCGTGGCAAATAAAATTGTATTACGAATTTTTGCTGTAGCCAATCGAGAAGAACCTTTTGTGAAATTAGCGGCCTAAAAGTTTGTTTTAATCTTAGAATGCTCATTATGTTTTACTCGCAAATAAAGCTCATGCTGAGATATTAGATAATAGTTTCACTAATCCAGATACGATAAATTTGGACCGGAGTCCCTACGATCTTACCAGGACCATTTTTGACAGTACTACTTCACAACTGCATATTCTGGGTAAGGGCGGTTGGTATATGAAATACGATGTATCAAACAAAATAGTGAGCCATCAGAAAAGATTCGATTCCATAGGAGCTTGGAATATTAATGATGGTTTTATTAGAGATTCCATCTTATACTTTACAAACCTCTACGGCGATCTGGGGAAGGTTGCAAACATCGACTCTAGTGGAACGAAGTTATTTAGCGGCGAAGGTAGAAGCAGGAATCGGATTATTGGTGACTCAATTTACTACATATTGGGGGATTCATTGGGTATTGAAGTATTCAACCCAGACCTTGGAACACTCACACCTTGGACTAGCCCAACAAGCACTTATGAAGGTCTAAGAGATGGGATTATTTTGGGTGATAGCTTATTGGTTTCTGTTGGAGATAGAGGTTACCTAGGTTTTCATAGCTCTGGTAATCAAAAGTTTCAAAGATTACTTAACGGTAGTTTTAATTTTCGCTCCATTATTCCATTAAGCGATTCTGTATTGTTTATTGGTTCTGACCTGGACATGGCTTTGATTTTTTCCCTAAATGATTCTTCAATTTACCCACTTAGGTTTTTGCCTAAAAGTCAACACGGACTGGGTTTTATTGACGAGGGAAACAGTTTTTTATGGTACAGTGAGGAAGGAGGGATATACCGCCTTAATAAGCAGCAGCTTGTTTCGATGGCATTAGATATTAAGGAATTAAAAGGGCCCAAAGATTTAGGTTTTTTCCAAGTATATCCCCAACCTGTTACTGACTATCTACAAATTGAAAGTAGCGAAGCTCTGCAATATATGGAAGTTCGAAATCTGGCAGGTCAACTCTTGGAACGTAGGGAATTGCATTTGCGAAAAAATGTTCGGATTTCCCTGGCTCATTTAAAAAAGGGCAGATATGTATTGAGCGCTATCAGTAAAGAAGGTAAAAAATCAAGCCTTCAAATAATAAAAGCAAATTGAGGCCTAGGTTTAGGCTGTGATTCTAATTTGTTAGTCTCTTTTGAGGAAAGACTGGAAAAGAGTCTCTTTCTAATAAAAGGGTCCTTGTCTTTAAGCAAAAGACGTCGTGCTTAAAGTCAGTGCTCAACTCCTTCATAGAAATGGTTGGCGGGCGACCCGGGTAACTGGCCTTTTGCAATAATTGTGGTGACCTAAGCCAATTAGATTCAAAGTAACTTTTCACTTTCACAAAAGGTAAAAGCACAACAAGTAAAATTTCATTTAGCGGGATATATATCCAAATAATTATTGTGAATTGAGCAAACCTAAGACCATATTATGGTTTCCTTTGGTTAGGTACCTGAGCTTAAAACCCTACCAGTCATTAATAGAATCATGGGATCGGAATGATAGACACATCCTAATCGATTCATCCGCTTACTCTGGAAAATTTAAATCTCTAGAACCACAAGAGCGCGACGATTTATTAGAGATCTACGATGAGGTCTATATTCTAAGCCCCTTAAAAGAAAGCTATAGCAGACAGGGAAATGTTAATGAGTTTCTCAAGTATAGGGAGTTAAAGCAAAGGCTAAGGACGCTCAATGAAAAGGAGAATTTCACACTAGGTATTTTCCCTACAGATTTCAGTTATGAGTTTCGGGTATTAAGGCAAATTTGCCCGAGTATAAAGTTACTTGTACTGCAGGTGAGCTTTAAAAGAATAGAACGTCTGAAGTCTTATGGGCTTTCCCATCGCATAAAGGCTACATTATACGATCGCATTTTGGGGGTACCCCTATTTAGAACAAAGTATCATTTCGGGAATCAAGACCCCAAGGCTTGGTATTTATTTTGGACTGAAAAATGGACTAGGAGCATTCTGAAGCCTGAAGGCGTTAAGACGATTGTTTCAAATGCAACTATAGTCTCGAAGCCAGATCCACCTGTTCTTCCTGTAGATTCTAAATTGACGGCATTAATCGATGATCGACCATTGGTTAGCATATTCCTCAATAAAAGACTTTCTATAGGAGAAGATGCTTTTAAAGATTACTCAGAGTTTTATACGAACCTAATAAACAGCTGTCCTCAGTATTTTTTTGTAATAAAGGTCCATCCATATGAAGACTTTGAATATTGCAAGAAACTTTATGAGGGAAGACATCAGAATAACAGCCTAATGGTGTTTTCTGAGTATACACCGCAAGAACTTCTAGTTAATTCTCAGCTTTTTATCACCCAGTGGTCCACGGCAATCTTAGACGCCATGATGTATCGGATTCCCACCCTCTTGGTTAATCCGGATGACACGCATAGTATGCGAAAATGGTTTGTTGATGATTTTCCATTTCTCATTAATAAAAAGGATGAATTACCTGTCGCCGTAACAAATACGCTCAGGGATTTGGATGAGTATTGGTTTAGGACAGATTCTTTTATACAAAACTCCTTCGGACCTTCATTTAAAGAGGGATCAAAAAGAACGCTCTTGGAAATTTACAAAGTAATTGATGAAAATTAGCAGCTCCTTAAGAAGTGATAATGCCTAATAAACCTTAATTCTTTGGGAAAATTTGACATCAGAAAATATGTTGCGGCGAACGAAACACTAGGGCATACAATAAATTATCTAATTAACTCCTTTGCGCGAAAAGGGCTTAGGTTGATTTCTATTCCAGTTTTCACCTATTTACTAACTCCAGCGGATTATGGCGTTCTTAATATTTTTACGGCCAATGTGGAGTTAGCCGCCATATTATTTACACTTAACGGTACCGTTGGTGTTGGTCGGTATTATTTCGAGGAAGGAAAGCAGGATTTTAACACCTTGCTTTTTACCTCAATGGTCTTTTCTTTTTCCCTCTTGGCTATTTTCGGGATTGTTTTGAGCTGGCAGGGGAATTTCTTTGCAGAATTGATCGATTTGCCCGAAGGAACTATAAAGTATATAGTTCCAGCAGCAGTTCTTATCGTAATGAGTAATTATTTGTTGGCAGTATTTAGGGCAGCGGGAAGGTCCAGAGAAATAAGGAATTTTGGCATTCAAAAAACTTATGTCCAGTTTATTCTTTCTGTGTTAATTATGCTGCTCTTATCCTCGGAAATTTATTACGGAAGAATTTGGAGCTTCACATTGGCCGCTCTTATTTTTGGAGGAATTGCATTGCGAAAATTATGGATGTATATCGAACCAAAGTTTCAAGCTAAGCACTTGATTTACTTGTTTTCCTACTCTTTACCCTTACTGCCCGCCTACTTAGGAACCTTGGTTCTTTCTTATTTCGATCGAATGATGCTCAATAGCATGGTTAGTGAAGAAAGTGCGGGACTGTATAGCTTTGCATATAATATTGCAGGTTTGCAGTATATGGTCAGCAATGCAGTTATGAATGCCTGGGTTCCAAAGTATTATAAACAAATGAATACTGGAAATTATAAGGCCTTAGATCAGCAAGGCGTTCGATTGTTTAAAATTATTGGCTTGGCCACTTTGGCACTTGTTGCTTTCGGACAGTATATTGGAATTGTGCTGGGTAGTAAATCCTTTCACGAGGCTTTAAGTATTATTCCGGTAGTAATAATGGGACAGTTCTTTATGACTTTCTCCGTGCTGTACAAGAATAGTATTTCATTTAGCAAGAAAACAATCCTATCTACGATCGCTATCCTGAGCAGCGCAATTTTAAATATTGGCTTAAATTATATATTGATTCCGAAGTATGGAATGATAGCCGCTGCATGGACTACATTCGCAGCATACGGAATGCAGGCTTTTATTATGATGTTCGTGGTAAGGAAATTTTTAAAAGTTCATAGTCTTGCACCAAAAATGGTTCTGCCTAGTGTAGCTTATGTAGTTTTAACGGCGGCGGTACTAGGTGGATTCTATTTTCTAAACCTAAGCTATATCCTTGATATTCTCTTTAAGACTTTAGTTTTGATTGGAATAAGTACAATTTTATTTAAGCATAAAGTATACTCAATTTTAAAACAGTTTAAATCATCTAAATAATGGAACTAAGCGGTAAAAGCATACTAATTACAGGAGGAACAGGTTCGCTGGGTAAAGCGCTGACCAAGCATATGTTAGAGAATTTCCCAGAGGTGCAAAGACTAGTGGTATTCTCAAGAGATGAGCAAAAGCAGTTCCAGATGGCGCAAGAATTCGACCATTCGACTTATCCACAAATACGTTATTTCATTGGAGATGTAAGGGATCGAGATCGCTTGAATCGAGCCCTAAAGGGAATAGATTATGTGATTCATGCTGCAGCCATGAAACACGTCCCGATTGCTGAGTACAATCCCATGGAGTGCGTGAAGACAAATATTATGGGAGCGGAGAACGTAATTAATGCTTGTTTGGATTCGGGTGTTGAGCGTGTTGTAGCCCTTTCTACGGATAAAGCGGCTGCGCCAATTAATTTATATGGCGCAACCAAGCTCGCTTCAGATAAACTCTTTGTAGCCGCCAATAATATTACCGGCTGGAATCCTATTCGTTTTTCCGTGGTGCGCTACGGTAATGTTATGGGATCAAATGGCTCAGTAATTCCATTCTTTATCAATAAACGTAAAGAAGGTAAACTTCCCATTACTAGTGAAAAGATGACGCGATTCAATATCTCATTACAAGGTGGTGTGGATATGGTGATGCACGCACTTGAACATGCATGGGGCGGAGAAATTTTTGTTCCGAAAATCCCATCATATGATATCATGACTCTGGCCGAAGCCATTGGACCTGAATGTGAAAAGCCAGTTATTGGTTTACGTCCGGGTGAAAAAGTTCATGAAGAGATGATTACCTCTTCGGATTCCTATTTCACCTACGATTTAGGTAAATACTATACTATTCTCCCTTCCAGTCATAGCTGGAAATTAGACGACTTTATTAAGACCTTTAAAGCGGAGAAAGTTGTGGAAGGTTTCCAATATAATTCGGGCGAAAATGATGATTGGGAAACGGTAGATTCTTTGCGCAGTCTAATAAAAGAACACGTTGATCCCGACTTTGAGGTATAAATAACCCATATAGGAAAAAGCAGTCAATAAACCATTTGAAAACAGTTTTGGATAATTAAGATGGATAAAGGTTATACAATTTTAGAAGTCGCGAATGTACACGCTGGAGATTTTAATTATTTCCAGGATTTGATAAGCCAGTTATCTGAATATAAGAAACCAGATTATGGTATAAAATTACAGGTGTTTAAAGCTGATTTAATTGCGCTGCCAAGTTTTTCCGATTATGGAATTTATGAGGAGCTCCTTTTCGACTGGAATCAATGGTCAAAGATCATTAGCCAAGCTGCTGAAACCAAGGATGTTTGGATTGATATTTTTGATCTATATGGTGCAGAGGCTGTTCAGCGCTTTAACGAGATGATTTACGGCGTTAAATTTCAAGCTTCAGTATTGGAGAATTATGAAGTAATCTCGGCCCTGAAGGAAACTAACATGAAAGGGAAGTATTTGGTTTTGAACGTAGCTGGACTGGAAATGAATGAGATTCATCAGAAGGTTAACTATATCAAGTCTGAAATTGATTGCAAGGAAATTATCCTGCAAGTAGGATATCAGAATTATCCAACACAAATTTCAAAATCAGGCATATTCAAAATCAAGGAATTAGAAACAAGTGGTTACCGTGTAATTTTTGCAGATCATAGTCCAGGAGATTCTGAAGAAGCTATTTTACTACCATTAATGGCTTACCATGCAGGCGCAATGGGAGTAGAGAAACACGTGATGTTGGGCGATCGACCAACTAAATACGACTTTCAAGCGAGTATTACCGTTAATCGATTAAAGGAATACACAGCTCAACTGGAAAAGTATTTTAAAGGCATAGATACCACCTTTGTCAATGAAGTTGAGGCCTATTATTTAGCAAAGACTATTCAAAAGCCGGTTTTAAATAAATCAATATCAGCGGGAAAAGCGCCTACTGAAGTGGATTTTTACTATCGCCGTACAGACGAGGACGGCTTAATGCTTTCCGAAATACAGGCACTTTTGGATCAAGGGATGGTACTAAGGAAGGGGCTATTAAAAGACAGTGTTCTCCGAAGAGAGGATTTTAAAATGCCGGTAGTTGCATTAATTGTAGCCTGTCGACTAAAGAGTTCCCGACTTAAATCCAAAGCATTACTCAATATTGGAGATCTTCCTTCCATTCAGATGTGTATGAAAAATGCACTGCGGATTCCTGAAGCCCACCATATTGTCTTAGCTACTTCAGACTTGGAAAGTGATGCTGCACTTCGAGATCATACCTATGACGATTCAGTGATCTTTCATCAAGGAGATCCCGAAGATGTAATACTACGTTATTTGGATATTTGCGATAAGCTCAATGTAAATACGGTAATTCGCCTAACGGGAGATTGTCCTTATGTGTCGCAAGAAATAGCCTCCATTTTATTGAAGTCGCATCGAGAAACAGGTGCCGATTATACAGCGGCAAGAGATTTTGCTGTTGGAACTTCAACGGAAATCATCGAAGTAGAGGCGATGCGTGAAATTAAAAGACATTTCGGGTCTGCCGAATACAGTGAGTATATGACTTGGTATTTCATGAATAATCAGGAGCACTTTAAAACTAATGTAGTAGAACTTCCAGAGGAATATGTTCGAGATTACAGGTTAACTCTTGATTATCAAGAAGACTTAGATTTGTTCAATAAAATTGCCGAGCATTTCGCTTCAATTGGAAAAGAGTACACCTTAAAAGGTCTTTTTGAGTTTTTGGATGACAACCCTGATGTTGCGGCGCTCAACGGTGAAATGGTATTGACCTATAAAACAGATCAGAAGCTAATTGACACATTGAACGAGAAGACTAAAATTAGATCATAATTAATGAAACCAAGAATGCTCATAACAGGTGCCTCAGGAATGCTAGGGGGAACCTTGGTTAAGTATTTTTCATCTGATTATGAGGTCTATGCTACTTCAGGTCAGCCTGATTTACCTTATGCGACGAAGCACCTACAGTTTGATCTCAAGACAGATAATTACGCGCCATTAATAGATTGGTCTCAGCCTGATGTGATTATTCACTCTGCCGCTTTAACCAATGGTAACCAATGTGATCAGAATCCCGAATTAGCCTTGCAAACAAATGCTTTGTCACTGCATAAAATGGGCTTAAGTGTGGATTCCAAAACTAGAATATTATACATTTCTACCGACGCTGTATTTCCAGGTGATTCCCATAAATCAAGGGAGCAAGATTACACATCTAGTGAAAGCGTATACGGCAAGAGTAAAGAGCTGGGGGAATTCTTCCTTGCGCTTAGATCTCAAAATTTCACCATTATCCGCACTACGATTGTTGGGGTGAATCAACTAAATGGAAGGCAAGGTTTTGCTGAGTGGATTGTCAACTCAGTCAAAAATGGAGAACGTATTGGCTTGTTCGAAGACGTGCTTTTCACTCCAATAAGTTGCACCTCCCTAGCAAAATCTGTGTCAACTATTCTTGATGAAAATTTGTTTGTAAATGAAAAGATTCATGTTGGGGCATCAGAAGTATACTCCAAGTATGACTTTGGAATTGCGCTGCTTGAGGAATTAGGCATAAGCACAGAAAATGTTGATAGAGGAAAGATTAGCAGTTTTGCAGATCGCGCAAAAAGGGCGAAAGATCAAAGTTTGGATAGTTCCTATTTTGAAGAAATAACGGACATTAAACTACCTGGATTAAAAGAAACAGTAAAGCAATTAAAAAAAGATTTCAATGAGTAGGAAAGGCATACAACTCGGATCGAAGTGGGTTGGGGAAAATGATCTCTATTTTGTGGCAGACATAGGAGCCAATCATAATGGGTCCTTAGAAAAGGCTATCAAATTAATTCACCTTGCCAAAGAAGCAGGGGCTGATGCTGCTAAGTTTCAAAATTTCCAGGCTGGTAAAATCGTAAGCCAGATAGGCTTTGAAAAATTAAAAGGTCAACTAGCTCATCAAGCTAAATGGAAGAAATCTGTATTTGAGGTTTATGAAGATGCCAGCATTAATAGAGATTGGACAGAGACCTTAAAGAAGGAATGTGACAGGGTTGGAGTTGATTATTTCACAAGTCCTTACGATTTCGAGAGTGTTGATTTAGTCGACCCTTTCGTCGACCTGTATAAGATTGGCTCAGGAGATATTAGTTGGTTAGAGATCATAGATTACATTTTAGATAAAAAGAAGCCGGTTCTTATAGCTACGGGCGCTTCCTCGGAGGAAGATGTAAGAAGGGTGATGGAGATGGCATTAGCGAAAACAGATCAGCTTGTGCTAATGCAATGCAATACAAATTACACTGGTAAGGAAGAAAATTTTGACTATATCAATCTCAATGTTCTGAAGCAATTTTCAGTGCAATACCCAAATGTGATGTTGGGCCTGTCGGATCATACCGCTGGTCATGCGACAACCTTAGGGGCAATTTCACTAGGAGCACGAGTAATTGAAAAACACTTTACCGATGATAACAATCAAGAAGGGCCTGACCATGGGTTTGCAATGAATCCTGCCACTTGGAGAGAGATGGTCGATCGTTCCTATGAATTAATCCGATCCTTGGGAGATGGTCAAAAGGTTGTAGAAAGCAATGAACTAACTTCAAAAATGGTGCAACGTCGTTGCATTCGAGCATTTGATGATATCCAAGAGGGGCAGATAATTAAGCGTTCTGACCTTATCGTTCTACGACCTATCCCGGAAGATGGCATAGAACCCTACAAAATTGAAGAGGTAATAGGTAGGACTGCGACTAGCGCTATCAAATCAGGGGATCATCTACAATGGGAACATCTTAGATAAGCGCCATGATAAAAGGAAATATAGTAGGCCTCCGGGCTTTAGAAAAAGAAGATTTAGCGCATCTAAGAGACTGGAGAAATTTCACTGATTTCAGAAAGCATTTTAGGGAAGTACGAGAACTTAATCTTGCTGATCAAGAAGGCTGGTTCGAACATCTCCAAAAAACGAAGAATATAAATTTTATGTTCGGTATTGAAAGACTTGAAGACGGCAAACTTGTAGGAGCATGTGGATTACTTTATGCCAATTGGACTGCCCGCTATGCAGATGTTTCATTCTACATTGGTGATCAAGGAGCTTATGTTGATAACAAGGGCTATGCAGAAGAATCAATTCGGTTAATGCTGGACTACGGCTTTGGAAATTTGAACTTAAACAAAGTTTGGATGGAGCTCTATGAATTTGATCATCAAAAGTTAGATTTCTTTATGAACTCTTTTGGTTTCAAAAAGGATGGTCATTTACGACAGAATTGTTTCGAAGGTGGGCGGTATTGGGATTCACACATAATTTCATTGCTCGCGGAAGAATATACCCTTTCTTAGGCATTAGCTCACTTGATGAGGACGGTTCGAAATTTAATTTTTAGATGAGAGGACACGAGGTTGCTTTAGATGAACTTTATAGGAAGTTTGATCAGATCGATACCAGCAGGAGCTTATCTTCTCTTATGCGGTCTTTCGGAGTAATCAACTATACTTATAGAATTAAAGATTTTGGATTTAAAGATGCAGTTAGGGAGTGCCTTTCATTTCTTTATCAATTCGTTAAAGAGGTTTTTCTTCCTGAATTAAAGCCGAGAATTAGCGATAATTTACCCTTCTTAACATTCATGTCATCTAGAGAACATCTGTTTATCATGAATGACCTCGTTGCTAAGAGTCTAGATTATCAGCTAAATAAGATGTATTTTTTTAATCCAAACTTTTCATTAAGGCCCAATTCCTATAACTTAAAAGATCAACGAAAGAAATTGATTTCCCCTTTCAAAAAGGAAGTTCGAGGCATTTTCAGACCAGCAATAAAAGAGTTTAAACTTTTTTTAAACCATGTAGGTTTATCCAAATGGCATGCGGTATCATTTAGCATTCACATGTACCGTCAATTTTCAGCTTTTTACTATTATAAGGAGGTTTTTAGAGACAAGTCTATTCCATATCTGCTATGCGAATACGATCAATACAATGAAATTGCAGCTCTAATTTTGGCGGCAAAAGAAGAAGGGATACCGACCTACACTCAAACGCATGGTTTGTTAAACTCACAATTTGCTTATACGCCCTTGGTTGCAGAAAACATTTTTGTTTGGGGCCAATATCACAAGAAGCTCCTAAATTCATGGGGGGTAGATGAGGCTAATATTTATGTGAGTGGTGCTGTTCAGTTTCAGCAGGGAGAAGATTTAAACCTTAATCGCGAAGCCTTATTGAAATCCTATGGGTTAAATCAACGGGTTATTAGTCTTGCTACTAACCCAATGCAATCTGAAGTACAAGGAGCCTTGATTGCATTTGTTGAAGCCTTGGTTTCAATATTACCAAAAGAATGGTCCTTGGTATTAAGGCCCCATCCTTCAGAACAAATTAGACCTTACCAAGCTCGGCTCCAGAATATAGGGGCACAGGTATTCGACAACTCGCAAATGCCAATTCAAGATCTTTTAGGTCTCAGCGATATTGTAATGGTTTGGAATTCAGCATTTGCCATAGATGCCTTGGTAAATAAAATCCCGACTGTTCATATCGACCTTAAGGGTATAGAGTCGGAGGGAGAGGTTATTCGATTAGTGGCTGAAAAGTTAATGCCTTCCTTTTCCCATCCTCTAGCCTTAGTCGAATATATACAGAAATTCGAAGGCCAGAATGCTGAACGATTTTGCCTGCAAGAAGAAGACTATGAAAGATTTAATAAGGTGTACTGTGTAGCTACCGGTCAGGAGGCTGCAAGCAATATTAAGAAGCATTTAAGTAAGCACATTAATTAGCATGATAATGAATAAGGGTGTGAGCATAGTTGTGGGCGCTACTGGATTTATTGGCCAAAGCATTTATAAAGAACTGAAGCAGCTTGGATATCAAGTAATTGGAACTTCCACAAAAGGTTCTAAGGAGGAGAATTTGGAGCCACTCGATTTAAGCGATCGCAAGAGCATTACCGCATTTGCCGAGCGCTTTGAAAAAGTGGACAACCTTATAATTGCCGCCGGAAGGGAGCCTCAAAGCTCCTTAATGGAGCTGGAAGAAGCCCATTTGGAAAAGATGATCGCCATTCACTATGCTGGTCCGCTTTGGCTAATTAAGCATTTGCAGGCTAAATTCAGCTCTGAAGCATCCATTCTTTTTTGCTCTTCAGTAGCTGCATACAAGGGCAGCTATGACCCAACCTATGCATCTTTGAAGGGGGCAGTAAATTCATTGGTGCGAACCCTGGCAAGAGAGCTAGCCCCGAAGGTTAGGGTAAATGCCATTGCACCCGGCCTTGTGAAAGATTCGCCGGTTTACAATAGGATGACCCAAGACTTTAGAGAACGACATGCAAATGCAAGTTTGACCAAAACCTTATTAACAGAAAAAGAGCTAACTGACATGTTTATCACAATGATCAGTCAGAAAAACTTAAATGGACAAATAATTCACTTAAACGGAGGACAGTATTTTGGATAGCAAAGAGAAAGTATTAATTATTGGCGGTGGTATATTTGGGCTTTCCACCGCGATTGTTCTTGGAGAGAAAGGATATCAAGTAACTCTAATTGAGAAAAACTACGACGTGATGCTTGGCGCATCTCTAGTGAACCAGAATCGCATTCACTACGGATACCATTACCCAAGAAGCACGGCAACCGCGGAGGAATCCTTACAAGGCCTTAAAACATTTAAAGAGTTCTACGGCGAAAGCATTAACAGCACATTTGATAAATACTATGCTATAGCCAAGCGGGGCTCGCACGTTAGCGCGGAGGAGTTTGCTGGTTTTTGCGACAATGTAGGATTGGAGCTTAAGGAGGCTTGGCCCGAAGAGAAGCTACTCAATAGAGATTTAATCGATGCTTGTTGGCTTACGCCTGAACCAATTTTTGATTTTCATAAACTCAAGCAAATTGCCATCTATCGAATTGCAAAGCTTCGAAATGTTCGAGTTATTCGAAACACGAAGGCCTTATCTTATAAAAGACAACATGATGGCAGCTTTGATATACGCCTAACTAATGGCTATAAACTGCATTCAGATTATGTAATTAACACGACCTATTCCGGGATTTCTGATTTTGCAGAACAGATAAAAGAAGAACCTATTAAAGGGAAGTTTCAGCTATGCGTAATGCCTATATTAGAAGCTGAAAAGGAGGTTGCACCTCCCTTTGGGATTACTGTGATGGATGGACCGTTCTGTTCTTTAATGCCGAAGGGCTTTAATAAGAATCACTTTATACTATATCATGTTGTTCACTCGGTAATACAACAGCATGTAGGCTATCATAGTGTGGACTGGTCTCCCATAGATGGTTTTGCTGAGCTAGACATTATGGAGTTGTCCAAAGGATTTTTCCCGGTATTGGAAGACCTTAAGCTGAGAGACTCATGGATTACCAGTCGTATCGTTTTACCGGATCAAGAATTGGATGATGCTCGACCAACTTTAATGATGGAACATGCGCCAAGGATTTTCTCCATTTTCAGCGGGAAATTAACTACTTGCATAGATGCTGCTCATAATGTACTTACGAGAATTGAAAATCCCGGCTTAAATGAGTAATCCAAGAAATGGTGGGCTTTTAATTATAAGTCGAACCTTTCCCCCTTTTACCGTAGGTTCGGCAATCTTAATGGCGAACCTTTTCAATAGCTACAAGGCTGACATGCAAGCCCTGGCATGTTGGCAGTATGAAGCAAAGCAAGACCCCGCGTTTAAATCACCTTGTGAAACGCATTATCTTAAATTCCCTTTGCCAATCATGCAAAGAGTGTATGATCGACTTCAGCATCGATTTATTGGCTGGAATAAGATTTACATTAAACGGAAGATGCTTAGGATAAAGCCATCCTGCGTTTTTCTAGTTTATCCCAGTGCTCCCTTTTTAGTGGCGGCTTATCAAGTATGCAAAGAACTCAGGATTCCTTATGTTCTTCAAATGCATGATCTCTGGGAGGAGAATTATGAACAGAAGCACCCAATTGGAATTTTAAGTAAAAAATGGGAGGCTAAAATCTTCAGAGATGCGGAACATCGATTCTCTATGACATCAATTCAACAGGTACACTACCAAAACAAATATAATCTGGAGGTAGAAATTCTTCCACACACAATTGGTCCTGAGCGCATCAAGGAAGTGCAAAATAGATTGAAGGCAAATGCGAGTAAAAATCAAAGCAGTAAATGCCCCACAATAGTTTATACCGGAAATATATCGCATAAAATGAATCTCGACGCCATGCAGCAATTTGTGGCAATGGTTGATTCCTTGCCGACAAACTATAGGGTGAAGATGTTTGTAAGCTTTAATGTACAGCAGTGTAAGGACTTGAATATATATAATTCAAGGATTGACTATGATTGGCTTCCGATTGAGGAGGTGCAAGATCAGATGCGGTCGGCCGATGTGCTTTTCCTCCCACTTTCATTCAAGAACGCCGCAATGGATGAGGTGAAAACTGTTTATGCCACTAAAACATTGGACTATTTAGTTTCAGGAACACCTATTCTCGTTTTTTCACCCGCGGATTCTTTTCATACCGTTTCTGCTAAGGCGGATGGTTGGGGTTTAGTGGTGGACCACGATTCTCCGGAGGCCATTGCTGCGGGCATTCATAAACTGGTTGAAGATAAAAACTTGGCACAATCCATCGTAGGTGCGGCCGTAAAAGAGGCAGAAAGAAGATCCGCTTCTAAATATGCAGATCAACTGCTGGAAATTGTGAACCATATTTAACTTTAAGACTTGGAATCAAAAGATACTTTAAAAGTTATACTCTTGGGAGCTGGCCCATCAGTGAGAAGTGAAGTGCACACGGCTTTAATGGAATCCGGGTATGGCTCACGTGTATTGGACTGGCTGCTTCAAGCTTATGCGGAATATAATTATGAACTCCAGTTCGTAGTTGGTTATAACCTAGATCAATTAGAATCTCGATACCCAGACTATAAATATGTTCATAATAAAGATTGGGATAGTACCGGTGCTACCGGATCTCTTTTCTGTTCAGACCTGCCTTTAGATGGGAAACTAATTGTCTCTTACAGCGATATCCTTTATCGCAAAAGTCTTGTTTCTGAATTGGAAAATTCATCAGAAGATATTACCGTTGTGGTCGATTCCGCCTGGAAGGATCGCTATCAAGGACGATCTGAGGAAGATTTGGAATCCAGCGAAAAGGTAAATCTAGCCAATGGGCATATTACTAGGTTAGGTCAAAAAATACATACCGAAGCCGCTGATGCGGAGTTCATAGGATTGGTCTCCTTTAAAGGCGAGGCCCTAAAATTGCTAAACAAGTTCAAAACAGAATCTCAATCCTTATTGGAAAAGACGAAAATCTCTTTTTTGGTGGAAGAGATGAGGGTTAGAGGCCTGAAGGTCGGGTATATTGACGTTTCAGGAGACTGGGCGGAATTGGATGATCCGAGGGATTTAGCCCATTTTGTTTTAGGCACAAAGGCACAAACCTTAGATCGTTTAGCAGCGGTTGTAAGCCAAAGTACCATTCTTGACCAATACACCTTCAAGGTGAAGAATTGGAATCAAGATGCCAATGAAGTGGTTGCGGGCATTATGGAGCAGTTCAGAAATACCAGAATTGTGGCCCGCAGTAGTGCTTTGACCGAAGATGGATTCGCCTCAGCAAATGCTGGTGCTTACGATAGTATTCTAAATATTGATTCGAGCAGCGCCGAGGCCATTAAGGATGCGATAGTAAAGGTTATTGATTCATATCCCGATACCAATCCTAGCAACCAAGTTTTAGTGCAGCCAATGTTAACCGATGTTCGTGTAAGCGGAGTAGGTTTTACAAGAACATTGAGTAAAGGTGCACCCTATTATGTGATTAATTACGACGATCAATCAGGCAGTACAGAATCGATAACAAGCGGAACTAGTAAGTCGAGTAAAACCTTTGTTCTTCGGCGCGATAAATTGGAAGGACTGAGTGGACCACCCGCTGAAATCATTCAGCTTTGTAAGGCTTTTAGAGAGGTTGAGGATTTAGTGAATTACGATTCACTAGATATAGAGTTTGCTATTGACAGCGCAGGAAATGTTTTTATTCTGCAAGTTCGACCCATTGCTGTTGATCACTCGGAATGGAGTGTTAGCGATGAAGAGGTATTTCAATTGGTATCAAAAGCTGAGGAGCAATTTGCATCTCAGAATAAACCAACGGCCATTGTTAAAGGAGAATCAGCTTTATATGGTCTAATGCCAGATTGGAACCCAGCAGAAATTATTGGGGTTAACCCTGGTCGGCTAGCGCATAGCTTGTATCAGGAAATTATCATGAATGATGTTTGGTCAGCGCAAAGGGCTGAGTATGGCTATAGGGATGTTAGACCAGTGCCTCTATTACGATCATTTGCCGGACATCCTTATGTAGATGTTCGCGCAAGTTTTAATTCCTTCATTCCTCGCGATGTTGAAGATGGATTGGCTGAAAAACTAGTTGATTTTTACCTCGAATATCTTAAGGACCACCCAGAATATCACGATAAAGTAGAGTTTGATGTGGTACCTACATGCTATGACTTAAATTTCCAAAAGTGGCGTGATCGCTTTGGCGAGAATGGATTTAATGCCGGGGAAATTGAAAGTTTAGAAAAGGCATTAAGAACAATTACCAATCAGGCTATTTTTAGGAATGAGGAGTTTTTCACCAAGGTGAGTCAGCTCGAAGAGCGCTTGAATGACATTATGAAGGATAGCAATCCTTTGCGAAGAGCCTACTATCTCCTGGAAGATTGCCAAACTTATGGAACCTTACCTTTTTCTCATCTAGCGCGAAGTGCCTTTGTTGCGGTTTCCTTATTGAGGACGGCAGTAGAAACGGACATCATAAGTAATCAGGCAAAAGAGGATTTTCTAAGTTCTATAGAGTCTGTGAGCCATTCTTTTACCCAAAGTATTTCTGACTTGGCTTCAGGTGCAATTAATATGCAGGAATTTCTTTTGGAATATGGTCATATACGACCTGGAACCTACGACATTACCTCCAAGAATTATCGCGAAGATGCGGACTACTATATCAGTCCTCTTTTGAAAAATGTAAAGGAGCATCAAGCATCGGAATCGGCTCAGGGTAATGCTTGGGAGCAAGAGAAGCAAGCCTTTTACAATGCTTGCAAGGCCGAAGGCATTGAAGCAAACTTGGAGGAATTGGAGTCTTTTATGCGAGGGGCTATCGAAGGCCGGGAGTATGCTAAATTCGTCTTCTCTAAGAACCTTTCTTTAGCCATGGAAGCGATGACTGAATATGGTGAGGCGCTAGGACTAGATCGAGAGGCCATTTCTCATATATCTTGGGGTGAACTATATAAATCTGCGGATTTGGAATTAGAGCCTGACTTTATAGCCAATCACCTTCAAAATGTGGCCAATAGCGGCTCACGTTGGAAGGAGATAGCTTCATCGGTGGAACTACCGCCATTACTTACCGGTCAACAGGATTTTTGGTGGTTTTATTACCCAGATTCTCAAGCTAACTTTATTGGAACCGGAAGTATCATTGCGGATTGCGTTGACATCAGTCATGATTTTGATGAAAATACCAACCTTGAAGGAAAAATAGCACTGATTCCTCGGGCAGATCCAGGTTACGAATGGCTTTTTGGACGAAATATTGGCGGACTAATTACCATGTACGGTGGTGCTAATTCACATATGGCAATTCGGGCGGCCGAATTTAATTTGCCCGCTGCCATTGGAGTAGGAGAGAAGGAGTTCCAAAGAATTGCCAAGGCTAAGATTTTGAACCTTGATGCTGCCAATCGTAAAATTGAAATTCTTCAATGAGAATAGGGATAAGTCAACGTGTTGATACGGTTCCCCACTATCATGAGGTACGCGATGGACTGGATCATCAATGGATACCATTTCTAGAACAAATTGGCTTGCAAGTGGTGCTAATTCCAAATCGGCTGAAAGACCCTGCTGCTTATTACCGTGACTTAAATATTCAAGGATTAGTACTGAGCGGTGGTAATGACCCAGCGGTATTAGAGAATGCAAGTAATGTATCGGAGGCCCGAGATGAAACGGAATCAAAGCTAATTGAAGAAGCTCGCAATAGCGGTCATTCCATTGTTGGCGTCTGTAGAGGAATGCAATTCCTTTGTTTAACATTTGGAGAATCATTGTCCCGTATCGAGGGGCATGTGGCCCAGCGCCATTCCCTCATTTGTTCGACCAATTTCAATTATCCCAATGGAATTGAAGTGAATAGCTACCACAATTGGGCGCTAAAGACTTTAACCGACGAGAGTCACTTTGAAAGATTGGCTTATACTGCAGATCAATCAATTGAGGCGGTTAAGCATCAATCGGAACCCATTTATGGCATTATGTGGCATCCTGAAAGGGAGGCACAATATTCTGAATACGATTTAAACTTCTTTAAAAACATTTTTACCCATGACTAAAGCCATTATCCTTGCCGCTGGCCAGGGCACTCGTCTTAGACCACTAACCGACTTTGTCCCCAAAACCATGGTTCCGGTAAAGGGACGTCCAATCATTGAATATCAAATGGACTGCTTTCGGAATAATGATATTGCTGAAGTGCATGTTGTTGCTGGCTACAAAGAGGACAAACTTCAGGTAGAGGGCATAAAGAAAAAGTTGAATCCAGCTTATGACCGAACCAATATGGTGGCTAGTCTTTATGTTTTGAAAGATTTATTTGATGGCAGCAGCGACATAATTATTAGCTACGGAGATATAATTTTTGATGATGCCGTTTTGGCGAAAATGCTACAAGAGCATGGTGATCAGATTTCCATGGTTTATGATTTGAATTGGTTGAAGTTATGGTCACACCGAATGGAGGATCCATTATCCGATGCTGAAAGTTTTAAGTTAGATGCAGATGGAAATGTGAAGGAATTAGGCAAGAAGGCAAGCCATGAAGCCGATGTTCAAGGGCAGTATATAGGTTTAATTCATGTTAATAGGAGTTTTGCAGCTCAGTTTTTTGCACTTTATGAATCCTTAGCAGGCAGCGACCAACTTTTTGATGGAAAGGATTTCGATAATATGTACATGACATCTTATCTTCAGATGCAGATTAATCAAGGCACTATTTTAACCGGCGTAGCTATTGAAGGCGGCTGGGTAGAAGTTGATTCGGTTGAGGATAAAGAGATTTATGAAAAGATGATTGAGGACGGAAAGATGTCTGAAATCTGTAAAACATTGGCCTAAAATGAAGAAACCTCATTTATTCTGGATTCTTATCGACTCGGCGCGGAATTACGAAACCGATCAAGATATGCGTGGTCTGCCGAAAGCTGTGGTAGATTTTGGAAAGCAAGGACTCTACTTTAAAAATGTAATCACCTCGGCGCCTAGTACTTTGCAGTCTATTAGCAGCATGATGACTAGTAGCCCGAGTTATTTAATGTCGAGATCCTATAACAACTTTAGAGGAAAGTTTTCATGCTTTGACTACTTCCCAGACATGTTGCGAGACAATGGCTATAACGTTATTGGCGCCATTTACTTTAAGCATGGTAGGGAGGTGATGTCTGATATGTTCGGTTTAGTGGATAAGAAGTTTTATCCAAAGCATTTGTCTCACAGCAAGGAAGTATGGACTAATCAAGATATTTACGATCTCTTTTCAGAGGTAATGGCAAAACACGATTGGAGTAAACCAACAATGACTTACCTCCATTTTAATGTGAGGGTAGACGATAATGTTTCAGACATTGTAAATCAGGTTATTGCAGATATTAAGGCTAAAGGTTTATACGATGAAAGTGTTATCCTGATGAATTCAGATCATGGCTACCCTGACGCAGATAAGGGCTATGACTTTGAGGCAGGATTGAAGGAAGGCTGGGGTCATGATAAGTATATGACCAATGATAATATTTTAACACCTTTAGTTATTCGCCATCCGGGTACTGAACATAAAGTTATTGAGCAATCTGTGGCGACTATCGATATTGTTCCAACGCTTTGTAGCTTGCTTGGAATTAAGGTTTCTGCTAAATTCCATGGCTATGACTTAACGAAAGAACACTTTGATTTAAATGATCGATTAATAAGAACTGATAATCGTTATGTTGGGCAAAGTCCATCTTTTCACTCCTACACACAGGGCGATAAAAAACTTATTGTTTATCGCGAAGAAGGAAAAGAAGATGTGAACTCTTTCTATAATTTAAGTACAGATCCTTTGGAGAAAAATCCTGTATCAAGTTCCGAAGGATTCACGGCCTTTTACAAAGAGGTAACGGCGCACGAAATGAGACTGAACCAGTTTCACCAAAATTTGCTTGAAAGACAATGGAAAAGTAGACTTAAAAAGGAAATTGCATCTTCACCAAATAGTATAGTACTTGTGTTGCCAAGTACTAATGCCTTTCAGAGAATTGCTAATCAAGCTATTCGAAGTCTTTTCCCCAAAGCGAGTATTAGTTTACATCAAGATGAAAAAGCCCTTTCAAGTCAATTTGACTTGAAGCTATATATTTTAGAGTCCGAAGTTCCTTGGGACTTAAAAAGAACGAAAAGGCATGGAGCTTCGATAACGGCGAAAAAGGAAGTTTATCTGGATAATAACGGCGAACGAATTCAAAAACCGGTATCATTAAATCTCTATCATAATTTTTTAAGTAAGCGATGGGCGATAATTAAGCATGATCCCGGTTCGCTAAAGGATATATTACAAAGAATTTTCAGAAAACGACTTCTTAGCCCTATACGTTAGACCAAGGATTAATGCGCGCACTTAGCCTTCGATATATATTTCCTGTGTATATAGCAATTATTTTGCTAGACCTAAATGAATTCGTAACCCGTTCCCTTGGTTCTGAAAGTGTTTTAACCACCCTTATTTTTATTATTAGCCTATTTCTTATTTTTTCTGCGAGACCCCTTACTGGAACGGATGGTCGACTAAATCGGGCATTTTTAGTTGCTTTTTTTGGTTTCCTCTTTTTGGGGGGTATTGCTTCGATTATCGAAGGAGATTCTTCAGGTTTATTTAAGGACGTACGCTATTATTTGCCATCAGTTTTGATTTATTTCTCGACTTACCGATCGGTGATGAGTATTCGAAGTGAAGGAGAATTATATCGAATTATTTCAATTGCAGCCATACTAATTGGCTTTAACGCAATTTTGATTCTCGTTTCTATTGGTTTTAATATAGACTTTCACGGCTCAACTGGTTTAGATCAAGTTGAAAGAGCGGTAGGACTTTATTCAAATGCAAACCGGGCTGGCTACGTTTCTACAATTGGGCAATCTCTGGCCCTGTTACTACTTTTTTCAGGAGCTGTAAAGAGGCCAAATTTTTACTTTTGGTTATATGTTCTTTGTTTGCTTGCTGCTTTGAGTACCTTTTCCAAGGGCACTATACTTTTAAGTATGCTCCTCATATTGCGATTACTTTATTTAGGCCTAGTAAATCGGGACTTGAATATATATGGGGTAAGACGATACATTCGAAGGTTTGCTGTAATGTTTGGATTAATTTTATTGGGTCTGGCTTTTGGTTTGCTGAACCTTCAGTCTCGTCTGTCGGATTTGCAAAGTCAACGTATTAGCCAGGTTCAGTTACTACTTCAAGGCCAGATAGATCGCGAAACAACGACACATAGATCGGAGTTAGCCGTAATCGCATTGGAAGAAATGAGGGAGACCTTTTTTTTAGGAGCGGGACTTGGTAAGTTTAAGAAAATGGATATTGGTAACGGAACTCATAATGTCTATTTACTTATTTTAGGAGAGGCAGGGGTAATTGCCTTAATTCTCTATTTGCTCTTTTATGTCAAATGGGCTAAAAATTCCTTTGCTGGAAGGCAATTTAGCTCGCTGCGCTTTGCTTCAGGGAATATTATGATTCTTTTCTTTTTTTCGGGTTTTGTGGCACATACACTACTTGCAAACAAGCCATATATATTATCATTGGCCCTTATCCTCGCCGCTTTAAGAATTGATCGCACTATTAGAATGGTTCAAGTTCCTTAAGACAATGCTCGAAACTTACGCAAGTTTAAATACGAATAAAGCCCTTCTCAACAAAATTGAATCGGCATTCATAGTTTCTGATCTTGGCAATGGAGGCCAAGAAAGGCAATTATATAACCTCGTTAAAAACCTGGGCGGAGATAAGATCAAATTAGTCATCCCGTGGGATTATTGTTCTGAGGACAGGTACCTGAAACTTTTAGAGGGAGAAAAGGATGTAATCGTTATTGATCTGCAATCCAAAGGATTAAAGGCCAAATTGAAAACAACGAGGAAAATAATTGGTAGCAGCCAACCTCAATATTTTCATTCTTATACATTTCACTTAAACTTTATTGCTTGGATCTCGGCATTGGGGCTTTCCACGAAAGCTATCGGAGGAGTACGAAGCCGGTTGTCACTGAATCGAAAGACCGGTGGCTTCGTAAGGTTTTATTTGTCTTTGATTTTTCCATACCATCGAATATCTAATAATTACAGCTGTTTTTATAATCTAGACATATCTACAAAACTTTTAGCAAAGGCCTTTTCCAAAACGCAATTTGTGCACAACGGCATAGATACCCATCGTTTCAAAGCAGCTGAAAAGAGTATTAACTTCGAGAGTAGACCTCTTAAAACTATTTCAGTGGGCCGACTTTTTCCCGTAAAACAGGTCGATCAGATTATAAGCTGGGTGGCTGCAATGAAGGAAAGTGGAGTGGATATTCAACATGAGCATGCTGGCAAAGGCCCTGAAATGGAGAACCTCGTGGCTAAGGTTGAAAAATTGGGCCTCGAGAAAGAGTTTATTTTTAAGGGCAATGTTAATGATGTTCCCAGCTTTATGAGCACCGCTCAGCTCTTCGTTCACGCTGCGCGCTTTGAGGGATGCCCCAATGTAATAATGGAAGCCATGGCCTGCGGATTACCCATTTTGAGTTCAAATGCTGGAGACACGTCTTTTATAGTTGACCATGGAGAAAATGGTTACGTTTTTGAAATTGACGATACTGAAGCCATGTTGAGTCTAGGTTTAGAAATGGCTTCCAAACCAGACTTACTTGCCACCTTTGCAGACAATGGGCAAATAAAGGCTAAAGATAATTTTGGTATTTCCCAATACGTAAAGGCGGTCCGAGAGGCTTATTCCAAAATGAAAATTTCAATTTAATAGAAGGCTTTGAAAATTTTAATGATTCATGTGGGCAACGAAATTTCGGAGAAAGACCCCAAGCTTAGCGACCAACATTACCTCAAACGCAAAATGCTCTTGGGAGATCGCTTTGGAGACTTTCTAAAGCATGACATTACAAATGCTGATTCTCAAATGAATTCCTTGGTTGAATATGGAATAGAGGTAGATTATGGTCATCTATCTGATCGAAAATCAGTCGGAAGTCTATTAAGAGCAGGTAAAGAGATTCGCAGAAGATCTGGTCAAAAGGACATTGATCTGGTGCATGTATTATGGGGATCAACTACAGGATTGATTACCTGCCTTTTTTCTAAAAAGCCGGTGGTTGTTTCTTTTTGTGGGAGTGATTTACTCGGTTCTAAGCGGATTGATGGAAGTTTGAGCCGCGGAGGTAAAGTGAATCGCGTTATTTCTGGCTGGGTAGCAAAGATGGCAAGTTGGAATATTACTAAATCCAAGGCTATGGCTGCAGAATTGCCAAAATCCGCTCAAATAAAGGCAAGCGCAATTCCCAATGGTGTTAATTTAAACGGCTTTTACCCAATGAACCGGGATAAGGCCCGAACATATTTGGGCTGGGATCTTGAAAAGAACTATGTGCTTTTCTTTTACACAGAAGGACAAGAAGTAAAAGACCCGGAACTCGCTAAAGCCGCTTTTAAAAGGATTAAATTTGAATTTCCGAATAGTGAATTGGTTATTGCTACCAAGATTCCTCATGAGGATCTTTTATACTACTATAATGCCTCAAATTTGATGCTTTTAACCTCCTTCCATGAAGGGTCAAACAATTCTTTGAAAGAAGCGAGATCCTGTAATCTGCCAATTGTAAGTCTTAATGTAGGAGATGCAGAGGAAAGGCTTAGCCAAGTGGAAAATTGTAAGGTGATAAACACCAGGAATCCAGAAGATATTTCTACAGCATCTTTGGAAATTCTAAGATCTGGAAAAAGAAGTAATGGAGCCAATTATTCTGGAGATGTCAGTATGGCAAACATTGCCTCTCGTATCGTTGAAGTTTATACAAAAGTAGTATCAGGCACATGATATCAGTAGTTGATTATGGAATGGGCAATATTGGGTCTATTAAAAATATGCTAAAGAAGATTGGTGAGGATTCTCAACTAATTGATAAGCCCGATAATTTGAATCCGAGCAATAGTATCATACTGCCGGGAGTAGGTGCTTTCGACAATGCGATGCGAAGGCTAAATGACTCGGGTTTTTCCGAAAAATTGCAAGAACTGGCGTCGAACGGAACCCCACTTTTAGGAATCTGTTTAGGGATGCAATTGCTTGGGAATGCCAGTGAGGAAGGCGAGCTTGACGGTCTGAAGCTGATTCCAGGAAAGACTTGCAAGTTCATGTTGGAAGGAGACTTTAAAATCCCTCATATGGGATGGAATAAAGTAATAAACTCTAATACCGGGTTATTTGAAAATTTAGAAGAAAGCAAGTTTTACTTTGTGCACTCCTATCATTTTGTACCAGAGAAGGAAGAGTACATTTTAGGCGAAACCAATTACGGTCGTAAATTTGTTTCATCAATTAATAAAGGGAATGTTTTTGGGGCTCAATTTCACCCCGAAAAGAGCCATAAGTATGGAATGCAATTGTTAAAAAACTACTGTGCAATTCAATGATTAGTTATAGAGTAATCCCAGTTCTCTTGCTCTCTGAAGGAGGGCTAGTGAAAACAGAGAAATTTAAGAAGCCAACCTATGTTGGTGATCCCATAAATGCCATTCGCATCTTTAATGACAAAGAAGTGGATGAGCTAGTCTTTTTGGATATTGATGCTTCTAAAGAAAATCGTGGACCCGACTTTAAACTACTTAAGCAAATTGCTTCAGAATGTTTTATGCCTTTGGGATATGGAGGCGGAATTACCAGTTTAGATGAAGTAAAGCGCATATTTTCTATCGGAATCGAAAAGGTAATTTTAAACTCTATTGTTTTTGATAAACCCCAATTAGTCGACGAAACGGCAGCGGAAGCAGGCAATCAAAGCGTAGTAGTTTCTATCGATTATAAAAAGGCACTATTTGGTAAAACCAAGGTTTACTCTCACGCTAAACGTAAAACACCAAATCAGTCGGTGGTTCAATTTGCAAAAGAAATGGAAGAAAGAGGGGCGGGAGAGATTATCCTAAATTGTGTGGACCAAGATGGCCTTATGAATGGCTATGATCTAGATATGCTTGCTGCAATTTCTGAGGAACTCACAGTGCCGGTTGTAGCTTGCGGGGGAGCGGGAAATATTAATCACCTCAGTGAAGCGGTTAAAAAAGGGAAGGCTTCGGCGGTAGCAGCTGGAAGCATGTTCGTATTTCATGGACCGCATAAAGCGGTACTGATAAATTACCCAAGCCAAGAGAAACTAAGTACAATATTTAATTAATGAGCAAAGAAGAAATTATTTCCTGTTCACAATGCGTAATGGATTCCGTAGGTAATCCAGAAATTGTTCTAGACGAACATGGTGTGTGCAATTATTGCCACGAGTATCGCACTAAGGAGAAAGTTAGGATCCTAAAGAGCCCCGAACGCGAAGAAGCTTTAGAGGCAGTTGTTGAAAAAATAAAGGCATCTGGTAAAGGAAAGAAGTATGATTGCTTAATCGGAGTTTCTGGTGGCGTTGATAGCACTTACACGGCCTATTATGTTAAAAAGCTAGGGCTTAGGCCGTTAGCGGTTCATTTCGATAATGGTTGGAATAGCGAATTAGCAGTCCACAATATCCAAAAGGTACTGGAGACCTTAGATATTGATCTCTATACTTATGTTGTAAATTGGAATGAATTCAAGGATTTGCAACTCTCCTTTTTAAAAGCATCAACCCCAGACGGAGAGATTCCGACAGACCATGCAATACTAGCTACCCTTTACCGTGTTGCTGGTCAACATGGGATTAAATACATCATGAGCGGTAATAACTTCAAAACTGAAGGAGTAATGCCTCGTTTATGGGCCTATGGCCATATTGACTGGAAATATATCAAGGGAGTCCATAAGAAGTTTGGCACTAAGAAATTAAAGACCTTTCCACACTTTACCCTATTTAAGTTTTTAAGGTATACCCTTGTTAACCGTGTCCGCCTCGTGTCTATTCTAAATTACATGAATTATGACAAGGATGAAGCCATGCGTGTTCTGATCGATGAACTAGAATGGCAGTATTATGGCGGAAAGCATTACGAATCGAATTATACCAAGTACTACCAGGGAATTATTTTACCAGAGAAGTTTAAGATCGATAAACGCAAATTGCATTTATCGGCCTTAATTCTGTGTGGACAAATGACCAAAGAGGAGGCTTTGGAAGAGCTAGCCAAGCCCAAATATCCAGTAGGAAAGAGAGAGGAAGACACTGAGTATGTAATGAAGAAGTTTGGTTTAGAGGCTTCAGAGTTACAGGAGATCATGGAAGATGAGCCTAAAACCTTTCTCGATTATCCTAGCAATTATGGCCTGCATGTAAAGCTGCGGTCATTCCTAAATTATCTCAGAAGTAAAAAAGTCTATTACAACTAGATTGAGCAAGATTAATTTATTGATATTAAATCAGTTCGCCAGCACCCCGAGTTACAGCTCTGGTGCCGGCGAACGTTTTTATTACCTCTGTCCATTTTTTAAAGAAGCGGGCATAAAGACTCGTGTGGTATCTGGAGGCTATAATCACCTTTTTGTTAAAAATCCAGCTACGCCCAAACTCTTTAATGATGAAAAAATTGACGGAGGCCTTTTTACCTGGGTAAAAATTAGAACATATAACAAGGCTAGCTTTCTCGGACGTTTCCTGTCATGGATAGAGTTTTTCTTGAAGTTGTTCCTATTAAGGCATAAGGATCGTCCCGATGTAGTGCTCGTTTCTTCGATGTCTTTATTTCCAATTATTTATGCTTTTTGGCTTAGACTTCGCTTTAGAAGTAAGGTGGTTCTAGAAGTTCGGGATATATGGCCGCTTACGCCAATGGAACTAGGGGGTTACAGTGCGAAAAACCCTTTTATATTTTTCATGGCCCTCATAGAGAAGTGGGCTTATAGTAGTGCTGATATTTTGGTTTCTGTTCTACCAGATTTTAGTAAGCATGTGAAAAATGTTTTAGGTAAATCGAAAGCTGCTCATTGGATACCTAATGCCATACCCGCGTCAATGGTGCCCAGCAAAGGTGAGGGTGATAATGTGAAAGAAGACAACGACAAGTTTGTGATCACTTATACCGGTGCCCTCGGAATTGCAAATGCTATGGAAGTTGCGGTTGATGCGGCGAATGAATTGAAAGAACACAAGGACATTGTTTTTAAAATATTAGGGGATGGCCCAGATAAAGAGGATCTTATGGCAAGGGCCAGCTCCTATCACCTTAATAATATTGACTTTATGGGCAAAGTGCCGAAGGATGAGGTAGCCGATCATTTACGTCAGGCACAGGTGGCGATAATATCATGGCAGGACTCAAAGCTTTATGAATTTGGTGTTTCTGCTAACAAATACAATGATTATATGTTAGCGGGATTACCAATTATTTCTGCGTCGAACATTAGCTCCGATCCGGTGAGTAGAGCCAATTGCGGTATTCAGGTTAAAGCAGGTAGCGGAAAGGCCTTAGCTGAAGCAGTAATTAAGCTAAAAGAAATGAGTTCTGAGGAGCGGCTTGAGCTTGGTCAAAATGGCTATCAATATGTTCTTAGCCATCAAGTCTACTCTACCATTTCTCAATCGTATATTAAATTGTTAAAGGATTTAGAATGATGGAGCTCGGAAGCTTTTTAATTCTTGTGGGAATTAACTTTTTATTGATAAATCTTTTTTTCCGTTTAGCTGTTCGATGGAAAATTGTTGATACCCCAAACGAACGCTCCTCTCATAAGAATATTACCATCCGCGGGGGAGGGATTGTAGTCCCTCTTGCTTGGCTCATTTATGCTGCTTGGAATAACTTTGCAGAGCCCTATATTACTTTGGCCATTGTGTTAATAGCCATTATTAGCTTTGTGGATGATTTCAAACCACAGAAGCCACTAACCAGAGTTTTGGTTCATGTGACTGCGCTTTTGTTAGTCTATTATCAATTTGCCTTAATCCCTGAATTGGATTGGTTCTTCTTTGTTCCAGTGCTAATAGTAAGTATTGGCTTGTTAAATGCAGTAAATTTCATGGACGGAATCAATGGCATTAGCCTACTCTATTTCTTTGTTTTTTTAGCCTCTTGTGCCTTTGTTTCAGAGCAGTGGTTTGGTAGCAGCGAAGAATGGTGGTCTTTGAAAAATCCATACATATTCCTTTTTTCAGCTTTAATGGTTTTCGGGTTTTATAACCTTCGTGCCAAGGCTAAAACTTTTGCAGGGGATGTAGGAAGTGTTTCTATCGGTTTCCTAATGATTGTGTTTTTAATTAATACTGGATTATCGCAAAACTCATCAAACCTTCAAAGCCAGTTCAATTTCTCATTTAATTGGAATTATATCTTTTTCTTAGCCATTTACGGCATAGACTCTATTTTAACCATTGCCCAACGATTATATCAAAGGGAAAATATATTTAAGGCCCACCGGTCACATTTATATCAACTCCTATGCAATGATCTAGCCTGGCCACACCTATTAGTTGCATTTATATACGCTGGTATTCAGTTAGCTTTTAATTTATATATCATATTTTGCCTTCCTCACTTGGGCTTGACCATCGGAATAACGGCCGTGTTGGCCTTGATTTATATCGTGATTAAAGTTCTTATTCTCAAAACAAAGAAGGCCTGATTCAGGAGTGAGAGAATCGTTAACAGGATCAAAAAATATATCAGTATTAATGACAAAGCCATCGCAATCGGATCAAATCAAATGACCGCGTAAATCTCTGTTATTTCTAGGTACTATTTGCTTTCTTTGCACCGAGCAAGTCAATTGGTTTTTAGGTCATGAATAAAGTACTTAAGAACTGTGCGTAGTCTCAACTTTACTTTGCTATACTTAGATGCATAGCTTTATTTAATTTTTATGACCAAATTGAATATTCGTTTCTTTTCAAAGCCTAAACTTCAGGGAATACGTCTTAAAAGAAATTTTGGATCCAAGTTCACCAGTTTTAGCCTTTTGGCTATGTTTTTTTTACTTCAATCCTGTGTGCCGACCAAAAGGTTAGAATACCTACAGCATGGGGAATCTGGAAATAGGGAGTTTGACTTAAAAAGAAGCGATTACAAGGTTCAAAGGAATGACATCCTAAATATTTCTATTCGCACTTTCGATCCTGAAACAGCGAATTATTTCAACTTAACCAATGTTAACCAGAATAATATGTTTCAAGGAGGTGATATATTGTTCTACCTTCAAGGTTATACAGTTGATTATACTGGAAACATCCAACTTCCAATTTTAGGGGATGTATACGTGGAGAACTTGGATATCAATGAAATCCAAGAGTTAATTGAAAAGGAGCTAACTGCTTTTTTTACTGATGAGGCAACTTTTGTAACCGTGCAATTAGCGGGTATACGTTTTTCTATAGTTGGAGAGGTAAACATGCCCGGGAAGTACGTCTTGTATCAAAACCAAGTTAATATTTTTGAGGCACTTGCTTCCGCCGGAGATATTTCCATGGTGGGTGATCGCAAGGAAGTAATGGTAATTCGTCAAGATTCAAATGGTGTACATACCTATGAGCTTGATCTTACAGATGCAGAAGTCTTGGCCGAGGAAAATTTCTTCATCCAGCCCAATGACATAATAAATGTTAAGCCATTACCCCAGAAATCTTTGGGTATAGGAACGACGGGTTTTCAAACTTTCACACAAATTTTCTCGGTGGCCGTGTCCGCAATCACCTTGGTTATCGCTATTAATAGTCTCAGTAACTCTTAACTAATCATGCAGGGTCAGAATAGTTCATTTCAAGATAATTCCTCTAATCAGGGAAGTGTTAGCCATGCAAAGGTTTCAGAAGATACTTTGGATGTAAAGCGATTGTTTTTTAGGGTTTTTGCTACCTGGCCGATTATATTGAGTTCAGTAGTTGTAGGCCTAATCATTGCATATTTTATTAATCGATATGCTACACCAGTATATGAGGTAAAGGCAACCGTTATGATCGACTCTGAAACCTCAGGAGGAATGGAGTCGCTTATGTCCGCCGTTGGCTATTACAATCCTAGGCTTGATTTTGAGAATGAGGTAGTCATTCTTAAAAGTAGAAGCTTGGCAGAGAAAACGCTCAAAGCACTACCCTTCGAATTGAGTTACTTCGGCGAGGGCCGCATTAAAACAGCCGAATTATATCCCAATCCAGGATGGGTTCTGGAATACGACACTTTACACGAGCAAACCAATGGTAGTTATTCAGTTCTTTACCAGAACGGAAAATTTTTGGTTGATCCACCGTTTAGCTTAGACGGTAGTGATGAAAATAAACTAAGCCTAAAACCTGGTGAGTGGTTTACGAATGCTGATGGTCGCTTTAGATTTACTTTAGTGGCTTCTGAAGATGAAATCGAAGAAGAACGCATTGAAGTAAAATGGCGATCAAAGGAGAGTTTGTTAAGAAAGTATCACAAATCCCTATCCGTATCTCCCACTTCCGAAGGTTCAGCGGCTATTGATATAACTATGGTGGGTGCTTCCGGTAGGAAGGTGCAGGACTATATAAATACATTAATAGCGCAGTACCAAAAATTCAACCTTAACAATAAAAATCAAGCAACTAAGAATGCCCTCAAATTTATTGGTAATGAGCTGATAAGTTTGCAGGACACCCTCAATAAGGTCGAGGGGATCTTAAAGCAATTCCAGTCCGAGAACCAAGCGATTAACCTAAGTGAAAAGGGCGCTCAACTATTCGAAAACATTTTTACACTGGATCAGAGGATTTCTCAATTGAAAACCCAAAAACGTTTCTTAGAATACATTTCTGAAAAGAATAGGGAACGAGATATTACAGAACCCATTCTAAACCCCATGGGAATTGAAGGTTTTGAAGAGGGGCTTTCAACTGGTATTGAGCAATTAAATTTTCTCATTGGAGAGCGAAATAAACTTCGTTTTGGACAATTAGAGAATAATCCGCGCCTAAAATTGGTCGACAGCCAAATTCTGCAAGTACGAGAAGGTTTGGAGGATAACATCGCATCCGTTGATCAGCAAATATCATTTCAGATTAAAAAACTGGAAGGAGAGCGAAACTTAATGGAATTAGCGGTGAGTGAACTGCCTAAAACTGAAATTGAATTGATTAAAATACGCCGCTTATATGATATTAATGAGGGCCTCTATTTGTTCTTGATGCAAAAAAAGGCAGAAACAGCCATTGTACTAGCTGGAAATACCCCGGATTCAAAGATCGTTGATCCAGCTATAATTAATGATGTGCCTATTTCACCAACACCCGTTCGCACTTATGCATTAGCAGTGATTTTGGCATTTATTTTACCAATTGGATTTATTCTAATTACTGATTTCTTAGATAATAAAATCAGGACAAAGGAAGATGTTGAATCAATAACCTCAATGCCCATTGTTGCAATGATTGGTCATAGTGAGCGCAGTACCAATCTCGTTGTTGCGGAGTATCCAAAGTCAAGTATAGCCGAATCGTTTAGGGCCCTTCGCTCTAATACTTCATTCTTGTCGCAAGGACAGCCTATTCAAACCATGCTTTTTACGTCCTCTATTGGTGGAGAAGGAAAAACCTTTATTTCCATTAATATGGCTTCTATTTTAGCTACTGCGGGTAAAAAGACCATTTTGGTAGGACTTGATTTAAGGAAACCCAAAATTTACAATGATTTCAATTTGAGTAATCAGATTGGAGTGAGCTCCGTCTTATCAGGGGCGATGGCGCCTAAAGATGCTATCCAAAAGGCAGAAGCGGTAGAAAACCTCTACATCATGCCTGCAGGACCAATACCTCCAAATCCCTCGGAAATGATTCTTAGTGACGCTTTTGATGCCATGCACGAAGAACTGAAAAAGGAGTTTGATTACATCGTTTTCGATACGCCTCCAGTTGGCTTAGTGGCGGATACCTTCGAGCTAATCAAAAAAGTGGATTACAGCTTTTATGTTATTCGTCAAGGATATACAGACAAGCAGCTTCTAAGTTTTATTAATGACCGTTATGAGAACAAGTCAATTGGGAATATAGCCATCGCTATAAACGACTTTACTGTTGCTAAGTCTTATGGCTACGGTTACGGTTATGGCTACGGCTATGGTTATGGCTACGGTTATGGCTATGGTTATGGCTACGGCTACGGTTATGGCTCGGCTTACTACGGTGAAGAAGAGTCAGGGCGCTCTAAAAAGGCCTAAGCCAGAATCTAAAAGCCCATTCTAGAAGAATAGCCTCCCATCTTTTTAGGGAATTGCTTCTTTTTAGCACTTATGTGCATATTATTTTGTGCTGCTAAGTAGAAGTAGTGAAAGCTATATCTTAAATTTGAGAAGAAATCCAGAAAATTCTTCAATGCGATATACATTAACCCACTTAAAAGAACTAGAAGCCGAGGCCATCTTCGTTATTCGCGAGGTCTTTGCACAGTTCGAAAATCCAGCCATTTTATTTAGTGGTGGAAAAGACTCAATTGTATTAACCCACTTAGCGAAGAAAGCGTTTTGGCCTTCTCGAATTCCTTTCCCACTGGTGCATATTGATACCGGTCATAACTTCCCTGAAACTATGAAATTCAGAGATGATTTGGTTAAGGAACTAGGAGTGGAGCTAATTGTCGGTTCGGTTCAAAAATCGATCGATGATGGAGCAGTACGAGAGGAAACCGGTAAAAACGCTAGTCGCAATGCCCTCCAGACCGTTACATTATTAGACACCATAGAAGGTAATAATATCGATGCCGCTATGGGAGGCGCACGCCGTGATGAGGAGAAGGCCCGTGCTAAGGAACGGTTCTTTTCGCATCGTGATGACTTCGGTCAATGGGATCCCAAGAACCAACGCCCAGAACTTTGGAATCTCTTTAACGGTCGTAAAAACATGGGTGAGCACTTTAGGGTTTTCCCTATTTCCAACTGGACAGAAATGGATGTTTGGCAGTATATCTTACATGAGAATATTGCGATACCAAGCCTCTACATTGCTCATGAGCGAGATGTCGTTCGTAGAAACAATACCTGGTTGCCAGTTTCCGAGTTTATTACGGTAGAAGAGAATGAAAAGGTGGAGCGTAAAATGATTCGCTTCCGCACCCTTGGAGATATCACTATCACTGGTGGTGATGAGTCAGAGGCAGATACCCTAGAGAAAATTGTTCAAGAAGTAGCGGCAGCACGACAAACCGAACGTGGGAATCGCTCTGATGACAAAAGAGGAGAGACCGCCATGGAAGACCGCAAGAAACAGGGGTATTTCTAAACCAAACAAAGAGTATTGAAATGAGCGATAATTATTTAGATATGCAATTACTCCGTTTTACCACCGCTGGAAGTGTGGACGACGGAAAAAGTACTTTGATAGGCCGACTGCTTTTTGATTCAAAATCAATTTTTGAAGATCAATTAGAATCGGTGGAAGCCAGCAGTAAGAAAAGGGGAGTTGATCATGTTGACTTAGCCTTACTTACCGATGGTTTAAAGGATGAGCGTGAGCAAGGAATTACCATTGACGTAGCTTACCGCTACTTCGCTACCCCCAAGCGCAAATTTATTATAGCCGATACCCCAGGGCATATTCAGTATACCCGTAATATGGTAACTGGTGCTTCCACCGCTAACTTGGCGCTACTTTTAGTGGATGCCCGCCATGGGGTGGTTGAGCAAACTTGCCGCCACTCCTTTATTGCCAGTTTATTACAAATACCTCATTTGGTTATTTGTATTAATAAAATGGATTTGGTTGATTACAGCGAAGAACGCTTTAATGAAATCGTGACGCAATACAAAGAGTTTGCCTCCAAGCTAAAAGTCAATGATATTCGTTTTGTGCCAATTTCAGCCCTTCATGGGGATAATGTGGTTAATCGGAGCACGAATACCGAATGGTACAATGGAGAAACATTACTTCATACTTTAGAAACCATTCATATTGATAGTGATCAGGATCACGTGAATGCTAGATTTCCAGTGCAAACAGTAATCCGACCCAAAAGTGATGAGCATCACGACTTTAGAGGATATGCTGGCCGTGTGGCTGGAGGGATTTTTAAGCCGGGTGACCAAATAACAGTTTTACCAAGTGGCTTCGGATCTAAGATTAAATCTATCGAAACACTGGATGGACCAATCAAAGAGGCCTTTGCGCCAATGTCGGTTACCATTACCTTGGAGGATGATATTGATATCAGCAGAGGAGATATGATTGTACGCCCAAATAATCAGCCTCGAGCGGAACAAGATTTAGATGTAATGCTATGCTGGTTAAACAATAAACCAGCACAACCAAGGGCCAAGTATACCCTAAGGCATACTACTAACGATGCACGATGCATGATTAAAGAAGTTCTTTACAAGGTCGACATTAATACACTTCATAGAATCGTAGAAGACAAGGAGATTACGATGAATGACATTGTAAGGGTGAAATTGCGTTCAACAAAACCCTTATTTGTTGATGAGTACAATGACAATAGAAATACAGGATCTATAATATTGGTAGATGAAGCTACAAATGAAACTGTGGCTGCCGGTATGATTAGAAGCTAATCAACTTATCTAATATAGAAAGAGCGCCTTCTTAACTCAGTTAAAAAGGCGCTCTTTTTTGTGTACCGTATTTAGGTCCAAAATCTGGTTGCTTTATTCAAAGTTCTTGCTCCAAATAAACCATCAATTTATTTACGCCTTCCTCTACACTCATTTGATGGGTAGGGATTTTTATATGAGGGCTTTCCGGTTCTTCAAAAGGGGAGCTTATACCCGTAAAGTTTGATATTTCGCCTCTTCGCGCTTTGGCGTATAAACCCTTAACATCTCTTTTCTCGCATTCCTCAAGCGGGCAATTAACAAAGACTTCGATGTAATTAGATTCTCCAATTAGTTCCTTTACGCGCCTTCGTTCTTCCTCAAAAGGGGTAATAAAAGCGGTTAAGACAATCAGACCAGCATCAACCATTAGTTTTGCCACTTCACTAATTCGACGAATGTTCTCTTTGCGAGCTTCATCCGAAAAGTCCAGATCCGCGTTAAGCCCAGCACGAATATTATCCCCATCTAGGATATAGGTTCTCTTGCCTTGTTCATGAAGCTTCCTTTCCAACTCAGAAGCAAGAGTAGATTTTCCTGATCCACTTAATCCAACGAACCAAATTGTTTTTCCTTGATGCCCATTTAGGCGTGCTCTATCCTGAGCATCTACCTGATGGTTATGAGGTATGATATGTAGCTTTTCTTTCATGGGGTGTAACTAAGCGAGATATTTCATATAAAGATAAGTCAGAAGTATTGCGGCATAGAGAATACTTAGAATAAAGCCAAGCTTAAAGTAATCGAGAAATTTGTATTTGCCAATTTCAAGAACCATCAAATTGGTTTGATAGGCATAAGGGGTTATAAAGCTGCAAGAGGCGCCAAATGCTGTACTTAAGAACATTGCTTCATAGCTAATTCCAGAAGTAATAGCCAGACTGTAGGCTATGGGGAACATGATTGAAACGGCGGCAATATTGGTTACGAAGGAAGTCAAAATCCAACTTGCTCCGAATATTACCGATATGGTAAATATGGGGCTCCATAGGCTGGCATTGGCGAAAACGGAATTTGTTATTAAGTCGGAAGCCCCCGTGTTAATTAGACTTTCGCCTAAACAAAGCGAGGAAAGCAGAATTATAAGCAAATCTAGGCTGACCACTTTAGTAATAAGGCCAGAGTAAACCATTTTGGTAGCTACCTGAACCGCCATTATTATCAGCAAGCATTCTAAGAAGTTGATTAAGCCAAAAGAGCTTAATAAAATTGACCCTATCGCCCCAAAGGCAAAAATAGCCTTAGATCGTAGCGGTAAACTTTCGTAGGACTCCAGCCGCTCTAAGATGATAAAGTCACCACTGTTGGTGTTTAACTCAATGAATCGCGGCCCGGCTGCAAGTAAAAGCACATCGCCAACACGCAGGTTAATAGAACCAATTTTCCCCGACAATTTTTCCCCTTTGCGATGAATGCCGATAATGGCCGCATCAAACTTTTGACGAAAGCTAATATTTTTAGCTGTTTGCCGATCTAAAGTAGAATTTTGAGTGATGATCACTTCAACGTAGGAAGTGTTTTCAACCAGATTGAATTTATGGGTTTTAGCGAGTTCAAGCCCGGGCAGCTTATCGGTAAGTGAAGTTATTTGCTTGGTGTCTCCAGCGAAAAGCAAAACGTCCTCTTGTTCCAAAATCTCTGTTGGGGGCACAGGTGTTATATGCCGTTTGCCCCGAATTATTTCAGATAAGTAAAAGCCTTCTAGATTTCTAAGTTCAGCTTCTTCAATACTAAGGCCAGGATAAGTACTCTCCTTAGCAAGCCGCATTTCAATTAAATACTCCCTGCGGTTGCTTTCCGCTTCTACATCATCACCCTCATTTGAGCGGAGCATGCGTGGCGCTAAAAAGGCCAAGGCTAAAATGCCAACCACAGCAATCATGATTCCCGGTAAGGTGAAGTCGAAGAAACCAAGTGGCGCTAAACCGGCATCCTCAATTAAACCATTGAGCAAAAGGTTGGTTGAGGTTCCTATGAGGGTGATAACACCTCCCATTATCGCCGCGAAGGACAAGGGCATGAGCAACTTTGAAGGGTCAATTTTATTCGATTTCCCCCATTGATAAACGAAGGGAATCATAACATTAACCACCGGTGTATTATTCATAAATGCAGAAAGGAAGGCAACCGATCCGCCCAGCCGTATAATAAAGCCATTCGGACTCTTGACCTTGCTGAAGAGCTTGTTTAAGCCACCTATTAGGTCAAAACTTTCATTTATTCCGGCGGTAATTATAATCAGAAGGAAAATCTTACTGATAGAAGGATTACTGAAGCCCTCTAAAAAGTCTAAAGCGTTTACCGCTCCTACGATCATTAAAGCCGCGGCGGAAAAAAGGAATACCAAGGAAGTTTTATAGCGATCTAAAACTAAAACCCCGATCATAATAAAAATTATAATCAGGGTTGCTATGCTATGGTATTCTGGATTTATCAATTAGGGCAGTTTTAGTGCACTGCTTTGTACATTCTTTCTATTATATCCACCACTTTTAAACCTTCCAGTGCATTTGTAGTAATAGGCGCTCGTTCCTTCAATACGTCAACTACATTTTGAATGATGTAAACATGATTGGCAGCACTGCCCTTATAAGGACCATAATCGTTAGGAGGGTTTGAAGCCTCCAGTTTGGGCATCTCATAATCCTTCACATGGCAATATTCCACCTCGTTCATATATTGCCCACCAATTTTTATGGTGCCGTTTTCAGCGAGAATGGTAATGCTACTTTCAAAGTTTTGATTCCAGCAAGAAGTACTGAAATTTAGAATTCCAATTCCTCCATCGGTAAAATCAAAACTCAAGGAACCCGAGTCCTCAAAGTCAGTAAGTCCCTCATGGTTGAAGTCGGTCATTCTTCCATTTATATTGTCGATATCGCCAAATAACCAATACATGATATCTATAAAGTGCGAGAATTGCGTGAAGAGGGTTCCACCATCTAAGGCTTTGTCGCCATGCCAATTTCCAGGCTTATAATACCGGTCGTCACGATTCCAATAACAGTTTATTTGAACCATATTTATTCGGCCGAGCTTCCCACTATCCACCAAGCCTTTAATCCAGCTAGAAGGAGGGGAATAGCGATTTTGCATCACGGCAAATACGTGACGGTTTTTATGAAGAGCGGTGAAAATTATTTTTTCAGACTCAATCTTGGTAAGCCCCATAGGCTTTTCCACCACTACGTGATTACCGGCGTTTAGAGCCTCTAGAGATTGCTGAGCATGAAGCCCATTAGGAGTTGCAATATTTACGACATCTATTTCTACACCTGAGTTTACGAGTTCCTCGATACTAGAAAATAAGGGAACATCCTTGTACTTCTCATCTAAATTAAGCTCTGAGCGCGGTCGGATATCGCATAAGGCAGCAACATCGGCTTCCGGGTTTTGCCAGATCATTTCTGCATGTCGTTTACCAATGTGTCCGCAACCGACAACAGCAAATTTAATCGTACTCTCTTTAGTCATTTATTAGAAAGATTTGGTCGTTTTCAAGTTTGTATTTCTGCTTGCTCTCGGGGCAAATTGCTGTTTGTGAAGCATCAAATTTTAAGCGATGTCCGTATTCACTCATCCAGCCGATCTGTCGAGCAGGATTTCCCACCATTAAGGCATAAGCGGGAACCGTTTTAGTTACCACTGCGCCTGCCCCGATAAAGGCATATTTGCCAATATCATGTCCGCAAACAATTGTAGCATTTGCACCTATGCTGGCTCCCTTGCCAACATTAGTTTTCTCATAAGAACCCCTTCGATTAACCGCTGATCTTGGATTGGTAACATTGGTAAAAACCATTGAAGGGCCTAGGAAAACATCATCTTCGCAAGTTACGCCAGTGTAAATGGAGACATTGTTTTGAATTTTAACATTCTTGCCCAAAATTACATCTGGACTAACCACTACGTTCTGACCTAAATTACAAGCTTCGCCAAGAATTGCATTGGGCATAACATGAGAGAAATGCCAAATCTTAGTTCCAGCGCCTATTTTAGCTCCGGAATCTATAACCGCAGTAGGATGCGCGAAGTATTCTGTTTCCATAGGATTTAAATTATGGCGAAAGTAATAAAGCTAGCTCATAATAATAGGCCTTTTAGAAGTGGCTCCGCTTTTTATTTTTTCGAGCTTAGAAACGGGATATGAAATTTATTTCTTCAATTGAGCGTTCAATAATTGACTTACGGTTGCAGACTAAGTAAGCGTTTTTATATTTTAGCCAATTAGAGAGTTTTGTATCCAAGATGGGGAATACCATTATGAAGAAAATAACCCTTTTGTTTTTTGTGTTGCTAGGTTCTGTATTGTCTGCCCAAAACTTGGTGCGCAATGGGTCCTTAGAGAATACCGGTGATTGCCCAATTTTAGATACGGTATTCAATGACTATGTTAATCCATGGGAGTTTTATAATGGTGATCCGGACTATTATCATCCCTGTGGTTTCCCTGGCAGCGATTCAGCTACCAACAATGCATTGCCTTTTGACGGAGAAGGTTTTGCGGGAATTGACGTTTATGGAACCGATGGTCCAAATTTTAATAGAGAGTATTTACACGCAGAATTAAGTAGACCCTTAGAAGCTGGTAAATTTTACCGCGTGAGTTTTTATGTATTACCGCGAAACAATGACCTCAAGGGGGACTCTTATGGCATAAACAATATCGGTTTACTTCTTACCGACTCCATCGTAGATTCAGTTGGCCCCAATAATTTAATCAGCGCAAGTCCTCAGGTTATTGCAACCGAGCCAGTGGTTCAAGAAAACTACTGGACCTCAATTTGCGGTATTATTATGGCCGAAGGGGGAGAGCGATATATTACCATTGGTAATTTCAGTCAGGATGCCGAAACCATGGCCGTTCCTTTGGAGAATGCTAGCAGTCCTGCATCTGCATATTATATGATCGACTATGTAGAAGTAGTGGAGAATGATATTCCTCAGCTTCCTCAGGATACCATTATTTGCCAGGAGGGTAGAATTGATCTTCGAATCGCAGGCCCAAACATTACAGTACTTTGGAGTGATGAAAGCACCGAGAGTAATTTAATCGTTACTAGACCTGGTTTATACTTTGCTACAATTAGCAACGGTATTTGTACCTATACAGACTCTATCTTAGTGGAACAGGTAAACTGTGAAGAGTGCATAATCTATGCACCTACCGCCTTTACACCTAATGGCGATAATCTCAACGAACTTTTTGAAGTAACTCCAGTTTGTGAGGTTGATGGTTATTTGGAGCATTTCGACCTTCGTATTTTTGATAAATGGGGGCGAAAGGTTTTCGAATCTCAGAGTCCGGATGTAGCGTGGAATGGCAAGAATGCAGAGCATAAGGGGGTTTACACCTATACCATAGAATATAGGTTCAGTAGTTCCCGCGAAACCAAGACTCGTATTAAACGTGGTTTCGTAACCTTGTTAAAGTAAATCTTTTCTAAGCCTAGGTTTCCGTCCTCCATTGACTCTAAAGTATTTAATAGTACTTTTCGGATAATAATTTGATGATGGAACAGCGGATCTGGAAAAGGTTAGGAATCAGTCAGAGCTTTAGCATAGAAGAGCGGCTGTTCCTAAGCACCACCATTTTATCGGCCAGCTTTATAGCCCTGCTCAGCTTACCCGTATTCTTGATGAATTCGGGCATGTCCGCCTTCTATATCCTATTACTTGGTATAAGTCTTATAATTTGTTATCTCTTAGTAAGAGTTTGGCGTCTGTTCCTTTTAGCACGAATCCTTTTGCTTTTAGTATCCACTGTTTTCCCAATTTTAATATTTCCCCTTACCGGCTTTTTTAAAGGGCCGGTTGTTTATGGTTTAGTCTTATACTTTAACCTCACCATCGTTGCGGCTAGTGGTCAAAATGAACGGCGTTTGAGTTTATTTCATATTCTCGCCCTAACTGCTTATTTAGTATTCGGCTTAAGTCCGATGCCAAGTTTACAAACCGCGGCTATACACTACCTTACAATATGCTCATTCGCCATTATATTCTACCTCGGAACAGGATATTTAAAAATGATTTATGATCGCTCCTCTCAAAAAGCGGAGAAGCTGAATAAAGAGTTACTTAGCCTTAAGTCCAGTATGGAGAAGCAGATTCTTGAGACTAAAGAGCTCAATGCCCAGAAGGATCGTTTATTCTCTATTATTGGCCATGATTTGCGTTCCCCTTTATCTGGTATCGAAGGATTTTTAAATGTACTAGATCATGGCGGTGTACCAGATAATGAGCGTAAGATTATGCAGAATGAACTGCTAAGACTCACTCGAGGTAGTCGGCAATTATTGGATAATCTTTTACAATGGGCAAAGCGAGGGACTAAGGCCTATGAAGTAAGTAAGGTGGATTATCCTAAGCTCATTCAGCAGGTAGGCGTGCAATTAAGGCCATTAGCCGAAGCCAAGGGCATAAAGTTACAGGTACTTATCGATGAGGGAGAGGGCAGCGTAATGGGTGATGCGGATATGCTGGAAATGATCATTCGCAATCTAATCGCCAATGCCATTAAGTTTACTCCTGTTGGCGGATGGATAAAAGTAAGAGCTTATGAATTGGCTTCTGAGTTGAGATTAGAGGTAGAGGATAATGGTATAGGTATGACCGAGCAGCAACGAGAAAAGCTCTTCTCGCCGCATCGTGAAGTTGGACTTGGCACTAATAGGGAGAAGGGAGTAGGCTTAGGCTTAATGCTTTGCACCGAATTTCTGACCTATATGAACGGGAAAATAGAAGTGCGAAGCGTAAAGGATAAGGGCAGTTGCTTTACGGTTCATTTGCCGCGACCCAGTCGTAATCGTTATCCTTTGTAAATTTTTTTGATTTTTTTCAGTTCCTCACTTGTATCCCAAAAATGTAGGTTTATATTTGCACCCGCGTTTGAGAAACGCAGCTCTTTAAATTACTGGTCCGGTAGTTCAGTTGGTTAGAATACATGCCTGTCACGCATGGGGTCGCGAGTTCGAGTCTCGTCCGGACCGCCAATAAAATAAGCCCATATGGCTGTGGGATTAGAATAGCCTGAGATGTATCAAAAATCTCAGGCTTTTTGTTTTTTAAGGGGTCTCAAATAGCCTCTTTCTTTCTTTTTTCTTGGATACAACCGACGGCTTCAGCCGGAGCTCACGAATTCCTTTGAAAATAAACAAGCCATTCGTAAAAGAACCAAAAAATCATGGCCTGGGTGATTAGCTTTTCAAATGTTTGTAGTCTCCTGCTTCGGTGGGCGAGCTCCTTATGTCGCAACCCATCTCAGCTAGTCGTCTACTTCCATTTTAAAAGCGCAGCACCCTAGGGCCGGCAACTAGCCAATACTGTTCGTTTTAAGCACTCATATAACGTTGCTTCATACTTATCAAGTAAATTGTAATTATAGAGTAATGTCTGCTATTCTAAAACGCAATCCTTCTCTTAAGGAGCGTAGCGACTGGTCTCGGGTCTAGGTTCTAAAAGCGAAGCGATCTTTATTGAAACAAGATCAAAAAATGTGAATTAGGCAAAAACAATAATGCCGCTACCCTAGCCATAAACCTCAACTACCTTCTTAACTGCCTCCACTCTCATTAGATCCTCCGCGACAGTGCTAGCCAGCCAAAGGCTTTTTAGCTGTTCAAGCTCGATTAATTTTAAACCTCCGCGAATGCTTCCGAAGTGGGAATAGCTTTCAATATGTGCGAGGAAAATCATTTTTCTTTGGTGTAGGGAAGGACTTAGGTCTAATTGTTTCGCTGCTGCCTCGCGGGATAGGTTAATATGACTGCAAATGGTTCGACTGCTGTCTGATAAAAGTCGGATGGCGTTTAGACTGATCCATTTTGGATCATGGGAATGCTGATAGATTCCCGAAAAAAAGATCGGACGGTCTGCTGCTTTTTGACCAAGCTCAATCAACTTGTACCGATAAAAGCTTTCCTTGTGCTTCATTTTAATCAAATCTTGTCATCCACGCTTTAGCCAATAGAACTCCTTAAATAGGATTAATGAGACTAGGATAAATGGTACCCTAAAATTAAGGCTATCACAACAATTAGAAAGCTTTAAAGTGCTAAGCTTGCTGAAACATATTGTACTAAAGAAACGTTTAACTTTTAGGTAATCCTTAAAACTTATGGTTGAATAAACCAAAAGCGTATATTTACCGTTGTACTTAGTGTACAAATTACATTTAATGCTTGGGAAGGCATAAAAAATATTTTATGATAAAAGGGGAAAACAATGTTCTGGCTTCAAACGAAAACCATCTGGACATAGTAAATAAAAGCATGAATCATTTTTTAGAGGGAAAAAGGATTCTTCTGGCTGGAGCCAATGAAGTGGATGAAATGCTATTGCGCTATATGATAGAGCAAAGTGGAGGCATTCTTAATGTATCGGTTACAACCGACGAAATGCGCTTAACCTTAAGCAAAAGCAGATACGATCTTATCTTGATGAATTCCAGATTAGCAAATGAAAATGCAGTGGGAATTCTAAATCAATTGAAACAAGAGTCACTAATTAATGCTCCTGTAGTAGCCATAAGCAGCAATGACTTAGTAGGTAGAGCCATCCATAATGGTTTCGCTTATGTTTTGCGTCGTCCCTTAGAGAAGCGTAAAATCCTAGCGGCCCTAACTTCAGTTTTTCAGAATTAAGGCAGTTTTACAAAGCCTTCATCAAGCAATAGTATTTTTAATTCACCATTAGTAACTTTAGTTTTTAGTTGCTCACTTGGCCTATCAGTCCTTTGAATTAAATACCGGGCATCTTCAGGAATCTTGCTTTTAGCAGAAAAGGAGCCAATATAGGCTGGGCCATCCAAAAATTTGCTATCCAATCGCAGCAGTCCCGCTTCCGTTTCTTCTAGGAAATACTGTTCTTGAAAGTTAGTAGGAGACGCTTTTTTAATATCCGTATATATCTGTCCCTGCCATACAAAATCGAGCTTGATTTTAGTATTGCCATAAAGGATGAAATAGGCTTGATCAAAGGTTTTAAAGCCGAGGGAGCCTAGACTAAATAAGATCCAATAAGCAGCGATTAGCTTTAAGCGCTTTTGAAAGTCTAACTTCCGGAAAAGGATCAGTAATAGGTATAATACACAGAGGCTAGTAGCTTGATATTGACTAATACTGATTTCGAGCAAGGCTCCAGGTAAATCTGCTACAAATCGCCCTATAAACTCAATCAGCTTTAACAAATACAAGTATATTTCCTTCAACCTATTGGCTATGAAAAAATGGTCGATAAGCAACAAGGCTAGGCCCCCATACATCAGCAATGGCATAATGGGAAGGATAAGGAGATTGGCGATTAGAAAATAAGTTGGAAACTGCTCAAAGTAATAAAGACTAAGGGGAGCGGTAAAGATTTGCGCGGAAAGCGATACATAAACTATCTGTTGCAGGTTCTTTAAAATGCGGTTCTTGGATAGATGAAAAGCATTGAAAATTGGCAGCAGAATTAGAATCCCAATCACCGCAGCATAACTGAGCTGAAATCCAAGATCGTGAATTAATAGCGGTTTAAACCAAAGAAGAAAGAGGGCAGATGCAAGGACCGGGCGAAGTCCATTGGTTTTTCGCCTTAATAGCTGACCGAATCCCATAAAAGTAAACATGGTGGCGGCCCTAAGAACAGAAGCCCCAGCGCCGGTTAAAAAAACAAAACTCCATATCCCCAGCAAGAGAATGGCAAACTGCCAAAAACGGCCTCCCGGAAAGGCCCTTAAAAATTTGGTGAAACTATTGAGAAGGAGGTAAATGATACCTAAATGAAGTCCACTAACCGCTAGGAGGTGCATTATCCCTGCTCCTTGAAAGGCGCCTTTAAGCTCCTTACTAATGCCGGATTTAATTCCTAAGAAAAGCGCTTTGAACAAGGCTTTCTCAGATGCAGACCAAGGCCATAATTCTATATTCTCAGTCAGCCCTTTTCTAAAGTTCTTTATTGCATTTAGTGCCCCATCGGCCTTAGCAAAAACCAGGGCTTCACTAATTTGCATTTGCCCTCGAAAGCCGCGCTTAAGAAGAAAATCACCATAATTAAATGCTTCAGGATGCGATTGTTTTGGAAGCGGGGAGAGCTTAAAATCAGCTAAACAAATATCCCCTGGCGCTAATTGGACTTTTGCCCCTTTCTGCAATTTAGCCTGGTACAAGGACTCCTCAAACAAAATCTCATAAGCATCGTAATAGGCTCCGCTTTTCACTTGAACAACTTCGATAGACCTGAGCGAGTAGCTTTCTTCCTTAAGAACGGGATTTAATTGATCCCTTTGATAACGATAGAAGTAAAGCAGGGCTAAAGCACAAAGGGAAGCGAGGCCAATTAATTTGGTAGTATGAGATCTCATAAGCGAATAAAAAAACCCGAGAGGTTAATCCTTTTTAGGGAATCAACCTTCCGGGTCTATCAGGTTTTATTGCTTTACGAATCTAAGCCGCTAAGGGAATCTGCCAAAAGCGTAAAATGCGCTTTCTTGAGAATATATAGGCAAAAAACGCATATCTAGCTTTTATTCAAAACTATCAAAGCGACGAATGAAACGATTCATCTTTCCTTTGGTACTTATGGTATAAGTAAAAGGCGGCATACTGCGCTCTTCATTTCTACGATCCTTAATGTCCATTTCCTTTAGGAGGGTCATAAACTCCTCATTGGTGGTATAAACCCCCATTTTATTACGCTTATAGTCGATGTAAATTTCATCACCGCCAAGGTCCAAATAAATATATACCTCATCGCCTCTGCGCTTGCGCTGAATTTCTACAAAGCCAGTAACTTTTGAATTCACAAACTCTTCTCCCAATCCAGCAATGCCGATTGGTCCTTCGCTTAGGAAGGATATAGATTCAGGAGTCCAATTCATGGTAAGCTCACCAAAGAGTAAAGTTTGCTGTAAATCATCGGGTACTTTTTCGGGCGCTCCGAAGGCCGCAACTTCATCATTAAATTTCTTTAGATCCTTGGGCTCTAAACGATGTGAACTGGCAATTTTAAAGGCTTCTCGACCAATATCTACCCCATTGCCTTCAGAATTATCGGCAACAATAAGGGCAAGCTTTTCAATTAACTCTTTGGCAAAGAAAAACTCCATTCCCATGGCCAAATCCAGCTGCATCTCATCGGTATTCAAATCGTATTTAATGAGCCCATAGGAATTAGTCCTAAGTTGGCTTTTACCATCACCAAGACTCATGGAACCTTCACCTAGCATGGTACAATTCAGGTTATTAAATCGTAGAATATTGATTGGTAAACTGGGATCTTCGATTTTTTCCCTTTCGGTGATAACGTAGCTGGTAATGCCTTCATCGTAGAAAAGCACGCCATTAGCAAAGAACATTTGCTTATCGGTGGGACGGACCTCTTGACTAAGGAAAGCAGCGTAACCGCTAATGGTATCGGAATTTAGATAAACCCCATTCGCCAATAATTTTGTTTTATCCTCGGAATCCACTTCCGGCAATTCGATTAAGATATTGGCGGGATCAATTTTACTTTTAAAGGCAAACCAGTTGGTGCTAATAGCGTCACAATCGGCTTCGATATGAGTATAACCTTGGAAGTATAGTTCCTTTTCAGCGGCCCTTAATCGCACATTGCCATAATAGCCAAAGTGGGGACTCATAAAGAAGTAATCTTCTTCCTTAATGGCGGCACGGCCAACAGTGGTTCCAGTATCAACACGTATGGTTTCAAAGCGAATTGGCCATGGCGTTCCGTCCTTATCTAGATACTCATAGTCGCCAAAGCCTTGGTAGTAATTGGCGGATGAAATGTCAATTTCAGCACCATAGAATTTGTGATATTGATCAACCAGATCTGCGGTAATAGAGGAGTTTACCAAGGTGCGCATTACTGCATTACTATCAATCGCTACATAACCCGTATCGGGATAGATATAAGCATCAGCCACCATAATCTCTGGTACCTGGAAGGATTCTAACAGGGTGTTTTCCAAGTAGAACTTCGAATGCTCAGCTAGGAAACGAAGGGAGTCTTGATGTGGATGAACGGATATCATCTCCGAAAGGCCAACTCCCGATTCTTTGCGCATATCAATCGCCTTTTCTGGTATCTGCCATAAGGCAAAGTCCATATAAGCAATATACTTATTGGCGCTAAGGCTAAAGTATTGATTGGTGTTCAGCAGGTTAAATCTGCCGCGTTCATCATCAAAATCAATTTCTGCCCTAGCGCTATCCACTCCAAATCCCCAATCTGCTCTTGGATTAGCTCTAACTCTAAAGGCCGTATTGGGCGATAGCAAGCGCCTGCTTTCATAGGTGTAGTCCTTGGAGCGGGTTTCGGCATCTAAAAATTCGTTGAGGCCCTTGCCTTTTAAACCGGTAGGTGAATGGGCCAAAGTTCCCGAAGTCCGCATACCGAGTTGATCATAAACCTTAAAGGGTTCTTTGATGGTACTGGTATATAGCACATCATTATAGGGTTCCCAATGCAATTGCGTGGTATCAACCATCACATGTGGATTAGAGCCAGCGCGCCCGGTTTTCTCTACAATTTCATAAGAACTTGTTTTTCCATCGGTACTATCGGGGAAGAAGAAAAACTCTTGCGATTGGGCGGTAGAGTTAAGATATTCTAACTGACCGTCACCACGTAAACCCTGATTACTCAAGCTAAGTTGAGCGGTGTATTGCCCTTTTCCGCCATAAGCGGGAAATCCGCCGGGAGGGGTTTGCCTGGTAAATCCAAGGGAATAATCGCGTTGAACTTTTATTGGCTCATCAAATTCTGGGAAAATACCAGCAGAGGTGAAGGTACCAGCGAAGGATAGCCCTGTAGTGGAAGTATTATCCAAACTATCAATCTCAAAGGGTTCTAGGCGAACGTAAAAGTTTTCTCGATTGTAAACGCCATCGAATATACTGGGCTTATCATAGTAGATATAAGCATCTTTAGCGGAATTAAAGATGGGATATTCGGAATAGGAAGCCTTACCAGACTTATTATTAGGCTTGTCAATTTGAAGGTCACCGGTAAGGTCTTGCAGTACCGTTTTTACATCCACTAAATAGCGTTGACCTAGGGCATTGGGTTCAAAGCTCAATACTTTAAAGCGCATGGAGTCAATATCTTCCATGCCAATGCGAAATTGCTCGTAGTTAAACTTGAATTGATTCCCCCAGAAATTAAAGCGACCGGCGCTAATCTTTCCATTGAAATCGAAATTGAGATCTTTGTGAATGACGATTTTTTCATCAGCCGGAAAGAGTCCCACTTTTTGGGAATCGGAAAGGGTAATGGCCCGAATACCTTCTACCTCCATGGCATAGTTTTCTAAGCTAAGCGTGGCATTGGTCCCGTTTTCCAATCGAGATACAAATTGAATAACGTCAAAATCACGAACGCCTTGATAGTTTAAGATATACTCAAATACCTTGTCTTTTAGATAGGCCTCGCGAGTTTGAACGCTGTAATCAATGAAACCTAAAACTGCAAATCGCATTAGGTAACGATGAGCATCACTGCGATCCATTTTTAGGTGATAGGCGACATCTTTATCGGTAAAGGTGCGTGTGTCGCCCAATTTCTTGGAAAGCTTTCTTAACTCGAATAGGGGATGGGCATTACTCATACCGCGCAAATCATCAAAGCGCTGACCACGGTAATAATTATTACTCTCAAATACTACTGGTGAGGTGGAGCCCATATTTAGGCTCGAGATCTTCATTTGCGGACTTCCCACCTCCCAGGTGATAATATCAAAGAGCATATCCAAATTATGATAGGAGTCGGCGAAAACCGCTGATCCCATACCTTCATCTTTACGGATTAGGCTAAACTGCTTGAGTTCTGGCAGATAGCGCATGGTGATTTTTGGATGATAGATGCTGTCATTGGGTCCTAAATAGATTACCGCTTCTACATCTTCGGAATAAACCTTGTCTTTCCGCAACCAAAATCGCCGGGAAGTAGCTTTAATAAGAACGGTATCCTTGTAGGCAAAAATGATGGTGGCTCTACTACTGTCATTTCCTCCTCCATAAAAGCGATCACCAATAATAGAAAAACCGCCTAAAAACTGAGCATGTGGAAGGATATAGGGCACGTAAAGATCAGTGCGATACGATCGAAAGCGCGGAAAAGTTGCATGGCCACTACCGCCACTTTGTGAAGTGAGTTTTTCTTGCCAATTACCTTCTACCGGTTGATCGAGGTAGAAATTGGTATGCAATACTACCGAGTCGATGCTTAAATCGGGTTTGGTTACATCGAAGCTGTAATTATTGATAAGCACATAAGCGCTATCCTTGGGCATACCCGCTCTTAGGAAATATCCAGTGCCACCGGTTCCTTTAAACAAATACTCACCTGGCCTAAATTCACCGGCCGTTCCTTCAATTATAGTACTATCGTTTTTATAAAAACCTACTAAATCGGAATTGGCGGGAAAGCTAAAAACCGGTCCTTCCTTAAAGCTATAGTTTGGTATTTCCCCATTTACCTTCCATTTTAAACGCCCATCGTCGTAAAGAACGTTGAAGTACATCACATTATAAACGGTGGCGAGATAGGAAGAAATTTTCTTGGCCGGTCTTTTCGATAAACTCTCAAAATCCTTCAGGAAATTTATCATTTCTCCCTCTGGCAAATCATTTTTATAGTAGATGGTGATTCTTAAGAAATGCTCCCAATCTTCGAAACGCTTTACCCTTTTTCGTAAAAGATTATTGCTAATCCTAAAAATCCACTCGGCTTCCTCATCAGAATAGTCGGTGATAAATAAGCTGTCGAAATCGCTCGCTAAAGCCAGAGCTACTTCCTCTTCAATATCGTTTTCTTCATCAAGAAAATCTTTCAGCTCCCGCAGGTAAGTGGTTTTTTCTGGGGTAAACCTCTTTATGCTTTGGGCTCGAAGAGGGTTTTGGAAGGAAAAAAGAACAAGGAGAAAAAATAGACTTACACGCATGGGCCTTTCAGTTTAGAGGAATTCAGGGTTTACGGTAATGCACGCACTGCCAGCGTTCTTCTTCGATTTTCGCTTGAAACTGAAGGCCTTGTTTAAGGGCTTCATTATTTATAAGCTCGAAATCATGCGCAAAGAAACCGCTGAAAAGTATTGATCCTCCTGGAGCTAACGTAGCAACATAGTTTTTCATATCCTCCAACAAAACATTACGATTAATATTAGCCAGGATAAGATCATAGCTTCTACCATCCAGAAGATTAGCATCTCCCCATTCGGCGGTAATGCGGTCGGCTTTATTGCGACTAGCATTCTCTGCAGTATTCTCTACCGCCCACTCAAAATTGTCGATGGCATCAATTTCTACCGCCCCTAACTGTTGAGCCAATATGGCTAGAATACCGGTTCCGGTACCCATGTCTAACACTTTTTTACCTTCAAAATCAAGGTCGAACATGGCCTTGCTCATTAGGCGGGTGGTAAAGTGATGTCCGGTACCAAAAGACATTTTGGGCTCAATTACGATTTCATGTTTAAAATCGCCTTCTACCTTATGGAAGGGCGCACGTATAAGCAGCTTATCCTCTAAGGATACTGGCTCATAGTTGCGTTCCCACTCCTCATTCCAATTAATGGTATCCAGCTTTTCGCTCGTCCAGCTTAATTCGAATTCATCGCTAGAAGCTATGGGCAATTCAAGTATTTCCGATTCCTTAAAATCCTCAGCAAGAATATAAGCTTTCAAGCCTTGAGGACTTTCTTCAAAACTATCGTAACCAATATTGTCAAGAAGGGCAAGAAGGATGTCTCGGCCTGGTTCTACAGGCTTAATTTTAAAGTCGAGTACTAGATAATCTTTCATCGTAAAATTTCCTCACCAATTTGAATTAAGGAGGTAAAGGATTCAGCATCTAAAGAAGCACCTCCAATTAAGCCGCCATCAATATCTGGCTGACCGAATAAACCTCGAGCATTATCGGGTTTTACCGAACCTCCATACAGAATGGAAACTTCATCTGCCACAGCAGCACTAAATTGCTGGCCAAGATATTTACGGATAAAAGAGTGCATCTCTTGGGCTTGCTCTTGGCTAGCTGTTTCTCCGGTTCCAATGGCCCATATTGGTTCGTAGGCGATAATAATTTGAGGAACTTCCTCGGCGCTAAAACTTTGTAATCCGGCTTTTAATTGATTTTCAATATGCTGGAAATGCTCATTATTCTTTCGCTGACTCAAACTTTCGCCGACGCAAAAGATAGGGTAGAGGCCATGTTCCAAGGCTTTTTTAAGTTTTCGCTCTAATAATTCATCACTCTCCCCGAAAATTTCTCGTCGCTCGGAGTGACCAATGATAACTAGTTCAGCCCCGGCATCTTTAACCATACTGGCACTAATCTCTCCGGTAAAGGCACCCTTTTCTTCCGCAGCCATATTTTGAGCCGCTACTGAAAGGCGCTCGTTTTTACTCAGCTGTGATGATTGCACCAATTGATAAGCGGGTGGAGCCACAATTACATCGATATGATGCACCGGCTTAGCCGCCAAATATTTTTCTGCCGCATTAATGAGTTCCGCCCCTTCCTTCAGGTTGAGGTTCATTTTCCAATTTCCGGCGATAATCTTTCTCGACATGTTTGATTTTTTTAGGTTCTCACTCTTGGGTCGATCCAAGCATAGAGTAAATCGACCACAATACTGATGATTACAAAGGTAATAGCTATTAGGAGTACTGCCCCCATTACAACTGGTAAATCAAGTTGATTTAAGGCATCTACAATCTGCTTTCCTAAACCATTCCAGCCAAAGATATACTCAACAAATACGGCACCGGCCAGCATGGAGGCGAACCATCCGGAGGCTGCTGTTATTACTGGATTTAGGGCATTTCTAAGGGCATGCTTGCGCAGAATTTGGGCCTGACTTAAGCCTTTGGCTTTGGCGGTTCGGATATAGTCTTGTCCCAATTCTTCTAATATGGATGAGCGGGTTAGCTGAATGATTACCGCCAAGGGTCGAATCCCTAAGGTGATGGCTGGCAGAATTAAATTCGACCAAGCGATATAGCGTCCCTCGCCATATAGATCTACTTCATATAAGCTGCCGGTCATATTTAAACCGGTCCAGTTGGAAAGTAGGTAGCCGAATATCCAAGCCATAAGAATGGCGGAAAAAAAGGAAGGCACAGACATTCCCAAAGTACCCACAAAGCTGATGCTACTATCTAACCAGCCGCCCTTAAATTGTGCGGCAATCAAACCTAAGGCCAAGCCAAGGAACATCGCAATGCCCATCGCCGCCAAGGCAAGAATGAGGGTATTTGGAAAGGTTTCACTGAGTATGCTAGTTACAGACTTTCCCTGAGAACGGAAGGAGCTGCGCAAGAAGGGAGCCTTTAAGCAGATCTGACCATTACCTAGTTTAAAAAGAACTTGAGGCTCGTTGCTGTAGCGCTTGAAATGACTAAAGTCCTCCCGATCCAAGCTATGCCAGGATATAGGACTTAAATCATTTAAATAATGGATATACTGTTTTGCGATTGGCTGATCAAAACCATATTTCTTTTTAATTCGAGCCAGCTGTTCACTATCCTCTCTTTGGTCGAGCATCATCCTCGAAGGATCACCTGGCAATACATTAAAAAGAAAGAAGACCACGGTAATCACGCCCCACATCACGAGGAATCCATACCATGTTTTATTCCAAATAAAGCGTAGCAATTACTTTAAAGTCTTTGCTAATTCCTCAAAAGGGGGTAAATCTTGATAATGCCATTTTTTAACCACCACACCCTTCTCCAAAAGAACGATACCAGGATTAGCACGAACAATAGTCTTTAAAGTAGTTTCATCCACACTTGCAAAACTAAAACGCGTGTTCCAAGCTTTGGCCTTTTCTTCAATTACCGAAGGAAGACTGGCGGTAAGGCCAAGGAAGGGTATTTCCTGTTCTGATGCCGCTAGGGCAAAAGTGTTTAGTGCTTCATAAGCCGAACCTTCGCTTTTCTCCAGGGAATAAGCCACTAACAAGAAAATGCGCTCTTGCCCTAATACCTGATCAGTAATTTCCGCTCCGCCTAAATCAATGATAAAATCATGTACCGGTGGCTCATAGCCCTTTTCCAGAACTACGGTTTCGTTCTGATCTTTTAAGATTTTCCAATCTTCCTTTTGCCACCAATTTTCAGCCACATAAGCATCAGAGCTTACTTTTTGGCTTTCACCCGTTTCCGTGTTTTCCAAGGTGTAGATGGTCGCATATTTGGTCGGCTTAAGTCCTAATTCCTCCGCTGATTTCATTCCCTCTACAATGCTCTTACCTTCGGCATAGGCACGGAAATCTTTAAGTGGTAAATGATTTAAAACGTAGTAGCCCAATGCAATGCATCCGACAAAGCTTAAGCTAAGTACTATGTTCTGTGGACCAGCACCTAAAATAGGCTGAATGTATTTGCGATTGATGAAGACAATTCCAATGAGGACCAACAGAATTAGATCCTTTCCAAATGACTGCCAAGGAGTTAAAGGAATTGCATCGCCAAAACAACCGCAGTCGGTTACTTTATTATGATAGGCCGAATAGAAAGTAAGGAAGGTGAAAAATACAATCATCAAGAGGAGCAGCCAGGTACTCAGTTTCACCCATTTACCCAGTAAAAGGACTACGCCTAATAATACTTCAAGAATAACAATGAAAAGAGCTAATGGAAGCGTGAAGTCCTTTAAAAAGGGGAGATTCAATACATCCACGGCAAAGTAATCACCAAGCTTAAAGGCAAATCCCATTGGGTCGTTTAGCTTAATCAAGCCCGAAAAAATGAATAGGCCGCCAACCAATATTCGAGAGATCTGTGTAATCAATTTCATAGTTTTATTCTTCGTTCATTTTTATGAGCGCAAACACGGCATAGTTCACCATATCCAAATAATTTGCTTCAATTCCTTCCGACGCAATGGTTATGCCTGAATTGTCTTCAATCTGTTTTATGCGCAAGATTTTTTGCAAAATAAGATCCGTTAAGGAGGAGATTCGCATATCACGCCAGGCTTCCCCATAATCGTGGTTTTTGCGCTGCATCAATTCTTTTGCGGCTGTTGCCTGAAAATTGAAGACTTCCAATGCTTCATTTTCATTTAGATCGGGCTCGGATGAAATCCCTCGATCACACTGCACCAAGGCCATCAAACTATAGTTTACGATACCAATGAACTCTCCGTCCATGCGATCTTCCACCATTTGCTTTCCTTTATCCTGAATGCTTCTCAGGCGGTTGGCCTTGATGAAGATTTGATCGGTTAAGGAAGGTAGCCTTAAGATCCGCCAAGCGGCGCCATAATCTCGATGCTTTTTTAAGTATAAATCTCGGCAGTTAGTAATTACTGCGTCGTACTGTTCAGATGTGTTTGCCATTTGATAATTTCGCTCCTATTAAAGATGCAGAAAGGTGGCGAAAGATAAGGCATTTTACGCGAAAAAGACGCTGAAGCTAAAGGGGAAGATCAAGCTAATGGAGGGAGCTTTGGTAATGGGGATATTAAACATAAACCCTGATTCCTTCTATGATGGAGGGCGATTTAATTCCCTTGAATCGGCCTTAGAGCAGGCCCGTAAAATGATCGCCGAAGGCGCAGATATCATTGATATTGGTCCCGCGAGCTCTAAACCGGGTTCATCCTTAGTAGACCCTAGTGAAGAGTGGAAAATAGTGGAGCCGCTTTTAAATGAATTGAGGACGGAGTTTCCCGACCTGCCACTTTCCTTGGATACCTACAATGCGGCTACAGCCGAGAAGGCGATTCATAAAGGTTTAAGCATTGTGAATGATATTTCTGGAGGAATGATTGACCCTAAGATGATTCCTTTAATAGGGGAAACTCAATCCACTTATATCATGATGCACATGAAGGGACTGCCACAAAGCATGCAGCAGAATCCAGATTATGATAATGTGGTCAAAGAGGTGGCCTACTTTTTTAGCAAGCAGTTGGAAAGCCTGGCCAAAGTAGGTGCTACAGATGTGGTATTGGATCCTGGCTTTGGTTTTGGTAAAAGCCTGGAACATAATTATCAATTATTCAATAATCTCCATTACTTTAAAAGCATCTTTGAACATCCCTTATTAGTTGGGGTGAGTCGCAAATCGATGATATACAAGCCTTTAAATAGCAGTCCGGAGGAGTCCCTTAATGCAAGCACAGTTTTGCACACCTTGGCTTTGCAACAAGGCGCTGATATCCTGCGGGTACACGATGTTCGGGAGGCGGTAGACGTTTGTAAAATCCTTAAATTGAACCAAAATTTCGCCTAAATGGGGTTCCTCGGCTTTAGCTTCCTTGATTTTATTGATATCCTATTGGTGGCTTTTTTACTCTACCAATTATACCGACTCATTAAAGATACGGTAGCGATAAATGTGCTAATCGGTGTCGCCGCGATTTACTTAGTTTGGAAATTAGTTGAGGCCCTGCAGATGGAGTTGCTCAGTGAAATACTAGGGCAGTTTATTGGCGTAGGAGTTATCGCGGTAGTAATCGTTTTTCAACAAGAAATTAGGCGATTCTTATTAATGATAGGATCCACTAACTTCACCCGAAGAAAGGCTTTATTACGTTGGTGGCGGGTACAAGATGATGACAGCAGTCAAATCGATTATCGAGAAGTGGTGAAAGCCTGCGGGGCTATGACCCAAACTTTTACGGGAGCCTTAATTGTTATTGAGGGCGATTCGAAGCTAGGTTTTTATACGAGTACGGGAACACCAATCGGTGCTCAGGTGAGCGGCAGTTTACTGGAAAGCATTTTTAATAAGAACTCACCCTTACATGACGGGGCGGTTATTATCACAGGCCCAAAAATAGTGGCCGCTGGTTGCATTCTTCCCCTTACCGAAAAAACCAATTTACCTTCTCGTTTTGGTTTAAGACATCGTGCCGCGCTTGGTATATCGGAAAAAGCCAATGCCCTGGCAATTGTCGTTTCAGAGGAAACGGGCGAAATTAGTGTTGTAGAAAATGGCCAGTTTCGAAACAAAGTAAGTTTGGAAGAGCTGCAAACTATTTTACATCCCTCAAATTAATTGAGGTAGTCGGGCGTGTATTCAATCACCTGATCTCTTTCAAAATCGTATAAACTTAATTGGCGGATGGTATAGTAGGCTACCCAATACCTTTGTAATTCCTGTAAATAGCTCTGCTTAGCGCCGTCCTTTTCGCTTTGTGCGATGTTAATATCGGTGATGGATATTTTTCCCGTAAGGTAACGTTGACGAGCAACCTCATATCTTTTTTGTGCTACCGTATCCGCCTTAGCGGCAATACTCAAACGTTTGTACTGAGCATTAAACTGCATCACCTGAAGGAAAATTTCTTGCTCAAAATTGATTTCATCTTGCTCAATATTCACTTCTTGCAATTGTCGATTTGCCTCCGCTCTCCTAATTTGTGAACGAGCTTGCCCCCAATCGATTATGGGAATATTTACGCCAATAGAAAGATTTTGCTGCTGGGCAAATGGATTGCCATAAGCGGCTTGTAGATCATCAGCTTGACGGTTTAAACCGAAATTTGCTCTTAAATTAAAATTGTAATTGGTATTTCCGCGTGCCTGCGCAACCCCTTGCTCGGCAACAATTCGTCTCCGTCTAAAATCTAGAACAGCTGCCCGGTTTTTGCGGGCTTCATTCAGGGCCTTGTCTAAATCTACTTGAACATTTGGAACCGCACTGGGCACCACTAATTCCAAATCCTGACCAGTAGGAATTCCCAAATACCGTTTGAGTTCTTGAGCCGCTACCTCATAGTTTAAGCGGGCATTGGTAAGGGCATTTTCTGCATTAAGAAAGTTAAGTTCAATTTGAAGAAGGTCGTTTTCAGCAATTTTACCCAAATTATAACGACCCTTGGAAATCTTAAAAATGGTATCATTATTCCGCACGTTCAATTCTGCAATTTGCATCCCTATTTTAGATACTAGGGCATCGAAGTACAAACGAGTAGTTTCAGAAGCAATTTGCTCTAAATCCTCGGAATAGGCTCTTCGTGAAGATTCGTAGGCCAAAGGCTGAATCTTATTTTGCCACTTCAAGTCATTATAGAGAAACATCGGTTGGAAGTAGGAAATGGAGATCGGAGTGTTAAAGTAATTTACCCGGCGATCAGGACTGTAAACATCGGTCCTCTGCAAACTACTAATCAAGGAAAGTCTTCCCCCCGTCCAAACTACATTCTGATCTAAGGATAAATTTCCACTTAAAAATAATTGCTCTCGCTCGGGGAAATCAAAGGTGCCATCTGGCAGCGTTACCCGATCTATGGCGCTTGAATAATTGGGTAAGGTACCGCTTAGATTAAGCTGAGGTAGTAGGCTGGCTCTAAATTGACGATAATTCCAATACCTGTTTTCGGCGGTATTAATAGCTCGGTAGTAGGAGGGTGATTGTTTTTGAGCTTCTAATATGGCGGTTTGTAATTCCAGCATCTGGCTTTGGGCAACAGCTTGACCTAAGCCGAAAAGCAAGATTGTAGAAAGCAGTAGTTTATTCATAGCGCAAGGATTCAACCGGGTTCTTTTCCGCGGCTTGTCGAGCTGGAGAGAGCCCAAATATTAGTCCGGTAATAGAAGCTACTCCAAAGGAAATAACAATAGAAAGTGGGCTAACGATGGTTTCAATATTCGCAAATTCACTAACCAGGTAGGAGGCTAATAAGCCGAGTATGACACCTATTATACCTCCGCTAAGGCTAATGAGCAGGGCTTCGAAGAGAAATTGAGTAATGATATCTTGTTTTTTAGCACCAATGGCCAATCGCGTTCCAATTTCCTTGGTGCGTTCTAAAACGGAAGCGAGCATGATATTCATAATGCCAATACCACCTACTAAAAGTGAAATACCGGCAATTGCGCTTAAAACCAAATTGAAAATATCTTTGGTTCGCTGCTGTTGCTCTAACAATTGTTGTGGAATAATAACTTCGAAATCAACCACTTCATTATGTTTCCTGGTAAGCAGTCGACTGATTACTTCGGCACTCGATTCGAGATACTCACTATCATCGATTTGCACCACCAAACGGTCGAGTTGATGATAGTTGAGGTCTTTTTTTGGACTGTCTTCATCATCATCATCAAAACCGCGTGACTGACGTAAACGCCCACGGTCGCGGTATCGACTAAGAATAGTGGTAATCGGTGCATAGATATCCATATTATAATCGCGGATACCTAAGTTTTCTTGCGCTTTCGCGCTGATATTTAAAGTTTGGGAAACACCAATAACAGTCAGCCATTGTGAACCTACTTTAATCTTTTTCCCTAGGGCACGTTCACCAGGGAAAAGCTTCTTAGCCATTCCGCTGCCAATTATGCAAACTGGTTCTTGGTTTTCCATATGCCCTTGGGAAAACATCTGTCCGTAACGCAAGGGAATATTTGAAACCTCAAAATAGGAAGCCTCTACGCCAATAAGTTTGGTGCTTCTTCTCCTACCAGAGGAAATTACCGATGTTTCAATGACCACTTCTGGACTGATGGCAACGGCTGCAGGAATGATCTTTAAAATACTTCGAGCATCACTTAAATCGAGACCCTTCGAAAACTTTCGTGGTTCGGAAACCATGTCTTCAGAAACCTCCTCATCTCTTTGCTCAACCAGGGGTTTAATCTCAATATTATTAACACCAACTAATTCTATTTGCTTTAAAATTTCCGCTTGTGCTCCCTCACCAATGGCTAGCATGGTAATTACAGCCGCCACGCCAAAAATAATTCCAAGTGCGGTTAGTACCGAGCGCAAGGTGTTGGCCAAGATGGCATCTAGGGCAATATTTAAATTGGTGAGCAAGCGATCCATGGCTCTAGTTTAAGCGCTGAATATCTTGGTCAACTGCCGATGCAGGCTCAGTGAGAAAGACCTCTGCATCCGCTTTTAGCCCTGCTTCAATTACGGCAAATTCATCATTCCGAGCACCAATTTTTACCTCTTGTTTTTCAATGGAAACTCCCTTGATGTAAACAAAGGTTAGATCATCTTCACTAAAAATAGCTTCCAATGGAATTTGCACGACGGAGTCTAAAGTGCTGGTAATAATTTCGTTGGAGGTAGTCATTCCGGGTCGGTAAGTACTGTCCGATTCATTCACCGTAATTACAATCTCAAAGACTTTGCTCTCCGAATTTTCACGGTCTTCTCCAACATTGGCTACTTGGCTAACCGTGCCATTTAATTGCACATCCGGGAAGGCATCTAAACCGATGTTCACTTGCTGGCCTTCCTTAACCTTGCGAATGTCCACTTCATTGATATAAGTCTTGCTTTCCATCACACTTAAATCGGGGAGGGTGGCTACCCCTGGATCCCAAGGCGATATGCTCGAACCGGTTTTTCTTTTACGGCCACCCCATTCTCGGATATAGGTTACCATGCCCGGTTTAGGCGCACTAATTCGGAATTCTTTTTCGAGGTCTTGAAGCTTTTCGTATTTGTTGCGGGTTTGCGCCAAATTAGCACCGGCCTCAATCATTTTCGCTCGACTTTGCTTCTTCTTAATTTCGTAATTCTCGCGATTTTGCTGAATGTTTTGTTCCAGCTTTTCTAAGTCTAGTTTTAGCCTTTGCACCGTTGCTGGCGGTTCAAAAGCACTTTGTTCAATTTCTACTTTTTTCTGACGGATATCAAACAATAAACTTTCAATAGTGCTGCGTTGTTGGCGCAGTTCGAGCGAAGTATCGAGCTGGGTTTGGGTGTACTGGCTATTCGCTTTTTCTAATTCGGTGTACAACTCATTGAGTTTACCACTGAGCTCGGTTTTATCGAGTTGGGCAACGAAATCGCCTTTTTCTACATAAGTTCCTTCAGGAACAATATCCGAAATCTTGATATTAAATAAACCGTAGCGACGTACATTTTGAGGTCCAGTTATATCCTCCGAGTTTTTGGCTAATAATTCTCCAGAGCTAGTTACGGCGTCTTGGAAATCGGCGACAAAAGATTTGGTGGTAATATCTCGTGAAATTTCTTCTTTACCACTTAAGGCCCAAAAGATTAGGATTAGGACGAGAATGCCGCCGCCAATCCACAAATTGCGATTTTTCTTCAAGCTAATAGTTTTACAGAGCGGTACGAAGGTAGGGGTTTTATATTTTTAAGGCGCTAGCCAATTTGGCCCTTCAATACCCATTACATAGTTATTAATCACTTTTAATTTTTCAGCGTATTCGTCGCCCATAAATCCTTTCAAATCAGAATAGCCAATCATTTTGCGATAGGCCCTTTGCATTTGAGAGGCAATTGGATAATAGGACCAATGCCATTTTTCTTCACGGTAACCCGCATCCCGATAAGGATTAAAAGCGGTGTAAGGTTGAAAAAAGCCATATTCACCTGCATGAGCACTTAACCATGCGTAAATCTTGGCCCCTTCGCCATTTTCGAAGTATTCATTGTTAAGAGCATTGAGATCAAGGTCGGTGCCCCAGTGGTGGCGACTGGTGCCGGGCATGGAACTGTATTGCAATATTTTTTCGGCGCGAGAACTCTCCGCTCCTCCGAAGGTGAGCCATTTGCGATTCCAGATTCCCTTTTGATAGCTGCGACTGCGCGCAGCAGAAACGACAATTAGCTGAATGCCGTCTTTTCGAGCCGCCGCCCACATATCTTTAAAGGCATCATAACAGTCTTCCCTTAAGTAAGAAGTTTTACTGCAATACTTTGATCGCATCTTGTCAAAATCGCGATGCGTACTGGGATCGATATCACCGATTAAATCCGCTTTGCTGTATTCGGGAATGGCGATAAAACTAGTTTGGACCAGCGCTAGCAGCCCCAGTCCAAACATTAATTTTAAGTATCTTAAGAAACTAGCCAATAATCTTATTTAGCGTGTTACTTGGGCGCATGGCCATCTGAACCTTCTGCTCATCCGGATTAAAATAGCCACTAATATCAACCGCTTTGCCCTGCACTTCTGTTAATTCCTTTACAATCGTTTGCTCTTGCTGCTCCAAGGCTTCAGCCATGTTTTGGAAGGCTGCCTTTAGTTCTTGGTCTTCATTTTGACTGGCCAAGGCTTTCGCCCAATAATAAGCCAAGTAAAAATGACTGCCACGATTATCAATTTCATTAACTCTTCGAGAAGGACCTTTATTGTTGTTCAAATAGTCGCTACTGGCTTTATCCAAGCATTTGGATAATACGGCCGCTTTAGGATTTTCGGAGGATAATGCTAAATGCTCCAAAGAAGCCGCAAGGGCTAGAAATTCTCCAAGAGAATCCCAACGTAGGTGGTTTTCGGCAACAAATTGATCTACATGTTTTGGCGCTGAACCGCCGGCTCCAGTTTCAAACAGTCCACCGCCATTCATTAAGGGCACGATACTGAGCATCTTGGCGCTTGTTCCTACTTCAAGAATCGGGAAAAGATCGGTTAGATAATCGCGGAGCACATTACCACTAACCGAAATAGTGTCTAAACCATCTTTCGCGCGTTGGCAGCTGTAGCGGGTAGCATCTGCAACATTCATAATCGGAAGTTCTAAGCCTTCAGTATCATGATCTTTTAAGTAGCTATTTACTTTTTTGATTAGTTCTCGATCATGAGCACGATTTTCATCGAGCCAGAAAACAGCTGGTACTCCCGTAGCACGGGCGCGACTAACAGCTAATTTCACCCAATCGCGAACTGGAGCATCCTTCACTTGGCACATGCGCCAAATATCTCCTGCTTCAACCTCATGACTTAGAAGAACTTTTCCGGCCTCGTCAATAACCATAATAGTTCCCGCCTCTTCCAAAATAAAGGTTTTGTCATGCGATCCATATTCCTCCGCTTTTTGCGCCATTAAGCCAACATTGCTAACGCTACCCATGGTTTTGGGATCAAAGGCACCATTTTCCTTACAGAAGTTTATCGTTGCTTGGTATAGAGAGGCATAACTGCGATCGGGGATACATGCTTTGGTATCTTGACTTTCATCATTAAGATTCCACATTTGCCCAGAGTTGCGAATCATAGCCGGCATCGAAGCATCGATAATTACATCATTGGGCATATGCAAATTGGTAATTCCCTTATGAGAATTCACCATTGCTAAATCGGGACCATCCTCATAACAAGCTTCAATATCGCTGAGGATTTTCGCTTGCTTATCTTCCGGAAGTTTGGCGATTTTATCTAAGATAGGGCCCATGCCACTATTTGGATTTACCCCAATGCTGGCAAAAGTTTCTTGGTGTTTATCGAAGACCGGCTCAAAAAAGGTTTTCACAAAGTGACCAAAAATAACTGGGTCCGAAACCTTCATCATCGTGGCCTTTAAATGCACGGAGAATAGTATTCCCGAGGCTTTGGCAGCGGCAATTTCTTTACTGATAAAGGCTTGCAATGCCTTGGCACTCATGAAGCTCGCGTCAATAAGCTCGGCGGCTTCTATCTTTAAACCACTCTTCAGGCTAAGCTCTTTACCTGCCTTAGTTTTTTGAATAATTCGAACGGTGGTTGCCTCAGGTGCCAAATAGGATTTTTCACTTGCGTAGAAATCGCCTTCGGTCATATGTGCCACATGAGACTGCGAATCAGCTTTCCAAGCGCCCATAGAGTGGGGGTGCTTACGAGCAAATTCCTTTACTGCCTTAGGAGCGCGACGATCCGAGTTACCTTCTCTTAAAACCGGGTTAACCGCACTTCCTTTAACCTTGTCGTAAGCGGCTTGAATTTTTTTACTGGCCTCATCTTTCGGTGAATCCGGGTAATCGGGAATGGCATAACCTTGTGCTTGTAACTCCTTTATGGCATCTTTTAATTGCGGTAAAGAAGCACTGATGTTAGGAAGCTTAATAATATTCGCCTCGGGAGTCTTAGCGATTTCCCCTAGTTCTGAAAGTGCATCATCTGCCTTTTGATCATCATTTAAAAATTCTGGTACCACGGCCAAAATTCTGGAGGCCAATGAAATATCACGGGTTTCCACTTGGATATTGGCATGCTTGGCAAAGCTTTGCACGATGGGAAGAAAAGAGCGAGTGGCAAGGGCAGGAGCTTCGTCGGTTAGGGTATAAAGGATCTTGTTAGGATGGGTCATAGATGGTTAATTGAAATTTGGCAATGCACTTTTCGAGAGGTTGGCAAAAATAGCAAAATGGAATGCAATAACTCGTATAAATAGGAGGGGTCCTAAATGATTGATTACAGTCAAAAATCTATATCGCTATTCGATGTCAAGGCCCAGTTGTTCTCGCAGCTTGGCAAGGTTTGGATTCTTGTCCAAGAGATACTGGTACTTCTCTGGGGCCGAGTAGGGATCTAGCTTTTGACTCCCTTTTACTATGTTAACTGTAAAGTGCAGTGCGAAGTTTTGTAGTTTTTCCCGACAAAAGTAGAGCAGCTCACGTTTTATATCTTGAAAGGTTTGCGCTTGCAGGGTATTGTCCAAGGTGATCTGAACTTCGCTGTTTTCTAGTATCTTAAGTTCTTTATTGGCGAGGGTGGCGACTACAATTTTTAGTCCTTTCCCTTTCGCTTTTTCCACAAAAGCATCCCAAACCGTTTTTAGTCCTTCTTGGTCGAAAGGATTTTGCGGTTTTCCTTCTACCGGCTTATCAAGATCTTCCTCTTCTTCTTCAAGCTGTTTTTCTTTGGCTCCGTTATCTCCGCTAAGGGCTTGGTTTATAGAGAAAGTGCCTGAACTGCGTTTGCGTTTTAATTTACTTTCGCTTTGAGTGGGAGCTTTTGCTGTTTCTTCAATTGGCTTTGTAGGAGTTTTAGGATTTGCTGCAGTCACCGCCGCATTTGGACTTACTGGAGCTTCCTTAGGCAATACATTTTCCTTTGGACTTTCAGCCTTTTGAATAGGTGCTGAGCTGGCCTCCTTGCTAGGGCTGGCAGGGGAGCTGGGCTGAGGACTATCGCTTGGGCTTAATTCAGGCTTTTTTTTTTCTCCGCTATTTGCAGAGATAGTTTTGTGCCAAAGCATTACTAATTCCAGCAAGGAGAGCTCTACGAGCAAGCGGGCATTATTGCTATTCTTGTAACGAACATCGGCCTCGCTAAGAGTTTTTAAAGCATTTAATAAAAACCGGCTATTTACGGCTATGGCCTGAGTTTTATAGCGCTCTTGGACCTCTTTACCTACTTCTAGTAAAGGAACCGTACTTGGATCTTGACAAACTAATAAATCACGACAGTGGGAAGCCAAGCCATTTAAAAACAAGTGTCCATCAAAACCATTTTCCAATATTTCATTGAAAAGATTGAGGATGGCAGCTTGATCATTGGCCATAACAAGCTCAATGGTTCTGAAGTAATAATCGTAATCGAGGATGCGTAAGTTTTCAATTACATCTTGGTAACTTACTTGCTCCCCGGAAAAAGAAACAATTCGATCGAAAATAGATAGGGCATCTCTTAAGGCTCCATCGGCTTTCTGTGCAATAATGCGCAAAGCCGAATCCTCAACCTTTACTCCTTCTTTCTCGGCTACTTGTAAGAGATGGCTTGCAATGTCCTCCACCGATATTCGCTTGAAGTCATAAATTTGACAGCGACTTAAAATAGTAGGAATAATTTTGTGCTTCTCGGTGGTGGCCAAGATAAATATGGCATGCTTAGGCGGTTCTTCCAAGGTTTTAAGAAAAGCATTGAAAGCCTGCTGAGAAAGCATGTGTACCTCATCAATGATGTACACTTTAAATTGGCCAACTTGAGGTGCAAAGCGCACTTGGTCAATTAGGTTTCGAATATCATCTACCGAATTATTGGAAGCGGCATCTAATTCGAAAATATTAAAAGAAAAATCCTGATCGGAATCTTGCGGCCCTTCCGAATTAATCATCCTGGCCAGAATGCGTGCTGAAGTAGTTTTACCTACTCCTCGCGGACCGGTAAATAATAAAGCTTGCGCTAAATGATTGCTTTCTATGGCTTTATGTAAAGTATTGGTCACATGCTGCTGCCCTACCACCTCTTCAAAAGCCTGGGGGCGATACTTACGTGCCGATACAATGTAATTCTCCATAGGGGACAAAGATAATATTCCTTCAAATTTAGCTTCTAGAAATAAGAAAGAGCTGATAAGTTTTTTTAAGCGGCTAAATTGAAATTATACAGCAAACCTTTTATTTTTGTTAGATGCTTTTAACCAACCTTCGCTTTCAATTTCTTTTTGGCCTCCTATTGTTTTTCGCTATCAATCTCGGGGCGCAGTGCTCTTATGAGGCACATTTTAGACTGGACGGCAATCCTGCAGATTCCAGTATCCATCAAAATCATGGAACCTTTTTTGGCGGCAGTATTTATGCCGTTCATGATCGCTTTAATAATGCCAATGGCGCCCTTTATTTTGATGGGGTAGATGATTACATTAATACCTTCACCACCTACGATTTACAAGAGCGAACGGTGAGTTTTTGGTTTTACGCTACGCGAACCAGTGGTATTAATGCCTTAATTGCGCACGATGCCAACAATTTAAGCTACGGAGCTTTTTCGGCAAATATTGAAAATGGCGAGCTAAAAGCACGTGCAGGCGGTTCACCGACATACAGTATTAAAATGCCAATCGCTGCTCATAACTGGCATCATCTAGCTTTAGTAAGGCGAACCGACTCCGTATTTTTTTACCTCAATGGAAATTTCATTTTAAAAGGCCCTTCGAATTCAAATGGTAGTGCCTTTCAGGCTTATAATAAACTTGTTATTGGTGCCCACCGCAGTCGCTCCCAGGACTTCTTTAAAGGTCGGATGGATGATCTCAAAATTTTTAATTGTGCTTTTGATCAGTCTCAAATAGATTCTTTATTTAATGATACTACGGGCATAAGGATTTCCCCTTGTACTCAGGGTTATTGGCCTTTTGAAGGAAATATACGCGATACTAGCGGCTATGGAAATCATGGCACTTTCCACGGAGCTCCTCAGCTTACCTTAGACCGAAATGGAAACCCAAATGGAGCTTATGAATTCGATGGAGTGGATGATTATATTCACACCAACACCACTTACGAGTTTGAGCAAAGAACGGCCATGGCTTGGTTTAAGCCCTACGATGTCACCAGTAATCGCGTGGTCTTTATTCAAGATGCCAATACCCTAACTTATGGCGCCTTTAATGCCTCTATTCATACTGATGGTTCCTTAAGATCGCGAGCCGGTAATACCATTGGAACTATTATTTACCCCAATCTGGTCGCTAATGAATGGTACCATGTAGCTATTGTCCGGAGGCCAGATAGCTGCTTCTATTACGTAAATGGCGTTCAAACGGCAAGTTCGATTGCCAGTGCAGGTGGCTCTACTTTTTTAGCGAATGATAAATTGGTGATAGGAGTGGGCCGCGAGGAAAATGTTAAATTTTTTAAGGGAAAGATTGATGAAGTCAAAGTAATTGCCTGCGATTTAAATGAGTTTGAAATAGATTCCATTTACCAAACAGAAGTGCCCAACCCATTACAAGGACTGCCCAACGATACAAGTCTTTGTCCTGGCGATAGCCTGCTAATCACTATGCCCAGTAGTCTAGCACTAAACTATCTTTGGGATAATGGCTCTACTTCCAATAGTAGAGTGATAAATCAAGCGGGAACTTATTGGCTACAAGTATCTAATGCTAACGATACATTAATTGACAGCTTGACTGTGGATTTCTTAAGTCTTCCCATTCCTAAGCAAATTGATACGGTGATTTGTGGACCTTTTAGTTTTACAGTAGATTATTCTGCTTCTATAGCGGATAGCTTACTTTGGTCTGACGGCAGTAGCGCGGTCATCCGAACTTTTAGTGGCGGAGTGAATTTGGGACTTAGTTTATTTGGACCTTGCGGAACGGTAAACGATTCCATTAAAATTCAAAATTACAGTCCTTTAACGCCAAGCTTATTAGATACCACTTTGTGCCCTGGTGACTCTATGTTAATTGGTGATCGCAATCTTTCGGGGTATAGTTTCTTATGGTCAACTGGCTCCAACCAAAGTCAAATTATAGTTAATAGCCCGGGCGTTTATTGGTCTCAAGTAATGCTTCCTTGTGATACTATTACCGATACTATTATTGTGCGCGCGGGGGAGCTGCCTTTGCCTCAAAATATTGATACCTCATTTTGTGTTCCTGGAGCATTTTCTGTGGATTATAGCCAAGCGACTATTGATAGCGTGCTTTGGTCGGATGGAGACACCTCCACACTTCGGACCTTTACTAACAGCACCAATTTGTCGGTGATTCTCTATAGCTTCTGTGCAAATGTTAACGACAGTTTGAAAATCCTAGCTGTTAGTCCGCTAGATGGACTCGTAAAAGATACTAGTTTATGTCCGGGTTTAAGCTTGCGAATTGGGAATCGCGCCAGTTCGGGCAATCAATTTAGGTGGTCAACTGGCGCTACTCAAAATCAAATTGTTGTTAATAGTTCAGGGGTCTATTGGTCAGAGGTAATTTCACCTTGCGATACGGTGGTAGATTCCTTTTTTGTTAGCAGCCCGAGTCTATTGCCCAATCCCCTTATTGCAGATTCACTTTATCTCTGCGAAATAGGTGATAGTTTGCTAATAGGCCCAGCCCTTGATTCTTCCATAAGCTACCAATGGTCTAATAATGCTGCCTCTTCCAGTCAATGGATTAGGGCAGGTGGAACCTATACCTTAAACGCGGATAATGGCTGTGAAATGAGAAGCTATGAATACAATATTGTAGACCTCTCGATTTTAGAGCCAGAGCCTTTTCTTGATACCACACTCTGCCAAGGAGAGACCATTTTCCGTGACTTTAATCAATGGCCAGTAACCGAAATTCGGGTCAATGGAAATCAGATCAATAATGGCGCCTATCAGTTTGTAAGTTCAGGTGTTTATAAAATCGAGTATGATCAACCCTGCGGTGTTTGGACAGATACCTTTAATCTTAGCTATGAAAATTGCGATTGCGAATTAGTGATGGCCAATGCCTTTACGCCAAATGGTGATGGACTTAATGATCGCTTAGCAATAAAGAGTGCCTGCTCAAACTTTGATTATGATATTGAGGTGTTTAATCGCTGGGGTATTTTAGTTTTCCGCAATAATGCTGTTGATGATTTTTGGGATGGTCGCTTTAATGGCGAACAAGTGCCGGGAGGCGTATTTATTTATAAGATTACCTATCGATCTGAAATAAACGGTCGTTCTATCGAGAAATTCAAACAGGGGACTATTCGAGTATATCGCTAGGCAACGGCGCTTTGCTGCGGCAGTCTATGATTTATGCGCTGCTTGACGATACTCTTACTTTTGTTGCTTTCTCCCTTGGGGCTGAGGGCCCAAAAAATAGAGGAAGTACATTCTTTCGAGGTAAAGCACTGGCCGAGTGAATGCGATAGTCTCTTTATTCAAGATTTAACAAAGGAGCTTAATTCCTATCAAAGACAGGAAAGACTGCGCGCCGAAGGCATTCGCGATAGTTTAAGGGAGCAGCACCCCTGCTATAAGGTGAGCCTTTTTATAATTTGCAATCAAAGGCTTAATGAGGAATTATTTACGCGCTATAATCGAGAGGAAGCTTGGAAATACATGACCTTTGGCACTTGCTTAAAATTCACTATCCGGTGGGAATTCCAGCAAAAGTCTGGCATACCGCAAAATTATAGTGGCCAAATTTTGTGTAACTGACCATTTCCGCCTTTCCTCTTAATCTTTAAGTCGCCCGGTTCTTTCTTCTAAACTGGCTTTCTTAGCCTTGGGCAATAAGTTTTTTTCCTTACTTTTGCCGACCATTTAAACGAAAGGTTTAAAGACTTAATTTTTAATTGTTTAACAGATGAATCAATACGAATCCGTTTTCATCATGCATCCCGTCTTATCTGAAGATCAGGTAAGGGAAACGGTAGAAAAATTCAAAGGCTTTATAGAAGCCAAGGGTGGCAAGGTCCTCCACCAAGAAAACTGGGGCCTTAAGAAACTCGCTTATCCAATTCAGAGCAAGCGCAGTGGTTTCTACCATTTAATGGAGTTCCAGGTAGATGGAGAAATGATTACTCCATTGGAAGTTGAAATGAAACGCGATGAGCGTATCATGCGCTTTCTAAATGTTAGAATGGACAAGCACCATGTGGATTATGCCAAGGTGCGTCGTCAGAAATTACAAAACGCTTAAAAGATTAGATCATGGCAGAATTGGATACTGGATCTAACCAATCCGAAATTCGTTACTTACAACCTCTCAAAATTGATACTGGCAAGCGCGAGAAGTATTGTCGCTTCCGTCGTTACGGTATCAAGTATGTAGATTACAAGGACTCTGATTTCTTGTCTCAATTTTTAAATGAGCAAGGAAAGATCTTACCTCGTCGTATTACTGGTACATCATTAAAGTATCAACGCAAGGTATCTACCTCAATCAAGCGTGCTCGTCATTTGGCCATTTTGCCCTATGTTACCGATAACCTTAAATAAGCCGGAATCATGGAAGTAATTCTGAAACAAGACGTAGAGCATCTAGGATATAAAGATGATGTAGTAGCCGTTAAGAATGGTTACGGACGTAATTATTTAATCCCACAAGGATATGCTGAATTAGCAACCCTTTCTGCAAAGAAGGTTCTTGCTGAAAACCTAAAACAACGTCGTCACAAAGAAGCCAAGGCTATTGAAGACGCGCAGAAAACAGCTGATGCCTTAAACGGATTAGAAGTTAAACTAATTGCCAAGGTGGGAAAAGGAAACAAATTGTTTGGTTCCATTAATAACTCCAACCTTTCTGAGGCTCTTGCAAAACAAGGTCACAGTATTGATCGTAAATTCATCCAAATTCAGGGTGGAACGGTTAAAGCTACTGGTCCTTATACGGCACACATCCGCTTACACCGCGAGGTAAACGTAGAGTTTACTTTCGAAGTAGTAGGTGAGAAAGCCTAAAGATTAGATTCGAATAGTAAGATCCCGACTACCCTTAAAGGTGGTCGGGATTTTTTTTGATCGCTTTTTCCATTCTATAGTTTATCAAAACTTGTTCCCCACGTAAATTTCGATTTTCCCTTAAAACGGTGTAGCCCCGTGACTCAAAAAACGGGCGAGCAGTAATACTGATGTCGGAAATCAGTTTTTCCGCACCGGCCTCCAATGCCAATTCGGTAATCTTCGCCAAGAGTTTCTTGGCAATCCCCTTTCCTTGAAAGTTGGGGGAGACGTAAATGAAATCGAGGTAGTCACTTTCTTTTAAAGAAGCAAATCCAGCTAATTGATTCTGGACTTTAAGCATAATCACCTTCTGATGTTTCACTAAATCTGTCCAGCGTTGCTGGTTTTTTATCGAGCTTAGCCAAGCCTCAATTTCGGTCGGACTGTAATCCGCAGTGCAGGTCCTTTTAATACAATCGACGAATAGAGCTTTGAGCTCCGGAATATCGGCTAATTGAGCCTTATGATAGCTTTCGGTCACGGGCTTGCTTTAAAGTAAGATTTTATAAAAACAAAGACTTTATGATCAGCTGGATAAAGAGCTTTGAAAGCCTTTTTTGCTGAGCTAAGCTCTTTGGGCCAAAGCTCTTCCTTACCCAAATCCTTCTCCAAGATAGCACTGTAGAGATGTAAATGAGCTCGGCTGCTTAAATCCCAGTCTGTCTGCTTTAGTTGCTCCTGAAAGAATAAGAGCAGGCTTTCATCCCAGCCATAGGCACGATGTAAAAGCAATAAATCTTGATAAATGGGAGCCTTATCTGTGCCGAGCTGGAAAAAACGAAGGCGAGTATCTACAAAGGCTGTGCTATCTAAATTGGCCTCTAGCTGCAACAGACTTTTAAGACTGTAATAATTATTGGGTGCTAGGCTATCGGAAAGTCGGTAGTAAAGTAATGCCGGTTCTAAACTATCTAGTTCCTTATAGCTCAAGGCGATCATGCGGGCCGCATCGGCTTTAAACAGCGAATCCTCATAAAGTTGAAATGCCTTCTTTGCCCAAAAGATCGCTTCGTTTTTGCGTTGTAATTGCATAAGGGCATAAGCTAAATTATAGTGGGCGGGAACGTAGTTGGAATCTAGGTTGCAGCTTTCTTTTAAATAGGGGATGGCACCACTGTAATCTTCGCGACTAAGTTTGGCAAAGCCGATTCCATAGGCGGCCAACGACTCTTTGAGACCATTATTAAAGGCAATCCTAAAATGCATTTCCATAAACTTCAAGAGCATGCCCCCCGGAATATCAGCGCTATCGCCATAATGCATATATAATTCTTGGTAGTAGCGACCTAGCATATAGTGCAGCCTAAAGTGATCTGGTTTTTTGGCCAATTGCCGCTTAATTAGGGAGTCAACTTTTAAGGGTGAAAATGAATGGGCGCCCTTAGCAATTTCTCGTTTGGCCATAAGGTTTTCGCTCGGTTCAATGTTACCAAAGGCGAACTCCCGATGCTTCTTTGTTGCTAGGTGATAGTCCAAGGCTATTTCAACTTTTAAAGCAAGAACATCGGGCTTGTCATTGTTCGGATCTGCCTGATCAAGCAGATTATAAGCGGAGTGATAATGTCCCTTTGCGATGAGCTGCCTAGCTTCAACTAAGGCCGCTTGTCCAAGGCTGAAAAAGCTCATCAAACAAAGCAAACTGCTAATTAGGACTTTCATCTCGCTAGGTGGTTTTAGTGTCGATTATCACATAAAACATAACTCGGCGGTATGCCGGGCTTTATATATTCCACACCAGCACAACCAAAGGAATAGCCTATAAATCCATAAATGAAAGGCCCTTGATTTTTTAGAAGGCGTCCCGACCATTGTTTTTGGGAATATTGGCTGCCTCTAATATCAAGCCCTGGAAGGTAAGAGCCTTCACTATCGTGATAGTGGCGAGCGCTAATCACATGGTTACTACTGTCCATAATAACCAAATAGCGGCTGCTAGGAAAGGCGCTTCTACCATGACCTAAAACACGGTAAAAGTAATCACCATCAAAGGCTTCAAAGCAGTTGCAGCTGGTGTCGATATTTGCGGCAAGACTATCATATTTTTGCCACTCATCGCAGGATACGCTATCGAATTCCAAAGCTTTTACGCCTCCTTTTACAAAGGGGTTTAGCTTGGCAATTTGCCCAAAACGAATGCCGTATTTTTCATGATTAGAATCTAGTTTTTCATGGGGGATCTCAAAGCCGATATGAAAGTAGTACTCGGGAATTTCGTAGTCGCTGCGGCTGTCATAGAAATTCAGAAAAGCAACGGCTTTTAAATCTTGAACTTCGAATTGACTAAGTTTATTAAGTCCTAAATCATAGAGATAAAGGCATTCAGATTCTTGAATTCCACAACGTTCTAAAAACAACTTTCTTTGGGCTGGAGCCAGTTCATGGAAATTCTGATTCTTTACACTTGGTCCGTCTCGGTATTTTTTTAACACAACCGAAACGCTGTCTTTTTCGTGATAACCATAGAGCTCGCTTAAGGAAACAAAATGAACCAGAGGGAAGTCACTCATTTCGTAGGAAATCATTTGTAAAAGAGACTCCTTGTTGGGTTGGGCATGAGACCCAATGCTTGTTGTTAAGCTAAACAGGAGAACCAGCAACACAAGTTTTTTCATAAGCTGGAAGGTAGCGAAGAATCCTCTAAATTTATTTGCCTGCGGCATTTTTCACAAAGCTTCGCATCTACCTGGTCAACGGTCGATAGTTTCTCGGCCGCATCCGCCATCACGCAATGGGCTGTTTCGCAATGCTTCAATCCTAAATTGTGTCCAATTTCGTGAATACTAACCTTAAGCACTCGGCTTTCAAAAAGGCTTTGCGGTGAACGATGCAAGCGAAAGGTAGAAATTACGCAGGCCGGACCCGGTCGATATCCTAAACCAAAAACGCCCCAATCTTGATAGCGCCTAATGGGTTTTTTCACCCTTCCCCAAGCGTCTTTTTTGGTGGTGGAGATGTCTTTTGCACTAAGACCCAAAACATGATCGATACCAACAGGCTTATTTCGTTTTAAATCCAGTAAAAGGGAATCGGCACGGTAGCGGGGTGATTTAATATTCACGAAGGCCCACTCAGGTAGCGGTTTTGCTTCTAGCATTTGAACGGAACATCCATAAGTGTTTTCCAAAGCGACTTTTATTTTCTGCGCTAAATGAAGGTCGAATCCAGCATAGGCCTGTATAGCAATTCTCTTATCCGCAACAGCCTTATTAAAAACACCAGATTGCAGAATAACAAATACGGCAAGGCTAATTGAAGAGGTGAACAAGAACGCTTTAAGCCAAATATTTCTTTTAATTCTCTGCATGCTATTCTTGTCCTTGTTTCTCAATGTAAAGATTTAATGGTAATCCGCATAGTTTAAAAATCATTTAACGAAGGCTAAAGTCAATATGATAATGGTCATCGTGGAATTTGTCCACCTGAGGACTTAGGTATTGCGCAAAGTAAATACCACGCTTTTTTACTTCCTGACCTGATTTACTGCGGTAGAAATTATCCTTAAGGTCAATCTGAAGGAGAACCTTTTTAATTTTAAGTCCATGATTTCTAGCGGCATCATCTAAGGCTAGAATATGGCGGCCCATGGTTTCAAAATCAATTTCCACTTCCTTATTTAAGCTGAGCTTGCCATTGCTATCAAATTCCAAAAAGTAATGCCAAATTCCTAGGTGATCGTAGAAGGTAGATTGCTGGTTTGCCTTTTTTTTGGGTACCATAAAATCTACGCTTAGTCCGTTTCGATGTGTACGATGGATCAGCTGCTTACCGCCTTTATGGCTGGAGCATTCCATGTATTTAAACTTGATATTGGGGCAGCTTTCTTCACACGATTTATAGGCTTCCACTAGGGTGTGATAGAGCCTAGAATTTATATAGCCATTCCCTAAAAGATAATAACTGCTAAAGCTGAAATACTTGGCGTTAGCAAGGGAATAGTCTATAAGATAGCCATTTTCTAATCTACCATTCCCGGGACTGCCGTGGGATCGACTTTGTCCAGAATTTCGATGAAAGAATTGCGGCATACATGCGACCATCAATCCAAAAAGTATGCAAATGAAAATCCATTTCCGCCATTTGAAGTTCCTCATTTTACCCCGTTTAAGAGAATAACGGACTGCGGTTTGGATTTAGTTTAGGAAGTTTATTTCAATTGGGGTTTTGGTGTTTGTGTCAATCGCTTTATTTATTCTCAGTTTTCAATTAATCTGAGTTTAATCTTTTGCCTTATCTGTGGGTTTAATTATGTTTTGTATAGTTGTAGTCAGTATTAAGCTCACCTAATTACTATGAGGTATAAAAATGTTTCAAGTGCATCCAATCAAATATTGAGTTATTTCAACCGAAAAGATCAGATGTTTTTTACTTTTTCGGAGGCCATGGAGGCCATGCCTAATTCAAGTCATAGCGCTTTAAAGCAGTTGCTGAGTGATATGGCAAAGAGAGGTTTACTGTTGCGTTTAAGAAGAGGTTTATATTGTTTAATTCCCTTTGAAAAGGATGCTGATTTATACATGCCTAATTGGCACTTAGCGGCGACTTATTTAAGCGGAAGTCAAAAACACTATATCGGGTATTATTCCGCTTTGCAGATCCACGATTTAATTAGTCAACCCGCCTTAAAGGAGCAAATAGTAATAGCCAAACAAATGCGCCCTTCACTTCTTAAAATCAAGGATGTGGCCTTCCAGTTTATCTATCATAATGAGAACCATTTTTTTGGTTACCAGAAAGTATGGATCGATAATTATCACCAGGTTTATTGTTCTGATCTTGAAAAGACTCTCGTCGATTGTTTATTTAAACCCGAATACGCAGGAGGAATTGTGGAGGTGGCTAAGGCCATATACCTTTCGAGGAAGGCAATCAATTTTGACAAACTATTAGATTATACGATTAGATTTAAATCACAAGCTGTTATAAAACGCTTAGGATTCCTTTTAGACTTGCTGGAAATTAATACCGACGTAATTTCCAGCTTGCAATCTCTTAGAACTTCAACATATAGCATACTGGACACCGAACTTCCCAAATCTGGTAAAAGGATAAGCCGCTGGCGTATTCAACAAAACCTAGACAGGGAAACCATACTGTCCGCCATTTATACATGATTAAACCAGGTGAAATTCAAATTAAAGCTCAGGCACAAGGAGTTCGAGATCAACAAATAGAAAAGGATTACATCCTGTCATGGATTCTAAGGGGATTAGCACTTCACAAGTCTTTGTCCAAAATATTAGTCTTTAAAGGTGGAACCGTTTTAAAGAAGGTTTATTTTAAGGATTACCGGTTTTCCGAGGACTTGGATTTTACTTTAATCCACAGTACTATTTCAAACGCCCAAATATTTGATTGTTTTAGAGAAGTTTTTACCCTTTTAAAGCAAATGGCCAATATCCCCTTAAGATTAATAAGTGAGGATGTCTTGAGACCAGGGGATGTTAATTTTTTCATAGGCTATATAGGGCCCTTAGGCGGCTTGGGCTCAAACAAAAAAGTAAAAGTGGATATATCCAGAAGTGAAGTATTGGCTTTTGAGCCAGTCATGAAGCCTTTAATTTTGGGATATACGGATTTGAAAGCACATCATATTTTGTGCTACACTTTAGAAGAAGTCTTAGTGGAAAAGTTGCGTTCCATAATGCAAAGAATGCAGGCGCGGGATTTTTATGATGTTTGGTATCTTCTGACTGTATTTCAGATGGATGTAAACCAATACATTAATGAATTTGATCTTAAGTGTCGAAACAAAGGATTAGGGTCCTCTGATTTTCATCTCAAACTCGAACAACGATTAGCTCAATACAAGGGAAGATGGCAAAACTCCCTTGCAGACCAAATTCAGCAATTACCTAGTTTCGATATGGTTTCAAGAGAAGTCCTACGACAATTAAAAAAGATGAAATTCTAGTAGTGGCCAAGTCCCTTAAAGCATATTAAGTTTTTCTCCCTAATAGAAATTGAATTAATGGACTGCTTTAAATTGAGTTAAAATTAAGACCGCCTATTATGCAGTATCCATTCGCAGCGACTGAACTTTTCCCATCGATATTCTACCCAAGTGCGATAGGCAATAAAAGGCAGAAAGAGAAAGATAAAGCTTGAATCGCTGAGACTGAAAGAAAGAGGAATACCATAAAACCAAATGATGTAAATCATAAAGGCCATTCTGCCACCACCATAACGGGAGTTATACCACTCGAGGTCCCCAAAAACTCCATAAATGAGAAAATCGAATCCGCTAACTCGCATACTGATTTTAAACCAAGCAGACTTCCAAAAAGTGGCCTGATTGAAGCGCGCCAATAAATCTGCTCCTTCATTTTGCAAACGATTCTCAACTTTGGCCTTTTCTCGGTTCAAGATGCGGGTCCATTTAGGCGGAGGATTTTTGCTTTTCAAGCTGAGGTCATAAATCTTTTTTAAGTAGTCATGACTAAAGATATACATAGCCTCGAGGATCAAAAGCACTTCCTGATCATCTAAGTTCTTCCTGCGAAGCTGAGAATCTAGTTTTTTAATGAGTCCGCGGACACTACTTTTTGGCCGCAAGTGAAAGTGCCGGTAATAATTGATCATCCCTCGACGCCAGTTTCCAAATATGACTTGCGTAATTTCTGAAAGGTTTGGTCATTTGGATATTCTCGAATAAAGCCGTCCAATTTTTCTCGGGCATCACTACAAGCGCGATTTTTAGAGTAGCACATCTGGCAATAAGATAAGGCCAATTTATATTTCAAGCTTAAGTCCTGAGGTCGATACTGCAAAGCCCTTTCATAATTTCCAACCGCAAAATACCATTGCTCTTTTTGCATCATATGATCGCCTGCTAAAACCGCTGCACGATAGTCCTTCTCCTTGGCGGATATAATTTGAGCTTTAGCGCTTCCTTGGTTTTGGGCCTTATTTAGCTTGGAGATGCCGCTGAAGGCAATCCACAAAATCCCGGCAAAAAGAATTAGACTAATACTGCTTTGATAAACAAGTCTTTTGCGGTAATCGGACTTTATTTTATCTCGAATATACCTTCTGTGCTCTTCGCTTAATTCAGGACCTTCGTGAATGGATTTATGAATTTTAGCGTAGCTATTTTTTAAATCTGCAAACTCTTGCCGACGTTTAAATATTGGAAGCCTCGATTTCAATAACTTACGGTTATTGCTCAAGGTTGTTTGCATATTTTGCAGGGAGCCACCTCCGCTCATGTCAATCAGATTAGAATCCTAAAGTAAATAAAAATAGCGCCGACGCTTGACTTGCCTTACTTATAAGACTTAAAGCTATTCTACTGTACCATTTAGCTTAAAACACTTACTCGTGTCTTAAACTTTCTATGGGATCCAGATTACTGGCTTTTAAGGCGGGATAAAATCCAGAGACCAAGCCGACCACAAAACACAGCACGGCGGAAAGGCTCATCCATGACCATGGAATTAAGAAAGGTCCTCCAATTAAAAGCGAGGTTCCATTTCCAATTAGAATTCCGAAAATAATGCCGGCAAATCCGCCTAATAAACAAATGGCAATGGCCTCCGTTAAAAACTGGCTCAAAATAGCTTTAGACTTCGCACCAATGGCTTTGCGTATTCCAATTTCACGCGTGCGTTCGGTAACCGAGACAAGCATAATATTCATAAGGGCAATTGCGGCACCAAGTAGGGTAATGGCGGCAATGATAACTGCGGCCAAGCTGACATATTTTAAATTATCAATGAGGTCTTCACTTAGGCTGTCACTCCGAATAATATTAAAATTCGTTTCCTCTTTAGGATTTAGCTTGCGGACCGATCGCATGGTGGCAGTAGCTTCATCTACTACTAAATCTAGGTTCATGCTTTCTAAAGACATCACATTAACCGCAAAGGATCGATTGGCAGTTGCGTATTTTGTACGTGCCTTGGTAATGGGAATAAGAATTGATTTATCGCCGCCAAAGCCAAAAGAATTTCCCTTGGGGGCTAAAACACCAATCACCCGATACCTTAAATCACCAATATTGATCAATTTCCCAATCGGGTCTTCCTTGGCAAACAGACTACTAACAATCTCCTGACCGATAACTGCGACTGCCGCGGCATCTTCTACATCACTAAGACTGAGATTCCTGCCTTTTTCCAATTCATAGCCGCCGGTTACCAGATAGTTTTCATCGGCAGCCATTACGGCTATATTGGGATTGGTCTTTAAACTTTGATACTTTACCTCCGCGATGCCAGTAGCCACAAAGGATACACTACTTTTCGCTTGAGTGGCTGGCATTCTTTCTTTAAAACGCATGGCCTCGTAGTAGGTAATGCTGGGGTAATTCTTAGGGCGCTCGCCCTTGCGGCCAATTCGAATATTAGGACCTCTATTTTGAATGGTAAAGGTATTGGCTCCAAGTAAGGCAAACTGACCCGTTAAAGAAGCTTTGATGGCATCTATCGCGGTTAATATTCCCACCAAGGCGGTAATGCCAATGGCAATAATTAAAGCAGTGAGAATGGTGCGTAGCGCCTGGCTTTTTATACTTTGCAAGGCGATTTTTAAGTACTCAAAAAAGATACTTTTTCCCATGGCCCTAAAGTACGATAAAGCAGGTATTTTCGGGCAAGCGATTGCATGACTTCAAAAAAGAAACCATATCGGAATAATCCTTTACTCATTTTAGGATGGGATGGCGCAGAATGGTCCGCTATTAATCATCTTTGTGAGCAGGGCTACATGCCTCACTTTAAGGCTTTTAAAGAGCGGGGTTTGCCAGCGCATATTGCTAGTTTGCAACCTATGATTAGTCCTTTGCTTTGGACTTCAGTTGCAACGGGCAAGAGGGCTCATGTGCATGGAATACTGGGTTTTGTGGAGAATAGCCTAGAGGGTCCACAAGCCATTTCCAACTATCAACGAAAGTGTCCCGCCTTGTGGAATATACTTTCAGAGGCCGGTCTGCTTTGCCAAGTCTTAAATTGGTGGCCCTCTAATCCAGCTGAAGAAATTCTGGGCGATTTTATCTCGAACCTTGCTTTCGCTGAAGGCGATTTAGCTGGACAATGTTGGCCCCCAGAATGGCAAAAAGAACTTGAGGCCTGTGCGGCATTTCCAGAATCTGTGCAAGATGAGATAATAGGGGGCTTTTTCCCCAATATGCCCGATGAGGCACTTGCAGATGATAGTCTAGTGCAAAAGGTTGCGCGTATTATTTGGCGCACGAAACATCAATTTGAAATGGCCATGGCTTTGATGGATAAGGAAGCGGATTGTCGCTTTTTCTATTTCGAGGCTTTGGATCAACTCCAACATTTAGGTGCGGCATACTTTGGTTATAAAAATTCACCTTATCACTTCATTATCGAGGCTGCCTACCGTTGGCATGATGCCATGCTAGGAGCATTCTTAAAAAAGGCCCAAGGGCATAATATTTTATTGCTTTCAGATCATGGATTTAAGTTGGATGAATTTCGCCCTAGCGACTTACCAGACCTACCGGCGGCCCCGGCTTTGGAGCATGAGCCCTTTGGCGTTTTTGTAGCCTCTGGTCCAGATGTGCAAAGCGATAAAGAGCTCTTCGGTCTAAGTTTATTAGATATAGCTCCCAGCCTTCTCAATTATTTCCGTTTGCCAATTGGCAAGGATATGCCGGGTAGGAGGCAGGCTATTTTTAAATCGAGTCCAGAACCTAGTTTTATTCCTTCTTGGGATAGCTTAGTAAAACCGAAGTTTTTAGACAGTGGCAAGCATCAATCCCAAGGACAACTGCAGGATTTGGAAGCTTTAGATTATATCGACTTATCCGGGACTAAGGTGCAGCAGGTTATTGAGGAAGAACAGGATTACAATCGTGCCATTAGTTTAAAGGAAGTTGGCGATTATAAGCAGTCCTTAGAGCTTTGTGATCAATGGCTAAGTGAAAACGCTAAGGCCTATCGCTGGTATATTTTAAAGTCAAAATTGCTTTTAGCTCTAGCTGATGGCAAGAAATGGGATATTTATTGGAAGGAACTTCGCGAGGATTTTAGGAAAGACCCGCATCTGATTTTTAATCGCGCTTTGATGCTAATACAAGAAGGCGATTCGGCGCAAGCTCTAGCTTTAATGCGCGACTTGGAAGGAAGAGGGATTCAGAGCCCCAGGCTTTTTACCGAAATAGGGCATGCCTTGTTTCTCGCCGGCCAAGAGCGGGAATCGGAGGTCTACTTTAAGAAAGCAATAGCGAATAGTCCTTTCAATAGTGCCGCATTAAATGGCTTAGCTCAACTGTCTTTTGCTCAGGGGCAGATGGAGGACTTTAAGCAGTGGGCCAATCAAGCTCTCGCTCTAAAAATGCATCAGCCACATCTCCACTATTTATGGGCTTCTTATTATGAGCAAGAAGGAGAAATTGATAATGCAAAAAAGGCATTGGCCCTTTGTTTAAATATGGCTCCACAACATAAAAAGGCTAAATCATTAGAAGCGAAATTAAAAGGCGAGCGATCGCAATTACAAGGCCTTATTGTAAGTGGTTTTCCGCGTTCGGGCACCAGTTTAATGATGGCCTTATTGGCGGAGCTAGGAATTCCGATCATTAGCGATGAGTCGAGAATTGCCGATCATCATAATCCCAAGGGATATTTTGAGCTCGAAACCGTAAAGCATCTGCCGGCCCAGGCAAAACTGCCCGCCACTGATGGCAAAGCCTTAAAGGTAATTGCGCCCTTATTACCCTATTTACCGGCAGATCGAAATTATAAGGTCTTGTGGATGGATCGACCCCTTGTAGAGGTGATTATTTCTCAGGCTAAGATGAAAGGAGAGCGGGCTAGTTTGGAACAATTCCCTTTTCAGAAAGGGCAACAATTGGAGCAGGAGAAACAGCGTTTGCAATCTTGGTTAAAGCAGCAACCACATATTAGTTGGATGGAATGCTCCTACCATAATTTATTGAAGTATCAGGACTCTTCAATTATCAAAGACTTAGCTGCATTCCTAGAGCTTGATATTCAGGAAGAAAGTCTTAAAAAAGTGGTAGATCTGCAATTGCATCGAAACAAAATTGGCTAGTCCATGTCTTTTATGGATTTTTGCCCAGTTTTTAGCTTATGAAAGACAAGACGAAAGAAGAAAGCATAAAGTATTTAGGAGCCATTGGTGGCTTACTAGCAGCTTATGGCGCGCAAGGTCAAATTAGTTATACCGATTTGGTTGACACTACTTTAACCACTAATAATGCCACATGGAATCTCAATATAGATGAGGATACTTTAGGAGTTATCGATTACCGCTTCATACAGTATGTGGATACTTCGGCTTTTAATGTGAGCGGAAACTTTATTCAAGCCTTGGGCAATGCCGGTAACTCTGTGATGGGTTTGGATTATGGGAATTACGCCTATCCATTTAACCTCAGTCCAGGAGATAGTATAGGTCCAGGAAAAATATTCAAGGGCTCTGGTGGTAGCAATGCAATTGGGCAATTGGCTTTGGAAATCGGGGACTCTGGTCAAATTAATGATAAGTTCACCGCGGCTGTAAATGGTCTTATTGGCTTGCGCTTTCGCGCAGATGTTAACGATACTATTCGCACTTTTTATGGTTGGATTCGCGTTGATGTGGCCGCTGATTATAAGTCGATTACCATTAAGGACTTTGCTTATAATACCAATTATGGCGAAGGACTAACCGCAGGCGAAGGATCAACTTGGATTGGACTGGAGGAAATTAATGAAGAACGCTTCTCCATGCGCCAAATGGATGAGGCGATGTTTTTTGATATTCCCGTACACAAGGCCAAATTATCTATAATCTCCAGCCAAGGAGCCTTGGTTAAACAAATGGATTACGAACAGGGTAGCCATCGCTTTGACCTCAATCAACTTCCCAAGGGAATTTATATAGCGCGTTTAGACGGACAAGGGCTTTCGGAGGAAATCCGGGTTGTATCTTTTTAGAAGACCGCTGCGCTGTTAGAGCTCAGACCGCTTCGCTGTTAGATATGAGATCTGAGACTGGTCGCTTCGCTCCCTTTTAGACTTATTTGCTGCTAAGGGTTTGATTATGGTTTCGAATAATCATTCTCTAATCTGACTCAATACTACTTAGAGCTCAGACCGCTTCGCTCTTAGATATTAGACATGAGACCAGTCGCTTAGCTCCTTGAGAGAGGGATTGCGTTTTAGAATAGCAGACATTACTCTAGAATTTCAATTTACTTGATTAGTATGAGGCAACGTTTTATGAGTGCTTAAAACGAACAGTATCGGGTAGTTTCCGGCCCTAGGGTGCTGCGCTTTTAAAATGGAAGTAGACGACTATTTGAGTTGGGCAGCTCCGCAGGAGATCGCCCACCGAAAAAGGAGACTACAAGCATTTTAAAAGTAAAGTACCCAGGCCATGATCTTTTGTTTCTTTGGCATCCAAGGGAAAAGAAAAAAGAAAGAAGAAATATTAAAATTGAATAGGATTTTAATGAAATCGTCATTCGTGCTGGCCCGGCCCAAGAGTCGATAGCCTGTGGGCAAACCGAAGGTTGGACCGCAGAATTGCCTTTTCAGGGGCCTAGCGTTTTTGCCTACTTTTTGGGCAATGCAAAAAGTAGGAGGAAGACCGCTTCGCTATTATGGTTCGACAAACTCACCATGACATCGTAAACCTTGTCACCCCGAGCTTGTCGAGGGGCCGCTTCGCTTAAAGCTCAGATCGCTTCGCTCTTAGATATTAGACATGAGACCAGTCGCTGTGCTTCCTTAGAGATGGATTGCGTTTTAAAAGTGGCGATTAGTGTTATGGACTTGCATTTTACCGGACCATAATAAGGCACCGTTTTTTAAACATTTAAAACTAATAGTATTAGATAGTTGTCGGCCCTTGGGTGGGCAGCTCGTCAAATGGCAGTAGACGACTAGCTGAGATGGGAAGCGACTATAGGAGCTCGCCCACCGAAGCAGGAGACTACAAACATTTGAAAAGCTAAGCACCCAGGCCATGATTTTTTGGTTCTTTTTACGAATGGCTTATTAATTTTTAAAGGAATTCGTGAGCTCCGGCTGAAGCCGTCGGTTCATCCAAGAAAAAAGAAAGAAGAAATATAAAAATTGAATAGGATTTTAACGAAATCGTAATTTGTGCTGGCCCGGCCCAAGAGTCGATGGTCTGTGGGCAAACC
>JANSYJ010000021.1 GCA_024742495.1 Bacteroidota bacterium
CTCTGTCCAACAAAAATCGGTTTCCTCGTCTTTTAATTGGGAAGCACCGCTTTCCTAGGTTTAGATTTGCTAAATAAGGAAAAAGGGTATTAACGCAGATTAGAGCGTTTAAAATCTAGTACGACAAAAGAATTTCAAACTAAATCTAGTAAAGTCTTACTCCTTGTTAACTATCAGCATATGAGGAGGCAGGTGTTGAATAACACATAAATTGGGACAGCACCTCCAAGGCATTAATTAATCCGAAATGAAATCACCTTTTTAGAGTCTACGCCTACTTGGGCTTGCCAATAATTACTGCACCCACCAGAGATATATACCCAACTCTCTTTCCAATTCTGATGATCTTCAACAACGTTTTTATGGATATACTGAATCCAAATAATATCCTCGGAAGTTCCATTTTCCCTTACAACAACAACTTGCCGGTAGTAGCGGTCCCAAGAGTCGAGGATATAGGGGCAAGAATTGATGCCTTGCTGAGGGTATTGTCCATTGCTAAATTTACTTTTCAGAAAATCATAAATCAAACTATCTGCGGTGATTATTTCTTCCTGCTCCAAGGTCTTAGCCATCGCTGTTGACGCATTAAAACCAACTTCATTAGAATCGGTAAACAGCACCCATTTGACTTGGTTTCTTTCGAAATATAATGATTCCGTTTGGGCCAAAGCATTAAAACTGGTTTGACTAAACAGAACCCACACGGCTAAAAAAGTCAGATATCCTTGGTTAATCTGCGATTTCCTTTTTTGCATTTTTCCAATGATATTTACTTATTATTCCACCCTTAAATTTCAATAACTGAAAACCTGATCAAAATTGGTTTGTAAGCTCTCCCGAAATTCGACCATTTACAACTAGAATGAGACAAGCAGCCAGGCTCTTTTTTAATTTTGAATCTTTCAAAACTATGAAAAAAGGCTTGGTACATTAAAGGCAATTCTGCGGTCCAACCTGCGGTTTGCCTACAATTCAACAAATTTAAATCTTCCTCATTCTATTTCCTTGGATGCAACCGACGGCTTTAGCCGAAGATCACGAATTCCTTTGAAATTTAAGAAGCCATTCGTAAAAAGAAGCAAAAAATCATGGCCTGGGTACTTTTCTTTTCAAATGTTTGTAGTCTCCTGCTTCGGTGGGCGAGCTCCTATGGTCGCTGCCCATCTCAGCTAGTCGTCTACTGCCATTTGGCAAGCTGCGCACCCTAGGGCCGGCAACTAAGCAATATTATTCGCTTAAGGTATTTCAAAAGCGGTGCCTTTTACTATTCCAGTAAATTGTAGATATAGAGTAATGTTCATCACTCCAACACGCCATCCCTCTCTCAAGGAGCAAAGCGACTGATCTAATGTCTAGGTTCTAATAGCGAAGCGGTCTAAAAAAAGCCCTTCGAGCTATTATTGCTGCTCAGGGGCCCTCCAGCTCCGTAGTGCCATTTTTTGCTTGTAGTGGCAATTCGTTAGAACGATTCGGGTAAAACTTAAACAGCGGTCCAAAATTGAAATTGGTTCTCACTAAATAGAATTGAGTCGGATTAGAGAATGATTATTTGGAACCATAACCAAACTCTTGGCAGCAAATAAGTCTAAAAAGGAGCGCAGCGAACGGTCTCAGATCTAATATCTAACAGCGAAGCGGTCTGATCTAAAAATATCCAAGCGCTTTAAAGCATACTCAGCACGCTGCTGGCTTAAATCACGATAAGGCCTGAGGCCTTCGGTGCAAGGGCTTGTCATATTGATGCTTGTTAATAATACTAGGATTAAACGTTGGCAGATTTTAAAATTACACACTTTTAAACTGTTGGGGTTTTAGGGGGACTTACACCATTTAGCTACCCCAAAAAACATAATAAAATGCAATTAAAACTTATCATTAAGCTGAAAGTTCATGTCACCGAATAATCCAGATAAAACAAGTAGCTCTTCATTCCTTTGAATTGCTTTAAAATCCCCAATAGGATACTCTCCAATTGCCTTATATTCTATTGCGCAATAAATTTTAAAATTCATTGTACTAAGCTTTAAATCCTCCAATAAAAAAGACCCTTTATTGAAAAAAAGAAATACCCCATTTTCCAATTCAAGCTGTAAATTAAACGGGCCTTGATCATTAACTGATGTTTTAGCAGTATAAGTGGTGTCGATTTCATATCCATTTCTTGAAACTAACTTCCAACTGTTTGAAATATAATATTTATCACAGTCACTAGCACCCTTCAATCTATAATAAACATAGCTACTTGAAACGTTTTCCTCATCCCCTAAAACAACAGAATCGACTGAAACTACCTGACAATATGTATCTTGCGTAAAAAGTATAGTATCATTATTTGAAACGTAACTTCCATAAACTAAAAATTTAGGAAACCTACTATTTCTGGCTGTGTTAGACATTTCATAATTCCCATTAGTATCAAGTCTTATTGAATAAAAATCATATATATATTCAATTGCTTGCCCTCTGGCCAAATTAAAACTCACAACTAGTGCTATAAGTATATGTCTAAACCTACTATTGGTAGGGGTAATTGCGAATTTCATTTCCTGTAAGTCTATCTAAAGTAATATAATATATACCTTTAATGGATTCTGGGGTAATTAAGCTGTAGCCAGTTAAACTACCCAATTCAGACTTTGGCATCGAACCATAACTATATGCCAATTGCGCCCGGTAGGCTTGAACCTCAGCATCTAAGGCAGTGAATTCTGTTGCGAACAAAATTTGCGTTCCTCCCAGAGGAGTTACCAGGCCATTTGCAACTTGACCTCCATGAATCGACTCATGTACTAAATTAGCCATACTATTATAGGGAACAATAATTTTACCATCTCCATCCATTGAAATATAATTCACTATGCTTGAGCTTGCTTGAAAAGAGAAAACCTTATTAGAATTTTTCATATCATCTAGCGCCGTAATTATTGTTGAAAGATACTTTATGTCCTCTTGGGCAGAGGCAATTTTCCCCTCCTGCTTTTTAATCTTTTCATTTCTTTTTTCTTCCGACCAGTTATCTTTATTCTTATACTTTTCGATTTTTTCATTTGCTTTACTTATTGTGGCTTGTTTGTCTTCAATTTTTTCATTCACATCCTCCCTTAAATATTTTGCAAGTCCTTCAGTATCGTTTGCTGGATCCCAGGTCATTCCATTAGGGTCTACTAATATTAGTGGGTTATTTTTCACAAAGTGATACGGTGATAAGTTTGCATCTCTTGCTGCCAACGGCTCCACACTCAACCACACACTAATCTTAGGATCCCCAAGACTGCGCTCAGGGTAAACTACATACCGCGCCCCATAATAGAAGTTCCCTCGCCAACGCGGCAGCCTGGCTCCAGCGCTAAAACAAGCCCCCGGCTTGTTTCTTAACGGTCGGTCCCCCCACGGAGTGTTGAGGAAAAACCCGCCCAGCTTCGCTGTTCGGGCAAGTTGATAAGCTTCCCCGCGCATGTCGGTTACAAACTCCACTGAGCCAAGGTAATCACTGTGGTAGAAATAAAGCAGTTCCAATCCCGAACAGCTCACCCCTCCTTGCTGAGCCCAATACAAGCTTTGGGAACAGGCTAGCCAAGCGGGTAATTCTTCTGCCGCTAAGTCGACTCCTTCATCATCGGTGAAAGTTATGCCTTCCCCTATACTGGGTAAGTAAACGGATCAGAGTGGTCTAAAGAATGGGGAGTACTTCAAACATTCCCGTTTCGTTCCTTTTAATAATCATAGGCATAAGAAAATCATCGTAGTTAAGCGTTTTAATGTATAACAGCTCCCTGCTAACTTAAATAACGATAAGACATAAGGTCTTTGATGGCGAAGTACCATGAAAAAACAATATTAGGCTTTAAACTTATCTCTAAAAAAATTAGTTCTTTCGATTTGAGCGAACTCAAAAGCAGGATACATTTAGCTAATACCTCCTGGGTAGATTCTAAACAAACACAAGAGCGACTAGTTATTACTATACCTATGTACTAGGTTATCAACCACATCAGCTCTATTCTTCTCTAACCAGTCCAACAGTCCAATTGGGACAGTGCATTCCAAAGGCTGAGAATCAAATTGCACCCCTAAATCTCCATTAACATTTATTAAAGAGCATTTTATCAAATAAAGAAAAATTACATCCCCATACTTACAAGAACTACTCTTAGTACAGACGGTTTTTGATACTACTTTGGTATCACCGACCCGAATTAGAAGGTCTAAAAGATTGGAGTCATTATAAAAATTGCATTTAGTAAACTCCTCTCCAAATATTATTTCTGAGGTCCTAATATCCCAATAAATCAAATCCCCTCCAGACACCTCAATAATCAATGTGTCCGAAGAACTAGCTCTAGATTTATTCACGAGAACAATAAAAAATATCGCCAGAATTAGCTGTGTTTTATTCATTTTATGGCATTAAAAAAATTGGAATTGAGGTAGCATCAGTTATATCCATAGTTGGGCCCGCATGATCTGAACCATTTCTATACATGGTGCTCCCAAAACCTTGGGCATTCCAAAAAAGGTTGGTGACACGAATTGCATCGGACTGAGAGCCTCCATAGGCACACTAAGGGTTTGATTGCTATTTACGCCAACATTACCGAAAAACATTGGCCTTTAAAATACGATTTCCCGTATGATCATAGGCATAATAATGAGCCGAATTGTTTAAGACGTTTCTTGGCTCATTATCGTCATAAGAGCTTTGCAAAACACCACGTAAGCGTTGATCCTCTGTCCAGCAAAAATCCGTTTCCTCGTCTTTTAATTGGGAACCTCTGCGCTCTTGTTGATCTCCTTGCTATATGGGTTTTTTCCTGGCTTTTTTCTAGTAGGCGATTTTACAAAATCATCCTTAACTTGATGTCCAGACAAATGTAGCAGGACCATACTCAGCACGCTGCTTGCTTAAATCACGATAAGGCTTGAGGTCCTCAGTGTAAGGGTTATCTTCTAAAAGTTTTTCTTTGGAAAGAAGAGCAAATTGCTAACTAGGTTTAAATAAATCCTTGTTAAGCATTGAAATTAAAAACGATTTGGATTTTTTGTTCACTTGAAAATATTCTAATCGATTTTAAGCTCATCGGGCAAATTCAATAAATCAAGGTCATCAATTGTAACTCCCGCATCTGATTGAACCGTTATTAATAATACATTCGATCCCAGTTTTTCAATGACCAAAAGAACATCCTTAAAAGACTCTTTGAAGCTCCAAATCATTCTAGTCATTCTTTCATCTGTCAAATACAGTCTTTCAATTTTGCCTACCAAAATAATTCTATTTGGATTTTCACTCACTACATCAAACCTTCCAACTGGTTTAACAATGAAATTAAGACTTTTATAAAGCTCCATATCCCATAAAGCCTTAATACTTGGCCTTATCTTTGAGTTCTCATTGAGAATCTCATAAGGAGCAAAAAAGCTAAATCCAGGAGGGATCGAATCAATAATAAGATTAATCTCTTCAAAATCTTTCAATCCCTTAAACTCCTGAAAACCATAGTAATAACCGTTATTAACATAGGTGTAATATGAATCAGTTGGTCTTTCATTCTTTGCAAAGTATAAACGACTCACCTTGGACCTCTTAGTTTCTTTCAAAAATGACATATATCGATCATCAAATTGGAATTCTATTGAGTATCCATTAACGCGAAGGAATATAAACATTACCGCATTATAGGCGACAAATAATATTACGGAATAGAAAAGTATTCTCTTAATTTTGCTAATCAACATATTACAAGTTCATTAAGGGACAAACGCTGGGAAAAGAGGTGAAGATGGGAAACGCCGAAAGGCTATAAGGTTCATAGCAAGGAAAGCACTATTTGCGAACTGTCGTGGATTCATAGACATGCTTGCTGAATAGGAGCGACCTTGAAAGGAAGGGGATGAAATTCCTATTGTCATTTGGTTTTTATTATTAAATCCAGTTGAAACTCCACCATAAGAGGTGGAAACACCACCATCCATATTTATGGTTTGAGTTCCAAACACGGTTGTCCAACTTGTAGACTGTAGTTCCCCATCTCTATCTAATGTTATACCAACCGCAGAGTTTTGAGATTCTTGTACCTTTTGCTTGGCCGACAAGGAAAAATCAGCAAATGGCGTGGGATAACTTCCCAATGACACTTTAATGCTTACGGAGGGTTGACTCTTCCGATCAAAAGAATTAGGTTGTGTTTCATTTGAGGTTTCAGACTTTTCTTCAGCGTTAGCGCTGACTGGTTTCGAGCCTCCATCAATCTCCAACTCAGGTAGAGTCGAACCTTCATAAGGTGTATTTCCTTGAGGAATCCACTCATAATCATCACTCAGCACCCAAGATCCGTCATCATCATCCCAAGTATTGCCTGGGTCAAAGAAGTCTTCTACATTTACAGGAGGCTTAGCACTTAGGCCATCGGGATCCACCAAATTAAGCGGATTATTCATTGTAAAGTTATACGGGCTCCATCCCGGGAACTCACTCGCCAACGGATCCACACTCAACCACACACTAATCTTAGGATCCCCGAGACTGCGCTCGGGGTAAACTACATACCGCGCCCCATAATAGTAGTTTCCTCGCCAACGCGGCAGCCTGGCTCCTGCGCTAAAATAGGCCACTGGCCTATTTCTTAACGCTTGGCCCTCCCATTCCTTACCGCCTGCCCGAAAACGCGATTGCGGTAGCGGGCCCGCCCGAAAACGCAATAGCGGAGGCGGGTTAAACCTAAAACGACTACCAAAGGCAGTATAGTTACTCGCAAACCCGCCCAGCTTTGCTGTTCGGGCAAGTTGATAAGCCTCGCCACGCATCCCTCCATAAAGTCGGGACAAGTTATTGGTTACAAACTCCACGGAGCCAAGGTAATCACTGTGGTAGAAATAAAGTAATTCTAATCCCGAGCAGTTTACCCCTCCTTGCTGAGCCCAATACAAGCTTTGGGAACAGGCTAGCCAAGCGGGTAATTCTTCTGCCGCTAAGTCGACTCCTTCATCA
>JANSYJ010000002.1 GCA_024742495.1 Bacteroidota bacterium
ATACTTAATAGTGAATCCTTTGGTGGCTAAATGCTGATGAGACTTAAATCGCTGAATAAGGTCGGAGGTGAAGCCAATATAAAGGCGATCGTAATTTTTGGAATAAAGAACATAGGTGACGAACATAAATTGAGCATTATCCGAGAGGGTGCTCGTGTTGTATTCATAAAATTCATTTAAACCTTTCGCCAAAGCAAGCTTGGGCTGAATATGGATTAAATGAGTAGGGCAGGATTGACCTTCGCTTTGCTCGGTCGGTCCTAAGGGGGGTGCTATACTTAGAAAGCCCAAACCGCGCTTCGCTTGGTTTGCCTTTTTTCATTTAAACCTTTCGCCTAAGCAAGCTTGGCTCGGGTTCAAATGAAAAAAGCCTCGAAGCAAATGCTTCAAGGCTTTTCTAGTAGCGGGGGCAGGATTGACCTTCGCTTTGCTCGGTCGGTCCTAAGGGGGGGGCTATACTAAGAAAGCCTAAACCGCGCTTCGCTTGGTTAGCCTTTTATCATTTAAACCTTTCGCCTAAGCAAGCTTGGCTCGGGTTCAAATGAAAAAAGCCTCGAAACAAATGCTTCAAGGCTTTCTTAGTAGCGGGGGCAGGACTCGCTTGTCAGCCTCTAGCTGAAACCTACGTCCGCCTTGGGCGGATAAGAGCCCAACGATTAGAAGTATTGAGGTAAAATTTCATTTCGGAGATAAGCTCTTCCTTGTAAGCCTTCGCCTAAGTAAGCTTGGCTCGGCTTTAAATGAAAAAAGCCTCGAAGTATTTGCTTCAAGGCTTTCTTAGTAGCGGGGGCAGGACTCGAACCTACGACCTTTGGGTTATGAGCCCAACGAGCTACCAACTGCTCCACCCCGCGATATGTTATTTCCCTGTTAGGGGCGGCAAATATAAAAGCTTTTTAAAAACTGACAAAAGAATATCTAAAACTATTATTTTAGAGCCATGACCCGAAGTCTCTCTGCCTTTATTAGCCTCCTTTTTTTGGGACTCAGCCTTTCCGCGCAGAAGGAATACACGGCTGAATACTGGGAGGAAAATTGGAGGGACTGGCCACGACCAGTTTTTGATTACAGCATCCAAGAATTTTCGGCGGTAGAGAATATCGTTTTACGGGAGTATTTTCCCAGCAATAGCAATAGCACAGGAGAAAGGTATTATCACTACGCCCGCTTTCAATACCCTAGCTTAGAGTCTATTGAGAATTGGTCGAAGCTGCTTTTTCAATTGCCTAACTACCGAAATTTAGTAGATATTGATTTTAGAATTTGGGATGGCGATATCTTGGCCTATGAGGCGAGAGCGTCCAGTTTAAAGGATCAGTTTTTAGATACCCTATCAGCTGATCCACATAGCGGTAAACTCTACGCATTTAGTATTCAGTTTCCCGACCTAAAGCCAGGGCAAATTGTGGAAGTCATGATTAGTGTTAATGGTGTTCCAATGCCCTATGAACTGGGGTTTCACCAAAGCTTCCCCATAAATAAATCAGTGCAGCGCCTAAAAATAACCTCGGCTTACCCCCTAAAATATTCGGCAAGCAAGGAGGTGGAAGCTTCGGAGAAAAAGGTCTTCGACAATTTGTTTTACAATTTTGAACTCTTAGAAATCCCAGCCATCAGCCCCGAGCTGGGCCTTAGCACCCTGCCAGCAGAATTCCCCCACGTTAAGGTCGATTGGTTGGATCAGGTTTTTATTTATGATCGTGAAGAAAACCTAAAGTGGGAAAATGTTCTCGAAAACCTTTTTTATGAAGGTGATCTTCGAGATTATGCGGTTTATAAAAATTCGCTGGACTATGAATTTGGAATTCAGCAATATTATGGCTCTTGGATTAGACCAGTACGCTATTTCCATGAACGACCAGAAAGCCTTTATCAGAATCAGAATTATGCGGAAGGTCGCTGGCGTTTAAGTCAGGTTTATGCCAACCGTTGGCTAAAAGTAGAGGAGAAGCTGGATTTGATTATTGAGGAGAATGCCGTTCCAGATTTCGATACTGCCCTGCAGATGATTTATAGAAGTCAGAAAAAGGCCTCCTTGGCTTATCTTAAACAAATGCCGGTTGCACCGCCACTCTTTGCCGAGTACGGCTTGCTTTGCTCGCATTATGAATCTCTTTTTAAGTACTTCAAAAAGGAATATCGTTTAGCGCTTTATTACCCTAAACGTGCAGGCCTACCCGATTTGGATTATGTATCACCTTGGCCGGCTTATGCTCGTGGTTTGGCCTATCGGGAGGGACCAGATGCAGCTTGGCAATTTGTTTTCCCAGGACCTTACTTTGGTCAGTTTTATCACATTAACCAATGTCCTCCCGACTTACAAGGGGGTAGAGCCTTGCTTTTTGATCGGGATAGTGTCAATCCTAGTATTGTGTCTTTGCCAGCAGTGAATCGAGAAGATCACGGTTTTTCGCATCACTATAAGGTGGAGTTCAAACCAATTTTAAAGCGCTTCGTATTGCGTGATACCCTTCACCTCAAGGGGGCCTTTCAATCCATCCTAGCTTCAGCTTATTTAAGAAGCGATTCTGCCAAGGATCAATTGAGTTTTACCAACAACCAGCTATTATACAATGGCTTACTTAATGACTCTATTCAGGTATACAAGAGTAAATCCCTGAAAATTGAAGACACCATTAATCTCGCTTTAAAGCTAAATGAAGCGCGGTCGATTATCGCTCAACCCTTTAACGACCGGAGCTTTGCTCTTCCCATGCCCTTTAATGCCAATTGGCAATTTCTTATTCAAGGACAGGACTCATTGAATTACAAATTAGAACTTCCTCTTAAAGAGGAGCTTTGGGATAATCCAGTTTTTAAGCTGAAGGTGGAATGGGAGCAAAGAGGGCCTAAGCTGTATCATTTGAACGTGGCGCTAGAGCTTAAAAGGAACTACCTCCCCAAAGAGGAAGTATATTTTTTCCTTTTGTATCAAAAGCTAGTTCAGGAGGCGGTTACCGTAAAGCTCTATAGGGAATAGTTGAAATCCTTTGATCAGTCCTTTTATATTTGCCAAGCAATTAACCGAACCAAAAATGAAACGCTTCGCAACTTTTCTGCTGTTGCTGGGGGCTGTATGTGGCCTTCAGGCACAATCCTATATCTTCGGCACTGTTTCTTGGGATGATAAGCCCTATCAACACATTCTAGAGTATCAAGAGTATAAAGACTCGGCGCACTTCCTTTTTCGTCGAGATCACTTTGAATTTTTCCGCACTACAACCGGTCGTTCGGGAGAAACCCTAGAGCGACATTATGCCTTCCAAATTGGATCGCAAAAGGTTTTGGATCAAAATAGGATATTGATGTGCCCATCAATTTTTGGCGGTAGAATCACCACCTTAGACTATCGAGTGTGGAAGGATGGTAAAGTGGTTTTCGAACCTAGTAAAAGGGATTTATCCCAACAACTGATCAACGCCAATGCCTTGCTAGTTGTTCCAAAAGCGGCACCGGTGATGCATTTAGAGGGCGCTGAGCTTGGTTGTGTGGTAGAGGTGGTTTATCGTTTAGAAGGGGTGCATCTCCCTGAGTATGTTAAGCTTAATGATGCCTATTCTATTGGGGAATCTATACTAGAAGTTTCTTTTCGAAAGAATAGAAATTTGGTTTACCACCATAGTCCCGTGGTACAGGTAGCAGACAGTATAGGAAGGGGACGCCATACCTACCGTTTTTCGGCCAAGGGCTTAGGGCCCGAACCTCAGTTTAATGGAATGGATGTTCGAATGGGAATCAATCCCTTTGTAGAGTTGGATTGGCGCCATGTTATGGATTATGATAAAGGGGAGGTTCATGAAGATTGGTTCGACTATGTAGGTTCTACTTTTTATAAGGGAGATATATATGATTACAGCGATTTTGAAAACTTTGATAACCTTTCCTTTGGTCTAAGAATCTATTGGTCCTCACAAATGCAATTGGTGCAGCAGTTTGGAAATGAATACCTCTGGGACTATTTAATGGAGCTTCGCTCATTCTCAGCCATGGGAGCTCAAGAAGGGGTAATGGACAATGTGGAAAAACTGGAGAACTACATAGATAGCCTGGCCCAAGATACTAGTCTTTCGATTGTAGACGGAGTGATGAAGCTTAATGCTGGGGTTAATGATTTTGTGGTCAAGCAATTTCAATTCCTATACGCTCCCCCGATGGATTTTATGCATTATAGTTTACTTTCTAAGTTTTACTATGATTACTTCGCTAAGCGCAATTACCCAGTATTGCCGATGATGCTTAAAGTTAAGCGGATGGGGCCTTTTGCCGAGGATTTTATCTCTACCAAGCAATTTGGAGCTATGGCCATGGGCTTCATGGACAAGAGCGGGAAGTTTCATTTTACTTTACTAGGCCCCTATTTAGGTAATTTCTATGAAGTAGATCATTTTCCCTCCGACTATTCCGGTGGGCAAGCGGCCGTTTTCGATTTGGATAAGAAATCCATCCATACCCTTACGCTGCCTTATAATCCACCCAGCCAGGATGGTTTTAAGAAATTGGTTAGGATTGATCTGGACTTTGCTGAAAAAAGGATTAATACCAGGGAATCCTATGAGCTTTTTGGAGCTTTTAGAAATAAAATGTACCACGCTTATTTGCTGGAGCCAGATAGTGCCTTTGACGCCGTTAATGCCAGTGAAAATGTGAAACGCAATAATGGCGTCTTTAATAAACACGCTTTTAGTCGAGTGAATAAATCTTCTCATTGGCAGTTTTACCGCCACCTCGAGTTGAAGCTCAGCGACGCTCGAGCATTGCGATCTACCCATAATATATATCGGGGTAATGCAAAGAAAGAGGCACCGGTGTTCTATACTGCCTTACCTTTGCCCTACGAAGCAGAATTTCGTTTCGATATAAATTCAACTACTCCTTTTGATCTGGAGGTGGAGCTTTTAGATCCATTTTTATCGAAAGTTGTAGATGTATCTTTTGAAAAAAAGCAAATTTCAGAAACACAGTATTACCTGAAAATTGTCTTTACCTTTAAGGAACATCTGATTGGCTATCGAGATATAAAGCATTTTAACCGGGCCCTGGGATTAATCCAAAATGGTATAGCGGTTAAGGTTAAAGAAAAAACATGAAGCACCGCGCCGGTTACGTAAATATTATAGGGAACCCCAATGTGGGGAAATCTACCCTTTTAAACGCCCTCCTTGGAGAGCAACTATCCATTACCACACCAAAAGCGCAAACTACACGGCACCGCATTTTGGGCCTGTTGAATGGTGAGGATTATCAAATTGTATTCTCGGATACACCTGGTATTATCCAGCCAGCCTATGCTTTGCAAGAAAGAATGATGGATTTCGTTCAATCCACTTTTGAGGATGCTGATGTATTCCTCTATCTGGTTGAGCCGGGAATCCGATCGTTAAAAGATGAACAGGTGTATCAAAAGCTTAAGCAGGTTAAGGAGCCGGTTTTTATTATTCTAAATAAGATCGATACCATTGATCAGCCTAAGCTGGAGGAAGAGGTGGCTTATTGGCATTCGGAATTCCCTAGTGCTGCCATTTTACCAATGTCGGCCCTTAAAGACTTTAATACCGATATGCTGCTCGATCGCCTAAAAGAGCTGCTTCCAGAAAGCCCTCCTTATTATGATAAATCGGATCTAAGCGATCGCAATGAACGTTTCTTTGTTGAAGAAATGGTACGCGAGCAAATCCTATTAAACTACTCTAAGGAAATACCCTATGCTGTAGAAGTTGAGGTGGAGGAATTTAAGGAAGAGGACAGTATTATTCGGATTCGCGCAAACATCTATGTTGAACGAAACACCCAAAAGGGAATTATCGTTGGCGCCGGCGGGAAAATGATAAAGAAGACGGGTACTGGTGCGCGTAAGAAGATGGAATCCTTCTTTAAAAAGAAAATCTTTCTAGACTTATTTGTGAAAGTGCGTAAGGATTGGCGTAGTAGTGATCGCGATTTAAATCGATTTGGCTATCGCTCCTAATCGCAGTCGCAACCCCAAGTAGATTTTATCTCGGTATTGCTTAGGCAATCAAATAGCCAGGTTAAATCCCGCGTTCCCAAGAAGTTCCTACGAATATCCAGCTCCTTCAAACTTTGATGCTGACAGATTTGAGGGCTGATGTATTTTATTTCACAATCCCATAAATCTAGAATTTCGAGCTTGCTAAAGGATAAAATACTAGCCGAAATGCTATCTATGGGGTTCTGATCAATATGTAGCTCACGTAAATTTGGACAAAGACTCAGAATTTCGGGCACCGATGTAAGCTGGTTCTTACTGAGCCTTAAAATCTCCAAGCGCTTAAAATCTTTAAAAAAAAGCGGTAGCTCTTTTATGTCGTTTTTAGAAAGATCCAGCTCTCGAAGTTCAGTGCATTCTTTTAAAGCCGGTGGTACTTCGCTTAGCTTGCAGCGACTGAGGTCGATACGTTCTAGGCTAGAGCGATCTTCCGAGGCTAAAAAAGCCTTTAGCCTCGACTGCCCATGCAGACTAGAGCTTAGCAAGAAAATCGCGAGCAGCAGCCTCATCAGACTTTAATTGTTCTTTTAATTGTTCGGCGCCATTAAAGCGCATTTCCCTTCTTAGTAAGCGATGAAAATGAAGGCTTATTTCCTGACCGTAAAGGTCTGCTTGAAAATCGAATAGGTGGGCCTCAATAGTTTGGAATTTGCCGCCAAAAGTTGGTCGTATACCTATATTACACATGCCCTTTACCATGCCCTGCTCACTTTGAGAGGGAAAGCTTGCGCTGATGGCATAAACCCCATTGGCCGGAACGATTTTTAGATTATCACGCAACCGAACATTGGCGGTGGGGAAGCCGATGGTGGAGCCAATTTTTTCACCTTCTACAACCATACCTGTTAAGGGGAAGGAGTAGCCTAAATACTGATTAGCAATTTCAATGGTACCGCTTTCAATGGCTTTGCGAATCTTAGTACTGCTCACGGTAATGTCATCCACATCCTGAGCCGAAATTTCGGCTACCTCGAAACCATAAAGTGGCCCGTATTCTTTAAGGTGCTCAAAGCTCCCTTCGCGATTGCGGCCAAAGTGATGATCATAGCCAATTACCAATTTTTTAGCTCCAATTTGATTGACCAGAATATTGCGAACGAAATCTAAAGAACTGGTTCTGGAGAATTCCGTAGTGAAAGGGTGAATGATAAGATGATCAATTCCCGTTGATTTGAGCAATTCAATTTTTTCATTTTGCGAATTGATCAATTTTAAATCTAAATCCGGCTGCAGAACCATGCGCGGATGAGGGAAGAAAGTTAACAATACGCTTTCACCTCCAGAATTTTTAGCCACACGGTTTAATTGTGACAATATTTTTCGATGACCTTGGTGCACACCGTCGAAAGTTCCAGTGGTGACCACCGCCTTCTCCAGTTTCTGAAAGTCATCGATCGAATAGTAAACTTTCAAATTTTCAGTGTTTTTGACCAACTCAGAAGCGAAAATCACCTCTTGTTAGTTAACTGTTCAAAATTAGCCAAATTAAAATTCTGTCGTGCTCCTTTTAATTAACAATAAATGGACTAATTTTGCCGCAAATTAAGACAAAGGCTTAAGCCTGTTATAAATTGTAGCTCATGTCTCAAGTAGTTGGAAAAATCGCTCAAATCATTGGACCGGTAGTGGATGTATATTTTGACACCACCAATGCAGAGCTTCCTAAAATTTACGATGCCCTTCACGTTACTCGTGCTGACGGCGGATCATTAGTATTAGAAACGCAACAGCACATTGGCGAGGATACCGTTCGTGCCATCGCGATGGATTCCACCGATGGGATGCAACGTGGGCAAGAAGTGATTGCCACTGGTAGCCCGATTAAGATGCCTACCGGAGAAGGAATTCGCGGTCGTTTGTTTAATGTGATTGGCGATTCAATTGATGGCTTAGCACAATTAGACAAGGAAAACGGCTTGCCTATTCACCGCGAGGCACCAAAATTTGAAGACCTTTCTACCGCAACCGAAATTCTCTTCACGGGGATTAAGGTGATCGATTTGATTGAGCCTTATGCCAAGGGTGGTAAAATTGGTTTATTTGGTGGTGCTGGTGTTGGTAAAACGGTTCTTATTCAAGAGCTCATTAACAATATTGCCAAGGGTCACGGAGGACTTTCAGTATTTGCCGGTGTAGGAGAACGTACTCGTGAGGGTAATGACCTTCTTCGTGAAATGCTTGAATCTGGTATTATTAAATATGGTGATGATTTCTTAGAGTCCATGGAAAATGGAGGATGGGATCTTAGCAAAGTAAGTCCAGAGGATATGAAGGAGTCAAAAGCTTCTTTCGTATTTGGTCAAATGAATGAGCCTCCCGGTGCTCGTGCTCGTGTAGCATTATCTGGTTTAACACTAGCAGAATACTACCGCGATGGTGAGGGAGATGGCGCTGGTCGCGATATCCTTTTCTTCGTAGATAATATCTTCCGTTTTACTCAAGCAGGTTCTGAGGTATCGGCTCTTTTAGGTCGTATGCCATCAGCTGTAGGTTATCAGCCTACCCTAGCAACAGAGATGGGAGCAATGCAAGAACGTATTACATCTACCAAAAGCGGATCCATTACTTCGGTTCAGGCGGTATATGTACCAGCGGATGATTTAACTGACCCGGCTCCGGCAACAACCTTTGCTCACTTAGATGCAACTACGGTACTTTCTCGTAAACTAGCCGCCCTCGGTATTTACCCAGCGGTAGATCCTTTGGATTCTACTTCACGAATTCTAGCGCCAGAGATTATTGGCGATGAGCATTACAATTGTGCACAGCGCGTTAAGGAAATCCTTCAGCGTTACAAGGAACTTCAGGATATTATCGCCATCCTTGGTATGGACGAACTTTCTGAAGAAGATAAAATGATTGTAGCGCGTGCACGTAAAGTTCAGCGTTTCCTTTCTCAGCCGTTCCACGTAGCAGAGCAGTTTACTGGTTTACCAGGAGTTTTTGTAAGCATTGAGGATACCATTAAAGGTTTCACAATGATTATGGAGGGTGAGATGGATGATTATCCAGAAGCGGCCTTTAACCTTAAAGGAACCATTGAAGAAGTGCGCGAGGCTGGTGAGAAAATGCTTGCCGACGCTGCTCAAGCTTAATGCTTTAAGAGGATCATTATGAATTTAGAAATCATTACGCCCGAATCTAAAATCTTTCAAGGTGAAGTGGATGCAGTTCGCTTACCGGGTAAAGAGGGATTGTTTCAAGTTCTAAATGGGCATGCTCCCATGATTAGCACCCTACAGGCGGGTGAGGTGAAAATTGATATTCCAAATTCATCGCAAAGCATCGATGGACTGCATGGTGCTATCGTTTCCGATAAGAGCAATGACAAAGTATTGCGAATGGAAGTGAAAGGCGGTGTTGTGGAAGTTCAAAAAGATCGCGTGATCATCTTAGCAGACTAGAGAAAAAAATAGTCCTATTATATGCCCTGATTGTTTACCATAAACAGTCAGGGTTTTTTTATGCCTTTCTAAGCGGAGTTCTATCTCGTGCTTAATAGAGCGACTAATTCCGCGCCCGAATGAGGCTGCCATCAAAGGTACATTGATACTCCACCATGGAAATAACTGCATCTTCTCCAGGGGAGCCGTCAAACAGCAGGTATTTTTCGCCGTGACAAGGGCATTCAGCAAATACGCGATCCTCACTTAATTCTAGTAAAGAACAGTCTTCCTCATAATGAGTAGGGCAGGCGCGGTCATAAGCGGCAAAGTCGCGCACATCATTATTTATAAAACGTCGGAAGATGATTAAACCACGATAGCCTCCAGACGTAATTACCGCTCCGCCAGGATTTTGAAGTTCAATGTTCGAGGGGTTATTGAGATAGATATATTCATCGAAACTGATAAAAGGGAAATCTCTCTGGGTGTTTTTTTCACAAGCGGAGGCAACCGATAATAAAATGATGGTCAAAAGAAGTAAGAAGCGCTTAAACATGATGCTAATTGAAGCTTTTTGAGACAATTAACTGATAACAAAGCAAAAAATTTTAGTGCTTACGAACTTATTCTTAAAATTATGTTAACACTTAAGGGTTCATTTTCAAGAAATTATTAATAAAGTAGACGATACCTCGGGTTAAGGGCTTTGCCGCAGTCCTCGATTAACTTATATTTACGGCCCTTAAAACCCAAGGAGGGATCTCATTAACCGAAAAATAGTATGGGAAAGAAACTACTCTTACTGCTATTCGTCACTTTTAGCACACTTGCTGTAGCACAGCAAAGACCCGGTTCATTACGGGGAACAGTGACAGATGCCATTTCTGGTGAAACAATACCATTTGCAAACATTGCAATTAAAGATGGTGGTGGCGCATTAGTCACAGGTGGAACCACTGACTTAGACGGTCAGTATAATATTAACCCTGTGAATGCGGGCTCTTATACGGTGGAAGTAACCTTTATTGGTTATTCGAAATCTACTAAGACCAATGTGGATGTGGCACCTAACAGCCCAACCTTCCTTAACTTTAAACTGAACTCAGAGTCTTCGATGCTCGGTGAGGTTGTAATTGAATATGAGGCTCCTCTTATTGATAGGAGTAAGAGTTCTAAAGTTACCACAGCCAAGGACATTCAGAATATGGCCGTTCGGGACATTACCTCTGTGGCTGGTCAGGCTGCAGGTGTAACCCAGGATGCCGCTGGTAATACCAGTATTCGTGGTGCTCGTGGTGAAGGTACGGTGTACTTTATCGACGGGGTTAAAGTTCGTGGTAGCGTGAGTATTCCTCAAGCGGCAATTGCTCAAACCGAGGTTATTACTGGTGGATTACCGGCGCAATATGGTGATGCGATTGGTGGTGTAATTAACACCACTACTAAAGGTCCTTCTAGTGAGTTCTTTGGTACTGCAGAGATTCTTACCTCTATGCCATTTAAGTATATGACTAAAGCTAACGGTGAACCCGTTATTGATGGTCAGAACTACAACTTGGGTGCCTTTACTATTGGTGGTCCAATTTGGATGCGTGAGAAAACGAATGCCAGCGGTGCGAAATCGAAAGAATCTGTAATCGGCTTCTTATTCAGTTCAGAGTTCTTATATATAGAAGAACCCCGTCCAGTACCATCGGATATTCCTTACTTACAATTAGATCCAGATCTATTGGCGAGTTTGGAAAGAAATCCTATTAGTGTTGATCCCGGTGGTCGTACCATCATTATGAACTCCGAGTTCGTAACTGAAGACGATATTAGCAACATTTGGCAACGTCCAAATTCTTATGCTAATAGTATGAGATTTAACGGTAGCGTGCAGTTTAAAACTTCACAAAACACTACCCTTACCGTAGGTGGTCGTTTGGTTTACAGCGATGATCGCAATGCGAGCTTCGGAAATCACGTATTCAACTTCTCTAATAATATGCGTCGTGTGGATTCGGACTGGCAAGCTTACGCTAGATTCCAGCAAACTTTCCGCAATCCGGATGAAGATGAGAATAACAGCAGCCTAATTAAGAATGCTTATTATACTGTTCAGGTGGATTATACCCGAACCTTTGGTGAGACTTCGGATGTAGATCATGGCAAGAACTTCTTTAACTACGGTTATACTGGTAAGTACGACATTACTACTCTTCCTGCTTATGTGTTTGGAACAGATAGTATTAACGGACAAACTATTGATGGTTTCCGTTATGTAGGTGATTTCGATTTAGGAATTAATTACACTCCTGGTGGCGTTAATCCTATCCGCGATAACTACATGACTTCATTCTTCGATATCGCAGCTAATAATCCTGGAATTAACGCTTCTTCTATTGAAGAGGTACAAGGATATGGAATGCCTGTTAATGGTAGCAACCCTAGAAGCGTATACGGTTTGTGGAGCAATGTTGGTACTCAGCAAGGTAACTACAATGTGGGTCGCACCAGTCAGTTTAGGGTAACCGCTTCTACCAACTTCGATATTAAGGACCATTCCTTAATTATGGGATTTGAGTATGAGCAGCGTATTGACCGCGCCTATTCTCTTGGAGCTTCAGGATTATGGAATAACATGCGTTTATTACAAAACCGTCCAAACTCACAGTTAGACTTGGAGAATCCTATTCCTGTTTATGATCAGTTTGGAAACTACCAGGATACTATTAATTATAACTACACCTACAATCCTCAGGAAGCTTCACAGTTTTCGGAAGAAGTACGACGTGCTTTAGGTTTGGATCCTCGCGGAGTAGATCAAATCAATATTGATAATATAGACCCAAGCGTATTGCGTTTGGATATGTTCTCTGCCAATGAATTAGTAAACCCAGGTGCTACTCAGTATGTAAGCTACTATGGATACGATTACTTAGGAAACATTTCTAGTGGTAACCCAAGTGTATCTGATTTCTTCACTGCTCGTGATGAGAATGGTCGTTACACTCGTCCAGTAGGAGCCTTCCAGCCAATTTATATTGCTGGTTATATTCAAGATCAGTTCGCTTTCCGTGACCTTACCTTTAATGTTGGTTTACGTGTTGACCGTTTTGACTTAAATCAGGATGTACTCAGAGACCCTTATATTCTGTATCCTTATTATACTGTTGCCGATTTACCTAACTCTCCGCTTGGCGCTGAGGAAAGAAGCAGCGTTCCTGCAAGTGTAGGTCAGGATTATGCAGTTTATGTAAGCAGCTTCGAGTATGGGAATGCTCAAATTGTTGGATACCGTAATGGTGATCAGTTCTTTAATGCCCAGGGTGAGCCTTTAACCGATCCAGGTGAATTGTCTGATGCAGCAGGTGGTGGTATCAAGCCTTTCTTAGTAAGCCCTCCAGGGGATGGAACTAGCGGAAGTCGCGATATTCCAGCTGAGTCATTTGTAGATTATGATCCTCAGGTAGTAGTAATGCCACGTATTGCATTCAACTTCCCAATTACGGATGAGGCGATCTTTATTTTCCATTATGATGTTTTGGCGCAACGCCCAACTACTGGATTATCACGTTTAGATCCATTTGATTACTTAGGACTTAGTTTCTTAGATAATGGTGGAATCTTAAACAATCCTAACTTGAAGCCACAGCGTACCACTGAATACGAAATGGCCTTTAAGCAAATGCTTTCTAAAAAGTCGGCTTTAAAATTAGCGGCTTTCTATCGTGAGCTTAGAGACTTACTACAAGCTATTAACTATCCAGAGGCTTATCCGATTACCTATATCGCTTATGGTAACCGTGACTTTGGTACCGTAAAAGGTTTCACCTTGGAGTATGAATTACGCAGAACTAAGAACATCAAGATTGATGCGAACTATACCTTACAGTTTGCTGATGGTACTGGTTCTAGTGCAACTACTGGTGCTAACTTAGCCCGTGCAGGTGCCGCTTCATTACGTACGCTTTTACCTTTCGATTACGATAATCGTCACCAAATTTTAGTACGTCTTGATTGGAGATATGGCCGTGGACCTCGTTACAAAGGACCTCGTTGGAATGGCAAGCCATTACTTGAGAACTTTGGTGTTAACGTTACTTGTAACGCTTTATCTGGTCGTCCTTATACTCGTCGTGATCGCGCTTATGCTGTAACCGCTTCTGCTTCTGGTTCTGCTCAAACTGAAGGACAGATTAACGGTTCTCGTTTGCCATGGCAAGTAACTTTCGATGCTAGAATTAACAAGAGCTTTATGCTCGGTAAGAGCGCAACTAAAAGCGTTGATGTTTACTTACAGATCTTAAACCTTTTCGATACGCGTAACGTAGTATCTGTATACCCATTTACCGGTAGCCCGGATGATGATGGCTTCTTAGCCTCCCAGGCTGGTCAGGCTCAAATTCAAGGTCAGGTAAGCGAGCAAGCTTATGTAGATCTTTACAACAGAGTAATGAACAGTCCTTTTAACTTTTCCCTACCTCGTCGCGTACGTTTGGGAGTTGCTTATAACTTTTAGAAATAATTAAATAGCTGTATGAAAATCAGAAGCTTTTTAACATTCGCCCTTGTGCTTGCGGTAGGAATTACCGGATTGGATGCAAAGGAAAAACCGGCGAAGAACAACAAAAACAAATCGGCTTTGGAAGCCTTAGCAGAGGGTTGTGCCCCTGCTACTGCTCAAACCGACTTGAATATTAACAATGTACGGGCCCGTATCCTCGGTGGAGGAGATATGTGGTGGGATTTAAATGATGCCCAGTATGAGGTGCCAAAAGGATCCAATAGGCATTCAATGTTTGCGGGAGCACTTTGGCTTGGAGGTATCGATGATGCCGACCAATTAAAGCTCGCAGCAATGACCTACCGTCAAGATGGTGTGGATTATTGGCCTGGACCTTTAGATGACAATGCTTCTATTGATGAAGGAACTTGTCAAGAGTATGACCGTCACTGGATGGTGTTCCGCAGCGAGGTGGAATTGCATGCCGCGTGGATTGCTTGTAAAGAAGATCCAACTTGTGATCCAGAAGCAAGATATCCTGGTTACAGTGGTAATATTCCAGAAAGCATTCAGGATTGGCCAGGTAATGGTGTAAATGCTGAACTACCTTATAAATTAGCTCCTTTCGTAGAATCCGATACCAATGGTATCCCAGGCCTATATGATTATGAGTGGGATTACCCCGGTTATGATTTCACACGTGAAGCGGATTGTCAAGCTAAGGAAGTTGATCTACTTTATGGTGATCAAACCATCTGGTGGGTTTATAATGATAAAGGTAACATCCACACCGAAACTCAAGCGGCAGCTTTAGGTTTTGAAATTCGTGCTCAGGCCTTCGCTTTTACCGCGAATGATGAGGTGAATAACATGACCTTCAACAACTATAGAATCTTAAACCGTTCTACTTTCCGCTTAAGAGATACTTACTTCGGAACTTGGTTTGATGCGGATTTAGGAAACCCATTTGATGATATCATCGGATCCGACATTGCTCGTGGTTTGGGATATGTATATAATGGTGATAACGATGACGAAGGTGCATTAGGATACGGAGCCAATCCTCCAGCAGTGGGATTTGACTTCTTCCAAGGACCTTTCGCAGATTATTTTAATGGCCTTGATGATGATCGTGATGGTTGTGTTGATGGGGTGCGTATCGATGGTGTTTGTGTAGCGGAAGATCCTACCACAGGCGTTAATGAGCGTATCATCATGTCTGGTTTTATGTATTATAACAATGCCAGTAACTTTAACGGACCATCTGGAACAACTGATCCAAACACGGCTCAGGAATTTTACAATCTATTAAATAGTATTTGGAAGGACGGTCGTCCACTAGTAATTGAGAATCCTTCAGGTAAGGGCCAAACCGCAAATGGTGATGGTTACTCATTAGATCCTGCCTTAGTTCAAACTCGTTTTGCTTACCCAGGTTTATCTATTGATACGACTGGTTCTTATGAGCCATTTGCGCCGATTGATTGGTGGGAATCTCCAAACAATCAGGCGGATAAGCGTGGCTTGCACTGTGCAGGACCATTCTCATTAGCTCCGGGAGCGATTAACTTTATTACTACTGGTTCCGTTTGGGCTCGTAATTTCAATTCGCAAGATCTATTTGCCTCGGTAAATGATGTAATCGTGGCTGATGATAAAGCACAACAATTATTTGATAACTGTTTCCAAGTGCTTGATGGACCATTTACCCCTAACTTGGAGATCATTTCTTTAGATCAGGAATTGGTTATCAATATCCTAAATCCATTTACACCAGGAACGGTTTACTATTCTCAGCGTGATCCACGTATTCCACCAGAATCAAATTGGGATGCTACACAATTGGATAGTGCATTTAATGCGGGCTATTTCAATTATATCTTCGAAGGTTTCCAATTATTCCAAGTAGAAAATGGTGATGTTGGGGTAGATAATCTTTACGATATCTCTCAGTCTCGCTTAATTGCTCAATCGGATTTGAAGAATGGTATTGCTCAACTGGTTAATTACACCGAAACTCCAGACCTAGTGGGTAACCCATTAACGCCAACGGATATGACCCTGGAGGCCAATGACGATGGCATTGTATTAAGCTACCGCGTAACGGAAGATGCTTTCGCAGAAGGCGATCGTACCTTAATTAATAATAGGGACTATTTCTTCTACCTTATTGCTTACGCACACAACAACTATAAGACCTTTAATCCAGGTAATACGGGTGATAATGCCAATGCGCAGAAAACGCCTTACCTAGCTGGTCGTCGTAATATTGGTAATGCTTCCAAGCCTTATTTAGGTACACCGAGTAAAACGGAGAATCGCAATAATGGTACTGCATTAAATGCGCAGTGGGGAGATTTAATTCCTGTAACGCGAATTAGCGGAAATGGTAATGGAAGTAATTTCCTAGCGGTTAATGCTGAGACGGAAGAAGAAATCCTAAGCACCTATGGAACGGAAAGAATCGTTTACGAAAGTGGCGCCGGTCCGGTTGAAGTGAAAATCGTAGATCCTTATTCCGTTGGGGATTTGTACAAAGGAAAGTATCAATTGCGCTTTAACGATCTCAGTGGGGAGCGCACTTGGACCCTACTTGATGAGGATAGCCAAGTCATCGCACAAAGTGCAACCAGCATAGACTTTAGAACAGAGCAGATTGTAATTGATTCTGCAAGTGGACAATCCTTAGGTTTCTCCATTAATGTTAATGATGCTATTGCTCCAGGTTTTGAGCGTGAAAACTCAACCAATAATGGTGTTGTTGGTGCAACATTAACCTTTGCAGATCCTACTAAACCTTGGTTCTCGGGTATTGCGGATACTGATGCAGAAAACCCTACCAACTGGCTTCTGGCAGGTTCTAATGATATCACCGATAATGACAACCTACCTACGGTTTATTATAATGATCATACCGCAGGTGATAATAATGTTGATCCATTAGGAGAGTTCGAGAATGTGCTTGGCGGAACTTGGGGTCCTGTTGCTTTAGCAAGTAATGTGCCTTTAGCCGGAACACCAAGTACAGAGCCAGCCTTCCGTCAAAGCCCTGGCTACCCATTACGTGATGGAACTAACTTTAATCGCATGTATCCAATTTCGGAATTACCGAACATCGATATCGTTCTTAGTCCAGACCCTAGCAAATGGTCACGTGTACCAGTAATTGAGATGGGGAACTTCCCGGATGCAAATGAAGGTGCTGTTCAAACCTTCCGCCTACGCGCTGGAACTTCCTTAAACAAGGCTTCTGATGGTTCATTAGTGCCAGATCCAAGCTCAACTGGATGGAGTTTCTTCCCTGGTTATGCTTATAATGTGGAAACAGGAAATCGTTTGAACCTAGTAATTGCCGAGAACTCTTGGTTAAAGAGTGAGAATGGAGATGACATGCTTTGGAACCCAACTGCTAATTTCACGCAGAAGCTAGGAACCATCGCCTTAGGTGGAATGCATGTAATTTATGTTCTAGCAGATTCTGCCGACTTCCGCGGGACCATGAAGGATTTGACCTATCAAGGTGATGCGATTGATGATTACCCGATGAAAGAGGAAATTGAGAACATGAATAGTTCATTAACCCGTACAAGCGTTTGGGGTGCAATGACTTGGTGTTCTATCGGAATGCTTTCGAGTAATGAGTATATCTTTACCGACTATCGTGATATTCCTACTGAAGCGAAAGTTCAAATTCGTGTACAAAGCCCATTTGGTCAAACTGCTACCGCAGCGAACAATGGAAACCCTTTATATGAATTCGATATTACCGACTACTCTGTAGTGGATAATAATCTGGAAATTGCGCAAAGTGCTTTGGATAATATTAGAGTGGTTCCTAATCCATATTATGGATCTTCTGCCTATGAAGATGGACAGCTTGACAATATTGTAAAGATTACTAATTTGCCAGAGCGTTGTGAGATTAACATCTTCATGCCGAATGGTACCTTAGTACGGAACATTTCCAAAGACAATAGTGCTACTTTCATTGAATGGGATCTTAAGAATGATTTCAATGTTCCGATTGCCAGTGGTATCTATATGATCCATATTGATGCTGGACCAATTGGGCAAAAAGTTGTGAAATGGATGGGTAGTCTTCGTCCAGTTGACCTTAACGCATTCTAAGAACGAATTAACGATTATCAACCGATGAAATATTTTCAAAAGATCGCAACCGCAATTTGCCTCCTTGGGATGGTAAGCGCGGCATATGCCGGAAACCCACAGCGTGCAGGACAAGCGGGTGCTCCAGAATTGTTAATTAATCCATGGGCAAGATCCGCGGGTTGGGGAGGAGTAAACATCGCCGGGGTTACTGGGGTGGAATCAAGCTTCATCAATATCGCAGGTATTGCTAATACCAATGGAACGGAAGTTAGCTTCGTAAATACTCAATGGCTCGTAGGAGCAGGTATCGGAATTAATGCCGCTGGATTCAACCAGTCTGTTGGCGACAATGGTGTTTTAGCTGCCAGTTTCGTTTCCTTCGATTATGGTTCTTGGGAACGTACTACAGTTTCTAGTCCCGAAGGTGGAATTGGAACGATTAGTCCTTCTACCGCCATTATTGGTTTGGGCTATGCACAGAAATTTACCGAAGCTATCCGAGGTGGAGTGAATATTAAAATTTACTCAACCAGCATGGTGGATATGAATGTAACTTCAGCTAGTGTTGATGCGGGTGTTCAGTATATAACTGGGGCCAGGGATCAAATGAAGTTCGGAATTACCCTTAAGAATATTGGACCATCGGCTCAATATGAAGGAGAAGGTCAGTCCTTAACCCTTGTGGTTCCCCAGGGCGGTTATTCGCAAGAATACAACGAGCGCAGCGAGGACTTCGAATTGCCAGCGACGCTAACCATTGGCGGTAGCTATGATTTCGAATTCGATCAGCAACGCCTTACCGTAGCAGGTGCCTTCCAGTCTAATTCCTTCGAGAAGGATATTTATACTGTTGGTGCCGAGTATTCTTGGAAAGAGATCGTATCGGTTAGAGCCGGTTACAATTTCTTCGATAATCGTACTTATGCGGAAACTACTACTGTTTTTAATGGCCTAAATGCTGGTGTGTCTTTTGATGTGCCACTTTCTAAGGACAATGACAATTCCTTCCAATTGGATTACGCTTATCGCAGTACCGACATGTTTAGCGGGGTGCATAGTATTGGCGTTTCTATCGTGCTCTAAGCACTTTGAAAGAATAGATATTATTAGGTATCTTTGCCTAGCAGAAAAGACCTCTTTGAGGTCTTTTTTGCGTTTAAACAATTACCGCATGGGAGTAAGTTATTATAGTAAAGAAGGACTCGAAAAGTTAAAGAAGGACCTAGAACACATGAAGTCCGTGGAGCGTCCTAAAATTTCACAACAGATTGCTGAGGCAAGAGATAAAGGTGATCTCTCCGAAAATGCAGAGTACGATGCTGCCAAAGAAGCGCAGGGCTTGTTAGAAATGAAAATAAGCAAACTGGAAGAAACACTCTCCAATGCACGCTTAATGGATAGCTCTAAGCTTGATACAAGCAAGGTAATGGTATTGGCTACTGTCACCATTAAAAACACGCGCAATCAGGCTACAATGACTTATAAGTTGGTTAGCGAGAGTGAAGCTGATTTAAAGAATGGGAAGATTTCAATTAACAGTCCAATTGGGAAGGGACTAACCGGAAAGAAGGTTGGCGATGTTGCCGAAATTCAAACCCCTGCGGCTAAGATGGAATTTGAAATAATGGACATCAAATTCGATTAAGGTGTCGAGTATCTTTTCCAAAATAATTAAGGGTGAGATTCCTTCCTATAAAATAGGCGAAACGAAGACGGCCTATGCCTTTTTGGATATTTCGCCTTTGCACATCGGACATACCTTGGTTGTGCCCAAGCGGGAGGTAGACTATCTTTTTGATCTGCCCGAAGCCGACTATTTAAGTTTGATGAGTTTCAGTAAAGTAGTTGCTCAAGCAGTTGGAAAAGCAATTCCCTGTGAAAGAGTGGGGGTGGCCGTTATTGGTTTGGAGGTGCCGCATGCCCATGTTCACCTGGTGCCAATCAACAATGTGAGCGATATCGATTTCAGTCGAGCCAAAATGCAGTTTCCTGCAGAGGAAATGGAAGCGGTAGCATTAAAAATTGCCTCCTATATCAACTAAGCCTTTCGGTCGGGATTCTGTTTTAAGTACTGATCCCAAGATTTTGCCTTGGCACCGCCTAGCAATGGATTACTAGCTTGGTAATGATGACAAAGCGCTACCGCCAAGGCATCACTGGCATCTAGGTAACGGGTTTCGATTTTGTGACCGAAACTTCGCTCAAGCATAGCATAAACTTGTTCTTTACTGGCCCCGCCCTTACCGGTAATACTTTGCTTAATTTTCCGTGGAGAGTATTCCTCAACGGGAATGTCTTTAAAGAGAGCGGCAGCCATTATTACTCCTTGAGCGCGACCGAGCTTCAACATACTTTGAACATTCTTTCCAAAAAAGGGCGCCTCCACGGCCATTTCATCGGGCAGGTATTCGGCAATGATGTTTAAGGTGCCTTCAAAAATCTGCTTTAAGCGAAGAATAGGCGTGTCAGTTGGTTTAAAGCGAAGGCTATCAAGGTGAATCAAGCTGAAGTCTTTTCCTCGGGTTTGGATTAGCCCATAGCCCATAATTTTAGTCCCGGGGTCAATCCCTAGAATGATCTTTTCCTTTGCCATTGAGCCAAAATTAATGCTTTACCTTTGAGCAGCGATCACTTTCTATGCTATTGCTTGCCTACCTTTTATTTTTAAGTATTCTGTATCAATTCCAGATCCTGTTTTTACTAAGGGGTCTGCTAAAGCCGATTCAGAGTCCAAGATTAATCCAAAGTACCGAGCTCAAGCTTGGCCTCTTGATTGTACATAAAAACGATACCAGTCTCCTGGCCGAAACCCTAGCTTCCCTTCAAATCCAGAATAGGGAGGCTTATGATTGGCCAATTTATATTTTGGATGATTACAGCCATCCCAAGCAATTGGAAAGGCTTAGGGAGCTTGCAAAGGATTTCAATGCAAGAGTAATTAGCAATGAATCGGAAAGAGGAAAGAAGAGCGCCTTGCAATGGTTTTTACCACAGTTAAAGGAGGATTATATAATTCAAGTCGACGCCGATTGTCGGCTAGGTCCATCTTTTCTAAAGCTTATGGCAGCTGCAATTAGTCAGAAGCCCGCATTGGTAGTTGCTCAAGTTAGAATGAAGCCCAATGCTAATATTTGGTCTAGGCTTGCTGCTCTCGATCACCTGTCTTTGCAGTTAGTAAGCTTTAGTGCCTTGGCCCAGCAGAAAGTAATTATGGCTGCCGGAGCGGCCATGGCTTATCAGCCAAGGCTATTTAAGGATTATATGAAGGTGGGTGAAAAATGGTCTGGCGGGGAGGATACTTTTGTAGCACAGGCCATGCATAATGATGGTTTGGAAGTGCTAGCCCAACCTTATGCCTATGTTGAAACAGATGCTCCTGCCAATTTCAAGCATTTCATCAAGCAGCGCCTTCGTTGGGGCGCCAAAAGTGTAGATTACCCAAAGGCGATTGCTAAGTTTTTAGCCTTCACGGTAGCCTTAATAAATTTGAGTTTGGTAATAGGGGTGCTGGCTTCACCATGGTTTTCACCACCGCCATTTTTTTGGATTTTTTGGCTCTATAAAATGTTTGGAGATGCCCTATTACTGCATCGCTATAGCCGCTTTTATGGTGGAGCACATCTCTTAAAGTCGTATCTCTTTTTAGCTTTACTCTACCCCTTTTACATCGGATTAGTAGTTTGCCTTATACCCTTTGCGAAGAAAGCCAAGTGGCAATTATCGCGCTAAGCCACGAAAATCAGTTCCGGAAGGATTTTGGAAGATTTCCAATTCGAAGACCTTAACGGAAGCCAAAAGGTGATCCATTATATCGCTTTGAATTTTCTCGTAGTTAAGCCATGCAATATCATTGCTAAAGCAATAAATCTCTAGCGGTATGCCAGTTTCAGTAGCTTGGAGTTGACGTACCATTAAGGTCTGATCCTTAGAAACATTGGGATGTTCCTCTAAATAGGATTCAATATAAATCCTAAAAACACCGATATTGGTTAAATGGCGGCCATTAATCAATACGCTTTTGTCCGCTTTCTTTTCTTGATTGGATTTGATGATTTCTTCATTCCGCTCCTTTAGATAGCCTGAAATCCTTTCTACTTTAAGGAGTTTTTGATAGAGTTCTTCATCAATGAACTTAACACTTTGGATGTCGACATTTAGACTTTTCTTGATCCGACGTACCCCTTGAGATATCATGCCACGCCAGTTTTTAAAGCTATCGCTAATAAAGGCGTAGGTAGGAACAGTGGTGATGGTTTTATCCCAATTTCGGATTTTTACCGTGGTAAGGTTTATTTCAATAACATCACCGTCGGCTCCGTATTTGGGCATGCTTACCCAATCGCCAATGCGCACCATATCGTTTCCCGCGATTTGGATACTCGCCACTAAGCCAAGAATGGTATCCCGGAAAATCAATAAAATCACTGCAGTGGCCGCACCAAAGGTGGTTAGGATAGTGGTGGCGCTTTTATCTAATAAATTGGATATAATAAATACACCGCCGGCAATGTACATTACAATCATCCCCACTTGTATATAACTGCTTACCGGTTTACCTTCAAAGCGAGAGGAGTTTAATCCCATAAACTCCAAGGCCTTAAGGAATTTGTGGCCAACACTTAAAACCGTGAAGATCATGTAAACCACAATGAGCTTCTGGAGAATCTGAATTAAGTTCCCCGATTCGTCGAAGAGATAAGGAATAGCATAGTAAATAACTAAAGCTGGGAGCAGATGGGCTAAAGAGCGAAATACTCTCTTCTCTAGCAATATATCGTCGTACTGGTTTTTAGAGCGCTTAACGTAGCGACCTACCATTCGGAGGATGAACTTCCTAGCAATGAAATCAACAATAAAGCTTAGTAAAACGACTATTACAATGTCCAAGGCCATCGTTAAATAATCGATCCACTCTTCACTGAGATTAGAGTCTCGTAAGAATTTATGTGCCCAATGGTTGATGTTTATTTCGTCTTGCATGCTTGCGGCTTTGGGCAAAGCTACAATTTACGGGGTATATCGGATGCCGTTCTCGCTGGCGGCAACTACTCGGAAATAGCCAAATCCATAATCATTGGGGTTTCCGTCTCTGTAGATGTTTCCTAACACTAAAGCTGGAGGAGCATCAAAAGGAGATCCGGTTTGTACCTGCGTATTAAGCACCTGCATATAATCGAAAAATTCTTCGCTAACCGATTCCAATCGAACGCTTAAGCTATCGGCTTCTTCACCTACTTCTGGCTCTTCGAAAGGACCAAAAATAGCAATGGGAGGGAAGAGTCCACCCCCAAAATAGAAACCATCAAAGTTCTCATCGGTAATGAAAAAATTCTCTTGGGCAAATACGGAATCGTTAAGCATACGACTTACGCGGTAATAATCACCTACTCCTTCAAAATCGCCAAAGTACATCACCGCATATTCGCCGGGGAAAAATGCCTGTGGAATAGTATTGCGATCGAGGGACATTTGACCTAAGGAATCAATTGTGGGAACGCGTTTCATGCTATCTGCAGTAGACCACCAAGTACCTAATATTTGCTCCGGTGCATTGTTGTTAATTTCAATGCGCAGCTGGTATTGGTTCCCAATGTTTCCTTTAAAATTGCTCCGGTAGGTTCCAGGCGTATCAGTACTTTCAGTAAGAATATCGGTTTCTTGACCATTCTCATAAATACTTACGCGTGCACCGCGAATCGGTTCAAAGGCGCTATTGTCAAAGAATCCAGAAGTTTGACTTAGCTTAATGTACAAGTCGCGATCATTCGATAAAAGGCCATCAACAACAAGCTCCGGTGGAGCCGCCTCCACCTCTAAGTCTACTACGTCGGTGCAGGAAAACAAACTAATACCTAGTATTAGCAGGCCGAAATATTTGAAAGCTGATTTCATCACTAAAAATTAAAGTTCCAGGTTACCGAAGGAATGATGGTACCGAATATAGAGAGCTGAACCGCCTGAGTATTAAGATTGGTGCTAATGGCACCTTCGGGATTATCTTGTTGCTCGAAGTAAATCGAATATGCATTGCGACGACCGTAAACATTGTATATCCCGATCGACCATGAAGAGTAAAATTTCTTTCCTTCAACCTTAGGCGGGGTGTAGTTTGCGGAAAGATCGAGTCGATGATAATCTGGAATGCGATAGGAATTGCGTTCGCGGTATATAGGCACTACATAATCTTCAATTTGGAATTTCCCTTCCGGAGGGGTGATGGGCCTTCCCGTTTGATAGGTGAAATTCATTCCAATATCCCACTTGGAAGTAAGTTTGTAGTTGAGTACTACAGAGATATCATGACGCTTGTCGTAGTTTGCAGGATACCATTCACCGGCGTTTATTGCCAAGCTCGGACTAACGCCATCTACCTTTAACTCGGTTTTACTTAAGGTATAGCTCACCCAACCGGTTAATTTACCTTCCTGTTTTCTTAAATATACCTCTAGTCCATAGGAGCGACCAATACCGGCGAGGATTTCTGTTTCGATGGTTTCGTTAAAGATCAATTCGGCCCCATTGCGGTAATCTACAATGTTTCGGAAGTCCTTGTAATAGCTTTCCAAAGACAATTCGTATTGATTATTTAAAAAGTTTTGGAAGTAACCTCCGGCAATTTGATTTACAGTGGCGGGCTTGATGTGCATACCTGCTGGTCGGTATAGATCCACCGGAGTAGGAGCGGTGGTATTACTAATCAAGTGGATATACTGACGGGTACGGTTATAACTCAGTTTGATACTTTTCTCATCATCGAGGCGATAGTTTACCGCAAGTCGAGGCTCCAAACCTTCTAATCCATTATAGGCTTTGATAATTTCACCAGATTCGAAATTAACCGTTTCCTGAATTTCGCCTAGATCCGGCAACTCTTGATTTTGATAGATGTTCTTAGTTTGACTACCTAAATTGTAGAAAGAAGAGTAGCGCACGCCATACTGAACCGTTAGCAGTGGGCTAAATTTATATTCATGACTAAAATACAGCGATGGTTCTAGGGCGAACTCTTCTTGCAACTCAAGTTCGATGGAACCCGAAATGGTACCCGGCTTAAATCGATAGTAGATGCCTTCGATGCCAAAATCAAATTGACTTTTAGAACTGGCATACCAGGTGTATTGGTTTTTAAAATGATAATCTTGAATAGTTGACTCTAGTCTAAAATTAAAGGCATCATCTTCTGGCGTTCCTAGCTGATAGGTATAATCGCTAAAAATTGCGGTAAAATTTGAGAAGAGCTTATCGTTAAAAAGGTGATTCCACCTGAGAGAGGTAGTGGCATTTCCCCACTCAAAACCAAATAGATCATTAATCTCAAATACATCTCTACCATAATAACCAGATAGATACAAGCGGTCGTTATCGCCTAAGATGTAATTGATTTTGCCATTGAAGTCGTAAAAGAAAAGGGTATTCTGAGATATAGCTTCATCAGGGCTTAGACCCAAAAAAATATCTGCATAAGAACGACGCCCGGCAAACATAAAGGCCGATTTCTCTTTTACGATCGGCCCTTCAAGCAATAAGCGCGAAGAAAGTAAACCAATACCACCCGTTCCCGAAAACTCTCGATTATTACCATCTTTCTGCCTAACATCAACCACGGAGCTCAAGCGACCGCCATATTGCGCAGGTATACCGCCTTTATAAAGTTTGACGTCCTTTACGGCATCAGCATTAAAAATGGAGAAGAATCCAAATAAGTGAGAAGAATTATAGATAGGCGCTTCATCTAATAAAATTAGGTTCTGATCAGAGTTTCCCCCGCGAACATTAAAACCATTAGAAGCCTCACCAACGGTGCTAATTCCCGGTAATAAGGTCAAGGTTCTGATGATATCAACTTCGCCTAAAAGGGCTGGCATCTTCTTAACATCCTTAACATCCAATTGCGCCACGCTCATTTCTACGCTGCTTACGTTTTGGTCAATCCTTTCCGATTTCACCACCACTTCATCCAGCTGGGTGCTATTCTCTTTTAACTCTAGGTTTAGTTTTAGGTCTTGGCTTAAGCTAAGCTCCTTTTCAATGGTTTGGAAGCCAATGTATTGGATGCTTAAGGTGTATTTCCCCGGGGGAAGACTAATGGAGTAATAGCCGTAATTGTTGGTGGTGGTACCCGTTTGAAGCTCCTTGATTACCACATTTACACCTATAAGCTCTTCGCCAGAACTGGCTTCTCGAACATAACCACTGATCGTATATTGATCATTTTGCCCACTTAGTGCGTTACTTAACAGAAAGAGACAAAAGAGCAGGGCTCTTTTCATTTTAACTAATGTTTAGATGATGGACTAGCAACGACTTTTAAAAAAGAGTTTATTTTAGCCTGAATTCGTTTTCGCGCTGCAAAAGTAATCCGCTTTTAGTTTTGTGTCTCTAAAACCACTCATTTAACATAGAATTAAGCTATCATAAATATGACAATTCTTAAGAATATTAATAAATTCCGCATCCTTCTTTTAATCGCGGCCATTGGTCTTGGCTTAGCTTTCTATCCACCAGAGTCAAAGGCGGAAGAGAAGGATAAAGTGATAATGAATATCATTTATCAGGTGTTAAGAGCGAATCACTTTTCACCCCAGGAATTAGACGATAATTTTTCGGATAAGGCCTATGATTTATTCTTAGAAAACCTGGATTATAGCAAACGTTTTTTAATTGAGGAAGATCGCCAACTATTGGAACAATACCGTATGTTGATTGATGATCAGATACGACGTTCTGATTTAACCTTCTTTAATGAGGCTTATGCGATTTATCAAGAACGGTATCACGCAGTAAAAACTTTCTACAAAGATATTTTAGCGCAACCCTTCGATTTGGAGAAAGATGAAAGTCTAGAAACAGATGATGAGAAGAAGGACTATGCTGCTAATATGGCGGATTTGCAAGATCGCTGGCGCAAGTATTTAAAGTACCGAGTGCTTTTAAGAATGGACGAAATGATCATGGATCATGAAAAGGATAGCAGCACTACTGGTACGGAAATGAATTTGCTTGAAATGGAGCAAAAGGCACGCGCCAAGGAGTTAGAAACCCATGAGGATTGGTTTAAAGCATTGGATGATTTAGAAAGGATAGATTGGATTTCGGCTTATATGAATGCCATAACCGCCCTCTATGATCCACATACTCAGTATTTTCCACCCGAGAAAAAAGAGGATTTTGAAATTAATATGACCGGCCAACTGCAAGGTATTGGCGCTCAGTTGCAACAGAAAGGTGACTATGTGACCATCTCTAAAGTAATTGTAGGTAGCCCTTGTTGGAAGCAAGGCGATTTGGAAGTTGGAGATAAGATTTTAAAGGTTGAACAAGAGGATGGCGAAACCGTGGACCTTGTCGGGATGAGTGTCCGTAAAGCAGTGAAACACATCCGTGGACCTAAAGAGACAGTGGTAAAGCTAACGGTTCGCAAGCTCGATGGAACCAAAGCTGAAATTCCAATTACGCGAGATATAGTTGAATTGGAATCAACATTCGCTAAATCTACCGTTCTTGGGGAGGGCGATGATAAAGTAGGCTATATCCGTTTGCCTAAGTTTTATGTGAACTTCTATGGCGATCAGAATCATGATTGCGCCCAAGATGTAGCGGCGGAATTAGAAAAGCTCAAAGCAGAGGGTGTTAAAAGTGTGGTCCTCGATTTACGTAATAACGGAGGCGGTAGCTTGCAAGGAGTTATTGATATTGTAGGCCTGTTTATAGATGAAGGTCCCGTTGTTCAGGTAAAAGCTTCTGGCTTAAAGCCAAAGGTGCTTTCTGATGAAAAGAAGGGAGTAGTATATGATGGACCTTTGGTTGTGATGGTCAATAAGTTTAGCGCTTCGGCATCCGAGATTTTTGCCGCTGCCATTCAAGACTATAAGCGCGGAATTATCATTGGTGGTAATTCTACTTTTGGAAAAGGTACCGTACAGAATGTTGTTGATATGGATCGAGCGGTAAGTTTAGCCTACAGTGATTTAAAACCACTGGGAGCGCTAAAACTAACCATTCAGAAATACTATCGCATTAATGGAGGTACCCCACAGCTAAAAGGGGTGCAGCCTGATATTGTTGCGCCAGATAATTATATGTACATCCCTTATGGGGAAAAAGAGCAGGAATATGCTTTGCCTTATGATGAGATTGAAGCTGCAGATTTTGAAGTTTGGCAGAATGGGGTAAGTGCCTATATGGATATTGTGTCCAGAAGTGAGGCCCGCATGGATACCAACTCCAAATTTGCGATGATTGAGGACTATGCCCGCTGGATAAAAAAGGAACAGGAGCAAACCACAGTGCCCCTTCAGTTGGCGGCTTTCCGCGCGTACCAAGAAGAGTATCGCACAGAAGCGAAAAAGTACAAAGGCATGCGTAAAAGTCGCAGTGACTTAGCAATTCGCTCAAATCGACTCGATATTGCCGAAATTGAATCTTCGGAAGAGAATAAGGAGAAGCGCGATAATTGGCACAAATCCTTGCGTAATGATTTGTATTTAAGTGAGGCCTATTTAGTAGCTTTAGACCTTAGCTCGAACTACTAAGGATTGAAGATATTTAAGGGTATTTGGTCTGACCCACTGGGGGCAGCAGGAATAATAACAATATGCATAAGCGCCCTAATGGCGCTTTTTGCTTATACCTTTATTGAGGATAATAGTCCCAATGCCAATGAGATGCACCTTTCCTTGGCCAATAAAGCGCCGGGTTTCGAAGTAGATTTACTGGTAATCCCCAAAAGTACAGCCGAGCAGTCATTGTGGGATCGATTTTGGCATGGGAAGGACCTAGCTTGGCAGCGCATACCATTGGCCTCATCCGAATTGAGATGGGATAGCTTATACTATTATGAATACGGCTCCCTCCAGGCGGCCGAGCCCAAGTATGAGCTTCTATCTAAGCATTATAATTCCGAGCAAATTAAAGCTAAGCATTACCTACAAAAGAAGTACTTCTTGTTTGGCTCTGATCGATTTGGACGGGATATGTTTAGTAGGCTGGTCTTGGGTGCTCGAGTATCTTTTTCGGTTGGTTTTTTGGCGGTATTTATTTCTTTAATAATCGGGATTCCCTTAGGAGCCATTGCCGCCTATTACGGAGGCTGGGTTGATAAACTTATTCAGTGGTTAATCAATGTAGTTTGGTCTATTCCGGGCTTGCTGCTGGTTATAGCAATTACCTTAGCCCTAGGTAAGGGTTTGTGGCAAGTTTATGTAGCCATCGGATTTACGATGTGGGTAGAAGTGGCTAGGGTTATAAGAGGGCAAATACTGAGTATTAAAGAGAAGGAGTATGTGCAAGCAGCCAAGGTTTTGGCCTACTCGGATGCACGTATAATTTTTAAGCATATACTGCCCAATGCTATTGCGCCGCTAATTGTGATTTCGGCGGCTAACTTCGCGGCGGCTATTTTGGTAGAAAGTGGTTTAAGCTTTCTGGGTTTAGGTGCTCAACCGCCAACGCCTACTTGGGGAACCATGATTAAGGATCACTATGCCTATTTAATAGTTGATAAGGCTTACTTAGCTATTATCCCCGGTATTGCTATAATGATGCTCGTTTTGGCATTCATGTTCATTGGCAATGCCCTGCGAGATGTTCTGGATATTCGTAGAGCCTAGAATCGGATTTGAAGACCAATGCCCTTGGGACCCATATTTAAACTTTCGAGTAGGGGTACTAAGATGGAGTTTTCGTGATTTTGATGCACCCAATACATTAAAACATCAAAGCCAAAAAGAAAGGCGCCATTAAGGATTACCGCACGACCAAAACCCTCGTATCGCTTAAAGTTGGAACTTGATTTGGCATATTCTCTTAAGTAAAAACCTCCCGCTATATAAGCTAAATCCAAGGCTGCATTAACCGCCAGAATGCGTTTAATTTTCGCTTGTTCATCAAGGCTTTGCCAAAAGCTAAGTCCCATTTCTGGATTATAGGCTTGGTACATGCCAAATCCCGCGATCACAAGGTTAACCGCATTCCATCCCAAATTCATTTGATGATAGGATTGCTTTAAGATAATAGACTGTGATAGTTGACTAGCGCTCCAGGCAATATTAGCAATAGACCAAGAGGCCAGAACAATCATGCCTTTGCGGTTAAGTTCATTTCGTTGTAGGTCGAAATCTTGCAATAATGGCGTGGCTTCTTGAGCAAGTAGGCTGAAACTTAGTAGGCAGAAAATAACAAGGAGAGTGCGGTTAAACATAGTCTTTTAATTACAGGCTAGAATGGAGAGTACTCTGCAATTAATGAGTCTGGCTGGCATTTGTTCGCTAGCTGAAGATTTCCTCCCAATCAGGATGTTCCTCCTTACAGCGATTTAGCTGCTGCACAAAACTCCTGCGGTTTATTCTGTAGGCTCCTAAACTGGCGAGGTAGGAATTATAAACTTGGCAGTCAATTAAGGGAATTCCCCAATAGTCCAAACGCTTACACATTTCAATAAAGCAGATTTTGCCGGCATTACTTTTCTTCGAGAACATTGACTCCCCACAAAACATGGAGCCCGTTGTTATACCGTATAGGCCGCCCACTAATTGATCATCTTGCCAGGCTTCCACACTGTAGCAAAATCCACGACGGTGTAATTCAATGAAACTGGCTTGATGCTCGGCGGTAATCCAGGTGCCCTCTTGTCCTGATCGCTCAACCATTCGACAGGCCTCAACCACTTCTTCAAAAGCCTTGTTGAAGGTAATTTTAAAACGCTTTTGATTGATAAGGTTTCTACTGCTCTTAGAAATATTCACCTCTTTCGGTCTTAGAACCATACGCTCCAGCGGCTGCCACCATAGGATATCCGAATCAGGTTCATTCCAAGGGAAAATACCCAGCTTGTAAGCGGCTAATAATCGATCTGGGCTGAGATCTCCGCCAATGGCTACTATGCCATCTTCCTCTCCCCAGTATTCGAAAGGAGGGAACCAGTTTGAATCATTTTCCAGCTGGTAGATCGCCATTTAAAAAATTATAAGAAGACTTAAGAATATTAATCCACCCAAGCCCATTAAAGCTAAGGTGTAAGGTACAATTCTCCGTGCTTTTAATCCGGTAATTCCCAGCAAGGGCAATGCCCAGAAGGGCTGAAGCATATTGGTTAGTTGGTCACCATAAGCCATAGCCATAATCGCCTTGCCATAGGGGATTCCCAATAGTTGTGCGGTTTCCAGAATTACCGGCCCTTGAATCGCCCATTGTCCGCCACCGCTGGGTACGAAAATATTAATGATTCCAGCGCTTAAAAAGGTCCATAATGGAAAGCTAAAGGCGCTGGCATTTTCCCCAAAGTAAGTGCTTAAGCCTTCTATTAGACCGCCATCACGCATTAAGCCCATGATGCCAAAATACAGCGGAAATTGAAGGAGGATCCCACTAGCGCCGCGAATTGCATCGTCGAGAGCATCGGCAAAGGAATAAAGGCTACCGTGGAAAATTAGGGCAAAACCCAATAAACTTAAGTTGATGAAATTTGGGTTTAAAAATTGGAGACCTTCGCTGCCGAAAATCTGAAGGATGGCAACTACTAAAATTAGTGCACCAATGATTCTCCCAAATAAGGGAGAACGATCAATTTTCTCTGCGCCCGTGGCCCTTTCCAAATTTGGTAGTACTTGGGGAGGCTTTACCAGTTCCAGCTTTTTTGGCACTCTGCCCGCGATACTATAAAAGAAGGCCGGAACTAAAATGAGCAGCAGTAAACTGGCCCATAAATTCATAGAGCTAAAAATGGTTTCGCTCCATGCAATGCGTTCGGGCAAGCTTGGGATATGACCTTGACTGAGGCTAGCCAAATGTCCGTTTTCAGCAACTTTTATAGGGGCGCTTCCACTAATGCCGCCATGCCAAACCATTAAACCCGCATATCCCGCTGCTCCTAAAAGCCCATAATTGAAAGCTTGCTTTTTTGCGGAAAAATTCTCTGCCGCTTTGCGAGCCATCACCGCTCCAAATACTAGGGCTAATCCCCAATTTAGGAAAGCCAGAACTAGGGTGAAAAAAGCAATTAAGGCGGTGCTTGCAGCAGGGTCCTTGCTAAGGGTGAGTAAGAAGTTGATGAAATTAGCAACCGGCTTCGCCAAGGCTAAAATGTGACCTAGGACAAGGATGAGCATCATTTGCACCATGAAAACCAATAAGGGTGGATTCCATAGTCCTTTTTGCCAATGATTTGCGGAGTTTAAAAGACGATCACCTAAAGGGCCATCACCATAAATCCAATAAAGGAAAAAACTTAGTAGGCTTAACAAAAGGGCAATCGCAAAGGGCGAGGGTAATAGTAACCTAAAGAGGTTTTCAAAGCGCTTTGCGAATGCCATGTTTAATTAAAAGGGTAAGTCGTCATCGTCCTCTTCATAGGGAGCCATGCTGGGAGGAGTGCTGAAATTGCTATTGGTTTCGGTGCTTTCATTTCCGCTTGGTGCAGCAGGACTTGGAGCACTTTGTTGTTTTTCAATTCTCCATCCTTGAATAGAATTGAAGAATTTCACTTCACCCTGAGGGGAAGTCCATTCGCGACCTTTTAAATTGATTCCAATACTAACTTTTTCACCTTCCTGGAAATTATCCAACAAATCGGTTTTGTCTTGAACAAACTCAATGGCAAGATGCTGTGGATATTGTTCTTCGGTGGTTACTACGATTTCACGCTTCTTAAATTTGGCGCTGATATTTTGAGTGTCGCTAATGCGTTTTACGATGCCGCTTACTTCCATGTTTATTTTTAAATGCGGTTTAACTTATCACAAAGCAGGACTTTCCAAGCTTCGTTTACTTTATTTTCTTCTAATAATTCTTTGGCAAACTCATGCAGTAATTCGCGAGCTTCCATGCCATTGTCCGAAGTTTCGAAGATGTTTTTAATTCGTTCTTCATTGGCGTAATTGGCTATTTCAGTATCATTTGGCAGGCGTTCTACATTGCCAAGTTTGCCAAGATCATTACCTGATAAAAGAACACTTTTACGAATACGTTCAGGGATTTGATCCACACCAATTCCTAAGGTCGCCAAGGGCTTTTCTACTTCGAACATGGCGTCTTGATTTGCACGGCAATACCAGTTAGCTCCCATGCGTGCTACCAAATCTAATTTGGTGCTATCCGTAATCCCATTTTCATTGAGTACAGATTCATCAACATGCATGCGCACAACTTCGCAAATAATCATATTTCCGGCACCGCCATTTTCACCCAGGGCAATTATGTCGTTCACTTTGCACTCAAATTGAACCGGAGATTCCTTAACCCGATATGGTTTAACTATATCCGAGGGAATAGGGGTCAAGCCCGCTTTATGAAATTCATTAACCCCAGTGGCGTACTCGGTTGAGGATAAACTCATTTGCTGAACGATTTCATAATTCACCACATTTATTACTACCTCCCCAGTGCTTTGGGCATTGTGTAAGGTGTCTTTGGTGGTGTTATTTCTAACCCTCCTTGCCGGGGAAAAAGCCAAAATGGGCGGATTGCTGCTAAAAACTCCGAAGTAGCTGAAAGGGCTCAAGTTAGCCTGGCCATCTTCGTCGATAGTGCTTGCAAATGCTATCGGTCTTGGTCCTACCGCCGATAAAAGATGTTGATGAGCATCCTTTCCTGATAGGGCGTTTAGATCAAATGATTTCATAGATTGCTGAATAGGCGACAAAAGTAGTTATTTCAGTTTGGCCTGCACAGGTAAAAAGGCTTTGTGCAAACACTTAAAAATGTGCTGTAAAAAATGGTTTATTCGAATAAATAATTTACATATATTTGCCGCCCCATTCAAGCACGCGGGCGTGGTGGAATTGGTAGACACGCTAGACTTAGGATCTAGTGCCGAGAGGTGTGAGAGTTCGAGTCTCTCCGCCCGCACAAGTAAAAAAGCCGATCTAATTAGATTGGCTTTTTTGTTTTCGATATTCTGAAAGACTATGTGCACAAGGCTTTATCCCCTCAAGGCGTCAAAACCTACTCTTTTAACTCGATCTTTATTGGAACTACAAAACTCATCCGAACGGGCTTTCCTCTTTGCTTAGCAGGTTCAATATTGGGTAGGCTACTTATTACGCGAAGGCCTTCTTCATCTAACCAAGGGTCAACACTGCGCAACAATTGCACACTGCTTACCTGACCGTTTTTCTCCACCACAAAGCTGATAATGATGCGCCCTTGTATTTTCAGTTGCCTTGCCGCTTCACTATACTCAAAATTCTCGCTTACATAAGTAAGGAGTTGGGTTTGGAAACAGTTCTTGCGGCCTTCATTGCTTGATTCGTTTTCGCAGCCTGGAAAAACGGGAACGCTCTCTACCACTGCAAATGGAATGGGATCTTCAAGTTCATTTAAATCCTCTGCTTCTTGGCCGATAATTTCTACATCACCATCTACAAAGCGCGCATTGGGGTCACTAATTATATATTCGTCTTCATTGGTTTCGGTTGCGCTTATGTCCAGCTCATTCTCAACAATGGTATTGTCATCTACCACATTAAGTTCACTGGGTAGGTCTTTTGGCTGCTCAATAGTTACGGATTTTGGTGGCCTTACGGTAATGGGGATCACAATTTCGTCGCCATCAACAACAATTCGTTCGCGTTCTTTTACTTCCGGTTCAGCGAAGTTTAAACTAAAGATTTGAATGACGATAAACAGCGCTAGCGCCACTCCGGCCAAGAGAAAATGGACACGGTAGCGCTCTAAATCTATGCGTGGGTTTTTTTTACGTTTCATGCGAGCTTTTGAGCAATTTACTTTTTCTTATTTAATTAAATGCTAACAAAAGTCACGTCAAAAAAAAGCCTGGTCTTTCATTTCGAAAGGCCAGGCCAAATTCTTTATTTCTTAATGAAGCTATAATGCAGCTCTCCGAAATCGCCAGTAATCATCAATTGGTACAAGCCCGGACTAAGTCGACTAACTTCAATTTGTCGCTGATCAGTGAAATCCTCTTTTAAGACCAATTTACCTGAACTGCTGTAGATAAGAAGTGAACTTGCTTTAGGCTTTTCGTCGCTCCAATTTAGATAGAGTACATCGCTCACTGGATTAGGGTAAATGTCCAATTGTGGTAATTCAATATCATCAAGACCTAATTGATTAAGCCTAAACTTTCGAGTTGATTGTCCACAGACCCCAGTGATAGTAAGCTCCACTTCATAAAATAGGCCCGGTGTGCTGTAGATGTGAATAGGAGTAGGGCCAGTTCCCGAGTTGCCGTCGCCAAAATCCCAGGAGTAGGTGGCTGCGCCAACGGATGAGGTACCATCAAATTGTACTCGCAGACCCGAGTTAATAGGACTTAAAATGGTGTAGGTCCAATCCGCTCGTGGTGGATCGCAAGCTTCTACTCTTCTGGTATTTCGAACCGTGTCTCCGCAGGCATTCCAGCTTATTAGGGTTACAAATTTGTCTAGGGTATCGCTGTAAAAGGCCGATGCGGTATTTCCTGTTGCGGTAGTTCCATTGCCAAGTTCCCAAGCGTAACCGGAGGCTTTGTTTCCAGGATCGGCTGTAAAGAAGGTACTATCGGCTGTTTGTTGCCAGCTAAAGTTTGCTCGAAGAGTGTCGCATACCTCAATTACCTGGGTGATGGTATCACTGTTCCCACAATCATTCGCGGCAATTAATACTACGGTATAGGTTCCCGGATTGGTATAAGGGTATATAGGATTAGTAGCAGAGCTGCTATCTCCCGTACCAAAATCCCAAATTAAAGTGTCTGCATTTGTTGAGGTAGAAGTAAAGTCTCTCCTTAAAAATCTAGCGTTTAATGTAAAGCCTGCACTTACCGGTGGACAGAAAAGGGTTGCTAATGTGTCGGTTAAAACATCACTAACTAGGGCGCCACAGCTGTCGAATAGCTCGATGACATAATTGCTTGAGGCATTTAAGTTTGAAAGAGTGTAAGGGCTGGTGGCATTCGGAGCCACGGTGGCGCTGCCTGGTCCCGCTGCGGCATCATACCAACGTAAGGTGGTGATGCTTGGACCAGTATTGCTATTTTGCCATCCAAAGCTTAAACTATTGTAGGTAGTATTTTGAACCTGCAAGTTGAAGGGAACACCACAATCTGGGCCTGAGGAGCTTACCGATACTTCATCTACGGCAATATCACCTTGACCACCTTGAGCAGTTGCTCGGAATATCACTTGAATGGTGTCGCCAATATAGGGGCCTAAATCAATGGAGTCTAATTTCCAAGAGGCGGCACTACTATTTTGTTGCTGGCCGGTCCATGTTTTTAAAACAATGGCATTTCCATTTTGGCGGGTATTAATCCGAACTTGTAAAGAGGAAATGTTATTGCCAAACATATGGTAGCTATAAAATAGCTTGGGTTTAGAGGTGTTCACCAATGCAATCTCAGGAGAGCTTATGGTAGCCGCATTACTGGCCGAGGTAAAGTCGCTTTCAAAATAAATATACTTCCCAGATCCTTGCGCGTCTTCTAATGGGCCGGTATTAAAACTTGGTGTTGAACCTTGACCGGTGCCCCATTTGTCATTATTATTTTGCCGATTACGGGTCCAGCAACTGCTAATTTGATCATTGGTATTAAAAAAGCCAATTCCCTCTTGCCAACTTGGGCCATCGAAATCCTCAACAAAAGGAAGGCTAACAATGCCACAGGCGGTATTGCCATAAATGGGTCCTGTCCACCAACTTAAATCATTAGCTCCGCAGCTATCTCTAACCAGCACCTCGTAATTAGTGCTTGGGTTTAAACCAGAAATTGTAAATGGATTGGTGGTGGCATTAACAATGGTGTATGGACTACCCGAACCGCTGGCGCGATATTGAATTTGCCAATTTGTAGCGCCACCGGAGGTCCAACTTACATTAATGCTGTTGGGCGAAGTGCTACTCACATTAACATTGCTAGGTTGCGGGCATGTAGGTGTATTGTCTATCCGGATATCGTCGATAGCCATATTTACCCGAAAGGCGAAACTTGAATTCCGATAGCCCGCAAAGCGCAACCTAATGGTGTCTCCAACATAAGGGCTTAAGCTGGCAATCCTTTCATTCCAAGCGGCAGTTGAACTTGTTTGTTGCTGGCCATTAATGGTATTTAAATTGGTCCAACCGGAGCCATCGTTCACTTGAACAACAAGCTTATCGATATCACTACCGAACATGTGGTACCAAAAACGTAGTTCAGGATTGCTCAGGGTATCAAGGTCAATGGGCAGAGACTCTAAGTCGGTGTTTAGGGAATTGTTGCCAAAACCACCTTGTCTAATAGTGTAAACATAAGTTCCAGATCCAGTGGTATGATCCGCAGATGGGCCAGAGTTAAAGCCATCACTAGCTCCTTGGTTGGCCTGCCAGAAGTAAGAAGTACTATCGCTTCTTGTCCAACAAGGATCTATGTCACCGGGATCATTAAATAAAATAGGGTCAGTCCAAGATCCATTTTCGAAATCCTCAAAATAGGGCGCAGTGGCCACTGTACAGGAAGTTCGTGCATTAATAGGTCCGGTCCAAAAGCTTACATCATTAAGTCCGCAGCTATCCCGAACATAAAATTGATATGGTGTATTGGGGCTTAAGCCGGTTACGGTAAAAGGATTGCTAGATGCATTTACAATGGTTCCTGATCCGGAACTAAAGCCGATTGGTCCATATTCAATTTGCCAATTGCTAGCACCTCCGCTGGTCCAGCTAAGGTTTACGGTGCTGGGTCCTGCACTATTGAATACAATATTAACCGGCTCGGGACAACTGGGCTGCTCATCAATTCTTAAGTCATCTATACTTATAGGCGCTTGATTGCTGAAGGGAGAATTGCGATAGGCTATAAATTTTACACTAATTGTATCGTTGATATAGTTGCTTAAAGGAACTATAGCTTCTAGCCATGGATCTGCAGAAGCAGTTTGTTGTTGTCCTGATTTGCTCCACACATGCGTAAAGCCCGAGCCATCATTTACAAGTACCGCTAAGCTATCCATAGCAAAGCCATACATGTGATACCAAAAACGCATTTCGGGTGCTGTTAATGGGCCAAGATCAAAAAGAGGTGTAACCACTTCTGTGCTGGTTACCTGGCTAAAGTTAGCACCGAAAAGGGCTTGTGAGAAAAGGTATTTACCAGTTCCAGTGGTGTGATCGGCATTGGGGCCAGCGTTGAAAGTTGTAGTAGGGCCGTCTTCTACCGACCATTGATAGTTAACTTGAGTTTCTGGAATCCAACAGGAGTTTAGGGTTCCTGGAACGGTAAAGGTTCCGGTGGTAAAATCACTGCCATCGAAATTTTCGAAATAAGGTGTGCTTTGGGGAAGGCAGGTTGTTTTAATGGTGATGGGGCCAGCCCATACAGAAACATCGCCTGGTCCGCAACTATCTCGAATCCAAACATCATAGGAGGTATTTGGACTTAAACCGGTTAAATTAAAGGGATTGCTGGCGGCGTTAACGATGGTTCCCGCGTTTGCAGCAACTCCTACCGCGCCATAAGAAACATTCCAATTGGTGGCTCCTCCGGATAGCCAAGAAAGATTGGCATTATTGGGTCCAACCGCTAACACATTAATATTTTGCGGTTCAGGGCAGCTGGGGGCCTCGTCAATACTGAGATCGTCAATAGCCATATCGGCTGCAAAGCCAGCATTGCGGACCGCCACAAATTGCAGTTGAACAGTATCATTAACATAAGAACTCAAGGAAATAATTATTTCTTTCCAAGCCTGCGTTTTTGAAGTCTGTTGCTGTCCTGTTTGCGTATTAATGATTTGCCAACCGCTACCATTATTAATATATACTTGAAGTCTATTTATGTTAAAACCAAACATGTGCACGAAGTAGCGCAACTCAGGATTACTTAAGCCACCGAGATCAATAAGAGGACTGGTGAGGACGGTGGAGTCTTGTGAAAAGCCTCCGCCAACAATTTCAGAATACATGTATTGCGCACTACCGGTAGTATTATCACCGCTGGGACCTGTATTGGTTGGACTGAAAAAGGGAGGTCCCGTTTTCCACACGTAGGGCGTTAATGGTGCCCTTTGCCAACAAGAATTTATATTCCCTATTCCATTGAAGGTGGAGCTAGTGGTGAATCCATTAGCATCAAAATTCTCACTGTAAGGTGTTGCAATTGGGGTGCAAGCTGTTTTAAATGCGATAGGGCCAACCCAATCTGAAACATCAGCTAGTCCGCAGCTATCCCTAACATATACCTCATAATTTGTATTGGCGCTCAGGCCGGTAATTGTACCAGGGTTGGTACTGCTGTTGACAATCGTTCCATTGTTGGCCGCAAATCCCGGACTTCCATAACTCAATTGCCAATTGCTCGCACCGCCAGAAAGCCAGCTCAAAGTTGCTCTATCGAAGCCAGCAAATTGTAAGCTTAAACTATTGGGCTTAGGGCAGGAAGGAGCTTCCTCGATGGCAACATCATCCAAACAAATGGCGTTTTGAAAACCGGTTGTTTGTTCAATAGATTGAAATTTAAGCCGAATGGTATCATTAGCATAGGCGCTCAAATTCAAATTACTCTCTTTCCAAGCATCGGTATTGGAAGTTTGCTGAGGCCCAACTATTGTTTGAAGTAAGGTGTAGGTCGCTCCAAAGTCATTGGAGATAAATACTTTCAATCGTTCTATGTCGGCCCCAAACATGTGATACCAAAAGGTAAGTTGAGGATTGGTTAAGGTTCCAAGGTCGTATAGTGGTGAAAAGAGACTTGTGGAGTCGGATGGATTGGTAGGAAAGCCCACTTGGTCAATTTGCATGTATTTCCCGTTTCCACTTTTATCGCTGCTTGCTCCGGTTAAGGTGCTTGTGAATTGCTGCGGTCCCGGCTTCCAAACATATCCGGTAGTGGCATCGCGTTGCCAGCAAACATTTATGATACCTGCGGTATTAAAGTTTCCGTTTTGCCAAGCAGCACCATTAAAGTTGGTGGTGAAAGGAGGGTTTACCACAGCGCAGCTAGTTGTACCAGAAGTGGAGGTAGGCCAAGGGTTGGTTCCAGTACAAACCTCCCGCACTTGAACAAAGTAGCTTGTTGCGGCGGCAAGGCCTGAGATTTTAAGAGGCTTGGAGGTGGTAGTGCTAACAGCGGCAGTAGCTAAGTTCCCACCTTGGGTAACAAATCGATATTGAAAACTAGTGGCAGTGGTATTATCCCAATCCACCAAAATAAAATCTGGCCCATAAGCCGTAATCCTCAAGTTTGTTGGGGTATTACACTGCGCTTTTAAGTCTGTAATGACTGAAAGTGAAATGAATATCGCAAAGAGGTAGAGTAGTTTGCTCTTCATAATTTGGCTTTCCTGTGGTTCTTCTGTTACGAATTTAACGCCTTTCAGCATTAAAAGGTTTGCTCTATCAATCTGATTTATTGAAGGTTCGCTATTACTTATTCAGAGGTTTCAAATTTCGCAAATCATTGAGTTTTGCGGGCTTAATCCAAATTTTTAAGGCCTAGGGAAAGAAGAGGGAAACCATCGCTGTTGGCTTTAGAATTAATAAATTCGCTACGAGCCTAAATGAGCTAGTGGGGAAAAACAAATTTTTAGAAATGACGGAAAATTTACAGCAAACCAAGGAAATCTTAAAGCAGAACTTCCCCATCTTCAATAATGAAAGTCTTATTGATCGCATCGCAAACCATGCTCGTGTATTTAAGAATGAAAAAGAAGAGCTTATTGTTGATTTGGGTGATTTCCCAAAATGGATTCCGCTGGTTACTAAAGGGGCTTTAAAAATAAGCCGAGCAGATTCAGATGGGGGTGAAATATTCCTCTACTATTTGTATCCCGGTCAAACTTGTGCCATGACTTTAAACTGCTGTATGATTGATAAGCCAAGTGAAATTAGAGCAGTAGCTGAAGCTGGTACAGAGTACATTGGGCTGCCGCGTAAAAGTCTGGCAGAGTGGATGATGGAATTTGAAGAGTGGCGCCAGTTTACGCTCGAATCATACAATGATCGTTATGAGAACTTATTGGCAACGATTGATGCCATTGCCTTTCATAAATTAGATGAACGATTACTTGGATTGCTGCAGGATAAAAGCATTGCCTTGGGCAGTACCAAGGTTGAAATTACGCACAAAAAGTTGGCAGAAGAGCTGCATTCTTCGCGAGAGGTGGTTTCAAGATTGTTGAAGCAGTTAGAGAAGGTAGGAAAGGTTAGCCTGCAAAGGAATCAAATTGAACTAATTGATTTCTAGCTGATAAATGTCATTTTTTTTTCGGTGAATGCTGCCTACATTCCATTCTAAAATCAGAAGTAATGGAAGCTATTAAAACGGTAGATCAACTGAAATACAATCTTACCCTCGGGCCAGGATACGGGGGCTATAGTGATTTGCTAAAAGCGGTAAAATTTGACCCTAAGGCCCTTCAAGACTATCTACAGTTTAATTCAGAAACCTATCAACGCATTCGGATTTACGATTCGGATACGGTGGAAGCGGTAATCACCTGTTGGGAACCTGGACAAAAAGGAATGATCCACGATTTTCACCATTCTCTAGGATGGTTTAAAGTGCTAAAAGGAGCAGTAGGGGTGGAGCATTACAGCATGCAGAAGGACGAGCCGATATTGCGCTTTAATTATGATTATCCGGAGGATACTCAGGGTTTTTTAAATGATGACTTGGGTTTTCACCGCTTCTCTAATTTGAGCTTGGGAAGGAGTATAGTTCTTCATTTTTATGCGGATAAGATTAAACATTGGGAGGTGTATAATGAGAAACGCCATCAAGTGGAGGATATAGAAGCCACAGTGCATCGTAATTTCGATAAGCCTGCCTAATCGTGTGATGGCTGTCACGATTAGAGTGAGGATTTTAAATTTGCTTTGCGCCACAATTACAGAAACACATGGGTATCTTTTCTTTTCTCAACCGCAAAGGCGAAAAAATTAGTGACTTTAAAAGTCGCAATGCGCTTATAATAGACGTTCGCACAAAGGCTGAGTTTCAGCAGGGTCACATCAAGGGATCTAAAAACATTCCCTTAAACAACATTGCTTCCAAGACTGTGGAAATTAAAAAAATGGATAAGCCCATTATCTTTTGTTGTGCTTCTGGTATGCGCAGTGGTCAGGCTACCGCTTTGGCAAAGAGAGAAGGTATCGAGTGTATGAATGGAGGAGGCTGGTCCAGCTTAAAACGACACTGGTCTTAGCACATTTATTCTAATACATAGTCTATTTTTGGCGCTTATAGATTTTTATGTTCGATAAGACTTTAAGCAGCCTTAGTGATTTAGCGGTTCATTTTATTGGTAATAAATCTAAGGAGGAAGAGCTTCGCCTTAGTGCCGCTCAAAGTGGATTAGATCACCCCACTCGGAATATTATCTGGCACTATCTGCAAAGTGCATTTCGGGATCCCGCATTTTATCAATTCAATCATCCTAGCGGTTTAGAGTTTAATAACCTTTTTAAGGTTTGCCAGTCGCTTTTTAGCAAAAATCAAGATTTCTTAAGTGCCTCGCGACAAATGGCTCAACTGCTATTTGAGGTCTCCGACCATCCTCAAGTTAAGTCGGGGGAGCTCTTAGTTATCTATTTTGAAAACCTACGTTATAGCGGAATAGAGGCGCCAGCCATAGCCCTTTTCAAATCAGAGCAGAAACATCCATTTCTATTTACGGAGGAAGAGGATGCCAATATTGAACTTTACAGTTATCAAGGTATAAATCCCACTAAAGTGGATAAGGCGGCCTTAATTTTTAATACGGATGAAGAGGAGGGTTTCCAAATCTTGGCCGTAGATAATATCAATAAAGGAGATGAGGCTAAGTTTTGGTTTGAATCCTTTCTGAAAATTCAAATGCGCAGTACCGAGTTTGTTAAAACTTCCGAGTTGATAAAGGTTACAAAAAGCTTTGTTGATCAGGATCTAGGTGCTGATGCTCCCTTGGAAAGAACGGAAAGCTTGGAGTTTATGGGTCGCTCAAAAGAATATTTTGAGTTGGAGGAAGTCTATGATCCAGAAGCATACAGTAAGCAAGTTTTTCAGGATGAGGGCGTGGCCGATCGGTTTCAGGAATTTGTGAAGTCGCGCGACATACAAAACCTAGAACTGGATAGTAATTTTGATATCTCCGATGAGGCCCTTAAAAAGAAAGGTCGCGTATTTAAATCGGTAATTAAGCTGGATAAAAACTTTCACGTATATGTGCATGGCGATCGCAGCAAAATAGAAAAGGGCACAGACGATGATGGCCGCCAGTTTTACAAGTTGTATTTCGACGAGGAACACTAAAAAGGCCTCCACTTCTAAAAGCAGAGGCCTTGGTGTTATGGTAATCGATAATAAAGGCCGAGATAGATATTGCGACCGAAAATAGGCCCCCAAATAAAGTTGCTATCGAAATAATCGCCAAAAGCTTGATTGGGATTTACGATAGGATTTTCTTGACGGTAGTCAAGCACATTATCAGCACCAACAAAGAATTCAAAATCCTTCCAGGTCCTATTAATTTGGAGGTTTAATGTGCTAAAGTCTGGTGACCAATCAAGCTGTTGAAATTCAGCCGGGCTTTCTTCCGTTTTGGGAAGACGTTTTTCGCCAAACCAATTTAAGGTTGCGTCTATTTTCCAATCCTCTCGCCACTCATAAGCCACATTTAAAAAGGCGCGATGCAAGGGTACTTGGTAATTAATTGCAAGACCTTCTAAGAAATTCTCTTGACTATTCAAGTATTTGTAAGCCAGTCTAAAGTCGAGGTTTTCTATAGGACTGTAATCCAATTGACTTAAAATTGAAAGGGAGTTCGAGCCGCTGCGATTTACGATAAAAGCGCTTCGGGGATCATAATCTAAATCCAAAACCACCTTCGATTCGAACCAGGTATAAAAAAGGTCTGTGTTCCATCGTATGAGTTGCTCGCCAATAACTAAGTTCTGACTCCAGCTAAAGCCAGTATTCCATGCTATTTCGGGGAAATTATAGTCATCTACAAAAACCAAATTACGCGATGAAGCCAAGGCGCTGGCATTTTCCGCCAAACGGTTGGGGCTTCTTTGGCCTCGCCCACCACTAAGTCTTAGTGTTGTATTGCGATGGACTTGATATCTAAATTGAAGTCTTGGACTTATATAGGTCTTTTGGAAAAAGCTATTATAATCTGCCCGGACTCCGGCCACAAGACTAAAATCATCATCGGGTAAATAAGTGTATTCAAAATAAGCTCCAGGTACAATTTCTTGACGCTCATGGCGGTAGTCTTCAATGCCCAAAGTGCTTAGGTCTTCACTTATTTGATCGGCATTAAGTGATAAGCCTGTTTTAAATTGATGGGTAAGATTTCCAATGAAATCGTGGAAAATAGTGTTTAAGTAGAAATTTGCCTGCTGGCTATTTAGATCTCTCAATCCAAAGCTACTTCCACGTTCTTGATAGTTTGCGCCGTATATAATTCCGATGCTGCGCAATTCCTCCTCAGGAAAGATGTAGCCATTTTTGCCAAATACTTCATAGCGCCTTTCTCTATTCGTAAAACCCCAGTTATTCGTTCCATTTTCATTAATGAAGTCTACTTGGCCACCTTCTCGAATATCATCTACGAAGAGTAATCCGAACTGACCTTCCCAATCGTCGCCAATATGATAATGAGCGCGATGCAGGGCATTTAATTGGCGACCCGTGGTGAGATCTGCAAAACCATCATTGTTGCGATCTTGGGCAAAAGGAATACTGCTAAAATGAAGCATGGTGGTATGATGCGCATGGCTCTCATCATCCCATCCGCTGCGAATGAGTGCATTAAGTTCATTTCTTCCTCCTGTATTGCCAAAGGCATTTAGAAGTAAACGAGGGGCATTTTCCGGTTTATAATACTCCACATTTATTTGGCCGGTTATGCTTTCATAGCCATTCATTACCGAGCTTAGGCCTTTTGTAACTTGAATGCTTTCAATAAATGGTCCGGGTACAAATGAAAGACCATTGCGGGCGTTTAAGCCTCTGGCGAATGGAATGTTTTCTCTTTGGATGAGAGCGTATTTACCGGCTAAACCCAGCATTTCAATCTGCTTGGTACCGGTAATTCCATCACTAAAAGAAACATCGATACTGGCATTGGTTTCAAAGCTCTCAGAGAGGTTGCAGCATGCCGCCTTTCTTAATTCTTTGGTTCCTATTTCATAGTGTAGGCCCGCCGCTTCAAGGGCGATTCTCGTGGCCTCTGCCTCTCCAGTTACGGTTACGCCATCTAATTCCGTGGCGCTTGGAATAAGGATGAAATCGGTGGTTCCTTTGCGGGAGATGATCACCTTCGATTGAGACTGAAAACCGGCGAAGTTTACAACAAGCTTGTTATAGCCCGCTATTTTATTAATGATGTAATAGCCATCATTAGAGGTGGTGGTGCCAATGTCGCTTCCTTCCCAGTAAACTTCTGCCAATGGAGCAGGCGTTTTTTGTCCGTTTTCGAAAAGGTAAACATGGCCCTCGATTTGAGCGCATAGATTTAATCCACCCCCAAGGATAAGGGTGAAAAGTAGAGTCCGAAATTTCATAAGCTTTACTTCTTCTTATGAAAATTATTCGGGTCGCGATAATAGCAACAAGGGTCTAGTTTGTAGTAAGCGGTATCAGAGGCTGTTTCAAATTCGGTATCGTAACCGGATTTAACGATAGAAGCGTTAATAGCCTTTAGGTCAACTTGTTCAGGGTCGAATTTCACGCGAAGGGTAAGGCTTTCTAATTCCCATTCTGCAAAGCTTACTCCTTCGAGCTTTGCCGCTTTTTCGATGGTGCTTTTACACATATTACAAACACCATTAACAATGAGGGTGGTATCAGTACTAGCCTGGGCTTGCGCACTAAATGCGAATAATAGAAATGGAAGGGCTAAAATTATATTTTTCATGATTTAAGACTTTTATTAATTAATAGACGACGGAGGAATCTATTAGTAGCCTAAATCAAATAGCGTTGTATTTCTGCTAAATATTGTTGGACTGCCTTACTTCGTTCGAGAAAAACAAAGTCAATTAAGGGTATAGTTTGCTTGAGCCCTATGTTTATAGGAAGAAGCTTTGAGAAACTTGTTTGTGCCTTAAATTCATTTTGCTTGGCGGAAAAAGCCAGTTTTTCGTCGGCAAAACCTAAAACGTCAATGCCTTCGATTTGCAGCCAGATGTTCTCACAGCAACCTTTGGTTTCACTTTGGCAATGGCTGGCTTTGTTTTGACTATGTGATTCCGAATGGCATGAAGACATTGTGGGTTTAGACTCACAAACCTCAGTGCTGTGGTAAAGATGCTCCTCTACAAGCATGCCGAGGCAATAGTGCCTGCTGATGGAAAAGCCCATACTCGCCCAGAGTAAGGCGGGTACTAAACCAAATGCTATGAGTTTGCGTAAAATCACAATGCAAAAATAGACTTAAGTTTTGAGAATAAAAAAAGGCCCTCATCGAGGGCCTTTAAAAGATTCTTGTGAATGCTTAGAATTTTGTAATCCAAGCATCGGAGTAAAACTTGCGGGCTTCGCCACGTGCTTTGCGCGCTGCTTCAATACTGTCTGTCGATTTATAGATTACACGATAAGTGTCTAATCTTTCGATATAGGCAATCATCATTTCATCCGTGTTTAGGCGTGTGCGATCAATAAAACGTTGTGCTCCTGCTCTAGTGGGTGAGGATACTACAATTACTCTGTAACGTGCAGGGCCAAGATCGGTATCACCTGCAGAAGCACCTTCACTGCCTGCATTATCACCCGATGTGTTTGTTTGCTCGCCACGTATAACCAGGTTTTCTCCTTTACCTGGACGAACTTCCTTGCTTACAACAACTGGATTCGCCTTAAGGCTGTCCATTTCAGTTTTTAGAATTTCCATTTGCATGTCTTTCTCTTGATTGCTCATTTCAAGACGTGCAACTTTTTCGGTAGTACGTGATAATTTACTCGCAAAAGCATCGCTACTATCTGCTTTCATTTTTAAGGCATTGTATTTTTTAGGATCTACCTCCATCTTAGTTGGATCCTTATCGGATTGTAAGAAATAAGTTAAACCAACAGTAACATAGCCATAGGTGTCAAAGGACTCTGAGTTGAAAGCATCTACCCATGGTTGGAACCATAAGATACGATGGGCGTAGCCTAGGTTTAAATCCATTTTTTTATTCAATGGAATACCCGCATTTAAACCGGCCAATACAAAAGTTTGCACCGAAAAGGAGCTACCGTCTCTGGGGTCGGGCACTTCCGCTAGTCTTTGGCGTGTATTGATATCATATAAATAAGAATTCATCATTCCAGCGCCAATACCTACTCTTCCATTTAATTTGAAATTATTGCTTACCGGGCCAAACAGGTGCAATAGGTTGTATTCGTATGAAATGCTTCCTTCATAAGACTGCGATTGGAAATAAAATTGGGTGTTATTTCCATTAAACTGTCCAGCCATAATGTCGCCTCTTAAGCGAGAGGCCTTATCAAATTGATAGCCAATACCCGCATTAATTCCCAAGTTAGGCTTGTACCCGGTGTAGCTGTTTTGGTTTAGTTCCACAAAAGGAATTCCTAAGCCGATTTCAACATTAGCAGAGAATTTGTTTACGCGATCTTGGGCATTTAGGGATAAGCCTCCAAAAAGGGCAAGGAATAAAAGGCTGGTAATCTTTTTCATGAAGCAATGGGTGTTAGTGTAAATCCTTTCGTTTCAATTTGTTGTAAAAATAGGATAATAAATTTTTTCAATCCTAATAAAGACTTGATTTTGCTAACGTTTCTTTTTTAATAAAAAGAATGAGTGCTCATTCCATTTTTCAACTGAGGAATAATAGCTACTTTTGCGCTCCCTTTTTTAAAGAATATACTGAATAGAAGGAATTTATGAAGGTTAATGTCCAAAAGAAAGATGACCTAAACGCGGTGTTAACCGTGGCTATTGAAGAGTCTGATTACCGCGAGAAGTTAGATAAGAAGCTAAAAGATTACCGCAAGCAAGCTAATATCCCAGGTTTTCGTCCTGGTCATGTGCCCGCAGGCCTCATCAAAAAGCAGTTTGGAAAATCCGCGCTCATCGAGGAAGTGAATCACATTTTGCAGCATGCAGTTTACGATCACATTCAGGAAGAGAAGCTTGATATTCTAGGAAATCCTTTACCAGTGGAACAAACTGATATCGATTGGGATGCTCAGTCGGAGTTTACTTTTGATTATGAGTTAGGATTAGCTCCAGAGTTTGAGCTCAAAATAAATGCACGTACCAAAGTTCCCTTTCACAAGGTGGTTGCCGAAGCGGAAATGGTAGATCGATATATCAACGATTATGCCCGTCGCTTTGGATCTATGTCTTATCCTGAGGCAGTTGAGGAAAACGCTATCCTAAAAGGAAGATTCACTGAGGTGGATAAAAAAGGAGCAGCGGTGGAAAATGGAATCTCTACAGAGAGCACTATTGCCTTGGATGCCTTAACAGATAAAGCAGCCAAAGCCATTCACGGTACCAAAGTTGGAGATACTTTCACTTTAGATAAGAAGTCTTTTAAAGATGATTTCCGTTTAGCCGGGGTACTTCAAATTGAAGAGGATGTATTAAACAACTCTAGCTACCGTTTTGAGGTAGAATTAACCGAGTTAAGTAAATTAGATCCGGCCGAAATCAATCAAGATTTATTTGATAAAGTTTTTGGTGAAGGAACAATTACTTCGGAGGAAGAGTTTCGTGCTAAGATTAAGGATGATGCCGAACGCGTGTTTGTAGGCGATTCAGATCGCAAGTTTTACCAAGATGTTCGGGATAAATTGCTGGATAAGCTCAAGTTTGATCTTCCCGAAACCTTCTTGAAGAAGTGGATGACCACCGCATCGGAGCAACCTATGCCAGCGGATGAGATTGAAGAGAAATTCCCAGAGATGAAAGATGATATGCGTTGGCAAATCATTGAGAATAGGGTGATTCGCGAAAATGATATTAAAGTTGAGCACGAGGAATTGGTAGAGTTTACCAAGCAAATCGTTTTGCAGCAAATGGCACAGTATGGCCAAATGCCTGAAGGTTTGGATTTAGATAAAATCGCTCATAATGTCTTGGGGAACCAAGAAGAGGCGCAGAGAATCAATGATCAATTATTTCAGCAAAAACTTCTCGAATTTTTCAAAAACACTTTTAAAGTGGAAGAAAAAGAGGTGACTTATGAGGAGTTTGTTAAGGCTGTAAATAAGAATTAACTGCAATACTGTCATAAAACTCAAAAAGGCTCGATCATTGTCGAGCCTTTTTTTGTTAATATTAACTCGTCTTAAAATATAAATAATGGATTTCGGAAAAGAATTTATGCAATATGCCGTGAAAGATCACGGTCTAAACTCCATGCACGTTGGAGATTACCTGCAATCCTCATTAACGCCATATATCATCGAAGAACGTCAAATGAATGTCGCTCAGATGGATGTGTTTTCTCGTTTAATGATGGATCGCATTATCTTTTTGGGTACAGGAATAAATGATCAGGTTGCCAATATTGTGCAGGCCCAGTTATTATTCCTCGAATCGGCAGACTCCTCGAAGGATATTCAAATTTACCTTAATAGCCCAGGAGGTTCTGTTTATGCAGGGCTTGGTATTTATGATACCATGCAATTAGTTAAACCGGATGTGGCCACTATCTGTACCGGTATGGCCGCCTCAATGGGAGCGGTTCTTCTTTGTGCTGGCGCAGATGGTAAACGATCGGCTTTAAAGCACAGTAGAGTTATGATTCATCAGCCAATGAGCGGGGCACAAGGCCAGGCTAGCGACATGGAAATTGCCGTTAAGGAGGTGCTGAAGATGAAGGAAGAGCTATACCGCATTATTGCTAATCATAGCCGCCAGGAGTTTGAAAAAGTAGAGCAGGACTCTGATCGTGACTACTGGATGAACGCGGTTGAAGCGAAAGAATACGGTATGATTGATGAGGTTTTAGACACCAAACGAAACCCTGCCTAAACGCGTTAGTAAAGCAAGAGTCTATAATTGGGAATCCGTTTCAGAGCGCTCTGAAACGGATTCCGTATTTTTGCAGCAGAATTAGTTTATGAGTTCCAGTAATAAAGAGAGTTTAAGTTGTTCATTTTGTGGCCGTGAGAAAAAGGATACCAATGTTCTAATCGCGGGCATCAACGGACATATTTGCGACCATTGTATTCGCCAAGCCTATGGTATTGTGGTGGAAGAAATGGATAGCAAAGAACGCAAGGAGTTGAGTCGTTCCATGAGGATTGTAAAACCTCGCGAGATAAAAAAATTCCTCGATCAGTATGTGATCGGTCAAGATGAGGCAAAGCGTATTCTATCGGTAGCGGTTTATAACCATTATAAGCGTCTTAGTACGGATGGTACTGAGATTAAGGAGGATGCGGTTGAGATTGATAAATCGAACATCATGATGGTGGGGGAAACAGGTACGGGAAAAACCTTACTTGCGAGAACCATCGCCAAAATGCTAAATGTACCATTCACTATAGTCGACGCCACGGTATTAACAGAGGCAGGTTATGTAGGTGAAGATGTAGAAAGCATTTTAACCCGATTATTGCAAGCCGCTAATTACGATCAGAAAGCAGCGGAGCGCGGCATCATTTTCATCGATGAGATTGATAAAATTGCCCGTAAAAGTGATAACCCTTCAATTACTAGAGATGTAAGTGGAGAGGGCGTTCAACAGGCTTTACTAAAGCTTCTGGAAGGCACTAAGGTTAATGTACCACCGCAAGGAGGTCGCAAACATCCCGATCAAAAATTCATTGAAGTAGATACCCGCAACATCTTATTCGTGGCCGGTGGTGCTTTTGATGGAATAAAAAGAAATATTTCCAATCGTTTAAATACCCAATCAGTGGGTTTCCATTCTTCTAAGGATCGAGAGGCCTTGGATAAGGATAATATGTTGCAGTATGTAGCGCCTCAAGATTTAAAAAGCTTTGGTTTAATACCAGAGTTAATCGGTAGAATCCCGGTTCTTACACATTTAAATCCATTAGACGCCAGTACTTTAAAGCAAATTCTTACCGAACCAAAAAATGCCATCATCAAGCAATATGAACAATTGCTAAAAATGGATGACATTGTTTTGGACTTTAAGGAAGAGGCTATCGACTACGTTGTGGATAAGGCCATGGAATTCAAATTAGGTGCGCGTGGATTGCGTTCCATCATCGAAACGATTTTAACTGACGCGATGTTTGAACTACCGGGCGAAGTAGAAGGTGACCACAAATTAGTGGTAGATGAGCCTTATGCTAAAAAGCGAATTGACAAAATGTCTATGAATGCCCTTAAGGCAGTGAGCTAGCGATCGATATTTTTATAAGTAAGATACTCAAAGGGGTGGGCGTGTTTTTCGTCCGCCTCTTTTTTTTCGGCCCTAGCCAATTTCCAAATGCTAGTATCAAATTCTGGGAAGAAAGTATCTCCCTGATAATCGCCATGGATTAAAGTGAGCTCCATGGTATCAGCGTGTTTTAAACCAAGCTTGTAAATTTCTGCCCCACCAATAATAAAGGGTTGCTCATCGTCTTTCACAAGAGCTAAAGCATCTTCCATATTGCTGGCTATTAAACAACCCTCTGCTTTATAATCACCTTGTCTTGTAATCACAATATTCACCCGGTTTGGTAGCGGGCGATTCATGCTTTCATAGGTCTTGCGGCCCATGATAACATGATGGCCACTGGTGAGCTTTTTAAAATGTTTTAGGTCATCGGGGAAATGCCAAATCAATTGATTGTCTTTGCCAATAACACGGTTTTCGGCCATTGCGGCGATAAGAGTAATATTCATTATTGGATAAATGTATTAGTGCTATTCTAGCTTGGCGTTAATGGGGAGGGTAAATGACATTCGTACTGGTTGATCATCTAAAAAGGCAGGCTCAACGCAAGGTTTAATCTCACTTACAACCCTAATAGCTTCTATGTCTAATAGCAGTGACGCTCCTCTTACAATTTTAATTCTGTCAATAACACCGTTTTTTTCAACTACAAAGTTCACATATATCATCCCCTCCTCGCCCTGTTGCCTCGATTTCACAGGATATTTGAAGGTGCTTGAAACATGCGCAAGGATTTCTTCTTGAAAGCATCGTTGCAGCAATTCATTATCCTCTGCTTTTGCACAGCCTCGAAAAATGGGTACTTTTCCCACCGATATGAAATCCTCAACGGGAATTAATTTTTCACCTTCGTTTGAGGGTTTTATTTGCCACCAAGGATTCTTTATTCGACCTGCTTTTAGTTCTTTTTCTAAAAATATGTAAAGCTGTTGCTGTCTTCTATTTTCGGAGGTGTCTAATTCAACCGCGATTCCTGGTTGGTAATGTCCACCTGCGGTTATCCTTTTTAAGGGCTTCCATAGATTGTTATTAATGTAAAACTCAAGCCGGTCAAAAGGGTTTTCGTCAGGATCATCTGAATACGAAATGGTGGTAAAACGAATTTTATAGTCCTGAATTCCTCTGAACTTTGAAGCGCTGAAAAAACGCTCTTCGATATTTTTGATGTATTGAGCAAATTTGAAGCCCTGTTTGTCTTCTAAAGGGGGAAATATATAATGAATACTAGTGAGCTTCCCGTTGGTCATTATGAGTTCCAGATCCAAATTTCCTGCAAAATCGAGATCACCAAGATAATTATACAGCAGGTTAGAGTAAACGTATTTGTAGGCTGCTGTTTGTCCTCTTGTGTTAAAGTTTTCGGCTATTTCGGGAACCGGTAAAAGCTTCACTTCATCAAGCTGGATAAGCGATACTTCTTTTGGCTTTTGGACCCAAATTATGGGGTAGTAGTAATGCTTTTTTAAGCGCGTAAAGTCAATTTGTGCTTTTATTACGCCTCCATAATAAGCTAAGGCTTTCTCATTTACCCAAGCATAAGGCTTTTCAATAATTACGCTATCACCACTCGGTTTAATTTCAAAGTAAATGCTGTCGTTATAGCTAAAATTATAAAAGGCATAGAGCGCTTGTTCTGTGGAAGATAATAGCTCTTTAAGGCTGCTTTTGTCGCAATTGGCATCACTGCAGCCTTTTAGAGGTAAGACTTCAGCAAAGCTGAGGCTGCTAGAAAGAAGTAGAAGAAGGCTAAAATATTTTCGCATAATTTCTATACCGCAACTTGGGCTTTAATAGCCGGATGAGCTTGGTAGTTTAAAAGTTCAAAATCAGCATACTCAAAAGCAAACAAATCCTTAACCTCGGCATTAATTTTTAGTTGGGGTAGGGGAAAGAAGTCCCGGCTCAATTGCTCCTTGGTTTGGGCAAGGTGATTTTCATAAAGGTGAGCATCACCAAAGGTATGCACGAAATCTCCCGGTTCCAGTCCGGTTACCTGCGCAACCATCAGCGTAAGCAAAGCATAAGAGGCAATGTTAAAGGGCACTCCCAGGAAAACATCTGCCGACCTTTGATACAATTGACAACTAAGTTTATTATCCGCTACATAAAATTGAAAGAGGGTATGGCAGGGTGGTAAACCAGATTTTGCCATTACGGGAATGTCTTTAGGGTTCCAAGCGGAAACAATGTGACGTCTGCTATTGGGATTGTTCTTTAAGTCATTAACAAGTTGGCGCATTTGGTCAACGCCTTCAAAATTCCGCCATTGTCTTCCGTACACCGGGCCTAGTTCTCCCCATTTTTCAGCAAAGGCGGCATCTTCGATTATTCTGCTTTTAAAGCTATTTAGCTCCGCTTTCCAAGCATCACTGTATTTAACAAGCTTCTCATCCAGACCATTTTCTTTCAGGTAATTCTGAAAAGGCCATTCATTCCAAATGTTAACGCCATTTTGAACGAGGTATCGAATATTGGTGTCACCAGCGATAAACCAGAGTAATTCGTGGATAATCGACTTCATGTGCACCTTTTTAGTGGTAAGCAGTGGAAATCCTTCTGCTAAATTGAAGCGCATTTGGTAGCCAAATACCGAAATGGTATTAATGCCCGTACGATTTTCTTTAAGGCTGCCATGATCGAGGATATGTTGCATCAAATGATGATACTGCTGCATAAATAGCTTTTTCGTAAAAATAAGTGAGTACTAAGAAAGAAGCCCCAGAGCTGTGTATAAAATTAAATCTTCTTTAATTTCTTTTTTTTACGGGCTAGGAGAAGTTAATATTTCTCATTTTTAGGGTGTAAAATTACTAGCATGTTAAATCAGAATATGCCCATTGTTGAATGCAGTTGGGAAGTGTGTAATCAAATTGGCGGTATTTACACCGTCTTGCGTTCTAAGGTGCCGGCGATGGTAGATCGTTTTGGCGATAATTATACGCTTCTTGGCCCATTAGTAAGTAAGGGAATTGATGCGGAACTGGAGGAGATAACTGCTGTAAAAGGCGATCCTATTGCGGAAGCGGTGAAGGAGCTGCGAAAAGAAGGTGTAGAGGTCCGCTACGCAAGATGGCTGGTTACCGGCCGGCCAAAGGTAGTTCTCATCGATCCTGATTTTGGCAAGCAAAAACTAAGTAAACATCAGGCCCACTATTTAAAAAACTTCGGCTTGGAAGTAGATGAGTCCAATGACCTTTTAAACCGGATGTTAATTTGGGCCCGCTTGAACGTTCGCTTTTTAGAGTTGATGCATGAAAAGAATGGAAGGCAGCATAAAATGATTGCCCATTTTCATGAATGGATGGCTTCCTTGCCCATATTAGATTTGCATAAACATGAACCCAATATTCGGACGGTTTTTACAACCCATGCTACTTTACTAGGTCGATACTTAGCTTCTAATTATGCTTCTTTCTATAAAAATTTAGAACAGTTTAATTGGGAGAAGGAAGCCAAGAATTTCGGCATTTTGCCAATGGCTCAAATTGAGAGGCTCAGCGCTCGATATTGCAATAGTTTTAGCACCGTAAGTGAAATTACCGCTAAAGAATGTGAGTTTTTGCTCGGCAAGGTTCCAGATGTTATAACGCCTAATGGATTGAATATTAAGCGTTATGTTGCCATGCATGAGGTGCAAGTGAAGCATCAGAAGTTTAAGGAGGTTTTGCACGATTTTACAATCGGCCATTTTTTCCCGAGCTATCATTTCGATCTCGATAAAACCCTTTACATTTTTACCTCTGGCCGTTACGAGTTTCAAAACAAGGGTTATGATATTACCTTGAAAGCCTTGGCCTTATTGAATGAAAGAATGAAAAAGGCTGGACTGGATATTACCGTGGTGATGTTTTTTATAACCAATAAAGAAACTTGGTCCATTAATCCTAAGGTTCTGCAGTCGAATGGAGTGTTGCGCGAAATCCAAAAAAGTGTAGAGGAAATTCAGAAACAGATTGGGAAGCGATTGTACGAGTCAGCGGTAAGCTCTGAAATCGATCACCGTTTACCGGATACTTCGGCCATGGTGGATGACTATTGGAAGTTGCGCTACCGCAGGACTATCCAATCTTGGAAAAGCGAGGAGTGGCCCTATATTACCACCCATAATTTGAAGGATGATAATAATGATGAAATTCTAAATTCCATGCGCAGCCTAAAGCTCTTTAATAGCCCAAAGGATCGCGTTAAGGTAGTTTATCATCCAGAGTTTATAAGCAGTACAAACCCTCTATTTGGCATAGATTACGGCGATTTTGTACGCGCTTGTCACTTAGGCGTTTTCCCAAGTTATTATGAACCTTGGGGCTATACCCCATTAGAATGCATTGCGAGAGGTGTGGCAACCGTAACCTCAGACTTGTCGGGTTTTGGGAATTATGTCTTGGGGCAGGAGAACACCAGTGGCTTAGATCATGGTGTACACGTTTTACGCCGCGAAGGGAGAAGCGAAGATCAGTCGGTGGAAGACTTAGCCACTTACTTATTGGACTATGTGAAATTAAGCCGTCGCTATCGCATTATTCAGCGTTCACGAGCAGAAGATTTTTCAGAGCGATTTGATTGGAAGCAATTGCTGCCGCATTATGAGGAAGCTTATAAAAAGGCTCAATCGGATAAGAAGTAGATAGGGACTTTACAGAAATCAATAAAGGAATTAAATAAGCATTCCTACAATTACCGCGGTAAAAAGGCTAGCCATGGTTCCGGCAATTAATGCTTTAAAACCAAGTTTGGATAGCTCGCTGCGGCGCGAAGGAGCCAAGGATCCAATGCCACCTATTTGGATTCCAATACTCGCGAAATTGGAAAAACCACAGAGGATATAAGTTGCAATAATGATGGATTTCTGAGAGCTGAATTTCTGTCCATCCATTAAATCTCCTAATGAAACGTAGGCGACAAATTCGTTGAGTATTGTTTTTTCGCCTAAGAGTTGGCCAACTAAAAAGATGTCTTCTTTCGCTACGCCCATCAACCAAGTGATTGGGGCTAAGGTATAGCCGAGAATAAACTCCATGGAGAAACCTTCATATTGACCATTGGTGAAATCCATTACCCAAGCGTTTAATCCGGTAAAGTCGCCAATGAAATCCCTAAGCAAGGAATTCACCAGAGCCACTAAGGCGATAAATACCAGTAGCATTGCCCCTACATTAACCGCAAGTTTTAATCCTTCGGTAGTTCCGTTGGTAATAGCTTCTAAGGCATTGCCCCCTATTTTAGTGGGTTCAATGTGCATTTCATCGTCGAATTCTTTGGTCTCAGGCAATAGTATTTTGGCGGCAACAACCGCTGCTGGTGCACTCATTACCGAAGCGGCTAAAAGATGCTTGGCAAAGAAGGTTTGCTGCACCACATCGCTTCCACCCAAAAAGCCGATATAGGCCGCAAGCACCCCGCCTGCAATGGTTGCCATGCCACCACTCATTACACAGAGTAGCTCGCTTTTGGTCATCTTATTCAAATAAGGCTTTACCAATAAAGGAGATTCGGTTTGGCCTAAAAATATATTTCCCGCCGCCGATAAACTCTCCGCGCCACTTAATCCCAGGCTACGTTTCATAATCCAGGCAAAGGCATATACAATCTTTTGCATTACCCCATAATAGAAAAGGAGGGAGGTTAGGGCCGAAAAGAAGATTACCGTGGGAAGCACTTTGAAGGCAAAAATATAACCCCAAGAAGATCGATCATTGATGAGGGCACCAAATAGAAATTCCGCTCCCTGGTCGGTAAAGCTGAGCAGAACCACAAATAGTTCACTTAAATAATCAAAGCCCATTCTAATGAAGGGTACTTTGAGTATGGCGATGGCAAAAATAATTTGGATTAAAAGTCCACTAAATACTTGTCGCCAATTGATAGATTTCCGCTTGGACGACATCAAGAAAGTAAGGCAAAGTAGTACGGATAAGCCTAACAAGCCTCTGGCCAAGGAGGCTAGGTTAAAACCACCTTGAGTGAAATCGTAATTAAGGGGTATATTTTCACTTAAGCCTCCCTTAGATTCGGTGTTCTGATTGCTAATTAGTTCTAATGAGTCTTTTACCGGATTACGCTGAAAAGTATAGTGAACTCCATTTTCGCTAAAGTCCAAAAGACTGTCATTGATGAGGTTTAAACGGTAAACTCTTACGGTGTCTTTTGGTAAGGTGTAATTAAACGCTAAATGACCTGTATCTAAATGATAAGAACCTTGGGCGCTTAAGTTTTTAGCGGCTAATCGGTAGCTAAAAGTATTGGCTTTTAAATGCAGAGAATCGCTGGAAGAAATGGAGAAGAGATTTTCGCCATTTGAATTTTGTATGGATTTAAAGGCCCAAGCGCCCTCAAGCATTGTGCTTTGGCCAAACAGCGCATGGCTTAAAAACAAGCTAAGCAATATAGATAGGTAACGCATTGTTGCTGTTTGGTTTTGGTTAGGTGTAAAGGAAATTGGGATTAAGAGCCTTCTCTTTTATCGATTTCGTCCCTTAAGCGTGCCGCTCGCTCATAGTCTTCATTGCGAACCGCCTCATCCATTTGTTTTTTTAAGCTTTCTAAGCTTTGGCCTTTTATAGATTCGGCTCCCGGGTTTTCGGTGGAGCTCGTTTTGGTAAGGCTAACAGTTGACTTGGTATCGGTACTTTCTTCTTTACCCGTAGATTCCCCTAAAATGACACCGGCCTTATCAAGAATCTCCTGATAGGTGAAGATGGGCGTTTTAAAGCGTATGGCCAGTGCCACGGCATCTGAAGTTCTGGCGTCTAAACTGTGGCTTTCCCCATCACGTTCACAAACCAGGGTGGAGTAAAATACTCCATCCTGTAATTTGTGAATCAATACTTCTTTGAGGCCAATATGAAATTGATCTGCAAAGTTCTTAAACAAATCATGCGTTAGTGGTCGAGGAGGATTCATGTCCTTCTCTAGGGCAATTGCGATACTTTGGGCTTCAAAACCACCAATGATAATTGGTAATCGCCGTTCCCCATTTTCTTCGCCCAAAACCAAAGCATAAGCACCGCTCTGAGTTTGACTGTAAGAAAGACCTTTAACGTATAATCGTATTTGCTGCATTAATTGGCCGCCTTGAATTTCTGAATTTCCTCGGTTAATTTAGGAACAATATCAAAGGCATCACCAACAATTCCGTAATCGGCCGCCTTAAAGAAAGGGGCCTCAGGATCTTTGTTAATTACCACTATAGTTTTTGAAGCGCTCACTCCAGCAAGGTGTTGAATAGCGCCGGAAATTCCAATTGCAATGTAAAGATTAGGCTTAATCGCAATTCCAGTTTGTCCAACGTGCTCGCTATGCGGGCGCCAGTCCATATCAGAAACAGGCTTGCTGCAAGCTGTTCCCGCGTCTAAAACCTCGGCAAGTTCTTCTACCATGCCCCAGTTTTCTGGACCTTTAAGTCCGCGACCGGCACTCACAACGCGCTCAGCTTCTGGTAAAGGAATTTTACCTTTTACGCGGTCAACCTCTAAAACCTGCACTACTTTAATACCACTGGCATCTGCATTTGTAGATTCTACGCTTGCGCTACCCTCGCTTGCTTCCGGAGCAATTGAGTTTGGCACAAAGGCCACAACGCGTTTTGCCGCATCTGAATGCAGTACATTAAAGCCTTTACCTGAATAAACGCCTCTCTTTACAGAAAAAGGACTACTGCTTTCTGGTAGAGCAATAACATTACTTAAAAGGGCGGCATCTAAGTGAATGCTTAAAGCCGGAGCTAATGCTTTCCCATTAAAAGTGCTGCTAATAATAAGCGTATCTGCATTTTGAGCAGCGGCAATATCTGCAATTGCTTTCCCATAACTATTTGCGTCGAAATTTGCATAAGCCTCGGCGCTTAGGGTAAGAACTTTACTGATGCCGTATTGACCGGCCAGTGAAGGGTCGTCCTCAAGGTTGCCAATGCAAACACCAATTGCTTCCGTGCCTAACATTTCGGCAGTTTTAGAAGCATAAAATGCCGACTCCCAAGTGTTTTTCTTGAACTTGCCTTCCCAGGCTTCTAGATATACTAAAACAGACATAATTTCAATTTTTTATTTAGATAACCTTCGCATCTTCATGCAGCATACGCACCAAGTCGGAGATGTTTTCTGCATCTACCATTTTCACGGTGCTTTTCGGAGCAGGCTTGCTGTACATACCCGCATGCGTTTTTGAGTCAGCCTCAACCGGTGCTTTCACTTCCAAAGGCTTAGATCGTGCTTGCATAATACCGCGCATATTAGGAATGCGTAGGTCTTTTTCTTCTACTAAACCTTTTTGGCCAGCTACCACAAAAGGTAAGCTGGTGCTGATTTTTTCCTTGCCACCGTCAATTTCACGGGTCATGGTATAAGCCTCTCCTTCACCTTCCATACCTACACAGGCATTAACAAAAGGCCAGTCTAAAAGAGCCGCTAGCATACCAGGAACCTGACCGCCATTATAGTCGATTGATTCGCGACCAGCAATGATTAAATCATATTGCCCTTCTTTAGCTACAGCGGCAATTTGCTTGGCTACATTAAAGGAATCCGTAGGGTCAATGTCAACGCGCACCGCATTGTCAGCCCCAATGGCTAATGCTTTTCGCAGGGTTGGCTCGGTTTCTTTCCCTCCTACATTTACTACCGTAATGGTAGCGCCTTGCTTCTCTTTTAACCAAACAGCGCGTGTTAGGCCAAACTCATCATAGGGATTGATCACGTACTGCACACCATTTTTATCAAAGGCACTGCCATCGGCGGTGAAATTGATTTTTGATGTGGTGTCGGGTACATGACTAATGCAAACTAGTACCTTCATATTAAGATTTTCTGAGATGTGATTTTGTCTATGCCGCGAAAATAACCTAAAAAAGGCCGCGGACAAAATGTTATGCACGCATACAAAAGTACTTTTCAGGCATTCGCCCATAAAAGATTAGAGATTGGCTACACTTTAGTACTTTTGCCGCTGCAAAATCAATAGGATGGCGAGAGTAATACAATTCAGAGAGGCGATAGCCGAGGCGATGAGCGAAGAAATGCGTCGTGACGAACGTGTTTATTTAATGGGAGAAGAAGTGGCCGAATACAATGGGGCCTATAAGGCTTCCAAAGGCATGTTAGATGAGTTTGGCCCAAAACGGGTTCTGGATACTCCCATTGCGGAGCTTGGCTTTGCGGGAATTGGCGTAGGCTCTGCTATGAATGGTTTAAGACCGATTGTGGAGTTTATGACCTTTAACTTTTCCATGGTGGCCATCGATCAAATTATTAATAATGCGGCCAAAATGTATCAGATGAGTGGTGGGCAATTTAATGTGCCAATCGTTTTTCGTGGTCCTACGGCCTCCGCTGGTCAACTAGGTGCAACCCACAGTCAGGCTTTTGAAAGCTGGTATGCCAATACTCCAGGATTAAAAGTGGTAGTGCCCAGTAATCCATACGATGCTAAGGGATTATTGAAGGCATCCATTCGCGATAATGACCCAGTGATTTTCATGGAGAGCGAGCAGATGTATGGCGATAAGATGGAAGTTCCTGAGGAAGAGTATCTCATCGAAATAGGAAAGGCCAGCATTCGTCGTGAAGGTACGGATGTAACTATAGTTTCCTTTGGTAAAATCATCAAGGAAGCAGACAAAGCCGGGGATGAATTAGCCAAGGACGGTATCTCCTGCGAGATTATTGATTTACGAACTGTGCGACCAATCGATTATGAGGCGGTGGTGAATTCACTGAAGAAAACCAATAGAATGGTAATCTTGGAAGAAGCATGGCCATTAGGGAATATCTCCACTGAAATTATCACCCACTGTCAAGAAAATGCATTTGACTACCTCGATGCACCAATACTTCGTATAAACACTGCGGATACACCAATGGCTTACGCTCCAACTTTAGTTGAAGAGTTTTTACCGAATGCAGGCCGGGTAATTAAGGCAGTAAAAAAAGTTTTATATAAAGATTAAATTTTAAGCGAACATCGCTCCCCAAAGTATCCATTAATTCTAGCAATTTGGTATTCAGGTAAATCGATTTTTGGTCGATGAGCTTTTTCGTTTACTTTTGCGCCCCTTCAAATAAATTAGAAATCAATCAATACACAACTATGAACGACTGGTTAATGTATGCGGTTCCTGCCTTAGGGCTTGTTGGAATCCTCATCATGTTGGTAAAGTCATCTTGGGTTAATAAACAAAGCTCAGGTGATACCAAAATGTCAGAATTGGCAGGACATATCGCCGATGGTGCAATGTCATTCCTGAAAGCGGAGTGGAAAGTAATGAGCTACTTTGTAATCATTGCAGCTATTTTACTAGGTTTTTCTGGAACCATGGTAGAGCATTCTCACCCAATTATTGCCGGTGCTTTCGTACTTGGAGCAGTTCTTTCTGCTTTGGCAGGTTATATCGGTATGCGCATTGCTACTAAAGCAAATGTTCGAACTACCGAAGCTGCTCGTACTAGTTTAGTTGCAGCCTTAAAAGTTTCTTTCACCGGAGGTTCAGTTATGGGCTTAGGTGTTGCTGGCTTAGCCGTTCTTGGTTTAGGTAGCTTGTTTATAGTATTCTTTAATATGTTCGTGCCTGAGGGTGCAGCCATTACTGGTCACGAAATGAAAACGGCTATCGAAGTATTAGCTGGTTTTTCTTTAGGTGCGGAGTCTATTGCACTTTTTGCCCGTGTAGGCGGTGGTATTTATACTAAAGCAGCGGATGTTGGCGCCGACCTTGTTGGTAAGGTAGAAGCTGGTATTCCCGAAGATGATCCTCGTAACCCGGCAACAATCGCCGATAATGTTGGTGACAATGTAGGTGATGTAGCGGGTATGGGTGCCGACCTTTTCGGTTCTTATGTTGCTACCATCTTGGCTACCATGGTATTGGGTCAGGAAATAGATAGCATGGATGATTTTGGCGGTATGGCCCCAATTTTACTTCCAATGGTAATTGCTGGTTTAGGCCTAATCTTCTCGATTATCTCGATGGCATTTGTGCGCATTAGTAATGAAAATAGCTCCGTGCAAAATGCCTTGAATATTGGAAACTGGTCCTCTATGATTTTAGTAGTGATCGCCTCTTTACCACTTTGTATGTGGATGTTACCAGATAGTATGGTTCTTCGCGGCTATGAGTTTAGCTCAATGGATGTATTCTACTCGATTTTAGTAGGTACTGGTGTTGGTGCTTTAATGAGTTGGATAACGGAGTTTTATACCGCCATGGGTAAGAAACCAGTTAATTCTATTGTTCAGCAGTCTTCTACCGGTCATGCAACCAACATTATTGGAGGTTTAGCAATGGGTATGCAGTCTACTGTTATTCCTATTATTATTCTAGCGGCTGGAATTATTCTTTCTTACACCTTTGCAGGTCTTTACGGTGTGGCTATTGCTGCCGCTGGAATGATGGCAACTACAGCAATGCAGTTAGCTATTGATGCATTTGGACCTATTGCGGATAATGCTGGTGGTATTGCCGAAATGAGTGGTTTACCCGATGAGGTGCGTGGACGTACCGATAATTTGGATGCAGTAGGAAACACTACCGCTGCTACTGGTAAAGGTTTTGCAATTGCTTCTGCCGCCTTAACGGCTTTAGCGCTTTTTGCAGCTTTTGTGGGTATCGCTGGAATTGACTCTATTGATATTTACAAAGCGCCAGTATTAGCAATGCTATTTATTGGTGGTATGATTCCATTCATATTCTCTTCATTGGCAATCTCGGCAGTAGGCCGTGCCGCTATGGCAATGGTGCATGAAGTACGTCGCCAGTTTAAAGAGATTCCAGGTATTATGGAGTACAAAGCTGAGCCAGAATATGAAAAGTGTGTTGAAATCTCAACCGCTGCTTCTATTCGCGAAATGATGCTTCCAGGAGCTATCGCTTTAATTACTCCAGTTTTAGTTGGTTTTGGTTTCAACGGTGTGTTTGAAGAAACTTCCTCAGCAGAAATGCTTGGTGGATTATTAGCCGGTGTAACGGTTAGTGGTGTACTGATGGGTATCTTCCAGAACAATGCTGGTGGTGCTTGGGATAATGCTAAAAAATCTTTTGAGGCCGGCGTTGAGATTGACGGTAAAATGGAATACAAGGGTTCTGAAGCGCATAAAGCTTCTGTAACTGGAGACACTGTGGGTGATCCATTTAAAGATACTTCAGGGCCTTCTATGAATATCTTAATCAAATTAATGTCTATCGTTTCCTTAGTAATTGCCCCACATATTCACGTTGAGAATGGAATGAGCAGTCATGCTGATGCGACTATGAGTCGTGATTCTATCACCGCGATGACTGGCGACTATGTAACAGTAGAAACAGGAAAGGCTGGATCAGTAGATTTCTTAGGACCAGAAAACCTTGGCGGAACCTTAGAGGTTCAGGCTTTTCGTTTTGACTTTCCTGTGGAAGAAACCATCATCGACTTTCAAATGTTATTGGACAGCGATGACGCGGCGGCTATTTTAGGAACATCATTTAGTGAAGTAGCTGTTTTTGCGGCAGAATTACACCGAAATGAAGACGGTCGCTATAGCGGTCAAGGAGAGATTACCTTAGATGGCAATGCTCGCCCAGCTCAAATCCGAATTAAATTAGTAGCAGAAGATAAGGTTGAAGCAACCGTAGCCATGAAAGGCTAAGTCGAAAGCGCTAATATTAGCATACTAAAAAGCCCCTTGGAAATTCCAAGGGGCTTTTTAATTGCAGTAAAACTGCTTTAATATTATTTATAGAAGGGCGCTTATCAAAGCGATGCTTTAAAACAGCCCGTTAAGCTCCGCATCAATATTGTTGATGATTTTACCAAGGTCCTCCGGTTTATTGGCGAAATCATTATCATCCACATTTATGATGAGTAAATTACCCTTGTCATATCCCGAAATCCATGCTTCATAGCGCTCATTCAATCGGTTGAGGTAGTCGATGCGAATATTATTTTCATAGTCGCGACCTCTCTTTTGAATTTGATCCACTAAGGTAGGAATGGAGGCACGCAGGTAAATCAATAGATCGGGTGGCGCTACAAAGGATTCCATAAGTTCAAATAGGGAAAGGTAATTTTCGTAATCGCGACTGGGCATAAGACCCATTGCATGCAAGTTGGGAGCAAAGATGTGGGCATCCTCATAAATAGTCCGATCTTGAATAATCTTCTTGCCACCATCGCGAATTTCCTTTACCTGACGGAAGCGACTATTTAAAAAATAAATCTGCAAGTTGAAAGACCAGCGTTGCATTTCCCGGTAAAAATCATCGAGATAGGGATTGTCCTCTACATCTTCAAAGTGAGGGGTCCACTTGTAGTGTTTAGCAAGTAAGCGGGTGAGAGTTGTTTTCCCAGAACCGATATTTCCGGATATGGCAATATGCATGAGCGCTGAATTTTTAAGCCCACAAATCTAAAGATTTTAATGCCATTAAGGACCTTATCGGCTATCGATCCATCGGTATTGATGCAATTGATTTTTAGTTCTTAGATAGACCGTGGGTGCATGGTAAAAGATTTCTTCAGCTTCAGCTAGAGGACAAATGATTAAGTCCGATTTGGCCCCATCTATTTTGTGAACTTGCAAACTGTTATTGCCGTATAGGACTATAATTTGACCATTATAATAGTCCCAAGACTTTAGTTCGAAGGGAAGCTCAATCGCTTTTTCAAAGGCACCTTGAGCATCAAAAATCAAAAATTTCTGTTTTTCATTAAGCTGTATTAAAACCACTACCTGATCAAATCCACTTTGAGAATTTAAAACGACAGGTTTTTGCTCATTAATAAGCTTGCTGAGTAAGGGACTGCGATTAAGAACCTTTTCTTGATCTAAGTCATAAAGCAGCATACGATCGGCATTTTGATCGTAGAGCCAGATTCTATTGCCATTGGACGCTGCCAAGTTTTTAGGATCCTGAAATTGAAAAGAAAGGTTGTATTCTCGACTTTGATTTAAACGATTATCGAGCAAGCGAAGTAAATTCGAACTCTGATAATAAATCAATGGATTCATAGGGTTTAGTAGGTCTACTTGGGAGATAGAGCCTTGCACGGGATCGCTGTAGCTAGAAAGAAACTTGCCATTGGCATCAAGCTTTCGCAGTTCATCGTCCAATACCAAATAGATATTCCCAAATTGATCTAAGTCTATGAAATCGGTTTTGGCATCGATGCTGAGCTTGGTGTTAAATTCAAGTTCTTGGGCCTGACTAATAATGCTCAGGACTAAAAATACGCAATTGACAAATGAAGGCCTCATGATTGCAAGGCTAGAAGTTCATCGATATGCCCGCGATCATTACTTAGGCGTGGCACTTTATTTTGGCCACCCATTTTTCCTTTGGATCGGAGCCAATCGAAAAACAAACCTTTGCGGGCTTCAATTATCTCTAGTGGTCTTAAGGCCATTCCTTTGTATCGCTTCGCTTCGTAATCACTATTTAATGTGCAAAGCTTTTGGTCTAATAAACGAGCAAATTCCTCTAAATCGTCTGGCCGCTTTTCAAATTCAATTAACCATTGATGGGCACCACTTTCATTTTTCTTCATGTAAATGGGAGCGGCAGTATACTCATGGACCCGGCAATTGCATTGATGACATACTTCGGTTAAAGCGGTTTCCGCATTTTCTACGATGAGCTCCTCGCCAAAGACATTTATAAAATGCTTAGTTCTTCCGGTGATGTGAAAGCGGTAGGGGTTTTTGGAGGTAAAGCGAATGGTATCTCCAATCAGGTAGCGCCATAAGCCAGCATTGGTGCTTATTACTACCGCATAACTTTTATTTAATTCTACCTCGCTTAAGCTGATGGTTTTCGAGTCGGTACCTTGGTACTGATCCATGGGAATGAACTCATAATAGATGCCATAATCGAGCATTAGGAGCATTTCCCCTGGCTCATGGGTATCTTGTATGCCAAAGAAGCCTTCTGAGGCATTATAGGTTTCGAGATAGTTTATTTCTTTTCCAATGAGTTCTTCAAATTGTGGGCGGTAAGGATCGAAGTTTACCCCTCCGTGCATGTACAACTCTAAGTTGGGCCAAACGTCGATGATGTATTTTTTTCCGCTTATTTCCAAAATGCGCTGCAGTAAAACCATCATCCAAGAAGGAACTCCCGCTATGGAAGCTACATCCTCGCGCATGGAGGTATTAGAGATCGCCTCAATTTTTGCCTCCCATTCCGACATAAGCGAAATTTTATTATTTGGCGTACTTCGCATTTCTACCCAAAAGGGGAGGTTTTCGATTATGATTGCCGAAACATCGCCGTAATAAGAATTGATCGCTTCATTATCCACAAAAGTGCTCCCACCCAATCGGAGGTTCATACCGCTGAAAATTTTGGTTTCAGGATACAAATTGCAATAGATGCTCAGGAGGTCTTTGCCGCCTTTAAAATGGCAATCCTCTATGTGCTCCGAGCTTACGGGTAGAAATTTACTTTTAGAATTAGTGGTGCCGCTCGATTTGGCGAACCAACGAATTTCACTGGGCCAAAACACGTCATCCGCACCATTTCTTACCCTTTGAATTTCATCCTCCATGTCCTCGTATTGGCTGAGGGGGATTCGTTCACTAAACTCTTCTTCGCTACTAATGCTTTTAAAATCATAGCGTTTTCCCCATTCAGTATCCGCGGCAGCGCCCAACAAGCTTTGTAAAACCTCGGCCTGCACTTCGAAGGGGTATTTCTTAAAAAGCTCAATCTGATGAAAGCGCTTTTTCATTCTCCAGCTTAGAAAGGAATTTACCAAGTCGAGCTTCATAGGAAGGTTTAGATTTGTAAAAAAATAGACTAATGGAAATTTCGCTTACCCTTGAAAAAATGCCGACCTGGTTAGATGAAAATGGCGTGGCGCGCTATTTATTAAAAACCGATCAGGATTTTATCCAAATGCAAAGTCTCTTGGGGCGCCAAATTACAATAGAATTCACGAATGAAAAATACTGTGCAAATTGTTCCAATCGATTTGAGCAGTTGTTTCGAATGGGCTTTTGTCAAAATTGCTTTTTCACTGCCCCTCAGGCTGGCGAGAGCATCATTAGACCTGAACTTAGTAGGGCCCACGAAGGAATTGAAGATCGGGATTTAGAATTTGAGAAATCCTATCAATTGCAACCGCATATCGTTTATTTGGCCAATAGTGGTGCCTTAAAAGTAGGTGTAACTCGAGAAGCTCAAAGGCCAACACGTTGGATTGATCAAGGGGCAAGCGCAGCTATCGTTTTGGCAAAAACTAGTAATAGATTTGAGGCGGGGCAAGTAGAGGTGGCTATGAAGGCTTTTACCGGCGACAAAACTCCCTGGCAGCGGATGTTGAAGAATGATATACCGGTATTAGATCTATTGGAAGAGAAACAAAATTTAAAGGCTCATTTTCAAGGAGCCCTGGCCCCGTTTTATGCAGAGGGTGAAGATGAAATTACCAATATAGAATACCCCATTTCCAATTATCCCACAAAGGTAAAGTCTATTAATCTGGATAAAGAGCCTAAAATAGAATCGACTTTAGTAGGAATTAGAGGGCAGTATTTAATCTTTGAAGGCGGTCGAGTGCTGAATGTTAGATCTAATACGGGCTATCGAATTAGCTTAACCTTTTAGTAAAGCGATCCATTTCTATTTTTTTAAGTACACTAAGTCCGGTGATTGCGGGCATGGCCCAATTGAAAAACCATACTACCGTTCCGGCCAAGGTGAAAGTCAGGGCATCTGCTTCAAATAGTTCAAAAAAGTAAAGGGCAAGGGTGCCTTTAATAATAAAGTCGAAGCCGGTATAGCTTGGGATGAGGGCCGAAATAAAATAGTAAAGCGGAATACTCCAATAGAGCTCCCAGCTGATAACCTCTGGCTTAAAACTGAGGATAACTAGGGCTAGTTGAGAGGAAAACAGTAAAAAGCGAAGACCATTTAAGCAAAGCACTAAAAGCTTGTCTTGAACTTCTGGCTTTCCTTTCACCATATAATCTTTTACCGGTCGTCTCCAAATTTGCTTTTCATTAAAATAGCTCAATAGGCTTTCGAGGCGCAAATAGATGAATAAACTAAGCGTGAATAAAAGGACAAGTACCAGACTATAGCCTAAACTGCTTCCATTTAAAGGCAGCATTATGGCTAGAATTAAAAAGCTAAGCAGGGCTTTAGAGAATAGTTTTGGTGCATGGGTCCAAAAAGTGAGAAAGAGCGCTTTTTTGCGGTCGTAAGGGTTTTCCTGAATAATATAGCGTCCAGCTATTTCGCCACTGTTTAGAGGTGAAATAAAAGCCAGGCCATAACATTTCAAATTGTGGATGAGAGCCGTTTTTAAACTGATGCGATGTAATATCGATTGTACCCTTTGCCAGGCTTTTGCATCCAAGAGCAAGTTCGCTGCCCAAGCCGCTAGAAAACCAATGATGGCAATCCAAGTATTGGCATGTCCACGCCAATTTAAATTGGAAATTTCTATGCTTTCAAGTTTTTGATAGAGGAAATAGAAAGCAAGGCTTAAAAACAGAATCTTAAAAATCCAGAAGCTGCTCTTTTTTACCATAATTCAATTTCTTCATTGACTTTCAATTCGAAATAATGCCGAATTGCAAAAACAATAGGATATATGATTAAGGTATCAGCGGCAGCGAAAAGAGCTTTAAATAACCAACCATCTCTTATTAAAGGTACTAATTCTGAAAATTCCTTAAGTCCCCAAAAAATTACGGTGATCACTAAAATAGTATCAACTAATTGCGAGAAAACTGTGGAAAGGTTGTTTCGCAACCAAAGGTGCTTTCCTCTTGATTTGCCCTTAATCCAATGAAAAATTCGAACGTCAACAAACTGGGCGACGAGGTAGGCAATCATACTCGATGAAATAACTCTCCAGGAGTTCTGAAAAACGATATCGTATTGTTCATTGCTTACGGGGGAGCTCTCTATACCTGGGAAAATATGACCTAAATAGAGAATAAGTAGCACTAATAATGATGCAAAGAAGCCGCTAAACACAACAATGCTGGTGTTGCGACGGCCATAAATTTCGCTTAAAAGATCAGTAAACAGAAAGGTTAAGGGGTAGGGGATTACTCCTGCGGAAACGATAAAGGTTTTAAAGCCTAAATCAACCGTTACAAATTTATTGGCAATTAAGTTACAGGTGATTAGGGCGGCAATAAACAAAGCCGCCAGAATCAAAAATAAGATTCCGGCGTGCTTTTGTTTTTTATGAGATAGCCTTACGGTCATTAATCAATTTGCAAATCAAACTCTAAACGAGTTTGGAAGCCTTGGCGGCTTTGAGCGTTTTGAATAAGTTCGAGGTAGTAGGCGTAATGTCCGAGCTCTCTTTCGAGGGTGCTGGTGCTAAATCCTTCGTTGAGTTCTTTCAGGAAGGCCTGTAAAGGATCCTCCAATTCGGGGTAATTTACTACCGAATAAGACTCACTAATCCCGGCTTTCTCAGCGGCAATTGCAACCGCTTCATCAAGACCACCCATCATATCAACTAAACCTAGTTCTAGGGCTTTTTTTCCAGAGTAAACACGTCCTTGACCAAGGCTGTCAACTAGGGCAATGTCCATCCCTCTTCCAGCTGCAACTCTTTGTTTAAAGGTTCCGTAGATATTATCCACTTGGCGGATTAAAATTGCTCTTTCTGATGGACTTAAATCGCGGTCGATGGTTCCTAAATCCGAGTGTTTATTGGTTTTAACCGTTTCGATATTGATTCCAATTTTATCGTGCATTAGCTCTTCGGCAGTAAAAAAGAGACCGAAGGCGCCAATGCTTCCCGTTACGGTATTTTCTTGTGCTAATATGGTGTCGGCATAGCAGGCAATGTAGTATCCACCGCTGGCAGCTACATCACCCATTGAAGCAATTACCGGCTTTTCTTGACGAGCAAGATCCATTTCACGCCAGATTACTTCCGAAGCCAAGGCGCTACCACCGGGGCTGTTTACTCTTAGTACAATGGCCTTCACTTTTGAATTTTTACGCGCTTCACGAATAGCGCGTGCAATACGCTCCGAACCAATTACATATTCTGATCCTTCACCACCTTGGATCTCCCCTTGGGCGTAAATTACGGCGACTCTGCTTTCATTGTATTCTGAGCTACCATTAATGTCTAGTTTGGAAGCGTATTTAGCAGGGTTAATAAAATTCACCGCCGAAATATTATCTACTTCCACCGCCTTAATGAGCATTTCGTGGATTTGGTCCTTATAAGCCAATCCTTTAATAAGGCCTTGCTCTTGAGCTACTTTGGGATCAGTAAGTAATTCATCGGCTAAGCTATTCAGTTGCGCTGGACTTAAATTGGCGCTGGCTGATACTTCATCCAAGTACTGTCCCCAAATTGAACTTAGTAGTTCGGTTAGTTGCATGCGATTAGCAGCACTCATGGTGTCGCTTAAGAAGGGCTCTACCGCGCTTTTGAATTTATTTCCTGTAGCACGCAAAACAACTGGTTTTAGGCCAATATTATCTAAGGCTTCTCGGTAGTAAGTTACACTGGCACTTAATCCAGAGAACTCTATAATACCTTCGGGGTTTAACATAAAAGAGTCGGCCACCGAGGCTAAGTAAAGTCCTTTTTGGGTAAGGATTTCCGAATAGCCATAGATGAATTTTCCACTGGCTTTGAAATCAAGTAAAGCCTCTCGGATATCCTTTAATGTTGCGCTTCCTCCCAGTGGAATACCACCATCAAGATAAACTCCTTTTATTTTGGGGTCATCCTTAGCCGCTTTTAGAGCACCAAGTACATGGTTAAGGCCAATTGCAGATTCCATCTCACCTGAAAAAGGGTCAATACTTTCGAAGGGATTATTTTGTGCACGGTCAACGTATCGCCCGTTCATATCAATTCTCAACACGGTATTGTCTTGAACCTCAAGCTCTGGACTTGAAATCGACGCCAAGGAGGCAAAGAGAATAAAGATTAAAAAGATTAAGATACCGCCTCCTAAGATGGAAGCTAGTAGCATTTTTAAGAATGTTTTCATTTTCGATGATTTAGTTTTGCCTATTTAAAGCAATATTAATTAATACTACGGTTTGTCGAAAGTTGTTCATGGCATTTACCTTCTTCTAGGCGCAAATCTGGGCGATCCCCCTCAGACTTTTCAGAAAGTTCGGCAAATGATGCTTCCGTCTATTTCTATAAGTAGGGTTTCGGAGCTATATATTACAGCGCCTTGGAAAATGTCTAGCGAAAATCTTTTTTTCAATCAGGTTTTAGAGATTGAAACCGATCTTGGACCGCAAGAACTGCTAAGCACTATTCTAAGCATTGAGAAGGATATCGGCAGGCAGAGAGGGGAAAGTGTAGGCTATGAAGATCGTTTAATCGATATTGATATTTTGCTTTACCGAGATTTAATATTGACCTCAGAAAATTTGAATATTCCCCAGAAAAATCTGGAGTTGCGAGCATTTGCATTGAAGCCTTTATTGGATATAAATCCAGATTTGATAGACCCCAGGACCCAATTGCCATTTGCTGGCTACATGAAGGCTTTGTCGGATAACTTAGCACAGATTAAAAAGTATAAATAGGTGAAGTACATTGCCATTGAAGGAAATATTGGTGCTGGTAAAACTACTTTGGCCAAGCTCCTATCTAAGAAGTTGAAAGGTCGCCTGGTTTTGGAAGAATTTGCGGATAATCCCTTTCTAGAAAAATTCTATCAAGATCAAGAACGCTATGCCTTCTCTGTGGAGATGGCTTTTTTGGCCGATCGATATCATCAATTATCAGAAATACCAAGTAGTGGAGATTTATTTCAACCTTATATCGTGGCAGACTATGCCCCTTTTAAGAGTTTAATCTTTGCTCAAAATAATTTAAGTCAGGATGAATTTAGATTATACCGTGAATTTTGGTCTTTAGCCTTTAATACGATCCGCCAACCAGATTTAATTATTTACCTCAATAGAAGTTTCGGCTCTTTACAAGGAAACATTAAAAAAAGAGGTCGTTCTTACGAGCAAAACTTGGAGAATAATTATTTAGAAAGCCTTAGTAATCGCTATTCCTACTATTTAAAGCACTTTTGGGATGGTAAGATCATCCGTGTTGAAGCGGATGATGTGGATTTTTTACAGTCTGAAACTGCGGTTGATTCTTTGATTCATGAGATATTAAGGAATTAGCTAAAGTGGGCTAAAGAAGCTTCAATTAATTAATTTCACTTAAGGCTTAAATTTATTTGCGGTTCTAGCGTTTTTAGTACTTTTGCCGAGTAATTGTATAAGCGCAACTACTTAACCTTTTATTATTTATGAAAAGAATAGTATTACTACTTAGCGGTTTGTTAGTATCCGCAGGTTTAAATGCACAAGATGAGGAGGTTCGTTATTCGGAAGCTCATCGTAGCAACTTCAGACATTGGTCCTTAGGCCTAAACGTTGGAGCAACGGCCTCTTTAGGGGATGCAGCCAGTTATTTCTTTGGAGAGAAAACAGACGCCATGCCTAGCGGTGTTGGTGGTTTTGAAATTGGTTTTCGCGGTAATTTAAATTATTGGTTTAGTCCGAGTATAGGATTATCTGGTTCGGCTGGTTACCATTCTACCTCCGGTACTGATTTTGATTTTTATTATGAAGGCTTTTTCATGGATGGAGATTTAAGCTTGGTATTTAATCTTACTAATATGTTTATCTATGGTAAGGATTATGACCGCAAAAATGCTCTACTCTTTGGAATCGGTCTAGGTGCTACATATTTAGAGGCTGATGGGTACAACGAAGCAGGTGTTTTCCAGCGTTCCGTTGGTGGCGATGCAACCAGCGGTGGTGCTTTCACCACAGTTTTACCTATGAAGTTGGTTTACAAGCGTAAGCTAAATGATACTTGGGATTTTGATGTGATTTATCGTCATCAATTGACTTTGATTGATGGAGCGGACGCATTAGGAAAAGGTGTTTCCACCGATTTCTTTGGCTATCTAGGAGTAGGTGCCGCCTACAACTTTGGTAGTGAGGATGAAAGCTCAATCGTATATTACAGTCCTTTCGAAGGAGTGTTTGCTGATATGACTGAAATCAAAAATAACTACGACAAGTTGGTTAATGATGATGATGGTGATGGAGTAAGCAATCTATTTGATCAAGATAACAGCACTCCAGCTGACGTAAATGTTGGACCGAATGGAGCGCCACTTGATATCGATGGTGATGGAATTCCTGACTATTTAGATTCTGATCCTTTCACTGCTAAAGGTGCTAAAGTTGACGATCAAGGTCGTATGGTGGATTCTGATGGTGATGGTGTTGGTGACTATATGGATGCCGAACCTAATACTCCAGCTGGAGCATTGGTGAACTTTAAAGGTATTTCAGTTGCAAGTGCTACTTCCAGTAACGGAGGTGGAGTAGGAGCTTACCTACCATCTGTATTCTTTAGCTTCAACAGTGCAACTGTAAGCGATGCAAACTATTTACGTTTAGCCGCTATTGCAAATGCAATGAATTCTAACCCAGACGTGAACATCATGTTAACAGGTTATACTGACGGATCAGGTCCGGAAGATTACAATAGAAAATTAGGTCAGCGTCGTGCGGATGAAGTGAAGCAAGAGCTTGTTCAAGTATTTGGAATTGATGCGAGTCGTATCTCTACCGGTACTGAAGGAGAGTCTAACCCACTTGCCAATGGTCGTAACAACGTAAACCGTCGTGTAGACGTTAGCGTTAAGTAAGATTTAGCTTATATAAAGAAGAGCCATTGTAGTCAATTGACTGCAATGGCTTTTTTTGTTTAGATCATGCGACGGATGTAATCCCAAACGACGATCCCTGCGCTTACCGAAATATTAAGCGAATGCTTGGTGCCAAATTGCGGGATTTCTATGGCTCCATCACAAATGGCCAGTATTTCATCACTCACCCCTTTAACCTCATTGCCAAAAACGAATATTTGTTTTTGCTTTAAATCAGGCTGCCAGTCCTCTAATAAAACCGAACCTTCGCATTGTTCAATAGCCCAAATTTGATAGCCGTCCTTTTTTAGGTTTTCTAAATGCTTAAGACCATGAGGATGGTGCTCCCAGTCTACTGACTCAGTCGCTCCCAATGCAGTTTTACGCATTTCCTTATTAGGTTGTGGGCTAAGTCCACCTAAATGAATCTTCTCGCATCTAAAGGCGTCTGCAGTGCGAAAAACCGATCCTACGTTTAAAGTGCTGCGTACTTCATCGAGGGCAATTTGAAAGGGATGTTTCTGCTCATTCTTAAATTCTTCGAGGCTTAATCTATTTAGCTCGCTCATTCGCAGCTTTCTCATAGGGCTTTGTATTTTAGCTCGCTCGCAAAATACTTCAAATTGGCCGCTAAAAAGAAGACTGTTACTCCCTTAATGAAACAATATGGGGAGATTAAAGAAAAACACCCCGACGCTATCCTTTTGTTTCGGGTAGGGGATTTCTATGAAACCTTCGGGGAAGACGCGGTTGCGGCCAGTAGAATATTGGGCATAGTCTTAACCAAACGGTCTAATGGTTCTGCTTCAGCGGTAGAGCTGGCTGGCTTTCCGCATCATAGCCTAGATACCTATTTACCCAAACTAGTGCGGGCAGGCAGACGGGTGGCTATTTGCGACCAATTGGAAGATCCAAAGCAAACAAAGAAAATTGTTAAAAGGGGGATAACCGAATTGGTGACGCCTGGATTGAGTACCCATGATCAGGTTTTAAAGAGCGGGGAAAACAACTTTTTATGTTCGGTGCATATCTCCGCTGCGCTTATTGGGGTTTCTTTTTGTGATATTTCTACCGGAGAAGTTATGCTGGCTCAAGGCAGTATGGAGCAAGTTGATAAATTGATTCAAAGTTTACAACCGGCGGAAATTCTGTTTAGTAAATCTAAGCGTGCTCAGTTCACGGAAAAATTCCCCAATGCTAATTATCCTTTTGCTTTGGATGATTGGATTTTTCAATACGACTTCGCCGAGCAAATTCTCTTGGATCATTTTAAAACCAAATCATTAAAAGGATTTGGGGTAGAGGAGCTCGAAGAGGCAATTATAGCTTGTGGGGCGATTTTCCATTACCTAAAAGAAACCCATCATCATCAGATAGATCATATTCAATCCTTAGCGCGCATCGATCAGCATAATTATTTGTGGATGGATCGATTTACGATTCGGAACTTGGAGCTATTTCATTCCAATTCACCTAATGGAAGTAGCTTGTTTGAGGTTATTAATCAAACCAATTCCCCAATGGGATCGCGTTTGCTTTACCGCTGGTTGGCTATGCCATTAATTGATTTGGAAGCATTGGCTAAGCGCCACGCCGCCGTTGATGAGTTTTATCACCAACCTGACCTTCTAGCAGACCTCAGGGAGGCGCTTAAAAATATCGGTGATTTGGAGCGTTTAGCCGCCAAGGTTAGTACTGCGAAAATTCTACCGAGGGAGTTTATTCAATTGGAAAAGGCCTTGACTTTGGCCATGGAAATTGAAGCTCTTTGCCAAAAAGGGGATAAGGCCACGCAGGGACTCTTAGCCGGCATGAAAAACGCTCAGCCTATAATTGAATGGATACAATCCTATCTTAAGGATGAGCCCCAAAACAATTTAGCCAAAGGCGAATACATTCGTGATGGTTTATCGGCGGAGCTCGATGAGTATCGTGAACTCCTTTATAATGGCAAGGAGAAGCTTTTAGAAATTCAAAGGCGTGAGGCAGAGACTACCGGCATAGCCAATTTAAAAGTTGCCTTTAATAATGTTTTTGGTTATTACCTAGAGGTTCGCAATAGTCAGAAAGATAAGGTGCCCGAGAACTGGATTCGAAAACAAACCCTGGTAAATGCTGAGCGCTATATTACGGAAGAACTAAAGGAGTATGAGCAAAAAATTCTAGAGGCTGAGGGCAAAACCACCCTTTTAGAACAGAACTTATACCAAGAGCTGCTCAGCAAAGTACTGGGCGAACTACTAGTTATTCAGGGCAATGCTAGGGTGGTAGCGCAAATAGACTGCTTATCAGCCTTTGCCTTTCTGGCCCAGCGAAATAATTATCATAAACCAATTCTTAATCGCGACTTAGATTTAGAAATAAAGGCCGGGCGACATCCCGTTATAGAGCGGAGCTTAAAAGCTGATGAAGAGTATATAGCTAATGATGTCAACCTCAATCCACGTGATCAGCAGGTACTCATGATTACGGGCCCCAATATGAGTGGTAAGTCGGCCTTGTTGCGCCAAACAGCCTTAATCAGTCTCCTTGCTCAGATTGGCAGCTTTGTGCCAGCAGAGGAAGCCCATTTAGGTTTGTTGGATAAGATTTTTGTGCGTGTTGGCGCATCTGATAATATCTCTCAGGGTGAGTCGACCTTTATGGTGGAGATGAATGAAACCGCCAGCATCCTTAATAATCTTTCTGAGCGCAGTTTGGTGCTTTTAGATGAGATTGGACGAGGTACGAGTACCTATGATGGGATAAGCATCGCCTGGAGTATTGCCGAGTTTATCCATCAGCATCCCGCTAAGGCCAAAACCTTGTTTGCTACTCATTATCACGAGCTCAATGAGATGGAGAACAGCTTTGAGCGGATAAAGAATTTTAATGTTTCCTTAAAGGAAATGGGCGATAAAATCATTTTCATGCGCAAGTTAAAAGAAGGTGGTAGTGCTCATAGTTTTGGAATTCACGTTGCTAAGATGGCGGGGATGCCCAGTTTAGTAATCAACAGATCGCAGCGCATTTTGGCAGAATTGGAAGCCAGTCGATCCAGCTCTACAAATCAAGAGAAATTAAAGAAACAAGCCTCTGAAATGCAGCTAAGCTTTTTTCAATTGGATGACCCTATTTTAGATACCATCCGCAAGGAATTGGAGGTTTTAGATATAAACACCCTAACGCCGGTAGAGGCATTGATGAAGTTAAATGAAATCAAACAAAAAATTGGCGGATAATATTGCTAGGGTTTAATAAATGATATTATATTTGCCGACCCAAAGCGAAAGCAAGCGTTCTTTTTTCGATGTTTTCAAATTGCGAGAGTAGCTCAGCTGGTAGAGCACGACCTTGCCAAGGTCGGGGTCGCGGGTTCGAATCCCGTCTCCCGCTCCAAGGGCCCTCCTAGAGGGCTTTTTTTTTCAATTCCCAATGCCCTGGTGGTGGAATTGGTAGACACGCGGGACTTAAAATCCCGTGGGCAGTAATGCCCGTGCGGGTTCAAGTCCCGCCTGGGGCACATTAAGAAAGGAGATGTTTTTCGAAGCGTCTCCTTTTTTTGGTTTTGGTCAGATGGAATATTTCGTTTACGTATTGAAAAGTGATTCTACGGCTGCCTTTTATAAAGGCATGACAAGTGATTTACAGAAAAGGTTGGAGCAACATAATGCGGGTAAGACTAAATCGACCAAGGGAAAAGGCCCTTGCCGGATGGTTTACCAAGAATCCTTTGGGAATGCTGAAGAGGCACGTGCACGCGAAAAGTATTTTAAGACCGCGGCCGGTCGACGTTTTTTAAAAAGTTTAAATCTTTAAGTGAACGTCTGAAGCCATTCAGTGGGGCGGGAAGTCCCGCCTAGGGCACATTAAGAAAGGAGATGTTTTTCGAAGCGTCTCCTTTTCTCCTTCACAATCCCCATCTTTTAGGCATCAAGCAAGTCTCAGGCCTAAGGCCTCATATTCCTCAAACAGTAGCTCGGTAGAATTTTAACTACGACTAAATCAATAGGGTTCTACTTAGTAATCCGAGCGGATAGTGGTATTTTGTGATATAATTATTTAGTGCCTTTCTGGCGGTAGGGCATGCTGGAAATTTGCCTTTGAACAGATTTAGTATCTTCAATTAATTGATTTACATGTATTTATTGTTTTGACTTGTATCCGATCTATATACTTAGCACTGGTATTTTTACTTAGTCATCTTGCATTGGCTACAGAAAAACCGCAGATAGTATGGGATAGCTTAAAGGAGCCAATCGATTATACTTACGCCTATTTGAATGCGCAAAATGGCTTGCTGCAAAATGAGATTAAGGACATGTTCTATCATCCTAAATCGAAAGTTCTCTGGTTGGGAACGCAGCAAGGTTTAGTGCGCTACAGTGGTCGAAAAGTAGAGGTGCTTAGCCCGCGAAATAATGCCCATCTCTATAATGCGAGGATTCGCGATTTCTATTCTTATCGGGACTCAGCCTGGATCGTGTACGGCGATAATAATGCCTATTGTGAAGTTGCCGCAGACGGTATTCATCTGCAAGAGTCTAAGCTGATACGGGAAGAGATGCTCTTCTCAGATCGAGGGAACTTAATTCCTAGAACAGGATTTAAGCACATGAAATTCTATCAACTGGCCCTTTCGGAAAAGTGTAATTACACCTTTATGGGGAATCCCATGAAATTCACCTACACCTGTGAAAATGTCCACTATCCCTTTGATATTAATTTTGAGCCCTATTTTGAAAATCACAGCTTTGCTTTAGGAAACAAGGCATTTGCGATAAGCCAGAGCGGTCACCTATTGCAGTTTGAAGAGAATGAGGTGGATACCCTGGCCTTAATCCCAGCCTGGGCGCAAAGAGAAAATGATGGCGATGAGGCTCAGGTACTTTGGCGTGGTTTCTACAAAAAGGCCTATTTGATTGTTGATGGGAAGCTGTACCAATTCAGTTTAAATGCCAAGGGGCAGCTAAATTTGCGTCTGCTTGCTCAAAATTTACCTAAGCATGAATACAGTGCTTGCATCGAGCTCGAAGAGCAATCCAAAATATTCCTAGGAACACGCCGCAGCGGTTTATTGACATTAAGTCCAAAGATTATTCAACAAGTTTTTAATGCTGATTATTGTAAAGGCACTTATAGCAATTATGCCATCGCCGAAATTGGAAGAGACTCGGTAATATCAGCCGACGGAGTAATTTTCACACCAAATGGAATTGATTGCTCCAAGCGCTTCAACCGCAGTGAGTTTTGGTATCCCTTAGCCTTTGACCCCGAAACCAATAAGCTTTTCACTGCTCGATCCAGAGATGAATATGGTCACTTCAATTTAAAGGATTGGACTTATCATAAAGATAGTATTGATCTTAATGAAGGTCATTTCCCGGGACCAATGATCAGGCATAAGGGCAAGTTGTATTCCTATATTGAGCAATATGGCCTATGTGTTTATAACTCTGGGAGATGGGATTTGCTGGGCAAGAAATTAGCCACGGGCATTCCCATGCCTCGTCAAATGGTATTCGAAAGTGACTCGATCATTTGGCTTAGTACCCGTTACGAGGCTATTCGACTTAATTATTATACCGGCCACTTAAAGGGGCTAAAAACGCCATATGCGGTAAGTGGTCGCGCCATTAGCAGAATAAAGGATCGCGTATGGTTTAGCATGTATGGCAGTGGGGTTTTTATTCAAAATGGCGATTCTACCCTGCATTTTTTACCACCCGAATATCCGGAGCTGGAGGCTGTTCACGCTATTGTGAACTATGATGACAAGGTGCTTTTCTCTACCAATAATGGTTTGTTTGAATTTAAGCATAGGGATATACTGAAATATGTCTCCGGGGAGATGGAGTATATACAGGCTTATGGCTTTTCGGAAGAAGATGGATTATTACAAAGGGAATTTAATGGTGGATGTCAGCCCGCACATTTAATTCTAAAGAATGGCAAAATGGCCTTTCCCAATCTTACCGGTCTCAGTTTTTTAAGGGCCGATTTTCAAGACTATAAAAGGCCCATAAATCAACTACCTATTATTCATCAATCTTATTATGATGGAAGAGACTCGATACTAGACTTTAGTAAAGAAATTGACCCTGACTTTGCCAGCTTGGGATTTGATTTAATACAAAGCTATTTTGGAGATGAGGATAATGCCCGCGTTTATTACCGAATTCCGGAAATAAGCAGCGCATGGCGTTTGTTAAACTTCATTGAAGGTATTCGCCTAGATCGACTACCTAGTAATCAAACTTATACCTTAGAAGTGCTAATGCCCGGCTTAGAATCGGGACAACAAGTCCATCAGTTGCTGAATTTTAAAGTGGGTCCTCGCTTTGTTCAAACTCTTACTTTTTACTTGGCTCTATTGTTTTCGGCTTTAGCTCTTTTTACGATAGCCCTGTTGATTATGCAACATCGTAATCGTCTTCAGAAAAGGCGATTGGGGAAGGTGATCGCTGAAAGAACCTCCGAACTAGCCAAGAATAATGTGAATTTGCTAAACACGGTCGAGCTGTTAGAAAACTCTAAGGAGGATTTACGATCGGCCCTGGAAATGCGGGAGAAAATGATTGCAGTATTTTCACATGATATCCGCGGACCTTTGCGATTCCTCGCAGATATTGCTACTTCCATAAAACAAAAGAACCCTGATAAAACCATTATTAAGGAGTTGGAGGTTTTAGAGGACGGAGCGAAAAGTGCCTATTATACTGCAGATGATGTCTTAAAGTGGATCAAGAGCAAGCGCAATACCGGCTCCGAAAATTGGCTTTCGCTCTTAGAAGCAATACAGGCGGTTGTTAAGCGAAAAAAGACCGAATTAGAGCGCTATAATATCGAGCTTTCTTTAAAATTAGATAGTGATGTATTGGTGAAAACAAATCCCAAAACATTGGAGATAATCATCGAGAATCTGCTTCAGAATGCGATTAAATTTTGTCGAGGCCAAATTAGCATCCAAGTTGCAACTCAAAATGAAAGGGTGCTTCTAAATATTATTGATGATGGTTTTGGTGTGATGGATCCCAATACCCTACGTAAATTAAATACCGGCGTGGCGGTGAAAAGTGCCAAGGGCCGCAGAGGAGATGCCGGGGCAGGCTTGGGTCTCCTAATGGTTAGCGAAATACTCAAGAATTTGGGAGCGAGAATTAGGTACCAAAATGTTCCTGATGGTTTTCTGGTTCAGCTTAGTTTCCCTAAAACACCCGGATCAATCGAATAGATAGGCTATGATCTTTTTTACAATAGGGCTCATTAAGGGAATATTAATCCCTCTTTAAGGGCCCATTTGTATAAATCGAAATTACTGCTCACCCCAATTTTCTGAAAAACGCGCGAACGATAGGTGGCTATCGAGCTTTTATGCAAACCCAAAATATCACTGATTTCCTGGGTGTTCTTGCCTTTTACCATCAAGGATAGGATTTCAGATTCGCGATCTGAAAGTTTATGTACAGAATGCTCCTCGGCCGGTTGACCATTATCGCCAATGGCCTCCATGAGCACATCACTGGAAAAATAACCGCGACCATTAAGTATGCTTCGAATGGCAAAAAGTAATTCCTCATCAGGGGCAGTCTTATCTACAAAGCCACTTACCCCTAGCTCTATTAGTCGTTTAACATACAATTTGGGTGGTTCCATCGAGAACATTAATACAGACGTTTCGGGCACATAATGCCGCACCTTTTTTACCAAGGATATTATTTCATAATCCGGTAAGTTGATGTCCATTATTATTAAGTCGTAATGTGACTTCTTTTTGGCGGCAAGCTGACAATAATGCACAGCCTCTCTACCAGTGCCTGCTATATCATGTTCCTTGAATAGCTTGTTGTTTTCAATAAAAAATTTCATACCTATCTGAACAACAGGATGGTCATCAATTAATAGTAGTCGGCTCATCATCTATTTTTTTGCAAGGACGGAAAGCCAATTATTTAATGATTTAAAATATTTGCCAAATAAGTGTAGAAAATGGACTACACTAAAAGCGCATTGAAGGCTTAAGGACCTCAATATTCTGTTGGCATTTTTTCTCCTTTAAGTTGAATTTTTAAGTCCGTCCTTTTTTGGGAGTTGATGACATAGCCCTCGCAATTGTTCTACAAGAATCCCTAGAGTTCTACAAAAACTAAGTTTTATTCTACAGTTCTCGATTTTTAGAAATGGGATGTTTGTTCTGTTGAAATATGCCTAGGCGAAAGCTTTGTAAATAAGGGTGTTGGTTTTCTGAAGACTTAATATGAATTATAAGAAAATATAGCATCTAGGTCAGGGAATCTATACTCTAAAGCTATAAACCCTTATCCTCAGCCATTGCAAGCATTGTTTTGAAGGCATCTCTCAACGCTATTTAGGAAAATCCAATTCAAAATTAGAGGCTCATGTCGAAATCTACTTTTTACTTTCTGATCATCGCGTTTTTAAGCCTTTCTTTTTGCCGTGCACAACAGCTAAGAGGGGTACGCTTGTCCGCAGAAGGCGATCAAAGTGGCTTGCCCATTTACGGGGTCAAAGGCGAGGGATATCGCAGCCATCCCGAAGGTTTAGCCGATCAATGTTTATGGCATACGGGCGATACCATTTATATGTTCGGTGGTAGGACTAATGTTCAAGGGGTTGCACTATCTAACCGTGTGAATAATCGATTATGGCGCTACAGCCCCAATGGCAATTGGGAATTAATTGGGGGCGATTCTATAAGCTTGGGAAATTCTAATCCTTTGGATTCCTTCACGGTACGTTACGGAACTGTCGGGCAGGCCTCCGAGGGTAATCAACCGGGGCCTAGGATGGGGGCTTCCTATTTTACTGGCATAGATGGGCGCTTTTACATGTATGGCGGCTACGGACTGGCAACAGATACCATAGGAACTTTAGGTGATTTATGGTCTTATTCCAATGGTCTTTGGACTTTTTTAGCGGGTGATAGTATAGCAAATCCTCAAGCATTTCATGTCAATCAAGGTCCCTCATTGGCTTTTGCAAAACCAGGCGCTCGTTTTCAAAGTGCATGCTGGATGGATGATCAAGAGGATATCTGGCTCTTTGCCGGTTCTAAATATGATTATAATTCTATCGATAGTAATTATCAAGATTTATGGAAATGGGACGGGCTAACTTGGTCTTGGCAAGGGGGAGACTCCTTGTTGAATCAAGGTAGCGAGGTGCTTAATCAAGACACAATTTGGCCAGCATCTAGGCACGGTGCGGCAAGCACTTATTTCAATGGTAACTTGTATTTAATTGGTGGTTTTGGAAGTGAGAATCGTCCGGATAATGATTTTCTACAAAACCTTTGGTCCTGGGATGGCGCGGCCTGGACAATACTCTCCAATTGTTCTGGTTCCTCCTCTCCAGCGCCCAGCGCTAATGCCTTTCTAACGGTTATTAATAATCAGCTAACGCTAATTGGAATAAGCACCGCCAATATCTTTTTGGCGGGCATTCCAGGCCTAAAGTATAATGGCTCCCAAGCGATTTATAAATATTTAGGCAATGGGGCTTGGTCCGAAGATTTTATCGGTCTCAGTAATGGCTTTCAGCAAAGAGGACCTCTAGGTCTGTATCATCCAGAACTTAGTCCCTTCTTTTCAAGTTCCAATATGGCATGTGTAAATACCGGCTCTGAGCTTTATCTATACGGCGGGCAATTAGACCAAGACTACACCCAAGTTCAAAGTGATTTCTATAAATACAATGGTAGTAATTGGGCCTTTCTATCGGGAGCGGGAATTCAAGATTCATTTCAAAATGCATCTGGCCCTTTTGCTCAGCCCGGCGAGCGTTACCTGGCAACGGGTTTTTTCGACAAACAAAATTCCAAGTTCTATTATTTCGGAGGTAAGGGAAAGGATGTTAATGGTCGGGTAGGTAATTTAAATGATCTGTGGCTATATGATCGTGGTGCTTGGAAATGGCTTTCGGGTTCTCAAGAACGAAACCCAAGGGCACGATATGGTATCAAATACCAAAGTGATTCTGGTTCCACCCCCGGGGGGCGCCAAAGTGCAGCATCATGGCTTGATGGCAATGGGGATTTTTGGTTAATGGGAGGGAGGGGATATGACTATGATGGCAATTATGGTTACCTCAATGATTTATGGAAATTTGATGGTGTATTTTGGACCTGGATGTCAGGTGATTCCATTGTGGATCAAAGTGGTGTTTATGGGCTTTTAAATATTGCTGATTCTGCTAATAGTCCAAGAGCTCGTGATGGCCATCACATCTGGTTAAAGCCCAATGGCGATTTAATTCTATTTGGCGGTCAAGGCCTCTATAATGGGAGCACCCGCCGATTTAATGATTTATGGAAATGGGATGGGAGCACTTGGACCTGGATTGGAGGTAGCTCAAGTGGTGATCCAAGTAGCGTTTATACCGGAGTAAATGCTATACCAGGTGGCCGATCTTATGCCGCAATAAGCGCCTATGATGATGGTTTTTATTTATTCGGAGGCATCGGTCGAAATCAAGCTAATCTATATTCTTATCTCGATGAGCTTTGGCATTTTGACGGCAGTGAATGGGAATTGCTGGATGGTCGGATTGGAGAGCGCTATCCAAAGCCATTGGCGGCTAAGGCTAGCGATAATGCCGACTCTGTGCAACCAGGTGGGGTATATGGTGCGCATCTTTGGAAGCTAGATTCTAGCCTCTATCTTTTTGGAGGGCGGGCGCATTATGCCGATGAAGGTAAATCCTTTGCAAGTAACACCCTCTGGCATTGGGATGGGGAGAATTGGGCCTTTTTAAAGGGAGATACCACTTCAGTTGACAGTCTGCATAAAACTATTGGGCCAAATATTGATGGCGAATTTTCTTTTAATAGCCTTGCTTCAGGAAGGTATCAAGGAATATGCTGGCAAGAGCTGGATGGCTTGCACTTAATTGGAGGTTATGGCATTGGCGATGATGGAGCGCTTGGTCCCTACTTATCGGATCATTGGACCTTAGATCAAGGAAACCTCTGGGATGGTCATTCATGGTCGCTGGGAACTTCGAATTCTAAAGCGCAAAATGCCCAAATATCTGGAACCATATCTCCGGGAAATCTTCAGGCCAAAGATTTATTTATTGATGCCGATTGCACTATGGATTTCACGGGTGATAGCCTGCGGATTAGTGGCGACCTCTATTTGCAACACAATATACTCGGTAGACCTTTGGTGGAATTTAATGGACTTGCTTATCAGGAAATCCTCGGTGAAGATTCCTTATATGTCCTTGGGATAGTTAAGCTTGATTCACTTGCGACTTTAAAGGCTAATGAAAGGTTGTGCATTGGCGCCCAAAATGATAGCATCCACGGCCAGCTTTTTAACCATGGTGAAATTGAAGGCCTTGTTGAATTTGAGTATTACCTCAATTTGGATAGCTCAGCGAATAATGGGCGCTACTTTCATATCGGCAATGTGCTTGATAGTGTTAGCATCTTAGATTTCAATCAAGGCGGTATAATGAATACGGGAAACGATAATTCCGGTGTTAACACTGTTTGGCAATGGGATGCCACTAATTCAAATTGGTTTTCCCCTTCTAATAGACTATTAGCCCCGGGAACGGGATTGGCGATTTATGCTGGCGCTAATGCAAGTGGCAACTTTATTTTTAATGATAATCAATCGCGGCGATTAGTAGTGCGAGCCAAGGTGCCAAAGCTGGCTCCAGTTCAACTTAATTTAGATTACCATAATGGACAAGGGAGCGGACTAAGCTTTAACGGAGGAAACAGTAGCCAGCAAACCGAGGGATGGAATTTAATTAGTAATCCCTTTCCACATGACTTGGATTTAGAGCCAATTTTAACCCAGCTCAATAACAGCGCCCTTTATATGTGGAATGGGGAATCCTATGCTGCATGGGCCGGTGTTTCAATTAATGGAGGTTCATCTGTTTTGGCTCCAGGACAAGGCTTTTATATTCAATTGGATGATGGGCAATCGAGTTTGTCATCCTTAAATATAAGCAGTTCCCCAGCGGGAATGGGCGCTTCGCAAAGACATAAAACCGAAAGCGCCAAGGAGGGGTTGCTCCTGAGTTTAAAGCAGGGATCTCGAAATTTAGATCAGCTTTGGTGTGGAATTGATAGGAAGGCAACAGCCGGTTTTGATGGGAAACTCGATGCCTGGCAAATGAATTACAATCAGGCTCAATTTGCCGCTCAGCTTGATAGCGGGCAATGTACAATCGCTCATTACCACCCCGATTCTATTGACATTATTCCCTTATCTCTTTTGGCAAGAAGCTATCAGGGACAAGATCTAGAGATAGTGCTAGAGCGAATTAATCTAGCGGCTAGCATCGAGGTTTTCCTTGTAGATCGCTTAAGGGACCAAGAACTAAAGATTAGTGCTGGTATGCGCTATTCCTTTAGGCATGATAGCTTGTGGAGCCAGCGTTTCCTGCTCCGCTTTCAAAAAGGGGGAGCCTTAGAGGAAAAGGAGGAGTCCAATTTTCATCAGGCCTTTGTTTACCAGGAGGGCAGCTCTTGTTTTTTAGACTTAAAGGCTTTTAACGATCGCGAACTAAACCTTAGACTGTTTAATAGCTCAGGTGCTTTGGTGGAAGAGTACCTAAAAGTTACAGCCCGTCATAGAATTGAAATTCTGAGAGAGAGTCCATCGGCTTGCTATTTCCTCCACATAAGTGATGCCCAATCGAGCTCAAGCCTCATTGAGAGTATGAGTTTATATAAACCTTGATAGAATTTAGGAGCTAGTCGGATGTCTTGCTAATTCCTGCTGAAACAGTGAGAAGATAGCTTTTAAGCGGTGCTCTGCCTTATTACTTCTGGTTTGTAGAACAGGGCTTACAAAACGCCCTAAATATCTCCTTCAAATTCTACAAAACTGTAGATAGTTCTACAAAAGAATAAAATTTATCTACAAATTAAAATCAATTATTAATTGACATTTGAAAAGTCTAAAAATGATAGAAGTGAAAGTTTTAATACTAGAGGATAATAAGTTTATACTTTCAATTATCCAAGCCGCAATAAAGGAATTTAATGTAGAGGTTCAGGTTGCAACAAATGTTTCGGAGGCCTTAAGTCTTTATGCTGATTTTCAACCCGACTTAATCATGTCGGATCTGCACATGGAGTCAGGTACAAGTGTAAGTTTCCTGGAGGAGGTTTCCAAGTCTAAATCACATCATGTCTTGGTAGTAAGTTCAGATTTTGAACTCTTGTCAGAGGTGGAGGAGAAATTAGGTGGTGAAAAATGGCGCTATGTTAATAAGAATAATAGGCGTTGGTTAATGCAGGTAAAGAAAGAATTAAAGTCTTCTATAGTGCTTCAGGGGGAAATGTATTAAGTGTTATTAATATGTATAAAATGACTAAAAAATATATTGTGTTGCTGTTTGTCTTGTGGTTGAATGTCGATTTAGCGGCACAGCCCCAATCGGGAGGCGGTAATTCAAATCCAACTCCCATCGGTTTTACCGAGGTATTGCTTCTTGGCGGTGCTGTTGTGGGGGCTCAAAAAATCAGGAATCGTAAAAAACAGAATGATGCTAATTTATCGTAACACCAGCGGAGTGCTAAGGGCTCTGCTAACCGAACTTTTTATTATTTCCTTAGGCACCTTATTATGCCTGTTAGTTCTAATGCAGTTAGAAATACATATTCTCTGGGTTATTCTTCCCGCTTCATTACTAATTATGGCTTCAGTGTGGAAAAGCGTCTATCAGAGTTCCAATGCTTCTTTGATAGAGATGGGTGGTGTGGTTTGGTATAACAATGGCCTTCAACGCAAATGCCTCGGGCAAAGAGGGTCTTTGCATATTAAAAAGTCTTGGCTACTGCCTTATAGCGCCTATTGGTTAATTGGTGATGAGGCTTCCATTCTTATGATAAAATCAGATTATCCAGTTCTCAATATCGAAGGTGAGCTTTAAGAGCTGGCTGCTTTTGGATCAATCAGTCCAGAGTAGAAGTACCTATAAAAAATCAAAGCAATTATTTAACAGTTTCAAAATGAAATTAAGACTACTTATTTTTCTCTTTGCTTGGCTATGCTTAAGCTTGGAAGGACAACATTTAAGTACCGCATATATAAATGGTTCACTATCAGGTAGCGTAAATGGGATTTACGGAACTCAAGGTGTGAATTCTAATAGTAAGCCTGAGGCATTAGGATCTGCCTGCATGTGGTCCGATGGAACCGCTATTTATCTCTTCGGTGGGGAAGTTAATGCTAGTTCTTTAGGTGATTCACTCATTATAAATAACCGGCTCTGGCAATGGACAGAGGCGAATTCCTGGTCTTTAGTTTCAGGAGACCTTGGAAATGTGCGAATAAACAACACTAACCAAAATGGGGTAAACCTTGGTACGGTAAATTACGGTACTAAGGGTGTGGCTTCCGCTTCCAATCAGCCTGGCGCAAGAGCGGGTGCGGCCTATGCCACTGGGAATAATGGAGAGTTTTACATGTATGGTGGCTATGGTGTTGCTAGTGATGGATTGGGGGCCCTTTCGGATTTGTGGAAATATGAGAACGGTCTTTGGACCTGGATTGGGGGTTCAAACTTAAAGGATGTAGCCGCCACTTACGGAACCTTATTGGCAAGTGGAGGCAGTGAGCCCGGCGCAAGGGTAGATGCCAATCTCTGGGTAGATGCATCGGATGATGTCTTCATTTTTGGCGGCGGTACCGGCTTTTATGGTCAGTATCATGATAATTATGCCAGTTTGATGCGCTTTAATGGTACTGACTGGTCTTGGCGGATCGGTTCGAGTGCATTAAACGCGGGTCCGGTTCAAGCCTCAGGTAGCACGACTTATATTGAGCCGGCTGCAAGACGAGCCGCGGCTGGAGTATATACAGATGGTAAATTTTACTTGAAGGGAGGATCTGTTGATCAAAATCCTGGCGAGTACCGAGAGCAATCCGATTATTGGTCCTATGATGGACAGAGCTGGACTTTAATTGTGGGTGACCCGGGTACCGATGAGTCGGAGAATGAAACTGGCTCTGGTGCTTTTTGCGGCGCCGTATTGCTTAGTTTGAATGAAGAGATATATCATAAGGGGGGCTTGTTTAGAGGCGAGTTTGTTTCTTTGAGCCTTTTATCCATTTTTAAATGGCAAGACACCATTTTTAACACATTGGGATTGTCATCATCTTTGGAGTCAAATCCAGGGATATATCAGTCGGCGCATCCGAGTCTAAATAATAATATCTTTTCATATATTTCAAATCGACCTGCTGTCGCCATTCATAAAAATGAGGCCTATTTTTATGGAACCCAAGGTCACGCTGCGGGCTCATCAGATTTATTTGCAAAATTTAACGGTGAAGCCTGGGCTTATATCGGTGGAGGGGAATCACCCGAAACTTATATTTCGGGTACTCAAACCAAACCCGGAGCAAGAGCGGAAGCAGCTTATATCTATGATGAGGACGCCGAGAAACTATATCTCTTTGGTGGTAATGCTTTTCCCGAATCTGGATATCGCGGCCGCAGTAATGACTTTTGGCAATACAGCAATGGGCAATGGGTGTGGTTAAGCGGTTCCAAAACCTCAGGCTCCAGCTCAGTATATGGCACCTATCAAGTGCCGGCAGCAGCCAATACCCCGGGAGCAAGAATTAATGCTCAAATGTGGATCGATGGCTCTGGCGATGTTTGGCTTTTTGGGGGCTATGGAAAGGATGAAAATGGTGATCTAGGTTATTTAAATGACCTCTGGAAATACAGCAATGGGCAATGGTCCTGGGAAAGGGGATCTAAACTAAGGAATCAACAGCCGGTCTCCGGAGCCTTTGGGGTGGCTGACGCCAGCTATACCCCTGGTGCAAAAGTTCAGGCGGTAACTTGGCGGGATGCTAATAACGATCTCTATCTTTTTGGGGGATTAGGTACTACTTCTACTGGAAGTACCGCCCGGACCAATGGTTTATGGAAATGGGATGGTTCTAATTGGTCTATGGAAGCAGGATCAACTACTGCTAATGGCGCCGGAAGCTATGGTACCAAGGGCGTGTCGGCTCCCTCCAATTACCCCAGTGCCCGCAGTGCTTGTAGCTTTTGGGGTGATGACGATGTTCTTTACTTATATGGCGGACAGGGTATTTCTTCAATAGGAGCCTTTGGTTACCTCGATCAGTTATGGAAGTATGATAGAGCCAGCGGTGAATGGACTTGGTTAAGCGGAACAGGTGGCTCCCTTTCGGTGTCAGCTGCCTATGGGGAATCTACCGACAATACAGCTTCCGTAAATCCTGGGAACCTGCGTTCAGCGATATTGTGGTCAAATAATGGTACAGATCTTTTTCTTTTTGGAGGAATTCGCCTGAGTCCAAACCTGGCAAATACTTTTGTTCCTACCAATAACTTATGGCATTGGGATGGCTCCCATTGGGCCTGGCTTAAGGGTGACCAGAATTCGAGCTATAGCAATATGACGGCCGAAATCAACGCTGATGGTGAATTCACTTATTCTAATCTTCCTTCAGCGCGTGCCTCCGCAGTGGCGTGGTCCAGTGATAATGGCTTTTACTTATGGGGAGGTTTAGGTGTAAACAGCAATGGAACGAGCAATATTAGCTTTAACGACTTCTGGATAATGGAGGAAGGAAATGCTTGGGATGGAAGCGATTGGACCAAAGGCAAGCCATCAGTAGGAGTGAGTGATGTCCTTATTCGATCAAATACAACGCCATCGGCGGCACTTAGCACTAAAGATCTAATTGTAGACGCTAACTTCAGCTTTGACCTCGATAGTCACGATTTGGAAATAACCGGTGATATTTACAATTATGGCGATTGGATTGATATGGCTACCATTACTCTCAACGGGGAGAGTGATCAATACCTAAATGGTAGCCGTTGGGATATGGATGGGCTTTTATTAGTGAACTCCAATAGCACCTTTCATACGAACGATTCTTTGAGAATTAAGGCGAATTCCACTACCGATTTTGGACAGCTTTACAGTGCTGGACAAGTATCCGGAAGTTTGGAATTCCAATATTACCTTGACTTACAATCCTTCACTCATAATGGTCGATTCTTTCAAATGGGCTCCACCCTGGATGGCGTGGAGATTGGTGATTTTGCCCAGGGAGGAATCCTAAATACCGGTAACGCAAACTCGGCTGTAAATACTGTTTGGTATTGGAAAGCGAATGATTCAGAATGGCGATCACCAGCTGCAGGCTTGACAAGCGAAGGGCGGGGTTATTCCTTTTACGCCGGTCATAATAGTTCGGGCAACTTTTTATTTCAGGATGGAACCCAGCCAGGGGTAGTGACTATCAGAGGAACTTACCGAGCGAGTAGTTTTGGGTCTTATAGTTTAGATTATGACGACGGTCAAAGTTCCAGTGTTACTTTTAATGGAGGCACTCATCAAGACCAAACCCAAGGCTGGAATTTATTGTGCAACCCATTTACCTATAGCGTTACAATTGAAAACATGCTTAATTCTTCTTCCGTAAATGACGCTATCTATTATTACCATGCTGCCTCTCCGCTGATTACCCATTATGCCTCTTATGTGAATGGCGTAGGCGCAAATGGAGGCTCTGCGGTGATTGCTCCAGGTCAGGCCTTCTATGTACAGTGTACAACCGGTCCCTTGGGTTTTGCAGCTGGTACATCACCGGCATATTCATCAAATACGGAAAGATTCAAAAGATCAGACAAAGACTTATTAAGACTTAAGCTTCTGCATAGTTCTATGGAAGATGAGGTGGTGGTCTCCTTTGATTTCAGAGCAAGCAAGGCTTTTGATTCTCAATTTGATGCTTGGAATTTAAGTTCGCCCTCCACTCCGATAGATTTAGCTATTGTTTCTAGAGGCGATGTGGAGTTTGCAATTGGAGGTTTTAGTCCCGATTCCATTGATGAAATATTCTTAAGTCCAAAAATGAATGTGGCTGGAGATGACAGTTTGGTTTTAAGCGCAGATGCCAGCCAATTAAGCGCCTTTAATCAGGTTTACCTCTTCGATCATAAGCTAGATATAATCCACGATTTAAATTTAAATCCCAATTATCATTTTAAGAACGATAGCAGCTTTCAGGAAAAACGTTTTCAATTGTTTTTCGGTCACAATTCTGGATTAGGTATTGCCGCCAAAGAGCTAAATAAATTGCCTTTATATGCCTATCAAAATGAAGCTGGGAACTTTTTAAGGTGGATTAATAAGCGACCCTCGGGAAAGGTGAAGCTGAAAGTATTTGCGGCCAATGGTGTCCTAATTGAAGACTTAGACTGGCTTGAAGAGGAAAGAGAGCGGTCTATTTTAAGAACAGCCAAGACTGGTATTTACATAATTCAACTCATCGATGCCCAAGGTGAAATATATTCCCTTAAGGTTTTGAAAAAGCCACAATAAGATTGCAATCGGTTTTTATTAGAAAGAATACGGTGCTCTCAGGCCATTAGTTCCTTCCCAAATCTTCTGAAACTGAGTCACTGTTCCGGCCCGCTATATGTGGGCCGGTTTTTTTAGGGATGAATGAGGCCTTCTTTTAAGGCCCACTGGTACAGTTCAAAATTTGAATTGACTCCAAGCTTGTCAAAAATGCGGGTTCGGTATGTGGCCACCGAACTCTTGTGCAGGCTTAGGAGCTCGCAAATCTCTTTGGGAGATTTCCCACGAATCATAAGTGATAGGATTTCTGATTCACGGTCGGATAATTCATTAGCTACGGCGCTAATTTCATCGTCGGCATTATTTACTATATCCGTCATTATCTCGCTGGAAAAATAGGTCTTCCCTGCCTTAACATTCTTAATGGCAAATAGCAACTCCTCGTCGGGAGCGGTTTTGTTTAAGAATCCCTTTATGCCCATATTAATAAGACGCTTGACATAAAGCTTTGGTGGCTCCATCGAAAACATGATGATGGGCGTGTTCGGGCTGTTGTCCATAATGAATTTCACTAGGGCAATGGCCTCATAATCCGGTAGGTTTATGTCCACTATTGCCATTTCATAAAAGCCCGGCTCTGCTCGATGCTCCTTTATAAATTGGACGGCTTCTTTCCCGGTGCCGGCAACATCAGTATGTTCAAAGAGTTTGTATCGATCTACAAAGGAGCGCATTCCCATTTGCACTACTGGATGATCATCGACGATTAAAATATTACTTCCCATAATTTTGCACGCTTAAATCTCCATCCAAGTTAAGGATTACCATGTAAAACACTTGTTTTAATCTAATCGACTTTTAAATGTTAATTTTTAATTTCGGCTGAAGCCTTAAAAAGGAGATCCATTTTTTGGTCGTGAGCCTCCCTTGGCAGTTCATCAAGAACCATAAAGGGATAGGCTAAGGCAAGTTTAATAGCTTGAGGATGCTTAGCTAAAAACCGATCATAGTAGCCTCCGCCATAACCTAATCGCTCACCTTTACTATTAAAACCTAAACCTGGACAAAGTATTAGTTTGGGCTCAAGGGTGGAGGCTTCATCATGCCTGGCTTCCATTATGCCCCAGCTATTTAATGCGAGATCGTCCATGCTTCTAACCTCAATTTGTATTAACTGGCGTTTCGGTGCCATTTTGGGTAGTATTAAAGGACGATTTGTTTTCCAGCAGAATTCTAGAATTGGCTTTATGTCTATTTCATGCGGCATGGGGAAGTAGGCATGTAAGTGCCTTACTTCCTGCTTTTTCAGGTAATCGATTACCAAAGTGCACAATTCCTTATCCCAGGCTTTTTTCTGCTCGGCAGGTATGGACTTCAATTTTTTTAGAAGTATTGAGCGTAACTCTTTTTTCGACTTATTCATGGGTCTCTAATAGTTCGAGACAGGCATGGAGTATTTTATTACTAGCACCTAGTTTTTGCTCCAGAAACAGCTTCGATAAATCTTCAAATTTTTGCTTTGATCCTGGCTTCAAGAAATTATTCATGGCGGCTTCCAGTTGCTTATAGTTTTCAATCATTTTGGCTAGGCCAATTTTTTCCATTTCGATTGTTTCTGGAAACTTTTTATGATTAGGGCCAAAAAGAATCGGAATCTGATATACTGCGGCCTCTAAGGTACTGTGAACTCCTTTGCCAAATCCGCCGCCAATTAAAGCTAATTTGGCGTAACGATAAAGAAATTTGAGGTCTCCAATGCTGTCGATAATTAACAGCCTAGAATTTTTATTGAGATGATTTGATGTGAATAGACTAGGGCTAAATTCTCTAAATTCTCGTACAAGCCTTTCAATATTCGAAGGGCCTATCTCATGAGGGGCCAATATCAAGTTATAGGAGGTATTCTGGAGAATCTTTAAGCCCAAATTTTCCTCTTTGGGCCAGGAGCTGCCAATGATGATACAATCATTTTGGGAGGCAAATTCTTGTGCGATTTTGGAGATATAGGATTGCTCCCTGTTTTCTTGAGCGCGCTCCAAACGACTGTCGCCACATATACTTAGCTGTTTAAGTTTAAGAGGACTTAGCAAAGCCATGCTTGCTTCATCTTGGACTAATATGTGATCAAAATTGTGAAGACTTTTGGTGAGCCAATTGTATTTATGCGCTTTAAAATAAACTTGCTGAGGTCTAAATACCGCTGGTGCTAATACCAACTTGCAATCTTCAGCTTTAAGCGATGCTAAAAGGTTTGGCCAAATTTCATACTTAATGAAAAGGGCTAATTGGGCTTGCACAATTGAGGCGAAGTCAGCCGCATTCTTAGAACTGTCTTCGGGTAGGTAAATTAAGAGATCGTATAGCTTACTCTCCTTAAAGTGTTCATAGCCGCTCGGCGAATAAAAGCTAAGGATAATTTGATGCTCGGGTTTAGCCTCACGGAGTTTTTTGAGTACTGGCAGGCCTTGTTCCATTTCGCCTAAAGAAGCGGCGTGGACTAAAATACGCGGCTTATTAGGGTCGATCTTCGAAGCTAAAAGCTCGCGCCAATTTTCACGTCCTTCAATCCATTTTTTCGCTTTTTCGGAGCGAAAAGATGCCAGTCTAATTAAAGCTTTATAAGCGCGAATGGCTATTTCGTAAATCGCTTTTTGCAAATTAATTGAAATAGTATTCTTCTGTTTTTCCACCTAGGTAAATGGGGATATACCATTTCAGCTTTAAGCTGTAGAGCATGTTGAACTGGGTTTCATTGCTGAGCTCTCCTATCGGATAGTAATAGGCCCTCATATCTTGCGACCAGATTTGGTTTAGCTCAAATGACAATTTGAAATTTACGAGGCGACTCTCCGAAAGGTATATATAGCCGAAGGACTGGCGGAGTTGAAATCCTTGTCCTAAGCGGTCGTAACCTTTTTCATATTCATCTATCACCTGAGGCGAGTCGTTGCCAACATTATCTACATTCAGCCAATGCCAGGCATAACCGCCAAACACTCCCACGTTAAAACCGCTATTTAAATTCGGACTGAGCCAAGGAACGGTTTTCTCGAGACCAAAATTTACAAATGTTCCGCGTTGATTAATATTAACTTGAGCATAGCTACCGTTTAAATTAATTAGGTTTCCATCCTCGGTAAGAAGATTATTTAAAGCTCCATTTCGATTTGGAATATCGCTGCCAAATAAATAATCCCATTCTAAAGTGAAGGTATAGTTAGACTTTAACTTCCGTCCTAAATGGGCTCCAATTGTATAATTAGTGCCAAATTGTTGAGACCAGTCACCTTGTGCTGAATTAGCACCAATGCTGGCGCCAAATAGCCACGCACGGTCGGGTGTTTCAGCCTGCTGCGCCTTTAAACCAATGAGGCTAAAAACAACGATACAAGCTATATATATTTTCCTCATTCTTTATTTTAATTACGAAAATAAGCCGCTTTATGTTAATGCTATTTATCTTTGTGGACATTTATTTTTTGCATGAAGAAAATTCAGATGGTTGACCTCCTCAGCCAGTACGAAAAAATTCAGGGAGAAGTTGACCAAGCCATTCAAAATGTTGTTCGGTCATCCGCTTATATAAACGGCCCTGAAGTGAAATCATTTCAGGCTGACTTAGAAGCCTATCTTGGAGTGAAGCATGTTATCCCTTGTGCCAACGGTACTGATGCCTTGCAAATTGCGATGATGGGATTGGATTTGAAGCCTGGTGATGAGGTTATTACGGCTACCTTCACCTACGTCGCAACCGCTGAAGTTATCGCTCTCTTAGGTCTGAAGCCGGTTCTTGTTGATGTGAATGAGGATACATTTGACCTCAATCCAGATCAAGTGCGGGCGGCGATTACCGAACGTACCAAAGCAATTGTTCCGGTACATTTATTCGGACAATGCGCAAATATGGACGCAATAATGGATATTGCTAAGGAGCATAATCTTTTTGTGGTTGAGGATACCGCTCAGGCAATTGGAGCAGATTATACTTTTAATGATGGCTCTCAAGCCAGTGCAGGTTGCATGGGTGACATTGGAACAACATCATTTTTCCCCAGTAAAAACCTGGGTTGCTATGGTGATGGTGGTGCAATTTTCACCAATAATGATGAGCTTGCAAAAAAGATGCGCATCATTTCCAACCATGGACAAACAGTGCGTTATTACCATGATATGATCGGTGTAAACTCACGATTGGATTCCATGCAGGCTGCCATACTACGATGTAAACTACCACATTTAAACGATTATATTTCGGCTCGTCAAGCGGCAGCAGACTATTATGATCAGGCCTTTAAAAATGTTCCTGAGCTCAAAGTACCTGCCCGTAATTCAAATTCTTCTCATGTCTTTCATCAGTATACACTTGTCTTATCAGATGATATTGATCGTAATGCCTTAGTGGAGTATTTGAAGACCAAGGATATTCCAGCTATGATATATTATCCCGTGGCCTTACATATGCAAAAAGCCTACAAGGATGAGCGCTATAGTGATGGGGACTTCCCGGTTACTGAAAGACTTGTAAGCAGGGTTTTCTCATTGCCCATGCACACAGAATTAGAAACGAATCAACTTGAATTAATAACTTCTGAAGTAATAAACTTCATCAACAACCAAAGATCATGAAAATTGTAATTGTTGGAACAGGATACGTAGGCTTGGTAACAGGTACTTGCCTTGCTGAGGTTGGAATTGACGCAATTTGCGTTGATGTAGACCTAAAAAAGATAGAGAATTTAAAGAATGGAATATTACCAATCTATGAGCCGGGATTGGATAAACTCGTTCATCGAAATTTCGAGAAAGGCCGGCTACAATTTTCCACGGATTTAAGTGAAGCTATTAAAGGCGCAGATGCGGCTTTTATCGCGGTTGGAACCCCTCCAGGTGAAGATGGTAGTGCAGATTTAAAATACGTTTTAACCGTTGCTCGTCAAATTGGTGAGAACATGAACGACTATGGTGTAATTATCACCAAGTCTACAGTACCAGTAGGTACCGCCGCCAAAGTGAAGAAGGAAATTCAAGAGGCCTTGAACAAAAGAGGCGCTGATATTGAGTTCGATGTGGCTTCAAATCCAGAATTTCTAAAAGAGGGTGCCGCTGTAAATGACTTTATGAAACCCGATCGTATTGTAGTTGGTGTTGAGTCTGAGCGCGCTAAAAATGTATTGGAAAAACTATATCATCCATTTACCTTAAATGGTCATCCGGTAATTTTCATGGATGTACCGTCGGCGGAGATGACTAAATATGCCGCCAACGCTATGCTTGCAACAAAGATTTCATTTATGAATGATGTTGCAAACCTTTGCGAAATTATGGGTGCCGATGTGAACTTGGTTCGTCGTGGTATTGGTACTGACCCTCGTATTGGAAATAAATTTATTTACCCAGGAATTGGTTACGGTGGTAGCTGTTTCCCTAAGGATGTAAAAGCATTGGTGCGCACTGCCCGTGAAAACGGTCATGAGATGAGAATCCTCCAGGCCGTAGAGGATGTAAATGAGGACCAGAAGTCGGTACTTTTTAATAAAGTAATGAAGCGCTTCAATGGCGATCTTAAAGGAAAGCACTTTGCTATGTGGGGATTGTCCTTTAAGCCCAATACGGATGATATGCGAGAAGCGCCATCGGTTGTTATTATTGAGAAACTTCTTGCAGAAGGAGCTACCGTTTCCGCTTATGATCCTGTAGCCATGGAAGAGGCAAAGCATGATTTAGGCGATCGTATTACCTATGCTGAAAATGAGTATGATGCAGTAAAAGGAGCCGATGCTCTTTTAGTTGTAACCGAATGGAGCGAATTCCGAGTTCCAGATTTTGAAGAAATCAAAGCGGCACTTACCAACCCATTGATTTTTGATGGTCGTAATATTTTCGAAATTCAACGAATGGCAGATCTAGGTTTTGAATACCTCTGCATTGGTGTTAAATCCTAATATATAGATATGAAAAGGGTACTGATAACTGGAGCTGCAGGCTTCCTTGGTTCACATCTTTGTGATCGCTTTATTAAAGAAGGCTTTCATGTAATCGGAATGGACAATCTGATCACGGGGGACCTGAAAAATATTGAACACCTGTTTGCATTGGAAAACTTTGATTTCTATCATCACGATGTGTCCAAGTTTATACATGTACCCGGAGAGCTGGATTATATCTTGCACTTTGCCTCGCCAGCAAGCCCGATCGATTATCTGAAAATACCTATTCAAACCCTAAAGGTGGGTTCCTTAGGTATTCATAATTGTTTAGGCTTGGCGATGTCGAAAGGTGCGCGGCTTATCATCGCTTCTACTTCTGAGGTTTATGGTGATCCCCAAGTTCATCCGCAGAAAGAAGAATACTGGGGTCACGTTAATCCCGTGGGTCCACGTGGTGTTTACGATGAGGCAAAGCGCTTTCAAGAAGCGATGACCATGGCTTATCACACCTACCATGGTTTAGAAACCAGAATAGTAAGGATTTTCAATACTTATGGCCCTCGAATGAGACTAAATGATGGTAGAGTATTACCAGCATTTATTGGTCAGGCCTTAAGAGGAGAGGATCTAACCGTTTTTGGTGACGGATCACAAACACGTTCTTTCTGCTATGTTGATGATTTGGTGGAAGGCATATATCGACTTCTAATGAGTGATCATGCGGATCCAGTGAATGTTGGAAACCCAGATGAGATTACCATTGGTGAATTCGCTGAGGAAATAATTAAACTTACCGGAACTGATCAAAAGGTGATTTATAAAGACTTGCCGAAGGATGATCCTACCCAAAGACAACCGGATATCACTAAAGCGAGGGAGATTTTAGACTGGGAGCCAAAGGTGAGCCGTTCTGAAGGATTAAAAATTACCTACGAATATTTTAAGTCTTTACCAGAAGAAGAGCTCTATAAAAAAGAGCATAAGGACTTTAAGGATTACGCGCGCCAAAACAAATAATATATGGCACAGATTCTTGTAACGGGTGGTCTTGGATTTATAGGGTCCCACACTGTTGTTGAATTAATTGCTGCAGGTCATGAGCCTATTATAGTGGACAACCTCAGTAATTCTACAATCTCAGTGTTAGACGGAATTGCTGCTATAAGTGGTAAGCGTCCTGCTTTTGAACAGGTTGACTTAAAGGAGAAATCCCAGGTACAAGACCTTTTTAAGAAGTATTCCTCTATTAAGGGCATCATCCATTTTGCCGCCTTCAAGGCAGTTGGTGAATCGGTTGGTAAACCCTTGGAATATTACGAAAACAACTTAGGCTCTCTAGTCTACATCCTTCAAGAGATGCGAGATCACCACTTGGATAACTTGATCTTCAGCAGTAGTTGTACAGTTTATGGGGAAGCGGATGAACTACCAATCACTGAATCTAGCCCTGTTAAAGTTGCAATATCGCCTTATGGGAATACAAAACAGGTGGGAGAAGAGCTCATTCAAGCCGCAAGTGAAGCACATGATTTTAACGTTATTTCACTTCGATACTTTAATCCAATTGGAGCTCATCCCAGTGCACAAATTGGTGAATCGCCACTAGGAGTACCCTTAAATTTGGTGCCTTTTGTAACCCAAACCGCAGCAGGTGTAAGAGAGCAACTTTCTGTATTTGGTGATGATTATGAAACTCGTGACGGCACCAATGAGCGAGATTATATCCACGTTGTTGATGTAGCAAAGGCGCATGTTGTCGCTCTTGGTCGCTTATTGAATCGCAAGAATGAAGATGCTTATGAAGTTTATAACCTTGGAACCGGCAAAGGCTCTACGGTTTTAGAAGTTATTCAATCATTTGAAAGAGTATCCGCTTCTAAGCTAAACTATAAAATCGTTGAGCGTCGGCGAGGTGATGTTACTGCGGCTTATGCCGACACTACCAAGGCTAATGAGGTTTTAGGCTGGTTTGCGGAAAAATCATTAGATGATGCCATAGCAGATGCTTGGCGCTGGGAGAAAAAAATTCGAAATATTGACTAGCTATGGCTAAGAAAATTTTAATCACCGGCGGTGCTGGTTTTATTGGTTCTCATGTAGTTCGTTTATTCGTAAATAAATATGAAGACTACGAAATTTACAACCTTGATGCACTTACCTATGCTGGTAATCTAGAGAACCTAAAGGATATTGAGGATAAATCTAATTACCACTTTATCCGCATGGATATTGTTGATGAAGCGGCTATAAACGACTTATTCGCAGAGCATAAATTTGAAGGCGTCTTACATTTAGCGGCCGAAAGCCATGTAGACCGTAGTATTACCGACCCACTTTCATTTGTGCGCACTAATGTAATTGGAACGGTTAACCTTCTAAATGCCTTCCGCGATACCTGGAAAGGGAATTTTGAAGGCAAACGCTTTTACCACATTAGCACCGATGAGGTTTATGGGACGCTTGGCGCTGAAGGGCTTTTTGAAGAAACCACTGCCTATGATCCAAACTCTCCTTATTCGGCATCAAAGGCTAGCTCCGACCACTTTGTAAGAGCCTACGGCGAAACTTATGGAATGCCCTATGTGATTACCAATTGCTCAAATAACTACGGTTCTTTTCAGTTTCCTGAGAAGCTAATTCCATTATTTATCCATAATGTGCGTAATAACAAAGCTTTACCAGTTTATGGTGATGGCAAATACACCCGTGATTGGCTTTATGTAGTGGATCATGCCATTGCGATTGATCTGGTTTATCACGATGGAAAGAACAAGGAGACCTACAATATTGGAGGCTTCAATGAATGGCAAAATATTGAGTTGATCAAAATTCTGTGCACGCAGATGGATGAAAAACTCGGTCGCGTACCGGGTACTTCCGAAAAACTCATCACCTATGTAACCGATCGACCAGGTCACGATCGTAGATATGCGATTGATGCCACCAAGATTAATAGAGAATTAGGTTGGAAGCCAAGCGTAACTTTTGAAGAAGGTCTGGCCAAAACAATTGATTGGTATCTAGCTAATGAAGAGTGGTTGAACAATGTAACCTCAGGCGATTACCAGAAATATTACAACAATATGTACAGCGATCGTTAAATCGATTTAGCTAAGTACTTCACCAAACTCAACCTCCTGAGACGCCAAAACAAATAAGGTGCTCGGGAGGTTTTTCGTTTTATCCGTAAGATTCTTATAGTACTTCTGATAATCAATATTCTCATTGGGAATGGCCATTCCCAGCATTATCAAATCGGCTCCTTTGGAGTTGGCTTCCAGTACTTCGTAGAAATCGGCATCGGGTTCAAAAATTACCTTCTCATTATGATCCACCCGCATTTCCTTCAATAAGCCAGATAAATTTTCACTTGCTCCAATGCTAGCGGGCTCACTGCGTGACAACATTTTAACATTAACCTCGGAGCCTTTCCAATTAATACTCCTTTGCAGTAGATGGGCGAGTACAATCATTAAGCCGCCATTGGCTTTTAAACCTCCCCACCAGATATCGATGCGTAGATCCTTTTTAACTTTAAAGTCCTCGGCATTTCGAGCGATCAAAATATTCTTCCTTAAGGCATAGCAGTGATCAATCAAACGGCAGTAATCGGGCAAATTATCTGCGTTTTCCGAAGCACCCATCAAAATAGTATTAGGCGTTATCTGGCCCAAGCCATAAGTGCTAATCATACTCTTAGTGCCTTCTAATACCTTAGATGCATAATAAACACGAACTAAACTATTAACTCCTTTCTGCAGTAAATAATCCTTAATGTTCGCTTCCATTTTTAGCTGACGCTCAATGGGAATGTCGGTTTTACTAATCGCAGTGGCAACGGTCATTAAGCTGCGATTCTGACTTAAATCATGCCCTAGCTGTATAAGATGCCAGCGTTTGGTTGGAGCGCCAGAAAGTACCAGAATATGTGGCCTCCAATTCTTTGGATCCGCCGTTCTTCTAATCCGCAATAAGGCGCTTCTGCTGATAGCCATCCATAGGCCTTGGCGAACGTCTCCCCAAGTAGTTTTAAGCTCTCGCCTTTGGAGCCATAAAAAAAGTAGCACCATGAAAACTATAGCGATGGCTGTAGCTCCGGCATTAATTAGCAGCATAACAGCAATACAAGCAATGGCCCCCAAAAAGGAGAAAAACCAATGCACTTTAAAAGTGGGGCGAAAGGATGGACTGCCCAAAACTTTTTCCAGTGTAGCGGATATGTTAAGGACGCCATAGGTGGTTAGGAAAAACATTGAAAGTACCGGCGCAACCAGATTGAGATTACCAAAGTAAACGGCAATCAAGGCCAAGGCAATGGTGAATATGGTTCCGGCCCTTGGATTATCATCTTCTCCCTTTCCTTTTCCCAGCCAGCGCAGGGAGGAAGGTAAAACACGATCACGAGCCAAGGCTTGCAAAACACGCGGAGCCCCTAGGATACTGCCAATAGCGCTGCTTAATGTAGCACCCCAAACCCCGAGTAATATAGCATTACCCCAAAAGGAAATTTTGCGCATCACTAAAGGATCGCTAATTAAACTTTCGGCGCTGGCCCGATTTGCCAACAAGATGGGTAGCGTCATGTAAATTAGATAGCCCACGCCGATAGCCAAAAAGGTGCCTCTGGGAATGGCTCGCTTGGCGTTTTTTAAATCGCCAGACATATTAACGCCTGCCATGATACCAGTTACCGCAGGAAAGAAAACCGCAAAAACGGTCCAAAACCCCGCTTGGCCTTCGCCTGACCATATACCCACATTTGCCTCCTCAACTGCTTTTCCGAATATGAGGGAGAGTAAAGACAATGCAATGGCCACCATAATGAAGAACTGGCTGCGGATGGCAATCTTGGCTGAAAAAAGAGCCAGTCCTCCTACAAGCACGGTGGTAATCATTCCCGCCCAGCGCTGATCGATTTGTGGGAATACCTGATGCAAGCTTTCGGCAAAACCAATAGTGTATAAAGCAATAGACAAAGCTTGGGCTAAGAATAAAGGGATGCCAATTGCCCCGCCAGTTTCAATGCCTAGCGAGCGACTAATCATGTAATAGGCCCCGCCCGTTCTTACATGTTGATCGGTGGCAATTGAAGCAATGGATAAAGCAGTTAAAAAGGTAATACTGGTTGAAAGGGTAACGATTACCAAGGTGCCAACTAAACCAACTTGGCCGAGTACCCAACCAAATCGCAGGTACATGATAACGCCTAAAATCGTTAAAATACTGGGTGTAAATACCCCTGCAAAAGTTCCGAAGCCTCCAGAATTTTGACTAGCTACCTTTCCCGAACTTTTGGCCTGATTCATATTTCAAAGAAACTGAAAAATAGGCTAAGGCTGATTATTCCGATAGATGAGACTGCTAAAGTTTTCTAGACGAAAAACTTCGTTGGCAACCTCCATGAGCACTTCGGCATCTATGTTTTCAACATCCTTCACGATTTCGTCAAAGCTTTCAATTTCATTGTGAAACAGTAGCGACTTACCGAAAGAGAGCATCAAAGCGCCATTATTCTCCTGGGCCATTGCAAATTGACCAAGAATTTGCTTCTTCGCTTTGGAAAGCTGCAATACCCCTAATTTTTGTTCTCTCAATTTTTTTAATTCCTTTTCCACCAGCTGTATTGAGCGATCTGCCGTGCCGGGATCTGTACCGAGGTAAATACCAAAAAGACCAGTATCGAGATAAGGGTGGTAAAAGGATTCTAAATGATAGGTGAATCCATAGCGTTCCCTAATGTTTAGGTTTAGCCTTGAGTTCATGCCGGGACCACCCAAAAGATTGTTTACCAATGCCAATGGCCGCATTAAGTCATGGCGCGCTTCATAGGCCCTCGTACCCAAAACCACATGGGTTTGATAACCGCTTCTTGATTGCTCTTCTTTAAGGGGCTTAAAACTAGGGGGGGCTATTAAAGTTCTTTCATTGCCGGGCTCCAAAGCCTCATTTCCTAGCTCACGTTCTAGCAGACGATGTAATTTTTCCTTACTTATGTTTCCCACTGAACTGAAAACCATTCGTTCGGGGCTGTAATTTCGTGCAAGAAAGTTCTTAATTTGATCTACACGCATGTTCTTAACACTCTCTATAGTGCCAAGAATATTGCGACCTAAGCCATGGTCGGGGAAAATGAGTTCTTCGAAATCATCGAAAATGCTTTCGGATGGATTGTCTTTGTAAGAATGGATTTCATCAATAATGACCTCTTTTTCCTTTTCGCATTCTTTAAGGGGGAAAGTACTGCGAAAAGCAATGTCGCAGATTAATTCCACTGCTCTCGAATAATCGGCGCTCAGGAAACTACTGTGAATAACAGTTTCCTCTTTACTGGTAAAGGCATTGAGCTCGCCTCCCACATCTTCCATCCTGCTTAAAATGTGATAGGCCTTTCGCTTTTGGGTACCTTTAAACAAGCAATGCTCTATAAAATGGGCCAAACCCTGCTCGTCTTCCCGCTCATCTCTTGATCCTGCAGCAACAAGAAATCCAAAATGCGCTACCGGTCGATTTATTCTCCGGTGCACCACACGAATACCATTACTTAGGGTGAAAATTTGCAGGTCCATAATTTCTAAAAAGCCTGCAAAGCTACCGAAAAGCTAGCGGTCGAGCCAAGCTTTAAAAGCGGCAGTTTTATCTCTGCTAACTAAGATGTCATCATCATCGCAGCCATTGATTTTCAGCTTTATGCGACTGCCGGAATAACTGCGCATATCCGCAATCGACTCCAATCGAATAAGATACTTTCTATTTATCCTAAAGAAATCCTCAGATATAAGCATTTCCTCCACTTGATCAAGACTGTGATCAATCGGGTAGGATTTGTGCTCTTGATCGAGAAGATAGGTGGCCTTATCGGCCGAAAAAAAGCATGCCACCTCCTGTACGGGCTTGCTCAATATTCGATCGCCAATTTTTATCAGGAATCGTTTCTTCTTGGATGCATCTGGCTTAAGCCCCTGCAAGCTTTTTAGGAGTGAACTCATGGATGGCAGCTCCTGCTGAGGGGCATTATAAAAAGACTTGTACTTCATCAAAGCGCGGTCTAAATCATCGGGCTCCACAGGCTTAAGCAAATAGTCGATACTATTTAGTTTAAAGGCTTCTAATGCATATTGATCATAGGCCGTGCAAAAGATGATAGGTGTATCCAGCTGCAGCTGATTAAATATTTCGAAGCTGGGACCATCTGAAAGATGAATGTCCATAAAAATAAGATCGTAAGCTTCACTATTTTTAAGGTGGTTTACGCTGTCGGCGATTCCAGTGCAAGGCCCATTAATGCTGCCTTCGAAATGGGAGCTTCGCTTTAAAAGTCGCTCCAATTGTCGGGCGGCAGGAATTTCATCTTCTATAATTAATATGTTCATCATGCAGGTATTAAGGGAATCTTAACCTTAAAGGTGTGATCAGTCTCTGTAATAATTGGGGCATCGGCATTTAAAAATTCATAGCGCCGCCGCAGATTTGAAAGACCTATACCTAAATGGTCGGATTGCTCGCTTCTTTTTTGCAGACTGTTTTGGATGAGCAGGCTTTTCCCCTCCTGCACGATACTTAATTTTAGAGGTTCCTTGGTGCTACAACGATTGTGTTTTAAGGCGTTTTCCACTAAAAGCTGCAAGGCTAAAGGTGGTACTTTAAATCCTTTAGTATCCTTAAGTTCCTGGGAGTAGAGGAGGGCTTCCGCGCCAAAACGTTCTTGCTGAAGTTCTATATAATCATTGGTGAATTTTAATTCTCGATCGAGGCCTACTAAATCTTCATTTTGTACCTCAAGCACGTAGCGATAAAATCGACTTAAATTTCGGATATAATCTGCGGATTGGTCAGCATCCTCATATACCAAGTTCGTTAGCACATTTAGGGCATTAAAAAGGAAATGAGGATTTAATTGATCTCGCAGCATCCGCACTTCACTGCGGTATTTTTCGGTTTGAAGCTTTTCGGCTCTAATGGCTTCGGCTTTAGCTCTTTTAAGGAAGCCACTACTAATGAAAAAGGCCGTAATTCCATAGCCAATGAACAGCGGGATTAAAGCATTCTCTGCCAAAGTGGCCCAGGGGAAGTTGCTGTAATCGATCAAACCAAAAATGGTGAAGAACAGCACATTCATTATAAAGGAAGCACTGAAACCTAAAATGCTTACTCCAATGATCTCAAAGAATAACCTTTTGCCCGCATGTTCGAGCCAGGGGTAATGTCGGTTGAGTATTTGCTCATTAAATCCTACGGCCAAACTAATGCCACAAGACATCATGAAGCCATAAAGCATATCATCCCAAGTAGTTTTTAATCCTTCAATAGAGGTATATCCTTCAATTTTGTAAAAGGCAGGAACCGAAATACCTATAATAGCATTTATAAGAAGCCATTTTAAAATGTCTTGACGTCGGCTTGGGCTGATAGTACTCATGGGCTGAAATTACTTATTTCCTTGGCAACGATTGGTCATTGCTTGGGCTTGGTTTTCACCCCAGCTTGGTTCGATGCTTTTAATTTCGCCTTGGGCCTGATAGAGCTCTAAAGCTTTAGCCATATAGGAACAAGCTTCTTCCGTAGAGGATCCAAAAAACTGAGCGCTGCCATATTTCCATCGACCGAACATTAAATTGGCACGTGGATTCTCGGGGTCCATAGCCAAGGCTTTCGCGAAAAGTCCGCTAACCTTAGGGCTTAAGGTCATTCCTCTGAGACCGGGATTCACCGAAACTTTAGCCATAAAAACATAGCCACGAAGAAGAACAATCTCAGATGTTTCTCCAATTATCTCTTCGGCTTGATCGACATAAGACTCTGCTTTATCTAAATAATCATCGCGCTTTTCATTCTCTATGCCATCAACAAAACTCATATAGATGTGAGTAAGTGCTGCGTAGTAGGGGGGAAGCCATTCTTCGCTTTCGGCCGCTGCAATGCGATCCAAGCGGTTTGCGATTTCCTGATAGTCTTTTAAGCTTTCTACACTGTCGTAGAGGGCTAAGGTTTCACTCATATAAGACTGGTACTGTGCCTTTGATTGTCCATGGAGTCCGAAACTAATGAAGATAAAACCGAAGATTGCCATTACATTTTTCATAATAATTGATTTTAATTTTAAAGATTATTGAGTTGATTCGCTTTCTTATCGCTAGAAAGTGTGTAGAAAATTCCAAGAAAGACAAAGCGTTTAGCAGACTGGGGTATAGCCATTTGTTGAAACTGTCCTTGATCGTTCGGGCTGCTGCTGTATTGATAGCCAAATACATTTTCGCGACCAAGCACATTGGTGATTTCGAAGTGAATAATAAAGTTTGGTTTTGGGAGATAGCTCCAGCTTAAATTAAGACTGTGAAAGGCCTTGGTGCGGGATTCCATTTCACCAGGAAGGTTGGGGTTCTCGTAGGTATAGCCATTGTTAATATTAAAGCTCGTGCCAATTTGAGAGTTTAAAGCCCCTAACCAGTATTTAGTTACTAATGATGCATTATGTTTAGGAGCAAAGCTCGGTTGGACCATAGACTCAAATCCGCGCCAATGCCTTTTACTATCAATGAAAGAATAACTTATCCAATAATCTAGATTAGAAATCCCACCTCGGTTTCGCCAGAAGAAATCAAATCCACGCGCGTATCCTTGACCCTGTGCATTGTAATTTGGATTGCTACGCAAGAGACCGCGGTATTCCTTATTGTAGGCTTCAATCCGAAAGCTGTGATTATCCTTGGTGAACTGATAGTTAAGAACCAAGTGGCGAGCGGAGGAGGAACTCAGGTTTTCGGCTTGAAGTAAAACCTTTGGCGAATGTTCCTGAAAGTAATCACCATAGGCAAGCGAAAAACTCGAAGCATTATTCAGGCGATAAGCCATTGAAACACGAGGCATGAGGTATGCACTATTGGCGTACCAGGCCTGACGTAGACCAAGCTTTAATACAAGATCGCTATTGAAATGATAATCTCCTTCAGCGAAAGCGGCAAATTGCGGTTTATTGAAGGTCCTGCCCGCGGCATTAAAAGCCTCATGGAAATAGCGTTGGAAATACTCAGTACCGAACTTGAATTTTAAGCGATTATTGGCGAAGTATTGATGACGAATTTTTCCGTGAATCAAATGGGATTTTTGACCTATGATATTGCTATCCAATTTAATGTTATCCTGATTGCTGGATAAACTTAAACCACCATCAATGAGGTTTTTAGAGTTTAAATCTTGCTTGTAGTTTAGGTTTAAATGATGAAAGAAATTATTCAATTTGGTCTGCTGCGGTTCCTCGCTTTCCATTTGCTCCTGCAATACTTCCAAACCGGAGTATTGGTAGGCATAGAATACTTTAAAAAGACCGCGCTTTGAGACCTTTTGGCGAAAAAGGATTTCGGCACTAAGCCCATTCGGCGCCTCCATGAACTCAATGTTTTGAGGAACAAAGCTCATATAAGGCTGTAGGTTGGTATAGCTGAAATTGCTTGTAATTGATTGGCGTTTAAATATTTCAGTATGACTTATAGAGGCTCCCACGCTAGTTAAACCTATATCGGTTTGGCGACGTAATGGAAAATCAACACTATTGAGGGAGAGCACGGATGACAAGGCCTGTCCAAACTCAGCAGAATAGGCGCCAGTGCTAAAATAGCTTCCCTTAAAAAGTTGTGGGCTGAAGCGACTACGGGTGGGAATTCCACTGAGACTTGTGCCAAAGGCATTTCCCAAACGCAAGCCATCAATGAAAATGGCGGTTTCACCTGCGGATCCACCTCTTACAAATAATCGGCCATCATTGGCATTATTTGTCGTGCCTGGGAGGGTTTTGAGCGCGCCAACCACATCTCCAAGAGCTCCGGAAGTGGTAACTATATCTAAGGGGTTTAATACAACGGCCTTTTGTTCATCGCTTACTTCCATGCTTCCGGCCGATACCTGGACCGCCTTTAGTTTATTAAAGGCCTCATCCATTAGAATCAGCATCTCAGAGCTTAGGTCTTTTTCTTTGAGGATGATCGTTTGAGTATCAAAACCGAGCATGCTAAAAATTAGGGTGTCGCCTAATTTTACATCCCTTAGGCTAAAGCGACCGAAGGCGTCTGTGCTGGTTCCATTGTAGCTGTTTTTAAGATAAACGTTTACAGCAACTAAGGATTCTTGATTTTGGTCTATCACACGGCCCTGAACCTGAGCTTTTAGGCTGCTAAGCGCGATTAGACTTAGTATAAAGATGATAAAGTAGCGATTCATATTTCCCTTATTTGACCGCTAAACTAGAGGCTGTAATAGGGGCTGGAAACTTAAATTGGATGAGTCGGGACTTTGAGAGATGAGCCGTAGAATGATCCTGCTAAATCGGAATCTTGCTTTTTAATTTGAAGGAGCTAATCACTGCCAAAAATAAAAAAGCCAGCATTAAAAAATGCTGGCTTTAAAGTCTTTAGGCTAAAACTACTTCAGCCATTGGTCTAACCAACCAAAAAACTGATCGTGCCATACCAGGCCGTTTTGTGGACTTAAAATCCAATGACCTTCGTTGGGAAAGTAAAGGAAACGCGCTGGCACACCCATGAGTTTGGCCGCCTGAAAGGCCTCCATACCTTGGTTTTCCGGAACGCGGAAATCTTTTCCGCCATGGATTACAAGCATCGGAGTGTTCCAGTTTTGAACGTAATCTTTCGGGTCGAAACTGCTGAAGGAGGCGGCATTGGCCTCTTCCCAGAAAGGACCTCCCAAATCATAATTGGCGAAGAACATTTCTTCGGTACTTAGATACCAGCTCTCCAAATCAAATAGGCCACAGTGGGAAATGAAGCTTTTAAAGCGTCCTTCGTGGATTCCGGCGAGCATATAAACGGAGTAGCCACCATAACTAGCACCAACACAACCTAAATTATCATTATCCACATAGGGTTCCTTGGCAACGGCATCAATAGCAGCAAGATAATCTCGCATTGGTTGCCCGCCCCAGTCCTTAGATATTTTCTCATTCCATTCCCGTCCGAAACCAGGTAATCCTCGGCGGTTTGGTGCCACTACGATATAACCTTGAGCGGCCATAAGTTGAAAATTCCATCTGAAGCTGTAAAATTGGGACACCATAGATTGCGGTCCACCTTGGCAGTAGAGCAATGTTGGGTATTTTTTAGCCGGATCGAAATTGGGTGGATAAATTACCCAGGTGAGCATGTCTTTACCGTCGGAGGTTTTTATCATCCGTTTTTCCACCTTGCTTTTACCAATGGAAGCGTAAATTTCATCGTTGATATGGGTAAGTTGTTTAGCCTTGCCATTATCCTTAATGAAATAAATTTCCGTGGCATTATTCATATCTTGACGAGCCACCAATAATCCACCTTTCGCAATTTCGAAATGGTTGTGATTATGGTCGCCTTTGCTAATTTTTTCAAATTCCCAAGAATTCCCTTTAGCCTCTACTTCAAAGATTTGATTGCTACCCATATAAGGGATTCCTACAATAAACTCATCTTCATCTTCCCAGGCAAAGGAGTTTATGGTGTACTTATCGTAGAGCCCGCTGCTTTTTAGCACATGCTTTTTCTCCTTGGTTTTTAGATCCAAAACAATGAGGTCATTTACATCACTTTCATAACCATTAGTGGCCATACTCAGCCAAGCTATTTTTGACCCATCGGGTGAAAATTGAGGATTTTTATCATAACCCTCCATGCCTTCACTAATATTGGAACTGTTGCCTGAGCTTAAATCAACTAAGAATAGATCGCTATTGGTTTGTTCGGCAAAGTCCTTACCCGTGAGCATTTTGGTTTCATAAACTACGTATTTACCATTTGGGCTTAGGGTATAACTTTCCGATCCGCCAAAGGGAGGAACCGGACTGTCAAAGGAGCTACCTTCTAAAAGGTTTTTGAAGCTTTTTACTGGTGACCCGTCATAGCTGCTAATGCAAACCTGCATGGACTCGAAATCATCCCACGAATCCCAGTGGCGATACATCAGGTCGTCCATCACTCTAAATTCTGCTTCGGGAAGATCGGGATACATTTCGCCAGGAGTATCGGCGGTTTTAAAGCTTTTGCTGAAGAGAATTTTCAAACTTCCATCAGCCATAGCATAGGCCTTGGCCCCTGAGACACCACCATCAACATTAGTTAATGCTTTTAGGCCTTTGCCGTCGGTGCCAATCCAGTGCAATTGACCTCCGTGATTAAAAGCTATGCCACCATTAACAAAGTGAGCACCATATTCTCCACCTGCCAAGTCGGTTAATTGGCTAATAGCTCCAGACTTAATATTCATCAGGTAGAGGTCCCGATTACCCGAATTCGCTTTTATATCGTAGCGTGAAACGCCATAAACGAAGGTGTTTCCATCGGGAGACACGGCATCAAGGCCAACACGACCCAGTTCCCAAAGTTTCTGCGGAGTCATTACTCCATCTTGTCCCATCAAGCCATAGCTGATAAGGACCAAAAAGGCAATATATTTTTTCATTTGTGGATTTGTTTGATGAGGGGAAGTTAGGCTTTAATCCAAAAATGATAGAATATTAGGCCTAAAAAAAGGCCCCCCGATTAGAGGGACCTTAGCTCATTTGTGATATAGAGAGCTATTGAAAAAACTTAGTTTAAGAGAATGCTTAGGCCAAGGTTTAGATTAAACTCATTAGAGTAGTGGTATTCATCATAAGTTTCCAACTCTGGGTCCCATTGTTGTAGGTACTGATAACCAATTGACAGATCGAGAAAGGTCATGGTGCTAATTTTAAAAGCCAGACCTGCGGACAATGAGCCGTAAAATAGATTCTCAAGCCTTTCGTCATCCTCGAAAAAAGAATTGTCCTTGTAGTCCAGAGCTATCTTGGATTGGCCATAAGCTCCACTAGCTTCAAAAAATAGGAGTTGATTGTTAAGCGGGATGTAATAGCGTAAAAAGGGACCTCCTACTAGAGCTTGTTGAGAGAGTTTATCGGAACTGCTGCCATTAACGGATTGATTATAGCCGTATAGGAAATCAAGTCCCATGGCGAAATGATCCGCTATGAAATAGCCTAATTTGGGCTTTATGTTGAATGCAAAATCTTCATTGTCGTCGGATTTAACATAATTTGGATTATCAGATTGGAAGTTGCTCATCCCAAAGGAGAGTCCTCCTAATTCTGATCCTCCGAAATTACTTGATAGACCCAGGATAAAATTTCCTTTTTCAGTTTGAGCGTTCAGAGAGAGAAAGGAGCATGTAATTGCTCCAAGAAGTAGAAAACGTAGTCGATTCATCGTAGATTGTTTTGATTTGAACCGCAAGAACCTATATCTAATCAAGAAATTCTGTAGAACTTTTAAGCAAGATTATTTTTAGACAAAAAAAAAGCCCGCTGTAAATGGCGGGCTTAAAATTCGGTTAGGAAGTATTACTATTTGGCTTGGGCCATTCCCTCCTCAATTAGATTATAAAACTCATCCAGTTTTGGTAGAATCACAATACGAGTGCGTCTATTCATTGCGCGACCTTCAGCGCTATCATTATCACCGATAGGAGCATATTCTCCTTTGCCAGCAACTGTCATTCGCTTAGGATCAATTTCAAAATCCGTTTGTAAACTGCGAACTACCGAGGCTGCTCTTAAAGCACTTAATTCCCAGTTGTCCTTAAATGAAGCGCTAGACATAACTGCCTTATTATCGGTATGACCTTCAACCATAAATTCTAGTTCAGGTTGAGCTTTTAATACTTGGGCAACTTTTCCTAAGACCCTTTGCGCATCCGATCCCATGCTTGAACTTCCACTCTTAAAGAGAAGCTTATCGCTGATGGATACGTAAACAACACCTTTTTCGACATTGATGCTGATATCTTCATCATCCATGCCTACGGTAGCTCCTTTTAACCTGGTTACCAATGCAAAGGTTACGGAGTCACGTTTGTTAATCGCATTTTGAAGACTATTAATTGTCATGTCTTTTTCCTTAATCTGAGCCAATGAACGCTCTAAATTTTCCGCTTCCTTCTTACTGAGGGTAGACATGTTACCAATATTTTTCAATAATTGGTAATTCGTTTTCTTCAAATAGTCAATCTCCTTTTTAGCGTTCTTTTTGTTATCCAAGCAGGCCGCTAGTTCCATGCGTGTTTTACTAAGCTCATCGCTAGTTTCATTATGCTGGTTCTGCAGCTCAGTGAACTTCGACTTACTTACGCAAGAGCTTAAAAATAAGATGCTCCCTACTAATACAATTCCCTTTTTCATCTCTATTTTTCTATTTGTCTGTAATTTAAATCTTATAGTTTTTTAGGCCTATGAGGTCTAGTTAAATTCGAATTTCTCGTCTTTATCATTAAAGAAGTGATATTCTAAGAATTTAAATGAGTCTCGAGGCATAACTTTAATATTTCGCTTATACTTTTTAGACCACTTCCTACGGATAGAATTAAATAAGCCTTTGCTTACATAAGCCGCAATAAAGGGATGTAAGTGGAGGTATATATTTTTATCCTTTTCCTGCTTGGTGATAAGCTCCAGTTTATTCTCGATTTCATCGATAATCAGAATTGGTGCTTCTACTTCACCGGATCCATCAGGGTTTTCCTCTCTGGTTTGAATAGCCATTTCTGGCCTAACACGTTGACGAGTAATCTCAATCAAACCAAAGCGAGATGGTGGGAGTATTTTATGCTTAGCACGATCGGTGGACATTTCCTCCTTTAGCTTTTCGTAAAGTTTTTTACGATTTTCGGCTTTGTGCATGTCAATAAAGTCCACTACCACTATACCACCCATATCTCGCAGTCGCAGTTGTCGCGCTATTTCTTCGGCAGCCGAAAGATTAACTGCCAAGGCGTTAAATTCTTGGTTTTCGGATGAATTGGTGCGATTACCACTGTTTACGTCGATTACGTGCATGGCTTCGGTGTGCTCGATAATTAAATAAGCTCCCTTGCCCATACTTACCGATCGCCCGAATGCAGATTTAATCTGGCGTTCAATACCGAAGTGTTCGAATATTGGAATTCGGCCTTGGTAATACTTTACAATCTTCTCTTTATCCGGTTCGATATTGCGCATATAATCCTTCACTTCATTAAAGAGTTCAAGATTATCAAGGGCTATCGAATTAAAGGAGTCGTTTAGAACATCTCTTAAAAGAGCCGATACTCGATTAAGTTCTCTTAGGATTCTTTTTGGCGCACGTACCCTCTGGATACCGCGGTGTAATTGTTTCCATTTGTCTACGAGCTCTTGGATATCACTATCTAGATCCGCTACTTGGCAATCTTCCGCAGCAGTGCGCACAATAACGCCAAAGCCTTTTGGTCGAATGCTTTTTACCAAGCGTCGTAGACGATCTTTTTCGTCTTTGTCGCGTAATTTACTACTTACGCTTACCCTTTTGGAAAAGGGCACCAAAACCACGTAACGGCCGGCTAATGATAGCTCAGAGGTTATGCGTGGGCCTTTGGTTGAGATGGGTTCTTTGGCGATTTGCACTAAAATATTGTGCCCCTCGCGCAGAACCTTGTCGATACTACCGTTCTTATCAATGTCCGCTTCTGGTTCAAAGTCGGTAAGAGACCAACGTTGTTTTCCAGTTTGCGTTTTTCGGGTAAACTTGTTTAGCGATTTTATTTGTGGTCCTAAGTCATGATAGTGCAAGAAAGCATCTTTCTCATAACCCACATCCACAAATGCAGCATTTAAACCGGGAACAATCTTTTTGATTTTCCCCATATAAATATCGCCTACAGCAAACTCATCTGAATTGTCGTAATGCAATTCAGAAAGCTTACCCTCCTTGAGTAGCGCTACCGCTACAGAATCGGCAGTACGCGAATTAATAACTAATTCTGTACTCACCTTAAATGTTTTTTAATCCCACAGGGGGATTGATATCAACCTAAAAATTTTAAGAAACGCCGAAAGCACCGCGAATTCGGGTGCTAGGGCAGAGGATGGATCCAAGGATCACAATCCTACTTTTTCTTATGACGGTTTTTTCTCAAGCGTTTTTTGCGCTTGTGGGTCGACATCTTATGACGTTTTCTTTTCTTACCGCTAGGCATAACAATTACTTTTAATTAGGATTAATACTGGCCAATTCTTCACGAATGGCGTTTTTAGTTTCTTCGCTGCTAAGTGTTTCTAATGCAGATTCAAGACTTTCTATAGCTCCCAGGCTGTCACCAATTGATGTTTTTGCTCTGGCTAAGAGTAAATGGGCATCAAGGTTTTGAGCATCCGATTTAAGTACTTTTAAAAAACGCTCCTGCGCTTTTTCGTACTGGCCGGTTTGCATGCTCATTACCCCTAGGGTGAAATTAGCTTTAATGTTTTCTGGGAATTTTTCCGCAACATCGCGAATACTCAGCACCGCCTGCATGGGGGGGAGTTCTCCGCTCTCTAATTTCTGAAGGGCAACATCCACTAGGGAGTCCGCTATTGAGTAAGAGTGGTCTAATGTTTCGTGCATCGCCGATCCTACCGCATCATCTTCCTCTCCTCCTGGTGTTCGGGGCATAAACATTAATGCACCAATCAGGACGATTCCTAAAAGAACTAATATGGCGGGACCAGTTTTCAAGCGTCTTAGCTAACTTTTACCTTCTTCTTAACCGACTCTACGAAAGTCTTAGCTGGTTTAAAAGATGGGATGTTGTGTGCAGGAATAATAATGGTGGTGTTCTTTGAGATGTTACGGCCGGTTTTTTCCGCACGCTTCTTAATAATGAAGCTACCAAAACCTCTCAAATACACATTTTCCCCAGATTCCAAGCTGTTTCTAACCTCCTTCATGAAAGACTCCACAACCGCCTGTACGTCAGACTTCTCCATGCCGGTCTTATCAGTAATTCGGTTTACGATGTCAGCTTTAGTCATTTGAATATCAATTATGTGTTAAAACTCTAATTTTGAGGGCTGCAAATATAGCAGGAAAAATATTAAAGAGAATCAACCTTTTAGGAATAATTTTGTCAGCTAAAGCACTCAAATACAAATATTTTGGATTGGACCACTATTCGGACTGAACTTCATAAATGGTATTTTAATCATAAGCGCGATTTACCTTGGCGAAAAACGACTGATGCCTATACTATTTGGCTTAGCGAAATTATTCTGCAACAAACAAGGGTTGAACAGGGCTTACCTTACTTTAATCGTTTTGTTAAGCGCTTTCCAAAGGTGTCGGATTTGGCGGCAGCCGAACAGGATGAGGTTTTGCGCCTTTGGGAAGGTTTGGGTTATTACAGCAGAGCTCGCAATCTTCACCAAGCTTCTAAGTCTGTGGTTACTGAGCACGAAGGTGAATTCCCAAAATCCTATGCCAGCATTAAAAACTTAAAAGGCATAGGAGATTATACGGCAGCGGCCATTTCTTCTTTCGCCTATAATTTGCCTCATGCGGTAGTTGATGGAAATGTATACCGGGTTTTAAGTCGAATTTGTGGTGAAGCCACACCCATCAACACCAATGAAGGGAAAAAGCGATTTCAGTCTTTAGCAGATGCCTTCTTAGATAAGGAGAAGCCTGGAGACCATAATCAAGCAATAATGGAGTTTGGGGCTTTGCAATGTGTGCCGAAAAACCCCAATTGCCTCGATTGCCCTTTAAAAGAAGCCTGTGTTGCTCATGCAAGAGCTATGGTTTCAGAATTGCCTCAGAAGCTGAGAAAAACTTATAACAAACAACGCTATCTCAATTATTGGTTTTTTCAGTTTGAGGATGGCACTTGGGTGGAACAAAGACAAGAAGGCATCTGGAAGGCTTTGCATCAATTTCCCTTATACGAATCAGAAAGGCCATTGGAAGGAGAGGAGCTTCCTTCTATTTTGGAGGAAAGGTATCAGCTCAATCCAAATGATTATAAGATGCAACTTTGGCGCTTGCCTTTGCATAAACTTAGTCATCAGAGTCTATATATAAGCATGTGGGAAATTCATCTATCAAAGCAAGCTGCCCAAAAGCTGGAAGGTTTATACAAGCAACTTAAGCTCACGCAATTAAAGGAGCTTGCACTTCCTAGGCCCTTGCGTAAATTCCTCGATGAAAATCAACTAACTTTGCCGCTTGATTAGCCGCAACGATTTGTATATTCGTTTGCAAGCATTAAGAAGGTATAAATGGCCAACGGAAGTTTAAATAAGGTAATACTAATTGGTAATCTTGGAGCAGATCCAGAAGTAAAGCATTTTGAGAATGGTGGCTCTTTAGCTCGTTTTCCTATCGCTACTTCTGAGTCCTATACAAATAGGTCTGGTGAGCAAGTAACCCAAACAGAATGGCATAATATAGTGGTGCGCGGAGGACTAGTAGATGTTGTAAGTAAGTATCTACATAAAGGCGATAAGGTTTATGTGGAAGGACGCATCAGAACCCGAAGCTGGCAAGATCAAACAAGCAAGGAAACGCGCTACACCACCGAAATTATGACCGATAACTTTATGATGCTCGGCGGGAAACCCAATGCGAACGCTAATCCTAATGCCCAGCAAAACCAAAATACGGGAGCAAATCCAGCAAACCCAAGTAGTAGCCCCAATCCCAGCAGTGGATTTGAGTCATCTGCTAGTGAACAGGAAGACGATCTTCCCTTCTAAGTATTAACCAAAACACCGACTTTGGACCCTGAACCCTCGAGTTTATTTGTTCTTCTTGATATTCTTAAGCCATTTAGCCTAGAGCTATTATTCCCCTTGCTTTTACTTCTGATTCTTCTTTTGGCTTCTGCTTTAGTTAGCGGATCGGAAGTAGCCTTTTTTTCAATAAATCCACGTGATTTAGAGGAGCTTAAGGCTGGTAAACATCCTCGTTTTGACAGTCTGGTTGATTTACTGGATAAACCTAAAACCCTATTAGCAACCATACTCATTGCGAATAATTTTATAAACGTTGGGGTCGTCATCCTGTCTTCTTTCATCAGTGATTCCATATTTGATTTTACTGATTTAAGCCCATCTTGGCTTTCTATTGCCATTCCTATCGCTACCGTTACCTTTTTGATTTTACTCTTTGGTGAAGTCTTGCCAAAGGTTTATGCGACTAAAAATGCACAGGGCTTTAGTTTAAGGATGTGTGGTTTGATGTTGGTGTTACGCAGAATTTTCAAGCCCTTGAGCTTAGTGCTTGTGCGTTCTACCGGGATTTTCGAAAAGCGTCTTCAGAAGCGATCTGAAGCTTTATCTGTGGATGATTTAAGCCAAGCTTTGGAAATTACCAGCAATGAGGAAAGTCCGCAAGAGGAGCAAAAAATCCTAGAGGGAATTGTGAAATTTGGTTCTACCAATGTGAAGCAAATTATGAAGCCTCGGATGGATGTGGTAACCCTAGATCGAGAAAAGGAGTATCGAGAGGTTTTGCAAGTGATTTTAGATAGCGGATATTCTAGGATTCCTGTTTACCGTGATAATTTTGATACGGTTGAAGGTGTTCTCTACATAAAGGACTTGCTGCCTCATATTGATGCCCCGGATAATTTTGATTGGCATCAATTACTGAGAGAGCCCTTCTTTGTGCCAGAGAATAAGAAGATTGATGATCTACTGCGCGAATTTCAAGATCGGAAGATCCACCTAGCCATTGTGGTGGATGAATATGGTGGCACCTCCGGTATTGTAAGTTTAGAAGATATAATTGAAGAAATTGTAGGTGAGATAAGTGATGAGTTTGATGATGAAGAACTCTTTTATTCTAAACTCGATGATCGCAATTATGTCTTTGAAGCCAAGATCCACCTCACCGATTTCTTTAGAGTTGTAGAAGCGGAGGAGTCCGATTTTGAGCGTTACCTAGATGAGGTTGAGACCTTAGCCGGCTTTCTTTTGGAAGTCGCCGGTAAATTCCCAGAGAAAAACGAAGAGTTCGATTTTAAGCATTATCGCTTTAAAGTAGAAAGCTTGGAGGGAAGACGCATGAAGCGAATTAAAGTGAGCATACTAGATAAAGAAGCTAATGAAGAGTCCTAAAATTATAGTCTTTCTTGCTCTGATGCTTTTAATGGGCTGTGAATCGAATTACAGCCCAAAGCCTTCAGGCTATTTTCGCATAGATACTCCCAAACAGGAGTATCAACTCTTTAGTGAAGATTGTCCATTTAAATTTGATTACAATAAAGTGGTACGCTTGAAAGACAAAGGGAATTGCTGGTATGATTTACGCTATCCGAGTTTAAAAGCAACTTTGCAATTGACCTATCGCCAAGTAACAGAAACCAATCTTGATACCTTACTCAAGGAAGGGCATGCCTTGGCCTATGAGCATACTGTAAAGGCGGATGGCATTGATGAAAAGTTGTTTCTAAACGAAGAGGAACGCGTTTTTGGCTTGATGTATAAATTAAAGGGCGACGCGGCAACGAGCTTACAGTTTTTTATGACTGATAGTGCGGATCACTTTTTACGAGGTGTACTCTACTTTTATGCCAGTCCAAATGCGGATTCCCTTCGCCCGGTGAATCAGTTTATGGAATCAGAATTAATGCATTTGGTTGAAAGCCTAGAATGGGAAAGCTAGTAAGCATTGCAGAATATGGCACTGCTGCTGAAGCGCATATTGTTAAAAGTAGATTAGAAGCGGAAGGGATTCCATGTTATCTCTACAATGAGAATCTAAATTCCATTTTGGCAGGAGTAAGTTTTGCCAGAATCAAATTGCAAGTCCCTTTGGAGCATAGCCTCAAAGCCGCTGATATCATTTTAGAAAACCCAAGCGATCCCCCAACTACTTTATAGGGATAATTCGCTTTTCACCATGGAGATGCAGGTAAAACAAGGCCTGAATCTGCAATCCAAAGAGGATGGATCCAAGCAAGAGGTGCAGGGGTTGAGCGAAATAGGGAAGATTAAAATAAGCCAGAATTATTCCTGCTAAAACTTCCAAGGCCAGAATTACAAGGATATAATTCCACTGCCAATATCCAAGCTTCAGATTTTTGTTTTGTTTCCAAAGCCAAAAATTAAGGCCTATTACAAGGATGGAAAAGCTTCGATGGATATAAAATACGAGATCCATATTGTCCATCCATTGATTTCTTGCCATTCCCATTTGCTGCAAGTGATCCACCGTCTCCCTTACCTGCGTACCCAAGCCAACTTGAATGAGCGTAGCAAAGATGCTTATGGTGCTAAGAAATTTGAATTTAGCGGTAAAACCCGCATCAGGCTTGCTTTCTCTTTCTAATATGGCATTTAGCAAAAGCAAAATTGCCAATATTAATAAGGCCCCAATCATATGGATAGTGATGCTTCCCGGAATCAAATTACCGTCAACCACGAGCTTTCCTAACCAAGCTTCAAAACCCAGCATAAATAAACCAGCTGCCGAGAGGACCAAATAGCGCCAATTCTCCCTAAAGAGAAAAACACTTAAGAAAACCAGGGCCAGCATGGGTAATCCTGATAGGGCCCCTAGCAGTCGATTTATATATTCTATCCAAGTATGAACGGGATTGAAAAGCGCATAATCATGTTTCGTGTACTTCGCCCAATTTTCATCATTAAACGAACTGGAGCTAGTAAAGCCTTCTCTAGCATAGTATAGCGCTTCATCTTTTATGATGATTTGCTTTTTCTTGAAATCCGTTTCTGGCTTCCAATCTAGCTGTGCTCTTTCCGTGGGCGGTATTAAATGTCCAAAGCATTTTGGCCAATCAGGGCAGCCCATGCCAGAGCCACTCATACGCACCACAGAACCGGCGATAATGACTAAAAATATGAGAACAATTTCTATTCTTGAAAGAAGAATTAACCACTTTTTCATGCGACAAATTTAGGGCAGAAAAGGGTTAAAGGCATTCCAAATAGCGCTCCTTTTATGGGCGAATCATAATTCTTTCATGAAATACCGAACCATCTTCCGCTTCAAAGCGAATAAGGTATATGGCATCATTTAAGGAGCTGAGATCCAGTGATTCTTTTGGTGTATCCCAAGATTGCACTGTTCTACCTTGTAAATCTTGAATCACTATTCTTTCCCAAGTTTTCTCATTGCTAATTCGCACCATACCTTCGCTTGGGTTAGGGTAGAATAGTCCTTTGGTTAAAGCTTCTTCTTCAAGACCAATACCGGCGCTATTGAAGGAATACTTAAACATGGTAGTAGGGAAAGTTTGATTAAAGCGATTAAAGCCACCAAAGAAATAAAGGGTATCACCTACCACGAAGGATCCTGGTGCCCAACGACTAACCCCTGGATGAGAATCTGATTGTGTCCATGTGTCATTTCCAGAATCATAGCGCCACATTTCACCTTTAGACATGAAGCTGTGATTGTCGCCATCACCGCTAAGAACATAACCGTATCCATTATGGTCAAACTGCGTGCCTGCAACCCTAGCCTCACCGGGGAAATCAGTAAGCGTTTGCCAAGAATTATTCACGGTATCAAAACGATACCAATCATCATAGATAATTTGACCGCCATGACCCATACCTGCGAATACCTCTCCATTTACAGAAAACATAAAAGGATGATGACGGGCAAGTCCTGGAATGTTTGGTAGTTGAGACCACGAATCACTAGGAATATCATAAACCCAAAAGTCCCTTAGATCGCCATTGGCATTGTTTCCTAAGCCTAAGTAGATTTTATCGTTTGCCGCCATAAAAGCGGGGTGTCTGCGGCCAATGCAGCCACAATCTGCTAATTGTGTCCATTGGTTAGTAGCTGTGTCAAAGCGCCATAAGTCTTTATAATACTGCCCGCTTCCCGCACCAAAACCCAGGTAGCCATATCCTTTATATTCTAGTCCTATCGAAAAACTTCGTGATGCTCCAGGGAAATCAGTCATGGTAGCCCATGAATCAATTTTGGGATTATAGCGATACATTTTTTTGGTCTCAGCACCGAAGCTGTTGGTACCGGTAATCATGTAGCCAAAGTCGCCAATTGCAAAAGTTACCGGGTGATGCAGGCCTACTGGGACATCACCAACTGGCAACCATGTTTGATTTTGGGCCACCAGGCTACAGCTAAATAGGAATGCACAGAGGATAGTAAATTTCTTCATTTTGTATCTTTTGGATGTCGTTTAAACAAGTCGATAGCGTCAAAGTTCAAACATTTATTTAACAAGTTGAGCTAATTTAACAAATGATAGTGTGGCAATCTAGGATTGCGTTTAAATTTGTTTCGAAAATTCCTTTGAAATGTTTAAGTTTCCCTTGAATCGTTTGGCTTTTATTTTGTCCCTCGGGCTTGTTCTTCCCTTTCTCATTATGAAAGGAATGTTTATGGATGGACTCATGTATGCGGCGGTAAGTAAAAATCTAGCTCTTGGTATCGGTGAGTTTTGGCAGCCATTTTATGGAGAGGATTACTTTGGCTTGCCTGGGTTTTATGAGAACCCGCCCTTAGGGATTTACAACCTCGCTTTATTCTTTAAGCTTTTTGGAACCGCATTTTGGGTTGAGAGACTTTTTATTCTGGTCTTGTACCTTCTTACTATGGTAGGTATTTGGTTAAACCTTAAAGCCGTGATTGGTGAGGCTGCCAAAGGAGTATTTTGGTTTTGTTTATTGGCTTGGGCATTGATCCCTACTGTATTTTGGAGTTTTCGTCAAAACATGATGGAGATTCAGATGCTTCCTTTTTTACTTTTTAGTAATTGGGTTCTAATTAAAACGCTAAAAAGGGAAATTGCCTTCGCACAGGGTATTTTGTTTTTTTCGCTTCTCACCGTGGCAGCCTTTTTAGTGAAGGGAGTGGTAGGCGCTTTTTTAATAGGCGCCCCTTTCGCTTATTTTATAGCGGTGGAGCGAAATTTAAGAGCAATCTATTTCGGTATGGCGAGCTTGTTATTGCTTTTGATCAATGGATTCGTGTTCTATCAAAACCCAGAAGTAAAGGAGTTTTTCTATTACTACTTAGAGATTAGAACCGCTAACAGAATTAATCACGTTCCTATTGTTGGCAATAGGTTTTGGATAATAGGGGAGTTTTTACAACAAATGATTATTCCCTTGGTTTTGGCTCTAATTGTGTACTTCAGCCAACGAAAAGTAGGATCGGATTTTAGAACAGAGAAAAGTAAAAATTGGATCTTGTTTTTTATCCTACTTGGTATTGGAGGTTCTCTGCCCTTTATGATTACAAAGGTTCAAAGACCATTTTACCTGATGACGAGTTTCCCTTTCTATATTATTGCCCTGAGCTTGTTTTTAGAACCTAAGATTAGGACTATTTCGCATCGCCTAAGTCAGAATAAGCCAGTCTTAAAAGCCTTAAATGTTTTTAGCCTTGTATTAGGCTTGCTTGTTATTAGCTTAAGCCTAGTAAATTGGGGTGATTATCGGAGGGATGAACAGCTCCAAAAGGACTTGGCTAGTTTAAAAATTGACTTAGATCAAACCACCAAAGTTTATGTTTCAGGTGCGCTTAAAAGTCACTGGTCTTTAAAGGCCTATGCAGTTCGAAATGTGGATATTGACCTCCTTCATGTCGAGGGATTTGATCCCGAACAGTCTAAATATGTAATTAGCAAAGAAAACCTTACAAAGGAACATGGGCAGTTTAAAGAATTCAAAAACTACGATTCATTTACGGTGTATATATTAGAGTAAATAAATCTTCCGACTTTGAGCGGAACCATCATTAAAGTTAAAGCGGAAAATTATAAGGCCAGGTTTATCGTGATGCTTTAGATGCTCAGCAATGAGCGATTCGATGTCTCTTGGCTCGGCTGAGACCTTGGTATTCTCATTTATCAACTTGCCAACTGCATCATAAACAGAATAGGAAATAATTTTAAGGTGAAGGGCGTCATTTGCACCATTCCCCTTATCAATTAGAATTTCCTGATCTGTGATGGCATCTAATTCAACAGTTCTTGCGCCTTTCGTGTCAAAGCCACTTTCTATCGTGATATCTTTGGCGGCTTTAATAATTAGATAGTCAAGTTTGTTGAAATAGTCGGCTTCAGACAATCTAACTTCTCCCCCTGTTACTATTCCATCATAGTCATTAGCATCGATAATGGTATTATCAAATTTAAGCTTACCGGAGGGCTTGATAGCTTGTATGACTCTAAGATTCAGAAGCTTTAATTCTTTGGGTTCAGTTAGATTTCTCTGAAGGTCATAGTGAACGCCTTGCCCAATAAATAGGCGCATTGGTTTATCAAAAGGAAAATACCTCGATTGTCGGACAATGGAACCTTTGGATGGATTGGCAAGTGGACGGTAAGACATATCGCGCCAACGATAATGAATCCAATCAGGCTTATCTAACTTATCTCTATAGAATTCTAATCGGTATTTCTGCCAATTCAGCTTGGCGCTGAGGGTGTTGTGGAAAAAGCCGTCTTCTAGGAATTTGGTTTTTATCAATCGACATTTTTCAGGGTCTTCACAGTTGTCATCCTGATGGAGGGTGTAGGTAATTTCTTGGGTCCAATCGTTGTGGAATAAACTTTTTCCATAGAAATACTCGAAGATGTCTATTTCCTGTTGACAATCGCCGAGTAACCAAAATGCAGGCCATTGTGCACTTAGCGCCTCAATTTCATATTCTAGTTCAAACTCACCTCGAGTGAAAACCATTCTTGAAAAAATTCCAGCACTAGAATAATCTTTTAAAACTGGCCTAGTTCCGACTAACTGCCCATCTTGAAAAACGAAGGTGTCAAATTCCCTTGGTCGAAATTCAGTTTTTATTATGGCGGCATCGTCTTCGAAGCGAAGATTTTCTTCGGCCATTCCTTCCAGGGATTCGGGTATGAGAATTTTCCCCCAAGGAAAGCCGAAGCCCCATAAGTCAGGATTTAGGTTTGGCCCTTTAAAACTGTCTTGGAAAACAACAACTTTCGGTAAATTCCATTCGGAATCTTGATCTTCTGAAATAATAACTATGCGCAGGTCGCAAGCGTTTTTTTGCCCCCACGTATTACCTTGTATAAGGTAAAGGCAGCAAAAAATTAAAATTCGCAGATTAAACACTTATTTCGATTCTAATTGTTTCAAACGCTTGTTTAATTGAAGAATGTAAAGACTCAGTTCTTCCACTTTTTCCAAAAGTTGCTTATTGGATTCGGCTAAATCCAGACCTTCTTCTTCTAATTGCTCTCTTGTTGGAATGCCGGGTAAATGACCTTGGTCATGAATATAGGACTCCAATTCCTCCAGGCTTATTAAATCGTAATCTTCCTCAAATACATAATCGGCCCAACCGTTAGTCTTGGCAATATCAACTTTAACTCTTTCCGTTCGGATACCTTTTTCGACATAAAGATAATAACCATCTGCGGTGCTTTCTTCTTTTAGCAATTGAGGACCAATGTGAAGAATGCCTTCGGAGGAAATACTCAGAAGGTTTTCATTAGGTTCCTGCGTATTAAAAACGCGGAATACTTTATCGGAATTTTGATTAAACTCCACTTGGCTGAAATGATTCTTTTGAGTTAGTGGAATAAAGGCCAAAAAAATAAAGGCAAAGGCAATTATTACTGTGAATTTTAGATTTTTCATATTTGAAAGTAAATAAACCATCGGACAATCCCAGATGATGCGGTGTTAAAAGCTGTACTTAAGACCTAGTATAAAATTTCGCCCCGTCGCTACCAAACCACTGCTATAAGGTCGATAGCGCTGGTCGCTGATGTTCTCTAAACCAAGGCTTAAAAGCAACTGTTCCTTTATGCTATAGCTAGCTCTAAAGTTCAGGCTGTACCAGCTGGGGGAATAAAGCTCGCCACTAGCATCTTCTAAATATAAGTGATCTTTTTCGCGCTCTTCAAAATTGAGATCCGCCGCAGCAACCGCACCGGAAAACTGAGCATTTAGTTCCAAGTAGATTTTTTCATATTCGTAAACCACTCTGCTAAGTCCAAACCATGGAGCCGCATGCCGTGAAGGTCCTACGCTACCATCGGGGTTTTCGGCTCTTCCGCGTTGCCAGTTAAAGCGTGCACGCCAGGTCCAATGTTTACTAAATTCCCAATCTGCCCCAGCTTGAAGGCCATAGACATGAGCACTGGCCGAATTTTGAATGGCCTGCACTTCGCTTAAGCTCCCATCATAAATGATGCTATCTAAGCCATTGAGTTGATAAGGACGGCGAACCATCGCTTGATCTAAATATGTGAAATAAGCACTTAAGTCGAGCTTGAGTTGTTTTGCTACCACGGTGGCAATTCCAAATTCTCCATTGTAGGCATATTCAGCTTTTAAATCGGGATTGGGAACTACTACGGAGCTGTTTCCAGAGTCGAAAACTTTCCCAATATCATCAACATTAGGAGCCCTAAAGGCGGTTCCGAAGTTTAGGCGCCATTTCCAATCTTCAGCTGGTCTAAATACGAAGCCAAGGCTACCGGTTAAATTTCCTGTGTTGATTTCAGCTCGGTCAAATGGTAATTGATAAAATTCTCGATTTGCACCAAAATCACTTTCTAGGAGGATGTGATTGTACCTTAATCCAAATTGACTGGTAAAAGCAGTGGACCATTCCCATTCGTGATTGAGATAAGTTGCCAAACTCGTCCAGCTTGAATTTGGATAGCGGGAGCCAATCGCTTGAATTTCCTTTGAATTGATATTGAGAATATTAGCTCTGGAACGAACCTGATTGTTGACCGCCTCTAGTCCATAAAATATTTTATGCTTGATAGAAAGTCGCTTCTGTAAATCAAGATTGGCAGAATAAGCTTCCACCTCCTCATAGCGATTGCGAAGCTCTAGATCTCCGAAATCGCGGTCATGCCTACTCTCCCCAAAATCTTGACGAGCTAATCGCAATGTAGCCCGATCGGAAATGGCATTGCTTTTACGGTAATTCACCTCCATCTTATTCATCATCCAAGATTGAGGGCCATAATACCATTCGGCATTTCGTGGCGCATTATTTCGAGTCCGAATTAATCGATCATAACGATCATAGTCTGTGGTCTCGGAAAACATGAAGCTGTACTCGAAATCCCAATAGGTGCTTGGCCGAAACCTTATTTTTTGTAGGGTATGGAATTGTTGAAAACCAGTGTTTAACTGAAGTTGAGGGTCAGGATTCTGTATGATCACATCTTGAGAATCTACACGGCTAACCGAAAAGGGGCGCAGTAGCTCATCCGGACCATTAGCGCCCATGCGTAAATCGCCATAGCGATTTTGGCTAAAGCTTGCTCGCCAGGCCCATTTTTCGCTACCAATGTTTAAATCAAGATGTTGACTTAACTCAGTATTGGCGGAGGAATAACGGGCATAGGCATTTCCGAAAATATTCAATTCGGCATTAGTGCTTAGCTCAGGGCTGAGGCTGTTAAAACTCATTACACCGCCAATGGCATCAGATCCATAAATTACCGATCCCGGACCAAAAAACACCTCACTTCGCTCAATGGCCAGGGGGTCTAAGGATATTACCTGTTGCAAATTCCCAGAACGGAATATCGCATTATTCATCCTGATGCCATCAATGGCGATCATTAAGCGGTTGGTTGCAAAGCCGCGAATCATGGGGCTTCCGCCTCCTTGCTGACTTTTTTGGATAAAAACATTTCCACTACTACCAAGTAGGTCTGCCGTAGTTTGCGGCGCTTGAATAATGATGTCCTTAGTTTTGAGTGTTTGAATATAATAGGGAAGCTCACGAGAGGATTGGCTCCAGCGTGAAGCCGCCACCACTACTTGATCTAAAGCTAGGGGACTGGGTTGCAGTCCGACTACAAAGCCCATGGCCTTAATTTCATCATAACTAAGGGTAAGCGTTTCATAGCCGAGAGAGCTAATGGAAATTTGCGGTTCACCTTTAAGGGCCGAAATGTCTAAAATCCCGCGATCATCTGTAATTAGTGGGCCAAGCAGGTCGGCCGGAACTTGCACTACCGCTCTTTCAAGAGGCTCCTTTTCCAGGGCATCAATAACCTTAAGGTTTTGGGCATGCACAATGTAACTAGCCAGCACCAAGGTGGCCAGATACTTGATTTTACTCATTCTGTAATTTTTGATTATTTCTTATTTCTGTGAATTCCGAAAGAAATAATCAAAGTTGGGGTGGGGGAGATACTATTTTTAGAACTGGTTCTAAGCTGGCATCAAATACATCACTGCCAAAGTGAGATTGAGTAAAAGACTTGTAAGCGCAAGTTATAGATTGAACGTAAAAGCCCTTGAAATAATCGATAAGCCCTTGATGATTGTTTTCGGAACTTGGTTGATGACGCTTTAAAAGATTGTGAAACTGCCGATTAAGGCTGCTTTCTTTATCGTCTAACCAAGCTTTAATCAGGACCTTTCCCTTTTTGAAATCTAGGCTTATTAGGTCGTACTTATGACCCTTCCAGAAAAACTCCGATTTACCTTCACGTTCTAAGCTTTGATATTGGACCGCTTCAAACTCAAAGCTGCTTATTTCACTTTCTTCCAAGCCCGCTTTAAAGATGCTTTTTACCTCTTGCTTCAGCCTTTGAGCTTCCCAGTTATACAAGCCATAGTTTAAGGCAGAGGGTATAATTAGACTTGCGATTAAAGCAGCTAAACCTAGATATGTAATAAAGTATCGAAACATTCTATTGTGGCAAATATAGGGGCTGTGGCAAATAGATACATTTGCCGGGTGAAAGAATCTAAGTTAAATCCGGCCCTCGCTTGGGGGATGTTTATCGTGCTCGCCCTAATTTGGGGAAGCTCATTTATAATTATGAAGCGCGGCTTGCAAAGTTTTTCCTATTCTCAAATAGGAATGCTGCGTATTGCGACCGCATGGGTTTTTACGGTTTTAATCGCTTTTCCAAAATTTAAAACCTGGCGGAAAAAGGATACTGGGCCCTCGGCCATTGTAGGTTATTTTGGTAATGCTATTCCCTATATCCTGTTTCCTTTGGCTGTAACCAAGTTAGACTCTTCCCTGGTTGGTATTTTAAACTCCTTGGTGCCTCTTTTTACCTTAATAATTGGGGTAATTTGGTTTAAGGTTATTGTGAAGTGGATTGGTATTACGGGCATATTATTAGGTTTCGCTGGTGCTTTATGGTTGTTGCTTCCGGGAATAAAGCTTGATCCAGAATTATTGGGCTATGGTTTGTATCCAATTATAGCAACTCTTTGTTATGCTTTAAGCATCAACACGATTAACTCTAAATTGAGCGATTTAGATTCTTTGTCTATTACCCTTTACAGCACCACCACTGTAGGGCCTCTGGCTATCATATATGTATTTAGTACCGACTTTTTAAACATCATGCAAACTGATCCGCAAGCTTGGGTGAACCTAGGCTACATTGCCATTTTGGGGATTGTTGGTACCAGCTTAGCCGTAATTTTATTCAACTACCTAATTAAAGGAACCAGCTCACTTTTTGCAGCAAGCGTTACTTATGCCATTCCGCTGGTGGCTTTATTATGGGGAATTTGGGATGGTGAGGATGTCGGTTTGCAACATGTAACCGGTATGCTCTTAATTTTATTTGGCGTTTACCTGGTTAATTTAAAAGGATCACCAGCCGATCGAATTCGGAAAAGAAGGGCACAAAAAAAAGCCGCCTCGCAATAGAGACGGCTTTTAGTATTAGGGTGATCTGAATGGATTATTCAAAATCCTTTTTATTAAGACCAGTATTCACTTCAATCTTTTGGAAAGTGAAGTTGATTTTCTGAGGACCTTGAAGGATCACCATACTGTAAGGCGCCATGATATTGCCAACTTTGCGGTAATCGGAATATGTGGTGCTTACCGTCATCGGGCCTTGAGGACCTTCTTGGCTAGCTTCTTCCTTAATTTTAAGTCCGCTTTCAACCGCGTAGTATTCCGTTACTTCATCTCCATCTGGAGTAGTTACAGACATCACATAAGCTTCAACTCCATCAACAAGACCAATGGATTCCAATTTTAGAGTATAGCCTTTTTCAGCGTAAAGAGACTCTGAGAAAAAGCTTCCTTGCTCTTTAAAGTCTTCCAGTTCCTCACCAGTAACTTCTTGGTTTCCACCCATGCCGCTTATCTTTCCAACTTTACCATTGTAGGTCGATTTGTTTAAGGTTCCCATTCCGGCCATGGTAATTTCGTTGTAGAAGAGGTTAGGTCGCATCTTGCGAATAGTTCCATCTGCATCCGCAGGAAGACCAGGGATGCTAATTTTTGCAATCATGGTCATATCCTTCACCTTCGCAAGGTTTTCCTTTCCACCAATGGCGGCTAGGTAGGCATCGATTACATCATTGGCAGTTACACCATCTGGAACTGGCATGCTCGGGGGGCCACTTTCTGCGCCATAAAAGTCGTAGTAAGTAACCGGACCGAATTTCTCAAGATCGCCAGCGATATCGGCACCTTTACCAACAGCGGTAATAACTAGATTATCGGTATTAATGTACTTTTTGGCTGCATCCATAACATCTTGAACAGTAACCTGCTCCAAACGCTGTAGGTAGTTTTCGTAGTAGTCTGCCGGTAAATTATAGCGCTGAATATTCAAGGCGAAAGAGGCAATAGTTTGCGGACTTTCCAATGAGCGACCAAAAGAACCATTGATATTGTTTTTAGCAGCTTGCAATGTTTCTTCCGTTACCGGTTCGGTTTGCAAACGCTTAAACTCTTTTATAAATTCCACTATGGCGCTATCAGTTACCTCATTACGAACGCTAGCACTGGCGCTAAACTCACCTTTTACGCGATCGCTGCTATAGTTAGAATAGGCTCCATAAGTATAGGCCTTGTCTTCGCGAATATTTTGGAATAAACGGCCCATGCTGCCGCCACCAAGAATTTGGTTAGCTACACGTAACTTAACGATGTCTGGGTTACCAGGCTTTAAGTCGATGGTGTTTCCAAGCGATAAAACTGTTTGCACCGAGCTATTTCGGTTTACCACATTTACAGTAGTTCCGCTATAGCTAGGAGCTTCTGGATAGGCTGCGCTCGGAACATCTTTTGGTTCCCAGCTTCCAAAGTACTTTTTGATTAGCTTTTTGGCCTTACGGGCTTTAATATCTCCAACTATAGTGATGTAGGTGCGATTAGGTGCCCAGTAGGTGTTGTAATAAGATTTGCAATCTTCAATTGAAATATTCTCAATTGTTTTATCGCTTTCTAATTCACCATAAGGGTGCTCGCTTCCAAATAAACTTTGGTTAAAGATGCGCGATGACAAGGTATTGGGATCGTCTTTAGCATTCTCAATTCCCGAAAGGGATTGTTTTTTAAGCTTTTCAAACTCTTCTTCCGGGAAAGAAGGGTTGAGGGCTACATCAGCCAGGAGTTCTACTAGTTGCTCTTGGTATTTAGAAAGACCAGCGGCAAATACATTGCTAGATCCTGTGAATAAGCTTGCTCCGATGAAGTCAATCTCCTCATCCAACGTTTCCTTATTGCGGTTTGTGGTTCCCTGGCGTAAAAGTTCGCCAGCTAATCCTACATAACCCGCTTTATCACCTTCAATAATTGGGTCACGGTCTACTACCAAGCTGAAAGATACGCGTGGTAATTTATCGTTCTCTACTACAATAATGGTCAAGCCATTTTTGAGTTTAAAAACATCATAGTCGCCGAATTCAATCGGTTTAGCCGGAGCTGGTTCCGGACGAATCGAGCGGTCGAGCTGGGCAAACGCGGCCACGCTAATCAGCATGGCGAATGCGCTAGTTAAAATGCGTTTCATCATCCTAATTCTTATTTATCTTTTTTTGGTAAGTAGATCAAAACCACGCGATTTTCTGGGCGCAGGTACTTTTTAGCCACTTCTAAAATGAAGGCGCGGTCAATATTGCGGTATTCCTCAATTTCGGTGTTAATTAAGTTGGCATCACCTAGGTAAACGTGGTAATCTGCCAAGCTTTCAGCAATACCAGCCATGCTGCTATTGGTTGAAACGAAATCATTCTCAAGTTGATTCTGAATTTTTTGATATTCCTTTTCAGTAATCATTTCGGTGGTCATCTTAGCCGTTTCCTCATCAATTGCACGACGGAACTCGCTTAAATCTACACCTTGATTTGCTAAACCGAAGGTGATGAATACACCTGCGTTCTCCAGTGTGAAAGGAAAGGATTGCACTACAAGCCCTAATTGCTGATCATCAACTAAAGATTTATATAGTCTAGAGCTTTGACCATCAGAAAGTACGGTGGCAATCATGTCCATAGCATAGGCTTCTTTGGTGCCTTGCTTAGGACTGCGGTATCCCATAATTACACCCGGTAGTTGAATGTCGTCATATACAGTGTCAATTACTTCACCACTTAAAGCTGGAGGGGCAGTGGTTGGACGAGGAACTTCTTTGGTTCCGGCGGGAACACCACCGAAATACTTTTCAATCCAAACTTTGGCTTGCTTAGGATCAATATCACCTGCAATAGAAAGTGTGGCGTTATTTGGAGCATAAAAGGTTTCGTAGAAATCGGCAAAATCTGCAATTTCAGCTGAGTTTAAATCTTCCATGGTTCCAATCGGAGGAATCTCATAATAGCTTCCGCCAAAGGCAGCGCCAAACATTTTCTCTTGGAAAGTGCCATAAGGCTGATTGTCGATTCTTAAGCGCTTTTCTTCTTTTACTACCTCGCGTTGGGTTTCTACACCTTTCATGTCAACAGTAGCTTGCAACATGCGCTCGCTTTCCAGCCAAAGGCCTAGCTCTAATTGATTGGAGGGTAAAATCTCATAGTAAAAGGTACGATCGAAAGAGGTATTGGCGTTTAAGGCACCGCCATTGGCCTGTACAATTTTCATGTACTCGCCTCTTTCAATATTTGGAGAGCCTTCAAACATTAAATGCTCGAAGAAATGAGCGAAACCAGAGCGGCCTTCTTTCTCATTTTTACTGCCTACATGGTAGAGTACACTCACCGCTACAATAGGGGTGCTGTGGTCTTCATGCAGAATAACGTGTAATCCGTTAGGGAGATCATACTCTTCAAACTCAATATTGGTTTGGGCTTGCACCGTACCAAAAGCTAGAAGAAGAATGAACCCAAATAGTTTTTTCTTCATGTTGTTTTCGATTTTAATGAAAAATATCCCGACAAAGCGGAGGGCAATTTTAACACTTTTTAGCGAGCTATACAGGTGTTTTTAGTCATTTCAAGGGCTTATCGAAGACGGTATTAACATAATTTTAGATTTTTGCCGGACAAAGCGAAAGGCTTTTTGAAAGCAGCTCTTTGCAATTTTTTCTATTCTATAGTATTGCGCTTTAATATTTGTCTTAAATTTGCAGCCCTTAAAAAACAATTATATGTACGCCATCGTAGAGATAGCAGGGCATCAGTACAAAGTGCAAAAAGATCAACGTATCTACGTTAACCGTTTAGACGCGGAGGAAGGAGCGGAACTTTCTTTTGAGAAAGTAATGCTTACCGACAATGACGGAAAGGTAGAAGTTGGCGCCCCGGTTATAGAAGGCATGAAAGTAAGTGCCAAGGTTCTTCAGCACCTCAAAGCTGATAAAGTACTTGTGTTTAAAAAGAAACGTCGTAAAGGTTACCAGAAAATGAATGGTCACCGTCAGTATGTTTCTCAAATTGAAATTACCGGAATTGGTTAATCCCATTTCCTTAATTTAAAATTAGAAGACATGGCTCATAAAAAAGGAGTAGGTAGTTCCAAGAACGGACGCGAATCGGAAAGTAAACGACTTGGAGTAAAAATCTTTGGAGGTCAACCTGCCAATGCTGGAAACATTATTGTTCGTCAGCGTGGAACCCGTCACAATCCAGGAGCAAACGTAGGTATGGGAAAAGACCATACATTATTCGCTTTGATTGATGGTACAGTGAAGTTCCAAAAGAAAAAGAATGATCGTTCCTACGTTTCTGTAGAGCCTCAGGCTTAATCAGAACGCAGCTTATTATTGTTCCCTCGTTGCTTTCTTAGTGGCGAGGGATTTTTTTGTTTAAATCAATTTAAATGCGGTTTCAAGGAGCTCTTAATGAGCACTATTGTAAATTCGCGCCAAATTCACAAGCATGCTCGAAATCACTTATTTGCGCAGCCAAGCAGCGGAAGCAATTAGCGGCCTGAAGAAACGAGGCCTCGACGCAAATCAGCGTATTAAGGATATCTTAAAACTGGATGAATTACGTCGTGAGAATCAAAATGAACTGGATCAAACTCTAGCCGAAAGCAATCGCATTTCCAAGGAGATTGGTCAACTTTTTAAAGAAGGGAAACGCGAGGAAGCGGATGCCGCTAAGGCCCAAACCGCTGCTTTAAAGAATAAGATTAAAGACCTCCAGCAGGAGCAGGAGCAATTAAAGCATAGTTTGGAGCAAGACTTACTGGCCTTGCCTAATGTGCCATTGGATACGGTGCCAGCTGGAAATAGCGAGGCCGACAATGAGATTGTGCAAAAGGTTGGTGAGCAAATGACTCTAGGACATGGGGCTAAGCCGCACTGGGAACTAGCCGAGGACTTGAAACTTATTCGTTTCGATTTGGGAGTGAAAATTACCGGAGCAGGCTTTCCTGTTTATCAAGGTAAGGGGGCACGTTTGCAAAGAGCCCTAATTAACTTTTTCTTAGAAGAGAATATTAAGGCGGGTTTTGAGGAATATCAACCACCTTTAATGGTAAATGAAACTTCTGGATATGGAACCGGTCAGCTTCCCGATAAGGAAGGACAGATGTACCACATGCCTGAAGATAATCTCTACGCTATTCCTACGGCGGAAGTGCCTATTACTAATATCTTCCGCGATGAAATTTTAAATAGCGAGGATTTACCAATTAAGGCTACTGCCTATTCTGCCTGTTTTCGCAGGGAAGCGGGTTCTTATGGAAAGGATGTAAGAGGACTTAATCGCCTACATCAATTTGATAAAGTTGAAATTGTAGCCCTAACTAAACCGGAAGATTCCATGGCGATGCTTGATGCCATGGTGGAGCATGTTGCCGCTTTGTTGCAAAAGCTCGAACTACCTTACCGCATCTTAAAGCTTTGCGGTGGCGATTTAGGGTTTACCTCTTCCATTACTTATGATTTTGAGGTTTGGAGTGCCGCCCAAGAACGCTGGTTGGAAGTAAGTTCTGTTTCGAACTTTCAAACCTTTCAAACTAATCGGATGAAAATCCGTTATCGTGGAGAGGATAAAAAAACACATTTATTACATAGTCTTAATGGCAGTGCACTGGCCTTACCGAGAATAGTAGCCGCCTTACTTGAGAATCATCAAGAAGAGGATGGTATTCGAATTCCCGAGGCTCTGCAAGGCTTTACGGGCTTTGAAAAAATCTAATTTGTTATGCGCTTATCAACCATTTCCTTTTTTCTATTCTTTACATTAATTGCTTGCAATAATGAGATACACCCTTTCGAAAAAGAAATTTCGGAAGTGGATGAGAATCTAGTTTATGTTGATAGTTTAAATGACGTGTTTTACGCCGTAGATACGCTGGCTATTCAAAGTGAGTTTCCTTTGGTAGATTCCATTCATCAGATTATGACCGGCCCATCGGCGCCAGAGGATAAGGCCTATTGGACAAATACTATCAGGGCCTTACAGATAGTACATCGACCTTATAGCAAGTTTCTAAGAGATGCACCAAAAATAAGGAAGAACCTAGCCTATTCGAAAAGCCAATTGCAAGCTCTGCGTAATAGTTTGCTAGATCAAAAGCTCGACAGCACCAAAGCTGCGGAGTATATACAAACGGAAGCAACGGCATTAAGGGAGCTTGCCTTACTTCTTAACAAGCGCATTCCGCCTGTAAAAGTGGCTATCGGAGTTTGGGATACGGCCCAAGCTCGATACTTGGATATACTGGCTAAAAACGATAGCTTAGGGCAATAGCAAAAACCTTGAGAGTACACTATCTATTCATTCGCATTTTACTTTTAATTGGGCCCTTAGCTTGGGCGCAGCCACAGCCCGGTGCTAGCGATCGAGAGACCCTGGACTTAGCCAAGCAATACTTTCAAGATCAGGCCTATGAGCGCGTAATCGATCAATTGAAGGACCTAGGTGAAAGGAGCGTGCAGCCGGAGGTTTACAAACTCTTATTTGATTCCTATCTTGAGCTTGAAGATTTTCGTAAAGCGAAAAAACTAAGTCGAGACTGGGCTCAGCGCATTCCAGCGCGAAGGGCTGCATTTGAAGTTGATGCCTATTACCTGAACTTGGCAGATGAAGACCCCAAGGAAGCAGCAGAGCTTTTGGAAGATGTAATGCAAATCGTTGGTCAAAGTGGCGGACAAGCTTATGCCTATGGCAAGGCCTTTAGCGATCGCGGTTATCCTAAAGAGGCCTTAGCGGTTTATCAAAAGGCGCTAAAGGCGAATCCGAATATGAACTTCGATTACCAAATGGCACTGCTATATGGTGAGCTAGGAGATATTCCAAATATGCATTTGATGTACCTACGTATGGTAGACCGAACACCGGGTTACCTAAGTACAGTTAAATCTTTACTGGCACGCTCCATTGAGCCAGGATCCAAGGATGAGAATTTAGAGAAACTTAAGGAAGAGATTGTTAAACGCATTCAAAGTGGTGCGCCTAAACGGTTTAACGATTTACTCATCCATATCTTTAATCAAGAAGGTAATTTTAGAGCAGCATTTACGCAGTTAAGAGCCCTCGACCGCCAGGGTAATTTGGAAGGCAAGGAAATGGGGAACCTGGCTAAACTGGCTTATAATAATTATGATTTCAATTTAGCTAGTCGCATCTATGAGTATGAAATGCGCAAGGGTTCGGAACATCCATTTTATCAAACTGCTGTAATTGGTTGGTTGAGTTCCAGAAAGGAAGATTTAAGTGCCATTAATGCTTCAGGGGAGGATTGGCGGAAGCTTGCCAATGATTTTGAAATCCACCAAAAGGAATTTCGAGGTGACCCTTATCAAGCAAATTTAATCCTTCCTCTTAGCGAGATTTATGCTTACCGATTAAATGAGATCGATACCGCGGAATCATTGCTATTATCTCTATTTGATAAAGCCTGGGTTGGGGAAGAAGATGAGGCCTTAGCGCAAATCGCTTATGCGGATTTACTACTTTTTACGGGCCGTAGGTGGGATGCTATTATCTATTACCGCAAGGCGGAGAAGTCCTTAGACCAGTCGGTAATTGGACAGGAAGCTAAATTTAAACGTGCAAAGGCCGCTTATTATGTAGGTGATTTCGAATGGTCGCAAGGCATATTTTCAGTCTTAAAAGAATCTACCTCCAAACTCATTGCTAATAATGCCATGCAGTATTCTTTGTTGATTACGGATAATATGGCCTTAGACTCTACCACCGATGCTTTGGAGGCTTATGCGAAAGCAGATCTTTACTTTTATAGAGAGATGTACGATTCTGCATCGGCCATATTGGAACTGCTGGAAATTGCTTATTCCGAACATCCTATTGCGGATGAGAGCCTTATGATGCGTGCGCAAATTAAAGCCAAGCAAAATGATTTTGAGTCGGCTTTACTGCTTTGGCGCCGCTTGGTGTTGGAACATGGTGATGATATTTTAGCCGATGATGCCCTTTATGCGATAGGGCAAACTGAGGAGAAACTAAAGCGGCCCGATTTAGCGATGAAGGCCTACGAAAAGCTATTTACAGAACACATTGATAGCTTTTTCGCCAGCGATGCCCGCAAGGCTTTTCGTCGCTTAAGGGGGGATCAAATTAATTAGCCATGTATATTTATAATGTAACTGTAAATATTGAAGAATCGGTTCACGACGACTGGTTAAACTGGATGAAGGAAGTTCATATTCCAGAGGTACTTGCCACGGGTTTATTTATTGATAATCGGCTTTGCGAAGTAATGGTTGAGGAAGAACAGGGTATTACCTATTCCATTCAATACCGCTTAAAAGATTTGGCTAGTTTAGATCGCTATCAAAAGAATTTTGCGCCCAAATTGCAAGCCGAGCACACGGCCCGTTATCGCGATAAGTTTGTGGCCTTCAGAACCATTCTCAGAATAGAGGATGAAATTTCAGCATAATGCCATCTGATGGTACAAAAATCTATGATCTTAATGAAGCCCGAGCGAAAATTCGGGCTTTTTGCTTGTATCGAGAACGCAGTCATAGCGAAACGGCTCAGAAGTTAAAAAGCTACGGTTTAATTCCAGAGGTTATTGATACCCTTTTAAGCGAGCTCATTCAAGAGCGCTATGTGGATGAAGAACGCTTTGCTCGAGCTTATGTGAGAGGTAAGTTTAAAATCAAAAAGTGGGGACGCCAAAAGATTAAACAGGGTCTTTACCAACACGATTTAAGCGATTACATCTTGAAAAAGGCTTTTTCAGAAATTGATCCAGACGCATATTACAATCAAGTCCTAAGGCTCTGTGAAAAACGCTGGCCATTACTAAAAGGCAAGGATGATTATCAGCGTAAGCAAAAACTAAGAGCCTATTTATACCGGCAAGGCTACGAATCGGATTTAATAAATGAGGCCTTTAAGGATTTTGACTTTACTAATAACTAGTGGTCATTTGGGCATCTATAACCAAAGTATAATCAGCATGTCCGGCGCTGGCACTATCCAAAGGGCTCACCTCATCTTGCAATTGAGTACTAATGGTTTTAATATTCAGTCCATCTTGGTATTGATTTAAATACCAATTTATTCCTTCAAAATCTTTGGAGTGATAATCACCGTTAAAGTGTAGAAAAATGCCTTCTTCACTGAGGTGCAAAACAATAAAATGAGCCATGGTAGCATCCTTTATCGCCTGGGCTTTGGGGAAATTATCGCCCCCATGTCCGCCCATCATCTCCAGCATGGCTTTGTAGCCCGGTAATTCGGCATCATAGGGAAAGGGTAAAGGAGCCATCCAAGCTTTAATGCTGTCGGCGAGGCTATCTAAACTTTCTACTCCTTGTTTAAAAACCTGGCTGGCATAGCGACGAGGGATGTTTGTTGCTATAAAAGGTAGATTATGATCCTTTGCGAAATCAACTAAACCCCGGTAATCGGTCTCGTAATTCGACCATAGTCTTGCGTTAGAATCCAAGGATTCGGCATCAATACTATCGTTTAGGTAAAGGTTTAAAGCAATTTGGTTATCGGCTTCAAACATTTCTGCCCCTAATACCAGGTTCGAATCGATTTGATACAAGCGCTCTGTTAATTCAAATTGCAGCCAATGGCAAACAGGGTTGTTATGGAGTTCACCAAAAAGCACCACATCCGCTTCGGAAAGCTCCATTAGCATGCTTGAGAAATTTATTTTCTCTCCCGATTTATTGTAAAGTTGATAGGACTTTAAATCTTGGGCCTGTAAAAAAGTACAAGTCAATAATAGGCTAAATATGATTCTCATTGAATCCAAAGTTTTTGATGATACCATTCTCCTTCCCACTTAAACTGAAGTTGATATAGGCCTTTTGATAAGGAACTCACATCAAGGCTTTTTTGCTTTGGAAGATCTAATGCAAGCTTGCGACCTTGTACATCGTAAAGTATAAGTTCCTCAATATTGATGTCCCAATGGATGAAGTCTTCACTGGGATTGGGATAAATATAAATGGATGTTATTTCTTCTGAATAAGCGCTTAAGAGACAGGTGTTTTGACTGAGGTTTAAGGCTAGGGAATCCAATTTGTTGTACAAAACTTGACCCGGGCAAGCGGTTCCTTTGGGGCAGCCCACGGTAGCAGAATTTGCATCACGATGACCAGAAATATGCCTGAGTTGTAATTGAGAACTACTGTGAATGCTACTGTCCGCAATATCAATTCCATTTTGGCAAGCTTCGTAAAGTAAGAGCTCAGCTAAGGATTGTAAGCCTGGAGTGGGTACTGCCGTATTCTGATAATTTCCAATATAGCAAAGTCCTAAGGTGCCAGAGTTTAAGCAAGAGAAATGGGCGCCTGTATTTCCCGATCCTCTACCTTCATAGACTATCCCATTTGGATCAATAAGCCAATTATAGCCAATATCACTCCAGCCATTGGTATTCACATGTAAATCCCAATAATAGGCTACAATAGCGGAGAAATTGGAGGAGGTGTTGGCGCCAGCTGAATGATGAACAATAAGATGAGTAGGCGTTGTAGGTGTGTAGCTGGAAGGTGGTGGGCAATCGTTATTGGGGCACCAGCAGTTGCGGTCGCAAATTGGGGGAGAAGGACAAATACAGGATTGCGATTCCGTAGCTGACTGAGATTTTCTAGGCTTGGCTTTACTTGGTTCGGAGTTCTCCAGCTCCTTGTTGTTGGCACTAGGGGCCCAGTAAAAACGCATGGTAATAATTTCGGGCGGCATCTTGTCGCTTCTCAATTGCCAAGCTTCTATAGGGTATTCCACTAGGGCTAAAACCCAAGTTTGCCTATCGCTAATTCCCTCAGCATCATGCTGATCGTCCATATTTTGCCATTCCTGCCAAATTCCATTCACTTTAAAACGGATGAAAAGCTCGAGTTCTATGCTTTCCATGGCATAGGCGGAAGGACCTAGGAATTCATAAGGGCCTTGATTCCAAGAATAAACTTTTGAGTAAAACTCTTGATAAGCTACTTCATCGAAATCAACTTTTTTAATATCCAGGTCCAGGCTGTTTTGCCCAATGAGCGTGCAGAAAGGTATGAATAGTATCAGGAGGATTTTTTTCATTGGGGCAAGTTACGGAAGCGAACAGAAATATAAGGGCCCTCCAAATTTGCATTGGAGAGCCCTGCAATAAAAACCACAAATTGCCTAAATGAACAGCAGCTGGGTATTCTCGCCTTCTGCCCTTTGATAGAAGTCTCCAACGGTGAGTACATCAGAAATCTCATCTACCAAGTCTTTGCGTTCGAGGTGGAACATATCCATCGCTAATTTGCAAGCCCAAAGCTTAGCGCCTGATGCTTCAAGGATTTCAATGAACTCTCCCACCGGGGGGATATCAAGTTTTTCCATTTCCTTTTTCATCATACTGGTAGCAAAGCTTTCCATTCCTGGGAGGCCACCTAAAAGGGTAGGGATATGCATGGCAGGATTTCCTACCGTAGCCACATGTAAGTGCTCCAGTTTTTTCTTTTGAACGGCTTCCAATCCAAAGAAGGTGAAGAATATTTCCGCCTCAATGCCTTCCATTCTGGCTCCGTTTGCCAAAATAAAACAGGCGTAAACATTATCTATCGTTGCTTTAGAAAGAATAAGCATCATCTTTTTAACCTTCTTAGAGGTCGGCTTTTCTATAGTTTGATTTATATCCTGGGTTTCCATGATTATCGTTTTTAAGCTTAATGATTGATTAAATACAACTGGCGGGTTTGGGGATGCCCGCAATACGGCTAGCCTTTTTAAGCGGACCACCGGGGAAAAGGGCGTAAAACTCTTTAATGTTTACAATGCCACTTTTGCCAACTTTCCGAATACTTAAAGCTACTTCTTGTCGATGTTGCTCTTGGAGGAATTTTAAAACTGGCCAGTGTTCTTCACCAAGCTCAATCCCTTCTTCTTGGGCAATATGCTCGGCTATTTCGGGGTTCCATTGGTTGAGGTCCAATAAGTAACCCTCGGGGTTTAAATTGATGTTTTGTCCTGCAATTGTGGTTTCCATGATTATTGATTTAAACGATTGTTTCTTCTAAATTTTTTCCGGCTTCATTCATCTTAGCGCTTACAAAAGGGATGTGCTTGCCAGTAATGAGCATATTCCAATAAATCCATTTAAAGGCCATCTTACCCATGTGGTTCATCCGACTTTCCTTCAGTAAATTAAGAGGGCCAATTCCAGGTATGGGGAAGGTTCCGCTTACTGGTTGATGGGTGTAGTTAAAGTCTATGAGCAAGGCTTTGCCATGCCCGGTTTCTACAAAGCAATTGGCATGACCATCAAACCTAGAGCTAAGGGTTTTGCCATTTATAAAGCGCAAAACATTTTCCAGTAGGATTTCTCCTTCAAAGTGGGCAACAGATCCAGCTTTACTGGCGGGGATATTGGTGGCATCGCCAATTACAAAAATGTTCTCTTTTACTTTACTCTGTAAGGTTGCCTTATCGGTAGGGATAAAGTTTAGTTCATCACCAAAGCCACTGCGCTCTACAAATTCAGCTCCCTTATTGGTGGGAACAGTAACCAATAGGTCGTAGCTCACTTCCTTACCCTCATAGTCAAGTATTTTTTTAGCTTCACCATCGAGGCTCATGATGTTGAAATTGGGTACTACCTCAATATTCTTTTCCTCTAATAAATGACCGAGATGAGCACTAGCCACAGGCTTGGTAAAAGCTCCATCCATGGGAGTTATAAAGGATATCTTCACTTTATCGCGCATTCCTCTTTCTTCGAAATAGGCATCGGCCAAAAAGGCAAATTCTAGAGGAGCCACCGGACATTTGATGGGCATTTCGGCAATATGCACCGCTAGGTGTCCCCCTTCCCAATTTTTAAGTTTTTCATGCAATTTTACAGCTCCTTCAAGGCTGTAGAAGTCGAAAACACTTTGATGCCAATGAGGCCCGAGCATTCCATCAATTTCTTCCGGTGCGATGTCGGTGCCCGTTGCGACTACCAATACATCATAAGGCAATACGCTGCCGTCCTCCAGGTGCACTCGATCATTGTCGGCATCCACCTTTACAATGCTTTCTTGGTATAATACAGCACGTTCGGGAATGAACTTTTCAATGGGCTTGATGATATCCTCTTCGTTATAAACACCAAAAGGAACAAACAAATAGCCAGGTTGGTAGTGATGAACTTTTCGTTGATCCACCACGGTGATGCGCCATTCTTCATTAAGCTTTTGAGCAAGGTGATTGCTCATTAGGGTGCCTGCCGTTCCTGCGCCTAAGATTACTATATCTTTCATGATCTGTGGTCTTTAATTCGAGATTAAAGGTCACACAACAGGCATTCTTAAAATATGATAAAAGTTAGACTTTGGTCTTATGTGACATAGGTCGCAAAGGGTATTCTTGGTGATGAAATTAAGGTGAAGCTAAAGCCGGACTGTTCTTTTTGCGTTCCTCTTGTGCCAGCTTTAATTTTGAGGGGTCTATAAAGCTTGTTTGAAACCTTAGAAGTTCTGACTTCGCTAAACTTTCTTTCTCGGGAAGAATAAGCTGCAGGTAAACTTGCAGACTTCCTATTAATAAGCTGAGTTTTTCATCATCATATTTTTTCCCTTCAAAATAAATGGCATTGGAATTCAGAAAATCCTCTAAAAGCTTTTTCCCTTCTGCGCTTAAAAGGGAGCTTAGGTTTTCGTCTAAAAGATCTGCCTTTAAGGCTATTCGTAGCTTTTTATCATGAGCTTCCAATTCCTTGAAATTCTTTCGAATAGTTTCAAAGGGCGTTTCCTCTTGAGTGAAGCTCAGTCGATCAATATATTCCGCTGCGAAGTGCAATTCATTTTCAGACAAATAGATTCGGCTTGAACGCCATGCCTTAAGGTGTTCGAGGTAATTCTTTTCTTGATTTCGATTAAGAGCCTCCCGATAGAAATAGTGAAATATGGCTTTATCATGTAACACCGCTTTTTCCGCTAAATCTTCAATTTCATTTTTAAGTGGTTGCGCAATCTCACCTACATGGAGGGCTTTGTAGTTTTTGTCTTGATATTTAAAGCGTCGAACCTCAAAGTTTTTAGAAGCAATAGATTGTAAAACACTTAGATCTTGCTCGAGGCCTAATAACTTTAGTGTTTCCCAACGCCTCTCATTGGTGAATAGGGATTCGAAGGCAGGCTGCTCCTGATTATTGGAAAGCAGTTCATCCTCTACAGGTAATTCTCGAGGTTCCCAAAAATCATAGTAGTCATTGTAAACCGCATGATACCTTCTTTGACGATAATAGCCTTCAAAGTTTTCGGCGAAAAAATCTTCGGTGATTTTATCCTTGGCGCCTAAGTCATATTGAAGTGTTGGTAGCCAAGCATCGCAAAGTTGGGTTTCAATTTCAATGGTGTTTTCAAATAATTGGGTCGCTGGTTCAAATTCCGGACTGGGGAAATCTTCTGCACGAAAGAAGCGATTTAGGCTTTCAACCCGTTCCTTTTCTGTTGGATGGCTAGACCAATCTTCGTAAAACTGTAATCGGCTTTTTATTTCATCATTTTCATGTTCTGATTTAATGATGGCCCATCCTTGAATATGGTTTAAACCATTTTCGGCAATCAGAAATTTCTGTACCTGCCTTTGGTTTAGATAGACATTGGCAGGTTCCCTTAAATTCCCTTTTCCAGAATTGTAAAATCCGAGGCAGAGGTCAATGCAGCTTTGAATGAAGTGGGAGCGAATTAAAGAATAGCGTTGTCCTTCTGGACCATAAATACTTCCTGCGACAGCATCAGCATGAAATTCCATTTGCCTAGACAGGCTTAGGTACTTTTGATTGACGATTTTGAATATGTGGCGCAGGGTGGACTCCATAATTTCTACAATGCCCTTGCCTATATTCTCAGCAATAGAGATAAGACTGCTTATTCCTTCTTTCTCATTTTGCTGATGCTGACCAAAAAGTAAGGCCCCTAAAACTTGATTAACTTGATAGGTGTAGCTCCCCAGAACCATAGACCCTTGTGAAAAATGACCGAATTCATGAGCCAAGATAAATTTCAATTCTGTGGCATTGACGCCATTAACTAGCCCCCAGCCAATTTTTAAGTTTTTTCGACTTGGCCAAAAAAGACTCCAAAAGTTTGAGTTGAATTGAACTGAGGCATTTACATCAGGTGTGATAAAAACCTTTTTTGGCATCCGCGTACCAACCTTAGAAGTGATCTCCCTTAATAAAGCGAAAAATTTTGCCTGTTCGGATTCCGTGATTTCTATCTCAACAGTTTTCTCCTCTACCTTCTCCCGGTTAATAAAGCTAAAGAGGTATTTTAAGATGACTAAACCCATAGCCCCAACTGATATAGCTAATATCACGGTTATATAATTCAGCTTTAATATCATTAGGCTTAATGCGGCATATCCAAGACCTAGGGTTAAGGAAATTGTGAAAAGAATCATTAACAAGTAAATGACAATGAAGCCTATTATGCTGAGCGCAGAACCAAGGCTTTTTTTGCGAAGTTCGAGTTCGAAGGTTTTTAATTGACTCATGGGAAGGTGAATAGTTGATGTCTTTGAGACGAAAAAATTAAGGCTTTTAAACAAAGGATAAAGTGCAAACAGCTTCGGTGTATCGGTCCTTAGTGTTTCGGTTGGTACTAATATACCGCGCTGCAGAGTGCTGCACCACTTGGTAATGGGGCATAAATCGACCGTACAATGGATTAAAATTCAAAAAACCAAAGGGTAGGAGATGCGAGCAGATATTTGGAATGTGTCCCCCCAAATAAGTATCGAGAAAGATCATAGCTTAGGTTTAAGCCATGAAAATAATACTATTCCTTTAAGTCTCCAATAAGCTTGCAGGTCCTTTTAATTTGATCCATGCTTACATCGTGATGAGTGACAAAACGTTGTTTGCCTTGGCCCATGTCTATATGAAGCACACCCGCATCGCCAAGCTGTTTATTGAAAGCCTCAATATTGCGATCTTCCTTTAAATTGAAGATTAGAATATTCGTCTCCACCGTTTCGATGGGCTTGGTCCAACCGCTCTGTTCCAAGGCATCGGCGAGCATTTTGGCCTTTTCATGATCTTCTGCCAAGCGCTCGATATGATGATCCAGAGCATAAATGCCAGCGGCAGCGAGATAACCCGCTTGGCGCATTGCCCCGCCTAATTTTTTACGAATAAATCGGGCGTGATGAATAAAATCTTTTGATCCTAGTAATAGACTGCCCACGGGACAACCAAGTCCCTTACTTAAGCAAATAGAGATGGAGTCGAAGCGCTGCCCAAAATCGGCGGCACTTTGATTTTTAGCCACTAAGGCATTCCATAGGCGTGCTCCATCTAGGTGGAGGGCCAAGCCTTTCGCCGCTGTGATTTCCCGAATGGCGTCTATGCTATTCAGGTTGTAACAGGCGCCACCGCCTTTATTGGTGGTATTCTCTAGGACTACCAATCGACTTTGGGCCGCATGATGATCTAAAGGATTTTGAAGAGCCGCCGCTACTGTTTCAGCCTCAAGCATACCTTTTGGTCCGGCTAAAGGACGAACTTGGCAGGAGCTGTTAAAGGCGATACCACCGCCTTCATAATTATATACATGGGAATACTCGTGGCAGATCACTTCTTGCCCGGGAACGGTATGCGCTTTAATGGCAATTTGATTGGTCATAGTGCCACTAGGGCAAAATACGGCCGCTTCCATGCCAAATAATTCTGCGGCTTTTCTTTCTAAGGCATTTATGCTAGGGTCTTCCCCAAAAACATCGTCACCAACTTCCGCTGCCCACATAGCCTTTTGCATTTCTGGTAAAGGCCGGGTAAAAGTGTCGCTACGTAAATCGATCATCTGCATTATGTTTGGGTAATAACTTTCTAACGAGAGCAAATAAAAGTAGGAAGAAGGCTAGAAAAAGACTTAAGCGCGCAATAAATTGATCTATAGCTAAAAGCTGGAAATCTTCATGCGATGGGGCGATGAGGCTAAAGCTTGAGTCTCCATTTAGGCACAGTATTAGGGGTAGCCCCGCAATTATAAGTATTAGTCCAAAGAGAAGTTTCGGAAAAGCTTGTCCAGATTTTACTTTTAAAATTAGAAAGCTAATTAGTAAGGCTAGCAGCAACAATTGAAAGCTAGCGCCCAAAAAACCTGCTTCCATCAACCAGGGCTGCCAAAAATCATTTTGATAAAGAGACTCACTTAAAAATAAGCTAAGATTTTTAGGCCAAGCGGTATAAAAGGGCAAAGCTTCGGCGCTAAGCAATAAAAACAAAAAGGCCAAGAAAGCCCTTTGTTGCCCCCAGAGTTTACGTGCAAAAATAAAGCAGGTCCAGGCGATGCCGTTAGCCAGGGCCCATTGTCCATCCGTTGCCAAGGAAGCAGAGAGCAAGCCAAAGAGGCCGAGGCTGAGGTGAAGGGGGCTGGAGTCTTCCTCACTACTTAATAGAGCTGGAACCCAAGCAAAGGCAAGCAGCGCAGCGAAGAAGTTAAATTTTATTCCTAAATAAAAGCAAAGGGCACTTAAGCCAAAGTAGAGGATTTGTTTTCCCATTAAGACCTTTTAAAGGTCTCAAAGTTAAAGCGCAAGGAGAAGATATTCGAATATAAGGTGCCCGAAGCGCTGCCAATATTGGTTAAAGCATAATCAATATGAATTCCTTTATAGGCGAAACCTAGTCCTAGATTGGGTTGTAGGCTAAAATATTCGCTGCCGTCGAAATTCTGAAGTTTAGATACATTGCCTGCTCCTGCCCTTAAGAACACGAAGTTTCGATAGCCAACTTCCAAACCTAAATTGGGATTAATATTTACGATTTCCGATCCAACTAAAACATTTTGCTCCCCTCCGAAGCTAAAGTCGGCCATCATTTCAGCGTGCAAACTGTACTTTTTATTGAGCTGAAAAGTTCTTCCAGCGCCAATTAACAGTCGAGGAATGGTAAGTTCTAAATTTTCGGTAGGCAAGTCATTAGGGGTGAGGTCGAAAATAGGGCCAAATTCCTCCTCCCGTATGGTCCAAGCATTAAAGGTGGTTGTTACATCCCTTAAGGTAGCGCCCAAGAGCCAATTGCCTTTTTGGTATTGAATTCCGGCATCAAAGCCGAAGCCAATTGAATTGGCGAATTTTCCAATTTGGCGGTAAATGATTTTAAAACTGCCTCCGTAGGATAGTCCCTCAATATTTTTGGAGCGGCGGGCATAAGATCCAATTAAGGCATAATCTGCAGCCGAGAAACGTTCAATTCGGTCATAGTCAACATTTCCATCTTGATCAATGAGGTCGGTAGTATTTAAAATGTCATCAACTCCAAATCGCATAAAAGCCACTCCACCAGAGCTATACTCATCAATGGGCAGGGCAAAAGCGGCATAGTCGTATTGAGCAATACTCGCAAAGTACTCCGCGTGCATTGAAGCTAATTGCCAAGAATTTCGAATTTGTGCAAGGCCGGCAGGGTTCCAATAGGTGGAGTTCACGTCGTTACTGGAGGCGATTACCGCATTAGACATGGCCATGGCCCGAGCATCCACACCGATCTCTAAAAAGGCATTGGAGTATTTCCGACCTTGGGCAAAGGCGAGAATCGGCAGGATTAAAAAAAGAATAGTTTTCTTCAAGGGAATTCTTTGTGGCAAATAAATAAATTTCCTCCTTCATAACTTTAGCGAATAGCTAATATTGCGCATATGTTTAAAAGGAACTTACCAAATATGCTAACCCTCGCTAATTTAAGCTGCGGGATTTTGGCAATTATAGCTCTTTTCGGAGGGCGAATGGAATTAATATGGTGGCTTTTTGGGGCCTCATTGATTTTTGATTTATTAGATGGATTAGTTGCTCGGGCCCTTGGCGTTCACTCTGAGCTCGGTTTGCAATTGGATTCACTGGCCGACATGGTCAGTTTTGGCTTAGCTCCGGGAATAGCGCTCTTTATGACTTTTCAGAAAGCTGGAAATGGCGCCGAGCCCTTGCCCGAGTTTTTACCTTATATCGCCATTTTGGTAACGCTTTTTTCGGCGCTGCGATTAGCTAAGTTTAATATCGATGATCGTCAGGCCGACTATTTTATTGGACTGCCAACGCCAGCAAATGCCGTTTTAATTTACGGTTTATGCATCTGGGCCTTTAGCACCGAAAATGCTACTACCGAAGCCATTTTACTTCATCCCTTCTTTTTAACTGCCTTAACGGTAGTTAGTTCACTCTTGCTTGTGGCCGAGCTTCCGCTGATGTCATTCAAGGTAAAAGCATTTACATGGAAGGGGAATCGCAGTAGAATTTTGTTTGCGGTATTGATTATCGCGCTTTTTACAATTTTCCGCTTTCGGGCATTAGCCTTTATTATACCTTTGTACCTTCTAATTTCACTCTTATTTAAGCCCAATAAAGGCGCCTAAGCATCGTACTATGAAGTTTAAAGCGGAAATCAACATCATGCCACATAAGGCTTTACTAGATCCACAAGGTAAAGCGGTTAGTAACAGTATGAAGAACATTGGCTTGGCCGAAATTGATGGTGTTCGAATCGGTAAACACATCCACTTGGAAGTTGAAGCGGAATCTGAAGCAACGGCTAAAGCGAAAGTTGATGAAGCTTGCAAAAAGCTTTTAATCAACCCGATTACTGAGGCTTATGAGTTTGAGATAGCACCATTTTCTTAGGGAGCGCCGGCAAAATCAATTTCCTCAACGGTCTTAGGCTGGAGGATTAAGAGCTTTATTAAAGGCTGTTTAAAGCTAAACGAAAGCCAAGGTCATCAATTTTAAAGGCCTTTGGATGACTACGTCTACGAGTTGTTGCCATCGCATTTCGAGCCTCATCGTTCCAGCCACCACCACGAAATACCCGGTAAGATCCATATTTTTCTTGGTCATAGATGTCATGGCACCACTCCCAAACATTTCCGATCATGTCGTAAAGCCCCCAAGCATTGGGTTCTTTTAGTCCTACTTCCCAAGTTTGCTTTTGAGAATTGTCTTTATACCAAGCGATTTTGGATAAGCTATCATAGCGAGGGCCTTTTACACCGGCCTGGCAAGCATATTGCCATTCTGCTTCAGTTGGCAGACGAAAGCCTTTGGCACCTTCAATAAGGGAAACTATATCGGTAGACGGATCAATTTGATAGGCCTTTTCCTTCCCAAGGACCTCCGATAATGCATTACAATATTGAACACTTTCGAGCCAAGAGACACCCTCTACAGGTCTCTTAGGGCTCTTGAAGGTAGATGGATTATTAGCAATGATTTTTTGATAGAGATCCTGACTTAAAGCGTATTTACTAAGCGCAAAAGGCTTTATAGTAGCGCTCCAATTTTCTTTAGTGCGGTCATCTCGCATTTGCACGCTCCCGCCGGGAATTGCCACGAAAAACTCTTTTTCGATGTCCTTTAGTGAGGTTTTGTTTATTTCCATTTTTTTGACCTTTTTCAAGAAGTGGGCTAAGTTTCAACTTTCTTATGGATTTGCTACTTGCTTTCAATAGTTCGTTTTTTCACCAATATCTATATGCTGGAAAAAGACTTCCTAAGTACAGTTCCCGCTATTTAGCTATAAATAATGCCCTAACTTGCTCCCATGAATTTTTTAGCTCATTTGGCATTAAGCGGGAATGATGAGGAATTACGGATAGGCAATGCCATCGCGGATTTTACCCGTAAAAAATTCTATTCAAATTTCCCGGAAGGGGTTCAGAAGGGTATTTATCTTCATCATTTTATCGATGACTATACCGATCAACATCCGCTGGTAAGGCAGATGCTAGAAGTTTGGCGGCCAATGCAGGGCAAATATGCTGCTGTGGTGAACGATATTATCATGGATCATTTCCTAGCCCTTGATTTTAAAGAATATCATCAGCAAGGCTTGGAAGATTTTGCCAGCAATGCTTATGCTTCTTTTCGGAGACATTGGGAGCTACTGCCCCCAAAAGCCCAAAATACCTTTCACTATATGGAAAACGGTAATTGGCTGCTGAACTATCAATACCAAATTGGTATGGAAAGGAGTTTAGCGGGTATGTCGCGCCGCGCGAAAAATGAGAACCGCATGGCAGAAGCAGTTGTGCAGTTAAATCGCGATAAGCAATTCTTCAAGGAATGTTTCGATGGCTTTTATCCTGAATTAATGGAAGTCACCGCAAAGCAAATTCGCTAAGTGGGGCTAGCGTAAGTCGGGTGGCTTTTGAGCGGTTTTTAAAATCCGTTTTCAAATGCGGCAATCTGATTAATCCATTTCCTCCATGGAAACTAATCGGAAAAAGAAGATTTGTTTTTAGCTACAACCCGACTATTTATCAGTCAATTGGCAATTTTTTATATGCTTGAAAAATCAGATAAGGTTAATGCACCTAACATTTAGTTCGAAGAGATCATTGATAAGTTTTCTTGCTCCGTGAAAGTTCTAAACCTATCGTGCTTTTTCACCCTAAAATTGACTAGAAAGAAGCATGCCCGTTTAACCCCATATTGTTCTTGTAAAGGCCTAAACTACTTGCGCTAAAGTCCGATTTTTCCGCTGAGGCATCTGCACCAGCAATAAAAAAGGAAGGACTTGCAGCTTAGCTCGTTCAATAATGAAATTGATTTTGCTAGGCCTCAAGTCCTTCCTTATATTCTTTTAGACTAGGGTGTTTTAGCTTTTCATGCTGCCCACCATTTCTTCAGGTTTCACCCAGGCATCAAATTCATCAGCCGTAAGGAAGCCTAAATTCACCGATTCCTCTTTTAAGGTGGTGCCATTCTCGTAAGCGGTTTTAGCAATTTTGGCCGCCTTTTCGTAACCAATCTTAGTGTTTAAGGCAGTTACCAACATTAGCGAATTATTGAGGTGGCGCTTAATCGCTTCGGCATTCGGTTCAATACCAATGGCACAGTGATCGTTAAAGCTAACACAAGCATCACCAATAAGGCGAGCCGATTCTAAAACGGCATGGGCCATAACCGGTTTAAAAACGTTTAGCTCATAATGGCCATTAGATCCGCCAATACTCACGGTGGTGTCGTTGCCCATTACTCGGGAGGCAACCATGGTTATAGCTTCCGCTTGAGTTGGATTTACCTTACCAGGCATAATGGAAGATCCTGGCTCATTGGCAGGAATAATAATCTCTCCAATGCCCGCTCTTGGTCCAGAGGCTAAAAGACGGATATCATTGGCAATTTTCATCAAGGAAACCGCGACTTGCTTTAAGGCGCCATGTGTTTCAACTAAGGCGTCATGAGCAGCTAAAGCTTCAAATTTATTTTCGGCCGTGCGAAAGGGAAGGCCAGTAAACTCGGCAATTTTCTCCGCTACTAATTCCGAATAACCCTCAGGGGTATTAATTCCCGTTCCTACAGCGGTGCCACCTAGAGCAATTTCAGAAAGGTGATCTAAAGTGTTATTAAGTGCTTTTAAACCGTGATCTAATTGAGAAACATAACCGCTGAACTCTTGTCCTAAAGTTAGCGGGGTGGCGTCCATTAAATGGGTGCGACCAATTTTCACTACATCCTTAAAATCAGCGGATTTCTTAGCTAGGGTATCTCGTAGTTTTTGAATGCCAGGAATGGTGATCTCCACAATCATTTTATAAGCCGCAATGTGCATTCCGGTAGGGAAGGTGTCATTGGAAGACTGGCTTTTGTTTACATCATCATTCGGGTGAATAAGACGTTCGCCCTCGCCAAGTTTATTGCCCGCAATAACGTGAGCGCGGTTGGCCACCACTTCATTTACATTCATATTGCTTTGGGTGCCTGATCCGGTTTGCCAAACTACTAATGGAAATTGATCATTTAAGCTACCGGTTAGTATTTCATCGCATACCTTAGAAATGAGATCGCGCTTTTCGCTTGCCAAAACTCCTAACTGGGCATTGGCATGCGCGGCCGCTTTTTTGAGATAAGCAAAGCCATGCACAATTTCTATTGGCATGCTTGCTGGCGCGCCAATTTTAAAATTATTGCGACTACGCTCGGTTTGAGCACCCCAGTATTTTTCCGCGGGTACTTGAACTTCCCCCATGGTGTCTTTTTCGATACGGTAATCCATTCTACTTTATTTAAATGTTTTATGTTAAAATCCAGGTACTCATCAATAAACTGAGCAATATTAGCAGTACAAAAATACCGAGGTAAAGGGGCAGCTTCCAATTTTTAGAGAAAAAATAAAGCGCAATATTTCCTAAAAGTAAAATAAGGCCTAAGCTTAGGAATCCCTGGGGCCAATTTAAACTCTCGGGGAAATTGCTATCCATGCTCTGCTCAATCAGTTTGAAGACCTTTTGCCAGAAAGGTTTTTCGGCGCCCAAAGTGCCGAGGTAGGTAAAGAAGAGGCCACAGATTAGGGCGCTGAAAGTGAAAAATTTTCGAAGGCTCATTAAAAATGATTTAGACCGCTTCCGGTAATTCAGTTTTTGCTGTATTTTAGCGGCCACAAAAGTATCAACGATGTTTACTCAAGTATTAGGTTTCTTCATCTTTTTATTCATTTTCCTAATGGGCTTCAGCATGTTGCTGTTCCTAGGCCTTTTTGTAGGCTACTGGTTAACGCTTCTAGGTTTAGAGCAAGTGGCGCCAAAACTGGTTTACAAAATGATAGGTCATAAAGAAGGAGAATAATCCAGAGGATTGAACACCTTATCATATTTTAGAACCACCTTAATTCATTGAGGTGGTTTTTTTATGCCGATATTTAATCTTATTTCTATCTATATGTTAAAACGTATTCTCCTTAGTCTTGTACTTCTGCTCAGTATAATTGCTTGTAAAACGGAAAAGCCGCGCATTGAAGTTGATCTATTTGTAGTGGCCCAAGAGATTTACACCGGTGATAGCATAAAAGCTGAAGCAATGGTTATAAAAGACGGGAAGGTTTTGGAGCTCGGCAGCGAACAAAGCCTAGATGACCGTTATTCGGCACCACGGAAAAAGGTTTTTAAGGGCATGTATATTTACCCTGGTTTTAATGATGCCCATGCCCATTTTGTAGGCTATGCTCGCGGTTTGGGTCGGGTAAACTTAATGGGTACTAATAGTTGGGAGGAGTGCTTGCAACGCGTTCAAGCTTTTGCTGATGCCAATAAGCCGGAATTTATAATGGGTAGAGGATGGGATCAAAACGATTGGGAACAAAAGGAGTTCCCCAGTCGCACAGAATTAGATTCAATGTTTCCAAACACCCCAGTGGTGCTCTCTAGAATTGATGGTCATGCTAGTTTAGCTAATGGAGCAGCTTTGGATTTTGCGCAAATAAGCCCCGATACCAAAGTAGCTGGCGGCGCTTTGCTGATGAATGAACGGGGATTAACCGGCTTATTAATCGATAATGCGGTTGATCTAATTGAGCTACCGGAATTAGATGAGTCCAAAGATAAAGAACTACTATTAAAAGCCCAGGAATACTGCTTGCGAGTAGGCCTCACCTCCATAACCGATGCGGGTTTAAAGCAAAGGGAAATTGAGATCATGCAGGAGCTAATTGAAGCCGATTCCTTAAAAATACGTTTCAACTTAATGGTCTCGGATGACTCCGCATCCATTGCTCATTATTTTAAGAATGGTGCCATTGAAAGCCCTCGTTTGCGGGTAAAAACGGTGAAGTTTTATTTAGATGGAGCCTTGGGTTCTCGAGGCGCATTATTACTGGAGCCTTATGCTGATGATCCCACTAATTTTGGTTTGCAGCTAAAGCCAACAAAGTATTTTGAGATGATGGCCGATTCCCTAAGCCACCAAGGCTGGCAGATGGCCATTCATGCTATCGGCGATTCGGCTAATCGCATTGCAAGTCACCTTTTTGGTATTGCCTATATGCACGAAAGAAATCACCGATGGCGCATTGAGCACGCGCAAATAGTGCATCCGGAAGATTTAAGTGCATTGGAAGAATTAAAAGGAATTCCTTCTATTCAACCAACCCACGCCACTTCGGATATGTATTGGGCGGATGAGCGCTTAGGTGCCGAACGCTTGGCTTATGCCTATTCGGCAAAATCATTTTTAGAGGCAGGATTAGTGCTGCCACTAGGTACGGACTTCCCAGTAGAGAATATAAATCCATTGTACACCCTGCGCTCGGCTTGGTATCGTCAAGATGCATCTGCCTATCCTGAGGAGGGATTTCGCTCTAAAGAAGCCTTAAGCTTTGATGAGGCCATGAGAGGTATGACCTGGTCGGGCGCCTATGCCAGCTTTGAGGAGGATAAAAAGGGTTTACTTATGCCTGGCTATTATGCGGATTTTGTGGTGATGGCCCAGGATTTGTCTAAAGCTACCGCAGAGGAATTATCTCAAATGGAAGTGCAAGCCACGGCAATCGATGGGGAATTCTTGTATGGGCTTTAATGCGAGAATTAAGCTATCACTTCAGGAATAGCTGGACGAAGCTTTTATGTACTTGGGATTTTCTAGTAAAAGCCAAGATTCGTAATGGCAAGATCGCCTTGCATTGTATGTTTAAGAACGAAGCTCCTTATTTGAAGGAATGGCTCGACTTTCATTATTCACAAGGTGTAAACTTTATCTATCTCACCAATGATTCCAGTAATGACGATTGGGAAAAAGTTTTAAGGCCTTACGTGGAAGCAGGCTTGTTAGAATGGGAGCACAGTATAAACCATCCCGACTTTTATACCCGAGAAGAATATCATAAAAAGAAAGTTTGGGCCAGGGCACAAAAAGATTATGAGTGGCTGGTTTTTCTGGATAGCGATGAGTTTTTGTATAGTGAGCAATCCTATTCCAGCTTATTTGCCACTGTTCCCAAAAATGCCTCCGGTTTAGTTTTTAATTGGCTCATTTACGGTACCGCTCATAAGGAGCAAATTTCTAATGATGAATTAATGCTCGAAGAGCTCGATCGCCGTTTTCCCGATAGTCATGAGGAGCATTTTCTCGTTAAGTCTGCATTGCGCAGTGGCATGGGAGCACGATTCTTCAATAAGAATCCTCATTATCCCAATTACAGCCCTTGGGCGCCCTTGTTTTGGAGCGATGGTCAACGTTTTAGACCTATTGTAAAACGCTTTTTAATTAGCCCCGTTCATATCAAGCATTATTGGTATCGCGATGAACGGTATTTCGATGAACTAAAAAGACCCCGAAGGAAATTTTTTGATGGGCAAGAACGAAGCGTCATCTTGGAGGATTGGCATTATCGTCGCGCCAATGCTGTACATGATCCGATACCCGAGTCGGTAATTACAAAGATAAAAGCCTTTCGTGCCCAATTGGAAAATCTATGAAGAGCCTTTAAATAGGGTTAAATGGTAGTCCATTTTTAAAGACTTAAGCATAATCACCATGCTTCAAAGCCTAGGCTTTATTTCTAATCAATTAATTTCATTATTTCAAGCGCTTTGAACCAATAGTAGAAACCTGATTTATCTGTTTGTTTTTTGAGTCGGTTTAAGAAGTTCCAATCTTCATGTTCTATATTCCAATCTCTTATATCCTGGCCCTTATAGTATTCGATTGGAGACCAGTTCTTATTCCAAATCTTAGCAGATAAATAGGCAATTCGCGCTGCCGCGGGAACGGCATTATCTATTCTGAAATTTTCATTTATGAGAAAGCCCGTCCCGAATGCTCTAATGCCTTTTTGCAGCTCTGTGAATTTTAGCTTTTCATCGGCTCCGCCTTTTCCTCTTTTGGCAAGAATGGCACAGGTGTTTATGCTGTCTTGTAATACCATTATGGGTGTAAGATCTGGTCTTTCTTTTTTGCGGTATTCAATTTCCTGTAAAGCAAAGGCTTCAAAACTTTGAGCAACAATTTCAATGTTCTCAATTCTTTCGAAGAGCTTACTTAAATCAAATAATTGTTTGCAAATCTCCATAGAAAATGCTTGCTGGCCTTTTCCTTTAAAATAGGGAATGCCAACTGTGTTTGGAGCAAATGCGGTGAGCTTATCCCCTGTTAGTGAGTCTATAGTTGGTACGGAGATATTTGTGTGAGCCTCAGTTTCTATCCATTTGGTTTGTATTTCTTTTTGTTTTAGCTCTGGATATATTGAATCCTCAATTAATATGTCTAAAAGAATAGTGCCTGAATATCTCCCTTTGGCCACGGAAGCAAAGGAAAAAGAATAGTGTGCCTTTGGGATTCCTTCTTTATAACTGCGGTGCTCATCGAGTTCAAATGCCTTGAACTTTGATGAATCAATAAGTCTATTTAGCACCTTCTCTAAACTTGCTCTATCCGTTTTGCAGATAATATCAATGTCTATTGAAAATCTGTGTACCTCGTCCAAAAGGAGGATTAGGCTACTACCACCTTTAAATGTGAATTCAAGTCCATTGGCTTTAATACGCTCAAGCAAATGCAAAGCGTAAATCATCTTTTCGAGAATGGCTTTATCTATTCGCTTATATTCTTGCCGCCTCTTGAAGGAATCTAGCCACTCCTCCGTAAAGCAATGTTCTTTAATCACTCTATTACCCCTTTTATAAGGTGAGTCATATTATCTTTCATAAACCGCTTGATTTCTTGTTCACGTCCTCTGCGCTTTGCGTAGCTAAAGAGTTTGGTGAAATTAAGCGTATAGCTCCTTAAAGCGTTTTCATAAACGTGTATCAATTCCTGGCCCTGGTAGAAATAGAATAGTTTATTTTCAGTAAAAAGATCAACAAGTATTTTTTCTAGCAGCGGCGTGTATATGATGTTCTTCTTTTCGTTTCTTTTTGAAATCGGTGATCTCGTAATCAGTTTCTTTATTACTACCGCTTTGTGACTTTCAGAAATGTAATAATCAATCGCCTTTTCATCTGGATTAAGGTAAATATCAAATTTGAAGTCCTCTTTTAATACATAGAACAGAGCCTCTACATAATCCTTTTCGATTTCAATAATCATTATCTTTTTCCCTGATTGATGCCGTGAAAATTCATTCACCCAATCACTGTCCCAAAGACAGTATTTAACATCTTCAAAGCGTTTGGAAATTGCTTTGGCAAGTCTTAGGAGTTCAGGACTAATTTCGGGCTTATACCTAGCTTGTCCCGAAATAGTGTATTGACCCCTCCGGATTGATTTTATGATGTTCTTGTTTTGGAGGTCATAAATTCTCCAACTAAAAGTTCCACCTTTTAAATCGGGCTCGAAAAACCTGAAAAATTCAAATAAGTCTTCCCTTGAGAAGGAATCCCTATCCTTAAACTCTGCAATCAACCTATTTTCAATAATCTTCGGCATCTCATTTCCAATTTATGCCAAAGATGACGAAAAATGGCAAATATCAGAAATCAAATAAATGCCAATAATTAGGATTACTGGCAAATAAGGGGATCGTTATTTTGTTGATTTTCTGTTAGAAGAAGCTCCATTGATTTTTCGGATAAGGAAGACCACTAAAGGTGCTTAAAGCCTCAGTGCTTTTTTGGAAATGAAATACAAGATGCTTCTTGTGGCTATGCCGTTGAGAATAGAGGCTTAAAATAGATCGATTAAAGCGCTAGTTCGAGTTAAATTCCCCCTTTCGATTTAAGGCATTTCTGCTATCTTTAGCGACCACAAGATTTGAACTTGACTATGAAAGGAGACACTCCAACGCGTCTATTTGATTTTCCGCGTTACCAGTTAAAGACTAAACCACTACCAGATTCGCTCGCTACCAAGGTTAATGGAACTTGGAAAAAAATATCTACTCAAGAATACATCAACGAAAGTGAAAGGTTTGGCCGTGCTTTAATTGCCTGCGGCTTACAGCCAGGTGATAAGGTGGCTGTGGCTTCTACTAATAACCGCTGGGAATGGAATGTATTGGATATTGGCACCCTGCAGGCGGGCTGTGTTGATGTACCGGTTTACCCGACCATTAGCGAAGATGATTACGAATATATCTTTAATGATGCGGGAGTAAAGTTGGTTTTTGTTTCCGACGAGGCTCTGTATGAGAAGGTAGTTCACATCAAAAATAAGGTGGAAGCATTAACTGAGGTTTATACTTTCGATGAGGTGCCGAATGCCCCAAATTGGAACGATTTCCTCAAATTGGGAGATGGCGATGAGCATCAAGGTGAATTAGAAAAACGCATGGATGCTGTTAAGGAAACAGATTTAGCGACGCTGATTTATACTTCTGGAACTACGGGCCGACCCAAAGGGGTAATGCTTTCGCATAAGAATGTAGCATCAAACAGTTTAGACTCCTTTGGCAGGATTCCCACTAAGGGCGACAATGAATTGGCCTTGAGTTTCTTACCCTTGTGCCATGTGTATGAGCGCATGCTGGTTTACCTCTATTGCTATGCCGGTGTGCCGATTTATTATGCCGAAAGCATGGAGACCATTGGTGATAATATCCGTGAGGTACATCCAACGATTTTTACCGCGGTACCAAGACTGCTGGAGAAAATTTACGATAAAATTGTAGCCAAGGGTTCGGAATTAACAGGAATTAAAAAGCGACTGTTTTTCTGGGCCTTGGAGCTGGGCGAAGAATATGAGTTGGAAGGCAAAAGTGGCTGGTATAATTTCCAGTTGAAGATTGCACGTAAGCTCATCTTTAGTAAATGGATGGAAGCTTTAGGTGGTCGTGTAAAAGCTATCGCTAGTGGGTCTGCCGCTTTAAATCCAAGACTAATTCGAATTTTCTCTGCGGCAGGTGTCAATATTCAAGAAGGTTATGGTTTAACAGAAACATCGCCGGTAATTTCTGTAAATGGACCAAATACCGATTTAAAGCGTATTGGATCGGTAGGGAAATTGATTCCCAATGTTGAGGTGAAGATTGCCGAGGATGGTGAAATACTCTGTAAAGGTCCTAATGTAATGATGGGCTATTACAATAAACCCGAGGCTACAGCCGAAGTGTTAACCGCTGATGGCTGGTTTCACACCGGGGATATTGGTGAGTTTATCGAAGGCGACTTTCTGAAAATTACCGATCGTAAGAAGGAAATGTTCAAAACGAGCGGCGGTAAATATATTGCTCCGCAGTTAATGGAAACTCGATTTAAGGAATCTCATTTTATTGAGCAAATAATGGTAATTGGCGAAGGGGAGAAACATCCGGCGGCCATAGTACAGCCCGATTTTGAGTTTTTAAAGTCCTATTGCGAGCGAAAGAATATCGACTATTCTTCAGATCATGACATAGTTCAGAATGAAAGGATTCAAGAACGTATCATGCAAGACATTCATGAACTCAATGCCAACTTTGGGAAGTGGGAGCAAGTGAAGAAAATTGAATTAAGCGATCATCAATGGTCGGTGGATTCTGGTGAACTTACACCAACGATGAAGCTGAAACGTCGCATCGTGCAAAGTTTACATCAAGACCATTATGAGCGTATTTATGGACATAAGCCGGGGCGTTAATAAGGCGCTATTTGTTTGTCTATTTGCTTTATTAGGACTTTTTAGCTGCTCTAGTTCGGGCCAGGAGCTTGGCATTAGGGAAGCTGAACAACAGTATCTAGCGCATGTCTTCCAAAAGGGTGTTCCTCAGGCAGGTTATTTAAAAGCTGCCGCTGATGATCCCGATCTTTGGACGGAACTTCAGGTAGTTTGGTTCGACAGTCTCAAGCAGGAGCATCATTTGCATAGCTATGAAAATGATGGTGCAATGGTGCACTATCAAATGTCGGTAATTAGTGCGCAAGAGTCGGAAGCTATTGCCGCTGCTTCGGAAGCTTTGAGTTTGCCCGATCGAAATTTAGCCCTACCCGATCAAACTAGCGCTTGCTTTTTACCGCTGCATTTCTGGTCTTTTTCCTTTAATCAGTCTTTTAGCCCAGAGCACCAAGTTAAAGACTGGGAAAATTGCGATTGCGATCGTCTACGGAGAGGCGTTTATTGTTTTAAACAAGGAGAATTGAGGCTTGAGTTGGGCCTTTTCTCTCTGCGCAATCCGAGAATTCGCGCTATGACTATTAAGGGTGTAAGTCAGGATGAGGCGATCCAGAAGTTTCAGGAAATTGTAGAACAGTTTAAGGTGGAGCCCGATATTATTAATTGGACCACTTTTGCCAAAAAGCCCCTAGTTCATGGTTTTAACATTGGCGATCTATTTACCTTAAACTGCGTCTTTCAGTCTCCTTATCCAGCTTTTAGATTCTTTTACACCTATAGGGCCCTTAATCAGGAGCTTCAATTGAAAATTGAAAATACCAGACCGACTTATGGTCCTAAGCGGCGCAGGAAAAAGCTATGTGCTTTTGGCGAAGGCTCCGACTATGCTTGTGAGTTTATAAGCTATTCAGAACTTTTGACCCGCGCTAAAACTTCAGGTCGCTAAACTTCTTTTTCCCTTTTAGGAAATAGTCGAAGATTAGGGCTCGGTGGTAAACCCCTTTAGTATCCTTTAGGCTTTTTTGCTTTCGCTTGATGCGTTCGCGATACAATTGATTAAAGAGGCCGTAAAAGGCAAAATGGGCTCTTAGGATGGCCCAGAGAAATTTTATTTTCCCTTGACTTAAGAAGCGAATTCCGGCAATGCCATCTAAAACCAGGCGACTTAGTATAATCCGCATCGACTCCAATGGAGGGAGATTTAGGAAGAGGATGATGAGGTTATTCCTAAAATTGAGATAGGTTTTTCGCGGCGAGCCAGATTCCAAAGTGGCTCCTCCCAGATGGTAAACCACACTGGCCGGTTCTACCGCTACCTTCCAGTCGTTCAGTTGCATTTTCCAACATAAATCAATTTCCTCCATATGGGCAAAGAGGGTATCGTATAAACCTCCTACCTCATTAAAGGCAGAGCTCCGAACGGCGAGGCAAGCTCCGGTGGCCCAGAAGCATTCTTGGAAATCCTCATACTGTCCTTGGTCTTCTTCTAAATCTTCAAAAAGGCGACCCCGACAAAAGGCGTAGCCCAAATGATCCATATAACCACCCGCAGCGCCAGCATATTCAAATTTAGAGCGGTCTTTTAAGTCTAGGATTTTAGGCTGCAGAGCGCCTAAGCTCGGATCAGCATTAAAACGCTTGGCAATCGGTTCCAGCCAATTTGGGCTAGATTCTATATCGGAATTAATTAGAACCACCAGTTCTTCTTCAATTTGCTCCATGCCGCGATTATAACCTCCGGCATAGCCATAATTTGCATCAAGCTGGATAAGCTTTACTGTCGGATGATTGGCTTTAATCCAGGCCATGCTTTCATCGGAACTGTCATTATCAATTATATAAACTTGGCCCAGAGGCTGCGAGTCTTGCACTAATTTTCCAATGAAGCGCTGCAAAAGACTAAGACCATTCCAATTTAAAACCGCCACTGCTATTCCTTTAGGCATGCTTCCATCTTTTATGACTCCATAGCCAATTGGCAGGGTCGGATTTAATAAGTTCTTCCAAGGCCCCTACGTGGGTATCAGTTACCTTATGCTTTTCAGTCTCCTTGGTATTTTCGAAAAGTAGCTTAGCTTCTATTTCGTAATAGCCACGTTTTACACGGTGAATATCAATAAAAACCACTCCTAGATTGCATTTCTTACTAAGGTTCTCAACCCCTAAATGAACCGGGGTGTCTTGATTCATGAACTTCGTTCGGTATTTTATTTTTCCCTTATGTGGACTCTGGTCGGCCATGAAAACATAAAGCGGCTTAGTGTCTTCATTTTCCAACATAAAAGGGTAGGTGTTCGACATCCTAAAAAGTTTTAGGCCGAACTGTTCTCGTATTTTGACAATCAGTTTATTGAAACGTTTATTCTTTAAAGGGTGATAAACGGCATAGCAGTTTTGCGGCACCACCAAAGGAATGCACATGGCGGTCCACTCGAAATTAGTATGGTGCCCCATGACCATAATTAGGCCTTTGTTTTTTTGATAGAGATCTTGGAAAACCTCCGGGTTGCGAAGCACGAAACGCTTCTGCATGGTTCTTTTAGATACGCTTAGGCTTTTAAAGGACTCGACTATAATATCACTGAAGTTTCGGTAAAATTTCCTTCGAATTTTCTGAAGCTCAGCTTTGCTTTTATTCGGAAATGATTGCGCCAAATTAGCATCAATAACCTGCTTCCGGTAATGAATAACATCGGCCATGAGCCAGGCTAAAAAATCGCTGAGGCGATATAATATGAAAAAAGGTAAATAGGAAAGACTTCGGCCAAAAGCCAAAGCCAGATAATATCCAATCATGCCGCAAATTTAGCGGTTTCTCCTATCCGCTCCAGTAGTTCCCATAATGATGTTTTGATTGGCGCGGCTGCCAAATTCCCTTTCATTGGGATCATTGCCTGGATCAATGGTTCCAGGACCGCCATAGGCTCTAAAGTAGAGCTCTTGTTTCCAATCCGGACTGTTTATCTCCCCAATGGCAGTAGAGTGAATTAGTTTATAAATTCGGGTTGACGGCTCAAACTCTCCGAAAATAAAGATGCGGTTGTTTTGCGGCACCGTATAATTTGTGGTGATATTATCGTATTGCCAGATAATGTACGGAGGCATATTCGGCTCCATGTCACGGCGTTCCTCTAAGCTTGGTTTTCCGTACATGAGGTATACCCGACCTCGATCACTTTTATAACCTTGGGAAAGGCCTGAAGAGAACAGTTTGTTGGCGATTCGCACTTCTCGATGATAGGCCTGCCAGGCTTCTTGAGGTGCAAGTGGCTTGCGTTCTTGCCAAAAGGCGTAGAAGTATTTTTTTAGTTTAGATTCATTTCCTTCCTGCAATAAACTTTCTTGTAGGGCCTGTTCTCCCTCGGAGGAGATGGGATAAAGAAAATCTACGAATTTCACGATGGAGTCGAGGTTTCCAATCATATCCACCCAGCTTCCGCTGATGCTTCGGTCCTCAAAACTTCCTGCTAGAACTTCGAAGTTCTTATTTCTGCGGTAAAAGAAATTTTCGTGTTTAATTACCGATGCTCCTTTGCTATTAATTGCTTCCACTACTAATAGAAAGTTTCCGGTAGGTAGTTCCGAAATATCAATTTGCCCTAAAACCGGGTTCACCGCCGCTGAGATGCCTCTGGCAAATCCTCCAAATTTGCTTAAGCTTTTACCCGTACTTTCATCTTTAAGGTAATACTTGATTAAAAACTTTTCCCCTTCGCCTAAATTGAGGTCGAGATTGTAAAGCTCATTATAGAAAGCCAATCGGTCTACTGATTCTGGTAAATAGGGGGTGCCCGAAGTGATGATAGGGAATAATCTAAAGCCTGAGCGTTGGTAGGCCTTATCGCCATCGTCGCTAGCCGCCTCAAAATCCTCCAAGTAAAGTACTTGGGAGTGATCGGGAAAGTTTTGGCTTAGGGTGAGTTGCAAATCTCTATTAATCTCGTAGTGCTCGCTGCTGTCGTTTATATCCTCAATGGTGAGGCGTAATTGGTATTTCCCTTTGCGAAGGGCAAAACGCAATTGGTGATAGAGTAAGTCATTTAGGTTAACCGTATCAGGGTACTGAGGGCTGAGGATTCGAAATCGATCTGCGGCAACTACATTGGTATCTTGAAAAACCGCTGCCGTTATTTCTAGTCCGCCTTGAAAATTGCCATTTGCATCGCGCAGATAGTCTAAACTATAGCTTCCAATGCCAAAATTGATCTCAACGTAGTTGTTTCTTTCCCCATCTAAAAATTCATTTAGGGAAATATAGAGGTTAGTAGTTTTCGCGGAAATCAGGAAGGGGCAAAGGATAAGGAAGTATAGAAGACGCGGCATAAAGGTGATTTGAGCGATTGTTCTACGAATATAGACGGAAAAAGCTGCAAAAGGTTGTTTCGTAGCCTCAAAAATATTTTACATTTGCAGCCCATAAAAAAACATGTTGGCCTAAAAGCGAATAGTTTTTTCAGAGGAGAGATGGCAGAGTGGTCGAATGCGGTAGTCTTGAAAACTATTGAGGGTCACACCTCCGGGGGTTCGAATCCCTCTCTCTCCGCAAATCCGAAAGCCCTTACGCGAATGCGTGAGGGCTTTTTTTTATTCCTGAGGCCAAGCTTGCTTGCAGCCGAAGGGAATGAAAAAAAGGCCCTCAAAGGCCGCAGGCCGTAGGGCTTTTGGATTTGTTGACCTCAAAAAGGAGTATGCAGGGATCAAGGAGCGTAGCGACGAAAATCCCTTGCTTGCTTGCAGCCGCAGTGAATGGAAAAAGGCCCTTCAAGGCCGCAGGCCGCAGGGCTTTTTGGATTTGATGACTCTAATAAGGAGCAATCAGGGAAAGGCGACCGCAGGGAGCCAATCCCCCAAGGCCAAGCTTGCTTGCAGCCGCAGTGAATGGAAAAAGGCCCTTTAAGGCCGCAGGTCTTATTGATTTGATTAGCTAAAAAAAGGACTTGTAGCCAACAAAGAGCATAGCGCCGAAAACCCCATTTAGCAACTAGAAAGATTAAATCATCATGAGCATAGCCAGCTTAGTTTATCCCATTCATCTATCGTTTTAAGAAAAAGTGAATTTTTAAGCAGGTTTAAATGTGGTTAAATTATTACATAAAAATGATAATTTGTAGCGTTAATTCTACAAAAAGGGTTGCTTAAAATTGATGATTTAAAATATTTTGATTAAAGAATTAAGATGTAGAGGGCTTTAAGAAAGTACTTTGTGCTGAATTTGGGAATATTTTTTATATCGAAAAATATAGCTTCTTGTAGTGATTGATTATCTGTTATAATTTCCTGAAAAACTTTATAATGAAAAATTCAATCACGCTATTAGGCGCTTTTGTGCTCAGCTGCGGACTAATGGCACAAAGTAGTTCTACTACCAATTACAACCAGAATGTAGGCTTTAATCAGTCAAATCCACAAAGTCGAATACACCTTAGTGATGATCCACAAACCACCAATTGCAAGCCAGCGATTTTAGTGGAGTCTAATATTGGTACGGCCGCTGGACTTAATTCTAATTTAGGCATGACTAGCGGTAAGCGAGGGGCTTCCTTAAGTTGTGGTACACCTTATGTCTTTCGTAATAATAGCTTTAATGGGACTTCTTGGCAAACCACCTTTAATATTAGTCCAGGTGGAAAAACTATTATGGGTTCCATTTTCGACATCCCCGAAGCCGCTTACAGTCAGCTGGCTGTGGCCAATGATTTAGGGCTTTATTCACGTGATCTCGGTAATATTCGAATGGGTTTACTGCGTCAAGGTTCTTACCAAGAAGCACCGGGAATAAGCTGGAGCAGTGTTAATCAAACTGCCTTTACTTTCGCTTACGCAGAAGGAGCCAATCGCTACAATACTATTTTTAGTTTGAGTCCTAGCAATCGAGTAGGAGTAAACACCGAAAGTCCGGAAGCGGCCCTGCATGTTCGCAGCAATCTTGAGGATCCAAATGAGGGTCAGCTCGGTCAGATTCAAGGTTTGTTAATCGAGAATAATGGTTATCGAAACCATGACTATGCCTTTGAAATTCGCACCGGCCAGAGACCACCGGGCGCGGCAATGCAGAATGGACGGGTTTTTTCGGTTTCGAATGCTGGAACCGTACATGTTGGTCCAAACCTAAACTGGGGCACTCCGGGTGAGACAGCCGATGCTTTTAAGTTATATGTAGAAGGTGGAATTCGAACTGAGCGGGTAAAAGTGGATGTGGCCAGTTTAAATGGATGGGCAGACTATGTTTTTGCATCCGATTATCAGATGCTCAGCACCGAGGAACTAGAAGCTTATATCAAGGAACATGGTCATTTACCGGGCGTGCCCAGCGCGGAAGAAGTAGTAGAGAATGGTTTAGACCTTGGGGAAATGAATAAGATCCTCTTGGAGAAAGTTGAGGAATTGACTTTAAGAGTTCTTGAATTGGAAAAGCAGGTGAGATGAGAGCGAATATATTTTTGACCTTCTTGACCATAATGCTCAGTTTAAGTGTTTTTGGACAGCAGTACACTTTTAAGATTAAGGGCCCTAAAGAGGCTTGTTCAGGTAAGTTCGAAGAATGGAGTATTGAGACCTCTAATGACAATACTTTTCCAGCTTTTCATGATGTTTCCTGGGATGTAGAAGATTTTTCTCAAGGGGTGTTTAATAACCAAGGAACTGGCAAGACCTTCAATTACTTTGTGAATTATCAACCGTCGGCTCAGGTTAGGGTAGTTAGGATTAATGCCCATGTTACTATCATGGAAAATAATTTGCCAAAAACTTACACTGATACTATTAGTGTAAAAATAGTTCATCCTCACTTTTTCCAGTTGAAATTGAATACTGATGTGGACTGTGATGCTAACTCTCTGGTCTTTATTTTACAAGATAAGAAGGGACTCCTTACTGAGGACAATATGCAGAATATTTCTTGGGAAGTCCCGCCGTATTGGAAAGTTACTGCTGGCTCAGGATCAAACTCAGTTGTTGTAAAAACGAATTCCATTATAGAAGGAAAGAATAAAGTAAAGGTTATTTATGAAGCTGTTCGCCGAAAGGATTTAGGTGGAGGTATTATTGATAAAAAGAAATGTCACGCTAAAACAGCAATAGAGGTTGAAATAGATGTTAAGGCTTGCTTGAATGTTATTCCATACTCAAGTGTACCTGAAAACCCTTATTCGCATAGCGGACAGACTACGGTATTTGATGGATCGACAATTTTGCCTCCGAATATCTATAACTTCGTTTCAGGTGGAGAAATTGACCTTTTATCAACTTTTGATTTCAGTGCAATATCAAAAAATGAATTAAACCTGTTCATAGAGTCTTGTAGTTGCGAGTCCAATTATCGTGACCCTAATTATGAAGGTGATGTAAGTGTTAGGATCTCTGATTATTTACTGGGTAAAAGGATGGTAAATGGATCCTTGGCGCTTGATTTGTTAGATCGCGATGCGGGACATAATCATACTGACTTTTCAATATTTCCGAACCCCACCGAGGGTGATATCTATTTGAGTGGCTTTCCTATAAATGAAATACTAAGAATTGAAATTCTTTCTAATAGTGGCAATATTCTGAAGAAAGTTGCAGTGCATAACTCTGACAACGGTCAAGCATTACTATCGTTAATGTCTCTTAGTCCTGGGGTTTACAATTTAGTGATTCATTATAAAGGAGGTGTTTATCACAAGTTAATCCTGAAAATCTAGAATATGAAGGTTCTTTTTTGTAGTGCTCGCATTATAATCGTCCTAGTTTTTATGACAACCTTTTCGTTACAGGCCCAAGTGAGCCAGCAATTAGGATTGTCCTTTAGTGGTCAAAGGATTTGGGAAATAAGACCTTCCGATTTAATTGTGCAGGATCACGATTTTAGTATTTCTCCGAACCTACTGTATCAGCTAGGCCTAAATGATGAGCGTTTACTGCTAAGGGCAGAGTTTGGCTGGATCAGGCGTTTTAGTGATAGTGAGAAATACATTGAATCTACCGGTTATACTGAGTTTAGAAATGATGTGAGTCATTTGATTGCGATGAATCTTGCTTTTGGTGGATCGCTATTTAAGACCAGGTCGTCTGCCTTGCAGCTCTTAGGAGGGGTGATAATCTCAAAGGATTATTATTCAACATTATACTTCAAGTCCGTAAAGGAGAGCAGCGCTGTAATTATAGATCGGGCTAATGTTGGTATTAGACCTTTAAAAGTAGATTTGGTTGCTAGCCTCAGCTATACCAGTCAAATTTTTAGAAGTGGCAACCTTGCTTCCAAGTCTAGGCTTTCTTTATTGTTAGGATTGGATTTAATCTACATTACCGAGAGGAGTAAGGTTGAAGTTGGCCTCGATAACCCCCATCCATCCTTTGCCGCGGGTTTTAAAGTTGGACTCCTATACAAATTCAATACATCCAAAAGGGGGCTTAGATGAATCGGAGTTTTAAAATAATAGCCAGGCCTAAGCTTGTTGTGGCTTTATTTACTCTGTGCGCATCAAGTACTTTGCTGAATGCCCAAACCCACCACATCGGCCTCAACTTTGGAGTAAACCAGCTATTGAGCATAGACGAAGGTCCTCCCTTTGGAGATAATAGTCCTTGGGAGTCCAGATTGGGGTTTGGGGCAAATCTCAATTATCAATATGCCTTTAGTAACAACTTGGTTATTGGTTTTGGCTATAGCTATCTAGGACCGAGATTTATAGACCCCGATGTCTCAATTTTAATGGAGGGACAAAATGGTAGAGTAATTACTGATGAGCTCCTATTTCATTATTACCAAGCATTGGGTTTGGAGCTTGGTTATGGAGGTCAGATGTCTAAAAGGTATTCTATTCAATTTAGCACAGGTCCTGGTTTTATATACCATTACAAACAAAGATCTTATGCTGAAGGATATGAAGAGACTGCTTATGTCGCGGACTTCGATTTTTCGAAAGACCGAATCTACTATGGCATTAACTTGAATATAAAGCAATCCTACACGATCTATCAAAAGAGGAGCTACCGCATTAACCTCACAGCCAATTTACGACTCACCTACATTTTCGACTATTTACAAAGGAATAATTCCATAGATCGAATCCTCCCTCAGGTCTATTTGGGTGTGGAGTTAGAACTAGGCAGAAGAAGACGCTAAAACCACTTTACCGATTAAAATGAGACCAATTTTAATTCTTTTGCTAGTTGCTTTCGGCTTAGTGCCCAAACCCAGCACATCGGCTTTAACTTGGGGTAGATACCAATAGTCCAGAAGCAGCCCTACATGATTACGGTAAACTAGAGGATCCCAATAAAGATCAGCTCGGTCAGATTCAAGGTTTGTTAATCAAGAATAATGCTTATCGAAACCATGACGATGCCTTTGAAATTCGCATCGGTCAAAGACCTCCGGGCTCGGCAATGCAGAATGGACGAGTTTTATTAGTTTCGAATGCTGGAACCGTGCATGTCGGAGCAGGATGGGAAGAAATACGCCCGGCACGAGACTCTTAGATATCGTTTATATATCCAAGGAGGGAGACGCGTTGATAAAGTAAGGCGCGTTGCGTACTATGTATTTTCTAAGAATAGGATGTGGGGTCTATTATCCTAAACAGAAGCAATAGGTTAATTTTTGTACTCCTACTTCTTTCGGTTACTGTTAGTAAAGGTATCAACTTAACAGACGGTCTGAATTCTGGGGAGTATTACACTTGTTTCAAAACTCAATATTCAGCACTTCTTCAACCTATATTATTTCTCCCCCAATCAAAAATGCATATTACTGTTTAAGCCAAATAATCGCCCATCACAGAATCTCAATTCCAATCCTTACTTTTACCAAGTGAAAATTGCGAATTCCATAAAGGCATTCTTGTTCCTGTTCATCATGCTTACCATGATGATTCACAATGCTATTCCGCATAGCCATCATGATGAAGAGAATCATGAAATCGCAACTATTGGACATCACCATCAAGAGAATATTTTTGAGAATGCTAATGCCGATCTGCTGGATTTGCTTAGCCTCCTCTTAGAAGGTCATGAGCATTTCCCACATTCGGATTTAAACACCGCTCGAACCGCCAATTCTCTGAAATGGGAAGGGAGTCTAAATATAGACTTTCCCTTAATCGAAGATCAAGCATGGGATTTTCAGGCCCCAAGGCAAATTGCCAATGAACTGATCATAGATATGGACGCAGCCTTGACAAAAGCCGCTGTCCCCAAAGCCTATCTATTAAGAGGCCCGCCTTCTCTGCTTCTCGTTTAGTTATTTCCCTTTTTTTGCGCCTATTTGGCGGCGCAGCCTTTTTTTGATTCTTATTAAATATCAGACTTCATGCTTAAAAAATGCATGTTCGTCCTTGGTCTTTTTCTGCTGGCTAATTTTAGCTTGGCACAAGTAAATTCCTTGGATCAGATCCTCGCTCAGATCGAACAGAATAATCCTAAACTCAAAGCATATTCCAATTTAATGGAAGCTGAAATGCTAGAATTAGAATCCAGCAATCAGCTATCTAATCCGGAGCTTAGCGCCTACTATCTGCCCTTTGGTGAGCATGGTGGCGGCGATTATTTGGAATATGAAATCAGTCAAACTATTGAGTTTCCATCAGTTTACCTGGCACGAAACAGCCTTATTAAGAGTCGAAAGCAAAAGTTAGAACTGGTGTATCAGCAAAAGCGAAAAGCCATTTTGTTCCTGGCCAAAACGCTAGGCCTGAAGTTGATTTACTGCAATAAGCGTATTGAGCTAGAGCAAAATAGAAGACAAAACGCCGAATTACTTTTTAATCAGATAAAGGAGCAGTTTGAAAAAGATCAAGTCAATATTTTAGATTATAACAAAGCCCAAATTCATTGGCTGCAGCAGCAGTTTCAAGTTGCACAATTGGAAAAGGAGAGGGAGGCTTTATTGATGGAATTAAGGCATCTTAATGGTGACCTAGCGCTGCAAACAGAATTAAAAGATTTTGAAGAAGCTCTGACCCTTGTCTCCTTTGACAGCCTTTGGATGCAATTTCGTAGCACCGACCCAGACTTGCAAATTGTGGAGCAAGAACGGCAAATGTCGAAAGATAATTATCGCTTAGCCAAGCAGAAATTATGGCCAGATCTTACCGCCGGTTACAACAGTCAAGGTATAGCGGGAGAGCGCTATTCAGGTCTCTATGCAGGGTTAAGCATCCCCCTTTGGCAGGCGCGTAAAAAACTAAAAATCGCCTCGGTTCAAGCTATCTATCAAGATCAGGCATCGGAGGTGTCTTTACAGGAGAAGAAAAGCCACTTTAGTGCTGCTTATTATAAGTACCGCTTGGATTTAGAGCAATTTCAGCGCTATGAAAGTAGCCTCGGGCAAATCAATAGCGAAGACCTTTTACTTAAGGCCTATGAACTGGGGCAGTTGTCCTTTTTAGAATACTATATGGACCTGCAGTTTTATCGCGATGCGAAGGACAAGTATCTGGAAATGCAGTTTCAACTGCAAATTGCCAAGAGTGAATTAAGCAAACACCTTCTTTAAAATTTTAAGATGAAATATTTTATCCTATTTCTATTATTGTTCAGCTTTTCTTGTCAACGTCAAGGACAAGAGGAAGAGCTGCACAGTCATGACTCCCACAATGGAGATCATCATCATCAAACGGACTTAAAACAAAAGCGCACAGTATGGACCGATAAATCCGAGCTTTTCGTGGAGTTTGAGGCATTAATACTATCAAAGTCAAGCGATTTTGCAGTCCACCTTACGCAGTTGCAAGGTCATAAAGCCGTGGTAGATAGCGAACTAAGCCTTCTTTTAGTTAGAGATACTTTGGAGCAAAAGCTCCATGTTGAAGCTCCTAGTTCCATGGGGATTTTTACCTTTAGTTTAGAGCCAAAAACGGAAGGTCTGCATCAACTGATTTTTGAAGTGGAGGGCCAGGATTTTAAGGACAGGATTGAACTAGGGAAAATTCGAGTTTATAAAAACCTTCATGATGCTCAACACCATTTAAGTCATAAAACGGAAGCGCCACCGAGTATTAGCTTTGGCAAGGAGCAAGCTTGGAATACTAATTTTCAAACTTTTGATCTCCAATTGAAAAACACCTTCCCAAGTTTGGCTGCAACGGGCATCGCTCAGGCTTTGCCGACTAATCGAAGTAGCCTTATTGCTCCAGTTTCGGGTCGATTAGTTTATAATTTAAAAGATTTGGTTTTAGGCCGAGAAGTGCACTTGAATCAGCATTTGCTAAGCATTGAAGATGTGAATTTAAGTGGCGATAATTGGCGATTAGCACTCGGAAAGGCAAAAGCGGAATATCAGCAATTAAGTTCAGAATATCAGCGAAAGCAGGAATTGCTAAAGTCTAAAATCATCTCAAAAGCGGAGTTTGAAAAGTTGGAAGCCAAATATTTAAAGGCCAAACTTAATTATGAAAACCTTGCCAAGGAAAGCAGTGCAAAGGGCAAACGGCTTTTGGCCGATAGAGCAGGATTTCTAAATTCGATTTTGGTTCCAGCGGGTGCTTATGTGGAAGCAGGAGCACCTTTACTTGAAATCGTAAATACCGATACTTGGTTGCTCGAAATAAGCATTAGCCAGAAATATTATGCGGATATGGACTCCTTGATGGATATACAATACAAAGATGCGGAGGGACAGTGGCACAGCGTGGTAGGAGAAGGGGGGCAACTCTTTTCGGTGAGTAAAAGTGTGAACCCAGACCAACCGAACCTTGTCCTAAGCGCCATGGTAAACCGTCCGCTTCGCGCTCCTATTGGCAGCATCTGCGAGGCTGAGCTTCTTTTTGGAACCGACGGAAAGAAATTAATGGTTCCTAAATCGGCATTATTGGAAGACTATGGCCAATACTCCATTATAGTGCAACTATCGGGCGAAGACTTTGAAAAAAGAAATGTAGAACTAGGTGCCGAAAATGGGAGTGAAGTAGAGGTTTTAAACGGCTTAAAGCCGGGCGACCGAATTGTTAGTGAAGGGGCTTATCAGGTAAAAATGGCGGCGCTTTCAGGACAAGCTCCCGCTCATGGTCATTCGCATTAAAAGCTAGATCGATGTTAACGAAGATTTTAAACCTCGCTTTAGGAAACCGCCTTTTGGTGCTTTTTCTGGCCCTTGCTCTCAGTTTATCGGGATTGTTTGTTGCCCGAAATATGAATGTGGATGTTTTCCCAGATTTATCCGCTCCAACCGTAACCTTGCTAACTGAGGCGCATGGATTGGAATCTGAGGAAGTGGAAAAATTGGTGACCTATCCCTTGGAAACCGCTATGAATGGCGCTCCAAATATTCGAAGGATCCGATCCTCTTCAGCGGCAGGAATTTCTATAGTATGGTTGGAGTTTGATTGGGGAACGGATATTTATCGCGCCCGCCAAATTGTGAGCGAAAGAATTCCAATGGTGCGGGAACATTTACCAGTAGAAGTAAGCACGCCTATGCTGGCACCCATTTCCTCCATTATGGGGGAGATTATGCTAATCGCTTTACGCTCCGATAGCTTAAGCCCGCTGGATCTTAGGAGCTTAGCTGATTGGAATGTTGCTCCAGCTTTAAAATCGGTAGAGGGGATAGCTAATGTGGTAGCCATTGGTGGCGATTTTAAGCAGTACCAGGTCTTGGCCGAGCCCGTGAAATTAAAGCATTATCAAATTAGTTTAGATGAGCTTTTGGCCAAAGTTTCGGAAAGCACCAAGAATGCTACAGGCGCCATTTTAAATCAGTATGGCAATCAATATGTTATTAAAGGCAGTGGACGCGCTTATCAGCTGGAGGATATTGAGGAAGCCTTATTGCGTTCAGAATCGGGTAAAATTATTCGCATAAAAGATGTGGCTGAAGTAAAGATTGGGGCGGCCGATAAAATTGGCGATGGCTCCTTAAATGCCCAGCCGGCAGTAATTTTAACCTTGGCCAAGCAGCCGGATGTTAACACCTTGAAATTAACTGAAAGGGTGGATGAGGCTTTAGTCACTTTGCGTAAAACTTTGCCGCCTGGCGTGGAAATTAAAAGTGAGATTTTCCGGCAATCGGATTTTATAGATGCTTCTATCGCTAATCTCAATCAGACCTTAGTGGAAGGCGCCTTTTTTGTGCTAATTGTATTGCTCGTCTTTCTTATGAATTGGCGAACCACCTTGGTATCTCTGGTTGCGATACCAGTTTCGCTCTTGGTATCAATAATCATTTTAAAGTACTTGGGCTATTCCATCAACACCATGAGTTTAGGCGGCATGGCCATTGCTATTGGCGCTTTGGTAGATGATGCGATTATTGATGTAGAAAATGTTTACAAACGCCTACGCGAGAATTTTTTGAAACCAAAATCAGAACGATTGGCAGCATTGGAGGTAGTGAAGCTGGCCTCAATTGAAATTCGCAGTTCGATTATAGTTGCCACCTTGATTATTATCGTCTCCTTTATTCCACTCTTTTTCTTAAGTGGTATGGAGGGTCGCTTATTGCAACCCCTAGGAATTGCTTTTATAAGTTCTGTATTAACCTCTTTAGTAGTCGCCGTAAGCCTAAGCCCAGTCTTATGCTCTTACCTTTTAGCTTCGGATAAAAGTTTAGCGAAGCAAAGTGAAGGAACGCGGGTAGAAAGATTTCTGCAAAGGCATTACGCTCAAGTTTTACAGAGGGTCTTTATGTGGCCAAAAACGATTATCGGGCTAACCGTAATCGTTTTCTGTTTCTCCATGCTTTTATTTCAGCAATTAGGACGTAGCTTCTTACCCGAATTTAATGAAGGCTCCATGGTGATAAGCGTGGTTGGTATGCCGGGGATGTCCTTAGAGGAAAGCGTTAAAACGGGTAAAAACGTAGAGCAACTCTTATTGGAACTACCGGAAGTTGAGGTGGTGAGCCGAAGGACTGGTAGGGCCGAATTAGATGAACATGCGCAAGGCGTGAATGCTGCGGAATTGGATGCTCCTTTTCAATTGGACGCTAAAAGCAAAGAAGCCTTTTTTGAAGAAGTCCGGGCTAAACTCGCCGCTGTTCCTGGTGTTAACATCACTATTGGTCAGCCAATTGCCCACAGGATAGATCATATGTTATCCGGCACTAGAGCCAATATTGCTATTAAAATTTTTGGCGATGACTTATCTAAGCTTTACGAAATCGGTAAAGAAATAGAGCATAGCGTGGAGGCGGTTCCAGGTATAGTGGACCTTGCTTTAGATCAACAAATTGAAGTGCCGCAAATTAGGGTGAGCCCGAAAAGACAGTTATTGACGGCTTATGGTTTGAGCACTGCAGACTTCTTAAATCAAATGGAGATTGGATTGGCCGGGAGGAAAGCTGCTCAGTTATACGAAGGTCAGCGCTATTATGATTTGGTGGTTCGTTTGCAGACGGAAGCGCGTGACGAAATCAATGATATAAAGGAAGTTCCCATTTTCCTCCCCAATGGAGCTTATCTGCCTTTGGAGCAATTGGCGGAAGTGAAGTCCTTAAGCTCGGCTAATAGCATTGCAAGGGAAAATGTGCAGCGAAAAATCGTTCTCTCGGCTAATGTCCAGGGTAGAGATTTACGTGGAGCGGTTGAAGAAATTCAATCTCTAATTGAGGAGCAGCATAAATTACCCGAAGCTTATCGAGTAGAATATGGAGGCCAATTTGAAAGTGAGGCTCGAGCCTCAGATTTACTGCTATGGAGCGCAGGGATAGCGATATTGATAATTTTCTTATTGCTCTTTTTTGAGTTCAAGAATTTTCAATTGGCTTTTATTGTCTTACTTAATTTACCGCTTGCGCTGATTGGAGGAATCGTAATTGTTTACCTCAGCAGCGGTATAGTAAGCATCGCATCAACCATAGGTTTCATTAGCTTATTCGGTATTGCCACGCGAAATGGAATCCTGTTGGTCTCTCGCTATGAAGACTTAAAGAAAGCCGGAATGAAAGGTTTAGATCTAATGAAAAAGGGCGCTTTGGATCGTTTGAACCCAATATTAATGACCGCCTTTACCACCGGTTTAGCTTTAATCCCCCTCGCTTTAAAAGGCAGTGAAGCAGGAAATGAAATTCAGAGCCCCATGGCAGTTGTAATTCTTGGCGGATTAATTAGTGCTACTCTTCTCAATTTATTGGTCGTGCCCTGTGTTTATTACCTACGTGAACAAAAGATTATGAAAATCAAGCCTCATAATTACTGAAAAGCCATCACCCCTTGAGGGTAAAAATGACCACCTTTTGTTTGTGAGCCATTTGTATGAAGTGAATTTTAAGCAGATTTATCTTTGATTTAAAGGAAGTTGCCCTTTCTTTTTTGAGGAGAAATTGTAATTTGAGAGCAAATTTAATCCCAACCATGAACAAGATTAGCAAACCAGGTTTTTTGGCCTTATTACTCATCGGAGCATTTGGCCTAAATGCCCAAGATAATCCTAGTGTCCACCAAACCGAGGGAAGGACCTACGTTAATAAGGAGCTCCCTATTTACCTGCAGTTTAAAACTTCTCCAAACGGAAAGACTTACGATCTTAAAAGTGAGCAAAATCCCAGTGATGCCAATCCTATGTATTTAGATACAGAAGGAGTGAATTGGATTCGCTCTAAATGGGCCGTTGATCCTGAAACTGGAAAACCGGTTGTTCCTCAAAGGGAGGTTTTAATGGAAATTTATTGCGATGGTATGGCGCCACGTACTTCTATCAGCCTAAAAAATGCACCGCGTTATTACTCCAGTGGGGTAACTTATTATGGCAAGGGTTTAAGTATGGTATTAAGCCCAAGCGATGGGGTGGCATTTGATGGAAGAGGTGTTTCAAGCAAGGGTGTGTCTGGAGTTCAGTCTACCACCTATTCCGTAAATGGTTCCGATGCGACTTATAATGGTCCTGTTGCCATGGATAAGGAGGGACAACAAAAGGTGACCTATCAAAGTCTGGATTTTGTGGGAAATCAGGAGAGTTCTAAAAACAAGGAGTTTGTGGTAGATCTTACCGCTCCCAGCACGAGCTTAAGTAAAAGCGGCGATCAAAGTGGTGATATCTTTTCGGCACGATCTAAGTTTAGCCTTTCTCCTACCGATGCTTTAAGTGGTGTTGACTATACCTCCTATAATTTTGATAATGGCAATAAAAAGTACGGAAGAAATGTATCCCTTGCTTCATTAAGCGACGGCGAGCACACCATAACTTGGTTTAGCGAAGATCAGGTTGATAATCGCGAAGGCGATAAGAGCTATACTTTTTACTTGGATCGTACTGCTCCTGTTTCAAGCATCGCTATCCAAGGCGATCTTTGTGAAAGCAAATATGATTACATCAGTGAGCGCTCTAAATTTAATTTGACTTCTACGGATAATAAGGCAGGGGTTCAAAGTACGGAGTACTCTATTGACGGTGGTACTTATAGTAACTTTAGCTCATCACTAAATTTACCCAACAAAAACGGTTTGGTTACCGTACGCTACCGTGCTACTGATAAAGTAAATAATCGCAGCGCAGTAAAAAGTAAAGTGTATTATCTCGATAATGTGGATCCTACTACCAGCATTAGCTATGGCGCACCACAATTCTTTAAGCAAGGAGAACTGTTTATCACCAGTAATACCCCGGTTACTTTACGTGCCCGTGATAATGCTTCAGGTGTGGTGAATACTAATTACGAAATTGACAATGGTGGTGATAAAGCTTACAGCAGTTCATTTACCGTTCCTAATGAGGGCCCACATACTTTGAAATTTGAATCTACCGATTGCGTTAAGAACCAAGAGGCAGAAAAGAGTAGCAAGGTGCATGTAGATAATACCGGTCCTGAGATTTATCATCACTTTAGCATTGAGCCGGTTGGTACTAAATCTGAAGGTGGTAAAACCATTAATATTTATCCCAACTACACCCGATTGTATTTAGGGGCTACCGATGAGAAGGTGGGAACTGATGTGATTGAATACAGTATTAATGGTGAGTCTTTCCGTCCTTATTCGGATCCTCGCTCCCTTGATATTTCTGAGTTAGACAAATTTACCTCCGAAAAAGTATATACCGTTCAAGTGCGTGCGGTGGACAAATTGGGTAACAAAAGTGAAGCAACTTTTCAGTTCGCGATTGAAAAGTAGAATTTTGGTTTAAACAGTTTTTAGAGCGACCTTAGAAATGAGGTCGCTTTTTTTAGGCCCTATTTATTGGTAAAGGGTATAGGCTTGTATGATTCAATTTCCTTGAAATCCTGATTTAGAAATAAGGGGTACTCATTCATCATTTGCGCTAATTGCTTTTGTGGTATCCATTAATAATCTGATTATCAATATGTAGAATAATGTGCTTACCTTCTAAAACAATTAATCCCAAGCCCTATGAAATATTTTTACGCATTTCTGCTTTCCGCTTTCTGTCTTTCAAGCCAGGCGACCCATTTAATGGGTGGTGAAATTACCGTAGCCCAATTGCCAAATGGTCAGCATTTAGTTAGTCTCCTGGTTTACCGCGATACCGTTGGCATACCCATGCAAAGCACGGCAAGCCTGGAGTTTCAAGGGCCCAATGGTTTGTACTTCACCCGTAATACTGCCTACGACTCCATTATCTCTGGAAATTTATTACCCATGTACCCCTACGGTGTTGAGGTCTATTTATTCCTCGATACGGTAAGTATTCCAAGTCCTGGTCAATGGCATATTTCCTGGTCGGATTGCTGCCGAAATGGGGCTATTCAAAACTTGAGCAATCCCCTAAGTGAATCAATGTATTTAAGCACCAGTCTATTGGTAGATTCCGTTGCCCCCAATTCAACTGCATTTTTCTTAGTTCCAGCGGCGATATACCTCCCGCTAAATACCGCTTGGCAGTATAATCCTCTTCCCTTCGATCCCGATGGTGATTCTTTAGTTTGGACTTTAGATCAGCCTCAAAAAGATTTTGGTACTTATTGTGCTGGCTATAGCACTCCACCGGCGGCGGCAAATAATCCGCTCACCCTGGATTCGGTAACTGGTACGATCTCCTGGACGGCAAATACAGTTGGTCACTTTGTGATTTCAATTTTGGTAGATCAATATCGCAATGGTACTTGGATAGGTGAAATTAGACGCGATATGCAATTAATTGTAGTGCCCGCTGCAACAGGTTTCCCTTATTGGAGTTCAATAAACAATAATGCACCGCGCGACACAATTAGTCTTTGCGCTCCAGCTTCAAGCCCTTTTAATTTTGAAATTGTTGCTAGTCATTCAGACACTAGTCAAGCGCTATACATGGAGGCTTACAGTCCGCTCTTTCAAGATCCCAGTAATAATGTGAGTTTTAATGTAAGCTCTACCGGGAGTGGAAATGATATTAAAGGAAATTTCCAGTTTATCCCTAGCCCGAGCCAAATTAATAGCAAGCATTTGGTAGTCTTCCGTTGCAGTGATCAGTATTTTACCACTGATCAAACCCTAACTATTGCCGTTACATCAGGCATTGGTTTGGAAGAATTAAATCAAGAGAGTGCCATTCAAGATTGGAAGGTAGCTCCAAATCCATTTAATAATTTCATTAGTGTATCCTTTAGAAGCTCAGAAGCGAAAAAACTCAATTTGCGAATTTTAGATTTAAGTGGAAAGGAGCTCTTGAACACTAATCTTGAGGCACTTTATGGAAACAATACTTTTTGGGTAGAAAGTGCTTCCCTAGATGCAGGTTTATACCTATTAGAAATTAAAGATGAAGAGGGCTTGGTGCACAGCGAAAAACTACTAAAGCCTTAAAACCCTAGAGATATTATCAGAAAGCGACCCCGAAAGGTCGCTTTCTTTATAGGTGCTAACAACAGCCACTACCTGGCTCGCAGCTTGTTGATTTAGAGAGCATCCCTGCTAAAGGAAGCTTAACTTTTTGCAAGGGAATCCCGCAGTTGTCCTTGGCCAGGCAATCGGTACTTTTTGCTACTAAGAGGAAGTGGTCATTCCTGAAATCAAGGGCAAATTTTTCTATAGTTTGTCCCTGATACTCCACTTCAATTTCTGCATCGGGGAGCGCTAGCTTTTCAACCGAGAGATTTAATATATCCCGCAGCTTATCCGCCGAAAGGCGATGAGTAAAATCTATTGAGGACCAGAGTTGCAAATTAATTGCCTGCTCATGTCGGAGCTTTCCTCCGCAATCAATAAAGGTTTTTTCAATTTTCCCAACTTCGGTAACATGAAAGTGGGCCGGCACTTTATCGCCATCTGGTAAGCGAAATTCGATATGCTTTAAAGCTTGGAGCTGTTCCTGTAATTCAGATAGTTTCATGACGCTATATTTATTAATTGCAATATTACGATAAAAAGAAGATTTTAGATCTTCAGACGCAATTTTTATTCGAAACAGGAATTTAATTTGATCAGCATTAAACCTAAGCGCCTTTCCCATATCTTATTGCCATGAAAGCGATTACTCAGCTTTTTTTCCTTTTACTGCCTTGGGGACTTGGAGCGCAAAATACGCAGGTTTTGCACTTAAAGTTATTATGTGAGGATCAGGCTATTGATACTTTGCAAGGCAATCAGTTAACCAACAGTGGGGAGCTTTACATTATCAATTTTAAGTTTTACTTAAGTACCGTAAAAAGTGGCCAAGCGGCTAAAGCTGAATCGGTACGTTTAGTTGATTTTAAGAATGAGCCTTGTTTGCTAAGCTTGGGCGCTAAGGATAAACTCTATTTTGGGGTGGACTCTTTACTCAATGCCCAAGGAATTCATGAGGGTGATTTAGATCCCATAAAGGGCATGTATTGGGCTTGGCAAACGGGATATATCCATCTTAAATTAGAGGGTTGGTTTAAATCACCCGAAGGTCGTCGAGAAGAATTCGTTTTTCATATTGGTGGTTTTAATCATTCTGGTGCTGGTCCCTACTTAATTGACTTAGAGCAGGCGGGGGAGTGGAAGATTGATTTGGCACCGGTCTTAAAGTGGTCCTTCCAAAATGATATTTATCGCATTATGTCCCCGGGGCCCAAGGCCGATCGATTCGCTCGGTATTTTGTGAATAGCATTCAGACTAAATGAAAAAAGCGACTGTTTTAAGTTTAGTCCTTCTTGTTTTATCTGCCTTTCGGCTGATGGAATTCTCTTCCTCTGCTATTCCAGCTTATTTTCCAAGGCCCGTTCAGGAGGAAGTTTGGCAGTTAGATTCTAATAAAGTGGAATTGGGGCGGGTCTTGTTTTACGATCCACAATTTTCGGCCGATGAAATGATTTCTTGTGCATCTTGCCACAGTCCTTATAATGCCTTTGCACATACCGATCATGCCATTAGTCACGGCGTGTTTGATTCCATTGGCTTTAGAAATGCTCCCGCCTTATTTAATCTTGCCTGGCAATCCTTATTTATGCATGATGGTGCGGCCCACGATTTAGCCGCCCAAGCCCTTGCTCCTTTAAATTCGGAATTGGAAATGGCGAGCTCAGTTGAGCTGTTATTAAAGCGAATGAACTTGTCGCCGCTATACCGCTACTTGTTTCAAAAAGCTTATCGCGATTCTACTCCCAGTGTGGCGAGGGCTTTAGAGTCTCTAAGTGCTTTTCAGCTGAGTTTAATTTCAACAAAATCAAAATACGATAAAATGCGTTCTGGACTGCTGATCTTTGAAGATCAGGAGGAAAGAGGCCTTGCTTTGTTTGAGGAAAACTGCGCCGCCTGTCATCCCGCGCCTCTTTTTAGTGATTATGCTTTTAGGTCGAACGGTATAGCCTTAAATGAAGAACTGCGCGACTCGGGTCGCTATTTCGTTACTGCCGAAAGCGAGGATTTATACGCTTTTAAAGCGCCTTCACTGCGCAATTTGAAGTATAGCTTTCCTTATATGCATGATGGCCGATTCACGAAATTAAGAGCGGTATTAAATCATTACTCGCCCAAAAATGGCGACCTAAGCAAAAGCCCCCTAAAAAGAGTTTTAAGTGAAAAGGAGAAAACCGATATCATTGCCTTTCTCGCTACTCTTAATGATCCCACTTTCGTTTTTAACCCAAGGCATGCCTATCCTAAATGGATCTTGTCTTTTAACACCAAATCTTATGAATAGAAGTCTAAAGTTCTTAAGCCTGGCCTTAGGGCTGAGCTTTGCAGCTTCGGCCCAAGTCAGTCCGGCGATTAGCAGCTGGCTCCAAAATAGTACCATTACCGGTAGCTATTATATGCAAGGGAATTCCACTGCTTTATCCAATGGTATATTGGTTAATTGTCAGCAGGTATCTTATACCAGTACCGCCGTTTATGTAGAAGCTACCGGCGTTCCCGCTTATGCAACAGGTCCCTTTTTAGATGGGAATCCCAGCCAGGCCTCCAACCAGAATGGTATTTTTGAGCTTCCGCTTAGTCCAATGCCAAATACGGGGACTCCAAGCGCAACCACACCGGGGAATATCGGGATTTTCATAAATGGTGTCGCCCTCTTTGATTATCGGGATGGTGTAGGTTGGAATAGCAGTACCAATGCGCTCTGCGGTGGGCCGGGAAATCCACCCTGTCCTAATATGCAATCCGATTGGAATAGAGATGCCATTCCAGCTGAAATGGCTGGTTTTGATTGTTCCAAAGGTCATCCAGCCATGGGCAATTATCATCACCATCAAAACCCCTCCGCCTTTGATTTGGATCTCTCTGTGGTTTCCAATATTTGCAATTTATATGATGCCGATGGCTTGTATGTCATTGACAGCACCCAGCATTCACCCTTATTGGGATTTGCCTATGATGGTTATCCAATTTATGGTGCCTATGGCTTTGCTAATACCGATGGCAGCGGGGGTGTAAAGCGCATTATATCCGGATATCATTTGCGAGCCATCAGTCAAAGGACGCATTATGCTAATGGTACAAATGTGGATGACGGCCCGGCCGTAGATGCTACTTATTTCTTAGGCTACTTTAGGGAAGACTATGAGTTTATAGACTCCACAAGCAGTTATCCTTACTTTTTAGATGAACACAATGGTCGTTTTTGCGTGACCCCCGAATATCCCAATGGCACCTATGCTTATTTCTGCACCGTGGACGAAGATTGGAATTCCGCCTATCCTTATGCTATTGGACCTACCTTTTATGGGGTGCTAAGTGGCGGATCCGTAAATGCCGTGCCCGCCGGCGCAACGGTATACAATTCGAGTATCGGTACAAATAAACAAGCACTACCCGAGCTTCATGTATTTCCCAATCCTGCTTCAGAGCTACTCACCATACAGGCTAAAGGCTTAGTTGCAGGAGCGATAAGCATAAAGTTAAAAGATGCTAGTGGTCGCCTGGTCGCGACTAAAACTATTCAAGCCGGGCAAACCATCGGCTTCTTTAATACCGAAACCCTCTACGAAGGCATTTATTTTCTTGAAATAAGTGATGGGGAAAATCACCATCAAGAGAAAATAATCATTGAACATTAAAATAACGAGAAGCATAAAAAAGGAGGTTTAAAGACTTCCTTTTTTATTGACCTGTCAATTTGTTATGCATGCATAATTTTTTCTATCTTAGCGCTGCTTCAAAATTAGCATTCATTTGAAACCTGAAGAAACCGTCGATTTTCACATCAAACGAACCTGGCAAAGCATCGCAAAGATGTACAATGAGGTGGCGGCCGGATACGGCGCAACCATGGCCACGGGATATGTTCTACTTAGCATAGATAAGGAAAAAGGTACACCAAGCACCGCGCTCGGCCCTAAAATGGGTATGGAGGCCACCAGTCTTTCACGTATCCTTAAAAGTATGGAGGAGAAAGCCTTAATTGAGCGTAAGCCGAATCCTAACGATGGGCGTTCTGTTTTGGTTTTTTTAACCCCTTTTGGGATTGAGAAAAGGGAAGATGCTAAGGCGGCAGTAATCAATTTTAATACTCAAGTTTCCCAGCGCTTTGCCCCAGAGGATTTAAGCGTCTTTTTTAAGGTGATAATGGGTATAGATGCGATGCTGCAGGAAAACAAATTGCAAACTAAGATTTAAGGATATTATGAAAAAAACCATTCAACATGCAACGGTAATCGGCTCCGGTATAATGGGGAGTCAAATCGCTTGTCATTTGGCCAATATCGGTGTTCGAGTTCTCCTTTTAGATATTGTTCCTCGCGAGCTCAATGAAAAGGAGTCTAAGGCTGGATTAAGTCTAGAGTCGAAAGCAGTACGAAACAGAATTGTTAATGAGAGTTTAAGCAAGGCGGTGAAAATGAACCCCGCCCCCTTATTCGACAAGGCCTATGCCAGTAGAATTAGCACTGGTAATTTAGAAGATGACCTCCAGGAAATCTCCAAAACAGACTGGATCATTGAAGTGGTTGTGGAGCGTTTAGACATCAAGCAAAGTTTGTTTGAAAAGGTGGAGCAGCATCGCAAACCCGGAACTTTTATATCATCCAATACTTCTGGAATTCCCATCTCCTTAATGCTAGAAGGGCGATCAGAAGATTTTCAAAAACACTTTTTAGGTACCCACTTCTTTAACCCTCCTCGTTACTTAGAGTTGTTGGAAATTATCCCTACCCCTAAAACGGATTCAGCGGTAGTAGACTTCTTTATGCATTACGGCGACCGTTATCTTGGGAAAACTACCGTGCTCTGCAAGGATACTCCCGCTTTTATCGCAAACCGCGTGGGCATCTTCGCTATAATGGATCTCTTTCATAAGGTTCAGGATATGGGTCTTTCGGTGGAGGATGTAGATAAGTTAACCGGTCCTCTAATTGGTCGTCCAAAATCGGCCACTTTCAGAACCGCTGATGTGGTTGGTTTAGATACCTTGATTCACGTGGCCAATGGCTTGGCCCATGCGGTTCCACATGATGAGGAAAAAGATAAATTCAAATTACCAACCTTCTTGCAAAAAATGCAGGAGAACAATTGGTTAGGCTCTAAGTCTGGACAGGGTTTCTATAAAAAGGTAAAAGGCGAAAATGGCAAGTCGGAAATTTTATCGCTCGACTTAGATAGCCTTGAGTATAAGCCGCAGCTTAAGTCGAAATTCCCCACCTTGGAACTAACCAAAACCATTGACGATGTTCGTGAAAGATGGAAGGTGCTTATTGGAGGTAAAGACAAAGCAGGTGAGTTTTACCGCCGATCAGTAGGCGCCGTTTTAGCCTATGCCGCTAATCGTATCCCGGAAATTGCTGATGATTTATTTCGCATCGATCAAGGGATGCGTGCTGGTTTTGGCTGGAAGCATGGGCCCTTTGAAATTTGGGATGCCATTGGACTCGAGAAAGGCCTAAAACTTATTGAAGACGAAGGCCTGAAAGTAGCCGATTGGTTGCTAGAAATGAAGGCAGCCGGTCATTCAAGCTTTTACACAGTTCAAGAGGGGAAAGGTCATTTTTACGCCATCTCAGAAAAGAAATACAAGGCTTTACCTGGTGGTGATAGCTTTATCGTTCTAGATCATATTCGTCCTAGCAAAACCGTTTGGCAGAATAAGGAATGTGCCATTCAAGATTTGGGTGACGGTATTCTAAATATCGAGTTTCGCTCTAAGATGAATTCCTTAGGCTCTGGCGTTTTAGCTGGAATCAATAAAGGGATTGATTTAGCCGAAAAAGAGTACCGAGGGCTAGTGATTTCCAATCAAGGCGATAATTTCTCGGTAGGCGCTAATCTTGGAATGATTTTCATGATGGCCATAGAGCAGGAATGGGATGAACTTAATTTTGCCATCAAGTACTTCCAAGACACTATGATGCGCGTGCGTTATTCCTCTATTCCAGTGGTTGTAGCGCCGCATCAAATGACCTTAGGTGGTGGTTGCGAAATGTCGCTTCACGCGGATGCTGTGCAAGCTGCCGCTGAAACCTATATAGGCTTGGTAGAATTCGGTGTTGGTGTTATTCCTGGCGGTGGAGGTACCAAGGAATTAACCCGTCGCGCTGCTCAGCGTTTTGTGAAGGATGATATTGAAACCAATGCGTATCGCGAAAATCTCTTTATGATTGGTCAAGCTCAAGTAGCCAAATCTGCTACTGAGGCTTTCAATATGGGAATCTTCTTAGAGGGTCGCGATGGCATTTCCTTAAACCGTCATCGCTTAATTGCCGATGCCAAAGAAAAAGCAGTGGCTTTAGCCGAAACGGGTTATACCATGCCGGTTCGTGAAAGAGATATTAAGGTATTAGGTCGCCAGGGCTTAGGTATGTTTACCGTTGGCGCTAACACCATGTGGGAAGGTGGTTTCATCACACCGCATGAAAAGAAAATGGTAGAGAAACTCGCTTATGTAATGTGCGGTGGTGACTTATCTGAACCCACTTTTGTTTCAGAACAATATCTTCTTGACTTAGAACGCGAAGCCTTCCTAAGCTTATGTACTGAGAAAAAAACCTTAGAACGTATTCAGCATATGTTAAAAACTGGGAAGCCGTTGAGGAATTAGTTTCTGAGACGTGAGACGTGAGACGTGAGATTTGAGATGAGAGTATTGAATTACGAGAACTTAAAAAATACCATGTATGATGCATAATTTTAAAGAGCTGAAAATCTGGCAACAGGCAATGGTAGTTGCAGAAGAAGTATATAGATTAACGAACGCATTTCCCATTAAGGAACAATTCGGGTTAACTAGTCAGCTTAGGCGAGCAGTAATTTCAATACCATCAAATATTGCAGAGGGAGCAGGAAGGAGTACAAATAGAGATTTTAGCAGATTTTTGGACATCACAAATGGCTCAATTAATGAAGTTGAAACCCAATTACTTTTAGCAACGCGCTTGGGTATGCTTGAATCTGAGAAAAAGCTAAAAAGCATTTTTGAAAAACTGGATGCTATCCAAAAAATGGTCTTTTCCTTCCAGAAAACACTGAAGGCTTAAGGTCTCACATCTCACGTCTCAAGTCTCAAATCCTTAGTCCAAAATAATAATAATCTAAAAATAGTATTTAATATGAACGCATACATAGTAGCCGCCAAGCGCACCGCAGTAGGAAAAGCTCCAAAGGGAATGTTTCGTTTTACGCGACCAGATAATTTGGCGGGAACTTTAATTCGGGAGATTTTAAAAGATATACCACAATTAGATAAGGATCGGATAGACGATGTGATTGTAGGTAATGCAATGCCAGAGGCAGAGCAGGGAATGAATATGGCCCGCTTAATTTCTTTGATGGGATTAGATACCGTTAAGGTTCCCGGGGTAACGGTTAATCGCTGGTGTGCTAGTGGTTTAGAAACAATCGCCATGGCCTCCGCTAAAATTCATGCGGGTATCGCCGATTGCATTATTGCCGGTGGTGTTGAAAGCATGAGTTTCATCCCCATGGGAGGATTTAAGCAAGTGCCGAGTTACGAGCTGGCCAAGGAACATGCCGATTATTACAATAACATGGGTCTCACTGCTGAAGCGGTAGCCCAGAAATATAAGGTGTCGCGAGAAGATCAAGATGAATTTGGCTATCAATCGCATATGAAAGCCTTGCGTGCCATTGAAGAAGGTCGGTTCAAGGATGATATTGTTCCAATAGAGGTGGAAGAAGTTTACTTAGACGCCAAAGAAAAACGTCAAGTGCGCAGCTATACTGTAGATACGGATGAAGGTCCGCGCCTTGGTACCAATGTGGAAGCTATGGGGCGATTACGTCCGGTGTTTGCTGCAAAGGGATCGGTTACTGCTGGTAATTCCTCGCAAATGAGTGACGGTGCTGCATTTACCTTAATAATGAGTGAGAAAATGATGAATGAACTGGGATTAAAACCTATCGCTCGTTTGTTAAACTATCAAGTTGTAGGGGTAGAGCCTCGCATTATGGGTATCGGTCCAGTAGATGCAATTCCGAAAGCTTTAAAAGCAGCCGGCATGAAAAAGGAGGATATGGATTTGATTGAACTCAATGAGGCCTTTGCTTCTCAATCCTTAGCGGTGATTCGCGAATTGGACCTCGACCCAGCCAAGGTGAATGTTAATGGTGGTGCAATTGCCATGGGTCATCCACTAGGTTGCACCGGAGCGAAATTATCGGTACAACTGTTTAATGAGCTCAAAAAACGCGACCAGAAATACGGCATGGTTACCATGTGTGTAGGGGAAGGTCAGGGAGCAGCAGGTATTTACGAGTTGCTGTAGATTTATTTTTCATAGTAATTAGGCCTCAAGAAATTGAGGCTTTTTTTTTGGGGTAAAAGTTTTTTTGAAAATAATGCTAGGCGATTGTCCCTTAGGCGCTATTTCCTGCGTATTAGCTAATACAAGAATCAAAAATCTTTTAAAATGAAGAATTTAGTACTATCAATTTTAAGTGTCTTGAGCTTTAGTTTAGCGGCTCAAAGCTCACTTAGCGTTACCGTTACCGATAGTGGTGTAGCGGCACACGGCGTTTCCGTGTTTTATTATAACTCTGTGTCGGCCTTTTATCCTAATGGATATACAGGAGGTATTGATGTGAGTAATTTCACGAGTCGTGCCTTTACCAATCCCAATGGCGTAGCTACCTTCTCCTTAGCGGGTGTTACGGCTAACGACACTGTTTTTTGGGCCACCCAAGATTGTGCAGGAAACGTAGTATGGGGAGCAGGTATGATTAATACCATGATGCCAAACCTCAACGGTACCCTTACACTTTCTTGCCTTCCAGGAGATTGTGATGCGATCCTAAGAGTAGACTCATTCGCGAGTCCGGCCAATGGAACAACTTATTTGGTGCAGGCTTATGCTTTAAGAGCTTTTGCCCAAACTTCTTTAAGTTCTACCATTCCCGCTTATTGGACTGTTAATGGAAGTGGCTCTGTAGGTTTCACCAGCTCCAATTGGGATAGCGTAATGTTTAATAATATAAACTTTACCGCTCCTTATAGCATTACTTACTCAAGAGTTGATAGTATTTGTAGCCCTATTAGCACATCCATTGGTGGAGGTTCTGGTTCTAATCCAACCCAAGTTACTTGTAATCCAGCTTTCTGGGCCGATACCTTAGGTCAGACGGCAACAGGCTATGGTATGTTGTTTAGAAATGCCTCTATTAGCAATGGAACTATTATTAACTATGCTTGGGATTTTGGTGACGGTACCATGACCAATGGAGCTAACCTTAGCAATCCTACTCATAGCTATGCTGCTACTGGATTTTACAACGTTTGTTTAACCATTACTTCCGTATTAGGAGCAGACACATGTTCAGCTACTTACTGCGACAGTTCTGTTTACGTTGCTGGCGGTGGATCAGGTGGCGGTGGAAATCCAATTAGCTGTAATGCTGCTTACTGGGTGGATACTGTAAATTCAGGATTATTCCAGAATCAATTGATTATTTGGGAAGCCTCATGGTCAACCGGAAATATCGTTAGCTATTCTTGGGATTTTGGTGATGGAACAACTATCAGCGCTCAATATCCAAGTCACACTTATGCCACAACCGGAGTTTATCCAGTTTGTCTTACCATTGTCGCTCTTGATAGTGCCGGTATCGACACTTGTGTGAGTACCTATTGTGATTCAATCGGATTCGATGCCAATGGAAACTTGGTTTATAAAGACGGTCAAGCTGGATTTACTATTAACGTAATCGATCCTGCCACTGTTGGAATTGAGGACCTACTATTAAATCAAAGTTTAGCGATGTACCCTAACCCTGCCAAAGAAAAGGTTAACCTTTCTTGGGATGAAGCTTTAGAAGTAGAGCGTGTTAATGTATTTAGCCTAACTGGTCAGCAGGTGAAAAGCCTTGAAGTTAGCGGAGGCTCAGCTGAAATTAGCGGATTACCAAGCGGTGCCTATTTGGTGCGCGTAGAATCTGCCAATGCGAGCAAGACCCTACGTTTAATCGTAGAATAAAAGCAATTAGCCCAAAGGAAGGCACCCCATTTTATACGGGGTGCTTTCCTTATCTTGAGCTTAAATGAAAAGGCAGCTTCATAATTTAATTAAGAAGTGCCGGAAGAATGATCGCCAAGCGCAGTTTGATCTTTATCACTACTGTTTCGATTACCTTCTGGCTATTTGCTTTCGCTATCAGCGACAGCGTGAAGATGCCGTGTCATTGCTCAATGACGCCTTTTTGAAAATTCTGCTAAAGCTCGATGATTACGATGAGCAAAAGGACTTTTTCCCCTGGGCCGCTACGATAACTGTTCGAACAGCTATCGACCAATTTAGATCGCAACATCAATATCAAGAAAATACCGATTTGATGGAACACGATGCAGATTTAGAAGCGGTTCAATTGGCACCGGGGCAATTGAAAGTAATAGAAGAGTTAAGCAGCGAAGAAATACAGGAGATGGTGTTTGGATTACCTGAAAAAGAGCGATTAGTATTTGTTCTCTTTGAATGGGAAGGATATCAACATCAAGAGATTGCACAGAAGCTGGAGTGTTCGGAACGCAGTTCTAAGCGCTACTTGCAGTCGGCAAAAGAAAAATTAAAGGAAGTGCTCAGCCAAAAGCAAGGTTTAAAAAAAGTGATCTGATGGCCGGAGATTGGAATAAAATGAAAGATAAGATGGGCTCTTCCGCTGGAGGCGCTCAGCCCGCGGATTGGGAGGCGATGCTTGGTAAAATAAATGCTCAGCCCGCCCTCGCACCAAAAAGCGCTGGCAAAGCTTGGCTAACTTGGATTATGGCCGCTAGCCTTGGTTTGGTATTGGGTATAGGTGGCTGGTATTTGGGATCTCGATCGGAGGCCAATGCAAATCAAAATGAGCCCGACTCACCACAGAATTTTAATCTAAACCAAGAATCAAACTTCTCAGGAAGAACCGATAACAAGGGCAATAGTCCTAAAGAGCAAGAGCGTGTTATTATAAAGGAGCCAAGTTTTCAAGAACAGGAACTTGAGAACCTTAATTATTCATCAGAACCAATTAGTCAAGCGGCAGCTTCATTTAAAGAAGAAACTAAACCAAACCAATTAAATAAGAAGCAGACTAATAATCCTGCTGAATTCACAAACACTACTAGTGCTACTAATACTACTGCTGCTGCTGCTGCTGCGCCTATTGTGGAAGGAGCAGTGCCAGAAGCGCTAAAGCCAGACTTGGAAAAACCGCTCGAAGATCCGAGTGCCATCATTGCTAGTGAAACAGAAGAACCAAATGAGAAGCAGCTAAATGATGAGACTAAAACGGAGCCAGAGGCTAAGTCCAAGCCAGACTTGGCAACAATTGACGAGATAAACACCAGCTCTTCAGCTCCTGCTGATGAAAATCCTGGAGAAGAGTCTATGAACGCTACTGATTACATAGCGACCAATGATTCCATTCCCACGAATGATTCTGTTGCAACAACAGTAATGATCAAGGCTAAAGATAGAGTGGATAAGGCCAGTCTGCCAGATGAAAATAATCCGCCTCCTTTTATTGATGCCCGTACCGGATTTAAGCTTAACGCGGCTAGCGCCTACCTTGGCTTTATGCACGAGATCCGCAGCAATTCGCCCTGGGCCTATGGTGCTGGCATGGAACTGCAATGGCAGCGAAAGCGTCAATACTTTAGTGCCGGACTAGCATACTACGAAATGAGACAGCCCTACGAGCTGGTTTCAAATCAACTTATAAGCACTATCGACAGTAGCTGGAATCAGCAGATTAGAGATCGGGAACTTATTGAAGTTAGCCGTATCTGGGTAATCGATTCCTTTCAAGCCGGTCGTTATGTTTACGATACTAATGTGCGCATTGTTAGCGATACCAACTACGTATTACAGGTAGATACAAACCAAATTGGCTCGAGAATCGTAAGTAATTTAGAACGTCCTTATTCCTTTGTGGAACTGCCACTAGTATATGGCTATAACTTCGGGAATGGACCTTGGCAATTTCGCCTCGCGGGTGGAGTAGCGCTTCAACAAGCTTTGGCTTACAGTGATAATGAATCACGAAGCAAGTCATTATTTGGGATAAGTGCTTTACTACAACCGCAGCTTGATTGGCATATTAACGAACAATGGTCGATTTTTAATCGTGTCCAAATTCGCTATCCAATTCAGCAAGAATTTGTCTTGTACGAACAAGTGAAATTAAGGTACTCCTTCCAAATGGGTGTATCCTACCGTTGGTAAGGTCTGTAGATTCAATAGGATACTCTGCAATGAAGGTGCTTCTTGGAAAAGGAGCACCTTTATTTTTTTCAATAAATCCTAAAGATAAACTATGCATGCATAGTAAATTTTTAGTACTTTTGGGCAAATCCTAAAAATTCCTGGAAATGTCAGAAGGCGCAAATACTAATTTTTTAAGAGGAGGCGAATTTCTTATTCGCGAAGTAAAGAGTGATGAAATCTTTATTCCAGAAGAGTTTACTGAAGAGCAGCGAATGATGGCTGAGGCCACTTCAGATTTCATTGAAAAGGAGGTTGCGCCTAAGCGAGAACGATTTGAAGCCAAGGATTATGCCTTTACGGAGGAGATAATGAAGAAGGCAGGAGAGCTAGGTCTTTTAGGGATCAGCGTACCTGAAGAATATGGCGGCTTGGGAATGGACTTTAATACCTCTATGCTGGTTTGCGATCGCATATCTGGCATATCTGGATCACTTTCAACCGCCTATGGAGCCCATACTGGGATAGGTACTTTGCCCATCTTACTTTATGGGAATGAAGAGCAGAAGCAGAAATACATTCCAGGTTTAGCAACAGGTGAACTAATGGGAGCTTACTGTCTTACCGAACCCGGTGCTGGAACCGATGCCAATAGCGGTAAAACTAAAGCAGAGCTTTCAGCCGACGGTAATAGGTATAAGATTAATGGTCAGAAAATATGGATATCAAATGCCGGTTTTGCTGATGTCTTTACCGTTTTCGCGCGCATTGAAGAGGATAAGTATTTAACCGCTTTTATAGTAGAAAAGGGCAATCCCGGAATGTCTTTCGGCGAAGAAGAGAATAAACTTGGTATTCGCGCCAGTTCCACTCGACAAGTGTTTTTTAATGATTGTGAGGTTCCCGCAGAAGCGCTCTTAGGGGAGCGTAATGGCGGATTTAAAATTGCCATGAATTCTTTAAACTACGGTCGCATTAAATTATCAGTTGCGGTTTTAGACGCTGCACGTCGCGTTACGGCTCATTCGGTGAGCTATGCTAATGAGCGCAAGCAATTTGGAACGCCAATATCCTCTTTTGGAGCCATTCAGCAAAAACTGGCCGACATGGTAACCCGCACTTGGGTGGCCGAATCCGCAACCTATCGCGCTGGTCAGGATATTGAAAACAATATTGCACGCCTTATGGAGTCCGGGATGGATCAAGGGGAGGCCAAACTGAAAGGGGTGGAAGAGTATGCCATCGAATGTGCGGTGCTGAAAGTTTTAGGTTCGGAAGCAGGAACTTACGTTGCGGATGAAGGAGTTCAGATTTATGGTGGTATGGGCTATAGTGCCGATGCACCTTTAGAGGCGGCTTACCGCGATATGCGTATAGCACGCATCTACGAAGGAACCAATGAAATTAACCGCCTGCATTCGGTAGCCATGTTGCTAAAGAAGGCACTTAAGGGAGAATTAGATCTCATGAGTCCGGCAATGGCTGTGGCTAATGAATTAATGGAGATCCCATCCTTTGATAGTCCGGATTATGATGAATTATTTTCAGAAGAAAAGGAATACATCGCCAAACTAAAGAAGGCCTTATTAATGGTAGCTGGTAAAGCGGTAGAGACTTTCGGAATGGATTTGGAGCAGGAGCAACAAATTATTATGAATGCCGCCGATATGCTTATCGAGATTTACGCCGCCGAATCAGCAATACTCAGAGCTGAAAAGCTAGCCCAAATGAAAGGTGAAGAGGCTGCCGAGATTCAAATTAAAATGGCGAAGCTCTATTTACATTGGGCGCAGGAAGCAGTGGCCAGTAAAGGTCGCGAAGCAATCTATAGCTTCATAGAAGGCGATGAGCAGAGAATGATGCTCATTGGTTTAAAACGATTTACCAAGCCCTCCAATCCCGTTAATGTTAAAGCCTTACGTCGCAGTATAGCCGCAACCGTTATTGAAGCAAATAAGTATCCTTTTTAAATAGGGTATTTACCATAAGTATTGAGGCCTCCTTTTTTAGGGGGCCTTTTTTTGTTTAAAATCAAGGCAATTGGAGGACTTAGCTTTAAAATCTCGACAGAAAGGCCTCCGTCCTTTAATAGCCCGTGTTTTCTCCAGATTTAAGTCTCTAAATCTATCTACTGAGCCAGAGTAAGAAAACTATATTTTGCTAAATTAATATATCTTTGCTAAATAAGTATATCTAATGAAAGCACCAGTTTGTCCGAATTGCGGCGAGCAAGAAGCAACTAAAAGTGGTATCGTTAAGGGCCGTCAACGTTATAAGTGTAAATCATGTAGCTATCATTATACGGTTAGTCGTTTAGGGAAGAAAATAGATAATTATTACGTTACTAAAGCGCTTCAACTTTATTTAGAAGGACTTTCCTACCGGGAGATTGAGCGTATTTTAGGGGTCTCGCACGTTAGTGTGATGAACTGGGTTCGTCAACATAAAGTTAAGCGCCCTTATAAGCCAAGCTACCATCCAACTTATCGCATTCTTACCCATGCTGAGCTTCTTCGGTTTTACCAGGATCCATCAAATTTAAAAGGAGCGGGAATGGTGATTACAGAGCTAGGTGATAAGTATATGCTTATCCGCTGGGAGCGATTTAGAGACTAGCTTATAGGAAGACAGTACTTTTTATTTACCAAAAAACTATACCGTTTTTCATTCTCTAAGGGAATAATGGAACCTTGGTCATCCCAAAGCTAAGTGCTTAAGATCAATTAACCAGACCTTTTTTAGAATGAAAAAGTTAGTATTATTTACCGCCCTCTTATTGTCGGGAACCACCTTTGCTCAAGGTTTTCAGGACTACTCTGGGGGTTTAAAAGTTACGCTCGACGAGAAGGGCGACAAGTATTTTCGGCTTATAACCTGGCATCAGGTATGGGCCCGCTATAATCAGAATAATGATGGTAGTACCCGTGCTGGATTAGAACAGGAAGCTACTACGGATTTTGGCTTACGACGTTCCCGCTTTCTGATGTTTAGCCAAATCAACAAGAAATTTCTAATTGTCACCCATTTCGGCATCAATAACCAGAATGCAGTGAGTGGCGGTTTGCCCGGCGCCAATGGTAAAAAGCCACAGTTGTTTATGCATGATGCATGGGTGGAGTACACCGTACTGCCAAAGTATTTAAATGTTGGCGGTGGATTGCATTATTGGAATGGCTTAAGTCGAATGACAAATGCCTCAACTTTAAATCTAATGTCTTATGATGCGCCCATCTTGAACTGGGCCACAATTGAGGCCACCGACCAGTTTGCCCGTAAATTGGGGATTTATGCGAAGGGAAAACTAGGGAAGTTAGCTTATCAAATAGCGGTGAATGATCCATTTGAAACTGGTGGTGCGCCGCAAGTAGATGTATCAGGCTATAATCCTCAAAATGATGGCAAAGTGTTCGAAGGCTATTTCCAGTATGAATTCTGGGAGGCAGAAGGAAACCTTTTGCCCTATCGTGTAGGAACTTACCTCGGCACTAAAAAGGTGTTTAACATCGGTGCGGGCTTCATCAATAATAATAATGCCATGTGGCATATCGATGGAAATGGCGATACCTTGAAAACGGCCATGAATCTTTTTGCAGCGGATGTCTTTTTGGATCTACCCTTAAAAAATGGTGGCGCGCTTACCGCTTATGCGGCCGCCTATTTTAATGATTTTGGTCCTAATAATGTCCGAAACATTGGCATCTTAAATCCAGCCGATGGCTCTAGCATTAATACAGGCCTTCGCGGTAACGCCTTTCCAACCCTAGGAACCGGAACCAGTATTTATACTCAGATCGGATACATGATACCAAAGAAACGGGATGATCTCATTTTTCAACCCTATGCCGCATTGATCTACAATGACTTTGAAGGCGTTCAGGATAGCAAGGGAACCAAGCTTGCCGTAAGTGTTTTCGACCTCGGATTAAACATGTATATCGCTGGACATCACTCCAAACTTACCCTAAACTATCGCAGCCGTCCTGATTTTACTAATCCAGACGATGTGAGCCGCAAAAGCGAAATCACCCTACAAGCGATGGTTTACCTATAATCAAAAGCCAAATTCTCTCTTGATCGACTTTAGCTGCTTGAAATAAGCATTTAGAAATTTAAATCAACAACAAATGAAAGACCATACCGAAGCGCATAAATATTGGCGCGAAAACCTCCGACTATTAGTCATACTCTTAAGTATTTGGTTCTTGGTGTCCTACGGGGCTGGAATCATCTTTGTCGACTTCCTTAATCAGTTTCGTATGGGAGGTTTCCCAGTCGGATTCTGGTTTGCCCAGCAGGGGTCTATTGTCACTTTCGTGATTTTGATCTTCGTCTACGTTCGAAAAATGAATAAGCTCGATGCCAAATATGGCTATACCGAGAAATAACATAAAAGCTTAAGAAATGGATATTCAAATTATGACCTACATCATCGTAGGTATCACTTTCGCATTATATATCGGTATAGCTATTTGGAGTCGTGCCGGATCAACTAAAGAGTTTTATGTTGCCGGTGGTGGTGTGTCGCCCTTGGCCAATGGATTGGCTACTGCCGCCGATTGGATGAGCGCCGCCTCATTTATATCAATGGCCGGTTTAATATCAACCCAGGGCTATGATGGCTCGGTTTACCTGATGGGCTGGACTGGTGGTTATGTGCTGCTGGCCTTGCTTTTAGCGCCCTACCTTAGGAAGTTTGGAAAGTTTACCGTTCCAGATTTTATTGGCGATCGCTATTATAGCAATACTGCAAGAACGGTAGCTATTGTTGCGGCCCTCTTTGTGTCCTTTACCTATGTTGCCGGACAGATGCGTGGTGTTGGAGTGGTGTTTTCGCGTTTCCTTGAAGTAGATGTTACTACGGGGGTAATTATCGGTATGGTAATCGTGCTAATTTACGCAGTACTGGGTGGTATGAAGGGAATTACCTATACCCAGGTGGCGCAATATTGCGTGCTCATTTTCGCTTTTATGGTTCCCGCAATTTTCATCTCAATGATGCTTACGGGTAATGTTATTCCTCAATTCGGGATGGGCGGAAAGCTAGAGGATGGAACTTATCTCCTCGATAAACTCAATCAACTCAATCAAGAGCTGGGCTTTGCCTCCTATACCGATGGCTCCAAAAGCAAGGTCGATATATTCTTTATAACCGCCGCTTTAATGTTTGGAACTGCGGGATTGCCCCACGTGATTGTGCGTTTCTTTACGGTGCCTAAAGTTCGTGATGCCCGTAAATCTGCAGGATATGCACTTTTATTTATTGCCATCCTTTACACCACGGCGCCTGCAATTGCAGTGTTTGCCCGCACTAACTTAATTCAAACCGTTGATGGTAAAGCCTACACGGAAATGCCCGAATGGGTTGGAAACTGGGAACAAACCGGTTTATTAGCCTGGGAGGATAAAAATGCAGATGGTATAGTGCAAATGCGCGCTGCTCCAGATGCAAACGAACTGATGGTGGATAAGGATATTATCGTACTAGCCAATCCTGAAATTGCAAACCTTCCTGTTTGGGTTATCGCCCTGGTGGCAGCGGGTGGTTTGGCTGCAGCTTTATCAACGGCAGCGGGCTTATTATTGGTGATCTCTACCGCTATTTCTCATGATTTATTAAAGAAACAATTGATGCCCGATATTTCTGAGCGCGGTGAATTACTTTCTGCTCGTTTCTCAGCTTTTATCGCGGTAACTGTAGCTGGCTACTTTGGAATTAATCCTCCAGATTATGTGGCAGCGGTTGTCGCTCTGGCCTTTGGATTAGCTGCGGCGTCCTTCTTTCCCGCGATTATTCTTGGCATTTTCATGAAGAAAATGAATAAAGAAGGTGCGATTGCTGGAATGATTGCCGGATTAGCCATCATGTGTTTCTACATCTTAAAGTTCAAATTTGGATTTTTTGATGGCGGTAAAGAAGCAGTGGCAGGATTGCAAAAAGACTGGTGGTTTGGCATTAGCCCCGAAGGCTTTGGTACTGTAGCTATGCTTATTAATCTGGCCGTGAGTTTAATTGTGATGCGTTTTACCGCAGATACTCCCGAGGATGTTCAGGAGCTAGTGGAAGACATTCGTATTCCGTCTGGTGCGGGCGAAGCTCACGCTCATTAAATAATGCGCAAGATGAATACCCGGCCAATCCCCTCTTTTTGATTAGTGGTCGGGTATTTCATCTTAACTGATCTTTATCATCTTCTTGTGCCTCTTTTTTTAGAATCTTTGGAAAATGGAGAATATTAATATTCGAAATGTATTAGTGGTCATCTTAAGCCTAACGGTGATTTCTCCTTTGTTTTGGTCCTTTTTTGAAGGTTCCTTAAGTTATATTATTTACCTCTTTATGCTCTTTGCCTTTTGGGTGATCTACTTGGCACGAATGGCTAAAAAATTAGAGAATAGGGAATGATTCTCCTCCTCATAGTAATAGCGACGGCCTATTTGGCTTTTATTTTCGGAGCCGCTTGGTTTTTCGAAAAGCGCATGGCCAATCTTGGTTTTAAGAAGTGGATGCCCTATATCTACGCCTTGGCTATTGCTGTTTACTGCACCGCCTGGACATTCTATGGAAGCATCGGCAGGGCAACGGAATCGGGTTTCGATTTTTTACTAATCTACATCGGGCCAACCTTAGCCATGTTTATATGGTATCCCATTGCCCGTAAACTATACTACATTAAAGTTAGTCAGGGAGTTGGCTCCTTGGCCGATTTACTCTCTGCACGTTATGGCAAGGATGCTACTCTGGGGAAATTAGTTGCTGCCCTTTCCTTAATTGGAGTTTTACCTTATATCTCGCTTCAGATAAAGGCCATCAGCGAAAGCTTTACCACCTTGGCAGGAGAGGACTTGCATTTAGCAAAGGGCTTTAGCTTGGCTGATCCGGCTTTATATGTAACCCTAGTTATGGTGGCCTTTACTATACTCTTCGGGACGCGCTACCTTCAGAATAATAGGCCTAAAGCGGGGTTAATTGGCACCATTGCCTTCGAAAGCTTGTTTAAGTTGATAGCCTTTGTAATCGTGGGTATTATTGGCCTATCTAGCTTTGTGAAGGATGATAGATTTTGGGTCGGAATTCAGGATTTTGCGCAAAAGCCAATTGATCTGCCTATAGCGGATTTTAGCAGCATTTTACTAATTTCTGCCTTATCATTTATGCTATTGCCACGCCAATTTCAAATGAGTGTGGTGGAGAACAATAGCGTGAAGAATATACCTAAGGCCTTATGGCTGGTGCCTTTATATATGCTAGTTTTAAATCTGTTTATCCTGCCCTTCGCTATCATGGGGCCAAGCCTAAGCCCAGAGACTAATGCAGATTTTTACCTCTTAGCGCTCGCTAATATTACGGGAGGCTCGGGCACTGCCGCCTTGGCTTTTTTAGGTGGATTATCGGCAGCTACTTCTATGATCATTGTTTCGACCTTGGCCTTGGGGAATATGTTTAGTACCCATGTTTTGGTTCCTCAAATTGTAAGGAACAAAAATGTAAGCTTGGAACGACGCATCATTGCCCTTCGCCGCTGGGCTATTTTTGGAATTCTAATCTTAGCTTACCTCTACTACCATTATATTGCTCAAAAGGATTCCTTAGTGAGTATTGGGATGGTTTCCTTTGCCGCCATCAGTCAATTTGCCCCGGCTTTTTTTGGGGGACTATTTTGGAAGCAGGCACATCGCAAAGGCGCCATTGCTGGGATAGCTTCGGGCTTCACCATTTGGTTTTTCTTTCTTGTGCTACCCGAGATATTGAATGCCATTACAGGGGATCCTAATTTCTTGGGCTTCTGGTCGCCACGAAATTTAGCTAACACCATGCAGATTAATGTGTTGAGTGCGGCAAGCATCTTTAGCCTCTTAGTAAATAGCCTAGTATTTATTGCGGCAAGCTTAGGGGCGGTACACAATCAAGAAGAAGAAAACCAAGCCACCTTATTTGTGGATGCAAATAGACTACTCTCGGGAAACCAAGCCCCAGAAATGTATCGTGGAACGGCGCCTTTCCCCAATGTGAAAAGCCTTCTCATTAACTTCTTAGGTGATAGCCGCACCGAAAAAGTTTTAGATCGTTATGCCCGCCTGAATAGTATCAATTGGGATATTTCTTCGATGGCGGATAGCCGAATGATCAGCTATGCCGAACGTTTATTATCCGAAGCAATCGGTCCCGCCAGCGCAAAAATTATGATTGCCTCGGTAGTGCAAAGGGAGGATTTAAGCCGGAATGAGGTTTTGGGAATACTGGAGGAAAGTCAGAAGGTTTTACGCCTCAATCGCGAATTAAGTCGAAGAGGGGATCAACTAAGGCGCGCTACGGAGGAATTGCAGGCGGCCAACGATAAACTCCAAGGCTTAACCCATTTAAAGGATGAGTTTCTTTACACCGTAAGCCATGAATTAAGGACCCCTTTAACGGCCATTCGCACCCAAGCCGAGCTCATTGAAGATGACCTTGATATGCCGGCCGAAGACCGACAGCGATTTCTGAATAATATAGTTAAGGACTGTGATCGACTTACCCGATTGATTGGTAATGTTTTGGATCTGGAAAAATTTGAAAGTGGCAATCAGAAGCTTAGCCTAGTTCGAATAGATCTTTGCGAACTTATTGAGAACATCGTAAAGCAATTTCAGGCTTTAGCTCAAAAAAGAGGACATTTACTAGAGATGGAGATTAGTAATCAAATTCCAGCTACCTATGCCGATGAAGATCGAATTTCTCAGGTTCTTCATAATCTAATTGGTAATGCCTTGAAATATGCCAAGTCTAATGAAGGGAAAGTGCTTATTACCGCCTATCAATTGGATCAAGATCTGAAAGTGAATATTCATGATAATGGCAAGGGAATACCCGCTTCCGATCGCGAGTTGGTATTCGATAAGTTTTATCAAGTGCGAAACCAAACCCGCCGAAAGCCTAGCGGAAGTGGCCTGGGGCTTGCCATTAGTAAGAATATCATTCAAATGCATAAAGGTCAAATTTGGATTGAAGAGAACCCCGGTGGAGGAACGAAGGTCTCCTTCACCTTACCTTTATATCAAGCCGAAGGCCTTTTAAAAGAAACGAAAATGCTACCTCATGCCTAGTAAAATTCTAATAGTCGATGACGAAATAAACATACTCATGTCTCTAGAGTACCTCTTTAAAAGAAAGGGCTATGAAGTGTTTATTGCGCGCAATGGCACCGAAGCGATGGCCTTAGCCGATAAGGAAGAGCCGAATTTGGTACTTCTCGATATTATGATGCCAGACGTTGATGGCTATGAGGTATGCGATTACCTGAAGGCTAAAAACCCAGCCATTAAGGTGGTGTTCCTCTCCGCTAAGAGCAAAAAGGCGGATGTTCAAAAGGGATACGACCATGGCGCTGATTTATACCTACTAAAACCTTTCTCCAATAAGGAGCTTCTAAATCATGTTAAAGACCTAAGCTAAACTTATGTTCTACCAAACCGAATACCTTAAAAGCTTGCAAGAGCCGGAGAAATTCTGGCAAGAACAAGCCAATAAAATTGATTGGTACCGCCCCGCTGATGCCGTGCTATCCAAAGATGAAAATGACCTTTATCGCTGGTTTAAGGGTGCAATGTGTAATACGGCCTATTTGGCGCTCGACTATCACGTGGAGAACGGAAGAGCTGATCAGGTGGCGCTCTTTTACGATTCACCCGTTACCCAAATAAAGGAGCAATATAGCTACCGGGAAATGCGGGATAAGGTGGCACTTATCGCAGGAGGCTTAAAGGCCCAAGGGGTTAAGAAAGGCGACACGGTAATTATATATATGCCCATGATTCCAGAGGCGCTAATGTCGATGTTGGCCTGTGCTCGTTTAGGAGCCATCCATTCCGTGGTTTTCGGAGGCTTTGCCCCTCATGAATTGGCGATAAGAATAGATGATGCTAAACCAAAGGTATTAATCACTGCCTCATCTGGAATTGAAGTAGATCGCATTATTCCCTATAAGCCAATGGTGGATAAAGCCATGGACCTTGCGAATTACAAGCCAGAAAAAGTGATAATCTATCAACGGAAGTTAGGGGCCCTAGTGCCTAGTAAAGATTATGATATTGACTTTGAAGAGATGATAAGTCGAGCAGAGTCGGTTGGCTGCACCCCTGTTGAAGCTACCGATCCCTTATATATCTTATACACCAGCGGAACCACGGGCAAACCAAAAGGGGTGCTTCGCGATAATGGCGGACATGCCGTTGCTTTGCGTTATAGCATGGAATACATTTACGGCATTAAGCCCGGAGATGTTTATTGGGCCGCATCGGATATTGGCTGGGTGGTAGGGCACTCCTATATCGTATATGCTCCTTTACTTACAGGAGCAACAACCGTTCTCTTCGAAGGGAAACCCATTCGCACTCCCGATGCCTCAACCTTCTGGCGCGTGATTTCGGACTATAAGGTGAAAGTGATGTTTACCGCACCTACCGCCATTCGCGCCATTCGCAAGGAAGATCCAAATGGTGATTTCATTAAGCAATATGATTTATCATCCCTGCAGTTTCAATTTTTAGCAGGGGAGCGCTGCGATGTAGATACCCTAACTTGGTTGCAAGAGCAATTGGAGATTCCAGTTATTGATCATTGGTGGCAAACCGAAAGTGGTTGGCCCATGCTTTCAAATTTCCCCGGAACTGAGCTCTTAAAGGCAAAACCAGGATCGGTAAGTAAGGCAGTGCCAGGATACGATTTGCGTATTTTAGGGGAAGATGGTAGCGAGTTAGCCGCTGGTGAAGAAGGCTATGTTGCCCTTAAATTACCGCTACCTCCTGGTTGCTTACCAAGCCTTTGGAATAATGTTGATGGCTTTAAATCTTCCTACCTTGAGAAATTCCCGAATTATTATTTTAGCGGGGATGGCGGTTTTAAAGATGAAGAGGGCTTCACCTACATCACCGGAAGGGTAGATGATATTATTAATGTGGCAGGGCATCGTTTGAGCACGGTAGAAATGGAGGAGGTAGTGGCCGCCCATCCCGCCGTAGCGGAATGTGCGGTAGTCGGTGCCAACGACAGCTTAAAAGGTCAAATCCCTTTGGCATTAATTGTTTCGCATCAGCATGATAAAACGAATCAAGAAATTATTGAGGAAATTATAGCCGCCGTGCGAACGGAGATAGGCGCTATTGCGGCCCTTAAGAAGGTGCATTTCGTAAGCCGATTGCCCAAAACCCGATCTGGAAAAATCCTTCGAAAACTATTAAGAGCCATTGTCAATGGAGAGGAGTTAAAAATTCCGTCCACTATTGATGATCCGGCGATTGTTTCCGAAATCAAAGAAGTAGTTCATCCGAGTTTAAAACAAACCAACAATTTATAATGGAAGCTAAATTTAGAATTAACTCAATAGAGGAGTATAAAGAACAGTATCAACTAAGCACCGAGAACCCAGAGGAATTTTGGGATCAAATTGCTAAAAATTACCACTGGCAAAAACCTTGGGATAAAACCTTGGAATGGGAGTTTGATACTCCGGACGTAAAGTGGTTTAGCAATGCAAAGTTGAACATTACCGAAAACTGCTTGGATCGCCACCTGGAAAAAAGGGGAAACAAATTGGCTTTGATATGGGAACCCAATGATCCTAAAGAACGCTTTGTGCGGATGACTTATCGTGAACTCCACGAAGAGGTTTGTAAAACCGCAAATGTTCTAAAGAAACACGGAATTGGAAAAGGCGATCGGGTGGCGATTTACATGCCAATGATTCCCGAGCTCACCATTTGTGTTTTAGCCTGCGCTCGGATTGGAGCAGTGCACTCGGTTGTTTTTGCAGGCTTTTCGGCCCATGCCTTGGCTGATAGGATCAATGATTCATCATGCAAAATGGTAATAACCGCCGATGGTATGTATCGAGGTCCAAAGGAGATTCCCTGTAAAGCAGTAGTAGATGAAGCCCTGAAGTCTTGTACTAGTGTGGAGAAGGTACTTGTTGCCGAACGTACCCGCTGGAATGTGGCAATGCAGGAAGGTCGCGACTACTGGTTGCACACCGAGCTTTTAGGAGCGGATCGCGATTGTCCGGCGGAAGCAATGGATAGCGAGGACCTCCTTTTTATTCTCTATACCTCCGGATCTACCGGCAAGCCCAAAGGAGTAGTGCATACCTGCGGAGGATATATGGTTTATGCTGGTTATAGTTTTGCCAATGTATTTCAGTATGATGAAAGTGATATTTACTGGTGTACCGCGGATATTGGTTGGATTACCGGACACTCTTACATAGTGTATGGACCTTTACTAAATGGTGCAACTACCCTCATGTTTGAGGGGGTGCCTACTTATCCGGACGCTGGTCGTTTTTGGCAAGTTTGTGATAAGCATGGGGTAAACCAATTTTACACAGCACCAACCGCTATTCGAGCTTTAATGGCCAAAGGAGAGGATCATGTTTTAAGCTATGGCCTTTATTCCTTAAAAGTACTAGGCACAGTTGGAGAGCCTATTAATCAAGAGGCTTGGGAGTGGTATCATATCCACGTTGGAAAAGAAAAGTGCCCTATTGTAGATACTTGGTGGCAAACCGAAACCGGTGGAATTATGATTTCTGGTTTGGGTGCTCATAGCCCAATGAAACCGGCTCATGCGGGCTATCCACTTCCAGGTATTCAGCCAGTTCTGCTAGATCAAGAAGGGAAGGAAATTGTAGGCAATGATCAAGAGGGGTATTTGGCGATGCGCTTTCCTTGGCCTTCTATGTTGCGCACTACTTATGGAGATCATGAGCGATGCAAGAACACCTACTTTTCACATTATGAAGGATACTACTTTACCGGAGATGGTGCCCGCCGAGATGAAGATGGGATGTATCGAATTATAGGTAGAGTGGATGATGTAATTAATGTGAGTGGCCACCGATTTGGAACCGCTGAGATTGAAAATGCCATTAATTCAAATGACCATATTGTGGCCGAATCAGCGGTAGTAGGTTATCCGCATGAGATTAAAGGTCAAGGTATTTATGCCTATGTGATCACTAAGGAACCGCCAAGCAACCCCGAGAAGTTACGAGCGGAAATTGTTGAAACGGTGGTGCAGGAAATTGGTAAAATCGCCAAACCAGATAAAATTCAGTTTGTAAGTGGTTTACCGAAAACACGCTCCGGAAAAATCATGAGACGCATACTTCGTAAAATAGCTGAAGGTGATACTTCCAGTTTGGGGGATACCTCTACTTTACTTGACCCAGATGTGGTGGTAGAGATTAAAGAAGGCGCTTTATAGGTCGAGTTTATAATACTTAGCACCCGCTTCTATGAAAATTAGGAGCGGGTTTTTTGATATTTACCCCACTCGAATAATAATTGAGACGTGTACTAGGTGACTAATGTACCCTGATTTTTAGCGCTCTTGATTTAAATTTGATAAATGCTTCGGCCTGTTTCTATATTGCTAATCCTCTTGCTATTTTTAGCACAAAGCTTCAATTCGATGCTTTTTGTGCAGTATCAATGGCATAAAGATTACTATGCCAAGGAGCGCTGTGAGCAGAGGTATCTCGAAGAAAACGATTGTCAAGGATTTTGTCAAATTAAGGCCCTTTTACAAGAGGACCAAGGTTCTTCTCCGCAGCCATTACTGCCAAACTTCCAGGAGGAGGAAGCCAATTTGTTTTTAGACAGTAGCAATACTTGGCAAAGAAAGTTAGTCCAATTAGAGCTCGAAGAAAGTTTTAAGCTCAAACAAAATAACACCAAGCCTTTTAATGGTTTTTTAAAAGAAATCTGGAATCCTCCGCAAGTCTGACTTATTTAAGACAAAAAATATCAGATTTCACAAAATTAAATTATCATGAAAATTCAAAATATAAGCTTAGTCATCGCCGCGCTCTTCTTTTTTGCCGCCTGTGACGATGGCGACGATGATCCTGTAAGCCAACCGCTTGCGCAAGATGTGCCTGTATTCTTGCACTATGACTTTAAGTTTGGAGAGGATGACTTTCAATTAAATACTAATTACACCACCGACGGAGGTGCCGTAGTGCGCTATACATTGGCTTCATTTTATCTTTCTAAGCCAGTGATAATGGATGATGCTGGAGGCATGACGATGCTGAGTCCTGACTATCATATTATCCGTCCAGATGTAATGATGAGTAATCTTGGAACCATGGAGCCGGGGCATGCCCACATGTTTAATGTGAGTATTGGTATTGATGAAGCCACTAATACCGAAGAGGGTGCCAACGGAATGCAGCCAACCGATTTCACCGATGCTAGTCATCCGCTAGCTCCGCAGGCCGAAGGAATGTACTGGTCATGGGCTAGCGGATACATATTTGTAAAAATAGAAGGCGAAGTTGATTACGAAGGTGATGGCACATTTGATAATACCTTCAAGTATCACCTCGGTACTAATGAATTCCGCAAAGATCGCAGTACCATGTTGCACAGTGATGTGGCAGCTAGTGACACCTTGGGGATTACCATGGCGGTAGATTATGAAATGTTCTTAGATGGCGTGGATTTGGAAACGGAGTTTTTAAGTATGTCAATGGGTGATGGCCGTGCATTGGGCATTAAAATGATGAATCAATTTGATGCTGCCACGAGCTTTAGTTTAGGCGGTGGACATGGACATAATTAATTCTATATTCGGGTATAGATACCATAAAAGCCCCAGCTTGAAGCATTACTTCTTGCTGGGCTTTTTATGCTTTTTAGTTGCCTCTTGTCAAAATGAGAAAGTCATTTCTGGCGGGAATGAAGATCCAATGGTTCAAATTAGGATTGATCACTTCCCGGATATGGAATTGGAGGAAGGGAAGGAGTTGACTCCCAAAAGAATTGCCTTGGGTAGGAAACTATTTTTCGATCCAATTTTAAGTCGAGACCAAACTATTTCATGTGCCACTTGCCATTTGCCGCATTTAGCTTTTAGCGATGGGCAAACCGTGGCCATTGGCATCGAAGGTCGCAGGCACTTCCGAAATTCACCTAGCCTCTTTAATGTGGCCTGGCAACCCTACCTCTTTATGGATGGCGGCAATCCTAGTTTGGAGAGTCAAGTTATTGGCCCCATCGAAGAGCATCGCGAAATGGATATCCCCTTCACCGAAGCTATGGCTAGGGTAGCGGCAAAGCAGGAATATCAAAACCTATTTCAAGCGGCATTTAAAGATGATGTAAATCCTTATACCCTAAGCTTAGCCTTAGCAACATATGAACGAAGCTTGGTGTCTTATAATTCCCCCTTCGATCGCTTTGAATATGCCCGCGATAGCACGGCGCTAAACACGCAGCAGCAAAGGGGATTGGAATTATTTAAAAGCGCCAGGCTCAATTGCAATGCTTGTCATCAGCTTCCGCTAACTACCGACTTTAGTTTTAAGAATAATGGACTTAAACTAAATTATGAGGATGAAGGAAGGGCGAGAGTAACAAACAATATGGCTGAGGATGAAGGCCGGTTTAAAGTGGCTACTTTGAGAAATATTGATTTAACGGCTCCTTATATGCACGATGGCTCCCTAAACAGTTTAGAGGAGGTGATTGATCACTATGCCAGCGGCGGAAGTGGCCATCGATTGCAGAGTCCACTGGTGAAGGGCTTTAGTATAAGCCCTAATGAAAAAGTCGATTTAATAGCCTTCTTAAAGGCTTTAACCGATACTTCAAGTTATAAGGATTATCAGCTCTAATCTAAACGATCCTTAACATAGGTGATTTCACTTTTGCCATGTGGCGCGGGCTGACCGTCTTCATCCAGATTAACGAAAACCAATTTTTCAACTTTTAGGATGGCTTCGCGGGTAAGTTTGTTCCGAACCTCACAGCGCATGGTTATTGAGGTTTTACCAAATTTCACTGCTTCAATTCCAAGTTCCACTATATCTCCTTGTCTAGGGGCGGATATGAAATTGATTTCTGACATATACTTGGTTACGATGTGCTTGTTTTCAAGTTGAATGATCGCGTATATAACCGCTTCTTCATCAATCCAAGAGAGCAAGCGACCGCCAAATAAAGTTTCATTTGGATTGAGATCCTCGGGTTTAACCCATTTGCGTGTATGGAAATTCATATTTGTTTTTTTGTGAAAGCGCCCCAAGCATTAATGCTGAGGCGCTTTTTTAATTAGGATTGTAGGAAGGAGGAATACATCCAAACGGATTTCTCTTGCTCGCGGATATAATCACTCATTAAAGAGTTGCTACCTTCATCATTAAGTTCCCCAGAGAGATTTAGTATTTCGCGCTCTATTTCTAATAGGGTTTTAAATCCTTCTAAAACGGTTTCCACCGATTCGCGGGCCCCACTAATATTGGCGGCTTCTTTAATTTTCGCCACTTTTAGGTAATCGCTAAAAGTGTGCAATGGTGTATAGCCCAAGGTTAAAATGCGCTCCGCGATTTCATCTACCTTTTCAAATGAATCCAAGTAGAGTTCTTCAAATTTTTGATGCAGTTCAAAGAACTTTTCACCCTTAATGTTCCAATGCAAAGCTCTGGAGTTTACATAGAATAATTGATAATTGGCGAGTAAGGTATTCAGTTGATCGGCTAGTTCTTTAGCTTTATCGCTGGCCAAGCCTATTTGATTATTGGTCATGATTTTGATTATTTAATTCGAGTACAAATATAGCTATTGATTATCGTAATTTTAATTTGATAGTATTTAGCGATATAAGTATATGCATGGGCCAATAAAAAACCCTAGCAGATTTAACTGCTAGGGTTTTTTATTGATTTTATAAAACTTAGGTTTAACGCACGCCGTGCATCAACTTATTTAGTGGTTTGCTAAATATTGCAATTACTATCGCAATGGCAATTAACACATAACCAATATTGGTAAATACGCCAACATAGGTGTCAAAGGTGTCTGCGATGGAGACTTCTCCACCACCGGAGTTTTCGGCTCCAGTAAGAGTCGCGATTTTGCCAGCTACAAAATTCGCAATGGCATAACTGAGGAACCAGCCGCCCATTGCCGTGCCGGATATTTCCGAGGGAGCCAGTTTAGTTACCATACTCAAACCAATAGGGGATAGGAATAATTCACCAGTGGTGTGTAAGAGGTATAAGAATACAAGGGTCATCAAAGGCACTTTGTAATCAACCGCGAATTGGCTGAATAAGAGTACCACAAGGAACCCGAGACCCGCTTGAAGAATTCCGTAGGAGAACTTCATTGGTATACTTGGATTACGTCCAATTTTACTAAGCCATATCCACATTTTGGAGAAGATGGCACCAATTACAATAATGAAAAAGGCATTAAATGATTGGGTCATAGTAGCAGGCATTTCCCAACCAAAAATCATCCGGTCTACATTGCGTTTGGCAAATAAGGTTAAGGAGGTCCCTGCTTGCTCAAAGCTAGCCCAGAAGGCAATATTGATGATAATGAAAATGACCAAGGCAATCATTCGATCCCGCCACATTGGTCCTTTCTCAATTCCTTTCTTAATTAAGGTGTAGGACACCATGATAAATACCGCGCCCAATAAATAGTCGATAATTTCATTTTGAGAAATCAGAAAATAACAGGCTGGAATAGTTGCTAGAGAACCAATGATCACCCAACTAAGTTTGGTGAATCCTAAAAGTCCTTTTTGTTTTCCTTCTTCACGCACGTCTAGGCCATCAGCGGCAGCATAACGCTCTCTATAAAACCAGAAAATAACCAATGCGGAAAGCATCCCTAGACCTGCCAAGCCGAAGCCCCACTTATAATCGTAAACTTCACCAATGTAAGCTACAATAGTAGTAGCCAAAAGAGATCCAAGGTTAATACCGATGTAGAAAATGGTGAAACCGGAATCCCTGCGAGGATCGTTTTCCTCATAGAGTTTACCAACGATGGTAGAAATGTTGGCTTTAAAATAACCATTACCAACTATAATTGCACCCATGCCAATAAGTAGCCAGGTTTCATTGCCTCCTAAAATCATGAATTCGCCAATAGCCATCAGAATGGCTCCAAGAATAATAGCAACCCGATAACCTAAATAACGATCCGCAAGCCGCCCTCCGAATACGGCCGCTGCATATACAAGACCAGTGTAAGCTCCATAAATTAGGAAAGCCTCGGAATCTCCTTTCATTAAGGAGTTAACCATGTAAAGGGCCAATAAGGCACGCATTCCATAATAACAGAAGCGTTCCCACATTTCAGAGAAAAATAAAATATACAGGCCATTTGGATGACCTTGTTTCACTTGTACGGAGTTTGACATATGTTGGTGTTTATTAAAGACCGTCGAATTAACAAAAATTAATCCAAAGGTCGCTTGGTGTTTATAGGTTCTCTAAAATGAAGTTGGTCATTTTGGTGTAAAGATGGTTTCGGGTATTGCCACCATAAATGCCATGATTTTTATCGGGATAGATAAAAAGTTCAAATTGCTTATCCGCCGCCACAAGTTTTGAGATCATACGCATGGTATTTTGAACATGCACATTATCATCAGCACTTCCATGCACTAATAAATAAGCGCCAGTCATTTTATCCACGTGGTTTATAGGGCTATTATCATCATAACCACTGGCATTTTCTTGAGGAGTGCGCATGTAACGCTCGGTGTAAATATTGTCGTAAAAACGCCAATTGGTAACCGGTGCCACGGCAATGGCCATTTTAAATACATCAGCACCTTTAGTAATACCAAGGCTACTCATATAACCGCCATAACTCCAGCCCCAAATACCAATGCGGTCGCCATTTACATAAGATTGATTGGCAAGCCATTTGGCCGCAGCTATTTGATCTTCGGTTTCATATTTCCCTAATTGCTGATAAGTTTGAGTGCGGAAGTCACGGCCTCGCGCTCCCGTACCTCGGTTATCTACGCTTACCACTATATAGCCTTGAGCAGCTAGAGACTGATACCAAAAACTGTTAAAAGCATCATAGCGATCTTCCACCGTTTGAGAACCTGGACCTCCATACACGAACATTAAAACAGGGTAGGCTTTACTTTTGTCAAAGTCTTGAGGCTTAATCATCCAAGCATTTAAAGGCGTGCCATCGGCATTGGGGATTTGCATAAACTCCTTATCCGAAAGATTGTACTTGGCCATGCGATCCACGGTGGCAGCATTATCATTAATTACTCTTAACTCTTTGCCATCCGAACGATGTAGGGTTTCGTAAGTCGGTGTTGAACTTGAGGAGTAACGATTGATGAAAAACTGGAAGCCACTGCTGAAAAAGGCATCATTCCAACCGCTCTGCTTATTTAATTTTTGCTTGCCTTTACCATCGAGCTTAACGCGATAAATGTCTCTGCGAAGAGGCGACTCTTCGGCTGCTTGATAATACAAGTAGCCACTTTTTTTATCGTAACCATAAAATTTGGTCACTTCCCAATTTCCTTTGGTGATTTGATTGATCAGCTCTCCCTCCTCATTAAAGTGATAGAGGTGATTAAAACCATCCTTTTCGCTGGTCCATATAAAGCTTTCATCCTCTAAAAAGCGCAAGTTATCGTTGATGTCAAGGTAAGAGGGAGCCTTTTCCTCATACATCTTTTCTACCTCTAAGCCGCCTTTTTCAACTTCCACCTCCCAAAGGATCAAGTGGTCTTGATGACGGTTTAAACTACTAATTACTAATTCGTCATTTTCGGTGGTCCATTTAATACGTGGGAAGTATTCCACCGTTTCAGGGATTTCCACCTTATAGTCTTTTTGCTTGTTTACATCATAGATGTGGATGCTCACCTTTGAATTTACTTCTCCAGCTTTAGGGTATTTAAAAACATCTTGGGCGGGGTATAGGCCCTCCCCAAAAACATCCATGGAAAAAGTTGGGACTTCCGACTCATCAAATTGATAGTAAGCAATGTAATCCCCTTCTGGTGACCAATAAAAGCCCTTGTGGAAACTAAACTCCTCTTCATATACCCAATCAACCGCTCCAGCAATAAGTTCATCTTCTTTACCGAGACCAAAACTTTGATTTTTGCTAGGATCATCTAAATCCTGAATGTGCATTCGATTTTCATACACGTAAGCAACCTTGTTTGCCTTTGGGGAAAGATCCGCCAATTGCTGTTTACCTTCCGCATTTATGCGATTTAGGCTGGCATCTTTTAAATCGTAGATGTAATAGAAAGAACGCGAGGAGTGACGATAAATAGATTCGGTTTCGGTTCCCAATAGCAATTTATCCTCGGTGGCGTTAAATTGATAACTGTCAAAACTAATTTCAGTACCCGTTTTTTCTTTGATTTCCTCGGCACTAACAATGGTGGCCACCTTTTCACCAGTGGCATAACTGTATTTGTCTATGCTGCCTTCACGACCATTAAGCACGGTAAAGTGTATACCGTCATTCATGCTTCTTAATCCGCTGGTACTTCTCGCGTAAAATGTTCCTCGCCAAACATCCTGAACAGTAACTTCGCGTTTTTGACCTTGAGCATTAAGGCCGATGAAAAGCCCAATAATTATAATAAAATTGCGATACGCCATTGTTGTAATTTTAAGCGGGCCTAAAATAGAATTTTTTGAAGAGACCAAAGGAATATTCTTCCGTGGAGGAAGAGGATAGATTACATTTTCGAAGCTTTCTGGCAATATCTGAAATAATTGATGAGCCAGAAGGAAGGGCTGCTTATGGCAGCGATGAAACGGAGGACTACCATTTTCAGCCGGATATTGTTTTGAAGCCATCTACTAAAGAAGCGGTAGCTAAAATTGTGAAACACTGCAATTCGCGGTGTATTCCGGTTTATACCTCAGGCGCAAGAACTGGCTTAAGCGGAGGAGCACTTCCCTTACACGGTGGGGTGGTTTTATCTACAGAAAGGCTCAATCGTTTAATTGAGATAGATGTAAGAAACTTACAAGCCACGGTGGAGCCCGGCCTTATTAATCAAGTATTTCATGAGGCCTGTAAGGAAAAAGGACTCTTTTACCCGCCCGATCCCAGTAGCTGGGGCTCTTGCAGCTTAGGCGGAAACCTGGCTTTAAATGCAGGTGGACCCAAGGCGGTTAAATACGGAGTTACCAATGCCTATGTCCTCGATTTGGAGGTAGTTCTTGCCAATGGCGAGATTATCAATACGGGCGCTCGGGTGTTAAAGAATAGCACAGGCTATAATTTAACACAGCTTTTTGTAGGCAGCGAAGGCACCTTAGGGATTATTACCAAAGCGGTATTTCGCCTAATTCCATATCCCAAACACGATAAGCTCATGTTAATTCCCTTTGCTTCCGCTGATGGCGCTTGCGAAGCGGTATCGGCTATTTTTCAAGCGGGAATTACCCCTTCGGCTATGGAGTTTATGGAGCGAGACGCCATTGATTATACCTTGAAATTTGTTGATGGAGTAAGCCTTCCTCTAGGGCCAAATGTAAAAGCGCATCTACTAGTAGAGCTGGACGGAAATAATGAGGAGGTACTGATGGATGACTGCCTGGCTATTGGGGAAATCGTGGAGGGCTATGGAGCTGAGGAGGTGCTATTGGCGGAAAGCGCTTCGGAAAAAGCGGCTCTGTGGAAATTAAGGCGCAAAGTTGGGGAGGCCGTAAAGTCACATTCCATTTATAAGGAAGAGGATACCGTTGTTCCCCGTGCAGAACTTGCGAAGCTCCTAAAAGGGGTCAAGGAAATTGGCGCTAAATATGGTTTTCAATCGGTTTGCTATGGTCATGCCGGCGATGGAAACCTGCATGTAAATATTCTTAAGGCGGATTTATCCGATGAAGCCTGGGAAAATGATTTACCAAAAGGAATTCGGGAGATCTTTCAACTTGTGAAAAGTCTTGGTGGTACCCTAAGTGGAGAGCATGGAATTGGTTTGGTACAAAAGGATTACTTGGATATTGTTTTTAATAATACCGAGTTGGAAATAAGGAAGGCCATAAAAAAGCAATTGGATCCAAATTGGATTTTAAACCCTGGTAAGGTTTTTCCAGATTAGTTCATTAGTGAACAAATCTTTATTTTTATAGTTTAGATGTTCTGAGGGGGGCTGAAATTATCTTATTAATGGCATATCTGATACCATAATTATGAAGTCGGCCCTTTCCCGTGATACCCAAATGCTCGAATTGCTTGGGAACATCCGAAGAGAATATTGCGCTCTTCTCGATTCAAATCTCAATTTTGTATACCAGAATACCGCCTTCAAAAAGCTCATGGCAGTTTATGGCGTGGATGAAGATCAGGTGTCTCTAAAAGAATTGTTTAATCAATTCGAAGGGGAGACTTACACCAAACATTGGCAACAAGCCTTGCAAAAGATCGATAAAGATCAAAGGCAAATCCAATTCTCCTATAACCTAAATTTAAATCAGCGCAAAGCTCGTATTGAGGCCGAGGCACATGCCGCTTACGATGGAGAGGAGCTGCAATTTTTAGCCATTGGCATGGATGAGGTTACCGACCTCTATTTAATGCACCGCTTTGAAAAGCTAAAGAGCAATTTCTTGGTTAAGGCCATTAAGGTTGATGATGAGAAAGAATTGCTTTGGGTGCTCATCGACGAATTGCTGTCTAAGCTCTACTTTGAGGATGCCCTTATTTTAAAGAAGGAAGGTGACCTTTTGATTCCAGTAGCCGCTTTTGGCAATCAAAGAAAGGACCTGCGCGATGTGGCTTCGATTGTTAAAGTGCCTATTGATCAAGGTATAACGGGACATGTGGCTAAAACAGGTAAATCCTATCTTACTGGCGATTGCGCAGAAGACCCTTATTATATCAGCCGCCATTTTGATGCCGGCTCTGAAGTGGCGGTACCCATTATGGTTCGTGGGAAAATTTACGGAGTAATTAATGGAGAAAGTGAGCAAAAACACTTCTTTAGAAGTGTGCACCAAGAGTTGCTAGAAAAGGCAGCTGAAGTTTTACAACATCGCATTGAGGAGCTTAATTCGAAAGCAGAGTTGCAACAGCTGGAACAAAGGCACTTGGCCATCATTAACTCTACTCCCAATAGCTTCCTTTTATTTGATCGTGCTTTCCAGTTGATGTCTTTTAATACCGCGGCCATAAAGGCTTGGCTTCATTTCACTAATGTTCATCTTGCAGAAGGTCAAGATCATCAGGAGGCCATACCACCTACTTTAGTTGAAACTTTTTTACGATTAGGAAATCAAGCTTTGAAAGGCAATCATAAGCAAGAGTACCTGGCTTGGGATCGCGAATCGGATACCTATCAGTTAAAGCTGAATTTTGCTCCAGCTCGCGAGGCTTCAGGTGCTATTTTTGGTTTTACCATGCTGGTTGAAGATGTAACCGAGCTCTATGTTGCCAATGAATCCTTGCGAGAGAAAAATATTAATCTTGAGCTCAATAATAAGGAACTGGATCAATTTGTTTACAGTATATCTCACGACCTGAGGGCGCCTCTTTCGAGTATCATGGGCTTGGTCAATTTAATTGAAAATTCAAAGCATTTACCAGAAACTAAGATTTATGCCAAAATGCTTCAGGATGCCACCGAAAGCATGGACAGCTATATCCGTAATATTTTAGAATACTCTCGTAACAAGAGATTTGAGGTGGATCTTAGCGAAGTTTTTGTTCCGAGAATTGTAGAGGAAATGCAGCATAAATTTCGATTTATCCCCGGCTATCGAGAACTGGATTTTATTACCGACTATGAGATTAAAACGCTCATTAGTGATCCTTACCGAATTGAAATAGTTCTAAATAACCTCCTAACCAATGCCATTAAATACCGCGATATAGCAAAATCGAAATCTTGGTGCAAACTTAGGCTTGCCGAAAGTGATGCTTGGTATGAAATTGAAATTTCCGACAATGGAATTGGAATTCCGGCCGATAAGCATGCACAGCTCTTTGATATGTTCTTCAAAGTAAAATCGGAGCATCCAGGTTCTGGACTTGGCTTGTATATTTTAAAGGAAGTGGTGGATAGCTTAAAAGGTAAGGTAGAAGTAACTTCCAAAGAAAAAAAAGGAACTACTTTTACCGTTCTATTACCCAAAGAAACACTCAATGACTAAAGTTGTCTTACTTATTGATGACAACCCCATTGATCTTATGATTAATGAAAAAACGGTGCTCCGTTTTAATCCTGAGATTCAACTTTATAAAGCCTCAAGCGGCCAACTGGCTTTAGACATGCTAAGTAGTGGCGAGCTATTACCGAACATAATTCTATTGGATATTAAAATGCCATTAATGAATGGTTTCGAATTCTTGGATGCCCTGGAAACTTTGAGTATCGAGAAGAATTTCGCCATCCACATGCTTTCATCCAGTATCGATCCTTCTGATTTAAAGGAGGCCGAAGATCGTGAGATCGTTAAATCCTATATTGAAAAGCCCATTTCCATGGATAAACTAGCTAAGATTTTTAACTAGTCCAGTTTTTTAATTTCTTCCACAATCAGCTGGCAGGCGAATCGAATTTCTTCCTCGGAAATGTTTAGGGGCGGAGCGATGCGGAAACTATGCGGACAGCTTAAAAACCAAAAGCTTATTAAGCCCTGCTCCAATAAACCAAGTACAATTTTTTGGACCTCTTCCTCGGTCTCAAAATCAATAGCAAAGTATAAGCCCCTTCTGCGGATTTCCACGATGCGTTTTGCCTGACTAAGCAGTTCTTCTATTAGAGCACCTTTGGCTTCTACTGTTTCGAGCAGATTTTCAGATTCAATGATTTCAATAGTGGCGTGCGCAGCAGCACAGCATACTGGATTGCCGCCAAAGGTGGTAATATGACCAAGCATCGGTTTTTCAGTGAAAACCTGCATAATTTCTCGGTCACTTATAAAAGCTCCAATCGGTAAACCTCCGCCCAAGGCCTTGGCTGTACAAAGAATATCGGGTACAATCCCAAATTGCTCAAAAGCAAACCAAGTTCCACAGCGGCCCATGCCACTTTGAATTTCATCCAGGATTAAAAGCGCCCCGACCTCAGTGCATCTAGCGCGAAGTGCCTTTAAAAATCCAAGATCAGGAATGCGAACCCCAGCATCACCTTGTATGGTTTCTACAACAACTGCCGCTGTTTTATGAGTAATTTGAGAAAGCTCATTTACCGCATTGAAGTTTAGAAAACGGACATCATTTAGCAAAGGTCTATAAGCACGTTTTTTAGTTTCATTTCCGCTAACACTTAAAGCACCATGGGTACTGCCGTGATAGCCGCCACGAAATGCTACTAATTCACTTCTTTCCGTGTTGCGCTTAGCCAGCTTTAGCGCACCTTCAATCGCCTCAGCACCACTATTTACAAAGTAGCAGCAATTTAGTTGCTCCGGTAATAGAGATACAAGTTTTTCCGCCAAGCGGCTTGGTCCAGATTGCACATATTCGCCATAAACCATGGTATGAAGATGGGATTCCACTTGCTGGTGAATGGCCTCCTTTAATTTTGGATGCCCATGGCCAATATTGGAAACACCAACCCCGGAGATGAGGTCCAAATATTTTTCACCATTCGGCCCATACAACCAAGAGCCTTCCGCCCTTTCAATTTCAATTCCCATAGGAAAGGGAGTGGTTTGAGCGAGGTGATCACGAAATATTTCAGCAGCCGTTTTCATGCCGCTAAATTAAAGTACCTATTGCTTATAGTTTGAAAAGGAAGCTGGCATAAATGAAAAATCGCGCAAATCGGCTTAAAGCCAAGAGACTGTAACGCCTTCGCGAATATTCTAAGCTGCCGCTAAGTATGGAAATGGGGGAGAAGGGTAAAGGGGTTAGGGCCCCCAAAACAATAACTAAGGCCCCAAATTTTTGAAATTGTTCCAAGCTACTTTGATACTTGGTGTGCACCCATTGATGGAAGCGGGGAATATGATTAATCCATCTACCAATTTGAAAAGATACTTGACCACCTAAATAGCTAAGGGTGGCTAAAAAGCCAACTGTTAACCATTCGTTTGCTTGGCTTTTCGACCAAATAATGAAAAGGTCAGGAGGGAGTATGCCCAAAACGCTCTCACTCATAAAAAACACCCCCAGCACTTGAAATTGACTCAGGTGGGAGATATGTTCTGCCATTAGTGCGTCAATGTCAATCAAATACTTGTTGACCAAAAATAAAGCTAGGCCAATCACTAAAATGCTGCTGACCAGTTTAATGAAATTCTTTCCTATAAAATGGTAGCTCCCTTTTCGCCGGTGATAGTGATGGTGGAGTTTGCCTTGCTCTAGGAGGCTGCGTTTGCGTAGGGAGGAGTCAGGTTTTGAGTTCATGCAGGGTAGGGATTAATCCGCAATGTACAAAGACAAATAAGCAGCCTGATTGTTTACTTTAGCGCAAAATCCTTCTCATGGCGAACTCGGCATCTAAGCCTCGTGGCTTCAGTATTATTTTTTGGTTAATGATGATCCTCCTGCCTTTAATCAAGGTAAGCGACCTTCAAGATGATACGCTTTTGTCTCGTTATTTACTCTTAGGTGCTTTGTTACTAGCTGGATTACTGCTAGATAGGTCAATCCTTAAGGCACGATTCCCAAGGTGGATTAGTTTAAGCTTAATTGCTTTCGCATTGCTGGTGGCTCTAAGCAGATCATGGGCTTACAATCCCTCAGAATCTTATGCGCTCATGGCGCGGGTTTTTATTTTCGTAGTAGCCTTTTTCGCTCTTTGCCATCATATTGGATCGAAGAGTTTAAGTACTGAGCTACTCCTCAAAGCGAACTTACTATTTGCGGCGGGGGCTGCTATACCTGCATTAGTTGAGCTGTTGGAAGCCCTTGGTTCCGGAGACTTCTTCGAAAATATTTATGTTATTCAAGCACGCTTTAGTCATAAGAACCTTTTGGCCTCGGCCATTATGCTAAGCTTTCCTTTGGTTTTGGCGGCTTGGGCTATTTTAAAAGGAAGCTGGTCTAAAGGCGCTATGGTCTTAACGATTCACATGCTCATTGAGATGTTCGTTTTAAGAACTCGAGGTGTATGGCTGTCTCTTTTTATAGCCAGCGCAATAAGCGCCTTAATTTGGCAAGTTAAAAAGCAAAGCGATATTAAGATTTCACGCAACTGGACTATTGGTTTAGTAGGTGGAGCATTACTCATTCTAATTGGCTTATTTGCCTCACCACAAATAAAGGCGGGTTTTACCAATAGCAGTAATGTTCAAAAGCGGATGGCTTTTTGGGAGAACAGCATGGAGATGATTAAGGAGCATCCCATAAGCGGTGTTGGAGGGGGTAACTGGAAGCTGCTTTTTCCTAAGTACGGTTTAGAGAATGTAGATTTTAGCGTGGGTCAAGGAATTACTCATATTCAACGTCCGCACAATGATTTCATATGGATTTGGGCGGAAATGGGCTTTCTGGGCTTAGTGCTATACCTGGCCTTATTTGTATTGGGTTTTCTACAAATCCTAAAGAACCTTAGCCGTTTGGAGGATAAAAACCAACGCACCTTAAATCTTGCGGCATTATTCGGTTTGCTGGCATTGGCTGCTTTTTCATTTTCCGATTTTCCCTTCGAAAGAGCTCCCCACATGCTTTTCTTTATGCTGTTTCTGGCTATTCCATTTGCTAGTGCCAAAGGAGCTAGTACTGTGCCATACCTTGGATATTTACTGCCGGCATTTCTAGTAATTGGTCTCTTTGTAAATTACCAACGCTTCAATAGTGAGCTAAAAATGGATGAGGTGTTAATGGCAAATGCTCAGCAGAATGCTCGCGCCATAATTCCTGCGGCGGAGGCGGTATTCGATCCAGCTTGGTACACGGTAGATAATTATGCCAACCCTATTCCTTATTATTCCGGAAAAGGACTGCTCTTTACAGGCCAAGCCGATAAGGCATTAATTGAATTAGAGGCTGCCAAAAACTATGCGCCTTATAATGTTTTAGTTTGGGATGCTCTCATGCAGTATTATGCTCGAAAAGGAGCTGTTGATCAGGCTTTAGCCATGGCAGATACGGCCTTGGCAATTTCGCCACAATTTGAAAATGTACTACTCACCAAGGCTGAGCTGCATCTGCAGCGAAAGGAATTTGCGGATGCCTTGGCGGCCCTTAATTTGCATTCTCCCAATAGCAATAATCAGCGCTATCTTCAAAATTTAGCGAATGCATTAAGAGGTTCTTTAAACACCTATTCGGAGCATGGACGCTTTGAAGCCATGATGAAGCATTTACAACAAAGTGGCAGGCTTAAAGATCCAATGGATTACATCCGGGCTTACCGCCTTAAACGAGGTGTAAATTAAATTGTAATTCCTAATCGGTTTAAAATCCTTAAACCTAAAATTTTTAGGCTCTTACTATCCGCTACCGAGTAGTAGTGGTGTGCTTGATGATGATTTCCGCGCTTTTGGTAAAACCGTGCGGCTTCATAATATTTTCGTTGAGTGGCCATCTCATAGTCCTTTTTGCTAATTCGATTAAGGCGGTAAAAGTGTTCATAAACATTTAGAACATTCCTTAAATGGTCGTCAATGCGCGTGCTCATGCCACCTTCTTCACGATAATAGCTCAATGCTTCTGGCCAATAACAAAAGCTAGCTTTAGCCTTTAAAAGTTCCAACCATAAGTATAAATCCTCTGCACCGTGGAATTCGGAATCGGTTTGGAAATAGTATTCTTGGGCTAAGGCGCATCTAATGATGCTTGCAGAGGGTACCAAGGGACAACCTTTTTCGATAAAATCATCAATGCCTTTAATGGGAAAGGTATGCCGAGCATAAGATTGGTTTAGTCCAAAGTTTTCTACCCGATGATAAAGAACATCTGTATCTAGGTTTCTTTGCAGATATTGATGGCAGGAATATAATTTTTGAGGATGCCAAATATCATCGGCATCAAGCAGCGCAATAAATTTCCCACCTGCTCGCTCAATGCCAGTATTGCGGGCGGCACCCAATCCTTTGTTTTCCTGATGTATGATGGAGAATTGCAATCCCGTCTTTTGCTCCGTCCAATTTTCTAAAAAGTCGCCACTTCCATCGGTACTACCATCATTAATAAGGATAAGCTCATAGTCGGATAGGCTTTGCTCCCAAACAGATTCCAAACAATCTTCCAAGGTGTCGGCCGCATTAAATACGGGAATTACTATGGAGTAGAAAGGGGCTTTCATTTAGTCCAATATTTACCAGGATACAATCTGGCTCTGAGGGTTTTTAAAGGTTTTAATATTCCTAGCCACTTCAGCGCATCACGTAAGTAACTAATTACGAAAGTTAGGAAAATGCGCCAGGGGAGATGATTCTTATAGCTTTTAAAAGTTTGATAGTGCTTACGATTTAAGCTTCGATTTTCGGAATCTAGACTGTGATAAGGTAAGTTGCCAATCCACCAATTCGCAAATTCATCCATGGCAGCATCCGCTTCCTTATCGGCTTTGTTTAGGCCTTCTCGCAATAGTTTGTTAATGGCGATAAGCTCACTGTAAACCGAAGCGCGTTTAATCGATTTAGAACGCTGGGTTTTTTGATGAACTCTAAAGTAATTTAAAATTTGAGCTTTAAAAGCAAGGTCATATTTCAGGAGAACTTTAGCATAAAAGTGCCAATCACCATTCAAACGCATTTCTGTTTCCGGACCGCCAATATCATCAATGGCCGATTTTCGGATTAGGGCGCCACTGGCATTGGGGATGGGGTTATGGTAAAACAACCATTTGCGACAAGCTTCTTTACCGCTTATTACAAAGTCTTTTTGCCAGGCCTCAGATTTATAGATAAAACGTAAATTCTCTTCATAGGAGTTGATCTGATCTCCTAATTCATCAATGAGCATCGACTGGGCATAAACGATACCTACTTGAGGCTTTTCTTCTAAAATCGGAACTAAGCTTTCTAAGAATTTAGGATCTGCAAAATCATCACTTTCGGCAAACCAAATAAACTCGCCGCGGGCATAATTAATTCCTTTTTGCCATTGCTTAAAGGGGCTGGCACTATTGCTTTGATTTGGATAAAAGCTCCAATGCTCATGTTGATCGGCATAGGATTTCAAGATAGTCACGCTTTCATCCGCACTCGCATCATCCAAAAGAATAACTTCAAAATTCTGGTATGTCTGTGAGCTAATGCTATCAAGCCGCTGCTTTAAATAGCGCGCATGCTGGTAGTTGGGAACAATTACGGAGACCTTTGGAATCAATGCAGGTATTTTTTTAGCTGTTTTACAATCGGTCTTTGACAAAACTGTTCCAGGGCCTTAATGCTTTCGGGCTCAAAATCGCGGAGTTTCTCGTAGTGTAATTCAAGGTATCGAGGTCCTAATTTATGCGCGAAGCTTTGACCTTGATTTACATATTCCAGCCATAGCTTTGCGCAATATTCGCGATCGGAAAGCTCGGGAGCCTCCACTTCCCCCGCTAATTTATTTCGCTTCTGTAAAGATGCAATAACATCCGATTGATTCCGGATTAAGTGAATCACCTTTGCATTTGGAAATTTGTCTAACCACATCTCTAGAGTGAAGGTATTTCGTGGGTCCTTCCATCCCCAGGCTTCATTGCGTAAGGCTTGTTTTAATTGTGCTATTTTTCCATTTAAACGAAAGTGCTCTCGGTAAAGCTCAGCGGCGGGAATAGCGTGCCAATCCTTTGCTAAGGGAATGCCGGGTTTATGCCAATCGAAGCCTCCTTTCCAAAGTACCTGCTGATTAATGCTAAGAAAATGCATGGCTTCATAATTATGGTCTTTTACAACGCCCATAAAGATGCCGGATTTCTCCAGTACTTTTGTCAGTATTGAAGTCCCGCTGCGGTGCATGCCAATGATTATAAATGGAGGACGCATAATTTGCTATGAGCAATCAAAGAAAACTAATTTTTCTGCACCTGCCTAAAACCGGTGGAAGTGCTTTGGTGAATATTCTTCATCAATACTATGGATTACCTAATTCGGCCCTTATCGCCGGTGACCAAGACCCGGGGTTTAAAGAGGCCATTGAAAAGGATAGGTCTTTTATACACGGGCATTTTAGTAGCGTCCTTATGCAGGAAGCCGAAACGTATTATAAGGCTACTATGTTGCGAAATGCAAGTGATCGGGTCATTTCCCGCTACGTTCATTTGGCGCATTCGAAAGAAGAAAGGCTGCAGAAGGAGTTTAGCAGCTATAATGGATTTGAGGATTTTTTAGAAAGTTCATATGCCGATAATTGGCAAACGCGAATGCTGGCTGGTATTTGGCATGAAGGCAGGGTTAATGAGGAAAGCTACCTAAAGGCGATTGATCAACTACTTGAATTTGATTGGATTGCCTCCGCTGCCGACTTGCCCTTAGCAGCTCTAGATCTTAGTTTGAAGTTGGGCTTCGAGTCTTACTATAATCCCAAGGTTAATCAGAGAGCCTCGGCTGCAATGTGGGAGGAGCTTAATGATAAGTATCGACCGCAAATTGAAGCTTTAAATCGTTTTGACGCGCAATTGGTAAAGGAGGCCCATGCCCGATTTAAACGCGAATTGCAAGTGCCTTTTTGGAAGCGTTTAAAATTGGCCCTTAAAACTTAGAACAAATGCCGCTTTATTGGCGTATCCTCGTTTTTTCTTTCGCTAAAATCAAGCTACTTCTTTAAGGATGTTATTTTTGCCTCAAGCAAGGGAAGCCCTCTTTTGGCGCTATTTGTACACTCCGGGAAAATTGAAAGGATGAAGATCATAAAGCTCTACGGCGAAAGAAATACAGGAACGAATTATCTGTCGAAGCTCATTGATCAGAATTTTGAGGTAAATCAGCTGCGCGGCACGGTGCCAAGGAATAAGCTTTTATTGCTTAGTGAAGGTAGCAAGGACCTCTATTTCAATTTTACAAGTAAGCAAAATTTAGGCTGGAAGCATTCAGCGGTTCTCATGCCTTTAGTGGAAGATTTTAAGGATTTGCATCAATGCTGCTTTATAAGCCTTTCTAAAAATCCCTATTCCTTTCTTTTATCGCTCTATAAGCGTCCTTATCATTATCATGGACCGATGCCAGCTAGTTTTTCAGAATTCATAAGATCGCCATGGAAGCTAAGAGGAAGGGATCACGCTCCCGCCAGTAAATTCGAGAACCCTATAGAGCTCTGGAATTTTAAAAATCAGTCTTATTTAAAGCTCAAATCCGCTTTCCCGGAAAAGACTTATAATATGACCTATGAATCCTTATTAGCGGATTATGGGGCAGAGCTGCTAAAGATTCAAGCTTTTTTTGAACTTAAAACCATCAGTTCCGATTTTGCGAATTATTCGAAATCTACCAAGGATGCGAATGTTTCGCATAAAGACTATCAGAAGTATTACCTCAATGAGGAATGGCGAAAGGATTTGAAGCCGGAGGATGTGGAATACATAAACTCCTATTTGAATAAAGAGCTGTTAAGCGCATTTGATTATAAAATCGTGAATCCTATTTAGGGCTAGGTATTATCAGTAAGAATAGCATTTAGGCTGCAGACCTTTATTTAGCCCTTATCGAAAAAATTCTCCCATTTATGATCAAGGAGAACACCCGGGTTTTGTCTCTGAACAGCAACTTCATTTTGTTCCCAATCGTCCGATACTACCTCGAAGTAGGAAGCGCGTCCAACAAAATCAGCCCGAATGCCATCTAAATAGAGATGACAGTTAAAGAAGAATTTACCGGGCATTAGACTCAGGTTTGGAATAGTCAATTTTGCACTGTTTTGCCCGGCCTGAAGTGATTTTTGAAAAGTGCTTAGATAGTTTCCACGGCTATTAAAGAGGTGCAGCTCAATTCGTATTTCTGCACTTGGCTCGGAAGTGTCCCATTGGAGATCTACAGAAAGGGCTTCACCTGCACTAATTAAAATCGAATTAGCTTGGTTGCGAGCATTCACCTGACTAAATCGAGCTCGTCCGTCGCCCTCACGATCCTTGCGCTCGTGAATTGCAATGTTCTCATTTATTTGGTTTAGGCCTTCTAGGTATTTTTCAATTATCTCATTGGGCTTGCCAAGCGCTTTTAATTGACCATTATCCAACCAAGCAACTCGGTCACAAAGACTGTGAATGGCTCCCATATTGTGGCTTACAAAAATGATGCTTCGGGCTTGCTCCTTAGCAATGTCTTCCATGCGGTTCAAGCATTTCTTCTGAAACTCGGCATCACCCACGGCTAGCACTTCATCAATTAGGAGGATGTCGGCATCTAAATGGGCAGCCACCGAAAATGCTAGTCGAACGAACATGCCGCTGCTGTAGCGTTTCACGGGCATGTCTAAAAACTTTCGTACCCCCGCAAAATCAACTATTGCCTCAAAGCGTTTGCTGATGGCTTGGCGGCTCATTCCTAAAATGCTTCCATTTAAGTAGATATTTTCACGTCCACTCAAATCCGGGTGAAAACCGGTTCCAACTTCGAGCAAAGAGGCTAACTTTCCATAGGCTTTAACTGTCCCTTCGCTAGGTATAGTAATTCGAGAAAGGATTTTTAAAAGGGTAGATTTCCCGGCACCATTGGCTCCAATTAAGCCTAAAACCTCACCTTCTTTTAAATCGAGATTAAGCGCTTTAAGTGCCCAGAATTTCTCGGATTTATTGATCCGGTATTCCTTTCCTAATGATTTTATTTCTAGGGCATTACTCATAATAAATCGGCCATTTTAGCCTCGGATCTTTGAAAATAGAGCCAACCGCTAAGAAATAGGAATAAGCAATTAAGGGAGCCAATAATTAATCCGGTGCTATGAAGCAAAGGTTCCAAGCCAAATACACCCAGGCGCCATAGCTCTAGTACGGTAAACATTGGATTTAAATACAATAGATAATGGTATTGCTGAGCGATATTTTCAGACCATAAGGCTGGGCTGTAAGCAATGGGGCTAAGGAAGAACAGAAGCTGACTAAAAAAGGGAATTATTTGCTGGAGATCGCGAAAGCGGATGCTTAATGCCGAAAACCATAAGGCTAATCCTTGCGCGGCCAAAAAGGCTAAAACTAATGCAGCAATAAAACTTGATAACATCTCTAGTCCAGAGCCTAAATCTGCGAAAGCAAGAACTAGGAATATGAGCAGAACAAATAGTAGATCTACTGCGGCTACCAAGCTTTTGGAAAGAACCAGAAGAATTCTTGGGAAATAGATTTTTTGCAACATAGTGCGCGCCTGAATTAAGGCCGATGCACCTTGGCTTAATGTGTAATTAAAGAAGCCCCAAAAAACCAATCCGCTGAGGGCATAACTTAAAAAAGGAATCTTGGCGGTATCAGCTTTTAAAGCGGTATTAAAAACCATATAAAGCACCGCAACCGTAATGAGTGGCTGGATAAATGCCCAAAGGGCACCTAAAAAGGTTTGGGCATAGCGCACCTGAAAATCGCGACGTGCAAAACTGATTAAGAGGCCACGGTATTGCCCTAGCTCCCTTAGCTGGTTTATTAAAGAGCGCGGCTTCGCGCTAATCTCTATGTGCTTTGCTTTTGCGATTTAACAAATATAGACCCCTAATTCTTAATTAAGCGTAAGCTTTGCCTATGATCTTCTTGAAGAAGGTGAACTAAGTAAATCCCTTTTTCTTCGGGCAATTCAAACTGGTATTCAAAGCCTGATTTTATAAGATCTTTATACAAGACTTTACCTTGAAGGTCGGTGATTAGAATTTGCGTATCATGGAAATTAAAATCCGATTGTAGAGTAACTATGCCAGAACTGGGGTTTGGATAAGCACTCAGCATTTTCGGGAAGGGAATTTCTTTTACAGAAATCGGAATATTAAAACTAAGACAAGCACTGGTATCGACGCAATTTGTGGTGCTTACGATAACCGCATAATTGCCGGCAGTATCTGGAACAAAGCGCCCCGCTGTGGCACCAGGAATGGCTAGTCCAGTATTGCAATTTATCCATTGGTAGGTGGCTAAGCCTTGTCTGGCAGCCAGCGTACTATCGTTTAATTGATAGGCACTGGAGTCGATGAAGTTAATAGTAAGATTCAGAAAAACTAGGGAATCACAACCCCCGGGACTTTGTAGGATGTAACGGTCGCCGTTGCTATTGTCATTGTAATGATAGTTGTTAATCCAGCGATAGGAGTTGCAAGCAGTTATGGTATCATAGCCATAAACCTCATTGCAATAGGTCATTTTTAGCAGGTAGGATTGTAAGCTAATAGCCGTGCCATTGTCGGTAATTGCTGGGTCTGGGTCAAAATCTTGAGTGCCAAAGAATCTCCCTGCTAAGTATAATTCGCCATTGCTATTTACCATCGCAAAACCGGGGTAATCTGTATTAGAGCTCCCCCAAGTTTCACCATATAAATAGTCGCCGACCGAATCAATGTGAGCAACGAAAACGTCTTCAAAGCCTTGACTGCTTCGGCTATTTACGGCGGTTCCGGGATCTAAATCAATGCTGCTCGTAAAGGTGCCGGATAAAACGATGCCCTCACTTCCATCTCTACTTAGGTGCATGCTGCTTTTTCCTAAAGATGCCGAATTCCACATTTTGGCCCAGGCAAAATTCCAGGCGGTATCAAGTTTCCAGGCAAACATTGGGTTTTGGGCGCCCACGGCATTAAGGTTAAAACTACCAGTACTATCAGGGTCAAAATCTTGACTTCCACTAAAGAAACCCGAGAATAGAAGCTCCGTATTATTTAACAACTTCATGTGTTGTGGCACCAGGGTATTAGAGAAGGCTGATTGAAAAGTACCTTGGGGACTAAGGTGTAAATAGAATCCTCCTCCACTCACTGTTTCATCCAAGTAAAAGGTCTCGGTGGCATTGGTGTCGGGATCAAAATCTACCGAATCTTTGTAGAAGCCTTGTAGAAATATTTCGCCATTATTTGCCATTTCCACATTAAGGCCTTGATCTTCCTTACTTGCGCCGAAATAACGCACCCAGAGAATACTGCCACTGCTTGAAAGACGAAGAACGAAAATATCTGATAGGCCATTATTAAAAACGGGGGCATAACCAGTGGTGGGATCCATATCTCCATTTCCCCAGAAAAAGCCGGTCATGGCAATTTCACCTTGATCATTTACGGAAATATCATTCGGACTTTCCAAGGAACCATCACCAAAGGACTTGGCAAATAACAAATCGCCATTCGGCTTAAGAGCCCAAAGAAAAATATCGGCAAAGCCTACAACGCTCAAGGTGGTAACTCCAGGCCCCGGATCAAAATCCATGCTGCGGGTAAATTCTCCAACCGCATAAATATTTCCATTGGCATCTACATCAATGGCTTTAATTTTTTCGGGATTGTTGTTGCCCAAGGAATGGGCCCATAAAAGATTGCCGTAGGGATCATATTTCGCTACAAACATATCGTAAATGCCATCGGCGGTATCAAGTCGTGCATGTGGGCCATGGTCAAAATCTACTATGCCGGTAAAGGTTCCGGCAAGGATAATATTACCAAAAGGATCCATCTCACTATCTACAACATTAATATTGTCGCTTTGAGTAAACCAAGCTAATTGCAAATTTTGGGCGGAGAGGCTTAAACTTAGAATAAGGAAAAACAGAGTTCGAAGCATAGTAGTAGTTTCAAGGTAAAAATAATATTAAATGCTTGTTTAAAAAGGCCTATTGAGTAATTGGCATCTCTTTTTATTTGGACTCTATCTTTGTGGCATGTCGATTCTAAGCACGTCCATAGAATATCTAAAGGGAGTAGGGCCAGCAAAAGCGGATCTTCTAAAGAAGGAGCTTAATATTTTCCGTTATGCCGATCTTCTTCAACTATACCCTTACCGCTATGTGGATCGTAGCCGATTTTGTAAGATTAATGAGTTGATCGGGGCTTCGGCAGAGGTGCAATTATTAGGGAAAATAACACACTTGGAATCGCAAGCTGGTAAAGGGAGGTCTAAAATACTGAAGGCTACTTTTAAGGATGAAACTGGAGAGGTAGAATTAGTTTGGTTTAAAGGAGCGCAGTGGATTGAGAAATCCTTAAAGCTCAACCAGAACTATGTGCTTTATGGCAAGCCAAGCCTATTTAATAGCAAGCTTAGCTTTGCGCATCCCGACCTTGAATTGGAGCTTGACTTTAAAAAAAGCCCTATTCGTGGTTTACAGCCTCTTTATCCAAGTACCGAAAAGCTAAATCAGAAGGGCTTAAATAATAGGGGCTTGGCAAAACTTACGAAGGTGCTCTTACCACAACTGCATGGCGCCTTGCCTGATTTTTTCCCAGTTCACTTTCTTGAGCGCTACCAATTAATGAAGCGCGAAGAAGCCCTGATGCAAGTCCATTTCCCTTCAAGCTTAGAACAGGCGGAACAGGCTCGACTTAGACTGAAGTTTGAGGAGTTATTCTTTTTTCAGATGGAGATGGCAGCCCAAAAACGCCAACATCACCGGGAATTCCAAGGTTATTCATTTCCTGAGGTTGCTTCGGTTTTTAATCGTTTTTATAAAGAGGTTTTACCCTTTGAACTTACTGGCGCTCAGAAAAGAGTACTCAAGGAAATTCGAAGCGACGTCCGCCACGGAAAGCATATGAATCGCCTTTTACAAGGAGATGTAGGTTCGGGAAAAACCATGGTTGCCTTGATGAGCATTTTGATTGCCATTGATAATGGATTCCAGGCTTGCTTAATGGCGCCTACTGAAATCCTTGCCCAACAACATTTTCAAGGTATATCAGAATTACTTGAAGATATGCCAGTAGAGGTGGCACTATTAACCGGATCGGTGAAAACTGCTGAACGCAGAACGATACATAGTCGCTTGGAGTCGGGAGAAATCCACATTTTGATAGGTACCCACGCCCTGCTAGAAGATAAGGTGAAATATAAAAATTTGGGCCTAGCTGTAGTGGATGAACAACATCGCTTTGGTGTGGCTCAAAGAGCAAAGTTGTGGAAGAAAAACAAATTGCCGCCACATATTTTGGTGATGACCGCTACGCCCATTCCACGTACTTTGGCGATGAGTGTCTATGGCAATTTAGATCTTTCGATTATTGATGAATTGCCGCCCGGTAGAAAGCCGATAAGCACTAAGCATGCTTTTGATAAAGACCGTAATAGTCTGTTCGGTTTCTTGGAGGCTGAAATTGATAAGGGCCGACAGATTTACATCGTTTATCCCTTAATTGAGGAGTCGGAAAAAATGGACTATAAAGACTTGATGGATGGCTATGAGAGCATTTGCCGAGCTTTTCCAAGGCCCAAATATCAAGTGAGCGTGGTTCATGGTAAAATGAAACCCGAGGATAAGGATTTTGAAATGCAGCGCTTTGCTTCTGGTAAAACCCAAATCATGGTAGCGACCACAGTTATTGAGGTAGGAGTGAATGTTCCTAATGCTTCAGTTATGGTTATTGAATCGGCCGAAAGGTTTGGCTTAAGTCAGCTGCACCAACTCCGTGGAAGGGTAGGCCGTGGAGCCGAGAAAAGCTACTGCATATTAATGACCGGTTCCAAGCTAAGCCGAGAGGCCAGAGTTCGAATGAAAACTATGGTGCGCACCCAAGATGGCTTTGAGATTGCAGATGTTGATTTAAAGCTAAGAGGACCGGGGGACTTATTGGGTACCCAACAAAGTGGTATGCTTAATTTGCGTTTGGCAGATTTAAAGGAAGACACTCCAATTATGGATTTATCCCGCCGCGCTTTGCAAGATCTTTTCGATGCTGATCCGGAACTATCCGCCAAAGATCATCAAGATATTATCAAAGAATTTAGAAAACGAAAAGCGGGGAAAATGGATTGGGGTAGAATTGCCTAATTCTTTTTTGGCACGATATTTTAATTAATAGAAATCGAAATTTAAAAACGAATCAAAATGAAAAAGCTCCTCATTCTCCTCCTCGGTTTAAGTATAAGTGCCTGTTCTTATCAAAGCAATGTTCCAGGTCCTCCAGGACCACAAGGCCCTCCCGGTGCCGGACTAAGTTATCGTATTATTGACGCCATCGCGCTTTACGAAGACTGGTTGCCATTTAACAATCCTGGAGATCCCGACTTCCAGTATTATCAAGAATTTAACGCTCCAGAAATTGACCAATTCACTTACGAGAACGGAATCATAATTGGTTATCACGTTGATGGCGGAACCACCTATACCTTGCCAAATACCATTAACTTCAATGGCTTTACTCGTGAATACAGCCTTTATTACGGTGTGGGTTATGTAGGTTTTGTTTGTAAAGATTCTGACTTACAAACCACTGCCCCGGATACGGATCAGTACTTTAAGGTTTACATTATTAATCCCTCAGCCGGAAAGCGCGATATAAAGAGTTTATCTCAAATAGAACTGCAACTTTACCTGGATGAATTAGAAGCGGAAGGTTCAGCGCGAGAAGTGAAGTTAAATCGTAAGAAACTAAAATAAACCCTGATTTTTTTAAGAAGGTCGATGTTAAAGCATCGGCCTTTTTTTTTGGTCTCAACAGCCGCTTTATGCCTTGATGTGTTTTGGCTGCGCTAAGAATTATTTCGATTTTAGCCTCGCTTAATCCGGCTTATGCTAAAACCCTTATACCTTTTTACGCTAGCTTTCCTTTTTTATACCTCAGCGCTTTCTGCTCAGGATTGCCAATCATTACATATAAAGGCCAGCTTCGATACAATTTCGGAATCAATTAATGCGGAAGTGGAGCTTAATATTCGCTTGGATGAGGAATTAGATACTTTAGTGCTTAATGCGATTCGCTTAGAAGTAGCGTATTTGTACTTGAATGGTGATCCAGTTTTTTACAGGCAAAATGATACGGCCTTGTTTATTCCCCTAAGGCCTGGGTTCGAGCGAATTAATTTAGCGATTAAGTATGTGGCCCGCCCGAGAAAGGGACTCTATTTTATTGGTTGGCAGGATCAAAGTGAACGAGCCCGTCGCCAGATTTGGACGCAAGGTCAAGGTATTGATCACCGGCATTGGATTCCCCATATCGACAATCAAAAAGATAAAATCATTTTTTCCGCAGAATGGATCTTTAAGTCGGACTATGAGCTAATGAGCAATGGTCGCTTAGATTCGGTAAAAGAAGTTAATGGCCATAAGCACTGGCATTACAGCATGGATAAGCCCATGAGCTCCTATCTTATTGCCTTAGTTATTGGCCAATATCATCAAAGCAAATGCAAGGTACTAGGCCATGAGCATTACCTCTATCACTATCCCGATCGAATTTCGGACAGTGCCTGGTATTACCATCAGCATCAAGAAATTGCTCGCTTTTTGGAACAAGAAATAAACTATAACTACCCTTGGCTTAATTACAAGCAGGCACCGGTAATGGACTTTCGCCATGGTGCCATGGAAAATACGTGTGCCACTATTTTCGGCGATTTCTTTTTAGTTGATTCGATCTCCTTTAATGATCGCAATTACACTTATGTGGATGCTCATGAATATGCTCATCAATGGTTCGGGAATTTGGTAACGGCCGCTGGCTCTAAGCATCATTGGCTTCACGAGGGTTTTGCTACCTATTACCAATGGCTAAGTGAAGAAAATCTTTATGGTCGAGACTATTTCGATTGGGAGCTTCAGAAAGCAAAGGAAATGGTGTTTGAAGCCACCGCACAAGCTCCCTTGCCTTTAGCCCATCCCAAAGCGGGTAGCGCTCGCTTTTATCAAAAAGGAGCTTGGTTGCTCTATATGCTTCGGAACTTCGTTGGGGATTCCATCTACCGAAAGGTGATTGCCGAATACTTGAATGAAGGAGCTTACAAAGTTGTGGAAAACCAAGATTTGATCGCTTTATTTAAAAAGCATAGCAATAAGGATATTGATGGCTTTTTCGAGACTTGGCTGTATGCCGATAAGGAACCCGAGCTAAAAATTGAGCGTGAAGAGGGGAGCGCTAAAGTGCGTCTGACTTTAAAGGGAAAGCTCCTCCAGCCCTTATACATTCATCATTCTGAGGGCGATGTAAATCTTGTGGTGGATACTATTTTTTTGAAGGAAGGGGTAAATGAATTTCAATTGCCCAGCGAAGAGAGTCGCTTTTTCATCGCAAATCATCAATATTTACTTTTAAAAGTAGAAGCCTTTAAAAACCTAAATGACTGGCGATTTCATGCCGTATACGATTCTAGTGTTTTAGGGCAGAACTTTGCCCTTAAGGGTTTAAGCGAGTTTACTTTTCGTGACGATTTAATGTTTGCGGCTGCTGCAGTAGAGAATACTGAACTTCATTTTTCCACTAGAGAAATTGCCTTGCAGTGGTATATTAAACAAATTGAGAAGGATCGCATTAAAGCAAAGTACCTTGATCAATTACTACTCAATTCGGGTAAATCGTATGATGAGGTTCAGTTTCAAAAATCGATAGTATCCCTTGCCTTGAAGGAAGAGATTAGACTGGACGATGCCCTCCTTGAGGAGCTTCGCAGCAGAGGAAGAAGTTATGATCTGAGAAGTATGGCCATAGAGGCGAGTATTAAGCCTAATGATCTAGAAGCGAACCGATGGTTATACGATTCCATTTGGAAAGAACAGCCCGGTACAGTAGGTAGAAATGTGTATGTGAAAACCTTGTTTTTTCGCCTGGTCTTTTTTCGAGATGGGCAGGCTTATTCGGAGCTTTTAGATTTGGCAAGTCCATCTTTTGATTTTAATACCCGCATGAATGCCTTGAGGTATTTGGCGGTTTTAGATATTGATAATGATGAATACTTAGCGGTGTTGTTCGAAGCCTTTTTCAATACCAATTGGAAGTTGGTGCGTGTAGCCCGAGAAAAGCTTTTGGAGATTCAAAAGTTGAAACCAGCGGTTTTTAACGATTTTTATGATGCCTCGAATAAATCTTGGTCAGACTTTCAAAAGCGCAAGGCAGCGCGTACTTTTGAAGGAGAATAGCTATGCCTGCCTACCACAATCGATTGAGTCAGTTTTTGGTCCTATTGGGTGACCTCCTCCTTTTAAACCTTGCTTTTTTTGGGGCGGCTTATCAACGTTTCCGCGATTTACCCTTTTTAGATACTCCTTACTACAATTACTACCTTCAGCTGTGGCTGATTTTAAACTTGCTTTGGTTGGTGCTGAGCTTTTTGTTTCGCACCTATGAATTGGCATTAAAGCCTGAGCCGCGCAAGTCGGTTTCGAAAACCTTAAACGTTTTTATTAGTCACCTTTTCATAGTACTTCTCCTATTAGTAGCCTTGCAAAAAGGCGAACAGTACAGTCGATTGTTTTTCGTGTATTTCTATGGGGTGGTGTTTTTCACTATTCTCCCTTGGCATTTCTTTTATTTAAGATTCCTTCGCTCTTTTCGCCGGCGCTCAAGGCCATTGCGTTCGGTATTATTAGTGGGTGAGGGGAGAGCCTTCGATGATTTTATTCAATTGGTAGGTCGCAATCCAGAGCTGGGAATCTTTGTTGAGAGAAGTTTTAAAACCAGCAGTAGCTCGGACCTTGAGCAATTGCAGGATCACCTTGTTCAAACTAAGGCCGAGGAAATGTTTGTGGCGCTAAATCCATCCCATCAGGCTTTTGCAGAATTGTATCGAATTGCCGATAAACACTTACTTCATTTTCGGGCGTTGCCAGATTTAGGTTTGGCCCCAATGAAAAGTATGCGCATTGATTTTTACGATCAGCTACCGGTGCTAAGTTTTCGCCCCGAACCTTTGCAACAATGGCATAATCGTTGGCTAAAGCGATTTTCGGATATTTTGATTTCCCTTTTATTATTGATCTTCACTGTACCTACCTTATTTCCATTTTTGGCCATAGGCGTACGACTATCTGGAAAAGGCCCAATATTTTTTAAGCAACAAAGAAGCGGCTATCGCGACGAGGTATTTACCATTTTTAAATTTCGAAGCATGGCCATTAATACGGAGGCAGATACCCATCAAGCGAAAGCGAATGACCCGAGATTAAGCAAATTTGGGAAATGGATAAGAGCCTGGCATTTAGATGAATTACCACAGTTATGGCAAGTGCTGAAAGGGCAAATGTCTATAGTTGGTCCCCGACCGCACATGCTTAGTCATACCGCCGAATACCGAGATTTGGTAGATCGCTATATGATGCGTCATCTCGTAAAGCCCGGCCTAACAGGATTGGCACAAGTTCAAGGGTATAAAGGGGAACACGATTTGGCCTCCATGGAAGCCAGAGTTCGTGCAGATGTTTATTACCTCGAGAACTGGAATTTATTATTGGACCTTAGCATTATCCTCCGAACGGTAGGGCAATGGCGTCATAAGCCCAAGGTTTAGTAATCTTAGCTAAACCTTACAGGTGCTTATTCCAAAGATTCTATAAAGGGGGCAAAAGTTAAGCACACTTGTAGCGAGTAAAACTCCACCGGCAATTAGGGCAATCATTCCCCAAGGAGAAGGAACTATCTCCCCGATATAGAGGTAGGCGGCAATTGCAGCGATTACAATTCGAACGATACGGTCGAGGCTGCTCATATTCTTTTTCATGACTTTGCTTGATTTGATTTAAGGCTAATTTATTTATTCGTTTTTTAAGGAGCTATATCCTCTAGCTATTTATTGAATTTTAGCCCTTTTGAATTAAACCCTGTTGCAAGGTAATTTCATATTCTTCACTGATGAGTTTCCAATTGAATCGCTGTTCAATTTTTAAGCGATTATGCGCAATTCGCTCCTTAAATACTTTAGACTCTAAGTGGTCAAGATGATTGGCGATATCCACCGAGTCGTTAAAATAATAGGCATCTTCACCAAGAATCTCGTGATTAAATCGGTTGCGATGGGCCACAATAGCGCACTGACAGGCCATGGCTTCCAATAAGCTGGGATTGGTGCCACCAACGCTATGGCCATGGAAATAGAGGTTACTGTAATAGCGGAGGTTGTTTATTTTCTCTTTTTTATAAGTGCCACGCACAAAGCGAATTCGGGCATCTTTGAATTTCTCTTTTAAGTATTGCCCATAAGTTGTGTCATGATTTCCAACCACTAACATAATTCGCTGACTTTCACTTTTTACCACTCCGCTTAAAATCAGTTCCAAGTTATTCTCGGGTTCTAGTCGAGCTACAATGATGTTGTATTCCCCTGGTTCCACTCCATAAGCTTTGAGGATTTCGGGATTAGGCTGTTTAAAGATTTTCGCACCATAAGCGATATGCACGGTATCGGTGCGGTATTGCGACTCTAAGTATTCCTTAATGACGGGCGAATCGGCAATTAGAATATCACTGCGATTTGCCGCCCATCTTTCGGAAACCTTTAAAAAGCGTTGCACATAAGGATGGTATTTACTCCGTTTCCATTCGAGGCCATCCATGTTGTTTACAATTAAAGACTTGGAGGGTAGTATGCTTTGCCAAATGGCGCTGCTGGTATAGCCTAAAAGTAGAATGGCATCGAAGTTTCTTTGCCGACTATCAATAATACAGTTGAGGTCATAAATAAACTGACCGATGGTACCAAAGCGATGTTCAGGGTCGAATTTATGGATGATGTCCACCCCCTCATAAGTTTTTTGATCATAGGGATGACGATGCGAATTATAGACCCACACCTGATGTCCCATTTCCACTAAGCGAGTACTTAGGTGTTGAGCACACTCTTCAAAACCACCGTAAAGGTTTGGAATTCCTCTAGTTCCTAGTATGCCAATCCTCATGAGCTGGATTTAAGCACTTCATCATAAATTTTCCGAATACTGGAAGCCGCTTCGCTCCAGCGGAAATTTTTCTGCAGCCAAAGTATATGATCTTCATTGGACTTAAGCGCCTCATTAACCGCTGCTTGAATTTTTTCGGGATCGTTTACATCGGTGTAAAAAGCATGATCTTCAAAAAGCTCGCGGCTGATTTCAGAATCATTTACCACTATTTGGCAGCCATAATTGAGGGCCTCTAGACTGGCTAAACCGGTACTTTCGTATAAGGATGGTAAAACATGGACCTTGGCATTACTGTACATCGAAGCGCATTCCTCTTGGTTTCTCTGTTTGTGGAAGAGCACCTTGGGGCCGGCGGATTTCTTGCATTTTTCGAGGTAGGATACATGCGCAGGTGCAGCATCTCCCGCTAAGTGAAGTTTCCAATTTTGGCCTGCTTGTGCCTCAATTAACTTCACTTGGTTTTTAATGGGTTCTATTCGGGCAACGCAGAGTACATCCTTTTTTTCCTTGCCGGGATTTATTGGCGGAAGGTGCTCCGTTCCCAGTTTAACTACCGATTGGGCGCCACCGTAATTGAATTCACTTTGGATGATTTTAAATTCAGCTTGGCTGGCGGTAATTAGGTGCTGGCAATGATCGAGAATTTTTTGAATACTTCCTTTCTGGCCTTCTAAGAGGTAATCCCAGGAAGGCCATTTGTCGCGACCACCGCGCACTCGTGCTAATAATTTTAAATAGTCTAAGGCATGCTGCCCCAGTCCTTTTTGCAGGAAGGCCCTTAATTTGGAACTCTTTCGATCTGCTTCGGAGTAATCAACATAGATGCTCGAAACGACAATCGGGACTTTAGATTTTAGGAGTGGAATTAATTCGGCAGGCCTACTAATTCCATAAAAGTGGATAAGATCAAAATCCTTGGGATTCTGTTCACCATTCCACAGCTCGCTGTGTACGGCGAATTTTTTTAGATGCAAGCGATTTTGCTCTAAATGCAGGGTATCTCCTCCCTTCTGTTGATGGAGGTTTGGTCTAGAAACGAAGAGAACTCTTAGCGATTTCATTTATCGTCCTAAACTATAAAAAAAGCTTAGGATTAGCGATACAGTAGTCTTCGAATTTGTGAAGCGATAATGCCACCAACTATACTCTTAATAATTAGACCCGGTAAAAGCTTCATTAAAGTAGCCCATAAATCGGCTCCGGGTAATTGGTAGTAGAGCACTAAAAAGCCAGGAATTAAAAGTAAAAGATGGGCTTGAACCAAAACCATTATGGCACGATAGAAGTGAAATTCTTTGCGGGCACTTTCTATAGAAACGAAGATGGCGCACAGCACAAAGCCCCATAGGAAGCCAGAAGTGGCGCCGTGAAGTTTTTCGAAACCTGCAGTGTGATGACCAAAAACAGGCAAGCCTAAAGCACCGCTAGCCAAATAAATTAAAACCACTGTTGCAGCACTGCGCCAGGATAACAAGCTGGCGCCTATAAAAATACAGAAGGTTTGAAGGGTTAATGGGATAGGGCCGAGGTCGATGCTAAATGGCGCAATTAGAAGTAGACTGGCTAAAACGCCCAGGGCAATTTTAATTTCGCGATTTTGATTCATGATAATCCTTTAATAGTTGTCGGCTCCGAATTTCGAAGCGCCATGTAAGTAGGCAGGAAGCTACGATTAGCCCCACCGCCAATCCATACCAAATCCCAAGGGCACCCAAATTTAGGCTAAAGCCCATATAATAGGAAGTTCCCAAAGCTATTAGCCAATAGGAAATCATAACTATAATAGTAGGAATTCTCGTTTCAGAAAGTCCTCGCAAGGCAGCTAAAACAGCTACTTGCATGCCATCAAAAAGCTGAAAGGCTACCGCAACAATTAATAGTTGTCCTGCCAAGGCAATTACGGCCGGATCGCTGCTGTAAAAGGTCGGCAGTAGATTTCGACCAAAGAAAAAGACCAGGCCAAAAAATACCATCAGAATAAGCATTAGCACAAAATTGGTATGCGCGGCGCTTCGCATGGCAGGGATGTTTCCAGCTCCTAATTGATTGCTCACTCGAACATTAGCTGCTGCACCAATACCGCTGGCCGCCATATAACTAACCGAAGCTAATGAGATGGCAATTTGATGGGCCGCAAGGGCTTCGGCATTAATCCAACCTGCCATAACTGCCGCTATGGCGAAAGCAGAAACCTCAAAAATAAATTGCAGGCCAGAGGGTACGCCTATATCCAGTAAAACTTTAAAATGAGTCCATTGGGTTTCCGCCCATTTAATACCGGCCGTATAAACTTTAAAAGCAGGTTTCCGAAAAACATAGAGCGCCATTGAAAATGCCATCAGCAGCCTTGCAATAAGAGTAGCTATTCCAGCTCCTTCCAAACCTAAAGCAGGGAAGCCCCAATGACCATAAATCAATAAATAGTTTAAGCCGATGTTTATTAAGTTGGCCCCCACACTAATAAGCATGGCCATGCGGGTATCGCTAAGTCCTTCTGCAAATTGCTTAAAAGTTAAGAAGGTTAACAAAGGCACCAAACTGAAGGAAATAATACGGTAGTATCCTTTGGCTACAGAGAGTACTTCAGGCTCTTGGCCCATATACTGCAAGTAGTTCTCTAAAACCAGTAGTAAGAGAAAAATTAGAAAGGCAATGCTGGTATTTAAGTAGATGCCGTGTTTAAGGAAGCTCCTAGCTTTTTCTGGCTTTTTCTCTCCATCGGCATTGGCAACCGGGGTGGTCATTCCAAAAGCTAAACCAATACCAAAGACCATAGGAACCACAAATACAGAATTGGCAAAAGCGCCGGCGGCCAAGGGAACGGTGCCTAATGCTCCAACCATAATACTATCGGCAAGGCCTACCATTACATGACCAATTTGCCCAAGCATTACTGGCCAAGCTAAGCTTATATTTTTGCGATAGTGCTCTTTGCGGGTCATGAGATTAGAGATAAAAGCCCGCAAAAGTAGTTAAAAGCCTGCCGTCGCGGATTGAGTTTAAAAAACTATCCGTGGCAGATTATCGGCCTCGGACGATTAATCCGCTTCTTCCAGTCGTTTCATTTCACGTTCATAGAAGGCTTCAGCCGTTTCTATTAGCGCAGCAACCTCATTCACCAGTTCTTCTTCCTCGCCTTCAAGCTCATCAAGCCATTCGATGTCGTCCCCTTGAATATCCCAAATAAACCGAGGGTATTGGGTATGGATAATAAATAGGCTTTCTGGGAAATCAGTGTTATCTGCTAGTAAAAAATTGGGCAGGTTCATCTCTTAGGGCTATTTGGTTAAAGTATTATTATTCGAAAAGCTACTTTTCTATGCGTGCAAATTTCTGCACATCCTCCGATTGCACTTCGCTTCCACTGAGGATAATTAAGCGCTCCACAACATTTCTCAATTCGCGGATATTTCCGGTCCAATTAAGTTCGCTTAAAGCTTCTAATGCATTTGCCTGAAAGGTTTTAGGACTATTGCCATGCTCCTTGGCAATTTGCTTCGCAAAGTATTCGGTAAGAAGGGGGATGTCTTCCCTACGATCATTTAAAGCCGGAACTTTAATTAAGATCACACTCAGTCGGTGGTATAAATCTTCGCGAAATCTACCTTCGGCAATTTCCTTTTGGAGATCCTTGTTGGTTGCTGCCAGTACCCTCACATCCACCTTTACTTCTTTATCGCTGCCTACTGGGCTTACCTTTCCTTCTTGCAAGGCTCGTAGCACTTTGGCTTGGGCCGATAAACTCATGTCTCCGATTTCATCGAGAAAGAGGGTCCCAGAATTGGCCTGCTCAAATTTCCCTGCACGATCTTTAACTGCAGAGGTGAAGGCACCTTTCTTGTGACCAAACAATTCACTTTCAATAAGTTCGGATGGAATTGCGGCGCAATTTACCTCTACCATTGGTCCTTTGCTACGCTCGCTTTTCTGATGAATCCAATGGGCTACCAGTTCCTTTCCGGTTCCATTTGGACCAGTAATAAGCACCCTAGCGTCGGTGGGCGCTACTTTCTCTATAAGTTCTTGTACCTCCGAAATTGCCGGACTTTTACCAATCATTTGGTATTTGCGGCTCACTTTTTTCCGGAGACTTTTATTTTCTTGTTCTAGGTTATGACGGTCTAGGGCATTGCGAACCGTATTTAGCAAACGATTTAAGTCGGGTGGTTTGGAGATATAATCGAAGGCTCCTTTCCGCATGCTGTCTACTGCGGTTTCCAGGTCGCCATGACCAGAGATCATTACTACCGTGGTGTCGGGATGCTTAGCGCGGATGTGTTCTAGAACTTCCAAACCATCTACGCCTGGCATTTTAATATCGCAAAGAACAAGATCCTGTTCTTCTTGCGCCAATAGGTCTATAGCTGCCTTGCCGTGTTCCGCTTCTGAAATTTGATAGGCCTTGTTTTCGTCTTGAAGAATGTTTTTTAAAACATTACGAATTGCCTTCTCGTCTTCTACAATGAGGATTTTTGCCATTGATTCTCCTGATTTTCGAGGGAGTAATATAAGCCTTCTTTTAAAGCAAAATTGCATTGCTGCAAGAGGCGAATACCAAATCGTTTAATAATAAAGTTGATTTCCAAACAGGCCATCACAATCATATCGGCGCGCATCGGAATCATCCCGGGGGTGTTTAAACGCTCCTCAAAAGTGGATTCCAGCATTTTGTTTGAAATCTGCATATACTCATGCATGGAAAAAGTGTAGCTACTTTCATCTGGGTCAAAGCGGGAAGTTTGATAATTATCAGCACACATCTGCGCCAAGGTGTCGAAGCTACCGCTGCTGCCAATTAAAACACGAGGGTTTTCACCCCCACAAGCTTCTTTCAGGGATACCAGGGTTTCATCCAAATAATCGTCAATGGCTTCTACCTCTTCTTTTAATATTGGATCCGCAGGACGAAAGCGGTTGAGCATCACGCTACTGCCGATGGGAAATGAGGCCTGCCATACGGGTTCTTGATTTCGAAGCAGTATAAACTCGGTGCTTCCCCCACCTATGTCCATAATAAGGCTAGAAACATCCTTAAACTCGATACCTTGTTTTACCCCTTCATAAATTAGACTGGCTTCGGTATTGCCATCAATTACATTTATAGTGATGCCTAATTCATCAGCGGCCTTTTTTACTAAATCCTTGCCATTAGGTGCGGTTCTAATCGCGGCGGTGGCCACTACGTATAGGGCTTCAGCTTTCCATTCTTTGGCTTTCGCCTGATGGGATTTTAGGGCGTCCATGGCACGCGATATAGCAGCCTCACTTAGGCTAAGGTCCGCATCAGAGCCTTCTGCTAATCGTACGGAAATCTTAGTGTTAAATAGGGTTTTATTCTCTTCTTGAGAACGGACTAGCAGGTTAAAGGTATTGGTACCGCAGTCAATAACGGCTATTTTCATTCTGTGTCTTTAGCAGGATTGTTTCTAAACCAGATGTCCCTTTGAGGGAAAGGAATGGCGACATTATTTTCCCGAAACTTTTTATCGATGGCAAATCGCAAATCGCTTTTTGTGCGCTCAATTCTAAATAAATTTCGAGAGAAGAAGAAGAGAGTAAAGTCTAAGGAACTTTCTCCAAAATCTTTGAAAAATACAATAGGCTCTGGCTTTGCTATTACATCTTGATTTTCTGCTGCCGCTTCCAGTAAAAGCTTTTCTACTTTTTGGGTATCACTTCCATAAGCTACACCAACATCTACCCCGAAGCGGGTAACGCGGTTGTTTTGACTCCAATTGATAACATTGTCGTTGGTAAGCTTGGAATTTGGCACAATGAGCACGATGCCTTCACGGGTAAGCAGGCTAGTGGTTCTTATACCCACATCTTTTACCTCGCCTACAGTGCCAGCAATTTCAACTATATCTCCGGCGGTTACTGTTCGCTCAAAAAGGATGATGAAGCCGGCCACCATATCTTTAAATAGATCTTGAATACCGAGGCCTAAGCCTAATAATACAGCCGTGGAGGATGCTAATAAAACAGTGACATTAAAACCCAAGGAATCAATGACCGTCATTATAGCCACAATAAATATAAAGTAACTGCTAACCGAAAAAATGGCATAGGACTTACCAGCATCAAGGCGTCCTAACTTTACCAAGCGGTTTAGGTATTTCCTAAAAAGCCAGCGCAATAAATAAGCGGCGCTAAGAATGAGGACTACCCATACCAGGTTAATGACCTTTAACTTCCACTCATTAACGCTGAGTAATTCAAGCTCTAGAAAGTTTTTAATTTGATCCATTAGTTCTTATAGCGGGTCCAGCGATAAAGCTCTTTGAAGGTAGGTTTTTTACCATACATCAGGACACCAATCCGGTAAATTTTGGCGGCAATCCAAACGCAAAATACAAAGCTTATTGCCAATATCACCATCGAAAGTAGAAGCTCCCAGCCGGGCACTCCAAAGGGTATCCGTGCCATCATTACCAAAGGTGATGAAAGTGGGATGAAAGACATCCAGGTTGCAATGGCGCCATCGGGATTATCGAGAGCCCTAATAATTACGAGTAGACTAAGTATTAAAGGAATGGTAATTGGCAGGATAAATTGCTGAGAGTCGGCTTCCTTGTCTACTGCCGATCCTATAGCCGCAAAAAGAGCCCCGTACAATAGATAACCACCCAAAAAATAAAAAATAAAACTTCCCAAGAGCTGCCACCAGTTTACGGTTTGAAGGCTGCGGTAAATTTCAAAACTAGTGGAATCCTGGAGGGCATTAAACTGCTCCGTGCCCGCTCCGGCTGGAGCCGATAAACTGGGGTCGATAAAAATTGCAGAGAAGAGCGTGAATATCAGGGCACCCAAACCAATCCAAATTACAAATTGCAATAAGGCCAGGGCTCCAATTCCTATGATCTTACCCATCATTAGCTCGAAGGGTTTGATGCTCGAGATCATTAACTCCATAATGCGGTTGGTCTTCTCTTCGATCACCCCTCGCATTACCTGCGATCCATAAATAAATATGAAGAGATAAATGGCAAAAGCACAAACATAACCGATACCCATTTTTAAAAGAGTGGCATTTTCGGCTTCTACTCCAGCTTTAGTATTGATAACCCTAAGCTTTACGTTTGTTTTAGTCCGGGCTACAATTTCGGGATCTACCCCTTCAAATTTCAGTTTCTCTTTTTGAAGGTATTTTTCTAAGCTGCGCTCAATGTGATTTTCAACGGCGATGCTAAGATCACCTTCTCGGAAAATTCGAATATTACGAGCTACAAAATCTGGATCGCCGCCTTCACTTAAAGGCACGTGTAAAAAAGCGTAATCGCCATTTCCCTCTGCCAGGGCTTTGGCGGTTTCAAAATCAAAATCCTTGGGATTTAAATAGCGAAAGCGAATTTCCTCCGTGCCTTTATCACGAATATCCATTAATACCGATTCATCGAGAATGGTAATTAACTTTTCATCACCCGGAAGGGTAGCCAAATAGGCCGGCAGGAAAAGTAAAATGGCCATTAAAACCGGAGCGAGCAGGGTAAGGATAATAAAAGATCGCTTACGCACACGGGTACTAAACTCCCGACGAATAATGAGTCCTAGATTATTCATGCCCGCTGGTACTTTTAATGAATATTTCATTTAAGCTGGGGGTTTCCTCTTGGAAATTAACAAGCTCCAGGCCTTTCACGGCATCTAATATTTTGGGGATATCCTTGCTCTCGAGCTTTATTCGATAGTGATAGCGATTGCTTTTGGAGTCAAGACTTTCCACAATCCAGTTTCCATCTGTAGGCTGCCATTCTTTACGACATTCCAACTTATACCAACCACTTCGGTACTGCGATTTTATTTCCGCAAGAGATCCTTCTAGAAGTTTTTCACCTTGGTTAATGAGTACAATGTTTTCACAAAGCTCTTCTACGGATTCCATTCGGTGGGTTGAAAAAATAATGGTGGCTCCTTCTTGATTAAGACGAAGAATCTCAGATTTAATATGTTCCGCATTAACGGGGTCAAAGCCGGTAAAGGGTTCATCTAAAATTAAAAGCTCGGGTTCGTGAATAACACTGGCTATAAACTGCACCTTTTGAGCCAATCCCTTAGAAAGGGCCTCCACCTTGGTGTTTACCCTATCCTTAAGTTCAAAGCGTTGAAGCCAATATTGGATTCGTTCATGGGCTTCCTTCTTAGTTAAGCCTTTTAGCTGAGCTAGGTAGAGTAATTGCTCCCCAATTTTCATTTTGGGATAGAGTCCTCGTTCTTCAGGCAAATAGCCGATTCGCCCGATATGACTGCTTTTTAAAGCTTCACCATTAAAAAGAACATGACCTTGATCGGGGGCGATAATTTGATTTAATATGCGAATGAAAGTAGTTTTTCCCGCTCCATTAGGACCAAGTAAACCGAAAACATCACCTTTTTGAATGCTGAGGTCTAAACCTTTTAAAGCTTGATGCTTATCATACTTTTTAACTATTCCCTTCGCTTCAATCATTTTAGCTAAACATCTCCTTTACCTTATCGAAAAATGATTTATCACTGCGCTCTGGTTTAGGGAGGAAGCTATCATCATTTTGCATTTCCTCAAACATTTTTCGGTACTTACTGTCCACACTCTTTGGTGTCCAAACATTTATATGTACCAATAAATCGCCAGTACCATAACTATCTACACTAGGCAGACCTTTGTTTCGGAGGCGCAAGATTTTGCCGCTTTGGGTACCCGGATCCAGTTTTATACGTGCTTTTCCACTTACGGTTGGCACATCTACTTTGGTTCCTAATACCGCATCGGGCAAACTGATGTATAATTCATAATGTAAGTTCTGACCATCCCTTTGAAGCTCCTCATGTGCTTGCTCTTCGATTTGCACCAGGAGGTCGCCGTTTACGCCATCAAGCGGGCCAGCATTTCCTTTACCGGCTACTTTTAACTGCATTCCTTCGGCAACGCCAGCAGGAATTTTCACTTCAACGATGTCTTCTTTTCGCACCATGCCGTGCTCATCAGCTCCAGCGGGCTTTTTTGTTACCTTCTTACCTAGGCCATTACAAGCAGGGCAGGTGCTGGCTGTTTGCATTTGACCTAAGATGGTATTGGTCACGCGATTTATTTGACCACGACCGCCACAGGTATTGCAAGTTTCAAAGCTTACTCCATCAGCAGGAACCAATCGTTTTATCCTGAGCTTCTTGGAGGCGCCATTAGCAATTTCTTCAAGGCTTAGTTTTACACGTACTCGAAGGTTAGATCCTTTAAAAACCCGTCGGCCACCGCCACCGCGACCACCTCCGAATCCTCCAAATCCGCCGCCACCGCCAAAGGCTCCACCGAATACATCTCCAAATTGCTCGAAAATATCATCCATGCTCATGCCTCCACCGAAGCCACCTGCACCGCCTCCGGCAGCACCGCTCATTCCGGCATGACCGAAACGATCGTAGCGTTGTCGTTTTTGCTTATCGCTCAGCACTTCATAGGCTTCCGCCGCTTCTTTAAAGTTGGCCTCAGCCTGCGAGTCACCAGGGTTTTTGTCGGGATGATACTTTATTGCCAGTTTGCGATAGGCCTTTTTTATTTCAGCTTCGCTTGCATCCTTAGATAAACCCAGAACTTCGTAATAGTCTCTTTTACTGCTCATGCCTGCTTATTATTCTCCTACTACCACGCGAGCGTAGCGCAAGATTTTTGTTCCTAAGTAGAAACCCTGTTCGATCTCATCTACTACCTTACCTTTTAAGTCTTTGCTCGGTGCAGGAATACGCGTAATGGCTTCCATGGAATCTACATCAAATTCTTTACCCACTGTGCTTTCCATCGGCTTTAAGCCTTTTTGCTTGAGGATGTTTTCGAATTTGTTAAATATTAAGGCAATACCTTCTTTAGTTTCTTTGTCTTCAAGATTGTCCAAACCGCGCTTAAAGTCATCTATAATTGGCAGTAGAACTGACATTAATTCTTGGTTGGCACTGCCAAAGAGTTCCAGCCTTTCCTTTGCCGTGCGTTTACGGTGATTCTCAAAGTCGGCATAAAGACGTAATTTTTGATCTTTCTCCTGTTTGAGTTCTTCCTCTAATGCTGCAATACGATCTTCAAGACTGGGTCCTTCAGTAGCATCTGCTTGATTCTCAACTGATTCTTTATCAGAGCTTTTTAGCTCTTCTTGCTTTTGTTCTTCGTTTGCCGATTGAGGCTCTGTATTGGGGTCTTGTACTTTTTCTTGAGTACTCATTTCATACAAATTTGTGTGCTTAAAAGGCAAATTGTTTGCCATTGCCGCTATGATGACAGCATGGCACGCAAAAATTAGCCAGGTCTAGCTTATCGACTTAAGTCTTGATATATATCTATTGATAACCAGCGGCTTGGAGCTGGAATAGTTCAGCGTAAAGCCCATTCTTAGCTATTAACTCTTCGTGGCTTCCTATTTCTAAGGCATTACCATCTTTAAGCACCAAGATTCGATCGGCAATTCGCACGGTGCTAAATCGGTGGGAAATGATCACCGCAGTTTTGCCTTGACTTAGTTTTATAAATCGGTCGAATGCTTCTTTCTCGGCTCTAGCATCTAGGGCTGAGGTTGGTTCATCTAATATCATAACCGGGGCATCTTTCATATAAGCTCGAGCCATTGCAACTTTTTGCCATTGTCCGCCGGAAAGGTCCTTACCTGCTTTAAAACGCTTGCCTAATTGCTGATTAATACCTGCTGGTAAATCGTCGATAACTTGATTTGCCAAACTGCGGTCTGCGGCATCAAGGATCCGTAATTCATTTTCGATTTCATCGATGGAACCTACCGCGATATTCTCTTTTAAAGTGAGTTCAAAGCGCACAAAATCTTGAAAAATAACTCCAAAGTAGGCTTGATACTCTTCCGGCTCATAGTTCTGAATGGGAACCCCATCCAATCGAATTTCACCTTCACTGTGCTGGTAAAAACCTAGTAGCAATTTTATAAGGGTGGTTTTCCCAGCTCCGTTTTCACCAACGAAGGCGAGTTTTTCGTCGGCCCTTAATTGAAAACTCAATCCCCTTACCACCCATTTATCAGTATTGGGGTATTTAAATCCAACATTGTCAAAATCAAATCCTTGCTTAATCTGCTGAGGCATTTTTAAGGATCCAGCTTCTTGCTTATGGTAAAAGCTTAGATCGAGAAAGTCAAAATAGTCCTGAAGGTAAAGGGCACGTTCGGTAATGGCCGTAAATCGAGTGAAGAAACCTTGAAGTCTTCCGCGCAAGCGATTGAAGGAGCCGGACAAAAAGCTGAGATCCCCCAAGCTTAAAATTCCCATGGCGGTTCTATAGACAATAATCACATAAGCGCCATAATAAGAGCCAGTGCCGATTAAGTTAAAAAAGGATCCCCATCGAGCTCGTTGCTTTGCCAGTTTCTTACTGGCCAAGTAATAGATATCTGAAAGTTTTTGAAAGCGATCCGCGATATAGCCTGTAAGACCGAAAAGTTTAACCTCCTTAGCGGTAAGGTCACTGGCACCGGCGTAGCGTAAATAATCTAGTTCACGACGCTCTTGGGTCCAACTGCGGGCTAATGAATAACCTGTTCCACTAAATTTAATTTCGTTTAAAATCGTGGGAACAACGGAAAGGATTAAGAGAATGATTAGCCATGGTTCGAAGGCCACCACACCGGCTAATAAGCTAATGATAACGATAAGGTCTTCACCTTGAGTGAGAACATTAGACATGAGCGCAACGCGGCCTGTAGTTTGCCTGCGGGCTCGCTCCATTTTATCATAGAAATCGGCATCCTCCAAATCGGCTAAGCGAATTTCGCTGGTTTTCCTAATTATGGAAACCGAGGATCTAATGGAATACTGATCTCCTAATAGGGCATCGGTATAGCTTATGGCCCTGCGCAGTAGGTCGGAGCCTATGGCAAGCGCAAACTCAATTGCAATGAGGGACCAAAGTCGCTCAAAGACTTTTTCTTCAAGGTCGAGCTGAACAAAGACTTCATCAACAATTAGCTTCGCTACAAAAAGCAAGGCTAAAGGTAGAAAGGCACTAATTAAACGGGCTAAAATGTTCGCGTAGAACAAATGGGGATTTACCTTTCGAATTTCCCTGAAAAATCGGGGTATCGTTTTTAAAGAGGCAAAGCTTTCCCTTAGCTTGATTTTTTGAGGTTCCAAAGTGGATTTTGCCATAGCAGGCTTTTAGCAAAAATACCCCAAGCTAAAAACGCTGCCAATGCGTCACATTGCTTTAGCTTGCGCTATAAATCTTTTAAGAACCATAAATTGCAACCCGGATGTACCGTGCTTAAAGCTTGGTCGATTTGCTTAAAACCTTGCTTCAAATATATTTGAACCGCCTTTTTGAAAACGCTTAGGCTTTCGAGGTATAACTGTTTATAGCCCAGTTCCTTTGCCGCCTCGGTGCTGCGCTCCATTAAGTCGCGGCCAATACCCTTTCCACGAGCTTCTTTGGCCAGGTAAAGCTTTACCAATTCTGCACAGCCTTCCGGTAAGCCAGGGCTAGGGAACACACCGCAGCAGCCCACAATTTCATCTTCTAAAAGCGCTACATAAAATCGTGATTTCTCCTGTTTGAAAAGCTCGAAAAGCTGGTCGGTAGTAGGGTCGGAGTAAACCGTTCCTTTTTTTTCCGCATTAAATTCGTCAAATACTGCGCGTATCATTTTGGCGACCGCGGCATTATCTTCCTTCCTTATCTCGCGAATCTCATGTTTCAAAGCATGGTCCATATAAGTTCTCTCACCCTTAAAAGCTTTTAAAAACTGGCCGCAGCAGCAATTACAAACAGGAAGGAAATGAGGTAAATCGACAAAATGACAATCGTAACAATTCCTGTGAATTTGTAGAAGGACTTTTGATTTTTAAAGGCTTCGGTTAACTCCATTTCGTTGTTGCGAAGCAGAGCTTCTTTAAGCTTGCGGGAATAGTTGTAAAGATAGAGGGTAGGGAAAAAATAGAGCACAGCCACAAGGATGTAAATAACACTTCCTATTAGTCCGAAGTTTGAGCTTAGGCCACTAACTGCATCGAAGTCATTGGAAATTAATGAGGAAAATGTGCCTGCGAAAAGTGCAAAAAGCACAAGAAAGCCGATGGCAATAAATCCTAATATGGCAAAGAAGAAGGTCCATTTTGCTGTTTCACGAAGGTAGGCTTGCGCAATACCTGAGACCATGAGATTATTCTCGCCGGAGTGATTTGTTTGGTTATCCATAATGTTGTTTAATTGGAGCCTGAAAATAGAGCTTTTTCGCGAGAATGCTCGGCAGAGATTAATATAAAGAGAGGATTTGCTCGCTTGAATTAGGCCAAAAAAAAACGCCTCCCAGATGGAAGGCGTTAAAGGTCTCTATTACCCTTATTATTTTGTCATTTTCTCCAAAGCATTACGCAATGCGGAGCCACGAAGGTTTTTAGCGAGAATGGTGCCTTCACCATCTACTAGATATGTAGCGGGGATGGATTGAATTCCATAGGCTCTTGCGGCGGCATTATTCCACTTGTTTAAATCACTTACGTGAGTATCCCAGGCTAGTTTATCCTGTTCTATCGCGCGCATCCAATCGTTTTTGTTGCCATCTAAGGAAACTGATAAAACGGTGAAACCCTTTCCCTGCTTAAAATCAGCGTCTTTATATTTGTTGTAAGTGGCGACTACATTGGGGTTTTCCATGCGGCAAGGTCGGCACCAAGCGGCCCAAAAATCTATTAAAACAACTTTTCCTTTTAAATCAGAAAGCTTGATCACTTTGCCATTTGGATCTTTCATCTCGATCTCTGGCGCTTTACTGCCAATAGCCGGACCACGTCCTTGCTCGTCTGGCATGTTATTCAAGCCTTCCATAAACCCTAAGCCGATAAAGCTTAAGGCTGCTAGTCCTAAAATGAAAAGGGGTTTCTTGAAAATATTCATAATCACTTTTAGTTTAGTCTTACAATTTGTGCGCCAATAGCACGAAGGCGCTCGTCAATGTTTTCATATCCACGGTCGATCTGTTCGATATTGTGAATAGTGCTTGTGCCCTCGGCACTTAAAGCGGCAATTAATAAGGAAATACCCGCACGAATATCCGGACTGGTCATGGTTGTAGCTTTTAAAGGAGTGGCCTTATCCATTCCAATAACTGTAGCCCGGTGTGGGTCGCAAAGTATTATCTGAGCACCCATATCAATTAATTTATCTACAAAGAACAAGCGGCTCTCAAACATTTTTTGGTGAATCAAAACCGATCCTCTTGCTTGAGTTGCCACTACCAAAGCGATGCTTAAAAGATCTGGCGTAAAGCCAGGCCATGGTGCATCAGCAATAGTTAACAAAGATCCATCTATGAATGTTTCAATTTCATAGTGATCTTGCTGAGGAACTATGAGATCATCATTATCGCGTTGTACTTTAATCCCCATCCGGCTGAACACATTTGGTATCACCCCGAGGTCATCAAAACTCACATCCTTAATCCTAATTTCTGAGGAGGTCATGGCGGCCATTCCGATCCAAGAACCAATTTCAATCATGTCAGGTAATACGCGATGATCGCAAGCTCCTAGTTCTTTTACGCCCTCAATGCTTAAAAGGTTGGATCCAATGCCAGAAATCTTGGCTCCCATCCGGTTTAGCATCTTGCAAAGTTGCTGCAGGTAGGGTTCGCAAGCGGCATTATAAATGGTGGTGGTTCCCTCTGCAAGCACAGCGGCCATAACGATATTAGCTGTGCCCGTCACCGAGGCTTCATCTAAAAGCATGTAGGCTCCCTTGAGTTTTTTAGCCTCAACGCCATAAAAGGATTCGCCTGCCTTATAACGGAATTTGGCGCCTAGTTTTTGGAAACCAATGAAATGCGTGTCAAGGCGACGGCGACCAATTTTATCACCTCCTGGTTTAGGAATATAGCCTTTGCCGAAACGAGCAAGTAGGGGGCCTACGATCATAATGCTTCCTCTAAGGGAAGCACCTTTGACCTTAAACTCATCACTTTCGAGGTAATCTAGGTTTAGATCATCGGCCGTAAAGCTGTAATTACCATGACCTTTGCGCTGTACTTTTACACCTAGGTCCGCTAGGATGTCAATTAATTTATTGACGTCAACAATATCTGGTATGTTGGAGATATTAACCGTTTCAGCGGTAAGAAGGGTAGCGCAGATAATCTGCAATGCTTCGTTTTTTGCCCCTTGGGGGGTGATGGATCCGCTTAAGCGTTTTCCACCGGTAATCTGAAAAGTGCCCAAAGATTTATTTTTTCTTGTTGTTCTTTCGCTTAGGACGATTGTTGTTGTTATTACGCTTGCGTTTATTGTGATTGTGTTGCGGCACGTTTTGTACCAAATCACGTTTTTCAGATAGCGTAATACCTTCTGTTTTTAATTTACCTTCCGAGAGGTCGCGGAGGTTTTTAAGAATCACATCATCCTCTACATTATCCTTGTTCCAAACCAAGTAGTTTTTCTTCATCACGTTTCCGATGCTTTCTACTAGGGCTTGCTTCTCTTCGCCTTCTTCCAGGCTAAGGGCATATTCTACCATGCTGCGGGTAATATTCCCATAGTGACGCAAGCGGCGGGTAGTTTTCGGATAGTCAACCGATTTTGGTTTTTCCATTAGGCTCTCCGGAGCTGGAGGTGGAAAAGGGGAGTCTACATCTAATTTAAAATCAGACATGATGTATAGGTGATCCCAAAGTTTATGTACCGGGTCTTCGTCAACTTCATAAACCTGCGGATTGAGGTTGGCGATGATAGCGATGAGGTTCTGAGCCTGCTTGTTGCGGTCTTCCCGATTTTCGATGGTCAAAAGATAATCAACCATGCGCTGTACATTCCTTCCGTATTCGGGAATGATCATTCGGGGTCTGCTGGTGTTGTATTCCATAATATTATAAGCAGGCAAGATAAAAAGTGATTGCTAGAGTATTGCCTTAACTGGGTAAAAAACAAATATAGGTAATGAGAGCTATTCAAAAATGAGCCATCAATGCCTTTATTAACGTAAGATTCTTAATTCTAATTTGAAATTATATTTTCTCCAACTTCGCAAACTTCAGTAGTAGTTTTTTCTCACCTACATTCTGAAACATGATGATGGCCTTCTTATTAGCTCCGCTGCCTTCTAAGCCTTTAATCTCTCCTAAGCCAAAACGTGGGTGTTTTACTTTTTGAGCAATTTGAAGGTCGGTATGAATTTCAAAGTTTCCGCTGTTACTTTCGGTATTGCTGATCCTTTTCATTCCGGCTGGCGGTCTGCTAGCGCTACGAGGAGCGTTCCTTTGGGGTTTTGGTGCCCTCGAAGACCTGCTGCTTCCAAAGTTTGAGGACTGCCTTTGCCCAGCATTGGAATTTGGATTTTGTTTACGAAATCCATGCAATTCATCTGGTGAAAGAAAGGGGCTAAATTCGGGGGTGCTCTGATCAATAAAACGCTCGTCAATTTCTTCCAAAAAACGAGAGGGTTCGCAGTCTATTAATTTGCCCCAGCGGTAGCGCATTTGCGTGTAGGTAAGGTAGGCTTGTTTTTCGGCCCTGGTGATCGCCACATAAAACAAACGTCGTTCCTCCTCTAGGTCAGCACGACTGTTCACGGTCATCATGCTAGGAAACAAATTCTCCTCCATCCCAACTATAAAAACAACTGGGAATTCGAGACCCTTAGCCAAGTGAATGGTCATTAAGGATACTTTATTTCGATCATTAGGATCATCTTTATCCGAATCTGTTAATAAAGCCACATCCTGCATGAAGGCCTCCAGTTTAGGATTTCCGTCTTCAATTTCCGCTTGCCCCTCAACAAACTCTTTTACAGAGTTTAAAAGCTCTTCAATATTTTCAATCCGATTTAGGCCTTCTGGGGTTTTATCTTCGCCCAGATTTCGCATGAGTCCGGAGGTTTTCGAAACATGATTAAGCACTTCAAAGGCATCCGACTTTTCAGCTAAAATTCGATAGCTATTAATCTTGGTTACAAAATCCTTCAGCTTATTTAGGGCACCTCGATTAATGCCTAAGTCGGGGAAGAAGTCGATGTTTTCAAGTATTTCCCAAATTGCTCTGCTTTCTTGATTGGCCTTCACCGTCAGCTTTTCAACTGTGGTGTCACCAATTCCGCGTTTAGGATAGTTTATAACCCTTCGCAGGGCCTCTTCATCCTTAGGATTAATGGCTAATCGGCAATAGGCAAGAAGGTCCTTAACTTCCTTGCGCTGATAAAATGAGAGGCCACCGTAAATGCGGTAAGGGATATTCTTGCGACGGAGGTTGTCTTCCATGGCCCTACTTTGGGCATTGGTTCTATATAAAATGGCAAAATTGGAATAATCCATCTGCTCATTCATTTGCTTTTCGAAAATGGTGCGGGCCACAAAGGCACCTTCATCGGAATCACTAACCGTTTTGTGTAAGACAATTTTTTCTCCGCCATCATTTTCAGTGAAAACATTCTTTGGCAGCTGGTTTTGGTTTTTCTCAATTAGGCTGTTTGCCGCGCCTACAATATTCTTGGTGCTTCTATAATTTTGCTCCAGCTTGTAAACTTCCACATTGTCGTAGTCGCGCTGGTAATTGAGGATGTTTTGAATATTTGCCCCACGGAAGGCATAGATGCTCTGGGCATCATCGCCAACCACACAAATGTTTTGAAAACGATTAGCTAAGGCTTTTACAATTAAGTATTGGGCGTGGTTAGTATCCTGATACTCATCCACTAGAATATATCGAAAGCGATCTTGGTACTTCGCTAAAACTTCTGGGAAATTCTTTAGGAGCAAATAGGTGTTGAGTAGGATATCATCGAAATCCATCGCGCCGGCGCGAAAATTCTTCTCATTGTAGGCATTAAAAACATCCCCTAGTTGGGGCATGCGGGCGGCAGAATCTTGCTCTTTTAAATCGGGGCTATTGAAGTATTCCCTGGGGGTGATGAGGGCATTTTTAAAAGCAGAAATTCGACGAGCAACATTTCCCGTTTTATAAATGTCTTTATCGAGATTTAGCTCCTTAATAACATTGTTGATGGCCTTTTTGCTGTCCTCCGAATCGTAAATCGTAAAGTTAGAGGGATAGCCAAGCAGATGACCTTCAACCCTTAAAATTCGGGCGAAAACCGAGTGAAAGGTTCCCATCCATATATTCTTAGCTTCCGATGGTCCTACAATTTTCCCGATTCGCTCCTTCATTTCGCGTGCCGCCTTATTGGTAAAGGTGAGGGATAGGATATTAAAGGGGTCTACTTTTTTTTCGGCCATGAGGTAGGCGATACGCATGGTCAGTACTCGGGTTTTCCCCGAACCTGCTCCTGCGATTACCATTATGGGTCCCTCGGTGGCCTCCACTGCTGCCCGCTGTGGCGGGTTCAATCCTTCCAAAAAGTTGCTCACGAAAACGATGTTTTAAGAATCCACAAAGGTGCTGAATTCATTGAGAAACAAAAAGCCGTGCTCATATTTAGCTGAGCCCATTATTTTAGCGACATGAAGAAAGCAAGGTTTTTTACAAAGCTCATGCTAACATTAGTATTGCTCATCACTTTCGAGGGAAATTTAATCGCTCAAGAATTTCAGTTGATCCAAATTGCTGAATCTATTACTATAAGGTATAAGCCCAAGGGTGAAATGATCCTGAGGGATTCGACCTTTAAAGCAATGAAATTAAATTTTGCGGAATATAGAGAAGCCATACTCCTGTCTTTGGAAGACAGTACTTTAACCGAATTTAAGGTTTGTAGTAAGGAAATGCATTTGAGAATAGGTGATTTTGCCTGGATGCTATTAAGGGAGCTTCAGAAGATACCGAAGGACTGTAGTATAAGGAGCTTTAATACCTATCGAGGCATGTGTTTTTTTCCGGTCGGTTTATTAGATCACATGGAGAAGCACAGGCTAGTTGTCGCTGCCGATTTAAGAGAATGTGTGCCGATGGAATAGTGGTTCTAAAAGCGAGCTAAACGTCAGATGAAACAGTAGGGACTAGTCTGCTTAGTAAATGTTAAAATTCGATATGAAGTCAAGAGCGCTTGGAAAAAGTAATAGCATTTTTCATCAACGAATAAGTATTGAATGCATCTTTCTTAAGTATTTAAGTTTTGAGTTTTTCGTAGATCTATCTGATTTAGCTTGAGAATCTTAAACGTTTAAGGTCGAAATAAAGGTCTTAGATTTATCCTCGCAACCCCCACTAACATTTTATCATTTTTAGCATGAGCAGAAAAGCTTTGCTTGTTGGGGGGCAATGGGCCATTTGTATTTCTTCACAGGCGCAGGTTTACACACCTTACGGTCAAATTCAGGGAAGTTCTGGCTATCCGGGCTCTAATGGCGGGAATATTGGGATAGGAACAAGAAATCAAGGACTTCAATTACCGCTTAATCTTTATCGTTTCATATGGCTTGCCCTTACGAAGCGTGAAATTAATTCGCTGATTTAGTTTGAAGAAGTTCGCGATAAACCTATTGACTCTGTTAATCTCAACTAATACTCTGAGCGCTCAATGTGTTAGAGGTGTTTCAACCGACCCCAAGAATAGTAAGAGTCCTTATATGGATTCATATATGCAAGGAAATGTAAACGTAAACCCCTGGTTAAATGCCTTTGATTGGTCAAAACGAAATGCGGTAGGATTTAGTCCCATTTCCTTAAGTCCAAATGTATCTTGGCTTATTCAAGACTTTACGGGAAATGCCTACAGAATGAGTAGTCCTTATCAGTCAGGCGGAGCTCCAGGTGCCTATTACTTGAATGAACCTATCACTAATTTTAAGGCGAGTGATTTTCATTGGGAAGATGGTTGGGAGCTTCTTTGGTTAGGTACAGGATATTATCCCAATGGAGAGGATGTTACTTCTGAAAACCCTCAAAGAATCTACCCCTCCAGAAGAGGAGTATCTAATCCACGCGCGCCCTATTTTATATTATATAATAGGTATCGAGGTTTAATGCGAGTCTTTGTTAATGTTTTTGATCTACCCACGGGTAAATCAAATGCCTTTATTGACTTGTATCACTTAGGAAGAAATGGTAAGAGTAGAAATTTTAGTGGTGTTTTAAGGTTGGTTAATGGAATTGATCGTCCATTGGATCTGCCAACAGCCTCCATTTTTATGCGCACCAATCAATCTTCAACCTTGCAGTATAGTCGATGGATGACTGCTGATTTTCAAATGGCATATGATCCTTGTGTTTGCGAATATCCCAATATGCTCATGTTAGGTGTTTCAGTTTGGGATAGCTTGGATATAAACTTAATTGGAACAGGAAGGGAATTGAAAGTGCCTATTAAGGACTATGCTCGTAATAGTGGGCATTATGATTTAAATTTTCTGAGTGTACATGCTCTTGAGCAGAATACTCAAAGCTTTGGGTATTTAGTATATCACAAGATGAATGAGCTAGTAACTGACTATCAGAAGAGATTGCGGGCCATTGATCAAAATTTGAATGATTACTCTAGGCAAAGGAATGCTGCCACAAGTACTGGTTTAGATGGCTTAAATGATTATTTGACAAAAGGTGAGGTGAATTATTCTTTTTGGGCATCAACTTTTGCGCTTATTGGTGACGATCTAGGCTTGACCCAAGCCCAATCAACTTATAAATATCTTGAAGATGGTAACTCATTAAGGGAGTTTCCTTCAGAATTAGGGAATATCGGTAATGGTCCCTTTAAGGATGGGTGGCAAATTTCCGATTCAAATTATATCGTTGATGTTAGACTTGACGGGGATACAGTAACCATGCGTCGATACGATTTTGCTTCAATAGAAAGAGATTTGGAATCTAATGCAGCAAAGTTGTTAGGGGGTGATTTCGATATGTTAAGTCTACAATTTTTCCCGAAAGGTGCCAATGAGCCTCTGCGGCCCAGTACCCATGCAGCATCCTCTACGGGGCTGCTCTTTAATGGAAATGTTATGGATACAAAGAAGGTGGCCGACATTGGTCCATTTTATACACCAGGCAGCCATAAAAGAGGCTGGGACTTTAGCCCCTTTAGTTACCCCGCCTACGATGAAGCCATGGGAGTCTTTGCGCTTCTGGAAACTCCAAAGTTTAAGGTCTATCAAGCAGAGGCAGAATGGGAATGGAAAGGAAGGTTTCAAAACTGGGAAGGTGGACCCATGCCTGGGGCTGATTATGAGGAGTGGCGGATTAATAAGGAGCTGCTCCTTAAGCTAGATGCGCCGTTAAAATATCAGTTGAACCAAGCATTGGATATTGATTATGAAAATACCGAGCTGCTGGTAATGCTGGAATTGGAGTATCGAAGTTTGGAAGACTATGATCCAGCTTTTGATCCCAATGCCCAAGGTTTTTTTAATAATCCTGCTTTAGATTTTTATGAATCGGTAGGAGGGAACCTGAAGCAATTTCACGGATTTAAAACGAATGTTGCTTCCTATCATCCGAATTTTGCCGCCAACGAAAAGGTCTTCAATACTAAGTGGTATCCAATCGAAGATTTTGGCGAGCTCTTAATGGCTTTGAAAATTAGAACGGGTTATAGAAATACTAACCCCCAGCAAAATTATCCTCCATCCTATATGCTTGCCGAGCTCTTGGAGAATCGTTTAGTGAAAGCGCGCTTGAAGGTTCTGGTTGATGTGGGTTTTGATCAAGTTTCTTACAGCGGTGAGAAGGTTCGAAACACTCAGGTATTTACCTATAACCTTTTTGATGAATCCCAAGGCATTGATTATCTCAATTATATAGAAGATGAAGCTGTTAATGATCTCGTTAAATACCGACCCGGTAAGCTTGTCCTTAAAGACGAGTTATTGAATAGCTCTTCTAAGAGGGTGTTTGCAACCGTGGCTGATGAACTTCAGGTGAAGGCTGAGGATATTGAAGTTTATGGAAATATTACCGTGCCTCAAGGAATGACATTAGTTTTGGAGGCTAAAGATGAGGTGAAAGTACATCCGCAAGCAAGCCTACCTATTAATACAATAATGAGGATCAATGGCAGTCCATATCAATTTCCAAAGATCATGGAGCAAACTAATGCGCAAGTCCGGAGTTTTTGTCAGGATCAGCAAAATGGTTATCGGGCCAATTTCTTAGTGGCGAAACAGAGTGGAGTCAGTTTTCAGGATACTTCGGCGGAGGCTAGTGCCAATGAATTTAAGGTATATCCCAATCCAAGTTCCGGAATCGTTCAGGTAAAGTTCGGCATTGCTTCCAATTGGATTCGGGTGAGTGTGCATGATTTAAAAGGTCGTCTTTATTTAGAAGAAGTTCTAGGGGAAGAATTCACCAAGGCATTTGAAGTAGATTTAGAAGATATGAAGCCCGGTGTTTATTTATTACAGATTCAAAATGCTGATGGGGAATTCTATTCGGAGAAGATTTTGAAGTACTAAGTCTTAAGTCCAATTATGTTTCACTCCTTACAAAGCTTTGTTTAAAAGGCAAAAGCAATTTGACTCCAAATATTTCCTCTTTTATTCATCTCAGAATTGTTTGCAAGGCTTGTTTTTCGTCTATTTTTGCGACCTAAATATGAGACGAAATCTCCGTTAATCCTGAGATTTTAAGGATTCCGCTAAGTCTCTGAGCAAAAGGCTAAAACATTTTTTCTAAAGGCCTTGTCACCTTGTATAAAACTTCTACATTTGCAGTCCCCAAAAATATGGGGTAGCCAAATTTATAAATAGCTTATATATAAAGGTGTATGCCAACGATTCAGCAGTTAGTACGAAAAGGCCGTACTAAAATCACTAAGAAGAGTAAGTCTGCAGCTCTGCAGTCTTCGCCACAGCGTCGTGGAGTATGTACGCGTGTGTATACCACCACTCCTAAGAAGCCTAACTCAGCCATGCGTAAAGTAGCGCGTGTACGTCTAACCAATGGTAATGAGGTGAATGCCTACATTCCTGGTGAGGGTCACAACCTACAAGAGCACAGCATTGTTTTGGTACGCGGGGGTCGTGTTAAAGACTTGCCAGGTGTGCGTTACCACATTGTGCGCGGTGCTTTAGATACCGCAGGTGTTAATGGTCGAATGCAGCGTCGTTCTAAGTACGGTGCTAAGCGTCCTAAAGCAAAAAAATAATCCTTTAATAGGTATTAAGACATGAGAAAGGCAAGAGCTAAAAAAAGACCTCTATTACCAGATCCCAAATTTGGGGAGCCATTGGTAACTCGTTTTGTAAATATGATGATGCTAGACGGTAAGAAAAGTACTTCTTACCGGATATTCTATGATGCCATCGATATCATCTCCGAAAAAACTGGAGAGGGTAATGGTTTAGAATTATGGAAAGAAGCCCTTAATAATGTAATGCCACACGTAGAGGTTCGCTCCAAGCGTGTAGGTGGTGCTACCTTCCAAATCCCGATTCAGATTCGTCCAGACCGCAAAGTATCGGTTGCCATGAAATGGTTAATCTCTTATGCTCGTAAGCGTAACGAGAAGGCTATGGCTAATCGCTTAGCAGCTGAGATTATGGCCGCGGCCAAAGAAGAAGGTGCTGCAGTTAAAAAGAGACTGGATACTCATAAAATGGCGGAAGCGAATAAAGCTTTTGCTCACTTTGGTAGATTTTAAAGGTCCCAAATAGCAAGAAATAATCATGGCGAAAAGAGATTTAAAATACACCCGTAACATTGGTATTGCAGCGCATATCGATGCGGGTAAAACAACCACTACCGAGCGTATCTTATACTATGGTGGTGTAAGTCATAAAATTGGCGAGGTGCACGATGGTGCAGCAACCATGGACTGGATGGAGCAAGAGCAGGAGCGTGGTATCACCATTACCTCTGCTGCAACTACCCTAAACTGGCCTTACCGTGGTAACGATTACCACATCAATATCATTGATACCCCAGGACACGTTGATTTCACCGTTGAGGTGAACCGTTCTCTAAGGGTACTTGATGGTCTTGTATTCTTGTTTTCTGCAGTTGATGGTGTGGAACCTCAATCGGAAACCAACTGGCGATTAGCGAACAACTATAATGTTCCTCGTATTGGTTTTGTAAACAAAATGGACCGTCAAGGTGCAGACTTCTTAAAGGTTTGTGCGCAGGTAAAAGAAATGTTGGGAAGCCACGCTTTACCACTTCAATTACCTATCGGTGCAGAAGCAGATTTCAAGGGAGTGGTTGACTTGATCAACTTCCGTGGAATTGTATGGAATGAAGAGGATATGGGAATGACCTTCGAAGAGATTGACATTCCTGCCGATATGTTAGACGAGGCTACCGAATACCGCGAGAAATTACTCGAGGCTGTTGCTGAGTTTGATGATAACTTGATGGAGAAGTATTTCGAGGATCCAGAGTCATTAACTGAACGTGAGATTCTTGATGCCCTTCGTGAGGCTACTATTGCCAACAAAGTTGTGCCAATGATGAGTGGTTCTGCCTTTAAAAATAAAGGTGTGCAAACCATGCTTGATATGGTAATGGAGTTAATGCCAGCGCCAGTAGATATCGAGGCTATCGTTGGAACTGATCCTAATACCGGTGAGGAAATTAAGCGTAAGCCATCTTTTGATGAGCCTTTCAGTGCATTGGCCTTTAAAATTGCTACCGATCCTTTCGTAGGTCGTTTAGGTTTTACCCGCGCTTATTCAGGTGTTCTTCCTTCAGGATCCTATATCTTAAATAACCGTACCGGGAAGAAAGAGCGTATCTCACGTATCTTCCAGATGCATGCCAACAAGCAAAATCAAATTGATGAACTTGGGGCTGGTGATATCGGTGCTTTAGTAGGATTTAAGGACATTAAAACAGGAGATACTTTATCTGCTGAGAATGCACCTATCGTTTTAGAGTCTATGGACTTCCCAGATCCGGTAATCGGATTAGCGGTAGAGCCAAAGTCTAAGGCCGATGTAGATAAGATGGGTCTTGCTCTTGCTAAATTAGCTGAAGAGGACCCAACCTTCCGTGTTCATACTGATGAGGATACTGGTCAAACTGTAATCTCAGGTATGGGTGAGCTTCACTTAGACATTTTGATCGACCGTATGCGTCGTGAGTTCAAGGTAGAAGTAAACCAAGGTGCTCCTCAGGTTTCTTACAAAGAAGCTATTAATGGTGTAGTTGATCACCGTGAGGTTTATAAGAAGCAAACTGGTGGTCGTGGTAAATTCGCGGATATCGTAGTTACTATCGAGCCAAGTGACAGTGAAGAGCCAGGGTTGGTTTTCGTGAACGCTGTAAAAGGTGGTAACGTTCCTAAAGAATTTATCCCATCGGTTGAGAAGGGATTTAAAGATGCAATGGGAGCTGGTGTTTTAGCTGGTTATCCAATTGACAGTTTAAAAGTTACCTTGAAAGACGGTTCTTTCCACCCTGTGGATTCAGATCAATTGTCTTTTGAAGTAGCGGCTAAAATGGCTTTCCGTAATGCGGTGCCAAGCGCAAATCCAGTTTTGCTAGAGCCTATTATGAAGATGGAGGTTTTAACTCCAGAAGAGTATATGGGTGAAATCGTTGGTGACTTAAACCGTCGTCGCGGTGTTGTAGAAGGCATGGGTGATCGCAATAATAGCAAGGCTATAAAAGCTAAAGTTCCATTATCGGAAATGTTTGGTTATGTAACTGACTTGCGTACGAACTCTTCGGGTCGTGCAACCTCTACTATGGAATTCTCTCATTTTGCAGAGGCTCCAAAGGGAATTGCTGAAGAAGTGATCGCGAAAGTTAAGGGTAACGATTAAGATATTATTTAGAAGATGAGTCAGAAAATTCGCATTAAGCTAAAGTCTTACGACCATAATTTGGTTGATAAGAGCGCGGAGAAAATCGTGAAAACGGTTAAGAGTACAGGTGCTATTGTTAATGGTCCTATTCCATTACCTACCAATAAGCGTATCTATACTGTATTGCGCTCACCTCACGTGAATAAGAAGTCACGTGAGCAGTTTCAACTTTCTTCCTTCAAGCGCTTGTTGGATATCTACAGTTCTTCATCAAAAACTATTGATGCTTTGATGAAATTAGAACTACCAAGCGGAGTAGAAGTAGAGATTAAGGTTTAAGTATTTTACAGAGAATATTAATTTAAAACAGATTGTCAAATGCCTGGAATGATCGGTAAAAAGATCGGGATGACAAGCCTCTTTGACGAAAACGGTAAAAACTTACCGTGTACCGTCATCGAAGTTGAACCCAACGTGGTTACCCAGATTAAGAACACTGAAACTGACGGTTATGAAGCCGTACAGTTAGCACAGGGTTCACAGAAAGAAAGTCGTGTACCATCTGCTATGCAGGGTCACTTCAAAAAAGCCGGAGTAAGTCCTCGTAAGAACTTACGTGAATTCGATACCAATTTCGTTGATATTGAGCTGAAGGAAGGTATGGAGATTAAGGTTGACCAATTCGTTAGCGAAGGTCAGTTTGTTGATATCTCCGGTATCTCTAAAGGAAAAGGATTTCAAGGGGTAGTAAAACGTCACAATTTCCGTGGTGTTGGTCAGGCTACTCACGGACAGCACAACAGATTAAGAGCTCCTGGTTCTATTGGAGCAGGTTCTGATCCATCTCGTGTATTTAAAGGTATGCGTATGGCCGGCCGTATGGGTGGTGATATGACTATGGTGGAGAATCTACGTGTAATCAAGGTAGATGCTGATAAGAATCTAATGATTGTTAAGGGATCTGTTCCAGGTCCTAAGAATGCAATCCTAATTATCACCAAGTAATGGAATTAGCAGTATTAAATAAGGAAGGTAAAGACACCGGCCGTAAGGTTACTTTGGCTGATGAGTTTTTCGGAATTGAGCCAAATGAGCATGCCCTTTACCTAGACGTAAAGCAGCACCTTGCTAATAAGCGTCAAGGAACACATAAAGCAAAAGAACGTGCAGAGGTTTCTCGCACTACTAAAAAGTTCTTCCGTCAGAAGGGAACTGGTAATGCTCGTGTGGGATCATTAAAGAGTCCAGTACAAAGAGGTGGTGGTACCGTTTTCGGTCCTCGTCCTCGCAGTTATAGTTTCAAGTTGAACAAGAAGTTGAAGGCCTTAGCCCGTCGTTCAGCCTTGAGTCAGAAAGCCGCAGGCCAAAATATTGTGGTTTTAGAAGCGCTTGAAATGGACAAACCAAACACCAAAACTTACGTACAGATTTTGAGCGCCTTAGGCCTTCACGACAAAAAATCTTTACTGGTGCTTGGAGAGTCAAATAAAGCTGTATATTTGTCCTCCCGAAATTTTAAGGGTTCCAACGTTCTAAATATCTCAGAATTAAACACTTACGCCATTATGAATGCGCAAACGGTGATTTTGTCTGAGGATTCGTTGGGAAAGCTTGAAACCGTTTTAAGATAGAGAACCATGGGCATTTTGATTAGACCAATCATTACGGAAAAGGCTACGGCCGACAGCGAGGACAACAACCGTTTTGCCTTCGAGGTTGCGGTTGATTCCAACAAAGTTGACATCCGTAAGGCAGTGGAAGAACTCTACGGTGTGAATGTAGAAAGTGTACGCACAATGGTAATGCCAGGTAAGAGCAAGTCTCGTTATACCAAGCAAGGTATTACCCGTGGAAACACTGGAAAGTATAAGAAGGCCATTGTGCAAGTTCGCAGTGGTGAAACTATTGACCTCTATAGCGAAATTTAATCATGGCTGTACGAAAGTTAAATCCGGTTACACCCGGACAGCGTTTTAAGGTTGCAGGTCAGTTTGAAACTGTTACCGCCAGTAAGCCTGAGAAGTCTCTTGTAAAAGGGAAGTCGAAGTCAGGCGGACGTAACAATTCAGGGAAAATGACTGTTCGCCAATTAGGTGGAGGTCATAAGCGTCGTTATCGCGTAATTGATTTCAAGCGTGACAAGGATGGAATTCCAGCAACCGTAAAGTCTATTGAGTATGATCCAAACCGATCGGCTCGTGTGGCTTTATTAGTATATGCAGACGGTGAGAAGCGTTACATTATCGCTCCAAACGGTTTGCAAGTAGGACAACAAGTTCTAAGTGGTGAGAAGGCTACTCCAGAAATTGGTAACACCTTACTCCTTGAAAATATTCCTTTGGGTACTGTGATTAGTGGAATCGAGATGCGTCCTGGACAAGGTGCAATTATTGCTCGTTCTGCTGGATCATTTGCTCAATTGGCTGCCCGTGATGGGAAGTACGCAATCATCAAGATGCCAAGTGGTGAGACACGTATGATCCTAATTACCTGTAAGGCGACAATTGGTGCGATTGGAAATTCTGATCATCAATTGGAGCGCAGTGGTAAAGCTGGTCGCAGCCGTTGGTTAGGTCGTCGTCCACGTGTACGTGGTGTTGCGATGAACCCGGTAGATCACCCTATGGGTGGTGGCGAAGGTCGCGCGAGTGGTGGTCATCCACGTTCACGTACTGGAGTTCCTGCTAAAGGTTACAAGACCAGAACGCCTAAAAAGGCTTCGAACAAGTATATCATTGAAAGACGTAAAAAGTAATTAGCTATGGCGAGATCGTTAAAAAAAGGTCCATTTATTCACCATAAGCTGGAAAAGCGTGTTTTGGCTCAGGCCGAAGGCGGTAAAAAGTCGGTAATTAAGACTTACAGCCGTGCTTCCATGATCTTTCCCGAGGCTGTGGGGCAGACCATAGCAGTGCACAATGGAAGAACTTTTGTTCCTGTATTTGTTACAGAAAACATGGTAGGACACAAGTTCGGTGAGTTTGCTTTGACCCGCACATTCCGTGGTCACGGTGGAAATAAGAAAGATAAAGGTAAGCGCTAAGAATAGGTTATGGGATCTAGAAAGAAACAAGCTGCTGAAGTACGCAAAGAGGCCCGCAAGACGGTGGCCAGTGCACAGCTGCGCAATTACCCTACCAGCCCTCGCAAGATGCGTTTGGTAGCAGATATGGTTCGTGGAATGGATGTGGAGAAGGCTTTATTCCTTCTTAAGCACAGCCCGAAACACGCCAGTATCCCCATGGAAAAATTGTTGTTATCAGCGATTAATAACTGGGAACAGAAAAACGAAGGTGAGCGAATCGAAGATGCCGGTTTGTTTGTAGAGAGCGTACAGGTTGATTCAGCGCGCATGTTAAAGCGTATTCAGCCTGCTCCTCAAGGACGTGCACACCGTATTCGTAAGCGTAGTAATCATGTAACCATTGTGGTTAATGCACGTCAAGGTGCAGAGGTAGCCGCAGAATCAAACGAAATAAGCGAGTAAGCCATGGGACAGAAGACAAATCCAATTGGAAATCGTTTAGGATTTATCCGCGGCTGGGACAGTAACTGGTACGGTGGACGTGACTATGGTGATAAAATTGCGGAAGATGCTAAAATTCGCAGTTATCTCTATGCCCGTCTTAACAAAGCTAGTGTTAGCCGAATTATCATAGAGCGTACGCTCAAACTGGTTACCGTAACTATAACTACCAGTCGTCCTGGTATTATTATCGGTAAAGGTGGTCAGGAAGTTGATAAATTGAAGGAGGAGCTTAAAAAGCTCACCAAAAAAGAAGTTCAGATTAATATCTATGAGATCAAGCGTCCGGAACTAGATGCAAAATTGGTGGCTGATTCTATCGCCCGCCAAATTGAAGGACGTATCTCTTACCGTCGTGCTGTGAAAATGGCTATTGCAGCGTCGATGCGCATGGGAGCTGAAGGGATCAAGATTATGGTATCTGGACGTTTGAACGGTGCGGAAATGGCACGTTCCGAAATGTATAAGGACGGACGTACACCGTTACACACTTTCCGCGCAGACATCGATTATGCTTTAACAGAAGCTCATACTACCTATGGTCGTTTGGGAATTAAAGTGTGGATCATGAAAGGTGAAGTATACGGAAAACGCGACTTAAGCAATCCATTCGCAGGCCAAAAGAAAACTGGCGGCGGCGGTGGAAATAACGCAGGTGGCGCACGTAACAGAAGAAAGAGAAAATAAGCAGAGCGCTTAAAATATTGTAAAATGTTACAACCTAAAAAAACAAAACACAGAAAGCAATTTAAAGGCCGCATGAAGGGAAATTCCCAGCGCGGCGCTGAAATCGCTTTTGGTAGTTTCGGTCTGAAAGCCATGGACTCGGTGTTTATCACCTCCCGTCAGATCGAGGCAGCTCGTATTGCTGCCACCCGTTATATGAAACGTGAGGGTCAGTTATGGATCCGTATTTTTCCAGATAAGCCAATTACCAAGAAGCCAGCCGAAGTACGGATGGGTAAAGGTAAGGGTGCTTTGGATCACTGGGTGGCCGTTGTAAAGCCAGGCCGTATTCTTTTTGAACTTGATGGTGTAAACCATGATATAGCTCAGGAAGCTTTACGCTTAGCAGCACAAAAATTACCCGTTAAATGTAAGTTTATTGTTCGCCGGGATTATACCGGTGCCTAATAGAAAAGAAGATGAAGGCATCAGTAATTAGAGAAATGACCACGCAAGAGATCACCGAGCAAATCGCTGAGGAAAAGATCAATTACGACAAAATGCGCATGGCGCATCACATTTCTCCGCTAGAGAATCCAGCGGAATTGAACGGAAAAAGAAAGTTGATCGCTCGCTTGAGCACAGAGCTTAGAGCTCGTGCCGAGGTTAGCGCGTCTTAATAAGTATTCAAGATGGATCACAAAAGAAACTTGCGTAAAGAACGTATCGGGGTGGTGACCAGTAACAAGATGACTAAGTCTATCGTTGTTGCGGTTGAGAAAAAGCAAAAGCACCCTATGTATGGTAAGTTTATTAAGCAAACCAAGAAGTTTCATGCTCATGATGAAAAGGACGATTGTAATATCGGTGATACCGTGCGTATCATGGAAACACGTCCAATGAGCAAGACCAAGAACTGGAGATTAGTAGAAATAATTGAAAGAGCTAAGTAAGCGATGGTACAACAGGAATCAAGACTTAAAGTAGCGGATAATACTGGAGCCAAGGAAGTTCTGGTAATCCGTGTGTTAGGAGGTACTCGTCGTCGCTATGCATCTGTAGGAGACCGCATCGTGGTTTCCATCAAGGAATCTACTCCTTCTGGTAATGCAAAGAAAGGACAAGTATCTACAGCAGTAGTAGTTCGTACGAAGAAGGAAGTTCGTCGTCCAGACGGATCTTATATCCGCTTCGATGATAATGCTTGTGTGCTTTTAAATGCTCAAAACGAAATGCGTGGAACCCGTGTCTTCGGACCGGTTGCACGTGAGCTTCGCGACAAGCAGTATATGAAGATTGTATCACTTGCCCCAGAGGTACTTTAAACGAAAGAGCAATGACTAAATTTCATATTCGTAAAGGAGACAAAGTAGTTGTACTCGCAGGCGAGGACAAAGGCAAAGAAGGTGTTGTTTTAGAAATGCTTCCCAAAGTTGGGAAAGCAATTGTAGAAGGAACCAACCTTGTGAAAAAACACAAGAAGCCTAGTGCTACAGATCCTCAAGGTGGTATTGAAGAAACAGAGGCCCCAATTTATCTTTCAAAGTTAATGTTGGTAGACCCTGCAACAGGTGAGCCTACTCGCGTTGGTCGTAAGGCCGACGAAAACGGGAAATTGGTGCGCTATTCTAAGAAAACTCAAGAGATTATCAAGTAATGGACTTTTCTACCAAATTAAAAGATAAATACCAAGATCAGATTATCGCCGCTCTTACTGAAGAGTTTGGTTATAAGAACCGCATGGAGGTACCAGGCTTGAAGAAAATAGTAATTTCTCAAGGTGTTGGTGAGGCCACAGGTGATAAGAAACTGGTAGAGCAGGCAGTAGAACAAATGACAATGATCACTGGTCAGAAAGCCATTGTTACCTACTCCAAGAAAGACATCTCTAACTTTAAGCTTCGTAAGGGAATGCCTATCGGTGCTAAAGTTACCCTTCGTGGAGAGAAAATGTATGAATTCCTAGAGCGTTTGCTTTGGTCTGCATTACCACGTATCCGGGATTTTAGAGGAATTAAAAATAGCGGTTTCGATGGTCGCGGTAATTATACGCTCGGTATTACGGAGCAAATTATCTTCCCCGAAATCAATATTGATAAAGTGCCTCGTATAACCGGTATGGACATCACATTTGTGACTTCCGCAGAAACCGACAAAGAAGCAATGGCATTGTTGAAAAACTTTGGTTTACCCTTCAAAAAATAAGTTATGGCTAAAGAATCTATGAAAGCGCGTGAGCGCAAACGTGAAAAGCTAGTAGAAAAGTACGCTCAGAAACGTGCTGATCTTAAAGCGGCTGGAGATTATGAGGGTTTACAAAAGTTGCCTAAAAATGCTTCCCCAGTTCGTTTACACAACCGTTGTAAATTAACAGGTCGCCCACGTGGTTACATGCGTCAGTTCGGCGTAAGTCGGGTAACCTTCCGTGAAATGGCCAACCAAGGATTAATCCCAGGAGTTAAAAAAGCCAGTTGGTAAAAAGGTATTTAAGATGATTACAGATCCAATTGCAGATTATTTAAACCGTGTTCGTAACGCCATGATGGCTGGACACAAAGTGGTTGAAATCCCAGCTTCGAATTTGAAGCTTGAGATTACCAAAATCCTTCAGGACCAAGGTTACATCGTTAATCATAAGGTCTTAGACGATAGCCCTCAAGGCACGATCAAGATTGCTTTAAAGTATGATCGTATTACCAATGAGCCAGCTATTCGTTCTTTGAAGCGCGTAAGTAAGCCAGGTTTGCGTACTTATAGCGGTAGCTCAACCATGCCAAGAGTTATTAACGGATTAGGTGTTGCCATCGTTTCTACTTCTAAGGGAGTAATGACCGATAAGCAAGCACGTAAAGAAAATGTAGGTGGCGAAGTACTTTGCTACGTATACTAAAATTTAAGAAATGTCTCGAGTAGGTAAAGCTCCCATAAGTGTTCCCGCCGGTGTTGAAGTAAGCTTCAAAGACGGTCTGGTTTCCGTAAAGGGTAAGTTAGGCGAATTACAGCAAAAGATCAGTGATGATGTTGAGTTTAGCCTAGAAGACGGAACAATTACTTTAAGCCGCACAAGCGAAGCCAAGCAAACTGTTGCTAATCATGGTTTATATCGTGCTCTCATCAACAATATGATTATTGGTGTTGCGGAAGGTTTTGAAAAGAAGTTAGAATTAGTAGGGGTAGGTTATCGTGCCTCTAATCAAGGACAACGTTTAGACTTGTCTCTTGGATATTCTCACAACATTGTAATTGAACTTCCTAAGGAAATTAAGTTAGAAACCGTTTCGGATAAGGGTAAGAACCCAATTGTGATTCTTAAAAGTCACGATAAGCAACTCGTAGGAATGGTAGCCTCTAAAATTCGCTCCTTCCGTAAGCCAGAACCATATAAAGGTAAAGGTGTGCGCTTTGTTGGTGAATACATCCGTAGGAAAGCTGGTAAAACTGCTAGTAAATAATTAAGACATGGCACTAACTAAAACTCAAAGAAGAACCCGTATCCGTCAAAGGATTCGTAAAAAAGTAAGTGGTTCTACCAATATTCCTCGCTTGTCGGTATTTCGTTCGAACAAGGAGATTTATGCTCAATTAATCGATGATGTAAGTGGAAATACGCTAGCCGCTGCTTCTTCACTCGATAAGGATATAAGCAAAGAAGGAACGAAATCCGATATCGCGAAAGCAGTTGGATCAGCCTTAGCTAAAAAGGCCACTGAAGCTGGTATGGAAGTTTGTGCTTTCGATCGCGGTGGTTATTTGTATCACGGCAGAGTGAAAGCTCTTGCTGAGGGTGCTCGTGAAGGTGGATTAAAATTTTAAGGACATCCCATGATTAAAGGACACAAAAATATTCAACGTGTAAAGCCGAGTGGTTTGGAATTGACCGACCGCGTAGTAGGCATTCAGAGAGTTACCAAGGTAACTAAAGGTGGTCGTACCTTCGGCTTTTCTGCTATCGTAGTGGTAGGAGATGAGAAAGGTGTAGCTGGCTACGGATTGGGAAAAAGTAAGGAAGTATCCGAAGCAATTCAAAAAGGAATTGAGGATGCTAAAAAGAACTTAGTTCGCATTCCTCTAGTAAAGAATACTATTCCACACGAGCAAAACGGAAAGTTTGGCGGCGCACGTGTGTTTTTACGCCCTGCCTCTAATGGTACCGGTGTAATTGCAGGTGGCGCAATGCGCGCTGTGTTAGAAAGTTTAGGTGTACACGATGTACTCGCAAAATCTAAAGGATCTTCAAACCCTCACAATGTGGTGAAGGCGACTTTTGATGCTTTACTTTCATTGCGTGATGCGGCAGGTATTGCCAAAACTCGCGGAGTTAGTGTGAATAAAGTGTTTAACGGATAAGATATTTGTGATGGCTAAAATCAGAGTTAAACAAGTTCGCAGTAAAATTAACCGACCTGAAAATCAAAAACGTACGTTAGAGGCTTTAGGTTTGCGTAAGATGAATCAAGTAGTAGAGCACGAAGCTACTCCTCAAATTAGAGGAATGGTACGCAAAGTGGCCCACCTTCTTGAGATTGAAGAGTTGAACTAAGCTAACGCATAGAAAGACATTAAGATGAGTTTAAGTAATCTAAAACCGGCAAAAGGTTCCGTAAAAAATACCAAACGTATCGCTCGTGGTGAGGGATCTGGTCATGGTGGAACCGCAACCCGCGGGCATAAAGGAGCGAAATCACGTAGTGGTTACAGTTCGAAAATTGGTTTCGAAGGTGGTCAAATGCCTTTGCAACGTCGCGTTCCTAAATTTGGTTTTACCAACCCTAACCGAGTAGAGTATAACGGGATTAACCTGGATACCCTTCAAGGTCTAGTGGAAAGTGGAAAAATTAGCGAAACAATTACCGTTGCCGCTCTTATTGAAAATGGCTTAATCGCTAAAAAGGATCGTGTGAAGATTCTTGGACGCGGTGAGTTGACAGCAAAATTAAGCGTGGAAGCCCACGCCTTTTCTGCAAGCGCCAAAGCGGCGATTGAGGCTCAAGGTGGTGAAGCTAAAACTGTATAATACGGGAGCATGAAGCGATTTATTGATACCATAAAAAATATCTGGGCAATTACAGAGCTAAGGGAAAAGATCTTATTGACTCTTGGTCTGTTGCTTATTTATCGCTTGGGTTCCAATGTGGTACTCCCAGGAGTAGACACAGATAGTCTAGGTAACCTTCAGTCACAGTCTGAAGGTGGCCTAATTGGCATTTTGAATGCCTTTACTGGTGGGGCGTTTGCCAATGCTTCTATTTTGGCCTTAGGCATTATGCCTTACATTTCTGCAAGTATTGTAATACAACTATTGGGTATGGCTGTGCCAACTATCCAGAAAATGCAGAAAGAAGGTGAAAGCGGACGGCGTAAGTTAAACCAGATCACTCGGATATTAACCATTGGTATTACCATGGCACAAGCTCCGGGTTATGTGGCTAACCTTCGCGCCCAGGGAGTAGTTTCTACCGTAAGTCCTGAAATGTTCTGGACCTTGAGTATCATAGTTCTTACCGCGGGTACAATATTCGCCATGTGGTTAGGAGAGCGTATTACGGATAAAGGAATTGGAAATGGTATATCGCTACTTATTATGGTGGGTATCATTGCAACTCTTCCCCAAGCTTTCTTACAAGAATTAGTTTCTAAGATCGATCAAGGTGGTGGTATGGTGCTCTTCGTAGTGGAAATTGCGGCCTTATTGATAGTGATTCTATTATCGGTGGCTTTGGTTCAGGCGGTGCGTCGAATTCCGGTGCAGTACGCTAAAAGAACTACTGGTGGTCGCACCTTCACTGGAAACATGGCACGCCAGTACATTCCTTTAAAGGTAAATGCGGCTGGGGTTATGCCTATCATTTTTGCTCAGGCAATTATGTTTATCCCAGTTACCGTTTTACAATATACTGCTAGCGGCGAAGGAGCCGAGAGCGCAAGTTGGTTAATTACTGCATTTAGTGATATCCAGGGTTTCTGGTATAACTTCTTGTTTGCAGTGATGATCATTCTTTTCACCTATTTCTACACGGCAATTCAGGTTAATACAAACCAAATGGCTGAAGACCTGAAGCGCAATGGTGGTTTCGTACCGGGAATTAAACCTGGTAAGTCAACCGCAGAATTCTTGGACACGGTATTGTCACGTATCACCTTACCGGGATCCATTTTCTTGGCTATACTAGCCATTTTACCAGCCTTCGCAATGATAGCTGGAATTAATACTCAATTCGCTTATTTCTACGGTGGTACCAGCTTACTAATTATGGTAGGCGTTGTTTTAGATACCCTGCAGCAAATTGAGAGTTACTTGTTAAATCGTCACTACGATGGTTTAATGAAAAATGGAAAACTAAAAGGAAGAGCGGTTAGCGCTTTCTAAGGAGAATAATTATGGCGAAACAATCGGCAATTGAACAAGACGGAGCAATCGTAGAAGCATTAAGTAATGCTATGTTCCGCGTTGAATTGGAGAATGGACACGTAATTACCGCGCACATCTCCGGAAAAATGCGAATGAATTATATCAAACTGCTTCCAGGTGATAAAGTGAAACTAGAAATGTCACCTTACGACTTAACAAAAGGACGTATTACCTACCGATACTAAGATTATGAAAGTAAGAGCATCATTGAAAAAAAGAAGTGCAGATTGCAAGATCGTACGTCGTAATGGCAAACTGTACGTGATTAACAAAAAGAACCCCAAGTTCAAACAAAGACAAGGTTAATAATTAGCTGATATGGCGAGAATTGCTGGTATTGATTTACCAAAAAATAAGCGAGGCGAAATCGGCCTTACCTATATCTTCGGCATCGGACACAGCCGTGCTGTAAAGATCCTTGAAGAGGCTGGAATTGATCCTAACATTAAAGTTAGCGATTGGAATGACGAACAGTTAACTTCTATACGTGGTATCATTTCCGATACCTATACCGTAGAAGGAGAATTGCGTTCTGAAATTCAATTGAATATCAAACGTCTTATGGACATTGGATGTAATCGTGGTATTCGTCACCGTGCTGGTTTACCTCTTCGCGGGCAGCGTACCAAAAATAACTCTCGTACGCGTAAAGGCCGTCGTAAGACCGTAGCGAACAAGAAGAAGGTGACTAAATAATATTTGACGCATCATGGCAAAGAAGCAAGGTAAAGCAACCAAAAAGCGCAATGTAGTTGTAGAAGCAGCCGGAGAGGCGCACATCAACGCATCCTTCAACAATATCATTATTTCTCTTACTAACACTAGAGGTCAGGTTATCTCTTGGTCTAGTGCTGGTAAAATGGGATTCCGTGGCTCTAAAAAGAATACGCCTTACGCTGCTCAAATGGCAGCCGAGGATTGTGCTACTAAAGCGGCAGAATACGGACTTAAGAAAGTGAAGGTTTACGTGAAAGGACCAGGTAATGGTCGTGAATCGGCAATTCGCAGCATCCATAACACTGGAGTAGAAGTTACAGAAATCGTTGACGTAACTCCAATTCCACACAATGGTTGTCGTCCACCCAAGAGAAGAAGAGTTTAATCAACTATTTAGATTAAAAAGCAATGGCTAGATACACAGGCCCAGTTTCCAAGATTGCACGTAAATTTCAGGATCCCATTTTTGGACCAGATCGTGCCTTAGAAAGAAAAAATTACCCTCCAGGACAACACGGTCCTAACCGTCGTCGTGGAAAGAAATCAGAATATGCAATTCAGTTGGCTGAAAAGCAGAAAGCTAAGTATACCTATGGTATCCTAGAGCGTCAGTTTGCCAATATGTTTGATCGCGCTTCACGTGCGAAAGGAATTACCGGTGAGGTATTATTACAGTTGTGCGAGAGCCGCTTAGATAATATCGTTTACCGTTTAGGAATTGCTCCAACTCGTAGAGCGGCGCGCCAATTAGTTGGTCACCGTCATATTACAGTAAACGGAGAGGTTCTTAATATTCCTTCTTATCAAGTTAAGGTAAGTGATGTTATTGGAGTGCGTGAGAAGTCAAAGTCACTTCAGGCTGTCTCTGATGCCTTATCAACCCGCAATGAGCCACTTGAATGGTTAGAATGGAATCCATCAACCTACAGTGGTAAAATGTTGAGTGTACCTATGAGAGCTCAAGTTCCTGAGAATATCAAGGAGCAGCTTATCGTAGAATTATACTCTAAATAATTAATAAATTTAATCCCTAACCTTATGGCGATTTTAAATTTCCAGAAGCCTGATCAGGTAATCATGAACCAAGCGACCGATACTGATGGTCAATTTGAGTTCAGGCCTTTGGAGCCCGGTTACGGTCTAACCGTAGGAAACGCATTGCGTCGGGTTCTTTTGTCATCATTGGAGGGCTTTGCCATAACTTCAGTTCGTATTGAAGGTGTGGATCATGAGTTCTCTACGATCAAAGGTGTGGTAGAAGACGTTACTGAGATCATTCTTAACCTTAAGCAGGTTCGCTTTAAGCGCCAGATTGAGGAGAATGATAGCGAAAGTATCAATATGAGCATCAGTGGCCAAGATCGTTTGACCGCCGGTGATATTGGTAAATTTGCCAGCTCTTTTCAAGTGCTTAACCCCGATATGGTTATCTGTAACCTTGATCCTTCAGTGAATATCTCAATGGATATCACCGTTGAAAAAGGTCGTGGTTATGTTCCAGCTGAGGAAAACAAAAAGAGTGCCGCGCCAATAGGAACTATAGCAGTTGATGCCATCTACACACCTATCAAGAATGTGAAGTATAGCATTGAGAACTATCGCGTAGAGCAAAAAACGGATTTTGAGAAGTTGATTCTTGATATCACTACCGATGGTTCAGTGCATCCTAAAAAAGCGCTAACCGAAGCAGCTAAAATTCTAATCCAGCACTTTATGTTGGTGAGTGATGAGAAAATTTCACTCGAGGATAATACCGCTTCTGAAGCCGACAAGTATGATGAGGAAATTCTTCATATGCGTCAATTACTTAAAACCAAGTTAGTAGATATGGATCTTTCGGTTCGTGCCCTAAACTGTCTTAAGGCAGCGGAAGTGGATACACTAGGAGATCTTGTAACCTACACCAAGAGCGACCTAATGAAGTTTAGAAACTTCGGTAAGAAATCTCTTACTGAACTAGATGAATTGGTTGAAAGCAAAGGGCTTAACTTTGGTATGGATATCTCTAAATACAAATTAGACAAGGACTAGTTAACCGATGAGACACGGAAAGAAAATAAATCATCTCGGTAGAAAGACACCGCACCGTAAAGCAATGTTAGCCAATATGGCAAACAGCCTTATTGAGCACAAGCGTATTAATACTACCGTAGCAAAAGCAAAAGCTTTAAAAGCATTTGTAGAGCCTTTGATTACCAAATCAAAAACTGACAATACCCATAACCGTCGTGTGGTTTTTTCATACCTTAGAAACAAACATGCGGTAACGGAATTGTTCCGCGAAGTTGCAGCGAAAGTAGGTGACCGTCCTGGTGGCTACACGCGCATCATTAAAACGGGCACTCGTTTAGGTGATAATGCTGAAATGTGTATGATTGAGCTTGTAGATTTCAATGACATCTACACCAATGCTAAGCAAGAAGCATCTAAATCGAAACGTCGTCGTCGTCGCGGTGGTAGTACTTCCGAGGCAGCAGCTCCTAAAACCGAAACTGTTGTGGAAGAAGCACCAGCGGCTGAAGAAGCGGTAGCAGAGGAAACTCAAGAAGAGACTAAAGCGGAAGCTGAAGCTCCAAAAGAGGATAGTAAAGAAGATAAGAAAGGCGAATAGTTGAATTTCTTCTAAGAATATAGCAAGGGATAGGGACTTTAGTTCTTATCCCTTTTTTTGTGCATCATCGCTTTAGGGATTAACTTTGAACAGTTTTTAGAATATGGCCAATTTCACACGTAAACAAGCAGTTGTCATCTTGCAAGATGGCGCTACATTTTGGGGTAGATCGGTAGGTTTGGAAGGAACTTCAACCGGTGAGATATGTTTTAACACCGGTATGTCGGGATACCAGGAGATCTTTACAGATCCTAGTTATTATGGACAGCTTATGGTAACTACCAATGCTCATATCGGTAACTACGGGGTTAAGAACGATGAAGTGGAATCGGATTCCATAAAAATCGCCGGACTCATTTGCAAGAATTTCAGCTTTAATCATTCGCGCTATGGAGCGGATAACTCCTTGTTGAAATACTTCGAAGAGAATAATAAAATGGTAATCTCGGATGTGGATACCCGCGCCTTAGTGCGCCATATCCGAAGTAAAGGTGCCATGAACGCAATTATTAGCACCCATACTGAGGACTTAGAAGCGCTTAAAAATCAATTAAAAGAAGTGCCTTCTATGGAAGGTCTAGAGCTTTCCTCCAAAGTGGCCACCAAGGAAGCCTTTTATTTTGGTGATGAAAATTCGGCCTACAAATTGGCTGTCTTGGATTTAGGCGTTAAAAGAAATATCCTCCGCCACTTCGCTAACCGAGATTGCTATATGAAGGTTTTCCCGATGGATAGCAGTTTAGAAGAAATGAAAGCTTGGAACCCTGATGGCTTGTTCATCTCCAATGGACCCGGAGATCCGGCGGCAATGTCTAATACTGTTAGTATAGTTAATGACATGGTAAATTCAGGCTATCCCGTTTTTGGTATCTGCCTGGGGCATCAGCTAATTGCCATCTCACAAGGTCTTAATACCTATAAAATGCATCAGGGGCACCGTGGTATAAACCACCCGGTACTGAATGTAATGACGGGTAAAGGAGAAATCACTACCCAAAACCATGGTTTTGTGGTTAGCATGGAAGCAGTGGAAGAAAACCAAGAAGTGGAATTAACCCACCGTCATTTAAATGATGATGGGGTACAAGGTATTCGCCTAAAGAACAAACCTGTGAGCAGTGTGCAGTATCATCCAGAGGCTTTCCCTGGGCCGCATGACTCAGAATACTTATTTGATCAATTCGTAGCACAAATCAAACAATCAAAATCTTAGATTATGGCAATTATTTCAGGTGTGCATGCACGCCAAATCCTTGATAGTAGAGGAAACCCAACTGTAGAAGTAGATGTTTTAACAGAAACTGGCGCCTTGGGTCGTGCCGCTGTACCTTCTGGTGCTTCAACTGGTGTACACGAGGCAGTAGAGCTCCGTGATGGTGGCGAAAAATGGATGGGTAAAGGAGTTCAACAAGCCGTTAATAACGTGAATGAGAAAATTGCTCCCGAGATTATTGGCATGTTTGTTACCGATCAGGCCGATATTGATCAGCGAATGCTCGATGTTGATGGAACGCCAAATAAAGCGAACCTTGGCGCAAATGCAATTTTAGCGGTCTCTCTCGCCGTAGCTAAAGCCGCAGCCATAGAAACAGGTCAAACCATCTACAATTATGTAGGAGGAGTTAATGCACGCACCTTACCAGTTCCGATGATGAATATCTTGAACGGTGGAGAACATGCGGATAATGCGATCGACTTCCAAGAATTTATGGTAATGCCTTTTGGTGCAACTACCTTTTCTCAAGGCCTACGCTGGGGAACGGAGATCTTCCATCACCTAAAGAGCGTGCTTAAAGAAAAAGGCTACAGCACCAATGTTGGAGACGAAGGTGGATTTGCACCTAATATTCAATCTAATGAAGAGGCCATTGAAACGGTACTCACCGCAATTGAACGCGCAGGCTTTAAGGCGGGTAGCGAAATTTACATTGCTATGGATGCAGCAGCAAGTGAGTTTTACGATGCCGATAAAAAGGAATATTACTTTAGCGATGGCAGCCGCCGCAGCAGCGATGAAATGGTTGAATACTGGACTAATTGGGTAAATAAGTACCCAATAATCTCCATAGAAGATGGCTTGCACGAAGACGATTGGGCGGGATGGACAAAACTTAATGAAGCCATCGGCGATAAAGTGCAATTAGTAGGAGACGACTTATTTGTAACAAATGTTGAAAGAGTTCAACAAGGTATCGATCAAAATGCGGCTAATTCTGTTCTAATTAAAGTAAACCAAATTGGAACTTTAACAGAAACCATAGAAACAGTGTCTTTAGCTCAGGCAAATAACATGACCTGCGTAATGAGTCATCGCAGTGGAGAAACGGAAGATTCAACCATTGCCGATTTGGCCGTAGCTTTAAACACTGGTCAAATTAAAACGGGCTCTGCATCGAGAAGCGATAGAATGGCCAAATACAATCAATTATTACGTATTGAGGAAATGCTAGGCGAAAGCGCAAAATACCTTGGTACCAACTTCAAATTCATTAAATAAAAAGCATAGATGGAAAACTTAAAAGAGCACTTTTCCTCGAAAATTGGGCCAGCAGCGGCCGAGATTAAAGAGTTTCTTGCCGCCCATGGAGATAAAGTGGTTAGCGAGGTTAAGATAAGTCAACTATACGGTGGTATCCGTGGCGTTAAGGCTTTAATTACCGAGACTTCAAAATTGGATCCAGCAGAAGGAATCCGTTTTAGAGGTTATTCCATTCCAGAATTGCAGCAATTATTACCAAAGGCACCCGGTGGGGATGAGCCTTTGCCAGAAGGTATTTTCTACCTTATGCTTTTTGATGAACTGCCAAGTGAAGAGGCTGTTGCCAGCATTACCAAAGAATGGCAGAAGCGTTCTACCGTGCCACAACACGTATTTAATACTTTAGACGCCCTCCCTACAGATACCCATCCTATGACCCAGTTCGTAACGGGTATCATGGCCTTACGTACTGAAAGTGAATTCCAAACCGCTTATCGCGATGGAATTAATAAAAAAGACTACTGGCAACCAACCTATGAGGATGTGATGAATTTGATCGCACGCCTACCTCAGGTGGCCGCTTATATTTACCGCCGCACTTACCATAATGGTGATCATATTGCACCAGATCCTAGTTTAGACTGGGGTGGAAATTTTGCACATATGCTCGGCTTTAGCAATGAGGAATTCCGCGAGCTAATGCGCATCTACTTAACCATTCACTCCGATCATGAAGGTGGAAACGTATCTGGGCATACCATTCATTTGGTTGGCTCGGCTTTAAGTGATGCCTATCAGGCTTTCGCGGCTGGAATGAACGGTCTTGCCGGACCATTACATGGTTTAGCGAATCAAGAGGTGATCCGATGGACCTTAGGAATGCGCGATGAATTAGGTGGCGGACTGCCAAGTAAGGAGGCGATTGAAGCTTACGTTAGAAAAACACTTGACGAAGGCAAAGTTATACCAGGCTTTGGTCACGCGGTTTTACGCAAAACTGATCCACGTTATACCGCACAGCGTGAGTTTGCTTTAAAGCACATGCCGGAGAGTGAGTTATTCCAATTAATCAGCCGGATTTACGAAGTAGTGCCGAGCGTATTACAGGAATTAGGAAAGGTGAAAAACCCTTGGCCAAATGTTGATGCACACTCTGGACAGCTATTAATGCACTATGGTTTAACCGAGTACGATTTTTATACGGTGCTATTTGGTGTAAGCCGTTCTATTGGAACTTTAGCGAGCCTTATTTGGGATCGTGCACTGGGAATGCCAATTGAACGCCCCGGATCTACAACAACTAAACTCTTGAAAGAGGAGTTTGGCGCCTAATCGCTTTGAACAAGCTTAATAGAGCCGGTACCATTGGGTATCGGCTTTTTTGTTTTAGAAGGAAATCTATTAAAGTAGATCATTTTTTGAGTCTTAATGACTGGAGCATTAATCCATCGGAGACGCCTTTTACTTAAGATCAAATTAGATGTCTGCAAAACAAGTATTTATAAAAGATTCACAGTGTTGAACTTTGACGAAATATAGCTACATTTGCACTCCTTTTTCAGGGAAATAATTAGATAAGGAAAAGGCTCTAAGTCAATTTGATGTAAATAACTTTCGTTGCAGGTTTCCCAAAGATCTTTCCAGCGCGAAATACAAATGATTTCTGCATGTCAGAAGAAAACAAAAAAGTAGAAGAGGAAGTGACCAATACTCCCGAAGCTACAACCGAGGCAGCGGCTGAAGCTCCTGCTGAAACTAAAGCTGAATCAACCGAAGAGAAAGCAACTGAAGCTGCGGCTGAAGAAACTCCTGCTGAGGCTCCTGTTGAAGAAGCGCCTACCGAGTTTGACTGGGAGGAATTCGAATATGGAATTGCTTCAAAAGGAAAAGCTCAACGTGATGAACTTACTAAGCTATACGAGGAAAGCCTTACTAGCATTGATGAGCACACCATCACTGAAGGTACCGTAATTAACATGACTGACCGTGAGGCAATCGTGGATATCGGTTACAAATCAGAAGGGGTAATCTCCCTTAATGAGTTCCGTTACAATCCTGATCTTAAAACTGGTGATACTGTTGAAGTATTAGTAGATAAGACTGAGGATAAAGAAGGTCAATTAGTACTTTCTCACCGTAAAGCCCGCTCTATCAAGGCTTGGGATCGCGTGAACGAAGCACATGACAACGAAGAAGTTGTTAAAGGTTACATTAAGTGTCGCACAAAAGGCGGTATGATCGTAGATGTATTTGGTATTGAGGCATTCTTGCCAGGATCTCAAATTGACGTGAAGCCAATTCGCGATTATGACGCTTATGTAGATAAGAATATGGAGTTCAAGATTGTGAAAATCAATCATGAATTCAAAAACGTTGTTGTATCTCACAAAGCGCTTATCGAAGCGGATTTGGAAGAGCAAAAACGCGAAATTATTGGCAAGCTAGAGAAAGGTCAAGTACTGGAAGGTGTAGTGAAAAACATTACTTCTTACGGTGTATTCATCGACCTTGGTGGTGTAGATGGTTTAATCCACATTACCGATTTAAGCTGGAGCCGTATCAACCACCCAAGCGAAGTGGTGGAATTAGACCAAACAATGAACGTGGTAATTTTGGACTTCGACGAAGACAAAACCCGTATCCAATTAGGTTTAAAGCAGCTTGAGGCCCATCCTTGGGATAACCTTGATGCTGAGTTGAAAGAAGGCGATAAAGTAAAAGGTAAAGTAGTAGTACTTGCTGATTACGGTGCTTTCGTTGAGATTATTCCTGGCGTTGAAGGTCTTATTCACGTAAGTGAAATGAGCTGGAGTACCCACCTACGTTCTGCCCAAGACTTTATGAAAGTTGGCGACGAAGTAGAAGCAGTAGTATTAACCCTTGATCGTGAAGAGCGCAAGATGTCACTTGGCATTAAGCAATTATCTACCGATCCTTGGACGGATATTACCACTAAATACCCTGTAGGTTCTAAGCACGAAGGTGCGGTGCGTAACTTCACCAACTTTGGTGTATTCGTAGAACTCGAAGAAGGTATCGACGGTTTAATTCACATCAGTGATTTAAGCTGGACTAAAAAAGTGAAGCATCCTAGTGAATTTACCGCAGTTGGAGCTAAGCTTGAAGTTGTGGTATTGGATATCGACGTTGAAAACCGTCGTTTAAGCCTTGGTCACAAACAAGTGGAAGACAATCCATTCGACACTTATGCCACTCTTCTTGAAGAAGGAAGCGTAATCGAAGGGAAAGTATTGCGCAAAGTAGATAAGGGTGCAGAAATTATTTTCGAAAACCTTGGTGTTGAGGCCTTTGTTCCTTCTCGTCATATGGTGAAAGAAGATGGTTCTGAGATTGCTGCAGATGAGCATATCGACTTCAAGATTATTGAGTTTAATCCAGAAGGTCGTCGTGTGGTAGCTTCTCATACCGAACTACACAAAGCAGTTAAAGCTGAGAAGCAAAAAGTAGATCGCGCCCAAGCGAAGAAGGCGGTTAAAGTAATCAACTCCAATGTTGAGCGCTCTACCCTTGGTGATCTCGATGCTTTAAGCAAGCTTAAAGAGCAAATGGAAGGCGACGAGGAGAACGACTAAATCCTTAGCTTTTTAAATATTTAGCCCCTCTTAAAGGTTTGTCCTTCAAGAGGGGCTTTTTTTGTCGGTTTTTTCTTTTTAGAATTTGTTCGATATTGGCTAAGGAGATGTGGAAGGTAAAACAGCTTTGTTTATTTTGGACTTTATTGAGCTTGGGCGGCTTGCATGCGCAGCAGTCTGACTTGTCAAAGCCTTTCCAAGACACCGTAAAAAAGTATTATGCCAGTGGAGATTACGAGCGCATTATCTTTTATGGTAAGCAGGAATTAAAAAAATGGGATAAGGATACATTGAGCTCTGGCTATGCTAGGGTTTTAATTGCCATCTCTAGGGCATTTGCCGGTTTAGAAGCCTATTCAGATGCAGCCATTTATAATAACCGAGCCCGCAGTATTTACACTTCGGTTGGCGATAGCAGCGGAATAATTAATTCCAATCTTAATTTGGCGGTGATCCATTATTACCGCGGTGATTCAGCCAGAGCCTATACCTATTTAAAGGCCTTAGAAAGTTTCCTGGGTTCTAAGCCTGATCCCAAGGATCAATTAATGACCAGCTATACCAGGGCTTTATTAAGTGCCGAATATGAACTAGGCTCCAATCGCCTGCAAAGTTTGGATTCTATTATCCCGAAATTAATAGCAAGCCCCGCCATTGCGCTGAATATATGGCTTCGCATTTTGGAGACGGTAAATGAAGATGAATTTCTAGAGCGCTTTGAGCAGTATCAAAGCTATATACAGCATTCAAAACTTCGACCGATTACTCGTTTTACGGCTTATCTTATTTTATGGGAATCCATAGAGAGGCTGAAAATTGCAGGAAACTACCCTTGGGTCTCAGATTCTGTCAGTCGCTATTTTCAAGAATTAGAGTCGGGCCTTAGTTTATCCATGCAAGGAAGATATTATCAGCTACAGGCTGGCCTAGCGGCTCTTGAAGGTCGTGAAGCCGAAGCTTACGCTTTACAGTTGATGGCTACAGATAAATTGCTGAAAGCAGATTCTTTAGAGGGCTTTGAGAAACTTGAACGTTTGGAAGCGATGGTGGAAGTGCGCAATCAGGAGTTGAAAACGGAGCAACTTCAAGATGAATTGCAGGCCAATAAAAACAAGGAGAAGCTGCTTTTATTTGGCTTAATTGCCCTCTTTGTCGGAGCCTTATTGTTATATAATTTATATCGAGCCGGACGAAAAGAACGGGATTTAAACATTCGTTTGGCCTTTACACGTGGGCAAATGATTTCGATACTTTCACACGACTTACGCACGCCCTTAAGTCAGGTTCAGGCGCTCTTATCCTTATTAGAAAAATCGGCTATTTCTGAGGATGAGTTTAAATCCCTGATCCCAGAGCTGGCTCAAACTACCGACCTTTCCATGGAACTCCTGGAGAAGACCGTTGCTTGGATGGCCGTAAATCGCGATGATCTAGCTCTTCGCAAGGAGGATATTTCAGCGCTTGAATTGGAGAAGCATCTAAAAGGCTTTTTAGCGAAAATCGCAGCTGACAATGGAATTATTTTTCAGGTTTATAGTGAAATTGAGTCCATCTTTAGTGATCCCTTTCTCCTTAAAACAATTTTAAGAAACCTCTGTACTAATGCCATTAAATTCACTCCGGAGAAGGGAAAGGTAAGCGTGCATTTTGGTAAGGATAATGACGGAGTTTTTATGTCGGTTGAGGATAGCGGAAAGGGAATGGACCCAAAAATGATAGAATTAATCGAATCCGGCTATTCTATTACGGAAAGGGGCCTTCGTTCGGAAACTGGTATGGGAATGGGTTTAATTATTGTCCAAAATGCAATTGAGCAATTGAATGCTAGTTTGGAAATTCAATCAACATTGGGAAAAGGAAGCATTTTTACCATTCGGATGCAGCAAGGTCAAGGCTTACTTTAAAAAATAAATTTAGGGCTTTTTGGAAGATTAGCTCGGAAGTGCTAAATGCAATGGGAATCGCATAAAATTAAAATTTAAAATATCTTTTAATTAGTAATGGAAGCTAAATCATTAAAGCTAAATAGCATTGCGAAATGCTTGGAAGAATGGGCTCCCTTGAGCCTGCAGGAGTCTTATGATAATAGCCGCCTGCTCTATGGCGAGCCTGAAGCCACGGTTCATGCTGCTTTAGTTTGTCTCGATGTAACAAGCTTTATAGTTGACGAAGCGATTGCTAAAGGCGCTAATCTCATTATCAGTCATCATCCCTTAATTTTTGGCGGTCTTAAGTCTTTAACAGGAAAGAACGACAGTGAAAAGGCGCTTATAAAAGCCATTCAAAATAATATTGCCATTTATGCCTGCCATACCAATTTAGACAATGTTATCAATGGGGTGAATAGCGCGATTGGCAAACGACTAGGTCTAAGCCAAATGAAAATCCTCGCGCCAAAGGAAAACTTGCTAAAAAAGCTGGTGGTGTATGTGCCTGAGGCAGATTGGCAAAAGCTAAGCGAGGCAATGTGGCAAGCCGGCGCTGGGAGTATCGGTAATTATGATGAATGCAGTTTTAGAACTGTAGGTACCGGGACCTTCAAAGCAAGCGCAAACGCCAATCCTGCCAAAGGTGAAAAAGGCATAAGGCACGAAGAAAAGGAATTTCGATTGGAGGTTTTAGTAGAAGCTCAGGTATTAAATAAGGTGCTTGATGTTATGCATAGGGCCCATCCTTATGAGGAGGTAGCCTATGATATATTTGACCTAAATAACCCGCATCCCCAAGTAGGCTCCGGGATGTATGGCGATTTAGAGGAAGCGGTAAACGCCCATGATTTTTTAAGGCATATCAAGAAGGAATTTGGTGGAATCGTGCGCTATACAAAGGTTCATCAAGACAGTATTAGGCGAATTGCATGGTGCGGTGGAAGTGGAAGCTTCCTTTTAAATAAGGCAAAAAGCGTAGGAGCAGATTTATTTTTAAGTTCTGATTTTAAATATCATCAGTTCTTTGAGGCTGATAATGAAATACTTATTGCCGACATTGGCCATTTTGAAAATGAACAGTTTACTATCGACCTGATTGCCGAGCATTTGCGGAAAAAATTCCCTAATTTTGCCGTTCTTTTAACGGAAAACAGTACAAACCCGATCAATTATATATAGCTCTATGGCTAAAGAAGTTACTGTTGAAGAAAAGTTACGTGCGCTCTACGATCTTCAGCTGATAGATTCCCGAATCGATAAAATCCGAAATATACGTGGTGAGCTACCCCTAGAGGTAGAAGACCTAGAAGATGAGATCAGTGGTTTGTCCACCCGGGTCGATAAGCTCAAAGTTGATATTGAGGAATTGGAACACGAGGTTGGTGCTAAGAAAAACCTGATTAAAGAATCAGAGGAAAAAATTAAAAAATACGAAGCACAACAAAAGAACGTACGAAACAATCGTGAGTTTGATGCGCTTTCCAAAGAAATGGAATTCCAGGAATTGGAGATTCAATTGGCAGAAAAGCGAATTAAGGAGTTCAAGGCTAAAATCGATACAAAGAAGGAAGCTATCGCTGGAGCTGATGAAAAATTAACCGAACGCAAGTCTCACTTAGATTTCAAGAAAGGCGAACTCGATAACATCCTAAAGGAAACGCAGGATGAAGAGGATGCCCTATTAAAAGAATCTACCAAGCAGCAAAAGGTTATTGAGGAGCGTTTGCTTAAGGCGTATACGCGTTTAAGAAATAGTGCAAGAAACGGTTTGGCCGTGGTGCCCGTTGAACGCGGTGCTTCAGGTGGATCTTTCTTCACCATCCCCCCGCAGCGTCAATTGGAAATTGCCGCTCGCAAGAAAATCATAACTGATGAGCATTCCGGTCGAATCTTAGTTGATCCAGACCTTGCCAAAGAGGAAGAAGAGAAAATGGAAAAGTTCTTCACTTCCAAAAGGAAATAAAATTTAAAATGAGGGACCTTTTAGGGTCCCTTTTTTTTATGCGCAACATCCTACTTTTCTTAATTGCGATTCTACCGCTTAGCGCCTTTTCGCAAAAGGTTGACTTTAATTCTGCCATGGAGGATGGTATTCTCGCCATAGCGGAGGTGCGTCTCAACGATTTGGATAACATCCTGAAAATGGAAAGGCGAACAAATCCAGATAATGTTGTGCCCGACTATCTGGAATCTGCGGCACTTAGCATTCGCGCCTTTTTTGTGGAAGATGAAGCCTGGCTCGAATCAAAGGAGGAAAGACTAGACCATTTGTTCGATCGGGTTTCAAACTTGCCGGATTCAGAACCCTATAAGAATGTTTTTTTAGCGGAAATGTCCTTGGGGATGGCTGGTGCCCATGGCAAGTTTAAGCACAATGTAAAGGCGGCCTGGGCCTTTTATAAAGCCTATAACCTGCTCTCTGATAACCTAGAGGAACATCCGAACTTTATCCCCACTCTTATTCCATTTGGGGTTTTGCAAACTGCCGTTGGCGCCCTGCCTTCGGATTATAAATCTATTGCTTCACTCTTTGGTTTTGAAGGGAATATTGAAGAGGGTTTAAAAATGATTCGCAAGGCCTATTATTACAGTCTTGCCGATCCGAAGCTAAAATTTCATCAGAACTATTTCGCTTACGTTTATTCCTATGTCAACTTTGAGTTGGATACGGAGGAACAAGTGAGTCTTCATACTTTAGGAATAAATGTCGAAGGTTCGACCTTCTTTGTTTATTTGGAAGCACAACAGCTCTTGAGTCAAGGCGATGCAAGCGCATCATTAGAATTACTAATGAAAAGGCCGCAAGGCCCCTCTTACCTAAATATTCCCTTCTTTGATTATTATACGGGCAAGGTTGCCCTGATGGTTGATCGAGAAGAAGCCAAGAAGCAGCTGGAGCGTTTCCTAAAGGAAAGTAGAGATAAAGAACATCGCAAATCGGCTTACCGCTACTTAGCTTGGTATCACCTTTTAAAAGGGGAGCAGCAGGCGGCCGAGGCCTATCGGCAGAAAATTTTAAGCGAGCCAGTTACTTTAACCGGTTCGGATAAACAAGCTTTAGTGGAAGCTCAACGCGGCTTTAATTCGTATTTAATAAAAGCTCGACTTAATTTTGATGCTGGTCGTTACTCCAATGTTGTTCAGGATTTAAGGCCAGGTATTATTAACAAGCACTGCAAGGAGCCTTGGGAGTTTCAGGAATATCATTACCGCAGAGCTCGGGCTCTACAAGAGTTGGGCTTAAGGGATGAAGCCATTAAATCTTTCAACGAATCCCTAAAATACCAGTCGCCCATAAGTTTTAGCTTAGCGAACTCCACCTTGCAGTTGGCACTGCTATTTGAGGAAAAAGGAAACTGGAGCAAGAGTCGCGATTTATTTAAAGCGGCCTTGGTATTGGAAGATTATCCCTTCCACGAAGGAATTCAACAAAAAGCAAAAGCTGGTTTAGCGCGCCTACCTTAGGGCTTAATTTTTTAATTTCCCCCGCAAATCGAATTATGGATTTTTTGCTAAGTATTACCTGGGACATGGGTCGAGGCATAGACCTGGGCTTTTTCACCTTACGCACCTATAGCTTGCTCTTTGCTGGTGGCTTTGTGTTGGGCTATTTCATCATGAAAAGGATCTTCAATCGAGAAGGAATCCCCATTGAAAAGCTAGACACGCTTTTAACCTATGTGGTTATAGCCACCGTTGTTGGAGCGCGATTAGGCCACGTATTTTTTTACCAATGGGATTATTACTCTAATAACCTATTGGAGATTTTAATGGTTTGGAAAGGTGGATTAGCTAGTCATGGTGCGGCAGTAGCGATTATTATCGCCATGTTGATTTATGCAAAAAAAGAGTTAAGTAAATCGCCCTTGTGGATTTTAGATCGAGTGGTAATCACAGTAGCCATAGCGGCCTGTTTTATACGATTGGGTAATCTAGCCAATTCAGAGATATACGGTGATGTTTCCAATTCCGCATGGGAAATGGTTTTTACCAACCCAGTACGCGAACGCATTCAAGCCACCACCGAGGGTCTTATTTCCGATATCGAGTTTAATGAAAAGGAAGAATATCAAATTGAAGATGATCTGACCTATCCGCTCTACGATGTTCAATTCACCTTTACAGAGAAGATACCCTCAAGAGAGGCGGCTACGAAGTTAATTAACGACCACGTTAAGCCATTACTTGACCGGAGCTCTAAAGAGGATTTGAACATGAAAATCATTGGCGTGGAGATAGCCTGGGACGAATCAGAGCGCATGCAAGGCAGCATTGAAGCTAGAGGTTACCCGCGTAGTCCAACTCAAATTTATGAGGCGATTGGATACTTGATAATATTCTTTATCCTGGCCCGCTTATACTTAGTGGCAGATGTGCGCCAAAGACAAGGAATGCTATTTGGACTATTTTTAATTCTTGTTTTTGGGTTCAGAATCGCTATTGAGTTTATGAAGGAAAATCAGGTGAGCAGTGAGCAGGGGGACGGATTTAATATCGGTCAGAGCCTAAGTGTTCCCCTCGTTTTAGTTGGACTTTACTTCACTTTTGCATCTAAAAAATTGAAGAAATGAAAAAGAATAAGAACAAGGTAGTTGCCATCGCTCTGCTCTTAGCCTTCGGTGCCTGGATTACCATCACCGTATTACCGGGTAGAAAAGTAGAAAGCGGGACAAAAAGACCCCATCCAGCTCGAGTGGAACCAAGCTTCACTAAAGAGGCCCAACTTTCTATTTTAGACTCAAATGCAATGGATACCCTTGTAAGTTTGGATATCGAATTGGCGGAATCAGTGGCTGAGATTCAATACGGAATGATGTACCGCAAAAGCATGGATCCAAAAACGGGAATGCTTTTTATAATGGGGCAGGAGCGTCCGCAATCTTTCTACATGAAAAACACTTATGTTTCTCTTGATATTATCTATATCAATTCACAAAATGAGATTGTTAGCATCCAGCGAAATGCGGAGCCGCTAAATGAGCGTTCACTGCCTAGTGAAGGTCCGGCTTCTCTTGTATTAGAAGTTAAAGGGGGACTAAGCGATCAATTGGGACTTGCAAAAGGGAATAAAGTAATCTGGGAACGAATTTAAGCGCTGATGAGAACCTTAATTATCCTTAGCATTTTATTATGCTTTCCACTTCTCTCTGTAGCTCAGGTGAAAGTGGATGATCAGGGTTTTGAAACCTTTGAAATGACCGAGGGGGATACCACCTTCGTGATGAAAAAGTATTTTTTGGTTTTATTGAAAAGTGGTGATCAAAGGAATCAAGATGAACTTGAAGCCGCAAAAATTCAAACTGCGCATTTGGCGCATATGGATTCCTTAGCTAATTTGGGTCAATTGGATATGGCAGGCCCCATGGGCGATAATGGCGATTTAAAGGGAATAGTAGTGCTGCGGGTGCCTACAATGGAAAGGGCGAAGGCCTGTGTGCAAGCAGATCCGGCGGTAAGAGCAGGAAGACTAAGCTATGAGCTTCACCCTTGGTGGGCTGCCAAAGGAAGTATGCTGCGCTAGCTAATTATGATTTAAATCGAGCGCCTTTAAAAAATCGCTTGTTCCAATAAACATTAGAAAGGTTGGAGATCATAACCCCTCGGCTGGAGCTAGTATGAGCAAAATCACCATTTTTAAGGTAAATACCTACGTGATCAATTCGATGGCCACGTACCTTAAAAAATACTAAATCGCCGTATTCGAGATCACTACGTCTCAAAGCCTTCATTTCGGAAAAAAGATCTTCAGCTCTTCGGCCTTTAAAATTGCGGCCAAAGACTTCCCGGTAGGCGATAATTACAAAACCGCTGCAATCAACTCCACTTTTAGTCATGCCACCCATACGGTGGGGAGTGCCATACCAATCTTCAATAAAATCCTCTAGAGCAGTTGATGCGGTCTCAAATTCTCTATCACTTCCATTGGATGAACTTTCATCTGCATCATCATGGTCCGCGCGCTTATTCTCATCCTTTAAAATTTCATGGTCGAAACTTGGACTCTTCTTCCTTTTCGCTGGGGCCTTATCCTTCAGCATAGCACAGCTCCCCAACAGAAGAATTAGGCTCAAAAGACATAAATAGGCTAGGTGTTTCCTAAGCATGTTCAAAAATCGAAATGTAGTGCATTGTCCGAGCATTGCTCCAAAAAAGTTATTCAGACTCCATTCTGAATAGATAAAGCCCCGAATCATTAGACTCGAGGCTCTACAGAGGGGGAAGGATAATAGCAATTAAGCTATCTATCCAAAATAAGGGCTTATTGAGGCATCAAAACATAGGGCATATGCCCTATTTATTATTCTCCTGCTTGCTGCATTCTGTTTTTACGGCTTCCGTAATTTCTAGAACGGTAAAGGTCAAAGCGACTGGCTTTTACTTCTTCTGGCCAAAAATTATCGCTAAAATCTGTGTCCGCCGTTTCTAAAAATGGATCGAGTTCAATCTTTACAACTTCCTTTTCAAAGAGGAAGACCTTTTTAAACTGTAGTTCATTTTTCAGCCAAATTTCCGCGGGGTGACGGCTATCTTTAGTGCTGCCATCTTTAAAGGTAAAACGCAAGATAACCGGCATTACCAAGCCCCCTTGGTTTTCGAACTCTATTTCGTAGAAATTCCAATTAGCATCGAGGTAGCGCTTCTCTTCATCATTAAGGCTTTGGCGAAATTTCTTATACTTTTTCCGGTCATAGGGCAGGACGGTGAAATCATCATTCTTATTGTAAAAATCCGCCATTTGAGGATGGGCATCACTATAGTGCTTTCCTTTAAATTGCTCTTGGTTGCGCTTATCGCCGATAAACTCATTTTGGGCTTCCTCACGTTCACGTGGCTTCTCCACATCAGGATTCTCCGTATCTAGTTTGTACCACTGCACACCTTTAAGGGCAATGTCTACATTGTCCGTGGTATAAAACCAACCTCTGAAAAACCAATCTAAATCTACTCCTGAGGCATCCTCCATGGTTCTGAAAAAATCGGCTGGCGTTGGGTGCTTAAACATCCATCTACGGCAGTAAGTCTTAAAAGCATAATCGAATAATTCACGGCCCATAACGGTTTCGCGAAGAATATTTAAAGCGGTAGCGGGCTTACCATAGGCATTATTACCAAACTGTAGTATAGATTCGGAGTTGGTCATAATAGGGACCATATCCTCTTTCTCCGAGTTCATATATGGCGCAATCTTATAGGCTGGTCCGCGGCGACTAGGATAATTCTCTTCCCATTCTTGTTCGGTTAAAAACTGCATAAAGGTGTTTAAACCTTCATCCATCCAGGTCCACTGCCGCTCATCACTATTTACAATCATGGGGAAAAAGTTGTGGCCCACCTCATGGATGATTACACCAATCATTCCGTATTTCGTGCGCTTGCTGTAGGTGCCATCACTAGCTGGTCTGCCACCATTAAAACATATCATTGGATACTCCATGCCTATTCGGTCGGTATGAACGCTTATAGCCACGGGATAAGGATAATCGAAAGAATATTTAGAATAAGTTTTTAGGGTGTGCGCCACTACCCGAGTGGAATAGCGTTCCCAAAGTGGATTTCCTTCCTTGGGATAATAGCTCATGGCAAGAACCGTGCGATCACCAAACTTAACCGCCATGGCATCCCAAATAAATTTTCGGCTTGAGCAGAAGGCAAAATCGCGCACATTCTTCGCTTTAAAATGCCAGGTCTTTTCTTCTTCGCTACTTCCGCCTTCAGCGCTTTTAGCTTCGGATTCGGTTACAATAAAAACCGGGTCTTTAGTGTTGTTGCGGGCCTCCTCTAATCGATCAAGTTGTTTTTCACTTAAAACTTCCTCGGCATTCTGTAGTGTACCGGTAGATCCAACAACGTGGTCGGCCGGGGCCGTAATCTCTACATCATAATCTCCGAAAGGAAGTGCGAATTCTCCACGGCCGAGGAATTGCTTATTCTGCCAACCTTCTACATCGTTGTAAACGGCCATCCTTGGGAAAAACTGAGCAATGGTATAGAGGTAATTATCTTCATCTTCAAAATACTCCAAACCAGAGCGACCACCGTATTTGGCGCGGTCGTTAATGTTATACCACCAGCTAATGCTAAAGCTAAAACTATCACCTTTAGCCAAGGGCTTATCCAGGTTGATGCGCATCATGGTGTAATTAATAGTATATGATTGCTCTTGTCCTTTTTGGTTTTTTACCTGATCAATTTTAAAACCACCATCAAAATCATAGAGGATATCACGAATTTCACTGGCCGACATGCTTGAACCGACATCCCCAGTTTTTATCAATTGCCGCTGACTGTCTTTGGCTCGCATGTTTTGATCCAATTGCACCCAAAGGTATTCGAGCGATTCCGGCGCATTATTAATATAGGTAATTGTTTGCTCCCCATAAATCCTTTGATTCTCATCGTCTAAGCGAATTTTCATTTTGTAATTCGCTTGTTGCTGGTAATAGAAAGAGCCCGGTGCACCTGCTCCTGTGCGATACATATTTGGCGTCGGCAAAAGGTCTTTCATCTGCCTAAACTTGCTCTTATTGATATTAGGACTTTGCGCAAAAAGTCCAGCACCAAATAGTATTAGGATTAGTGGAAATGCTCGTTTCATAATTGGAATGTGTTTTTGGAAGGGGTCAAAAATATAAATCTATGCGAGATAGAGGTCCTTTAAAGCAGATTCTAAGCTTTTGAATTGATATTGAAAACCTGTTCTCAATACTTTTTCATTGCTGGTTTTCGTGCTAGCCAAGGCAATCGCCGACATTTCCCCGAGCATAATTTTTAAAACAAACTTGGGGACAGGAGGAAGGAGTAGGGGTCTTTTTAAGGTCTTCGCCAATATTTTGGTGAGCTCTTTATTGCGATGATTCTCTGGTCCAACCGCATTATAAACACCGGTAGCGAAATCACTGTTTTCAACTGCCGATACAAATAGGGCGGCAACATCAACTCGATGAATCCAAGGCATCCACTGACCTCCGTTGCCAAGCGGGGCGCCAAGACCAAATTTTAAGGGTGCCGCCATTTGAGCAAGCGCTCCTTCCTTAGGATCGAGAACAATACCAATACGCAAGCGGATAGTGCGAATATTTAAGGACTCAAAAGATTGCGCTTCTTGCTCCCACTTTTGGCAAATTAAACTTAGAAAATCGTTGCCCGGAGCATCCTCCTCACTAAAGGTTTTCTCTTCACTATTAGGGTAGTAACCCACTGCGCTAGCGCTAACAAAAGAGTTTAGCGCTTTACCCCTTTCTCGAACGGTATTAAAGAGGAGGCGAGTGCCATCTACCCTACTTCGTAAAATTTCATTTTTATAATGGGGTGTCCATGATTTGGCAATATTGGCACCTGCTAAATTGATAATCGCATCGGCAAAATCAATGGCCGCTTTATCTATTTGCATCTGATCAGGATCCCAACTAAAACCCAAAACGCCTTTCGGGCATTTATTGGGATTCCTGCTTAGCCAAGCAACTTCATGCTTTTTGCTTAATAGCTGTTTGGTGATTTCGCGGCCAAGCAAGCCACTACCACCACTAATTAAAATCCTCATAGGCCCTAGGGGAATCGTATTTTATAAATAAACGACGATAGGGCTATGATGTTCAAGATGAACGATAAACCCAACGCTGTCTAGAAGCAAGCTTTGCGTCCAAATATAGTTCAACTATATAGCTTCCTTCTTTTAGGTTAGCTGGGTTTAGAAGCTTGTGATCATCTCCTTCAGAATGCTTCCACTTTTCGGTCCAAATCGTTTTCCCACTTTGATCTATCAGCTTAAGCTGCATTTCGCAGGGGGCCTTAAGCTTTGCATACCAGATTTGCATTTTGCCGCCTGGATTTGGGTAAAGCTGCCAGGCGAATTGATTAGCGCTTAAGGCCGGAGTATTAGCGCTTAAATTTAATTTCGAGCGAATGATGTGAACCTTAAAAAGCTTAGGACTGGCAAGGCTTTGAGATCCTGTATTGCTAAAGAAAATATTGGGGGCACTGCTTTCAATTCCGCCAAATATGTAACCTATTAATACGGTGTCTCCTTGCAAGGCATCGTAATCAATTATGCCTGCTGCGCTTAGGGGAAGGCCATCTGCAATGAAAAATTCAGACCCAGCTCCCAGTAAAGCAGGCATTTCAACCATTAATTTACTTTCGGAATAATTGCCCAAACTATCTCTACTCACTCGCGCAATAGTATTTACAAAGGGCACATTATTATCTTGGGTTCGCAGTCCATTTTCTTCATAGTACTGAGCGATTCCTCCAAAAAACAGCGTGTGCATCTGCTTGGCATTCGCCTGATAAAGGGGAATATTAGCGCAATGATAGTGATTGTAATACTGACTAAAATTGGGGATTTCTGATATGCTATTATCTCCAATGCGAACGGCATTCAAATAGGGGAGGTCGACATTCACTTGAAAGACTCCAGAAAAAGCTACTAAGCCGTAATCGCCATTCTCTTTAATTTCGGGCGCTACGTTAAAGTCACGACGATGCAGCAATAGTGGGTCATCCATTGAAGCTTGCCACTGTATCTGTAAATTGGGGAAAATCCCATTTACTTGAAAACGACGCACCGAATTAGTATAAGCTTGGGTGAAGCTTGGACCATTATGAGGATTATACCTACCATCAAATCGATGTCCACCAACTAAATAAAAAGTCGAATCCATACGGCGAAGTTGTCCACCGGTTACTGCAAAATCCGGGTGAGAAATCTGTTGAAATGCACTATTGGGTACCGAATCTCCTGGGTTTAAATTTTGGAGTTGGCCGAGGTTAACGATGCTTAGTAGAGGATGTGTAAGATGGTTTCCATTTGAACTGGATATTCCATAACCACCGACCAAATAGAGTAAACTATCGACTTGATAGAATTGCATATTGGTAGAACGAAGTTGATCGTATAAACTATCCGGCAGATGTTGGAGTGCCAGGCGGTAAATACTGCTGTCTGCTTCAATTATCCAGAGCTCATCATTATGCCCATTATTGTCAAATGAAGCAAAAGGCTGGCGCTGATGAAGTCCATCTAACCGACCGCCAAAAAGATAGAATTTACCCTGAAAATGCCCGTGGGCAAAGGATTGTAAACCATCATTTGTACCTAAGGAAATAGGCTCTAGCCACAGCTCATCTTGGCTGTAAAGTGGTTGGGCTAATAGAAGCGCGATAAGGGAGGCGAATAATACTTTCATGGCTTTATTTAAGCTTTCGAAAGTATTTTAAACTAAGCTTTTAAAGTGTGACAAATGTCAACTTCCAATTAACTTTTTGGCTACCAATTGATCAATCGGCAAGTTTAGTTGATGGGGCTTTAAGTCGACCAATCTTGTCCAAATTAGTTCTTGATCCCCATGCTTCTTGAAAGTTACGGGCTCAGTCCGGTGGAGTAGAGGGCTTAGATCTGCGCAACTTACCTTATAGTAAATGCTCATTACTTGCATGCGATTGGAAAAGGCCGAAGGAACATAGTCTTCCGTAGTGTAAAAGTGAGAATCCACCTGTATCTGGAGCTGGCACTCTTCCATGAACTCGCGTTTTAAACAGGCGATGGTGCCTTCTCCAAACTCTAAGCCACCTCCGGGGAATTTGGTATAGATACCACCGTAAATATTTTCCTTGCTTAAGAGTAATTGTCCTTGGTGTTCTAAAAGACCATATACCCGAATTGTAAAGGCCTCAATTGTTTGATTTTCGCTCATCGAATCAAATTTACGATTCCGCGTAAAACTCTTTCTTCACTCGTGGAGGATAATTGATATTTGAAATAATAAACGTAACTACCACTGGGTAGGTCAGAGCCATCCCACTGGCTTTTTATCAATTGAGCTTGTTGTTTGCCAAAGCGATCAAAAACTTGTAATTCGTAATAAAACAGCCTATTTGGGTCGGGCCCGAAAACATCATTGAGCCCATCGCCATTAGGGGTGAAAGCATTGGGTAGCATTAATTCAAAATCGGAAAATACTGGGTATAGGGTGTCCCCAGATAGGCAACCATTGGTATCAATATAGTTTAAGACTACCCCTTCCGACATTTCGCTGAAGGATCTAATTTCAAGGGGATTAGTGAAATAGCTACTGTCGCCGATAGTCCAATAAATCCCTGGCAGGGGAGGACTAGCTACGAAACTTATACTGTCGCCAAGGGCAGGTGTTTCTGGGCTAAAAGTAGCGCTGAGGTTTATACTTGGGTGATAGCTAATGAAAATTGAATCTCTAAAAACACCACTGCCGCAAATGCTGGAAACCTCGCACCATATTAATCCTTCTTGCTCCACTAGTAAGCTGTCGCTTTGATCACCAGTGCTCCAAATTATATTGTATTCATCTAGGGGCAAATTCGGTTTTAAGTAGAGACTATCATTTTTACAAATCACGCTATCACCGCCAAGGTCGAAGGACAAGCCGGGATCAGCCACGGTGCAATAGATGTTTTCGGTTAAAGTCGGATTTTGTTCCGGGAAGCTGAAATTTTGAAGGCTAAACCCCGCATAGGGGCTGGGGTTCAGGTTAGGATTAAGAGTATCCTCCATTAGATAGGATGGTTCCGCTCCAAGCGTGGTTAAAGTGGCCGGGCATAAATTTAATGCATCGAGATCCCGCGGAAGTGTTCTAAGGCTTAGGGCTTGATAATTAGCAAAGTTATAGTCGATTAAACCGTGGATCAGCATTTTGTCTGGTCCTATTATTTTTAGATCTCTGGCGCTGATAAAATCCCCGGTAATAAGGGGTAGTAAATGAGCTTGTAGGTAGCTGCCATTTTCGTCGAGTTCCAAAATACCAAGATTAATTCCCGTAAGGCCGTAATCGGTATAGGAAAGCAGGATATGTCCATTTTCATCTACAGTAGCGCTGCCTGCATTTATATGAAGGTAATTATCGGTGAACCAAAGTAAATTCCCCTGTAAATCAATTTTTAAAAGCCCCGTACGATCTAGGGCCCCAATGTATTTGTGGAAAATCAAATAGCCATCGGGAAGGGCAATTGGGGGTATTTGACTTTGCTGGAAGTTTTGAAGGCTTTTAATCCATTCTATGTTTCCATTGCCATCTAGCTTATAGATTGTTCTGCCAGTGGTGTTTAATAATCCTCCCGAAGGAGCGGGAACAGACATCCCCCAAATAAATATGGAGCCGTATTGGAAGGCATGTATTTGCTGCCCTTGGGGGTTTAGTTTCAGAATGGTATTTGAGTAGCCTCCCGTGCTAGTGGCATTTCCAGTAAAGTAGAGGTTTCCATCCACATCAATATGAAATTGATACCAAACAAAGTTGATCGGGGCGGTGATGCTTTTACTCAATAAAACCTGGCCTTGCTGATTGAGTTTAATTAGAGCGATAGCACTATCCTGATTGCTACCTAATCCTGCCGCTAACCAGATAAACTCATTGTCGTTTTGAATGCGGATGAGGCGATTAAGATCTAATCCTTCAAAGAATGTTTTAGACCATAAGGTGTCGCCACAAGCATCGAAAAACATGAGGAGGGCCGCATTGCTACCATTAAAATTGCTGGCCGCTCCCAATGCGTAATTCCCATTTTCAAACAAGCTTATTTCCGAACTTAAATTGGCGTCAAAACCAAAGTAAACTCTTTTTTGCCCTAAAGCTGAAAAGCTTAGCACTAGCAAGAATTGACAAATTAACTTAGAGGTGAACCTTTCCATTACTTATCAAAGAAACGTGATTTGTTTGAGAAGGGTTGAGTGCAAGGGAGGCCTCCTGTTTTGGTCTTAGGGTTTTAAGGCACGAGCCATTTCGCGTTTGCCCGGTGGCCCCGGTATTTTAGCAACTTCCAAGCCGGCGGCTTTCATTGCTCTTCTAACCGATCCTTTAACGCAATAACTAACAAGATAGCCTCCTGGCTTCAGGGCCAATTGCATCTTTTTGAAAATGGCCTCGCTCCAAAGCTTAGGTTGCGCTTCGGGGGAAAAGGCATCAAAGTAAATGAGATCGTATCTGTTGTGCACAGGATTAAAATCCTTTAAATCACAATTATTCTTGACTAATTTAAAATTAGGGCTAAGGGCGGTTTCAAGCTCCCAAGGGGCTTGATGAAGTGCACGGTAGAAAAGTTGATATTCCGGCTTGGAGTCAAACAGTGTTGGCCATTGGATTGATTGCCACTCGTCTTTTTCTAGAGGATATTTCTCCAAGGAATGATAATGGATATCCTGTTCAAATTTGGCTTTTTCAAAATGACTGAGCAAGGCGTTTAAACCAGTGCCGAAGCCAATTTCCAAAATGGAAACTTCCGCTTGAGACGAAAATTGTTTTAGCCCCGCTTCTATAAAAACATGGCGCGACTCTTGGAGCGCGCCATGATGTGAATGATAATTTTGATTTAGGTCGGGAACGAAAAGACTAGGGCTACCATCTTTGGTTACTACCCATTCTCTTTTCATGATTTAGACTCAAAATCTTTGATCTTCATTTTCTTGATCTTGGCTAATGGGCCTTGGCAGTAAATGGTGTGGCAACTAGCGCAAGTGGAGATCATATTGTTGTAGGCCTGGATACCTTCTTCCTTAGTGCTTGCTTTGGTGATGGCCTCCATGTTTTTAATGTACTCCTTGGCCAATCCATCAAAAGTTTCATTGAGTTGTTCTGCCGATTCCGCACTATGAATGCTTAGCCAATCCTCTGGGAAGCTTTCTGGAATCTCTCCATTTTTGATTTGTTCCTTCAGCGCAAGGTTTTTATCGTACATGCTGCGCATTAGCAATGCTAATTCGCTGGGTTCATTAACATCGAGCACTTTTTCTTCGCTCTCTGAAGGCTCAGTAGCTTCCTGCTTTACTGCGGCGGTCTCGTTTGTATTGTCTTTTGCTTGCTCTTGGCAGGCCACAAAAAAGGATGCCCCAATAAGGCATCCTCCAATGATAAACTTTTTAAAAGTCATAGCTTAACTCTTAATGATCACACCGTCAGCAGTAAAGCGTACGCTAACTTCTGGCTCTGTAATAGCGGCTATTTCTTCTTCCGACTTTCCAGCATCGCTAGCAAGATGCTGCAAATGCTCTACCGAAAAAGATTCTACAAAGGCGATTCCTTCAGCTATAGCTTCCTCACCATCAAGGTTCTTCGGTACAAAGAACTCATAATCGCGGAAACGCACAAAAAGCTCTTCGTCGTTTCCTAAATCCATGCGCATCCAGCAACCTTTCTTTTGACAAGATGAATTTACTATGCCTTTTATCTTTACCCGAACCGAATCTTGCTCTTCCATCATCGCCATTAAATCGGCAACATCAATGGCACCTTCCTCGGTGATTGTATCACCAAAGTAATGATTTTCAGTAGCTTCAGTTTCAGCCATGGCCATGGTGCTATCGGCGGGCTCCGCGGTTTCGCTATCACCTTCGTTTGTTGTACTTTTGCAAGCGCTAAGCAGCGCTATTGCAGAAAGAAAAAATGCGAATTTTTTCATGTTTTAAATCTCTTTTTACAATGGCAAAGATAGCATTCTCTCACAAGCGCGAAAATGTGAGTCAACATTGACTCAATAAAGATTTTTAGAATGAAGATTACCAAAACCACACAGTCACGTCTTAAGGATGTTGACTTTTCAAATCTGGTTTTTGGGACTCAATTCAGCGATCATATGTTGATTGCAGAATACAGCGATGGGTCCTGGTCAGAGCCAGAAATTAAACCTTACGGTCCTTTAAGCTTTACACCGGCTATGCACACCTTGCATTATGGTCAGGCGATTTTCGAAGGTCAAAAGGCTTATTATATGGAAAATGGCGAAATAGGAATTTTTCGTCCAGAGGCCAATGCCAAACGCCTGAATCATTCGGCAAGTCGGATGTTTATGCCTGAGTTTCCAGTAGAGTGGTTTATGGAAGGGATAAAAGCCCTGGTCGATTTGGATCGTGAATGGGTGCCTAAAGAGGCGAATCACTCGCTTTATTTAAGACCATTTATGTTCGGTAGCTCAGAATTTGTAGCCGCACGACCATCTGAAAAATACACCCTCTGTATTATTACTTCCCCAGTTGGGCCCTACTATGCAGGAGATGTAAAAGTTAAAATCGAAGAGACCTTTACCCGCAGCGCCGCTGGTGGTGTTGGTTCTACTAAATGTGCCGGCAACTATGGCGGGGCATTTTATGCTACCGATCAAGCGCGCAAGGAAGGTTACACACAAGTAATTTGGACCGACCACGCCAACCATGAGTTAATTGAGGAGTCGGGGACCATGAATATTGGGTTTATCATTGATGATACCTTTATCACCCCTCCTTTAAGCGAAAGAATTTTAGCGGGGATTACACGCGAAAGTATCTTAACGCTTTTACGCGATCGTAATATTGTAAAGGTCGAGGAGCGCCCAATTAAAGTTGATGAAGTGGTAAAAGCCGCTCAAGAAGGTCGACTCAAAGAAGCCTTTGGAATGGGAACGGCGGCAGTGATTAGTCCCATTAATGTAATCGGCTACCGCGGAACGGATTTTAAAATCCCAACCCCGATGGATGGATATGCGATGCGAATTAAAAAGGAACTTACCGATTTACGTAGCGGAGCCGCTGAGGATCCCTACGGCTGGATGCTGAAGTTTTAAGATAGGTATTCCAATAAATTATATCTAAGCCTCCTGAAAAGGGAGGCTTTTTTTGCCCTCATTCGGCAATACGTAACATTTTTTATTGATAATTACGTATTTTTACATTAAAACCCCCATTGTATGACAACTAAACTCACTTTATCTATGGATCAAGACATCATTCGAAAGGCGAAGATTTATGCTCGACAGCAAAATCGAAGTCTATCCAACTTAATTGAAAGCTATTTACGTTCATTAATCGAAGAAGGTGGGCTTTCGGACTTCCATCTAAACCGTGATTTAGCTAGTTTAAGAGGGGCCTTTAAGGAAACGAACAGATTTGATATAGGCTCAGCCTTAACAGAAAAGTATCTAAAGAATGATTAGCCTTTTACTCGATACAGATGTTCTTCTAGATTACTTATTCAATCGGGAGGGTCATGCTGAATGGAGTCAAGAAGTCCTACTAGCAGCTCAAACTTCAGATTTAAATGCTTTTGTAACTCCAGTAGCGCTTAGTAATCTCTATTATTTATTACGCAAGGAAGCCTCTCATCAGAGAGTTATTAAAGCCTTAAAAATTCTTCTTCAATACCTCCAAGTAGCGGGTGGCGGTAAAGAGGTGATCGAGCTTGCCTTGAACTCTCAATTCACTGATTTCGAAGATGCCATCCAAAATTTTTCTGCGATAAAACAGGGTGAAATAAGTATTATACTAACGAGAAACTTAAAGGATTACCGTTCGAGTGAAATCATTATTATGAGCCCAATAGAGTTTTGTAAGGCGCATTTGCACTAACAAAGCCTTATATTAAAACCCTAGCTTTTAAATTTCAAAAGCTTTTTTCACATCATCTACTCGATCTAATTTCTCCCAGGTGAAAAGCTCTACCTCCATTTCTTTGAGCTCCTTGCCAATCCCATCTGGGCGCTCGAAGCTAACTTTTACCGTCTCGTTTTTTCTACCCATGTGACCATAAGCGGCACTAGGGGAATAAATCGGGTTTCTAAGCTTGAGGTTTTTCTCAATAAGTCCAGGACGTAAATCAAATAGTTCCTTCACTTTAGCAGCAATCTGCCCGTCGTTGAGCGCCACTTTTGCAGATCCATAGGTATCTACAAATACGCCCATAGGCTCTACCACACCAATGGCATAGGAAACCTGAACTAAAATTTGATCCGCTACTCCAGCTGCTACAAGGTTTTTAGCAATATGCCTTGCCGCATAAGCCGCAGAACGGTCTACTTTACTAGGATCTTTACCACTAAAAGCACCACCGCCGTGTGCGCCTTTACCGCCGTAGGTATCCACAATAATCTTTCTACCAGTTAAACCGGCATCTCCATGAGGACCACCAATAACGAATTTCCCGGTTGGGTTTATGTGATAATTAATATCATCGCCAAATAAAGCCTGTAAGTCTGGGCTTAATTGAGCCTTAACCTTAGGGATTAAAATCTTAATTATATCCTCTCGTATTTGAGCCAGCATTTTCTCATCTGCTTGGTTCTGACTTATTTCATCGGAAGCTTGCAAGAAATCGTCATGCTGGGTTGAAACCACAATGGCATCAATACGAACCGGCTTGTGATCATCATTATATTCAATGGTCACCTGCGCTTTGGCATCGGGACGGAGGTAGGCAATTTCGCTTCCATCGCGACGAAGGTCCGCCAAGGTTTGTAAAATACGGTGACTTAAGTCCAGCGCTAAAGGCATATAGTTTGCCGTCTCATTAGTGGCATAACCAAACATCATCCCTTGATCACCGGCACCTTGCTCTTCCAAGTTTCCGCGGTCTACACCTTGGTTAATATCCTGGCTTTGCTCGTGAATAGCGGATAGAATACCACAAGAATTGCCTTCAAACATATAGGCACTCTTGGTATAGCCAATTTTATTAATCACGTTTCTAGCAATCTGCTGTAAGTCTAAATAGGTTTCAGACTTTACTTCCCCAGCTAAAACAACTTGCCCCGTAGTAACTAGGGTTTCGCAGGCCACTTTAGAATTTGGGTCAAAGGCTAAGAAATGATCAAGAATTGCATCCGAAATTTGATCGGCAATTTTATCGGGATGTCCTTCAGATACGGACTCAGAGGTAAATAGGTAAGACATATGCTTCTTTTTATAAGAGGTGCGGTTTAAGAAGGCCAATTGCTTACGCTAAACTGGTTTAGCATTTTTTTAGGTGGTTGCAATCAGCCAAATTTTTCCACGTCGGCGGCAAATGTAGAAAATTTTCTAAGCTCCATTCGGATGGCATCGAATTTGATTTCAAAAAATTAATTGATGCTATGCGAAAAATAATACTCAGCCTTTTTGTACTTCTTTCCGCTCTCTCATGTGTAAGCTATCGCACCGATACTTCACCTCCAGAGCACTTTAATTACAGCCCACCCATAAGTACCAACCCCGTTTTATTCGAACTTGGAAAACAAGTGCCTAACAAAGCAATTATTTTGCTTCAAGAGGAATATGAGTACAGCAGCCAGCCTGTAAAACCAATCCTCAAAGAGTCTTTAGCTCAACGAAATTTTGATGGTTCCATCATCAATCATCGCGACCTTAGCGTCAATGAATACGGTCAAGCTTTGCATTATGTGGAGCATCAACCCTTTATTTATCTAGATCGATTCGAGGAACGTAAGTACCTTGATCACATTGACGTTAAAGTTTCAAACTCAAGCGGTGAAACACTGCGTCAGTTTCAATTACATTTTGATTGGAATGGTCAGCTACAGCCGCTGCCAGACGAAATGGACTTGGCAGATTTTAACGCCATTGCCATTCACCCATGGTTCTTTCTTCAACAGCAGAGTGTCCTTTGGCGTACCGCTATTCAACCCATTAATGGCTGGCCACAACGAAGCTTTTGGGCCAATGGCTTGAATTATCACTTTAAGCCAAAGCGCAATTACGATGCTTATCTTGTAAGGGGACGGGGATTAAGGGTGCAAGTAGCCTTAGAGATTAAAGATGCTGGTTTGCCAAGAATCGGGTCTCTGCATTGGAATGGCGAAACTTTAGATTTAAAAACCGAGGATTTCTTCGGACCAGTATTCAAGCAGAGTTTCACCATCCCCGATGGCATCAACTACCAGTTCATTTATCAATACAAGCAGATAAAGGATATTCCACCGGAGTGGATTGTTCAGCCTAAAGACTTGCACTAATCATTTCCGGCACTTACATTTGCCCCATACTTATCCAGAAAGACGGAGGGAATGGGCCCGCAGATGTCTTAGCAACCCCTTAGGGCGGGTGCTACTTCCCACCTCGGCATTTTGCAGAGGGTAGATGAGAGGCGTTTCTTCAAACAATTCCACAACATTCGGGCTTTCGGGATAGGTGATAGTAAAAAAAGCTATGACCAAAGAAGCGATATTTAAAATTCTGGAGGAGCGCATTCTTGTGCTGGATGGGGCAATGGGCACCATGATCCAAAGGCATAAACTCACGGAAGCCGATTATCGTGGGGAGCGGTTTAAAGATTACCCCCACGACCTAAAAGGCAACAACGACTTACTAAGTTTAAGCCAAGGCGAAATTATTAAGGATATCCATCGGGCTTATTTGGCCGCTGGTGCTGATATTATTGAAACCAACACCTTTAACAGCACCCGGGTTTCAATGGCCGATTACCACATGGAAGATCTGGTGCCAGAAATTAATGAGACCGCAGCTAAAATTGCTCGAGCTGCCGCTGATGAATTTACGGCTCAAAACCCGAATAAACCACGCTTGGTGGCGGGTTCCATTGGGCCGACTAATAAAACGACCAGTCTTAGTCCGGATGTGAACAATCCGGGTTTTAGGGCCATTGATTTTGATACCCTTGCTGCGGATTATAAAGAGCAAGCCGCAGCCTTAATTAGGGGTGGAGTAGATATCCTATTGGTGGAAACGGTTTTTGATACCCTCAATGCCAAGGCCGCCCTATTTGCCTTACAAGACTTATTTGATGATTTAGGAAAGGAGTATCCAATTATGGTTTCGGGAACAATTACCGACGCTTCTGGACGAACCCTTTCTGGGCAAACAACAGAGGCCTTTTTAACCAGTTTAAGTCATGTGCCTTTATTGTCCATTGGACTAAACTGCGCCTTGGGGGCTGATCAGCTGAGGCCTTATGTGCAAACCCTTGCTGCAAAAGCACCCTTTGCCGTGAGTGCTCATCCCAATGCCGGACTACCCAATGCCTTTGGCGAATACGATCAGGGTCCAGATGAAATGGGAGTTCTAATTCAAGAGTATTTAAATCGAAACTTATTGAATGTAATAGGCGGCTGCTGTGGCACAACACCTGAGCATATTGAGGTATTGGCTAGAATGGTGGAAAGTGCCAAGCCAAGACCATTATCGGCCTCAATTGTAAGTGATTATTAAGCGGGAAATAAAGGAATGCATCTACAAAGTATAAACTTCATTACAATCTATTTAAGATGAAACTCTCTGGCTTAGAACCGCTTATTATAGATTCTAGCAAGAATTTCGTAAACATTGGTGAGCGCACCAATGTAACGGGCTCAAGGAAATTTTTGCGATTAATTAAGGAAGATCTTTACGATGAAGCATTGGAGGTTGCCCGCGACCAAGTAGAAGGAGGAGCGCAAATCCTGGATGTAAACATGGATGAGGGCATGCTCGACGGGAAGGAAGCCATGCAGCGGTTTTTAAACCTCATTGCCGCAGAGCCAGATATTTCTCGAATTCCAATAATGATTGATTCCTCTAAGTGGGAAATCATTGAGGCGGGTTTAAAATGTGTGCAGGGTAAATCGGTGGTAAACTCTATTAGCCTTAAAGGAGGAGAGGCGGAGTTTAAAAAACAAGCCCAATTGGTAAGACGCTACGGCGCGGCGGTAATTGTGATGGCTTTTGATGAAAAAGGTCAAGCCGATAATTATGAGCGCCGCATAGATATCTGCGAACGCTCTTACCGCATATTAGTTGATGAACTAGCTTTTCCTCCGGAGGATATCATCTTCGATCCCAATATTTTCCCGGTAGCCACGGGCATTGAGGAGCATCGCAGGAATGCCCTCGATTTTTTCGAAGCAACACGTTGGATAAAAACAAATTTGCCTGGAGCGAAAGTGAGCGGAGGAGTCAGCAATGTTTCCTTCAGCTTCCGCGGAAATCAATTAGTAAGGGAGGCCATGCATGCCGCTTTTCTGTATCATGGTATTCAGCACGGTATGGACATGGGAATTGTAAATCCCACCATGTTAGAGGTGTACGAGGAGGTGCCTAAAGATTTAATGGAAAGAGTGGAGGATGTGCTGCTCGATCGGCGGGACGATGCAACCGAAAGACTATTAGAATTTGCCGAAACTGTAAAAGGTACGGCTAAATCCAAGGAAAAGGATTTAAGCTGGCGTGAGGCGCCGGTAGCGAAAAGGATTGAACATGCCTTGGTAAAGGGTATTGTGGATTTTATCGAAGCGGATGTGGAAGAGGCTAGGCCAAGTTTCACCAAAGTCCTAGGGCTTATCGAAGGTCCTTTGATGGACGGTATGAATGTAGTTGGTGATCTTTTTGGCTCAGGAAAAATGTTCTTGCCACAGGTGGTGAAATCGGCCCGGGTGATGAAACGAGCAGTTGCTTATTTGCAACCCTACCTCGAAGCAGAGAAAGCTGCAAGTAGCGATGTTCAGAAGAAAGGTAAAATACTCCTGGCAACAGTAAAAGGTGATGTACACGATATTGGGAAGAACATTGTAGGTGTCGTGCTGGCTTGTAACAATTTCGATATTGTTGATTTAGGTGTGATGGTGCCAATGCAGAAGATTATTGACACCGCAAAAGAAGAAGAAGTAGATGTAATTGGTTTGAGTGGCCTTATAACCCCTTCTCTGGATGAAATGATTGATGTGGCTAAGGAGATGGAGAGACAAGGTTTGGATTTACCGCTAATGATTGGTGGGGCCACTACTTCTAGAGCGCATACCGCCGTGAAAATTTTTCCAGAGTATTCAAATATTGTGGTTCACGTTAATGATGCAAGTCGTAGTGTTCCCATTGCCCAAACGCTAGCTAGTAGCACGGCTAAGGACGAGTACCAGAAAAAAATAGCGGATGAATACACCCAACTTCGCGAGTCCTATCTCAATCGAGCCAAAAGAAAGAAATTACTCCCTATAGCTGCGGCGAGGGAAAATGCAATTCAACTCGAATTTAAAGAAGATCAGATTGTGAAGCCAAAAGTGCTAGGACGACAAAAGCCTATCACCTTTGATCTCGCTGTTTTAAGAAACTATATTGATTGGACGCCATTTTTTCAGACCTGGCAATTGCATGGAAAGTATCCAAGAATATTGGAAGATGAAGTAGTGGGGGAAGAGGCCACGCAACTTTTTGCCGATGCTCAAAATATGCTCAATCGCATCGTTGCCGAAAATTGGTTAGAGGCGAAAGGCGTTTATGGCATTTGGAAGGCGAGGAGAAAGGGAGCCGATGATATCGAATTATTTGAGGCTGATAAAAGTATCGCTTGTTTTTATACGCTGCGTCAACAAGGCCAAAAGGCAAAGGCGGCTCCTAATTTGGCCCTCGCTGATTTTATTGCACCAGATCGAGAGGACTATATCGGTTCTTTTGCAGTTTGTGCCGGTCTAGGTATCGAGCCAAAGCTCAATGAATTTAAACAGCAGCATGATGATTACTCCTCCATATTACTAAAGGCCTTAGCCGATAGATTAGCGGAAGCGGCGGCGGAATACTTACATCAATACCTAAGGCAAGAGGCTTGGGCTTATGCCAAGGATGAAGAATTGGATAATCAGGATTTAATTGCCGAGCAATATCGGGGGATTCGACCAGCACCGGGTTATCCCGCTTGTCCCGACCATCTAGAGAAAACAAGCATTTTTAAATTATTACAAGCCGAGGAAATAGGCATGCAGCTAACCGAAAGTTTGGCCATGAATCCAGCGGCAAGCGTATCGGGCTATTATTTCGCGCATCCCCAGGCAAAGTATTTTGGCCTTGGGAAAATAGAGAAAGACCAGGTTGCAGATTATGCGCAGCGACGAGGCATTAGCCTGGAGACTGCTGAGAAATGGCTAAGGCCAAATTTGAATTACGATTTATGAAAGTAACAGAGCACATTAATAAGGCCAAGGACACCCTTTTTTCATTTGAGATATTACCTCCTTTGAAAGGCCAGCGCATTGAAGATATTTACAATGTGATTGATCCATTAATGGAATTCAATCCACCCTTTATAAACGTTACCTACCATCGCGAAGAAGTGATTTACAAGCGATTGCCCAGCGGCTTGCTAGAGCAGAAAACCGTTCGTAAAAGACCAGGCACAGTAGGGATCTGTGCCGCATTGCAATACCGATATAAAGTAGATACCGTGCCCCATATTTTATGTGGTGGTTTTAGTAAGGAGGATACCGAGAACGCTTTAATCGACTTGGATTTTTTAGGGATTGATAATGTATTAGCCCTGCGCGGAGATAGTATGAAAAGCGAGCAGTTTTTTGCGCCTGAGGCCGATGGAAATCGTTATGCGAAAGATCTCGTCCGTCAAATTAAGAATATGAATCAAGGGCGTTTTTTGGATGAAGAATTGCAAAATGCGGGCAAAACAAATTTCGCGGTTGGCGTTGCCGGCTACCCCGAGAAGCACTACGAAGCGCCCAGTTTAAATAATGATATTGAACACCTAAAGCAAAAGGTAGATGCTGGGGCCGATTATATTGTGACCCAACTGTTTTTCGATAATCAAAAGTATTTCGACTTTGTGGATCGCTGCCGAAAAGCGGGAATAGAAGTGCCAATTATCCCGGGACTGAAACCTATCTCCACTAAAAAACATCTTAGCTTTTTACCCCATTTCTTTAAAGTTGATTTACCCGATGATTTGGTGAAATCAGTAATTGCATGCAAGGATAATGAAGAAGTTAGGCAGGTGGGGATTGAATGGGGAATTCAACAGGCAAAAGAATTAAAGGCAGCAGGAGCACCAGCAATTCATTTTTACAGCATGGGGAAGCCCGACAATATCGTGCATATTGCCCGAGAAGTCTTTTAATTTTTTCAACATTCAAAAGGGTAAATTGTGGATAGAAGCTCGAGCCCTCAGGTTTGAAAGTGGCTCATACTGATTAAATTAGAAGAGTATAATTGCTAAACCATTCGCATGCCCACAAAAACCAAAACCACCTCTAAAACCACCGCAAAAGACAAGAAGCTAAAAGATAGCCCAAATAAGTCCCCACGCAAGACCACTAAAGGGAAGCCTAGCAAGGAGCCTAAGATATTTGTGCTGGATACTTCGGTGATTTTATACGATCACAATTCCATTATGAATTTTGATGAGCATGACGTAGCCATTCCCATTACGGTGCTTGAGGAATTAGATGAGTTTAAGAAGGGAAGTGACACTAAAAATTATGAGGCGCGCCAGTTCATCCGATTTTTAGATCGAAAGGCCGGAGATCAAAATATCAATGACTGGATCTCCTTAAACGGTGGTAGTAAAGGCCGCTTTAAGGTAATTATGGAAACCCGTGGTACGGGGGAAGATGCTCAGCATATTTTCGGCGCTGGGAAAAACGATCATAAGATTCTCAATGCCGCCCTAAATATGGCCGCTTCCGCTGATGGTAGGCAGGTAATCTTAGTAACCAAGGACATCAACCTTAGGCTGAAAGCTAAAGCGCTAAACATCATAGCCCAAGATTATGAAACGGGAAAGATTAAAGATGTGGAGCAGCTTTACAGCGGTAAAACTAAGTTGGATGATTTTGATCAAGAATTGATTGATAATCTTTACAAAAAGAAGAGCCTAGACTTAGATACAGTGCAGTCGAATTATAAGGGCTTTGAAAAGTTGAATAATCACTTTTACATTTTAAAAGCGGCCAAGAGCAGTACCCTTTCCTTTTACAATGCCCACACCGAAACGCTGGATCAAATAGAGAAAAAGAGTTTTTACGGCATTAAGCCTCGGAATGCTGAGCAGGCTTTTGCCTTGCATGCCATTGCCAATCCGGAGATTAAGCTGGTGACCTTAAGTGGGGTTGCAGGGACCGGTAAAACCTTACTGGCTCTGGCCGGCGCTTTAGAGCAAAGGAGGGAATACAAGCAAATTTATTTGGCCCGGCCTATTGTTCCATTAAGTAATAAGGATATCGGATTCCTTCCCGGTGATATGAAAGCTAAGATTAATCCCTACATGCAGCCTTTATGGGATAATCTAAAATTTATAAAAAATCAGTTTAGTGAGCAGGATAAGGAGTATCGCCAGATTGATGAGATGGTGAATTCCGAAAAGCTGCTGGTAACACCCTTGGCCTACATCCGAGGAAGAAGCCTTTCCAATGTTATTTTTATTGTTGATGAAGCGCAGAACTTAACCCCCCATGAGGTTAAAACGGTAATTACCCGAGCGGGTGAAAACGCCAAGTTCATATTTACTGGAGATGTCAATCAAATCGATACGCCCTATTTGGATGAGCAGTCTAATGGTTTGAGTTACCTAATTGATAAAATTAAGGGGAACAAACTATTTGCACATGTACTTCTGGAGAAAGGAGAGCGATCAGAATTGGCGAATTTGGCCAATGAGTTGCTCTAAAGATTATCCTGTTTAAAGGCTAAAAAGCTGTAAATGCCTAAGATGAGCTCAATGGTTGAGTAGAGCATTAATCCCGGGTTGGCGAAATCAACAATTAAGAGGGTGGTGAAAAAGGCCGGTTGTAACATCCGGTAGTTGATGATCCATCGATAAAGTCCATCAACATTGTAAAAACTGCTTTTATAGGAAATAAGTCCTTCAATAAACATGAAGTAGCCCAAGGTGCGGAGCCAAAAATCAGCTACCGTATCCTTCCAGAAAAATAGCGCGACTTGTTCTGGTAAAAAAACCAGCGTCAGCCCGGCAATCATCAGCACCCACCCTGAATGATTTATTGTTTTCGAAGTTCTATTCATCCCTATATCTGCACGAAAATAGCGCAAGGATTTTAATTGCCCTATTATTCGGCTACAATGCTTGAAATAATTCTTTGTCTGAGAAACGAAAAAACCCCGAAGCCTTAGGAAGACTGCGGGGTTTTTAAAATATAATTAGCGGACTTAACCTACTTTTTCAGAAACCTTAGGGGCTCCAGCCATAATATCCTCACTAGCATAGTCTGAGAACTTCTCAAAGTTGCTTAGGAATTTCTTGGCCAATTCATTTGCCGTGCGATCGTAATCGTTGGTATCCTCCCAGGTATTTCTTGGGAATAAAATTTCATCGGGCACATCGGGGCAAGATGTTGGCATTGCTAAACCAAATACCTCGTGGGTTTTAAATTCAGCATTGTCAAATTTACCTTCTAAAGCCGCGGTGATCATAGCTCTGGTATAGCTCAGTTTCATGCGATTACCAACACCATAACCGCCACCAGACCAGCCCGTATTTACTAACCATACATTTGCGCCAGAGCTTTTCATTTTGGCACTTAGCATATCAGCATACTTGGTAGGATGTAGGGGCATAAATGGAGCGCCAAAACAAGCTGAAAAGGCTACTTGAGGCTCGGTTACACCTTCTTCCGTACCAGCTACTTTGGCCGTGTATCCACTAATAAAATGGAAGGCTGCTTGCCCAGGAGTAAGTTTAGAGATAGGAGGCAGAACACCATAGGCGTCACAAGTTAAAAAGAACACATTTTTAGGATTCTCGCCCATTGATGGAACTTGAATATTATCAATGTGATCAATAGGATAGCTAACGCGGGTGTTTTCAGTTTTACTGCTATCGTGGTAATCCACTTCATTAGTTCCTTCTTTGAAAATGATATTTTCAAGCAAGGCACCTTTCTTTACAGCACGGAAGATGTCTGGTTCTTTTTCGGCACTTAGGTCGATAGCCTTAGCGTAGCAGCCACCTTCAAAATTAAATATCACGTGGTCCTCTGTCCAACCATGCTCATCATCACCAATTAATTTGCGATTAGGATCCGCACTTAAAGTGGTTTTACCCGTACCGGAAAGGCCAAAGAAAAGAGCGCTATCTCCATCCTCACCAACATTGGCGGAACAGTGCATGCTCAATACGTTTTTTTGATGAGGTAGGATGAAATTCAAGGCGGAGAAGATTCCCTTCTTGATTTCACCGGTGTATCCCGTTCCCCCAACTACCGCCATCTGATCGGTAAAATTTAGGATCGCGAAATTGGATTGACGTGTATGGTCCACTTCAGGATCGGCCATAAAACCTGGTGCGTTTAGAACTACCCAGTCTGGTTCGAAATCTTTTAGCTCCTCTTCAGTTGGACGAAGGAACATGTTATTAGCAAAGATATTGGACCATGGTAATTCGGTGATCACACGGATTTTTAGGCGGTAACGTTCATCAGCAACAGCAAATACATCGCGTACATAAACTTCTTTACCACTTAGGTAACCTGAAACTTTATCTTTTAGGCTTGAGTAATGATCGGTTTCGAAAGGGATGTTAATATTTCCCCACCACACGGCATCTTCAGTAATGGCGTCTTTTACAATAAATCGGTCCTTTGGGGAACGGCCTTTGAATTTTCCGGTATCGATCGACAGGGCTCCAGAATCTGCTAGTTCTCCCATTCCTTTTTCAAGGGTGATTTTTTCTAGATCATTGGGGGAGAGGTTCCATTTGGCGTTGGCTTCTTTAATTCCGTAACGCTCTAAGGAATCTTGAGCTGGTCTCACTTCTTTGAAACTCATAGTGCTTGTTTTTGATCAGCAATTATTAGACTGCAAAATTAAAACTTCTGGGCGGTCTGATTCCGATTTTTAGCATTAAATAATTGAAATACAAAGCGTAAAAAATACACTTAGCTTTTATTCTTTAATTTTTAGAGCGCTAACAATCAGCATAATCCAAGCTACAATTAGAGCCAAACCACCCAATGGAGTAATGGGTCCTAAGAAGGATAAATTTACATTCATGAGCTCATCGATACTCAATAAATAAATACTTCCAGAGAAAAGAAGGACACCGAACAGCCAAAGTCGCGCTATATTTTTAAGCTGCTTAATTTTAACTGGACTCGCCGCTAAAGCCAATAGAGCTAAGGCATGCCACATTTGATAACGCACCGCCGTGTTAAAGCTATTGAGGGAATCAGGATCTAAGGCTTCCTTTAGAGCATGGGCGCCAAAGGCTCCGAATACAACCGCCGTTCCGCCCAATATTCCCGCCGTGATTAATAAGCTTCTTGCATTCATTAGTCAAATAGTTTTTCCGCTTGTTGCTTGCTTAAATCATAATCTAAACAACTTAATAGCTCTTCCTTATTTGCTTTTAATGCTGCTTGAGAATTGAGACTGAAATTCAATAAGTCTAATCGACTTTGATCATATTTTAAGTTTTTTAATACTTCAATCAATTCTTCCTTTTTCCATTCATGCTCTTGGGCATAAGCCTTAGCCATTTGCAGTTTGTCGAATTCAAAAGTGCTTTTTAAATAACTACTGCTAAATTTAAGATAGGGGTCAACTTCTGCCGCAGCATTGGGCTTTTCAGCCACAGCGGATTGTTCTGCTGTAGCAAGAAGGAGACTGTCGCCTGGCTTGGAAACTAATGGCTTTTGGACGCTGTCGGGCTTTAGCGCCGCTTCTGTAATAGGCTTAAGACTGGCAAGGCTCGAATCGACGGCAATTACCTTTACCAAATTTGAGGAATCTTGCGGGCTAATTTGAGCCGGACTTAGCACTACATTACTATCACCCTTTTCAACTATTTCTGGCTTTTGACTTTGCAGCTCAAGACTGGCCTCTACAATAGTTTTGGTTTTGGGAGGACCCTGGGTATTAGTGTCTAGGGCCGCAACAATGGGTTCCGCATCGCTGCTTGTAACAGCAGCACTTGTTAATTTATTTAAACTGTCTTTTAAGGCATTCTGTTTTTTCCAGCTTTCGAATTGTGAACTGGTATCGCGCTCCGCCACAAGAATTGGTAATCCATCCTGCCAAGGCAGCTCTTCCTTATAATCGAACATCAAGGCCGATTGACTTAATTGATCGTGTATGCCTCGATAGCGCATCCGCGTTTTTCCGCTGTAATCGCGATAGATAACGTATTTGTGTATGCCCTCTTTAAACTGAGGGAGCTTCCTTTTTAATTGCTGACCATCATTTAAGAGAATCAATATTTCATTTTCTTTTGCGGGAAATTTCTGCAAATTCAGCTTGGGCAGGGCGGTTTCATTTTGGATGAAAGTGTTCATCACCAATTTAAAACCAGTCTCCGTTTGATCTTCAATCATCAGAATAGACTGAGCCACCGCTATTTGCTGCAGAAAAAGAAGAAGGAATAAGCTCTTTCGCCAAAAGGGCATCACAATAAATTTTAATCAAAGGTACTGCGCTACTTGATAATTTTAAATTTGTCGGGCAAAATCAGTACATGCAAAATATTCTTCTCATCGGCGCAGGCCGTTCCACCTACTCTTTTGTAGAATATATCAAAGCTCATAGTGAATCTGAAAATTGGTTTTTAACCATAGCAGATCAAAATTTAGAACTGGCAGAAGAAAAGGCGGCTAAGCATCCGAGGATGAAAGCTATTAGCCTTGATGTTCAGGACGAAATCCAAAGGGTACATGCGATCTCTAAGGCGGATGTAGTGGTAAGCATGCTTCCCGCACACATGCATATTCCCGTTGCCACGGATTGCATTGCATTGGGTAAGCACATGTTAACGGCCTCATACATCAGCAAAGAGATGCGGGCCTTAGATGAACGCGCCAAAGAGGCGGGAGTCGTGCTCATTAATGAAATTGGCGTTGATCCAGGGATCGACCATTTAAGTGCGATGAAAGTGCTGGATGAGATTCGCGATGCCGGGGGTGAAGTGAAGCTTTTTGAAAGCTTTACCGGTGGACTGGTTGCCCCGGAATACGATGATAACCCTTGGAATTATAAATTCACCTGGAATCCTCGTAATGTGGTCTTGGCAGGATCGGCAGGCGCGGTAAAGTTTATTCAAGAAGGGAAGTATAAGTACATTCCCTACCATCAGTTATTTCGCCGAACGGAAATTGTAAGTATTGATGGATATGGCAAATTTGAAGGCTATGCCAACCGTGACTCCTTATCCTACCGAGAGGTTTATGGCCTGCATGATATTCCAACCATTTATAGAGGCACTTTCCGCAGACCGGGTTTTTGCAGAGCTTGGGATGTTTTTGTGAAGCTAGGGATGACGGACGATTCCTATCAAATAGAGGTGGACCCGGAAATGACTTATCGCGATTTCACCAATCTCTTCTTAGCCTATAATCCGAATGATTCGGTGGAGCTAAAGCTGATGCATTATTTGAATATCCCCCAAGATTCTGAATTAATGCACAAGTTAGAATGGCTGGGATTATTTAGCGATGCTAAGATTAACATGACCAAGCCCAGTCCGGCGCAGGTACTGCAGAAAATACTTGAGGAGAAATGGACCTTAGGTGAGGATGAAAAAGATATGATTGTGATGTTCCATAAGTTCGGTTACGAGCTTAAGGGTGAGAAACGCATGATTGAATCCTCCATGGTTACCATCGGTAAAAACAGCAAAGAAACCGCCATGGCCCTTACCGTAGGACTGCCATTGGCCATCGCTGCTCGGCATATATTAAATGGGAATATTTCAACTCCCGGCGTGCAAATACCAATTAGCAAGGAAATCTATTTACCGATGCTCGAAGAGCTTAAGGAAAACGGAATATCCTTTACCGAGCGGGAAGTGGACTATAAGGGTTATTAGTCTAGTTCTTCTTTCGTGGACCAATAAGTCCGTAAATGACTGCTCCTAGAAATAGAAAGAGTACAATAAAAAGTATCCAGTTTCTTTTGACCTTGGGAGGGAGATCCCTTTTCTGAATATCAATTAAGGCCAAAACTACCGGGCTGATAATTAGAAAGGCGAAAATTAGTATTTCAAACGGTTCAAGAATTTCAGACATGAAGGACCTTTGGTGGTAAAATTAGGGGAGGAGTAATAAATCAGCAACTAGTTTTTGGTGGGCAGGCGTTCGCCGATGACTTTTCGGTCCTTCGTAGAGGCATAAGCTGCTCTCCTCGGTTTCTTGCTTTTTAAAGCTTAACTCAACCAGAATTCTGCTGTAATTAGCGCCCTCATGGTGATTGATCCAACATATCTTTTGGGGAAATAATCCGATTTCCGCGAAGGCTACTTGCTGATTCTCCCAATTATGAGAAGGTAAAATGAGCGCTAGGCTTCCTCTATTAGTAAGGAGGCTTTTTAGTTTTTCCATCCAGGCCATAAAGGTCTTTTCACTGGCACTTCTAGCTTGGGCCCTTCTTTTATCTGGTGCCAAGCTTTGCGCTGAGAAGTAGGGGGGATTACTAACTATTAGGTCGAATAGATGCGGGCTGTCCCAATCTAAAAGATCCCCTTGGTGAAATTTCACTTGGTCTTTAAAAGGATTGTTAAGCCGATTTTCTTCCGCTTCTAGCCAAGAGTCATGATCAATTTCTATTCCCTCTATGGCGGCCTCCTTAAAACCTTGAGCCAGGATGAAACTGATTACACCGCTTCCGCTGCCAAAGTCAAATATCCGCTTCGGGGCCTCCATCGGCTTTAGCCATGCCGCTAGTAAAACCGCATCGGTGCCAATTTTGTGGGCGGAGCGCTTATGCTCAAGTTTAAATTCTTGAAAGTGAAAGGGGCCTAGCGGTTTTTTAGGCATCTCCTTTTTGATAGAGCTCTAAAAGGCCATCGGGTACAGCCAGTTCAATTTGCTGATTTTCACGATTGATACTGAGTATAAAATCGTCCACCGCAGGAATTAGAATTTCCTGCTCCTTAGCATCAATGGCTTTAAAGATAGGTTGAGCGCTATTCTCAATTACTTCCACCACTTCGCCAATATCTTGTCCATCGCTCATCAGGCGAAAGCCAATAACTTCATGGAAGTAAAAACTTTTCCCCTCTAATGGAGGCAATACACTAAGAGGTAAGAATAACTCCTTACCGATCATTTTGCGGGCGGTGGCTTCGTCTTCAACTTCTTCTAACCGTAGGATAAAATGGCCCTTAGAATTGCGCGCTAGGGATTCAATAAAAAAAGGAATCAGTTCCCCTCGATCTTCGAGAAAAACTGATTCCAATGTTTCGTAGGCTTCTGGTCGATCCGTATCAAATACGGCTACCACTTCACCTTTAAAGCTATGCAGTCGGCTGATGTGCCCTAATTGAAAACAATCTTCAATGCGCATCAGCTTTAACTCTAGCCTTCTTTTTCCTCGGTCGCCTCTTCAGCAGGGGCTTCTTCGGTAGTTTCTTCAGCTTTAGCTTCCGCTTCTTCAGCCGCAGCTGCTTCCACTTCACTAGCTTTACGAGCTTCATTTACAGCGCGTTCTGCTTCAAGCGCTTTGGCTCTTGCTTCTTCCTCCGCCTTAGTGAGGCCTTCTTTTTTAGCGTTGATTTTGTTGGCTTTATCTTCCATCCAAGCATCAAAACGCTTTTCTGCTTCTGCTTCGTCAAAGGCTCCTTTGCGCACCCCGTCTAAAAGGTGTTTTTTCATCATCACACCTTTGTAGCGTAAAATAGCACGGGCAGTATCACTTGGTTGAGCACCTTTCATAACCCAATCTACAGCGCTATCGAAGTTTAATTCGATGGTTGCAGGGTTGGTGTTAGGATTGTACTGACCAAGACGCTCGATGTACTTTCCATCACGCTTCACACGTGAGTCAGCTACTACAATGGTAAAGATTGGACGACCTTTGCGGCCATGACGTTGCAAACGAATTCTTGTTGCCATATTAATTGATAAAGGGTTCCCGACCCGGTTAATTAATTATAAAAAAGGGGCGCAAAGATAGTGCTTTATCTAATTGATTAGCACCATTCTTTATTCGAATTTCAAAAAAAGCGCTGTCGCAGATGGATGGCTTTTCCCAAGAACAATATTTAGCGCAAAAATAGGGCTTACCATTTGACTATGAATGCTTACCACTTATCGAATTTAGATAATAGGTCTGCTTACTTATTCTAAGTTTTGACGATCAACTCCAGGCTTATGAAACGCATTGCATTCTTATTCCTCATCATTTCGCTGCTAAGCGGCACTTCCCTAACAGCTCAAATTAACTTTAGCTCCACGGGTTTAAATGGCGTATCCATCACCAATCCTACCTCATTGGATTTTGGTCCAGATGGTCGCTTATATGTTTCGGTACAAAGCGGAGAGATTTATGCTTACACGGTACAACGTCAAAGTGCAAACTCCTATACCGTAGTGGCTACAGAAACAATCTTGGCTATCAAGCAAATTCAAAATCACGATGATGATGGGGCTTTACACAACGTGGTGAAACGTCAAATTACCGGCATCTTAGCAGATGGTACCGCCGTGAATCCGGTTTTATATGTGAGTTCTAGCGACTACCGTATTGGAGGCGGAGGTGGCGGTTCAGACAAGAACCTCGACTCTAACTCTGGCATAGTATCTAAATTAGTTTGGGATGGTAGTCAGTGGGTGAAAGTAGATTTAGTGCGAGGCTTACCGCGTTCGGAGGAAAATCACGCTACCAATGGCATGCAATTGGATGCCAGTACCAATACCTTATACCTGGCCGTAGGTGGTAATACCAATGCCGGATCGCCTTCCAACAACTTTGCTTTTTTAACGGAGTATGCCCTGTCAGCGGCCATAGTTTCAATTGATTTAAGCGACCTTGATTCACGTCCCATATTAACCGATGCCCAAGGGGCAAAATACGTTTATGACCTCCCAACTTTGGATGATCCAAGTCGTCCTAATGCCAATGGGATTTCGGATCCTAGTACGGCGGGCTACGATGGTATTGATATAAATGATCCCTTTGGTGGGAATGATGGATTAAATCAGGCCAAGTGGACGGTTAATAGTCCGGTTCAGGTTTATGCCTCTGGTTTTAGAAATGCCTACGATTTAGTATTAACCGACGATGGTCGGATGTACACCTGGGATAATGGAGCTAATCAAGGTTGGGGAGGCCATCCTGCCAATGAAGGTGTGGGAACAGCTACCAATGATTGGGTTCCTGGTGAACCTGGTTCTACCGGACCTGGCCCCAATGATGCCAAAGTGAATAATAAAGATGGCTTGCATTTTATAAGTGGTCCCGGTTATTATGGAGGACATCCTAATCCATTGCGAGCGAATCCTAGTGGCGCGGGTTTATTTACCCACGATCACGCCAATGGATCGGGCGGATTTAATGGCGTTTGGCGCAATAGTATTACTTCAAACACAAGCACTACTTTGCCTGTAGACTGGCCGCCAGTAGATTTAGCACTTGCCCATCCGGTGGAGGGAGATTTCCAAAATGCCGGGGTTGATGATCTGTCAATTTATACCATAACTGCCTCCACCAATGGTATGGCAGAATATAAAGCCAGCAACTTTAATAATACTATGAATGGCGATTTGTTGGCTGCGAGTTTCAATGGAAACATTTATCGCGTTAGCCTAAATGCCCAAGGTAGTATCAATAGCGCCGCTGATGTAACGGTTCTTGCCACAGGATTTGGAGCGGTTCCGCTAGACGTAACTAGTCAGAATGATGCGGAAATTTTCCCGGGAACAATTTGGGCGGCTACTTATGGCTCCAATGCCATTACCATTTTCGAACCTCAAGATTTTGCCAATTGCAGCGGGACTTATGATCCCAATATTGATGAAGACAACGATGGCTATACGAATGCCGATGAAATAGATAATCAAACCAATCCTTGCAGTGGCGCAAGCTTCCCCAGTGACTTTGATCAAAGTCTTATCAATGGTTTTAAAGTTAGTGACCTAAACGACCCTGATGATGATGACGATGGTTTAGCAGATAGCCTTGATGCTTTTGCTTTAGATCCGGCCAATGGCTCCAACCTCAGTTTAGTTTTTGATTACCCATTGTTAAATGGAGATCCAGGGTTCGGCTTATATGGTCTAGGTTTTACCGGGTTTATGAGCAATGGCTCAGATGATTATCTAGATCTTTATTATACCGAGGACAATAGCACGGTTGAAATCATAGCCGGGGGAGCAGTGGGTCTTTTGTCTTTTAATGATGCACCTTCCGGTTCGCCCTTTAATGCGGCTAATGATTTAAAAAATGGTTTTCAATTTGGACTAAATGTAAACGCCAATACCTTGCCTTTTGAAATTGAAGCGGCCTTGGTAGGTCCTTTAATGCAGTCCAATCCTCAAGGCGATCAGTTTCACGCTTTTTATATCGGAAAAGGTGATCAAGACAATTTTTTCATGTTTGGCGCAAATGCTAATCAGGGCAACCTGGTGCTAAGTATTTGGATAGAAGAGAATGGTAGTTTAAGCCAAACTAATTATACTATTCCAGGCTTGGGTGCTGCCTCTGAACTTAGTCTGTTCCTAGAAATAAATCCTTTAAATCAGAGCATTCAAGCAAAGATTGATATAGGAAATGGTTTGCAAAATGTGGGAAGCAGTTTTGCCTTTCCAGCTTTTATGGCCAATATCTTTAATGGAAATGAAGCTTTAGCTCTAGGGGTAGCGGCTGGTAAGGATGCTGCTGACCCGAGCTTTAATGCCACCTATGATTATATCAAGGCCACTTACATTCCTAATAATTTAAGTGGTAATTGGACTTATTTGCACGATGGCACTAATTGCAGTTCAAGTGGAAATCAGAGCTCATGTCCACAAGGCCGCCATGAAGCAGCCTATGTAGAGGTGGGTGACAAATTTGTATTAATAGGAGGGAAGGAGCATGGTTCTAATGCGAATATATACGATCCTAATACCGGTATTTGGACCCTTGGCGCTGCGGCTCCAATCGACTTACATCATTTCCAAGCTATAGAGTATAATGGTCTTGTTTATGCCCTTATGGGAATGACTGGTGCTTTCCCCAATGAAACACCAGTGGAACATATTTACATTTACGATCCGCTTATTGACCAATGGTTTGAAGGGCCAGAAATACCAGCTAGTCGCCGTCGTGGCAGCGCTGGCGCCATTAAGTATAATAACAAGATTTATTTAGTAGGAGGAATTCAAAATGGTCATACTAGTGGTTGGGTGCCATGGATGGATGAATTTGATCCTCGCACAAATACTTGGAGTCAATTGCCTGATGCCCCTAGACCTAGAGATCATTTTCACGCTATAGAAAGCAATGCTAAACTTTATGCGGCTGGCGGTAGAAATTCGGGTGCAAGTGGTTTTTTCGGAGCTACAATTGGTGAAGTAGATGTATTTGATTTTGCCTCAAATACCTGGAGCACCTTAGCGAATAATGTACCGATAAAAGTAGCAGATGCCGCTGTAGCGCATATTGGAGATGAATTAATCCTAATTGGCGGTGAAAACTCATTGAACTCTGCCAGTAACTTAAGTCAAGCTTTGAATCTTAGTCAAGGAACTTGGCGAAACTTAGACAGCTTAAATACAGGACGTCATGGCACGCAGGCCATTGTGAATAATCAGGCTATATACCTGGCCAGTGGAAGCGATGTTCAAGGAGCTGCTACTTTGTTAAGTCAGGAGGTGTTTTCCTTTGGCAATCCGCAGGCACCTATCTTAAATCCCAGCATTAAAGGCAGTTTAGCCGGTCCCGCCCTTATAGATTTTGGAAGCTTGGGCAGTCAACAGAGCGCTCAAAAAACTATTTATCTTAAAAACGCTAATGGTAATCAAGGCTTTCTTATTGATACCGTTTATTTTAAAAATGGCAGTGCCGGATTAAATTTCAATGGCTTAGCGGCATATCCCGCTTTATTGACCGCCGGCGATAGTCTTGCCCTTAATATATTGTTTGCAGGTTCTAGCAATTTGGAAGATACCTTAGTGCTAATCAGCTCGGCCTTAAATCAAAACTTGCAAATCCCGGTGAATGCGGAGGTTTTAATAGCCGATGCCATTCGAATTAATTGCGGTGGACCAAGCTATGTGGCTCAAGATGGAGCCGAGTATGATGCCGATCAGTTTTTCCTAAATGGCAGTACTTACAGCAAAGTAATTGGCATTTCCAATACCAGTGATCCCGCTATTTATCACACCGAAAGGTGGGCTGAGAATCTTGCCTATTCCATTCCGGTAGATGCAAATGGTAGCTATCAGGTAGATCTTCATTTTGCTGAGATTTACAGTCCAAACTTTGTTAGTGGCGCTCGTATAATGGACATTAGTATGGAGGGGCAGTTGCTGCAGTCGGCACTGGATATATACGACACCGTGGGTGGCTATGCGGCTTTGGTAAAATCGTTTACTGTAAATATTACTGATGGAAGTTTAGACTTAAACATTGCTGGTGTTGTAGAGAATGCCAAGCTTTCCGCGATTAGCATTAGCCCTAGTGGCGGCGGCCTGCAGTTTAATCCTGCCAATCATCACTTTCAAGCTACTGCCTTGGGGATTAGCGATAGCGTTAATGTTAGCCTAGTTAATAGCAGCACAAGCCTAATCAGTATCGATTCTGTTCAAATCATTGGCGCCCAAAAGGCCGATTTTAGTCATAATTTAAATCCTGGAACTGCAATTCCTGCTGCTTACAGCTTGGCGCTGAATATGTACTTTAATCCTGTTTCCAACACGCCGGTAGTGCGAACTGCTCAAGTACAGGTTTACTATGATGGCCGCACTTTGCCACTGGTTTTTAATATTTCAGGGGAAGCCGCTTGTCCAATTGCGGGAAGCTTCTGCGATGATGGTGATCCCAATACTCAGAATGATATTAATGATGGAAACTGCAATTGTTCAGGAACGCCAATTAGCAACCCATCTTACAGTTTATACATCAATGCTGGTGGAGCAGAATATACTGCCGCCGATGGAAAGACCTTTATCGCTGATCAGTATTTCCTTAACGGAAAAACATCGGGAGCGCCTCAAAGTATTGCCAATACCCTGGATGATGAGTTATTTAGCAGTGAGCGTTGGGCAGCCGATTTGGCTTATGCCATTCCCTTACCGCAAGCTGGAACTTATCAGGTAAGTCTTTACTTCGCCGAAATTTGGTCGGGAGCCTTTGGTAACGGCAAGCGAGAGTTTAGCATGTGGCTGGAGGATTCAATGGTAATTGAAGATCTCGATATCCATGCAGTGGCTGGCCCACAAACGGCCCATATATTAAGCTTTATAATTTCTGCAGATGATACCCTTAATTTAAGTAGCCTGGCCTCCATTAATAATGCGAAGCTGGCGGCGATAGGTTTAGAGTACATCCCATCGGGAACAGCCCTGCAAGGCCCCATGCTTAGTGTGTCCAATTTAAGTTTCCCTGCTCGCAGTTCTCAAAACTTAGATAGTCTTTCCGTTTACGTGTTGAATCCCGATACGCTAGCTTATAGCTTAGACTCGGTTCAATTTATAGGAAGCGCTTCAAATGTATTTACTGCCTCAGGAGCCAACCTTATTCCTGCTCAGGATAGCAGTCTGTTTTGGCTTTACTTCAATCCGCAGGCTCAGGCTCCGGCAAACTTTGTAGCTACTGCTAAGTTTCACTTTGCTAATGCCGATACGGTTTTAACCTTAGCGATTGATGCTGTTTTAACTTGCCCTGCCGCTGGTACCGCTTGTGATGATGGAGATTCTACTACCCTTAATGATCAAGAGGACGGTTCTTGCAATTGCCTCGGAACGCCTATTCCCAGCCCTAATTTTAGTCTGAATATCAATTGTGGTGGTCCAGCCTATACAAGCGCTGTTAGTGGAAAGGAATATTTAGCCGATCAATACAATATCGGTGGCTATACTCATAGCTATTCGGGCAGCATAGTAAATGCCAGCGATTCAACGATTTACAGTACCTGCCGCATCGGACGTAATATGTCTTATGCTATTCCATTAGATGTGGCGACCACCTATGAGGTAACATTACACTTTGCCGAAGTGCAAAATTGGTTGATGCATCCGAACAAGCGAGTTTTTGACATTTCCGCGGAAGGACAATTGGTGATTGATGATTTAGATTTAGTGAGCGAAACTGGTTCTGGAGCTTCGGCTTATTCTAAAACTTTTAGGCTTGAGGTGCTTGATGGCATCCTTAACTTAAACACCGCCGCAAGCAAGGATAATAGTATTTTAATGGCCATTGAAATTAGCGATGTTCTAAGTGCTCCCGAAAGTATTTTACTTGACAAAGAGCAAATTACTTTTAGCACATTTGTTGGCCAACAAGATTCTGCAAGCTTTTATTTTATGAGTCAAGACAGTGTAGTTCGCAGCATCGATTCCTTGCAAATTACTGGAACAGGGGCCCAATATGTACAAAATAGCCTAGTGATTGGCAGCAGCTTAAATCCTGCGGATTCATTATTAACTTGGTTGCATTATTCAGCTCCATCAAGTCCCATCAGCAATCAACAAGTGGACTTTATATATTTCAGTAATGGCGATACTTTAATTCAAACGCTTAATATTAGCGCCCTTTGTAAGCCGGCTGGTACCGCTTGTGATGATGGCGATGCGAACACCGTGAATGATATTGAAGATGGTCAGTGTAATTGTGCTGGAACTTCCATTAATAGTCCTAGTCCCGCTTTTAGCTTGAACATCAATTGTGGAGGTTCTGCTTTGATTAGTCCAATTAGCGGTAAAAGCTATGTGGCCGATCAATACAATATTGGAGGTTATACGCATGGCTATTCCGATGGGGTGGCTAATACCTTGGATTCTTCTTTGTATAGCACCGCTAGGATTGGCCGTAATATGTCATATAATATTCCAATTCCCAATGCTGGCGATTACACCATCACCTTGCATTTTGCCGAACTTCAATCTTGGCTTATGGGCCCCAACCGCCGCGTATTTGATATTTCCGTTGAGGGCCAATTAATCCTCGATGATTTGGATATTTTCAGTCAGAGTGGAGCCGGAGCAAGTGCCTATCAGTATCAATTTCAAACCCAGGTAATTGATGGTGAGCTAAATATTAATACTGCTGCAAGTATTGATAATAGTCTTCTGGTGGCCATAGAAATTGAATCCATAGATCCCGGAACGGCGGACGGATTGTATTTAAGTTCGAGCAGCATCCAAATTATTGCGCCGGTAAATCAGCAGCAAAGTGAGGGCTTTTTCCTTATTAATGGCGATAGCATCGATCGTGAAATTGATTCTATTCAGTTTCAGGGCTTTGCTCAAAGTTATATTCAATCGAGCTTGCAATCTGGCGACCTCTTGAATCCCGATGATTCCTTATGGGTGCAAATTGATTTTACCGCTCCAAACAGTGCTTTAAACAATGCCTTGGTTGAAGTTTATTATTTCAGTAATCAAGACACCTTAGTACAGGAACTAGTGTTAACTAGTACTTGTCCTATTGCAGGCAGTACTTGTGATGATGGCGATCCCAATACTATTAATGATGTAGAGGATGGAAATTGCAATTGCGCAGGTAGTGCTGCGAATGCCAACTTCAGTTTAAACGTGAACTGCGGCGGCCCGGCTTATATCAGTCCGTTTACGGGGATTTCCTATGTGGCGGATCAATACAATATCGGCGGTTATACCCACAGCTATGCGAATGGAGTGGATAATACCAGCGACTCGGTACTATACAGTACTTGCCGCATTGGAAAAAACATGTCCTATCATATAGCAGTGCCAGCTGAAGGTATTTACGAGGTTAAGCTTCATTTTGCCGAATTACAAGGTTGGCTCATGGGTCCTAATCGCAGGGTTTTTGATATTTCCGCAGAAGGACAATTGGTATTGGATGATATCGATATTTACACTTTAAGTGGTGATGGTGCTTCGGCTTATAGCGAAACCTTTAACGTAGAAGTGTTAGATGGAGAGTTGGATTTAAATACTGCGGCAAGTAAAGACAATAGCCTTTTAGTGGCCATAGAGGTAAAACAGTTGAGTACTAATTCCAAGCGATTAAGCCAGCAGGAAGAATTGACATTAAAGGGATGGGAGATTTTCCCAAATCCGCTAAATTCCGGTCAAGACTTAAATCTGCATCTTGAAACAAGTTCAGCCAGCACTTTGAGGATTATCAATCAATTCGGTGCTATTATAGCTGAGCAGAATCTGCCAGAAGGCGGAAAGCACCACTTAAGTGCTTTAAAATTGAATCCAGGAGTTTACTTAGTAGAACTCTTTCAGAACGGGAAGCATCAGTATAAGAAGTTGTTAGTGAACTAGGCGTCTGGGGCCCTTTTTTTAAAGGGCCCTAGATTAATAGTTTTGGGCATCCCAACTTTCTTCAACTTGCTTTTCATAGGCCTTTCGTCCAACTTCAATTAAGTCGGAGCTAAGGTGGAAATCAAATACACCACAGGTGCTGCGCGGTATGCGAATCAAGTAGTCTGGACTGTGTTTTTCCAGACTTTCTTTAATAATTTGATTTTGCATATGCTCATAGCTAGCCTGCATTATATCCATCAAGCCTGGGTCTTGATTGCTTGGCTCGGATTTAAAAAAGTTGAGGTTTAAGTTTAACCAGCCACGATCCGAATTGGATTCTTCCTTTTTTAGGATTTCAGGTTTTTCGCCCGTAGCATTAATGTCTACTGCTACAACGATGTGGCCTTCTTCGCTGTGAATGTGGTTTAGCGGTAAGGGGTTTATCACTCCACCATCTACAAGCCAAAGGTCAGGTTTATCATCATGTTGAACCGGCGTGAAGATTCCGGGTATGGAAACAGAGGCCCGCATGGCTTGATAGAGGTCGCCTTCTTTGAAGGATATTTCTTCGCCGGATTTTAGGTCGGTCGCTACAGCTGTAAAAGGGATATTAAGGTTTTCAATCTGCTGCGGGCCAATAAAATCCATAATAGTGCTAAAGATCTTTTCACCCTTCACAAAGCCATGACGCGCAAGGGTGAAATCCATTTGCCTAAATACATCCGAACGTTTTAAGGCCTTTAGCCATTCGCTGTATTCCTTCAGTTTTCCCGCTGCGTATAAACCACCAACTACTGCACCCATGGAGCAGCCTGCAATTTCCACTATTTCGCATCCTGCCTCTTCCAGCTTCTCAATTACGCCAATATGGGCAATACCGCGAGCACCGCCTGATGCTAATACTAAATGGACCTTTTTATTTTCTATTTTCATGATGTTTAGCTAGAATTTGCAAGTTAATTCTTGTTCAAAGATGAGCTTTATTAAACCCTACAATTTATGTAGCTTCCCGATTATTTTTAGAAAACTATTTCTTGATCTGAATTAAGAATTAGATTGAGCTTTATTGAATTACGTTATCACTAATTTATCTAAAATAGGACTGGCCATTTTTATCGGCCTATTGCTTTGCCTCGGGCCTGAGGCGAGTGCAAAAAAGCCCCGTTTAACGAAGGCACAGTCTAAGCAGAGAAGGATTTTAAAGGATTTAAAAAGCGGCGCCGAGTTAAAGGAATTCAATCGGGCCATCAATCATGCTACAAATATTGGTGCCTATTTGGTTGCTGACTCCTTGATTGACCGCAGCCGTCCTATTTTAAGACGCACCGATGATTCCCTGCAATATTATGAGCACCTTAGGCTGAAAGCTAGGCTCTACACTATTTTAAATCGCTACCCGGAAGCTTTGGACTATTTCAAACAGAGCTTATTGTACTATCAAGGCGTGGGAAGATGGCAGGAAGAGGGGCAGGTGGCCGTGAACTTGGTGGAATTTTACCGCAGCTCGGGCTTGTTTAAGGAGGGTATAGATGAGGCGAAATACCTGATAAATCATCCTAGTTTTGAAGATCTAAGTTCTGGAGTAAAGGCCACTGTCTATCATCGATTGGCGGCCATTATGAATGAAGGTCCTCATAATTTGGATAGTGTCATAATCTTATCGGAGAAATCCCTGAGCTATTCGGAGCCCGACTCGATTTTAGGGGCTATGGGAACCTCCTATTTGGAAGTGGGTTACGCTTATGCTCAAAAGAAGGAGAGCAGGGCGGTATTTTATTTTCAAAAGGCCTTTGCCGTTTTTAAAGAACAGGGTCGTGTGCACTATATGTGTAATGCTTTACTTCATATTGCATCCTACTTAATGCGAGTGGAAAACAATCAACAAGCATTAAGCTATATCGATTCAGCCATTTCTATGGCAAAACCCTATTATTTACCTGGCTTTTATCCGGTGGCATTAGAAAAGAAAGCCAAGCTTTACAATCGTTTAGGTCGGCATGCCGAAGCTTATTACTATCGCGATTCTGCCGCGGTTTTGTTTAGGGATGATGCCTTGCGGCGATTTACCGATAAGCTCGCGATTCAATCTCGGCGCTTTCAAACGGAAATTTCCGAATCCAGATTGAAGGCCTTAGAAAGTGAACGCAACCAAGTATTGGAAGAGAGTCGAAATCAAAGTCTAATCCAAAAGGTGATTTTCAGTTCATTGATTCTTTCGGTCATCTTATTTGTGGGCTTGTATTACTTCTTCTCTCGCTTAAAGCGAAGTCGTGATAATTTGGAGATTTCGGAAAAGGCCTTGCATGGGGCTAATCAAGAACTCATAAATACCTTGGATGAAAAGGACGGTCTTATTGAGGAGGTGCATCATAGGGTGAAAAACAATTTGCAGCTCATCACTTCATTGATAAAGGTTCAGCAGTTTCAGCAGAAAGACAATATGAGTGAACAATCGCAGCAGGTGGTGGGAGATATTCTCAGTCGGGTTTCTGCAATGGCGGTGGTTCATGAAAAGTTATATTCGCAGGAGAATGTATCGCAGCTGCAGGCCAAGGAGTATTTTTCGGAACTTATTTCGGAATTAAAGACCATTGGTGGTTTAAATACCCAGCGTATAAAAATTGAAATTGAGGCTTCTAATGTTGCTTTAGAGGCCTCGGATGGTATCGCCTTGGGAATGATATGCACAGAATTGGTGGCCAATTCTTTAAAGTATGCATTTGATGAGGTTGAGAAACCACTGATAAATATTGCTATTGAAAAGATCTCGGAAGGGGATAGCAATCGTGTTTTTTTTACTTACCGTGATAACGGAAATGGTTTTAGGGAAGGTAGCGAAATGGGCATGGGCAATCGCCTAATTATCCTGTTTAGCCGTCAACTGGAGGGGGAATACCAGTTCGAAACCGAGGGTAGGTTTTACTTTAATTTAAACTATTTGGAAGACTAAAAAGGGTATGAAAAGGGTATTAATTGTGGAGGACGAAGGTCTCATTGCGGAGCACCTTGGTTTAATTTTGGAAAAGGACTTAGGGGTTGAGCCCGATATCGTTTACCGGGCAAAAACAGCACTTGAGTTTCTTGAGGAAAAGACATATGATCTTATCCTGCTCGATATAAACTTGGAAAATGAAAGAAGCGGTTTGGAACTGGCCGCATTGATTGAGGAAAATAATTGGGGGGAGTACATGTTTTTAACCGCCCAAACCGATCGTCGGGTTTTGGAAGAAGCGCGTAAGTTAAGTCCAAAGGCTTATCTGGTAAAGCCCTTTAATGATGTTGAGATTTCGATGGCAGTTGGATTGGCGCTAAAGGGCAGCGAGGATGACCTTGGTGATTTGGTTTTTAAAGATGGTTGGACGACAGTGAAATTGCCAATTAGCTCAATTCGCTATGTGGAGGCCGATGGCAATTATATAAAAGTAATTAGCAGCGAACGCAATTATTTAATACGCTATTCATTAAGCTGGTTTTTCGATCAGGTTTTGGATAAGGGCTTTTTAAAGGTGCATCGAGCTAGGGTGGTGAATTCGCGACTTATTAAGCGATACAACCGTAGCGTTGTGGAAATTGATGAGGTAGAATTACCAGTTTCCAAAAGCGGTTATCAAGAATTGGTGCAGCATTTCGAAGATTAAAAAAAAAAGCCGGTCCCCGAAGGAACCGGCTCTCACCTCTCAAAAAAGCGCGCTATTTAACCCCAGCGCAGGGTTATTTCTTTAAAGTCTTCAGGTACCGGGAACTTGAAGCTATTTTCGCTCATCTCAATTTTAGCATCATAGGCTTCACCATCTACATCTACCGAGCTAGGGGCCTTTTCAAAGCCGTGATATACCATGGTAAACTCGCCAAAAGGACTTGGCATGCGCCCTTCCTTATGTTGGGTTATCCGGTACTTCTCATCGGTTGGTAAAACGCTGAAATTGCGATTGATATAAAAACCTTGCTTATGATTATAGCCATCACCTGGATCGTCATATAACATGCTGTCAACGCTCTCAAAGCCTTGGTACACGTGTAATTCCTGATCGTGACTTTCACTTTCCACATATTGACTAACAGGCCCCATTGGGATAATGGCACCGGCCTTAACCAAGACGGGAATTTGATTCATTGGGGTTTCCAAAAACACTTCTTTACCACCTTCAATCATTTCATTAGTGAAGAAGTGGTACCATTTGCCTTTGGGCACATAAAGGCGGCGACCTTGTCGATCGGGACCCAATACTGGGCAAACGAGAAGGTGATCTCCAAAAACAAATTCATCTTGGCGATACCAAGTTTGTGGATCTTTATCATCAAAGAAAGAAAGCGGACGAATCATCGGCTTGCCATCCTTTACATACTGGTAGAAATTGGTATAATGATAGGGAAGGAGTTTATACCTCAATTCGATAGCTTCACGCACTAAGTCGGTGGCTTCGTCGCCAAAACTCCAAGGTTCCTGCTCGCCATGATCTCCCGAAGAATGATTGCGCATCAAAGGATGGAATACCGCTAATTGCATCCAACGAACAAATAGTTCCATGGTTGGATGTTCTGTGAATCCGCCAATATCGGTTCCAACAAATGAAAATCCACTAATACTTAAACGCTGGGTTTGCACATTAGCCACCCATAAATGCTCCCAGCTGGCAATATTATCGCCCGTCCAAACGGAGCTATAACGCTGACCACCCGAATAGGTACTGCGGGTAATAATGAAGGGACGATTTGGGAATGCCGATTTTTTAACGCCCTCATATGTAGCACGACTCATTTGCATGCCATATACATTGTGGGCTTTACGGTGACTACAAGGGTTGCCGTCAAAATCGTGACGAATATCCAGGGGGAATGTCTTTGTAGGGACATCCATAATGGCTGGTTCGTTCATATCGTTCCAAACCCCTGCCAAACCTACATCTTCAATAAGGCCCTTAAAAAGTCCTGTCCACCATTCCCGAACTTCAGGATTGGTGAAATCTGGAAAGTAGCAATCGCCTGGCCATACCTTCCCTTTGTATAGTGGTCCATCGGCATGCTTGCAGAAATAGTCCTTTTCAAAACCTTCCTTACACACCCAATAGTCCATGTCAATCTTGATACCGGGGTCAATAATCGCCACGGTTTTAAAGCCCATGTCTTTTAGCTTTTTCACCATTCCCTTGGGGTCAGGAAAATTCTCCTTGTTCCAAGTGAAGCAGCGAAAGCCGTCCATATAGTCGATGTCTAGGTAAATCGCATCGCTCGGTATTTTTAAATCTCGAAGCTTGGTAGCGATTTCCATTACCTCTTTTTCTGAGGAATAGCTCCACTTACATTGATGATAACCCAAGCTCCATTTTGGTGGCATTTCGGGCTTTCCTGTTAAGCGGGTATAGCGTTGCGCTACATTCATCAGGCTCGAGCCTGCAATAAAGTAATAGTTAATTTCTCCGCCTTCCGCCCAAAAGCTGGTAACATTTTTCCGCTCCTTAGCGAAGTCGAAAAAGGTGCGATAAGTATTGTCGAAGAAAATCCCATAACAGCCTTCTTTGTGAAGACCATAGTAAAATGGAATATTTCGGTAAAGGGGATCGCGATCTTTGGCGAAACCGTATTCATCGGTGCCCCAATTTTGAAAGCGATGATCGCGCATGTTAAGATTACTGGCTTTATCGCCTAATCCAAAGTAATGCTCACCATTAAGGGAGCGCTTACTCATCTTAACAATATTGTCGCCACGCTGCGAGTCTTCCTCCCAATGGAAGCCTTTTTCATCCTCATTTAGCAAATTGCCTAGGGAATCATAAAGGCTTACTTTAAGGCTATCCTTTAACACAACACAAGTTACCTTGGGCGTTTTAAGTTCATAGCAATTGTCCTTCTCCTCAATCTTAAAATAGCTAAAGCCACTGCGGTGGTCTTCATCCATAGCATAAGAAAAGTCGGGGGAAAAGTAACCTTTCGCCGTGTAGCGAAAGCGTAAAACGTGATTGGTTACCGCTTCCACAATTAGCATTACACCATTGTGGGCGTGGAATATTATAGAAGATCCACGCTCCTCTACTTTGAGAAGGCGATCTGGAAAATGTTCATTAATAAGAGTCTGCATCTAAGACCTTTGATTTGGGTGGAACGAAATTAGTAATAAAATGCTTCGTGTAAACTTTACACTTAGATTTTTTGAGAATATTTTATAAGTGTCATGATGACAACTAATTGATAATGAAAACTTAACCAAAGAATATAGCTTAGTGTAAATTCTACACTATATTTGTGGGCTCAAACTATAATTATGGCAATTCGTAAAAAATTCCTCAAGTCGAAACCGCTTTGTAAAGTAAGTTTTGATTTTAGTGCCAACCGCATTGCTGGTGAGGCAAAGAAAGTTGAAGTACTCGGTGATTTTAATGACTGGTCACCAATTCCATTACGTAAGGTAAAGGGTGATTTTACCCGAACCGTGGATTTAGAAACCGGAAAAGAGTATCAATTCCGCTATCGCATTAATGGCGACCTCTGGGAAAATGATGAGGCAGCTGATGCTTATGTTAATAATGGCATCTCTGGTGATAATTCAGTGATTAGGCTGAATTAATTCTTCAGTTTATAAATCACGGCTCCAAGTGGTGGGAGTTCAAGAACTAAGGAGTTTTGGCGACCATGCCAAGGCTCCTTTTCGCTTTTCACTTGTTTGGCAATAGCGTAGTCGCTGCCCCAAAAAGCAATTTCATCACTATTGTAAATTAGCTGGTATTGCCCAATCTCAGGAGCTCCAACTCTATAATTATTGCGAGGTAGTGGCGTGAAATTTAAGACACAAACCAAAGTCTCGGTTTCACCTTTTCGGATGAAGCTAATTACCGAATTTTCATGGTCATTTAATTCCAACCATTCAAAACTGTGGTAGTCGTAATTTAATTCGTGTAATGCCTTCTCACTGCGGTAAAGGCCATTCAAGGATTTTATGGTTTTAAAGATTCCCTGATGTGCTTCAGTTTCGGCTTCCCACCAATTCAATTGGTTTTCGAATTGCCATTCCTCTCTTTGTCCAAATTCGCCACCCATAAAAATGAGTTTCGCTCCAGGATGAAGGTACATCCAGCTGAATAGTAAACGAAGGTTGGCAAATTGCTGCCAAGAATCGCCCGGCATTTTTTCCAATAATGACTTTTTACCATAAACCACTTCATCATGCGAAAGCGGAAGCATAAAGTGTTCGGTAAAGGTATAGGCTAAACTGAAGGTTAGTTCATTATGGTGATGGCGTCGGTAAACCGGATCGCGTTTAAAGTAGTTTAAGTTGTCGTTCATCCATCCCATCATCCATTTTAGTCCAAAACCTAATCCTCCTTCATGGGTAGGGAAGCTAACTCTATTATAAGAGGTGGATTCTTCGGCTATGGTTTGCACATCAGGGTAATGAGCATAAACCGCTTCATTGAATTGTTTGAGGAATTCAATCGCATCTAAGTTCTCATTGCCGCCAAATTGATTCGGTTCCCACTGCCCATCTTCACGCGAGTAATCCAAATAAAGCATGGAGGCTACAGCATCAACCCTAAGGGCATCTACATGAAATTGGTCGAGCCAGAAAAGCGCATTGGAAATAAGAAAAGATCGTACTTCTGAACGACCGTAATTGAAAATCAAACTCTTCCAATCGGGATGGTAGCCCTTGCGAGGATCCGGGTGCTCGTAAACACTGGAGCCATCGAAATTCCCTAAACCATGCAGGTCATTGGGGAAATGAGAGGGTACCCAATCGAAAATCACTCCGATTCCCGCGCTATGAAAAGCGTCAATAAGGTATTTAAGATCTTCGGCTGGTCCGAAACGACTGCTGGCTGCAAAGTATCCCGTAATTTGATAACCCCAACTTGGCTCATAGGGGTATTCCATTACCGGCATAAACTCAATATGCGTAAAACCAGCATCTTGAACATAGGGAACTAGCTCGTCCGCCAATTCACGGTAGCCCAGCACATCTCCGTTTTCTTTGCGTTTCCAAGAAGCTAAATGCACTTCGTAAACGCTCATGGGGGCCTGTAAGCTGTTTTTAGCTTTACGGCTTTGCATCCACTTTTTATCCTGCCAGCCATGTGCTCCACTTTGGCAAACCAGCGAGGCGGTGCGCGGAGGATGTTCAGCTTGTTTAGCAAAGGGATCAGCCTTTTCTAGCACCTCTTGGCTGTCGCTATTTTTAATTCGAAATTTATAGGCGTCACCAACTTTTGCACCGGCAATAAAGCCCTCCCAAATTCCCGAGCTGTCCCAGCGCACTTGCAAAGGATGAGCTTCGCCATTCCAATGATTAAAGGAACCAATTACTTGAACCTCATCTGCCGCCGGAGCGAAAACTGCAAAGTACACGCCTTCTTGGTTCTCGACCTTTAAGGGATGGGCGCCAAAATGCTGGTATAATCGATAATGGCGACCTTCTTTAAAAAGGTGTACATCTTGATCGCTAAAAAGGGAGTGGGCAATTGTTTGATTGGACATAAGTAATTAGTCAATGACTTTGAATAAATGAACGGGTCGGGCAGGATCGAGGCGAACGTAGTTCCACTCTTCCCGCCAAGGATAATCGGCTCCCGAAATATAGTCATGCATCCTATAACCTTTATCGTTTAGGGGCATTAAATCTTCCGGAAGTTGCAGCCAGCCTTCCTGGGCATTATAAGGGTCTAAGTTTGTAACACAGACCACCCGGTCTTGATCATCCCATTTAATAAAGCCAATTAAAGCTTGATTTTCAATTTCTAAAAATCGGAAATTTCGATTTTGCTGCAAGGGGCTAAGCTCCTTACGGGCCGCGTTTAATGTGCGCATTAGCCAGGTGACCTTATTTTCGGTATCCCAATGGTGTTGCTTTATTTCGTATTTCTCCGAATCACGATATTCTTCGGTTCCGGGCAGGGCTTCATTTTCTAGGTTTTCGAAAACCGGACCATAAATCCCATAATTAGCGCTTAAGGTTCCGGCTAAAAATAGGCGCGCCATAAAAGCAGAGGCATTCCCACTTTGCAGTATCAATGGCAAGTGATCGTGACTATTGGGCCAAAAGGAAGGCCTTAAGAAATCAATATAGGGTTCGGAGAATAGTTCTTCGCAATAGTCGATGAGCTCATGACGGAAATTCTTCCAAATAAAAGCCGATCCCATTTGGGCAAATCCCAACTTTGAAAGCTCCAGGAAGAAACCTTCATTACTTTGGGCATTAGTCTGAAAGAGTACTTCCGGGTATTCCGATTGCACTTCATCAATAAGCCAGCTCCAAAAGTGATAAGGCTTAGTATGGGCATTATCGGCTCTAAATATTTTCACCCCTTTTTTAATCCAAAAAACCACAACCTCCTTTAGGGCCAGCCATAGTTCTTCCCATTCCTCGCATTCAAAATCAAAGGGATAAATATCTTCATATTTAAAGGGCGGGTTTTCGGCATATTGCAAATTACCGTCAGATCTATTTTTAAACCATTCGGGATGCTCTTTTATCCAGGGATGATCGGGCGATACATGAAAGGATAAATCGAGGGCTAGCTCTAGGTGCTGTTCTTTTAATTTGTTAATCAGCTGACTGAATTCCTTATCGGTTCCTAAATCGGGATGGATGCTGCAATGTCCTCCATCTTTGGAACCAATTCCCCAGGGGGATCCAACATCTCCTTTTTGAGCTGCGGTGCTGTTATTTTTGCCTTTCCGATGTTTTTCACCGATTGGGTGTATCGGTGGAAAAAGTACGGTGTCGAAGCCCAAATCGGCAATTCGCGGAATTAGAGCCTCCACATCTTTAAAACGGCCCGCCTTGGCCTTGCCACTGCTGCGCGGAAATAGCTCATAAGTGGCGGAAAAGCCAGCTTTCTTGCGATCGCAATAAGCCTTATGCGTATCTGATTCGCTGATAACATCCATTATCGGATGGGCGGTGAAAGCATTCCTTACCTCCTCCTCTTGAAGGATTTCAGCGGCATTTAAATAGTTTTCTTCACAAGCCTTTAACCATGATTTGGCCTTTGGATGCTTGGCTTTTATTAAGGCCTCTAAATAAGGTCGACCATCATTAATTAAAACTTCTAAATCCTTGTCATGTGCAAATTCAAGCGCAAGTCGCTCCAACCAAGTTAAACCATGGTCTACCCAAGCTTGCACCTTATACTCAAAGGCGCCAATTTCATTGAAATGTATTGTGGCTGAGAAGGCATCCTCCTCACCCTCTACTAAATCTGTATGCTGCCAAGTCTGTTGATCGCTATGCTTCCAAAGCACACGCCCTCTTATAACATCATGCCCATCTGCATATAGCAGGCAATTTAAATCGACTGCTTCTCCAAGTACCCGCTTTAAAGCGTATTGGCCATTATTGATGGAAGGAGAAATCGTACTTATTATTACGCGATGGCGTCCTTTGTTTAGCATTTTACTCATAATCAGAATAGGCCAAATGTACTAAGTGTAAATAACACACCAAGCTTAGAATTATTTTCAAGCCCCTAAATATAAACATCAGCTTGAATGTCAAAGGCTTTGCTAAGTGTTTTTCTGATTTTGAATTTGCCATTGAGCGAATGAATAGACTTTTCCAATCTTATAAACATCATGGCCGTCGCGTCGCTAGCCTTCTTAAATTTAAAGTTCCAAAACGTAAACTCTAATTTTCTAGCCGCCAGTGTTTTTAATCTTTGATACCGAAACAACCGGTCTTCCCATTCGGGATGATGCGCCATTAAGTGATTTTGATAATTGGCCCAGGGCAGTCCAAATAGCTTGGCAACTCCATGATGAGAAAGGCCAACTTGTAGAAGCCAAGGATTTCGTTATCAAGCCAGAAGGATTTGATATTCCCTTTAATGCCGCCAAGGTTCATGGGATTACCACCGCTGTTGCGGAAGAATATGGTATCGCACTAGAGGAGGCCATGGCCGAATTTAGCAAGGCGGTTGAGAAGACTACTTTTTTAGTAGGGCACAATGTGCAGTTCGACAACAATGTACTAGGCTGTGAGTATTTAAGATTAGAGCAAAAGAATTTATTAGAAGGCAAGAAGGTTTTAGATACGGGTGAAGAAACCCGAGAGTATTGTCAGTTACCAGGCGGTAGAGGTGGCCAGTTTAAAATGCCAAAGCTGGAGGAGCTCTATGAAAAGCTTTTTGGCCATAAATTCGCTGAAGCCCATAATGCGGCTGCGGATGTGGAAGCCACCGCCCGAAGTTTTTTTGAGGCCCTTCGTTTAGGGATTTACAGCAATTCCCGTTTAGAGTGGACTGATGGTCAGCGTGAGGATTTCGATTCGGCTAATCCTACTACCATTGCACCCATCGGACTTAAAGTCCGAAGTTTTAAAAAGCTGGCCCAAGAATTAGAAGCAAAACAAGCTGTTGCCGGTGGAGTAGGAGTTGAGGGGCAGGTGAGCTTAGATGAGGATTTAAAATTCACCCATCTTCACGTTCATACCCAATATTCCATTTTACAAGCTACCTGCGATATAAACGCCTTAATAAACAAGGCTAAGGAAGATGGCATGCCAGCGGTGGCGATGACGGATATTGCCAACCTCTACGGCGCATTTAAATTTGTTTCGGCGGCTAGAGCGGCGGGCTTAAAGCCCATCGTGGGAGTGGAGTTTTATTTGTGCCGCAACCATAAAGATCGCTCGGTTAAAGACAATGGTTATCAAATTGTTGCAATCGCCAAAAACAAAGCGGGTTATCACAGTCTGGCCAAATTATCCTCTCATGCATTTGTAGATGGCTATTATTATGTGCCTAGGATAGACAAGGAGCTGCTGCTGCAATACAAAGAAAACCTCATTATTACCACGGGAGGTTTAAGTGGCGAAATTCCGCGTTTAATCCTGAATGTTGGAGAGAAGCAGGCAGAGGAATCCTTTGAATGGTACTACAATCAATTCGGCGACGATTTTTATGTCGAATTGGTGGATCATGGCCTGGAAGAAAATAAAGTAGTAAACCAAACCTTAATTCGTTTCGCCCGCAAATATGGAGTGAAGTTCTTCGCCAGTAATGATGCTTATTATCTCAATGAGGGGGACGCCAATGCCCATGACATCCTACTCTGTGTAAAGGAGGGTGAATACCAAAGCACCCCAATAGGGCGTGGCCGCGGATACCGTTATGGTTTCCCCAATGATCAGTTTTACTTTAAAACTGATGCGGAGATGAAAAGGCTATTCGCAAGTATACCGGAGGCCATAGCCAATACCCAGGAAATAGTCGATAAGGTGGAATCCTACGATTTAGCACGGGATGTGCTTTTACCGGCCTTCGACATTCCGGAAGACTTTGTTGACCCCTTAGATGAAGAAGATGGTGGGAAAAGAGGTGAAAACAATTACCTAAAACATCTTACCTACGTTGGAGCCGAAAAGCGCTACGGAACAATAAGCGAGGATGTCAAGTCTCGTCTCGATTTTGAGCTTGAAACTATTGCAAACACTGGCTATCCAGGCTATTTCTTAATTGTACAAGATTTTACTTCTCAGGCGCGAAAAATGGGAGTAAGCGTTGGGCCAGGTCGTGGTTCAGCGGCAGGATCTGCCGTAGCCTATTGCATCGGTATTACCAATGTGGATCCCATTAAATACGATCTCCTGTTTGAGAGATTCTTGAATCCAGATCGAGTGTCTCTTCCCGATATTGATATTGATTTTGATGATGAAGGTCGCGGGAAAATCATTGATTGGGTGGTAAACAAATACGGTCAAAATCAAGTGGCCCAAATTATCACCTATGGAACAATGGCTGGTAAATCAGCTATTCGCGATGCCGGTAGAGTGTTGCAGTTGCCGCTATCAGAAACCGACCGCGTAGCCAAATTGGTTCCCGATACTAAGCTAAATAAGCTCTTTAGTTGGACCGATAAGGAAATGGGTGAGAAGCTCAATGGCGATCTCTTCCAATTGGGTAAGCAACTAAAAGAATTGGCCCAGCAAGAAGACCGGCTGGAAGCGCAGGTAGTCAATCAAGCGCGAATCCTGGAAGGCTCGGTTCGCAATACCGGCATTCACGCCTGTGGGGTTATTATCACCCCCGACGATATCACCAAGTTTGTTCCTGTTTCGGTAGCCAAGGATTCGGATTTATACGTTACTCAATTCGACAATTCGGTGGTTGAAAGTGCCGGGATGTTGAAAATGGACTTCTTGGGTTTAAAGACCCTGAGTATCATTAAGGATGCTATTAAAATTGTGAAGGACCGTCATGATGTGTCGATTGACCCTGATGAGATTCCCCTTGATGATCTTAAAACCTTCGAGCTCTATCAAAGCGGTCAAACCAATGGTACCTTCCAGTTTGAGAGCCCGGGAATGCAAAAGCATCTTAAGGCTTTAAAGCCTGATAAGTTTGCGGACCTTATTGCCATGAACGCCCTGTATAGGCCGGGCCCCTTGGAGTATATCCCGAATTTTATTGCCCGTAAAAATGGACAGGAGGAGATCAGTTACGATCTCCCAGACATGGAGGAATACCTGGCTGAAACCTACGGTATTACGGTTTATCAAGAGCAAGTGATGCTTTTATCCCAGAAATTGGCTGGCTTTACCAAAGGTGAAGCGGATGTGCTCCGAAAAGCCATGGGAAAGAAGAAGCGCGATGTCCTCGATAAAATGAAGCCTCAATTTATTGAGCAGGGAAAAGAGCGCGGACATGATGAGGAGAAACTCAATAAAATTTGGAAAGACTGGGAGGCCTTTGCAGCCTATGCATTTAATAAATCCCATTCTACTTGTTATTCAGTAGTAGCCTTTCATACAGGCTATCTTAAAGCAAATTATCCGGCGGAGTATATGGCTTCGGTGCTCACCCATAACATGAATGATATAAAGAAGGTTACCTTTTTTATGGAAGAGTGTAAGCGGATGGAAATCCCCGTTTTGGGTCCGGATGTAAATGAATCGCAATTTAAATTTACCGTAAATGAGAAAGGAGCAATTCGCTTTGGACTAGGCGGAATGAAGGGCGTTGGTGAAAATGCGGTTTTGGCCATTGTGGATGAAAGGCTTGAAAATGGAGCCTATCCTAGTTTCTTTGATTTATTAAAGCGCATCGATCTCCGGGCGGTAAATAAGAAAACCTTGGAAAGCCTGGCTCTTGGCGGGGCATTTGATGATTTCCCAAAAGTTCATCGGGCCACCTTTTTTAATGAAGGCCAGGATGGAAAGTCCTTTTTAGAAAGAGCCCTTCGATATGCTCAAATGCACAAGGCTCAAGAAGAATCTGCCCAGGTATCCCTTTTTGGAGAAAGTCAGGAAGTAGATATGCCCGAACCGGAAGTGCCGGTGGTGCAAGCTTGGCCTCGAATGTTTTTATTGGGCAAGGAGAAGGAGGTAAACGGACTCTATCTAAGCTCTCATCCCTTAGATGATTTTCGTTATGAGATGGAGCTAGTGGTGAGCAATAAGCTTTCGGAGTTCCAGTATATCGAGCGCATGAACGATTTTACGGTAGCGGGTATTATTTCCGATGCCTTGCATTTAACTGCGCGTAGTGGTAAGCCCTTTGGTCGATTTACTATTGAAGATTACAGCGGTAAGCATGAATTTGCTTTATTCGGAGATGAATACCTAAAGTTCAAGTCTTATATCGAAACCAATCTTTTGGTACTCATTCGCGGTAAGGTATCGCGCTACACGCCTAGGTGGGAAGGTGCAACGGAAAGGATTGAAGCCAAGATTACGCAGATTAGCCTCATTCAAGATGCATTAGATCGTCATGCGCGAGGAATTGAATTGCAGTTGGCGGTTCAGGATGTTTCTCCCGAAAATATAGAAAGCATTGATAGACTTATCAATGAATATCAAGGAGAGAAGGCGATGAATTTAGTGGTTTTTGATGCGGATAATCCCAAGATAAACCTCCGAATGCCGCGTCGCTCCAAGGCTGGCGTAAGTTTAACTAAGGATAGTTTAGACGCCTTTAAGCAATTGCCCTTTGCTCGTATGCAATTGAAAACCTAGTCAGGATTCAATAGGCATTTCGATATACTAATGGAAAGACTAATTTTGTAAACCTAAATAAAGAAAGAAAAATGGCACAAGAATTTACCGAGTCCAATTTTGAAGAATTGGTACTAAAATCTGACAAACCTGTATTAGTTGACTTTTGGGCAGAATGGTGTGGACCATGTCGCATGGTTGGCCCAATCGTAGACGAGTTGTCTCAAGAGTATGATGGTAAAGCAGTAATAGGAAAGGTAAATGTTGATGAGCATGGCGAGATCAGCATGAAATATGGCATCCGCAATATCCCAACCTTACTTGTTTTTAAAAATGGTGAGGTTGTAGACAAGCAAGTAGGTGTAGCTCCAAAAACGGCCTTGGCGGCCAAGCTGGATGCTCAAATGTAATTGCGGCTTATAAATTTTAAAAAACCCGTTCATGAAAATGAGCGGGTTTTTTTAGGTCTTTTAAGTCCGTTTCTTTATTATTGTTTAAATCCATTAAAGCTAAAATGTGTCTGATAATCAAGCTCTAGAGCCTTATAACTATCGAGATTTTGAGCATCTTGAGCTTTTAGCACGACAGGTTGTGGAGGGCTTTATTACCGGGCTTCATAAAAGTCCCTTTCACGGTTTCTCAGTGGAGTTTTCAGAGCATCGTATTTACAATCCTGGTGAATCTATACGAAATATTGATTGGAAGCTTTTTGCCCGCACTGATCGCTTATATACCAAGCGCTATGAGGAGGAAACAAATTTGCGTTGTCGCTTTCTTTTAGATACTTCCGGCAGCATGTTCTATCCGCAGGAGCGGATGCGAAATTTCCAGTATCCTTCAAAATTTCTTTTTGGAGCCACTAGCATATTAGCACTTATGAATTTGCTCAAGCGTCAGAGAGATGCGGTGGCTTTAAGCTTATTCGGGAGATCCGACTTTCACAGTCAATCCGGTTCTACCTATCAGCATCATAAAGCTATTGCCACTAAGCTTTATCAAGTGCTGGAGCAAAATCAACTCCAAGCAAAGGAGGAGGTTAGTTTAAGTGAGCAATTGCACTTAATGGCCGAACGTACTGCTCGTCGTTCCATGGTTATTGTTTTTAGCGACCTATTAGATGTTCAAGATGATCCTGAAGCGTTTTTAAATGCCCTGCAACATTTGAAGCATGGTAAGCATGAAATCGTTTTATTTTGGACCATCGATCAAAGCACTGAATCCAATTTTAATTTCGACTCGGGTCCACATCGATTCGTGGATCTAGAAACGGGCTTGGAATTAAAGTTGAACCCCGCCGAAATCAAGGACAGCTATCAGCGGAAAATGGAGGGTTTCAGGAAGCTAATTACCGAGAAGTGCCTGCAATATCAAATCGATCTTCATGAAGTGGATGTCGCTCAAGGCTATCAAAGAATTTTACAATCCTATTTAATAAAACGAAAAAAGCTGTTTTAATGAATTTTAGTGTTCTTATTCTCAGTGTGTTTCTAAGCCTGATGCCAGGTCAAGCAGATGAAAGCCCAAAAGCTCCAATCAAGGCTCCTAAAAAAGCGCCTAATATCATTTTATTGATTGGTGACGGAATGGGCCATAGCCAATTGTCTTCGGCTTTATTTTATGGAGAAGGCGAGCCTAATTATGTGCGTTTTCCCATTGTTGGCTTGAGTAGAACCTCCAGCAGCAGTCATAAAATTACCGATTCCGCAGCGGGCGCTACCGCCTTTAGTTGCGGGATTAAAACTTATAATGGTTCCATTGGCATGGCTGCCGATACAAGCGCGGTTGAAACCATTTTAGAGTATTTAGCAGATCGGGAGTGCAAGACCGGTGTAATATCTACTTCCTCCATTACCCATGCAACTCCCGCTTCTTTTTATGCGCATGTTCCCCTTCGGAAACAGGAGTTTGAAATTGCCGAACAGTTAATTGCCTCCAAGGTAGATTTTGCCGCTGGTGGTGGTAAGCGATTCTTTTTTAATCGCCTAGATGAAAGGAATCTGTTTCCGGAATTTGCCAAAGCGGGTATTGTGGTCGATACCAATGCCTTAATCGCCAAGGAATGGGAGTCTGATCAGCGCTATGCCTACTTATTGGCCGATGGCGGCATGACACCCGTTTACAAAGGTCGAGATGAGTTTTTGCCCAATGCAACCGCCATGGCTCTGGATTACTTTGATAAAACCGATCCTGAGGCTCCATTTTTTATGATGGTTGAGGGATCCCAAATTGATTGGGGTGGTCATGCCAATAACGGAGAGTATCTGGTTGAGGAAATGTTAGATTTTGACAAGGCGATTGGAGTGGCCTTAGATTATGCCGAGGCTGACGGCAATACCTTGGTTATTGTTACTGCCGATCACGAATGTGGTGCCTTTGCCTTGGTGAGCACAAAGGTGCAGGTTCCTTTTCAAGGCATGCAAAGCGATTACGATTCCCTAAGTTTTAGTTTTGGTAGTGGAGGCCATTCTGCGGCAATGGTGCCAGTTTTAGCATTTGGCCCCGGGGCGGAGGCTTTTAGCGGGATTTATCAAAACAATAGCATTTATGCCAAAATGATGGCCTGCTTAGAAGAGAACTAAAAAAAAACGCGCTAGAATGAACTAGCGCGTTTATTGAGTATACCCCCTCGAATGTTTTCGTATTGGCCTATCTATTACCCACTAAGAAAAAGACCGAAAATGCATTCACAGGTATTACTGCAGAATAAAATTCTTATACCGCAGGTCGCAGCAGGATGCGATTCATAGAATCCAATGCCATTTGAACCTGAAACTTTAATTCCAAATCCGGCAATTCTATATCAAGTCTGTTATACAGGGGTTCGTTTTCCGAAACACTGTACTCAAAATGATGATCACCGCTCCTAAATTCTCTTAAGCGAACAATTAACTCATAGTTGCGATCGCCCTTCCGGTCTTTGATGTGATAAAACGAAGTTCTCGGTATTTTACCTAAACTCGTTTCAAAATCTTTTTCCGAACGTGAAAGCTTTGGTATGGCTTGCACCCGATCGAATCTAGCGGTTAATAGTTCTAAAGCTTCTTCTTTAGCTATTACCATAATAAATCCCTCTATACGGCCACAAATATATGAATTTCGTCCACAAATTATCAAGAATCAGGTGCTTAGGTTGCATGAAATTCCATCAATTATTAGGTAAGTGCTTGTAATACAGCTATGTATATTGTCTGTTTTTTCGACAATATGGTAGAATTTGCCCCTTGGATTTTACACTTTTATCACTTAAAAGCAAGAAATTATTGATTTTCAATAGCTTAGTTTAAAACCACGGTTTCATGCATAAACTGACCATCGCGTTCTACCATTAATTGGTAAATGCCTCGGTCAAAGTCGGCTGCCGAAATCTCCAGATAAGCACCACTATTGTGTTCTTCCATACTAGAGCTATAAACCAGTCTTCCGCTCATATCGCGCAAGCTTAATTTCGCTGAGGAGCGACCTTTACCTAGCAATTCAACCCTAATGAAACTGTTGCTCGGATTAGGATAAACCATTAGTTCATTTTTAAATAGCGGGTTTTCGCCAACTGAAATAATGCCTTGAACTTCCACTTTCTTAGATGTGTATAAACGGTATTCACCCGCCTGAAGATTAATTAGGGCATTTACGGAGCTAACATTAATGCTATCGCCACTAAAGTATTCATACCACCAACCGGTACTTTGGAAGGCAGGATTAACATCATTGCTGCTCACGCCAAAGTTGCCAAGTACCACAGCGTCAAAGTCGGGGTGATCCAAATTAATACGCTTAGTGATATTACTCAGTGAGTAGCGAAAATTGTCACTATTAAAAGTGGGGTTTTGCACGCGTAGGCGGATGAGCTCCGAGGTAATCCCATACAAGCGCGCCCGATTGGAGTTTTGCTGGTAATTCCATAAAATGGGCTTATTGCAAATTCTGCAAGGGTCATTGATGCCAATATCATAACCAAGCTCACCAAATTGCCACAGCATTTTTGGACCAGGAGCTAGGTAGAGGAATAGGGAGCTAAGCTCTTTACGCAATAAGGCGGTGGCCAAATCCTGCGTATTATAAGAGCCTTGAGAATTTCCGAAATTCTGAAGTTTATAAAGGATGCGTTCCTCATCATGACTTTCTTGGTAGCCTATTAAATACTTATTATTCCAGCCTCGGTTACTGTGGAGAATACCACTGAAATTGGAAGCAAAGCCCATGGCGCCTTCGGTATATTCATGATTCATATTTCCCCATAAAAGAAAACCTTGGTCGGAGAGTGCTTTCTCCTCGGCATTATCGGCGAAATGTTCTAGGATCATATAAGTGCCAGGCTTGGCAGCTTCCATCTTGGTCTTAAGACGATTTAGAATGTCAATTCTACTTTGGTCATATTGGCCCCAAGCAGCTACATTACCCAAGGTATTATTCTGGGTAAAGCCTTTGGATAAATCCATGCGGTAACCATCCACATTGTATTCAGAAACCCAATACTCCATAACCTTATCGGCAAAAACAGCGGTTGCGGCCGATTCATGGTTAAAGTCAAAGCCTACATTAAAGTCATGCTTGGGATCTTGATTTAACCAAGGGTTTTGAGCAGACGGCTTCCCAAATTGCCCAGCACCGGGATCGAAATACAATTGCACAAAGGGGCTCAGACCAAAAGCATGATTGAGCACCACATCGATGAAAACGGCAATACCTCGTCCGTGACATTCATCTACAAAGGCTTTGAATTTTTCGGGACTGCCATAATACTTATCCAGTGCAAGGTGGAAGCTTGGATTGTAACCCCAGCTTTCATTGCCTTCAAATTCATTAACCGGCATCAGCTCTATGGCATTAATGCCGAGGCGCTGCAAATAGTCAAGAGTATCAATTAAAGTTTGATAGTTATGCGCGGCTATAAAATCGCGAATAAGCAATTCGTAAATGATTAGATCTTCCTTGGCGGGAGGAGTGAAATTTGGATTCTGCCAAGTATAAGTAGGAGCATCCATTTGTACGAGGCTTGCAATACCATTAGTCTTGCCTGTAGGATAGGCCGGTAAGTTCGGCCAGGTATTAGCACCAATGAAGCCATCATTCCAAGGATCTAATACTAATTCGGAATAAGGGTCGGCAATTTTAATAGCACCATCTACCCAATATTGAAAAGCATAGTAATCACCGGGATTAAGGCTATCAATGCTTAACCACCAATCTTCCCCATTGGGATCTTTTTTCATGAAGTAATCTGGATGCGGTTGCCAATCGTTGAAATCGCCAATTACATAAACGTAATTCTTAAAGGGGGCATGCAGCTTTAAGCTGATGGAGCTAGCACTAATATGATTAATTCCGTATTCCAAGCCACTGGGAACCGCTTGCGTTTGAACGGGATTATTAACCACATAGTAAACTGTATCTCTTACCACGGTGGTGCCATCGTCGGCAACAAATTCAACTAAATGCAGTCCGGGGGCTCCGGCATTATAAGACAAATTATAAGTTCGAGTATTTGTGGCTGAGCCCATCAATACGCCATTGTCGTAAAAATCTAAATCGGCATCTAAGCTACTCGCTCCCTTAAAGTTGAGGTTTTGCCCTGCATTAACAATTTGGGTGGTACTGGGGCTAATAATCGTGGCGAGTAAACCAGCATTCGCTGGATAAATGGGATAAAAGATATCGCTGCCATCGGCTGCTCGACCAACAACATTTCCTGAAGCATCACGAAAAACAAATGCTAATCCATTAACCGTAGTGCCAGAATTAACACCGTAAAAAGTAGGTATGTGGTAAGTAATACTATGCTTGTTATTTCCAATGGAAGTCATAAGCACATTAGGGTCAGAGGTGCCCCAATTACCTTGAACGTTTTGCCAACTTCCAGCGCCACCGCTTTGAGTGATAATTCCAGTGTGTGCGTAAATGGGAACAAATCCACTTAAGGCGCCATTACCCTCAGTAGCATCAAAAGTTATGGTAACGGTATCGTTTTGGGTGGGAAAGGCTGGATCCACCGTAATTACTTGCGCGAAAAAGTATAGAGGGCAAAAAAGTAAGATCCAAAGTCGATTTATCTTCAAAGTCATCAGAGTAAATATTTGTCGCAATTTAAGAAAAAAACGAATGCTAAAAATTGACCTTCGTTCTGTATCCCTTTGTGGCTCTATTTTGTGTCAATTGTACACTTAAGCCTTTATCCATAGGAGATTCCGCAAGTCCTTGGTGTGAAGCTCCATTATAGTTGGCGGAGAAAATGCCAATCTCAAAAATTAAAGAAGAGCCCAGTTTTGGCGTATTTCATTTCTTTGCCGAAATAATTTTTGCCATGGACTTGATTTTCGCATCCCATAATGATCATAAATGCCGTGAGATTAGAGCGCTTTTACCTGATGCTCATGTATCAAGTCTTAAGGATCTTAATTTTACCGATGAAATCCCGGAAACGGGAACTACCCTTGAAGCCAATGCCGCTATTAAAGCCCAGCGAATTTATGATGAGTTTGGCAAGGCGGTTTTCGCGGATGATACGGGATTAATTGTCCCCAGCTTAAATAATGAACCAGGGGTTTATTCGGCTCGTTATGCGGGTGAAAATGCCAATGCCGAATCGAATATGGCGAAGCTCCTCGCTAATTTGGAACAGCAGGCAGATCGCAGCGCTTATTTCGAAACAGTGATTTGTTTTATAAATGCAAAAGGCGAGCAGCATTTTTTTAGAGGTCGCGTGGATGGCGAAATCTTAATGCATAAACACGGGGAAGAGGGCTTTGGTTATGATCCGATCTTTAAACCGAAGGAAGGAAATCGCAGTTTTGCTCAAATGAGCTCAATCGAAAAGAATCGCATAAGTCATCGTGGAAGAGCCCTCGCCGCATTTATTCAGTTTCTTCAGTCCACTGAAAAAAACTAAAAGCCACTTTACCATATTTCCGCATCTCGTAAAAGTGCTCTACTTCAGAAAGGTCTGTTTCTCTATCGTGCTCGATAACAAGAAAGCCTTCTTCCTGAATTAGCTTCTTGAAAAAAACCTGATCTACTAATGCGGTATAGTCGGTGTAATCGTAAGGTGGATCGGCGATAATGAGATCATAAACCTTGTAATCGCGCTTCACATATTCCAAGGCATCACTGCGATGAACTTCAATGTCGAACTGTAAACTTTCGGAAGTCTTACTTATAAATTGACAACATTTTGGGTTTTGATCTACTGCAGTAATGGAAGAACATCCTCTACTGGCAAACTCATAACTCAAGTTGCCAGTACCCGCGAATAAATCCAGCACGCTGATTTCATCCAAATAAAAATGATTATTCAGAATATTGAAAAGGGCCTCCTTGGCAAAATCTGTGGTGGGCCGAACGGGAAGGGCTGGCGCCTTAATTATTTTCCCTCGAAACTTACCGCTAATGATTCGGGTCATAAAATTCCCAATAAATTGATGTTTTCCCTAAGCTCTTTCTCGCTTATCATGGGTGAAAGTCGATAGGCACTAGGAACATGTAAATCTTTAACTTCTGAGATATAGCGTTCAAGCAGCACTCTTAGTTTATCGCCTTTAAGGCTTAAACCACCCACATTTAATTGAAGCTCCGTGGGGAGAAATTTATTTTGCTCCAAACAGTATAAAATGAAATACAGAAGATCCTCCTCGGTTTGGTATTCGAATTTATTATACCACTGCAGTTTATCCTTATTGGTAAGGTAAAAATCCGCCTCATTAGGACTCACGTATAGTATGCCGAAAAAATCGCTCTTTGGATAAAACTGATACAAGCGATCTATGGCAGTGGCTTCGTGGTATAAATTAGCTTGACCAAAGCGCTTATTAATCCACTCACTAATTTCCTCAGGAATAGCATGAACCATAATCGCTTGGCTATTCGGCCAATGGTCGGTATAAATGCGATCACCCTTTTGAAGTTTAGCAGTATAGGAAAGGATTTTTTGGCCCTTGCCTTTTTGGTAATAGTCTTCGGGTACTAGGCTGAATTTTTGAAAATTCACCAAACATTGAACGCTGGCTGAATGATCTGGGCTTATCGGTAATTCATACAAGCAGCGTTCGAACTCCTCGATAAGTCTTCTATTATCCTTCATCGCCGGCCAATAGGCGTGGGCGCTTAGTAAGATTTTGCGTTTTTCGGAGCCGCTAACAATAATGGATAAGCCTGTCTTAGACAGGCTTATTACAGTATGACAATCCTTCATACGATCGCGATCTAAACCGCTATCGATTTTTAAAGAAAGGATTTTTGTGTTATCTCCAGTTGCCACTTAATGTTGGTTCATTCAGATCACCTACCTGAAGGGCGTAATCTTCATCGATATATTGCTTGTACTTTTTAAGAACATCGTGGAAGATGGCTTTATTTGAAGCGCGGGCCTCAAAAACAGGCACAATAACATCGTTCACATCTAACTTTCCAGCTTCCAATTCAAACTCCGAATTATCGCTAAAAGGAATATATCTTAAACTTTCTGGATCGAAATCAGCACCAAAGAGCTTATCCTTTACAGACTCATATCCAAGAATTGTGGTGATAATAGTATCCTTTTCCATGTCGGTTTGATACACCTCATTATAATACATGAAAGAAGAATCTTTTCGCTCGATAATAGCGGAGCGACCCGTGTCCACAAAAGCAATCACCGCATTTAAGTCAGGGGCAAAAGCGCGGTATTCCGTACGATAAGCCTTTTGGACATCCCGTATTTGCTCTAGCTTTTCCTTAACCGCGTCGTAACGGCGCTCTTCCAATTTCTCATAGTTAATTGGATCTAAGATAATGGAGTACAGGCGGTAGCCTAAGAATATAATTATTAAGAATAAGACCGCCTTGATGATCGTTGAAGTGGTTGAATTCATTCTGTTTACGGACGTTTGGTGTTCGTGTTTGCGACAAATCTACAATTTTTTTCAGTTGGCAAACTCCTTTTTTCCGCCCTACTTTTGAAGGATGGATAAGGAATGGAAAAGAGCCTTTTATTATAGTCTAAAAAGGGCTTTTCCGCATCAGCCAACCCAAGGCCAATTGGAAGCTTTTAAGCAACTAACGCTTTTTATGGCAGAAGCGCGTGCGGATTTGGTCTTTCTTTTGCGCGGATATGCTGGAACGGGAAAAACAAGTCTCATTGAAAGCACAGTGGAAAGTTTAAAGCTTTTTGAAAGAAAGGCGGTGCTAATGGCACCCACTGGAAGAGCCGCTAAAGTGATGAGCAATTACGCCAAAAGACCAGCCTTTACCATACACAAATACATTTACCGCCTACAAACCGATAAAAGGGGAAATTCCATTTTTCAATTGAGACCGAATAAATCACGTCACACGGTTTTTATTGTGGATGAAGCGTCTATGATAAATGATGATCATTCGGACTGGTCCAGTTCCTTGCTATCAGATTTACTCGATTTTGTAAAAAGCGGCCATCAGTGCAAACTCCTTTTGGTTGGCGATACCGCTCAGTTACCACCGGTAGGAAGTTTGGAAAGCCCCGCTTTGGATGGCGATTACCTTGCTCGTCATTATAGTTTGGATCACTATGGCGTAGAGATGAAGGAGGTAATGCGACAAATGAGGGAATCGCAGCTACTAGCGAATGCTACCGACCTTCGTAATATTCAGCAAGAGCTGCCTTACCGACAGCCTCAATTTAATTTAGGTCCAGATTTTATAAGGCTGCAAGAAGGATTTGAAGTAGAGGATGCTTTAAATCAAGCCCTATCGGAAGTAGGGAAGGAGGAGATGTGCATTATAGTGCGCTCCAACAAAAGAGCCAACCTCTACAATAAACAAATCCGAGGGCGCATCCTTTGGCAAGAGGATGAAGTCTCTACTGGCGATTACCTGATGGTGGTGAAAAACAATTATCACTGGTTACCGGACAATCACAAGGCTAGTTTTATTGCCAATGGGGATATCTTAGAACTCCTCGAGATTTATCAATTCATGGACCTCTATGACAAACGCTTCGCTCGGGTGAAATTGCGATTTACCGATTACCAGGATGCGGAGCCCTTCGAAACCATAATCCTATTAGACACCCTCGACCATTCTGGGCCTTCCCTAAGTTGGGATGAGATGCGAGCTTTTACCGAAGAAGTGGCCTTGGATTATCAGGATATGCCCTCCAAAGCGGCCATGCTAAAAGAGCTGAAGGATAATCCCTATTTAAATGCTTTGCAAGTGAAGTTTGCTTATGCAATTACCGGGCATAAGGCCCAAGGTGGACAGTGGCAAAGGGTATTTGTAGAGCACCCCTGGCGACCAGATGACACTTTGGATCTCGACTTTTTACGCTGGCTCTATACCGCCATTACCCGAGCCAGGGAACGGGTGTATTTACTGGGCTTCCCCAATGATTTCTTTCCGTCTCAAATGATTTGAGAGGTCTCATTTTACAATTTGAAACTTCCGCTGTACGACTTTGTTATTGTTTTGAGCTCAAATTCAAAAACACGATGAAGAAATCAGTATTTACTTTCACCCTTTTAGGAATCCTTAGCTCATGTGCCTTTTTAAATTTAGGAGTCTTTCGCTCTGGTGTTCAAATTCCACCGGGAGAAGAATTCTTATTAGGCGAAGGAACAAAGGGAGCATTTGACTTAGAGCTAGAGAACACCTGTTACTGCGATATTCCTGTAGAAACAAGAAATGCCAAGGGCGAACGAACCAGTAGTTTTGGTTTGGCCCAAAGAGGAACGGTGAAATTAACCGTTAGAGCGGGCGATCATGCGGTATTGCAAAACCCTTATAAAAATACCGTAGCCGTAAATGCCACCATGAAGGAACAGGTTTATGGCATGCGATATCAAGCTTTAAGCGACTCGGTACAAGTTGAGTAATTCCGATAAATTTTGAGCACCTAGCGGTAAATTCAAGTGTTGGGCAAGCTCATTCAATAAGCTCATTCGGGCGGCTTCATTGCGGTACACTTCTGCTGCTGGAGCTGCCTGACTTTTTGAAATCTTTTGCTTTTCACCATTGAGAAGCAAGGGATGATGATGGAAATTCACCATTGGAAAATTGGACCATTGGTATTTTTGAGCCAGGGCTATTTGCACCAAACTCGAGTGCCATAAATCCTGGCCGCGCACAATATGACTGACCTTAAAATGAAGATCATCAATTAGGCTGCAAATTTGATAAGCAGGCTTAGCCGATTTAGTCCTTAAAACCAAATGCTGCATTTCGAGGGGATATGGGAAAGTGTCTTTCTCGCCCATCCAGTTCTTAAGACTAAGCTCCAGATTGCAATGCTGCCAGCGCCAGGCATGGGAATCTTCATCTAAGCTTAGGCCTTTAGATCGGCAAGTTCCCGGGTATAGGCCATCAGGATTTAGCCTTAGTATTTCCTTACGAGAACAGGAACAGGCAAAGAGATCTCCCTTCAAACGAATTTCGTTCAAGGCCTCATGGTAAAGATCCATTCGCTTTAATTGACTCCAGTTTTTTTCAAAATCGTCCACAGCTTGTGGGCCTTCATCATAGTCGATGCCCAAGGCCTCCAAGCTCAGGAATATATCTTCTAAATAGGAGCGGCGATATCGATTTCGATCCATATCGTCTATGCGCAGTAAAATTTCAAGGCCATCCTTCCTCGCCATCAGCCAAGTAAGAGCAAAGGAAAATAGGTTTCCCTGATGAAGATATCCGGAAGGAGTAGGCGCAAGTCGGGTTTTTCCGATCATGCTTCAAATAAATGGAATTTGAGACTAAGTTTTATACCCTAATTTTGAAGCATGAAAAATGCCCTAGGTCAATTATTCTTTAAAATCGCGGGTTGGAAGCTTAAAGCGAACATATCGGAAGAAGTGAAGCATTCGGTTATGGTGGCGGCGCCCCATACTTCTAACTGGGATTTCCCCTTCGCTTTAGCGGCATTTTGGATGATGGGTCTGGACTTAAAGTATTTCATTAAGCACTTTTATACTCAGGGTTTGCACGGCTTTTTCTTTCGTTGGACTGGCGCTATCGGCGTGAATCAAAAGAAGCATGGAAACCTTAGTGACTATGCCATACAGCTTTTAAAGGAGCGTAAAATGGTCGTCTTAGTTCCCGCTGAGGGAACTCGTAAAAGAGTGGAGAAATGGCGTACTGGCTTTTACCGAATTGCTATTGAAGCTCAGGTGCCCATTAGTTTAGGCTATCTGGATTACCCTAAGAAAGAAGCCGGAATTCTAGGTGTCTTTCAGCCCAGTGGCGATTTCGAAAAGGACATGGCCTACATTCAGGAGCAATACCGGAATATAGGACCACGTCATCCTGATAATTACAATCCTCAAATTTACTAGGAGCCCGGAGGCCTGCTTGGTCTTACCTCTACTTTACTGGGCAAGGTGCGCGGATGAATCTCCAAGAGGTTTACAATCATTTGCCCCAAATCTTCCGGTTGAATTTTCCAAGCATCAGCATCGGAAGGTTCATGGCCATTGAAATAGCTGCTTACAGAACCGGGCATTATGGTGGTCACTTTTACGTCAAAAGGCCTAAAGTCGAGCATGGCGGCTTGACTCATACCAGTTACGGCAAATTTACTGGCATTGTAAGCGGCGCCCTTGCCGAAGAAATTTGTCCCGGCGAGACTGCTTATGGTAAAGATGTAGCCCTTGGTCTTTTTTAAAGCTTCGGCACAAGCCTTAATGCTGTAAAATACGCCGTTGACATTGGTTGCAATTACCGCATCCCAGTCTTTTACCTCCATCTCGTCTATGGAAGCAAAATGACCAATACCGGCATTGGCAACCAATACGTCGAGTTGACCAAAGCGAGCGATAATATTTCCACAGGCGGCCAATTGTTGATCGTAATTGCGCACGTCCATCGATAGTCCAAGTACTTCTCCGCCAGTAGCATCTTCTAAGTCTTGAGCGGCGGTTTCGGCAGCGGCTAAACTTCTTGAGCTGATGGCTACTTTCATTCCTTGTTGGAGCAGCGACTTTGCAATCCCGAAGCCAATTCCCTTATTGCCTCCGCTTACAAAGGCTACTTTATTTTTTAAATCTGTCATAATTTTTTTAGGCCTTTTTAGAATAACTCTATTTGCCCACTTTCGTTCGATGCATCTGCTGCTAATTCAGAATAAGTTTCCTCGATTATGGCTTCGGGAACATTACCCAAGGCCTTTTTGCCGCGAATGGCATGTACGGTATGCGCTTTTAAATCATCCTCCGCATAGGGTTGGCAAAGGGTTTTAATTCGTTCCTCAGGATCCAAGTCCCATTCCTCAAGCCAATGCTTCTGGCTTTCGCGATTTAAAATTACCGGCATGCGGGCTTCTTTCATTTTCGGATTGTTATGAATCTCTTTTAAAAGCTCATTCCCAACCGTAGTTACTATGGTAAAGCTGCGCCAGATATTTCCCGTTTCAGGTTCGGTCCATTCTTCCTTAAGGCCCGCCATGATCATTGGTTCTTCGTTTTTATGGCGTACGATATAGGGGAAGCTTTTCCCATTTTTATGATGATGTTCGTAAAAGCCATCAGTAACAACTAAGCAACGCCCACGTTTGGCAGCAGCGCGAAAGGAGGGTTTATCCAATAGGGTTTCACTGCGGGCATTAAGGGTGCGGTTCCAAATACTGGTGGCTTGTTCTCGGTCTTTCACCCAAGAAGGAACCAAGCCCCAAAGATGTCCTTTAACGCTTAAATCTTCTAAATCATCAATAATTGGGAAGCTGGGATGGGCATAGCCACTGGCGTGAAAAATGGGCCCTTGAGTTTCCTTAATTCTCAAAAACTGTTCTTCCAGTTCCTGGATTGTTTCTTGACTATAACCAATGCGTTGGGCATAGTCCAAAGCACGTTTGGTTAGTGAAAGTGAATCGTAGCACATGCCTTAAAACTATGAAATTGTCATTAAGAATAGCTTAGTTCACCTGCACGATTAAACTTCCAAAGCGGTGTTTTAGTCCTTTCCTTGATCCATAGCTTTTAAAATCTTGCTATCCACATAAAAACAGCCAAAGGGAATAAAGCTGGCAATGAGGATCACCATGGCGGTAGTGCCAATTGACCACTTTTTGGAAAAAGCCTCCCACAGGGCCATTACTACAAAGAGCACAAAAAGTCCTCCATGCACCGGGCCAATGCTTTTCACCCAAGAATCATCTCCGAAATAGTATTTCAGTGGAACCGCAATTAAGACCAATAAAATTAAAGATAGGCCTTCGATAAGGGAGATTAAACGCAAGCGGGCAATGGAGCTGGTGCGGAAATTTTTAAGCATTAGCTTGTACTAATTTGTTCGCGGCAAAAGTAAAGGTCAGGATTGGTAGGGCTCTAAAAGGCGACTGATTTAATTTAAGGATGCGCTTATTTGAAATGCAATTTTAAGCCTTCGTGACTAGCGCTAAAACCTAGTGCTAAATAGAATTTTAAAGCTTCCGGTCTTTTTTTATCGGTAGTTAATTGAATCAAATGAGCGCCTTTGGCCTGCGCCCTTTCAAGGGCCCATTGGAAGAGTTTTTTCCCAAGTCCTTCACCTCGTTTATCGGCACGAACTCGAACCGCTTCTATTTGAGCACGAATGCCACCTTGGTAGGTTAGGTAGGGGATGAAGCTCAATTGAAAAGTGCCTACCACCGAATTCTCATCTTCCACAGCTACCATTAAGTCCTGATTAGAATCGGCTTGTATCCGCTGAAAAGCATCAAGATAGGATTGGACAATGGGACTAGTGAACTCTTCTCTGGTTTTACCCAAATCGTCTTGTGCTAAGAGCGCAATTATTTGAGGAAGGTCGGCTTTGGTAGCGGCTCGTATTTGCATGGCTTGCATTAATGGTACTTAAATGGGATAGAGGCTAGTTTAAACTCTTTATCATTTTAACATGCGGTATACCATCTTCATCAAAATAGTCTCCTTCTTCACGATAATTGTTTTTTCGGTAAAAGCGAACCGCTGAATCTCGGGCATGGCAATAGATCATTTCGTAAGCTTTGTCTCGGGCAATCCCTTCACAAAATTGCATCAATTGGCTACCGATATTTTTATTGCGTAAGTTTTCGTCAACCGCCACGCGCTGCATTTTCATTTGAGATCCTTCGGGTACTAAAACCGCACAAGCGCAAATAGTAGAATTTTGCTCCGCTACAATTTGTAGATGTTCAGATTCTTCCGCTAACTCCTTAGTGCTAAAGCGACTGCCTAAGGGAATGCGCAGCACTTTTTCGCGTAAGCTTACTGCCTCCTGCCAAGCTTTACTACCGTGATTAATTTGCTTGAAAATTAGAGATGCTTTTGCCATTGATCTTATTTTCTAGGAGGGACTATCCTTTTCATGAAAAGCATCTACATAGGCTGCAAGGTCGATTAAGGGCTTTAATTCCTTTAATTCTTCCGGATCTTCAGGCATGGCATGAAAATCATAGCCTCGCACTTTATGTACACAGTCGTATTCACCTAAAATGTTATCTGCCAGTAGCAAGCAAGCGTAGCCTAGCGACTGTTGATTATAGGGGTTAAGGCCACTCACGTAAATGATGACATCCAGATGTTCGCCTTCCACAATCGGGAAGAAACGCTTATCCTTCAACTGTAAATCTTCTTCTGGTCCCTTCAGTTTTAAGCTTTCTAATTTCTCTAATGGCGCTCTTTGCCTAAAGGCGATGAATTGCCAGCCTGGAATATCGGGTGCTTGAGCTACAATTTCTTGTACCGAAGGGAAAAGTTCCACGTCGCCATCGGCGGAAATGGTCATCTTTATGAGGCCTTCTTGGGGCGGCTCCAATTCAACCGCCAGGCCAGGGCTTATTTTTCGAATTTGCTTGATGATTTCCCTTAAATAGAAATCCGGGGCCTTTTGAAAGTCTTTGAATTCGTCTGCCTGAAATTCGTACCAGGACCAGAATTTTTCAATGGGATTGGATTTTTTGAAGAATTTAAACATTGGCTGCTGGGAGAGATTAGGATGATTGAATCTTATGCTTTTGAGAACAATCAAAACAATGAGATTCCTTATTCAGGAAAAATAAGGGGAATCCGAAAAGTAGTATAGAAATGGCAAATCCTCTACTGCTAAATTTTGGTTTAGAGACTTCTGTAGAACCGCAATTTGGGCATACTCTAGACTTTTCCATTTATGTGAAGCAGGATTTTTTCTTTATTGCTTAGATAGGTTCAGCGCAAGGTAAATAATAACGTAGAGGCTCAAAGCAGTGAGGATGATTAAGGTCCAATTAAAGATGGTCTTAAAGCTTTTTTGACTAATTAGTTTTTCAAATCCCGATAAGGAATCGGAATGCTCTTTTAGGAAACCACCTTCAATTAGGATAGCACGTGCCTCGAGATAATCGCTTTCCGAAACGAATAGCTTTATGCCGCCTATGGCATTAGAAAGGAAGTTGTAGGACTGAATGGTTAACTCATCTTGAACCAAGGTTTCAATGCCTTCGGATTCCAGTTTGCCTTTGGCGATTACAAATTCACTTTGACTTTGAAAAGTGCTAAGCATTATTCGGTTTTTCATGCGGTTTTATTGAAAGTTATAGCGCGCTCATCGCTACTCTAAATGTAGTAATTTAGGAGCTTGAAGAGAATTATTGATTGCAAAATCCCCATTTAAAATGTATCCTAGAATGCAAGGACCCAGCCTAATTTCAACGAGGTTCAATTTAACCTTTGTCCTATTACTGAGCATAGTTGGAGCCTTAGCTTCTTGTCAAAACTCAAATACACCTAAAAGTTCCGAGCGAATTACAAAGTCTGAAATTAGACTTACGGATGAGGGCTACCGACTGTTTTTGAATGACACCGTCTTTTATGTAAAAGGGGCGGGGCTCGGCAATGATAAACTCGAAGATTTAAAAGCGCATGGCGCCAATGCTTTTCGGACCTGGAGTGCGAGTAGCGGTACTTATTCCGGTTTGGAGGTGCTAGATAAGGCGGCGGAAAATGACTTGAAAGTGGCCATGGGCCTTGGATTGGGTTTAGAGAGACATGGTTTTGATTACGATGATGGCGCAGCGGTTAAAAAACAAAAGGAGCGTATTCGCCAGCAAGTTTTAAAACTAAAGGACCATCCCGCATTGATGATTTGGGTGCTCGGAAATGAGTTAAACCACCATTCAGAAAACCCTAAAGTTTGGGATGCGCTGAATGATATCGTGCGGATGATTCATGAAATTGACAGCAATCACCTTTGCACCACTCCACTGGCGGGAATGAAAGCGGAGGATGTAAAGCTCGTTCAGGAACGTTGTCCGGATTTGGATTTCTTGAGTGTTCAGCTTTATGGTGAAATTGAGATTTTACCAGAACTTATTGCTGAAGCGGCTTATGAAGGCCCCTTGATGATAACCGAATGGGGCGCAACGGGATATTGGGAAGTAGAAAAAACCAAATGGGGAGCGCCCATTGAAAACCATAGTTCTTTAAAAGCTGACTTTTATGGCAGCCGCTATAAAACCGCCATCGCCTCACAATCGCAACAGGTAATGGGGTCCTTTGTGTTTTTTTGGGGACAAAAGCAGGAACGTACGCCAACTTGGTTTGGGATGTATTTGGCGAATGGACAAGAAACGGAAGCCATTGATGTAATGCATCATATTTGGACCGGTGCTTGGCCCGAAAATCGCAGTCCGCGTTTGGAAGATTTTAGTTTAGAAGGACACTATCCTGCCGATAATATTCGACTGAAGACAGGAGCGATTTATCAAGCTCAGGCTAGCGCTAGCGACCCCGATCAGGATTCATTGCAATATCGTTGGCTTATAATGCGCGAAAGTGAATCCACCGCTACTGGCGGCGATCGTGAGGAAATTCCAGAAAGCCTTGATTTATTTACGGGCTCAGTCGATCATAGAGCTGAATTTAAAGCCCCTAGCGATACGGGCGCCTACCGACTATTTGTTTATGTGGAGGACGGTCAAAATCACAGCGCCCATGCCAATATTCCTTTTTGGGTCTATGACTAGAAGATTTTAGTTTTTGGAGGCTAAGGACAATACTTTTAATCAGAAGCTTTCTTTGTGCTAGCATCTTTTGAAAGGATCAGTATAAGTCCCGCGATAAAGATGGCGATCAAATAACTGAGGGGCAGGGAGCTGCTAAATCCAATGCTGAGGGCAAAGCTAATGAGGGCCAAAACCATAGTCAGGAGCACAATGATGATCTGAGCCGATTGTACTTTATTAGTCTTGAGGAATAAGCGAGATACGAGCAGGCAAATTAGCAGGCTTGGGATGGAAAAGAAAAGGGCCAAAAGGATTAATCCGGGAACAATACTTAGGATTTCCTTTAAAGCCCAATCTGGATTTAAAAAGGGAAAGGTAAAAGGAGCAATGGCCAGGGATAGAAGCCAAAGCTTAAAGCAGTATTTAGTCATTTTCAATCTGCGTCATCCATTCTACTAAGGCATTGTACTGCGATTCCATATTGTCGGATTCAAGCTTTTTAGTGCTGGTCAAGCTATCCACGCCCAAGTTATTTATGCTTTTTAGATAATGGAATTTCTGTTTAGTCATTTATTTGAATTTATAATTCCCCTTAGCCCATTCTTTACAGGGCTCCAACCAGGCTGCTAAAGCTTTAAATAGAAAGCCATGTTTTAGGCCAGTGTTTAATTCTAAATCGCGAAAGTGGCTTATCTCGCAAGTGGCGGTATTAATTCTTGGCTGCATGGATTCCCCAAAGGGATCGGAAGCTTCATAAATGTTTAAAATGCGGCCACAGAGGCTGAGGTCAGGGATGTTTTGCAGATCGCTTTGCCGGAAGGAGGCGATAAAGACAAAATTCAATTCGGGGTTTTGCGCTAAGTGGGAAACGTATTGCGCAATATAACCGCCTTTGGAAGTGCCAATCACGGTTATTTTAGGAGCTTTAACTCCCAGATGGATTAAGCTGTCGATTTGTTGAAGCACTTTTTGGGCATAGACTTGGGCATTGATGTTCCCTTTTCTGATGGCACTAATGGTGGTAAATCCCCCTTTTTCAAAATCCGCTAAAATTTCCCGGTATTCTACTTTGCCGTATTGGGGATGCGCCTCACTGAGTGGATGGTTTTCTAAGAAGCGATTGTGGAGGAAGAAGATATAGGGTTCATCTACTTTTTGGGAAAAGGCTGAAGATAGATTTAAGCAAAGGCAAACGGCGCTTAGAAAAATTCTAGAAAGCATGGATAGGCGATATCGGTGTTTTTGTAAACTCCCTCGAAATTCGCCTTTTTAAAATTAGAATGCAATAAGCGGTTTGATGGGGATGGGCGACGTCAGAATGTCTCGGTTTCCGAAGCTCGCTTATGTTTCGAATAGATGGAAGCTCTAGGCCTTTGGTATTAGGAAGGAGTGTGGTCGGCTTAGACTGGGTGTTGAGAGAGATGTGGCCGGCTCTAATCAATGAGAGGGCGGTCTGTACAATTGCGCTTCCGATTTTATTTAATCTCCAATTTAATATTCCAAGAAATAGATGATATTCTTTTTTGAATGGAGATTAAAGTATTCAATAATTCTTTTTCATTTGGGAAAGAACCATAAACCAAGAATTTAAAGTCGGAGTCATAGGCAAGCTTTAAATCGCTCCACACTTTTTCAGGGTTCTTAAAAATCAGTGAATCAAGCGGATGATATTTCAACCATTCATTATTGTTTTTAAAACTTTCCACATCCTCTTGAGCAACTTTTAATAGCATAATTTCAAATTCCTTTGATTTAAAAAAGGTGAATAGTTCTTTTACAGATAGCAGTTTGTTTAAATCATATACATGCCTGATTTTATTCTTTAAATCTGTAATTGGCCTTTCTCCATATGAGAATCGAACTAAACTCATAATCTTTTCACAAATCGTTCTAATTGGTTCTAAAACAAGTACATTGAATGGTAATAAACCTTGCTCTTTCGCGATTTCACTTTGTTTATTGTTCATCATCATTTCACCTACAAAAGAGCAAATACTTTTAGTTGTATAGGGTTCATAGTATCCAAGCCAAGTAGCTTCCACCACAATGGCATCTCTTACTTGACCAAAATCTCCTTTAAATTCTTTGTTGTATGAGTGTGCTGTTTTACGATTCATTCCCATCTTGTGAGTTAAACCCGCTATTTCTATTTCTGGCAATGCCTTGCTCACTACGCTACTAATCGTTCTTATTTTAGAAGTAAGTTCATTATTTGATTCACCCTCTCTTCTAAGGACTACTAGGTCAATGTCTTCCGAAAATCTTTCAATTATATTGTAACACTTAGATAATGCTGTTCCGCCTTTGAAAACTGCTTCACTACCAATTTTGTCATTAAATATTGTAAAGAGTGCATATGTAAGCCAATAGTCTTTTTCTACAAATATTGCAGGTATTTGCATTTGGTCTGAGGTAAACTGCACAGCTTGCCTAAATAACTTCTTGTCTAGATGAAGTTTCATGTAATGTTCCAATTTGAAGCCTTAGATAAAGCTTTTTGTGCACCAGGGATCTGATATTTAGAAATTGGATTTAGAGATTCTTTCAAACTTATTGTTATTGATTTATTTTGAGTTTCATCTAATAAGGCACCTAGTAAAGCTCTTGTAGATGGCGGATAATTCAAAGCTAGTCGTATTAACTCTTTTTTATTGTCTAAACTTAAGTCTTTAATTATCAGCATTAACCTTAAACAAGATGCTTTTATGGTAGTGTCCGGTATTTTTTTCACATACTTAATTGAGTCTAGAATCTGTAGCAGAGGTATGTTTTTTTTGGTAATTGTGTTTTTTTGTTTAATAAAGGATATGGTGTAACGCTCTCGTTTGAATTTAGGGCGAATTTGATTTTTCCCGATTTGTATTCTGCTACTAACTTGAGTTGTTAATCCTAGCATATTGTATATGCTATATCCAGTTAGATACCCAATTACTTTACCGTCTTCATTTAGTAAGTCTTTAACTATTTGTTCTTGACTAGGTTGAAGGGTCCCGAATGGGGTTTTTTCAGGCTTAAAGTACTTTCCTTTTGATAGTTTTTCAATTTTACCTGAATTGGCCATGCGGTTCAAGGCTTTGATGATGGCTTCTCTTTTATTCACATCAATATCAAAGTCTTCATAGGTGAAAATATATCCTTTTGGAAGGCGGTCTATCATATTTCTTATGTAATCAGTTACTTTCAAGTGTTTAGCTTTGGTCAAATGTAGGGGAATTGTCCAGTTTTTTAACTAATAAACTGGACAAAAAGAATAATTGGTTTGGAATGTGTCAAACCCTTCTATCTTAATTTTTGAACTCCAGAGTACTATTTTAGATGTAGAACAATGCTTTGTTCCTGAAGCGCGGCTACCGAATGGGAGCTGGGATTTCAGATACATGGTGTATGCTCCGCATGGGCAGAGCTGTTAATGCAAAGTAGGCAAGTTTTTAAATTATCCAGATGGTGAAAGACCCGAATGAGTTTGTCCAGGTGTGAATGCCAGCTCCTCCGTAAATCACTCTTTATGAGAAACTATAAATTGACCAATTTCTGTCCTAAATAATTGAGTGAACTCAGGTTGTTATGTACCTCAGAGTGCTTTTGCATCTAGGTATTTTTAGCTGGCGAATATTTTTAATTCTATGACCAAGCGTCCGATGATTGAGAACAGCAAGAAGAAGATTAAATAGGATCCTCTCTTGACTTTTTTGTCAATTTGTTTACTCTTTTGAATTTCGAAAAAAGACCATAGAAAGCCAATGATGAGGATTGCCCCGCTTGGGATAATAATGGCTGGTTCTGTGGAAACGAAAAACACTAGCATTAGTCCGAGCGATGCTAGGCTTGCGATTAGGGTCATTATGCTTTTGTTTCCTGGCTGCTTGTTAATTTGTCCAAAGTCAGCAAGGGAGTTTAAAAGCTCCGCTCGGTCTTGAACAGACGAAGGAATGTTAATTATGTTTGTCCTTTGTCCTGTTTTCAGCAGGATGTCTCCTTGCCGCGTTTCAAGCATTTCTTGCAGGTCATTTTTGTCGATGGTAACGGTAGGTACATTGTTTTGTGTCCGTGTGATTGTTTCTCCGTCAATAGTTAATTCGTAGCTGAGCCACATGTCCTTTTGCCTTTTTAATCCTAGAAACAATCCGAAGCCAAGAATAAGCAGAGAAAATGGAATTAAGAATGCTAAGGTGTCAACGGTTGAGGTGTCGGTACTTTCATTAATAGATGAGATGTAAAGTCCGGCCAAAGCAGCAAGTAGAGTAATCGGAATTGCCCTTGTAAGTGCTTTTTGCTGATGTTCTTTGAAGCCCTCAGGCTTAAGTTTAAATGTTCTCATTGTTTTTTTTGTTGACAAACCCTGTAATAATTTATTTCCATTTAAAGGTAGCATACAATTTCTCCACATACCCGTTTAAATCGTAAATGGATTCGAATTCATAGGTGTCATCGAAGTATCGAAATGTAACGCTAAACACATAAGCAATCTCGAGTTTTTCCGAATATGTTATTAAGTCGTAACGACTTTCGTTGAGCCTATCAGATTTTAAATAACGTCTAGTTTTAATTAGAACGGCCTTGGTATTGTCTTTTAGGATGAATGTTCGTTCAACAACATCACTTTCTAGCTTATACTCTTCGCTAGTGAAGGAATAGTAATTTCTGAATTTTGGCTTATTAGCTTCTTGAAGATAGGAATAGTCACTTTTCGCAAGGAACGCTGATACAAGGACAGGTCCACCATTGTAATATTTTGGTAATCCTTGACCAGTTGCGTCAAAGGCTTGTTCTGGTCCCTTTTTGCCACCAAGTGTATAATCTAGGTTTTGCCAAACTGTCGGAATTTGAAATTCATAATTGTCTGTCGAAATTGTATCGGTTTCATTCCATATTTCATTCTCTTTTTGTGAAAAGACCATGAAGGATGTTAGAAGTCCTATTGTTAAAATGAGGTGTTTCATTTTTATGTAAAATGCTTGCCTACGTTTAGTATATGAAAAGTAGGCGATTATGAAGTGTAAGCCTTCCCGAAATTCGAACATTTAGGATTAGAATGCAAGCATCAGCTCGATAGGAATGGGTGGTGGCTTAAAGCCACATTTTGCGAACCATCATTACTGAGAAACGCTAAACTAAACGAGCTTACAGATTATGCTAGTTACTACCATAATTAAAGTTCTGATGTAACGAAGCGCCCTATACGAGACCCATATACGGTGGTGCGAGAGGCACACTCCCTTCCTATTTAGGGACGGAGCCGTCTACTCGATTAGGCACTTTTTATGCTAGGCTTGAACTTGGTAAATTCGTGACAGACGACTCCAAACTAGGGTTCATTGCAATAATGTCATTTGTTTTTAGCAAATTGAAAATTTCCTTCGCATTAGTTATTTCTTCTATTAGCTCTTGCTGAGGAATATCTGTTCTTTCAAGTTGATATTTGTAAGCTTGTAAAAAGGTGTTAAACGAAATTTTGTCTACATTGACACTTGACTTTACTGCTGTAAAAGCTAGTACTGATTCTATTTTATTGGTTATTCCTTGAACATTAATTTTTCTAATCCAAGATTTTACATCTACTCGAATAATTGCTAGTCCTTCTACGGCAACAAAGTAGTCTTCTCTTTGAGATTGAATTCCTGTGCCAGTTCCTAGAAGTGCATTGACTCCTGTGCTTAATAGTGACCCAATTCCATTAATAATATTATCTGAACCTCCTGAAACAAATTTCTTTATAGCATCTGTTGTTTCAGTAATAATTTTTGAATTATCATCGGATACATAAGCTCTAGTTTCTGAATGTGCTCCAAGAACTTGGGTAATTGGAATTGTTGGATTCTCTTCAGTTCCAGCAGTTCTTAGAGATTGTGCAATATCCTTTTTAAAAGCATCTGTTTTGGATTGAGCAAGATCGTACAGGAGATTCAATGCTAATTCAATTTCTTCTTTTTTTTCTGGTGCTGGGTCAAAAGCACTAATTGCGTTTTTAAGTACCGACATTTCTATTTGATTTTGTGATTAATAATTTTGCTTTTCAGTTACCCTAAACCATTTGCTGAATCTTCTTTCGAAAATATTCAAGGGGTCAGGGCGTCCATAATTATCTTCTATACCTTCTGATGCAAAAAAGCAGTGTTTACTTGAAGCTCCAACGACTCCTTTATATTGCCAAATATATTTTCGTTTAATGTTTAAAATGTTGAATCTTAAACCTAGCCAATCCGCACCATGGGTGTACCACTCGCCATCATTAAGCGTTTCAATGGCTTGTTCGAATGTCAGGTTCTCAATGTCATCATTTTCCTCTACTTGTGCTCTCTTCGCCATTGCGGCAAAACATAGATTTGCGTAATCAAGGACTTCTTGATTCTCTAAAAGAATAAATTTAGAACCTGAGGTAGCAACAGCCAACTCTTCCCTTGAGAATGACAATTCATATCCATCTCTCATAGTGATTTTACAAATGTCACCTTCCCAGTAATGATTAAAGATTTTATTCATTCCAAAAATTTGAATACCAGCTTTAATAATAGCAATAGACACACAGTTACCTGAACCACCTTGTTTAAAGGACTTAATTAAATCTCTAGTTTCCATATATTTATAATTTTGGTTTTACTAATTGGGCCTAACGTTTTTGCTATCAGCTGCAGCGTCCCGAAGGGGGCTATTGCTTACAGGTTTTGTTGGGCACAGTTTTTTTACTTAAAAATCAAATTCAATTTCTCTGACAACTTATCATACTCATAGTCATCAAGAATGAATTCAGTTTTAATTCGTTCGAGTATAATTGAGTGATACTTTTTATCTGTTTTAAAGAAATTCGTTACTGAAGTCTCCAAGTCTCCACGAGACTCATACAAAGTTGATAAAGTTCGAATTACTTGATTAAATACTGAATTTAAAATCTTTTCAAAATCATCAGGTCGATCAGGTCGAAGAAGTTCTCTATCAATATTATCGGAAGTTACATCCGATACCCAATCTTGAGTTGTAGAATCGAGATTGATATTAGTTAGTTTCCGTTTATTTTTTATGAGGAAGCAAATCACACCTAGAATTGCGAACTTTCCATTCTTAGAGACATTCGATAGTGTTTCACTAAAATTCGAACTACTGACAAACGTATCGTAAAGTGCAGATAGCTTTAATAAATCGACAATCGTTGATTTGTCTTGAGTTCTTTTGAAAACTCTATTGTAAGTCGATTTATCTGCGAAAATTTTACGCTTTGCACTTCTTGCAGTCCCTGGCTGTTGTAAGCAGCAAGCTAAAATCAATTGCCCTAGTTGATCATTTTTAATTTTCTGCCAATTTTCTAGGTTTCGCTTTTTAAGAATGCCTTCACCACGCTTAATTTCAAGATAGATTTTTGGTTCATCCTGTTTTAGCATTCTCTGGAGTGAGCGTTGTTCTGGAAGGTTGGATTTCAAATCACGATCTGATATAGGCTTTTGTGAGTTAGAAGCTTCAGCAATTTCAGATATGAACTGATTAAAATACTCTTCTCCTTCTCTGTCCGGTTTTACAATCTTACATGGAATCGGGAAATCAAGGTCTTCATTCCCGCCTTTGTAGCTCCCTATGATAGTTGTAGTTTGGCATCCATTGACAATAGAAAAGTCAGTCAATTTAATATTGTCTCCGTCACGGTCAAACTCTTTACAGCCAATAATGATACCATTATTCAGAAACCAAAATTTATCTCTCTTCTTTTTTAAAGATTCATTGATTTGATCGTCAATTTTCTTGTTTCTAATAAAGTACCTAAAATTCTGTTCAAATAGCCCGTCATCTTTGTACTTGTCATAGAGTTTACGCAAAGAAATTGCTGAAATGTTTACCAATAGCCCATTGTCTCCATTCTCAATCGCCCCGTGATCTTTGAAAATTTCAACTTTTCCATAATCAACAAATATTTGCTCTTCATCGTATGATTCAATTTGCTGAAGAATTTCGTTTTGGTAGAAAATAAGAAGTTCAAAATCTTGAAGAGACTCGACTTTATTTAAATGATTTTGAATTCTGTCCTTGTAATCTTGAGGTTTATCAAAACCTAGAAATAGGGCTAATTTGATTCCGAAGTTAGAATCATCACTAGCATCATCATATTTTTCACGGTAGATCCTTCTTAGCCTGTCGTTATAGTTTCCTACTTTTTCGTTCTTAAAGTCGCTGACAGTTTGAGACATTTTTGTAAAAACATCTTTGATATCGTCCTTGGAATTTATGTCTTGAACGTTTTTAGACTGGATAAGAACCAAACTTTTGTCTAGATCATTTTCTTCAACCGATATTAGGTCAATACCACCATCATTAGCTCCGTCTACATAAGAATTTTTAAAGTCGGCTTTGTCAAATATTCCATCATTGTAGAAATATTTGTACGCAACAATACCATGAAGAAAATCATCTGTTAGTTTTTCTGTTTCAGGAACACTTGTTCGAATTTGATCTATAGCCCTTTTAATTATGTCGTTCATTTAGTTTCTTTTTTAATTGTGCCCAACCTAGGTTTATGGTCAATACCCTTTTCCCCTTTTAATACGCTTTTTATAGTTATTATCCCTTAACCTTCACCAACCCTTAATTTGCCTCCTTCATAATTATTTTCTGACTGGTGCGGGTAGTACCATTTTCATAATAGCTCACTTGATTCATCCCGCTATCGGGGGTGAATCATGCCGGTATCACAGTTGAAATTTTTAGGGCAGGTGCTGAGAATCAGCGGAGCAATTTAAAAGGCAAATTGTTTCATTGGTTATCAGGTTAAAGCTTAGCGACCCGAATGTAGCAAAATTTCTTTATTCAGGCATCAAACAATCAGGGACTTATCCAATTAGCTTATGTAATTAGGCATTCAGCTCATCAGCTTATTCCCTTCTTAGGCATTCTCAAAATTCACATAGGGTAGGCGCTTCAGATAGCGGGCCTCTACACTCACAAAGTCGTATTCGCTAATAACAATTCCGCGGATGAGGTAAATCCCTTTTCCTTTGTAAAAGAGTCAGGAAGTCAGCCGAGGTCATAGTACCAACGGAACCAAGGGGAGAAGGCGAATGCCCTAAACCTAAGGTCTCACAGAAGAAGTGAAGGGCTGATCGTATTGTGAAGTGAAAATTCGATAAGGAGCCTTTGCGTAGCCTTATCTTAAGAGGTGTTGGAAAGCAGCCACTGGTGTAAAGAGCGGTGGATGTATGCTTTACGAACCGCCCTGTAAGCGAACCGCTTGGTTGATCCAGAGTTTACCGAAGGGCTGGGTGGTGTAAGCATGCATTATTAATTTTTTAAGGAATGCTTGAGCTTGCTTTGCTCGGTTGAAAGGCGCACTCCGTTTCTAATCAGGGGCGGAGCCGTCTACTCGATTGTGCCCAGTGCTTTATTCTTCTTCATCGATATTTTGCCAATCGTCTGCTAAATCTTTCCAATTTACATTTCGTTCAGATTGTCTAGTCCAAACATCCCAATAGTCTGGGTCTTCTGATTTCGGCCTATGTTCCTTCTTCAGATTATTCATTTCAACCAAAATTGGTATTGGTGTAGCCCAACCCAATAAAATTGCTTTCCTAGTTGGCAGAATCGGCAACTCCTTCAGTAAACCACCAATATTATCAGGAACTAGTTTTTTTACTAATTCCTGGTCTCTGTCGTTTACAATTCTATGAAGTAAGAATGTGTTGCATTGAGATAGTACTGTAGGTGAAAGCTCAGATGGTCTCTGAGACGATAATGTCAAGCCTAGACCGAACTTTCTTCCCTCTCTAGCTATTTTCTCAAATGATTCTGTACATAATTGAGAGGCAGTTATTTCATCTCCTCCCTCATAATATCTCTTGATAAAGTTATGGGCTTCTTCCATTACTATATTTGTTGGAAGTAGCTTTTTGGTAGTACGTCTATACCTCTGTAAAGACTCAAAGACTACTCTTGAAATTACCGAAACTACTAAGTGAGTGATATCAGAAGGAACTAGAGATAAATCTATGATTGATATTCCATCTATATAATTTTCTAGCCAATTCTCTAGTGTAATTTCATCGCTTTCTACGACAATTGAATTCATCCTAGTCTCAGCCAACATTGTCCTCATTCTCATTACGAGGAAGTCAATAAACTGAATTACTCCAGCTTCTTGCCCTAAGTGTTCTATATGGTCAGGTAAATCATTAACATTAAATGGGACAGGCGTATCTTCATTTGGACCTGTATAAGCTAACACGCCACCAAGAGGTTCAAGTAGTTCTTCTAGTTCTTGAATAACCTCTTCTACGTCTGAAACATCAAAATCTTCGTAATATTCAATTGTCTCTCCTTGTTTGTTTACAAAACTTTTGAAATGACGGTTGATAATGGCTTCAAGGGTTTGAGAAGTATTCTCTAACACACCTTTTAATTCATCTTCTGCTTGATTGGATAAATGCAAAGCATCATTAGAAATACTCAGAATTTTCTTACCAAACTTTGTAGAATCAGTTTTGAATGAAGTTGCTCCAATCTTTAAGTCAAGTTTTACCGTTATCAAACAGCTTGAGAAGTAACTTCTTATTTTGGTAATGAATTCATTGGTATCATCTGAGTGACCGGAACGTAAGTCTCTAAGAGCTCTTTTTAAGATAGGTTTTTGTGTCCTACCACTTGCATTAGAGAATGAACTCCATTCATTACTGTTCCATAACCAAGCAGGTACTTTTAGACTTCTAAAAATTTCTTTCTCTTCTTCCGAAATTTCTACTTTGAACTTTTTTACTTCGGTATTTAAGTCATCAAAAGCATCTGTGTATTCTCCATTTGGGTCAAGAATTATAAACCTAGTATTTAGGCTTTGACCAGCCTCTAATTTTTTCGATGCTTCTTCTAGAGACCATCTTATTACACCTGCAACACTACAGGACTTTCCGCTTCCTGTATTTCCCAATATTGCTATGTGCCTTCCAAATAATTTATCAGGATTGATTTTGACATTGGCATTGCCAGCAATTGGTGCAATACCGATTTTCACATTTGCATTTTTCTCTTTGTTTTCAACAATAGACTTTAGTTGAGAATCTGATGGCAAAATCACGCTATCACCTACAGATGGAAAACTGTAAACACCTCTTTCAAGCTGATACTCTTTCTTTTCAATTTTTCCAACTTGCTTTAAAGTACCCATTGGCGTAATAGACATTTTCCTCAATGGAAATGGCAAATCAATTAGGTCAAAATCTTTGTATCCTTTTCTTTTTGGATATTGACTATGCTCTACACCAAGCCAACTTATTAATCCAACCAATGCGCCATTCTCATTCGGGATTAGAACAAACCCATTTATTCTTGGGAAAAGTGTTGGAACTCCTGTATTTAGAGCAGTATTTTGAGGTGCTGATAAATCTAATACAACTCTAATTTCATTTGGTGAAACATAATCTACTGTACCAATTGTTAGGTTTCGAAGATGGTCAAAATCGAACTGTTGCATATTCATTAGGCTTCTGGTTTTTGTTCATTTTCACCTTCAACTTCTATTGTTTTATCTTGACCTCTATTGTCCTTTATCTTCTGCATTTTTACAGTAAGTCTATCAATAGCAGACTTTGGCAAATAGTGTTCCACCAGATTCTCCAAATCACCGAAATGTTCACCTATCAAAAGAGTACATTGTGCAGAGTTTTTATCATCTAAGAATTTAATGATTCTTTCTCTTCCTGAACCGTAATTCGCTTCTTCACCTTCTTTTGAATAATCTCTATCCCAAGCTACTATGACTAAATGAGTTGAAGGGATTGTCAGCATATCCTCAATAACCCTGTTTATATGACTGTCTCCGAAACCATAGCCATAAGTAAGAATTACAGAGTTAGGTTGACATATTGAAGAAGAAAAATCTCGAAATAATTCAGCATAAGGATAAAAAGCTGTCTCTAAATCTTTGGATGAATTCGGATATATAACGACTTGATCTGTAATGTTTTCTGGTATAGATGGGTGATTGTCGTCTGCTCCAAAAGGCAATAATGTCTTAATGATTTTATCCTTTTGAAAACACCAGTCAATTGAACCGTGAAGTTTGGTTATTCTTGATACACCTTCAGCATATCTTGGTTCACCTCTAATACCAGGTGGATTGTAATGATAATCTAATTCAAGTCTTGTGTTCCTAAATATTGGTTGGATTTTTCCTTTGAACCTGTCAAGTAAAAGTACACCAGTTTCGTCACAAGCTAATTCAATAAACCTGTCGTAATTAGTTGTAAACAAGTTTAATCTTTCTCTTGAAGCAGAACGACTGGTGAAACTTAAAATGAAACTTTTTAAGAGATTAAATGCCTTAAGGGCTCCCTCTTCCTCTTTAGAGAGTTTTTCAAAAAATTCTTTTTCGGTTGATAGAATTGATGATATGAAGTCTTTAAGTTTAGAATTTAACTCAGTTCCTAGAGTTGCCGCTCTAGCATCGTTAATTATCTTTAGTCCATTTATCAGTTCAAGAGTTACCCTAATATCATCTTCAATATTCGCTTCTCCACGGTTCATTTCTACCGCAGAATTATCCGCTTTCTCTTTTATCTTTTCATTTAAATCGTGGTCTAAAGTTAAACGCCACATTTCTTGTGGTTTCACACCAGCCATAAATGACACGGAGCTTGTCAAGCCAGAACCAATCAAAACGGATAGGTGTTCACTTTGGAAAATTGCAGAGAGCCAAGGTTCAACTTCTTGACGCAATTCAGCAGGCTTTACTTCATTATCATCGGAAGTGCAGACAAGTTTAGTGTTGGTTTTGAGTATGTGTTTTTTTGTCCAATCTATTCCGAAAAATTCCATTCTATTAGTTTTTTGATTTTAAGCGTTAGAGTTGTTTTCGCATTGGGCACAACGTAGGTTTATGGTCAATTCCCTTTCCCGCTTCAATACGCCCGTTTATAGTTATTTTCTCTTAACCTTCACCAACCTTTAATTTCCCTCCTTCATAATTATTTTCTGACTGGTGCGGGTAGTGCCATTTTCATAGTAACTCACTGCTATCATTCCGCTATCGGGGGTGGACCATACCATTTGTGCATCTACGTTACCTCCGTTAATTGCATCAAACTTTTGATAGCCATAGTAGTAGGTGCTTATACTCCAGCCCACATTGTTTTCATAGACCCAGGGTCGACCGTATATGAGGTTCATTTCTACTTTTAAGGAGCTTCCATCTGGAATATTTGCTTTGAAAGAATTGCCACTACCCGTGATCACAAGGGTGTCGGTGCCGTGTAAGAGGTTTATTCCGTGGGAGCCTGTGGCAGGATAGGAGACAGTGCAGGGAGGACAGTCTCCACCGCAGTCTACTCCTACTTCATCTCCATCTTTTACTCCGTTGGCACAGTTAGAACTTTTACTGCAAGCGCCAAGCGCCAAGGCAGCAATTAGAATTGCAAATAGTTTCATTGGTTTTCAGGTTAAAGCTTAGCGACTCGAATGTAGCAAAATTTTGCTAGTCAGGCATCAAACAATCAGGGACTTATCTAAATAACTTATGCAATTAGGCATTCAGCTCATCAGCTTATTCTCTTATTAGGCATTCTCGAAATTCACATAGGGCAGGCGCTCCAAGTAGCGGGCCTCTACACTCACAAAGTCGTATTCGCAAATAACAATTCCTCGGATGAGGTAAATCCCTTTTCCTTGGAAGGGATACTTTTCGGCCATGGGAGGGAAGTGTACCGTATCTACAAAGTGGCCGGCCTGATCGAGGAAGGTGCCAAACATCATGTGCCGAGCCTGCTTCCCTCGGGTGGTAACATGTTTTACGTGAATAAGGTAAGCGCATAGTCGAACTTCTTTACCGATGTGCTGGTCGATGTCGGCGGCTTTAACGCAACCCTGAGGCAATTGCGGAACCAAGTGAAAGGGAGAGCTCAGCGGAAAACCCAGTAATTCAATTTCATCAACCGCCTGCTCAAAGTTGCCGCTTTCCAATTGCGGTAATTCTAATTTCTCGCGGGTATTGCGAAACAACTCATTTACCGGTGCCGATTTCTTGGCATTACCCAAAATAAAATGAGCCTCCCAAAGCAGTTTCTTCTTATCCGCCTCAAGATCGCGGAAAGCATTGATGCGAATAAGTATAATGCATTGCTCCAGGGAGATTTCCACTCTCTCCAAAAACTCATTTAAGCTTTTAAAAAGGCCGTTCATGTGACGTTCCCTAAGGATGTTCATGCTGGTTTTCTCTTCCAGCTCCTTTAGCATTTGCATACCTAAATAGATATGCTTGTTGATGAGGACGGCCTCCATTTCGGAGCGATTAATGCATGGCGCTTCTACTGTGCCGCCCTCCAAACGGGCCTCATTAAGGTAGGTTTCTACCGAGTAAAAGCCACCGCCATTATTAATGGTGGCAGTGAGGTATTCCAAAGGGTAGTAAGCCTTTAGGTATAAACTCTGATAACTCTCTACGGCATAACTGGCGGAATGCCCTTTGGCGAAAGCATAGTTTCCAAAGCTCTCAATTTGCCGCCACACTTCGCTAGTGATGCTCTCGCCATAGCCTCTTTCCAAACAGTTTTGAAAGAACTTGTCTTTAATGCTATCAAATTCATTGCGCTCGCGAAATTTCCAGCTCATGCCACGCCGCAGTACATCGGCCTCCTCCAGACTTAAGCCGGCAAAGTAATGCGCTACTTTAAGCACATCTTCCTGGTAAACCATCACCCCAAAGGTCTCTTTTAAAATTTCCCCAATCTTAGGATGGATGTATTTCCGACGCTCTGGCTCGCGGTAGCGCTTTATGTATTCCGCCATCATACCGCTAGCGGAAACACCCGGACGAATAATAGAACTGGCCGCCACCAAGCCTAAATAGGTATCGGCGCGAAGCTTGCGCAATAAGGCCCGCATCGCTGGCGATTCCACGTAAAAGCAGGCCATGGTTTGCCCTTTGCTAAGCATGCTTTTAATTTTTGGATCTTCATAAAAGGGCTTCACTTGGTGAATGTCGAGCTCTTTGGCTTCGGGCACCGTGGCTTTAACCATTTGCACGGCATCTTTAATTTTAGCTAAGCCGCGCTGACCAAGGATGTCGAATTTATGCAGGCCCACATCCTCGGCGGTGTACATATCGAAATGAGTGGTGGGAAAGCCTTTGGGAGGCAGAAAGGTACTGCCGTAGTTGGAGATGTCTTTCTCGGGAATTAGAATGCCACTGGAATGTACGGTGAGATGATGGGGGAAGTCTTCAATGCGTTTACCGTAGCGTAAAACCAGCTTTTGCATATCGTCCCAATCTTTTCCTCCCTGGCGACGGGCTCTGCTCAATTCGTCAATATCGCGCCCGGGAAGCCCCAGCACCTTGCCCAGCTCGCGAACCACCGCCCGATATTTAAAGGTGGTATAGGAACCCAGTAAGCTGGCCTTGGGGAAGCGTTCAAAGATGTAGCGGGTAACATCGGCTCGGTCGCGCCATGAGAAATCAACATCAAAGTCGGGAGGCTGCCTTCGCGAAAGGTTTATAAAACGTTCGAAGTAGAGGTCGAGCTTAATAGGGTCAACATCGGTAATGCGGAGGAGGTAGGCCACAAGACTATTAGCGCCACTTCCGCGGCCAACGTAGAAATAGTTTTTTCGACGAGCGTAGTTTACGATATCCCAGTTTATAAGGAAATAGCTGTAATAGCCTCGTTTTTCAATAACGTCTAGCTCTTTCTCGAGGCGCTCGTAAACCTCCTTATCGGCATTGGGATAGCGATACTCCAGGCCATTGTAACAGAGGGAGCGAATAATCTCTCGATCGCCGGTTAGGCTGTCGGTATAGTACTGTCGGTTAAGGCTTTTGGAATAATTTTTAAACTCGAATTCTAAATTGCAATCGGCTAAAATATGCTCGGTATTATTAATAATCTCGGGGTATTCACTAAAGAGCTCCTTTAACTTTCGGGAGTTCATCAGTCCCCATTGTGCGGGGGCTTGCCTTTCGGCTGATAGTTTGCTTAAGAGGCAGTTTTCACCGATAGAGCGCAGCAGTCGATGGGTATTGTAATCGCCCTTATGGCGAAAGCTGTTGGGATGCAGGATCACCATCTTCTGGGTTTGATTTTTCAATACCGAAAAGCGCAGTTTGGAGAGGTCTTTCGGTTGGAGACCGATGTATTCATTTTCGCGCAAGCTTCGTTTTGGGGCGCCATCAAAAGGGTAAATAATATAGGCCTTCTCTAAGGGCGACTCATCCTCCGTTTTTAGGTTTTGATGTAGATGTTGGGATAGGTAGCTGTTCATCTCGGCGAAAGCCGCTTGATTACGCGCTAAGGCGAGGTATTGCCGATCGGTGCCATTACAGAAGTCAATGCCCACCACGGGTTTAATACCGGCCTCTTTCGCCAAACGGATAAACTCGATACAGGCCGCAGAGGTGTTTATATCGCTAAGCACCAGTACCTCTTCACCTTCCTCCTTTGCCCAGGCTACCCATTCGGCAGGGGAGAGTACGCCATAATTAAAACTGTAAAAACTGTGATGATTTAACATAGGGGGGATTGGGGGTTTATTGCCGGCGGTGGGCCATAATCATTGGTGCATTACCATTAAAGGGATTGGGGCCGCCTAAACTGCGCGCTTCTAAAGTTTTAGCGCGTTTTACCGCTCCGCTTCCAAAGCGTTTTCGCATGCGGTCCATCGCTTGGTAAAGTCGAATTTTCTCGGCGCTGTCCTCAAAGAGGTTAATCTGATGACCGCCACCCACTAGATGGCTGAAACGCACGCCAATTAAGCGCACCAAAAGCCTGCGCTCATAGAGTTTTTGAAAGAGCTCCTTGCTAATGTCAATCAGCTTATCATCATTACTGGTATAGGGAATACGCTTTTGTAGGGTATAGGTGTTGAAATCGGAATAGCGAATTTTAACCGTAATGCAGGCGGTTAATTTATCCCCTTGCCGCAATTGAAAGGCCAGCGTTTCCGCCATGGCTACAATGAGGGTGTCGAGCTTCCGCATATCAATGGTGTCGCGCTGAAAGGTGCGTTCGAGGGAAATGGATTTTCGTTCCTGGAAAGGCACCAGTGGAGCAGGATCTACGCCATTGGCTTTATGCCAGAGACTCACCCCATTTTTACCCATGGCTTTTTCCATTACCGGCAAGGGCATTTGCTGTAGGGTATAGATATGTCGAATCCCCATGCGATTAAGCAATAGGCCCGTTTTATCGCCCACCATGGGGATTTTCTTAACCGGTAAAGGCGCTAGAAAAGGCTTTTCGCTACCGCGGGGTACCTCTAAACGATTGTTGGGTTTGGCTTCTCCGGTGGCTACTTTAGCCACTGTTTTATTGGTGGATAAGCCAAAGGAAATAGGGAGTCCGGTTTCCCGGATAATGGTTTCCCTTAATTCTGTCGCTAGTTTATAGCAGCCAAAAAAACGGTCCATACCACTGAGGTCGGCATAAAACTCATCGATACTGGTTTTTTCAAAAATGGGCACCTCCTCCTTAATAATTTCGGTAATGATATTGGAGTATTTGCTGTATCGACTGCTGTCGCCTTTAATCACAATAGCTTCAGGGCAAAGCTGCAGAGCCATACGCATTGGCATTCCAGAATGCACGCCAAAACGCCGTGCTTCATAACTGCAGGAGGCTACCACGCCTCTGCTTCCGGTGCCGCCTACCAATACGGGTCGGTCGTTTAAAGCGCTGTTGTTCAGGCGCTCTACCGAAACAAAGAAGCTGTCGAGGTCCATGTGGACAATGGTCTTGGGGTTTCCGGAAATCATAATGTTAATTATTTTAGAATGACAACAAAATTAGAAAATAGATCAATGGCATAGACCATCCTAGCTAGGCTTTTTAGCAAGGATTTGGTTATGAGTGACTTATTTTTTAGCCCTATTGATTAGGGTCGCCGAAAAAGGGATTGCTCGTAAAAGAGCTGTCATTTAAGCTCAATAAGAATGAAAGAAGATCTTCTTTTTCTTGAGAATTAAGCGTGAAAGGTCGCACCAATGGCGATTGATTAGGATGGGAATTACCACCACTTTGATAATGATCTAAAACTTGAGAAAGTGTTTTGAAGCGGCCATCATGCATGTAAGGAGCGCTAAAGCCAATATTTCGAAGAGAGGGAACTTTAGTTTTACCAGCGTCCGCCGGATTATTGCTAAAGCGCATCCTTAGGGGATCTGCGTATATGGAGTCTAGTCCATTATTTTCAAAGGCGTAATTACTAAAGTTAAAGCCAGAATGGCATTTACTGCATTGTGTTTGCGAGGAAAAGAAAAGTGCCATGCCTCTTTTCTGGGAATCATTTAAGGCATCGTGTTTACCTTGATAAGTAAATCGATCATAGGGGCTATTACCACTAATTAAACTGCGTTGAAAAACACCCAGCGCCCGGCTAAGAACCCAAGGATCTGGTTCTCGATTATAAGCTTCAAAGCTCATGCTTGTATAGTTAGTACTCTTCCTTAATTTTTCGCTAATCTCAAGCATGCTATGATCAAACTCATTATGCTCCTCCACAGGAACCAGGACTTGCATCTCTAAACTAGGCAAGCTTCCTTCACGCAGGTAATAGGGGTGAAACCCAATATTACCTAATGCGGTGGCATTACGTGTTCCCGCCCTATTTTTAATGCCCGGACTTAGAGCAAGTTCATCAGCGAAAGCTAAATGCTGCTTATGGCAACTGGCACAGCTAATGCTGCTATCACGAGAAAGAATAGGATCGAAAAATAGCTTTTTCCCAAGTTTCCAGCGCGATAAACTGAATTGATTGTCCACTGGGAAAACCATTTCCGGAAAGCCCGGAGGAATTTGTAATTCAAATTCCTCCGGCTCCAGGGCTATAGTCTTTTGTTCTTTCTTGCAACTGCTTAGCAGCAAAAAGATACAGAGTCCACGACCTACTATTTTAAGCCAAAAATTCATTAATTAAAAAGGGTCGCTGTAACGCGGATCATTAATTAATTCCTGATCGGTTAAAGTTTTAAGAAAGGCAATAAGATCAGCTTTATCTTGACTACTAAGTTTTAAGCCACCGGTAACTCGAGTATACTCCAAAGCGGGGTCCAAGTTTACCGAGGCCTCTAATCCATTATTATAATGGTCAATTACTTCCTCTAATGTGCTCAAGCTTCCATCGTGCATATAGGGGGCGGTAAGCTCTATATTGCGAAGGGTGGTTACTTTAAAGCTGCCAATGTCCCGCGGATTCAGGCTAACATTATATCGTCCAGAGTCTTGATAATCTCCATCGGCAGAAAGGCCATTATTCATGTAGCGATCATTCTCAAAGGTGCTCCCACTATGACAATGCGCACAATCTGCTCCCGAAGTATTCGGAAAGCCAGGGTTAAACTCAGCGAAGAAAAGTACTCTTCCTCTTTCCTCACTGGCACTTAGGCTTAATTCTCCTTTAAGATAACGATCGTACTTACTGCTAAAGGAAACAATGGAATTCATAAACTGCTCTAGTGCCAGGGCAATTCGGTCAGCGTCAATATCTTCGCTGCCAAATGCCCGAATGAACTGATTTCTATAGCCTTCCGAGGCTTTTAGCTTGTCAATTACATTACCAAGGCTCTCGTTCATTTCCAAGGGATCTTGAATCGGTAAAACTGCCTGATCTCTTAAGAGGTGAGCTCGTCCATCCCAGAAGAATTCATTGGAGTGCCATGCGGTGTTAAACACACTCATAGCCTGCCTTTTTCCTTTTAAGCCTTCAACGCCAATTGAAAAGCGAGCCGTGTCGGTAAAGGCATGCTCTTGACGATGACAGCTGGCACATGATTGACTGCCGTCTTTAGAAAGCCGCGCATCGTAAAAAAGCATTCTCCCCAGTTTTACACCCTCAATGGTGAGGGGGTTGTCCGGGTTTAGATTTGGGTCCTCGACGCCTTCATAAACAAGGGTGTAGGGACTGTCGTCAAATACGGCGGGATCAGTTCCATCTTGATCATCGTTGCTACAAGCGCCAATAAAAACCAGTAGGAGGAGCAAACTCCCCACTGTAACTTTTTTTGTGTTCATAGCAGATCATTATCGGTTTATAAGCCTCTGGGTGCCAATTAGCTGCTGCCCTTGGTATAAACTAACAAGATATACTCCAGCTTCCTTAATTTCAATACTAGTGCTGGGCTCAATGCCAAAATCTTGCCTATGTATTATACGTCCGCTGAGGTCTTTTATTTCTAGGCTGATACCTTCTAAATCTTGAGATAGGTTTAAGCTGATTTGGCCATTACTTGGATTGGGATAAATGCCCCATTCTAGTGAAGCATTTTCTAGCAACCTAAGTGAACCATTACCGGGACTAAAAACCTCCGTCTGAAAATTGTTTAGTATGCTGGTGGCACTAGAAGATGTGCCGTGATAAAGTAAGCTACCATCAACGGGGATATCTTTTAATGCTTTTTGGTAGTCACCATCTATGGCAATCGTTAAAACATTAGCATCCCAGTTTCCAGCAGTAACTACCGTAGCAAAACCATAGTTATTATCACCTAAGGCATGAACCTGCCAAACTTGATTGGTCGCGGCCCCTGCTAAACCTTCAATCGCTACAAAGCGGTAACCAGCTGCCCAGCCCCAATGCATTGATGGGTTTTGATGAAATAGGGGATGATCCGGAGGGAAGGCGGAAATATCTTGATGATTTTGGTCGCTATCTACTCCTATGCCGAAACGAATACTGTCCAACTGAGTAATTTGAAAGATCCCTAAAGAGTCGGTCCGTAGGCTTAACTCTTCGGCGGTTTTCACAAGAACATAGTGATTGTCTACTTTGGTTTCCTGCCCACCATCATGGTATAGCGTGATTTCGGCTATATAATAATCTAAGCGATCAATTGTAAAGGGATCACCTAAATTATTGCTGGTGGCTAGATTAGGGTCGAAAGTTGAGGAGCCAAGTCGATGATTTATTAAGAGGTGTACCTCGGCCTGCGCGAAGGCAGGGCTATAGGCTAGCCAGCATAAAGCGGCTATTAGAATAGTCTTCTTCATTTTGAAATATTTTGATAATTAGAATTGATTTGGGCTTTGGAAGTATCAATTCTAAATCAAAAATACCTGCAGGAGTATGGATAGATTAAGTTGCTGAAGGGGAGGCTTGAATATGGGATATGCAAGGGTGTAAAGGCTGGGCCTACTATTTATTGCACTTCCGAAAGTGTAAGGGACTTTAGCTATATCGATTAATAATTTGGAGTCTGCAGGTTCTAATTTTTGCAGATCGAGCTTTAAAATTTCAAAAGCAATAAGCGTATCATCACAACACTTGCCTTTAGGTTTTTGCTCGCTCGTGGTTTGTTCTCGCTTGCAATGCAGGTCTGTTTCGCCGCAGCAAGGACCTTCCTTTTCTTTTTCTTCCTGGGCGTGTTCGCAGGCGGTAGCCTTTGAGAATAAGCCGATAGAACGCAGCTCACCACCGCAGGAGTGAAAGCTTATCTGAAAACCACTAAGGGAAATTAGTAAGCTGAAAATTAAGCTATAGGCAAAGGTTTGGCGCACATCCAAATATATTAATTTTTTAGAATCACTTTTTAGGGATGAGGTCCTTAAAATGATAATTACCTTAGTAGGCTAAGAATACCTATGAATAAAGCTGAAATGCGGTTGAAACTTGAATCGCAACATCAAGATTTAATGTCCTTCCTCAAAAATATGAAGGAGGAACAAATACATATTCAAAAGGATGGGAAATGGTCGGCCATTCAAAATGTAGATCATTTGCTAAAGTCCATTAAGGTGGTAAACTCTGCAGTTCACAAGCCCAGCATCTTATTGCGCAGTGCTTTTGGAAAGCCAAATCGAGAAGCGCGATCCTATGAAGGTTTGGTACAGCGCTACCGGGAAAGGCTGGCAGATAGAACCGCCGATGCTCCCAAGGAATATCAAGCGGCCGACTCCAAGGAGCTGGATGTGCCCACGGTACTAAAGGAATACGATAAAGAAGTGCAGCGATTTTTGAAATTTGTGAAAAAGGTAAAGGACCGTAAACTGGATGGCACTTTACTGCCGCATCCGCTGCTAGGAAAACTCCTAATGCGAGAGATTTTATACTTCATGCACTTCCATACCAATCATCATTTCGAAGCCATTAAAAAAACGCAATCTTAGCATAAGCTTAAGCGCTAATAAGCGTTTCTATATTTATGAAGAAACCCCGCCCTGCAGTCCCCGAAAGTAGTCCCAAAGAAGAAATCTGGAATAGTATCACCCACGGTATTGGCATTCCCATTGCCATCGCTGGAATTGTGTTGCTGGTAATCAATGCCGTAGATCGAGGAAGCCTTAGTTACTGGGTAGCAGCTTTAGTGTATGGCCTTACCATGTTGTGGACCTATATCACTTCTACCGTTTACCATAGTTTTTACAAAGCCAGGCCAGGCATTCGCCATTATTTGCATCTGATGGATCATACCGCCATCTATCTTTTTATTGCCGGAACCTACACCCCAATTGCCCTTTTTATGCTGCCCGGCTGGTGGAGCACAATTATACTCACCTCCGTTTGGACCCTAGCCTTGGTGGGAATGATTTATAAAATCTTTTTCCTCGGACGATGGAAAAAATTATCCTTGGCTATTTACCTACTTATGGGTTGGCTCATCATCTTCGCTTTTAAGCCGCTTTATGAATCGGCACCAATGGGGCTTATTGTTTGGATTTTAGCCGGAGGGGCAGCCTATACCCTGGGTACGGTTTTCTTTAGTCTTCGAAAAATGAAGTACGCCCACAGCGTTTGGCATTTGTTAGTTCTTGCTGGAAGTATCTGTCACTTTATTGGTATCTACCTTTACGTTTAACAGGTGAAAATGCAAAACACGAGGCCCTATTCTAAGCAACTAAAACCGTGATTTGATTTCAGCCGGTCTCCCCAAATTACTGCTGCTAGTCGCCTTTATGGTTTTCAATTCTTCATTGAGGGCTCAAGAAAGTTCTAGCGAAGAAATCGCCCGATTGACGGTAAGCGAAATGCGTTTTATTAAAGATCTAAAAGTTGAAGGCGATTTTATTTACTGTGTGGGATTTAGGTATTTCGATGAAAACAAACGCCTATCGGTTCTCAATAAATACGACTTAAAGCTCAATCTTATTTGGTCCAAAGTCATTCACGATGCGGAAACCAATCGCTTTGATTATCTATTTATAGATGAAGATCGAATTTTTGTGAGTGGCTGCATTGGCAAAATTGAGATGAGCGGCATTGAGGCCCAGCGCTATCTTTATGAGTTTTCGGATGATGGCGAAATGCGCCGCCGAACCTTAATCGGACCAGCCGCTATTCCCAGCACTCCAATACGGAGATTTAAAACGAAGCTGTGGTTTGCCCATCGGGCCTATAGCCCAAAACCGGGCTCAAGCTCCATTAGCGAAATACCAATGTTTACAGAACTTGTTTCCTACGATATCGAGACCCAAAAGCTAGAACGCTATCAAGGGGCTTTGCAAAATGTAAATCCCTCTAACCTTATCGTAGAGGCCTCTAAAGTTTTGGTTTATGGAAGTTTCTATCAAACAGCCTCTGCTAGTATTAGTCAGGTTTATATCCTTAGCTTAGAGGGAACTAAGTTGAAGGAAAAGCTTGTGGAACGGGAGCATGCGGAATGGCTGCTCAGCACCGTTTTTTACCCGGTGGACCAAGAAGCACATTTAATATCCTTTAAAGCCGGTGGTCCAGATTCCCTACGTTATTTAAGGATGGAGACTTATGACTTCGAGTCCAATCTTTTGTCTTCTAAACAGCTTTCGGCCAATGCCTTAGGAGTAGAGATTAAGCATATAAACTATTACACCTTCAATGAGGATAATCATATTTGGCTTTTGCTAAAGGAAGCTAGCCATTATAAATACCTACGTTACAATCGCCAAGCTGAGGAGCTTGAACGGCTAAAACTACCTTATTTGAGATCTAACCCTCGACCATTTTTTATAAGCTCAGAATTACAAATACAAGCGATTAGCGATGATAATGCTTTGGGGCAAAATGTAATTTTAATTACGGGGCAAAGTCGAGATTAGGGAAGTTTCCCGCCTAGGGATTTATAGCCGCGTATAATTCTTATGCTTAAAACGGAGCGCTCCCAAGGCCCTTTGAGTTTATAAACAAAGGCTATCTTCACCAATACTGGAAAACATCTTAATGAAATCCCCTCTTTTTAAATACTGTATGGTCTTCCTTTTTCTTTGCTCCTATACTTATGGGCAAAGTGAAAAATCGGCCTTGTTTCTGGGGAATAGCTATACCTATGTCAATGATCTGCCTCGAATGGTGGCGGAGATTGCAATTTCTCAAGGAAATTCCTTTCGGTATAAATCACATACCCCGGGTGGATATAACTGGTCTTCCCACGCCACCGATTCTACTTCCCTGGCTCATATTGCGGCAGGGGATTACGATTACCTCATTCTGCAAGAGCAAAGTACCCGATTGGCCACCAATGAGAATGGGGCCGCAAAATACCAGCACTACAGTATAATGGGGGCGGAGTATTTAGACTTTCAGGCGAAATTGGTGGATACCTGTGTAAGAACCATGCTTTACCTCACCTGGGGGCGAAAGGAGGGTCATGGTATCTATCAAGCTCCCTTTTACCAAGGGGCCAATTACAATGAGATGCAGGATAATTTAAGTCTCAATTATTCGCAGGTAGCCGATGTACTGCAGGCCGAAATTGCTCCGGTTGGGGAAGCTTGGCGCTTGATCAACTCGGAGCATCCTCAAATTGATCTATACGCTGCCGATGGGAGTCACCCCAGTTTAGCCGGAACCTATCTGGCGGCCTTAGTTTTTTATACTGCTATTTTTCAAGAGCCAGTCTCGCTGCCCTGGAAGCCTATTCTAATTGGTGATTCTATAGCGGGAATTTTAAAGGAGGCCGCCAATCGTTTAATGACCGATGAATGGGATAGTTGGAATATTAATACCGAAATTACCAATTGTGAGTCCTTTCCTTTAAGCCATAATAGTGGTGATTGGGAGACCAGTGAGATTGATATTCGCCATAGCTTGCAAGAAGTTCATTTCACCAGCTCCAGCCATGCTTATTTAAAGGGAAGCGGTTCCGCCTCTTGGCAAAGTAATGACGCCGGACTTAGTTGGCAACAATTACTGTGGCCCAGTTACAATCCAGTGAGCGCCGGCGCCAGTCATGGTTCTGAAGTCTTTTTCCTCAATAGCGATACCCTTTGGTATGCCTATGCCGATGATGAAATTGATTCGACTACTTTGGTCTTTACCGGAATTCAAGGCTATGCCGGGAATTTTAAAGCGAGGCTGAGGGTGTATTGGTCGGCAGATGGTGGCCAAAGCTGGGCGGATCGCTCACCGGTTCCAGAAGACTATCAAATTCAAGATTCCGCGCTTCTCAGCCAAAGAAATCACTTTAAGGGCATCCACTTAAACTTTAAGAATGCCTTAGTAGGAAGTATGCTTTGCCAGTATTCCGATACTTCGGATACAAAGGTGTATCGCTTCACTACCGTGGATGGCGGTTTAAGTTGGCAGTTTAATAGCAGCCCTGTTGGGAAGCTCGCGGAAGATCTATGGTTTGGAGAGGATCAAGTGGTTTATAAAAGTGGCTTTAAAGACAAATACTCCCAGGCTATAAGTCCACAGTACTTGTATAAAACAGAAGATGGGGGAGGGCAATGGCAGCTTATGGCTGCTTTTTCAGATTCCTGTTGTGAGCATCCTTATTCTAATATTAGCCACGAGATTTCAGCCTTTGCCACATTCGGCTCCGACACTTTAATCCTCGCGAATAGTTTATTTGCGCCTCAGGTTTATAGGTCTGTTAATGGCGGCGATGATTGGCAAGCGCTAGCTGAGATTAGGCTAGCCGGAAAAGTGGAAGAGTTTGAAGTTTTAGCCGATGGGCTAATACTGGCGGCGGTAAGTGGCCGCTTCGGGCGGATTATGGCTTCCTATGATTATGGCAAGACTTGGGACCTGGAGGCCTTTTTTCCTTATTCGGTAAATGGCTTATTTGCCAATGAAGACTATGTTTATGCAGTTGGAACTCGAGGAACGGTGCATCGCAAGCCTGCTAATCTTTTTGCAAGAGAGATTAACATTAATGCCGGTTCTGGCTTTCAGCTTTATCCCAATCCGACTACGGGTATTTTTAGGATTGCAAATGCCGCGGCGGAAGCAAGGGTAATGGTCTTGGCTGCAGACGGAAGGCAGCTCGCCATTGAAGGCACGAACCAACAAGGCGAAGTTCAGATCGATCTTAGTTCATTTCCCAGAGGACTATACTATATAAGGGTAGAATCGAGCTTAGATCAGGATGCTCAAAGATTGTTGCTTATTCCTTAAAAAGACTTGTATCCCTTTCCAGCTGCAAGTTTCCCAATGCTATGACTTGAGCTGAAAACGCTTCCCAATAACTACTGCCGAGTTTTTGATTGAGTGAGGCTAATATTGGGAATTGAGGTTTTAAAAATTGTTTTTGCTCAAGCTCTGCCAAGCTGATTTATTAGATTTTTTCAAGAAGTGTTGAGCGAACTAATTGATAAGCCTCCTCTTGTTTGTAATTAACTCCAGGTCTTAATAAGCCAAAAATATCACCTTCAAAATCAAGGTCATCCAGCTTTTCACTCATGTTTTTTAAAAACTGTTTTCGGCTCGGTCCCTTGTTTACTGAAAATTGCATGTACTTTTTGTAGCAATAAAGAAGCTTGTCGGTATCTAAATTCAGCTTGGTTAAAGCATAATAGATGTCAAAAAGATCACGTCCTTTTTTCCTTTGATAAAGAGCACGAAGCTTTGTGCCTAGTATTTCTTCGGCTTCGTAGCTAAGTAAATGAAAGGAGCCTGATAACCATGAGTTTTGAATAGAATGCTCCATTTTTTTATAGCCCAAGACCGAAAAGTGTTCTCTGCAATTAATTTCAATTTTTAAACGCATGTTTATATAAGGGGCTGATTCAGATACGAATTGAAATATTAAAGTGTTGTTATTCGCCTTTTGTCGGACTCTCGCTTCCCCTAAAAAGGCGAGACTACTGCGAATGGCATTCAGCGTATTTTTAATCGGTTCACTCTTTATTTGAACGAGGTCAATATCTTCAGAATAGCGGACTTGCGGTTTCAGAAAGAGCTTATGTAAAGCCGTTCCTCCTCTAAAGGCCAATCTTTCTTTTAGATATGGATTGGAGAAAAGCTCAACCAATGCCTTTTCGATTATAAGATCCTGCTCGATTTGAGCGTCTTCCGGCCAGGGAGCAAATTGCCTCCATTCTAAAATGTATCGCCTGGGAATCATTTAATATCCAACTTATTATTTATCAGAACACTCCATTTACTATTCTTAATCACTCCTTCTTTATTATGAGCAAGTGATAGTGGCACTGTCCTAAGGTTTAAGCTTTGAATTTTCTTAAATAATACCTCAGAAAGCTCAAAATATTCCAACTCTTCCAATATCATTCCCAAGCGTTGAATACTTGCTATTTTTTGATACTGGCAAGCTTTACTTAATTCTGCTTTTTTTAATTGAGCCGCTAGTTCATCAATAATTGGAAGGGCTCGGTTTAAACCACCAATAGATTTATGGTAATTTACAAGATCGAAGGCGGTTAAGGATAGGGAGGAAACGTTTATAAAACCTGTTTCGGTTTTAAACTGAACTAGATTATCATCGTGCCATCCTGAGCTGGTGTAAAATTGAAGGTTTAACTTTTGTCTCACGATAGCTCTTAAAGCAGGTTTTTCTGTTATTACTTGAAAAACCATCGGTTGTTGATGACCCGCACCATGCAAGGCCGCTGCTGAGTAAAGTGCAACGTAGTATTTGCGATCTAAATAAGTCATTAGATCATCAATTAGTAAAGAGGGGGGGAGCATTCCTTGAGACGAATACTGCGGTGTAACAATCACATAAAAGCCTTTTCTAAGCTGCGCTAAACGTCCTTTCTCTTTTAATCTGAAAATTGACTGCAATAAAGCCTTCTCTGAAATTGAGAAGCTTTCTTTTAACTCCTTAAAGCTGATCGTATATCGGCCATTGGCCAGAGCCCTCTGCAAATAGGCCTCTAAGGATGGATATTGCGCTTTTACATTCATTTGCGTAAAACTACGAAATACGTAGTAAAACGCGAATAAATGTAATTGGTTTCAACTGATCTAGATCGGTCAACTATTCTAGACCTTACACTAAACAGGATTGAAATAAAATACTAAGCTATTATCAATTGGCACTTAAGCTAGGCGGAAATTAACGCACTATGATGTCCATAATAATGGGAAGATGATCGCTTATAATGCGCATATCAGCGGCATTGAAAGGCTGAAAGACCTGAGCACTTTCCTTAATTACCGCAGCATCTAAGTTTTGGTTATAAAGAATATAGTCCAATCTTCTTTTAGGCTCATCGGAAGGATGGGTGTTGATTTCTGGAGCTAAAGGATCACTAAGTTGAACCAGGGGATGCTCGTAGTTTAAAAGTGATGCGATTTCGGGTCCGTCGCGATAGGAATTAAGATCGCCCAGCAAAATGATCTTAGCCAAAGGCTCAGCGCTGCAAAGGCGTTTCATTTCCTCTTGCCAGTAATTAATTTGGGCTAAACGCATCGCCCTATTTCGCTCTCCGCCACCGGCCTTTAGGTGGGCACCGCTAAGGTGAATGCCAAAGTCAGGGTTTACAATTAATTCGCAGCTCCATATCCGAGTGTTGATGTAATTCTGTGTTTGGTAATTTTTCTCCCCATCCTCCCCAAATACTATAACTGGCGTATGCACATTTCCATAAGCGGTAATTCTTCCCAGGGGAAGCTTGCTCATGATCACTACATTTTGGTACCAATTTCTACTGCGAGCATCACTGAAGTAGGTATAATCCAATCCTTTAAAGAAGCTGTCGCTCATCGCCTCAATGGCATTAGCACTTTCGGCTTCTTGAAAAACAACCACATCAGCATTAGCTAGCTTTAAAGCTTTGGCAAGAAGCTGTAGCTTTTCGGGGTTTAAGCTCGCTTCATTTTCGCGACGATTATCAACATAGGGATCATCAATGTCATCAATGAGATGCTCCACATTCCAGGTCATTATTCTTAAGGTGTCGCCGGTGTCAAATTTGTGCTTGGCCGGAAAAACCGCGGCTGGATTAAAGGGGCTTTCTTGTGCAAAAACAATTATCGGTAAACAAAGGAGGAGGATCAGCTTTTTCATCGCGGGGGATTTCGGGCAAAAGTAATCATGCCCTTGTTTCTACACTTTTAAATTGGCAAAATTGTGGGACAGCCCCCAATTTCTTAATGGATCTAAAAAACACCTCAGGCGCAGCTATTCTTGCTTGCGCAAAATTAGATCGGTTTTGTTGAGGTCCAAACTGGGATTTTTAAGCCCCATCAGGAGGACTTTTACATTGTAGTCACCATCTTGCTCTACCGAAAACAGGCCATTGTAGGCATTTATCTTTCGGTAAACAGTGCTATCTCTCTCTTCACGAAAATCCAGTTCAAATCTTTCCGCTTTTTCCGGATCCACATAAAATTCGCTTATGTATTCGTCTCCTCTTAGGAGAACCAAACGGAAAAATAGGTTTTGCTTTCCTTGATAACTGAAATCTACCTCGGTCCAAATTTCCAATTTATCAGTGGCCTTGAGGCTTAAGGTATCCTCGGCTACAAATATCCCTCTTTTATAAGCGGTAATGGTACCGGGACTAAAGCGAGCGATTTCCACCGAAGTACTTTCAGTGCAAGAGCTTAAAAAGCTTAGGCTAAAAATCAGTAGCCCAAAAAGCAAAACATTCTGGAGTTTAAAGGTTCTTTTCATTTATTCTACAAAGTCTTCAGCTTCTTCGCCAAGCATTTGTTCGGGCGCTTTTATGGGCCTAATAATTAGCAGCAGCGCATTAGCAGCTTTGGCGAGGAGGGTCATGGTAAGGGTGCTTACTACCGCAATTACCAGCCAAAGTGATATTGATTCCAATCCCATGATAGAACCAATAGACTCATTTACAAATTGCGGGATAGGCTGAATAAACAAGGCTATTACAAAGGCCAGGACGGCTAAAAGTAAATAGTAAAAGAAATTTACTCTTAGGCGCGGGAGCAGTCCTGCTGCAAAGGATAAGCCTAGGAATAGCCACATATTGGACAGTATCAAGGCGCCAATAAACAGCGCTAGATGTAATATACTAAAGCGGTAAAGGCCTTTCATAGCTTACTCAAAATTATAGGTTACAGACCAAGGACTTTGTTCGGGGCTGTTTACCCAGTTAACCTTGTAGTATTTAACTTGATACCAGTCTCTTATCTGGTCGGTATAATGCTTGTGACCTGGCACTCCAGACTGACCACCGGCTAGAATAGTTTCGGCAATCGGTGCGCTTTGGGTTAACTCCACCAGGGTTCGCATGGATGGACCATGAGTGCCCGGCAAATTGGAGGAAACATTAACCGTCCTTGGGCTACCCTTAGCGGGGAAGGGCGTGTGGTTAAAAGGCATCAATCTCAACAAATGCCTAAAATAGATTTTGTGATACTTGCCATACTGCCAAAGCTTTGGATTGTATCCGTAATAGTCGCCTAGGTATTTTACCGTTCCCGCCCAAGCGGCATCAATAAGGTCCTCCCGGGAAACATAACGTCCGCTGCCAATAGGTAAAGGCTTATTTTGATTTAATAAATAAAGCACCCTTTCGGAAGGTGGAGCAAAATCAAAGTCTCCAAGAAGTTGACCGTTAATACTATCTAAAATAGCCGATTTAAAAACGCTATAAATTGTAGCTGCTTCAGAGTCCTCACCGCAATTGCCATCCCATTTTTGGAGATAAGGCAAAAAGATCTCGGGGCTGCTCTCTAGCATAATGTTTTTCAGCATTGGCCATTCGCCATCTTTCACATCGCCATGCATCGACTTAAGATAATCGCGATCGATCTTATCTCTACTCATCATCATTTCGCTGATTCTTCGACCGCGAGCCGATGGTGCAAATAGTGTATTTAGGTACGGGGTAAGTTCGCTTTTTACTTGATGTTGATTAGCGGAATGATTCCATCCTTTTTCGGGGTTAAGTACATACAATCGACGCCCCATATGTTTAAACCGCGCCTTGTCTTCGCTGCGATTAGCCTTTACAATGCCGCGTCTTGGCTGATTATGAAGCAAGGCAAAACCCGCGGTAACCATACCAATATTCCCTTGATTATCAGCAAGCACAAAGTTTTGTGGTGGATGGCCAAACTGTTGCAAAGCTTCATAAGCCTCGTTAACGGTGTTCGCCTTCCGAAGATCCAAGAAGGCGCGAAGTTCATTCAATTCGAAATTACTTGCCACCCACTGGGTTGCGAGGTAATCGCCCTTCACACTATCTAATGGGCCAAAATGGGTGTCGTAATACGTAAAGCTGGCATTTTCGCGACCCTTAACGGGGAACTCTACATTTCGCGGTACTAATTCTTCCCACTGTCCATCTAATTTATATTGGCGATTTCCATTGAGTTCCAATTTATAAAACTCGGTAAGGTCCCAAGTGGCGTTGGTCATTCCCCAAGCTACTCTATTGGTAAAACCAGAGATGATAAATGGGGCACCGGGAACGCTAAATCCATGGGCTACTTTTCCGCCAATTACCTGATGCACCTCATACCAGGTTCCAGGAAGGTCTAAGCCCAAATGGGTGTCGTTGCATAAGAAGGCATTACCGGTGGAGGATTTTTTGGAAGAAACCGACCAGTTGTTGGAACCTACTTCATTGGCGGCAGCTCTTCTTACTTCGGCATCGGTAAAATCTACCGGTGGCATGTATTGCGAAAGACCTTGCTTGGGGTTTATGGTGTCTACCTGACTAATTTCAGGGTAAATGGGGAAAATGTATTCCCTTTCCCAAGGGTAGTAATACTGTATTAAATCCTGACCAATATGCTTTTGCAAGGCCGAGAATTTCAAATCGTTTTCACTGTAATTAAGCACCTTATCCATGTAGCGAATAAGTAGAATAGGATCATGGGCTTGCATAGGACTAGGCTCAAAACCCAATAGTTGGAATTCGGGTGAGCGTTCTCCAATTTTCTGCTGACTGATATAATAATTAAAGCCTTCGGCATAAGCCTCAAATATGGAAGCAAGCTCCGGATCTTCTTGTTTAAGCTTTTCAAAGGCGCTCTTACTCTTGGCTTCAAAATCGAATTTTAACCAGAATCGATCCGACCGAACCGCTTTCCAACCTACCACTTCACATAGTCGACCCTTTACAGTCCTGCGCAACATTTCAAGTTGGAACTGACGATCCTTAGCGTGGGTAAAGCCCATGCCATAAGCGAGGTCTTGCTCATTATCAGCAAAGATGTGAGGCACACCTCTTTGATCATAGTTGATTTTTAGCCCGGGGTATTTACTACCCGAAAAGGTTTGATCCTGGTCTTCTAAAGAAACCTGTAATACAGAGGTTGGGTAGAGTAAAAACTCCCGTAAAAGAGGCGTTCCCGGCCAAGGGAAACTCAGTATTCCTATCCAAATGGCGGCGATGATCAGCCAGATCCAATTGCGCATGGTGCTAAATTTCGGTTGAAAATACACAAAACCCTTTATACCAAAGGTATCTGTATCAATTTTTCAGGCTAAGATCTTCGTTTAAAAACTTTGGAGGCTCACGACGGCTTTTCATTTGTTCGAAATGAAGAGCGATTTCAATTAATTTGCTTTCCTCAAGGACCCGTCCAAAAATGGATAAACCAACCGGTAAACCCATAATACTGCCCATGGGAGTGCTTAAATTAGGATAGCCAGAAATTGCCGCGGGCGAAGAGCTGCTCATAAGAAAATGATCGCCATTAATTGGATCAATTTGCCAGGCTGGCCCGCCACTTGGCGAAATAATGACATCAAGCTTTAAGCTGTCCATTAGAAGATCAATTCCCAATTCGCGGCTATTCCGATGCATTAAGTCTCGATTGATCTTATAATCTTTCGCATAAGTGCTATCGCGTGCTAAAGCCATTAGGAGATATTCCTGTCCGAAATACTGCATCTCTATAGAGTCATTTTCATTAAAGGCAATAAGATCTTCTAAAGATTGAATGGGACTCTCCGGACCTAGTGATTTGAAATAGGCATTTAAGCCTTGGTGATATTCAAAAAGCATTACTTGAAAGGAAGCATAATTTGTTCCTTGGGGTAGAATCTCATCCACTGCAACCAATTCTGCTCCCAATTGCTTCAGGTCATTTTGAGCAGCAAGAAATAAACTATCTACCTTAGGATATGATCCTCCTGAAGGCGCATATACGCCAATTCGCTTCCCTTCTAAAGGAGGGCTTCCCGCTAATAGCTCCGATTCAACATGACGCCAATCCCAAAATTCGGGTGGCCAATTATTGAAATTAGCTGGATTGCTGCTATCTGCTTCCGCGATCACGCTAAGTAAAAGGGCTGCATCATTCACGGTTTTGGCAATTGGCCCGGCTACATCCTGACTATGGGCAATGGGGATAATTCCCTTTCCGGAAACTAGGCCCACCGTGGGTTTAATACCCACTACACCATTAGCCTGACTAGGGCAAACGATGCTGCCATTGGTTTCGGTTCCAATCGCTAAAGGCGCCATACCCGCTGCTACGGCAACCGCCGATCCCGAGCTACTGCCGCAAGGGTTGCGACTAATAACGTAAGGATTTCGAGTAAAGCCTCCCATGGCGCTCCAGCCGCTAATGCTATTTTCACCGCGGAAATTTGCCCACTCGCTTAAATTCGCTTTGGCTAATAGGATGGCCCCAGCTTTATGCAGTTTTTCGGCTAACTTAGAATCGCGATTAACAAAGTTTTCCGCTAGAGCTCTAGAACCTGCGGTGGTTGGCATCCGGTCTTTAGACTCAATATTGTCTTTAATAATTACCGGGATACCATGCAAAGGCCCAAGTAGCTGACCTTCTTTTAAAAGTTGATCCAGGCTATCTGCAATGGTAAGGGCATCAGGATTAATTGAAATTAAAGCATGCAATTGCGGCCCCTTGGTATTAAGCGAATCGATTTGAGCTAAGTAGGTTTCCGTAATTTCTCGCACGGTCCATTTTCCTTCCTCTAATCCCTTTTTTAATTCAATGGCCGTGATGAGCATTGGATTAAAAAGCGTCTTGGGCTCGGGGCTTTTGCTTTTGCAGCCTAGCACTAAAAGGAAAACCAAAACAAGAGAGGTCGATTTGATGTATTTTTTAGCGGGCATTTTCTAGGGTCATTTCAGGACGTTCAATTTGCCATAAAAACTCCACGGCCTTTTCGGCGTCGGGTGCAATTTTGTCGAGGGTATTGCCATCGTAAACGCGACCGTTTTTCACCACCATTTCTATACTGTTGGTATTGCGTATATCCTCCAGTGGGTTGGCATTTAATATGATTAGGTCGGCCAATTTTCCTTTTTCAAGGCTGCCTAAATCCCCATCTAAACCTAGCGATTCTGCTCCAATGATGGTAGCCACTCTTAGCATATTCATTGGGCTGATCCCTCCGCTGGCCATGGCCCATAATTCCCAGTGGTAGCCTAGGCCCTGCAACTGTCCATGACTACCAACACCGGCCATTCCACCTGCTTCTACAAGGTTTTTAATAAACTCGGCATGTCTGGGGAAAACGTGTTCTTCTTCCATAAACCAACCGGCGCCAACCCTTCTACTTTTACTAGCCAACTCCTCGTATGGGGTGAAGTAGTAAAGCTTTTCATCGTGGTAAACTTCCTCGGTAGCATAAAAGTAATTTTCGGCGAAAGGCCCACCATAAGCCACCAACATGGTAGGGGTAACGGTGGTTTTAGATTGTGCTATAAACTGTACTACATCTTCCTGTATTGGTGTTATCGGTAAGGCATGTTCATGTCCGGGGTAGCCATCCATTATTTGGGTCATGTTTAGCTTGTAGTCCAAGCCGCCTTCGGTGGTAGGTTTAAGTCCTAATTCCTTACAGGCCATAATTATCCATTGCCTTTGCTGGCGATTTCCAGTGAGGTACATTTTAATGGTCTTGGTATCGTAATATTCCGAATACTGCTTTAGCACATCACGGGCATGATCCAAAGATTTGATCTTATAGGACCAAAAACCAACTCCGGGGCCGGTGCTGTAAATCCTTGGCCCATCAATCATTCCAGCTTCTACCATATCACCATAAGTGAGTACATCGGTAGTGGCGGTTTGCGGGTCGCGCGTGGTAGTAACACCATAAGCTAAATTGGCGGCATAAACCCAAACCTGATTTTTATGAATCCCCCAGTTGGGCCACATATGAGCGTGGGTGTCAACATAGCCAGGTACCAAGGTTTTTCCCTTACAATCGATAACCGTAGTGCCTTCTGGGATTTGAGATATATCAGTCCCAATTTTTTCAATTCGGTTGTTTTTTATCAGGATACTGCCATTTTCAATCACCTCATTTTCACCATTCATGGTGATGATACGCGCGTTTTTCAGCAGGGTATAACCTTGGGGAATATCCTTTTTATACTTGAGGTCGATTCTAATTTCCTCCGCTTCAAAACGTGGGTCTTTTTTCTTCTTATCCTTCGATTTCTTTTCCTCCTTCGTTTCGGAACTGTCTTTCTTGCTCTCTTTTTTCGCCGCTTCCTTGGCCGCTTCTTTCGCCACTTTTAAACTGTCGTCGAAAGCCTTTCCTTTTTCCAAATCATAGATGAAATGAGCCGGCCCTAAGGACCAGTGAACCTTTTTACCATCGCCCGACCAAGCGCCAAATTCGCCACCCATAATACTGAGTTTTTTGGCTGGAAAGGCCGCGGCATCAGGATTTGCTACCGATATTTTGGCCGCTTTACCGTAGCGTGGGAGGTGCACTACAAAAAGATCATTGTTAATCTGTGCCAAAACTGAATTTCCATCGGGGGAAATACGCAATTCAGAAGGGGTAGAAGGTTTGGTTTTCTCCCTCCAGGCATCAACCGCATTTGGAAGCAAGGAATGCTCGTGATCATGGTCGGCGCCGTGATTGTGAAACTCTTCTAAGCTGCTGCCAAAGGTGGTTATACCGGTTAGTTTTAAATGTTCTTTTTCGTCGCTACCATCCCAACGAATTGAAATTAATCCTTTGGAGGAGTTGAGGTAAATTCGAGAGCCATCATTACTAAAATGAGGGTTTCCCCGACCTTTTGCCGGAGCTACCTCCACCATTTTTTTAGAACTGAAATCATAATACACAATTGCCGCATCCGAACCGCTAACAAAAGGGCTATAAGCATCTCTGTAGCTACGCGCACTTTGGCGAATCATAATCAAGCGTTTTCCATCGGGACTGTAATTTACATCTGCATATAAGCCCGGACTGAGATCCAGCTTTTTAGCTCCTTTTTTCCCTAAGCGATGCTCGTAAACGGCCCCTTCTTTTCCTTCCCAGGTGCAAAAGGCGAGTCGCTTTCCATCGGTCGACCAAGTAGGAAGGGCTTCGGTAAAGTTGTTTGAAGTAATACGCTTACTTTCCTTGCTTTTGAAGTTGTAGAGGTAAAGACGGTTTAAAGCGGTAAAGGCCAACCACTCTCCATTTGGAGAAGGAACAGCATCACGAATTTGATTAATGGGCTGTTCCTCTTCATCGGAAATAGGGTATTTAAAATCTAGTCGTGGACCTAGGTCTAACTTTATATCTATTTCCATCGCTAAAGCTGATGCCTCCTTGGTACTGAGATTTAGCTTCCAGATTTTACCATGCGCACCGTAATACAAGTTGCCAGCATCATCAAAATCCATGGCTGGTAAAACGCCCAGGGTAGCAATTGACTCCTGCTCATCTCTTTGAACTGGGAATTTCAACCACTCTTCATCGCCAGTCTTTAGATCGCGCACCCTTAGGGCGGTTTCGGTTTCAAAGCGGGTTCCATATACCAATTTATCCGCATTAGACAGGGTAGGCGTAAAAGCGGAACCATAATTGGAAACCACCGATTCCAATTCGCCTTCCTCCATGTTATAGCGCATAATGCTATACTGAGGAAGATCGGCATTATACTGCCAGGCCCCTTTACGGGCAGAGAAATAGATGTACTTACCATCCTTACTGAAAAAAGGATCGATGCTTTTTAAAGTCGCCGGCTGAGTGATTAATTGAACACCACTTCCTTTTTCAACATGGTATAAATGAAGTTTGATATTTCTGCGGCCTTTGGCGGCAACGATATACTGTCCATCGGGACTCCAATCGGCGGAAAAATAGTTTTGATTTACATCCTTAGTAATTTGCCGTTCCTTCTTACTTTCCAGGTCCATCACCCACAAATTTTGGGCGCCACTTTTATCGGAAATGTAAAGCATGCTTTTTCCATCCGGGGAATATCTGGGATGCACTTCATAGGCCATGCCTTGAGTAAGGGCCTCCGCTTTACCGCCATTTATTGGCATTTGATAAAGGTCACCCATGGCGTCAAATGCAATTTTTTGATTGCTAGGATCAACATCCACCGAAGTCCAGGTGATTTTTGGATTCTTAAGCTCAATTTGCCTCGTTGGCTCCAAAGGCAGCTCCTTGCTGGCTTTTTTAAGCGAATCACTCTTAGTTTTACTGCTATCTTTTTGCGCACTTAAGGCGATGGATAAACAAAGGCTCAAGCCAATTAGGCCGAACTTAGTGGAGGGTAAATTCATTTGGTGGTATTTATGAAAGCGGGAAGTTAGTTCTATTCTGTAAAATCGAAATCAGGTCACGGGGCATTCCTTTTAATCTTATAAATCCGAATAAGCTTGCATTAGAGCTTTGCTTTAAGGAATGGCGACCCCTAATTCTAGCACCGTACTTTGATAAAAGTCTTGCAGCTTTTGGCAGAATGGGCCTTTCGCTCCCTTGCCAATTAGGCGTCCATCTACTTCTTTTACCCAGCTTAGTCCACCCATGGTTCCAGTGGTAAATACTTCATCTGCCGTGTACATTTCGGTCATGCTTAGGTTTTTCTCAAAAGCGGGAATTTGCAATTCCTCGGCAATTTCAAGCACTCTTTTACGGGTTGTGCCCGGAAGGCAGGCATCTGCAAAAGGGGTGTAGAGCTCCCCATTTTTAACAAGGAAAAGATTGGTGGCATTGGTTTCGGATAAAAATCCATTTTGATCGAGCATTACGGCATCATCGGCCTGGGCATAATTCGCTTCTATTTTTGCCAAGATATTATTGAGGAGGTTGTTATGATGGATTTTAGAATCGAGATGAGCGGGCGCATTTCTGCGGATGGAACTAGTTATTAAACTAAGTCCATCTTCACCATAAACCATCCCCTTGTATTCGGGCAGAACAATTAGGGTGCATCCAAAAGTGTTCAATTTTGGGTTCATGCCAGAAGTGCTTTTTAATCCGCGGGATAGGGTAAGCCGAATGTGTACCCCATCGCTCATATTATTGGCTTTTAAGGTTCCGAAAATGGCATTTCGCACTTCGGAGCGACTGGGGATATTTTCAAACTGCAGCACATGAGCCGAATCGAATAAACGATCTAAATGTTCTTCCAATTGAAAGATGGTTCCCTGGTAAACTCTCAGGCCTTCCCAAACCGCATCACCGCCTTGAACCACAGAATCTAGAACAGAGACTTTCGCATCGGCACGCGGAACCAATCCATTTACATAAACCAAGGTGTTTTCATTGCGGGGATCAGCAGTGTTGTATTTGCTCATGATGGGCTTTCTTTAATAGTTTAAAATAGTGTAGACTTTCTTTATATACTTCTTCTTCCTGTATCTCCTCGGGAAATTGAAGGCTTTCGGGACGGGCAGTAAATCCGGTACTTTGGTGGACACGGGCATACCAATATGGCGCCCAAACCCCATCTTCCTTTAAGGCTCCGGCCGGCCAATTTAGCATGGTCTTGGTAAAAGGGATTTCCAAATGGCGGCATAGTGCATTTATTTCCGCTTCGGGATTTTCCAGCAATTTGGAGGAGTCAATTAAATAGGGCTTTATTCCTTGCGATTCTAAATGAAGCAGCCATTCGTATTGCTCCTTATAAGCTAAATCGAAAAGACTGTATTCCGCCATTTGCTTGCGATAACTCTGGATGACCAAACCCGGATGACGAAAGAGAATAAGGTGCTTCCATTTCTTCGCCTGTTCGGCATCAATTAAGGGTAAATGGTTTGCAATGTTTTTCAGGAAGATCGGTCCTTCTTTAGCTTGGTTTTCAATGTTTTGATGAATTAGCAGTGGATCGGTTTCCATTGTTGCTAAAGCGATATCACGCGATGGCCTCCATAGCTCGTACTTTTTTAAAAACGCGCCAAAGAAAGGTTCATCAATTACTTTAAAGTCTCCTCGATGGGCAAAGAAGTACATCATGGCAGTGGATAAATTACGCGGACCCGACCATAGGGAGATAATCATAGTGCTTATTTGAATTGCAGCGCCTAAATTTAGAGCAATAAATTGCTATGTACTGCATCATCTATCAATTTGAAGTGAAGCCTGGTTTTGAGGCACAATTCATTAAGGCTTGGGAAAAGCTCACCCTTTTTTATCGAGAGGAGTGCAATTCGCTTGGATCGCGTTTGCACCGAGAAAGTGGCCTTCATTATATGGCCTATGCCCAATGGCCAAACCTAGAAACCTACGAAGCGGCAGGCTCCAAGGAGAATGCCGAAACTGCAATATGGTCTCAGGAAATGCGCGAAGCCTGTACCAGCGTAAAAGCTCTTTATAAATTAGAACCGATAGTGGATTATTTAAAGTAGAATAATCCATCAAGGAGGCTTCCTAAACGGATGCTTTTAAGCCTAGTTAAATTGGATGCGTTCTAAAATCAAGCTACTTACCTCTCTTAAAAATAGGTCTAAGTCTTTTGAGTTACGAATGGCGGGGATGGAGAAAACCGCTCCTTTCCAATCCTTGCTATCCACCCAACGGCCATATTTTAATCGTTCCTCAAAGGGGTAGGGGAAATTGCCACCTTGTAAGTCGTAGGCGGAGAAATAAAAATAGGGCGCACCAGTAAGTTCATCAGCCATAGCTAAACCAAAACCGATTCCAATTTTATCGGTATAGGGAAGGTAAATTCCAGTATCGAAATGATGGGGCCAAATTCTAATTTCTGAAGCGCACTGCCATAGGGTGATCAGTTCAAAGGATTTGTGCTGGGCTAAGTTGCGCCAGTATGTCCATAGTTCCATGGCGCTGGAATGCGGTTTTTTGTAAAGGGCTTCCAGCTCGTAATTGGGGATGCTATAGTGTAGGTCATCGTACATCTTGGCACCATCAAAACCTCTTTTCTCTAAAACCCGACTTAAGGCCTCCAATACTTCATCGAAGCTAAGCCCAATGATGTTTTTCTGCCAAAGTTTTTGATGCAAGTGATCGATTAGGTTAAGGTCGCCTTTAGAGAAGGCAAACTCTAGCGTTACCTCTTTATCTTCCAAAGTCACCCAACGCCCGTATAAGCTGCGGTTTAGGTGGTTAAAGATGAAATTTGTGTGACTATCGTCGTCGGTAGTTTGGGCATAAGCCCTATTAAAGCGGCTTATGAGCTGTGACCAATAATGCAGCTTTTGGTCGAGCTGCATATAATCTTTTAGTTCCTGCTTATTCATTTACTGAGCTATTGTTTTTATTCCGAATGAGGCCACTATACCCGCCAAAGACTGCGGGTTAAATTGAGCCCCTTTCATTTGATTCTCTCGTGGGTCGAGGCTAATATTGGTAGAGCCATCCCAATTCGTTTGGCGAAGGTCGCAATCCTCAAATCGCGATCCACTAAAATTATTATCGGCTAATTTAAGCCCCTTTAAATTGCAATTGCTAAAATCGCTTTCCCGAAAAAGGCTGTCAGTAAATTGGCAGGATTTCAAATCAAGCCCAATAAAGGTAGAACTTAGTAAATGGCAGCTATCCAGCTTAAAGCTGAGGTTAAAGCGGCTAAGCTCACCAAAAGGCAGACCCACTAATTTACAGTTTCTAAAAAGTGTGTTTTGCACTTTAGTTTCCTTCCAGCGCAGATTACTGAGCTTACATTCTATAAACTCGCATTCCGTAAAAAGGTAGCCGCTTAAATGTAGATCTTGAAAATTGCAGTTTAAGAATCGACAAGCTTCGTATTCCCCTTTCTTTAGCTTGAGAGCTGAGAAGTCTTTATTCTCAAAGTCTTGCTCACAAAAGTATTCCATGCCGGTAGCCTTTAGGCAAATATCTTTTTTATCAATTTAATGGGGATCCTAATTGGTATTATTTGCAAATATGCTTCTAGATTTTTTAATAAACAGTTAAAGTCTTACCACATAGTTGGTAAGCACTCGAGGCTAAATTCTTGTAGAGACGGGTTTAAAGGCCAGTAAAATTGAAATTGACCTTCCTGCATTTGGTGCTAGCTTTTGTTAAACCGCAGAACAAGTATTCTTTTTAATGGGGAAGCTATTTGGTCTTGGCCTTTAACTGAGGCTTTAATATATTGCTGGCTCGAAGCGAAAACCTGATTATGCTCGCTAATTCTGTGTCGCTTAAGGCACTGCTATTTTATTTCTTTTTAGCCTCATTTTCTATGAAGGCTCAAACTGATTCCCTTTGTATAAAAAGTGCGGCAGTGCTTAAAATGTCAGAGGATTATCATTTTGCAGCCCCCAAGCGAGATTCGGCCTTTTCGGCCTTAGTTTACGATAAGTTTATCACCAAACTAAGTGGTGGCCTGGCCTTTTTTACCCAGGAAGATTTGATTCAATTAGAAAACTGGCGCTATCAATTGGTAGATGATGAACAAGCCCCCTGTTCCTTGAAAACCAAGGCGGTTGGCATTTACCGCGCTCGTATGAAAGCTCTTTTGGACCTACTATCGACCGAGTCGAATCGGGTTCCAAGTCTTAATGAAGAAGCTTTTTACAAAAGCATAAGTGAAGGTAACTATGCGGATGAGTCAGAATGGAAGCAGCATTGGCAGTCCTATTTAAAGCTTCGGGTATTGTGGGCGGTTTACGAAGACAGTATTGTTAATCCATCTACAGAAGTGCTTAAAGATTGGAAATACCGAGTTTGTCAAAATATTTCCTGTCGTATTCAAAATCAGGTCGATAACTTCGAAGCAATAGAGACTTTTGTAGAGGAGCAATACTTGCGTGCCTTATGTAAGGCTATCGATCCACATACTAGTTATTTCAATCGTTTTGACATGCAAAGCTTTGAGCGGTCTCTATCGCGAAATGCCCTTTCTTATGGTTTTGAGATTTATAGAAATCAGTCTGGCGAGATCGAGATTTACAAGATTATTCCCGGCAGTCCCGCATGGCGGAGCAATCAACTAAATGAGGGCGACATCCTATTGGGAGCAGCCAACACTTCCATTGAAGGGGATGACTTTTCCTGCATGCCAATGGCGGATATTTTGAAAATGGTAGAAGGAGAGGATACCATTCGTACCGATTTTAAAATTCGTAAGAAAAGTGGCGAAACGATTACAGTATCTTTACCAAAGGAGAAATTGGCGGTAGAGGAAAACCTCATAGAAAGCTTTATCCTCGAGGGAGATCATAAAGTCGGCTATATATATCTGCCTTCATTTTATGAGTCGGAGGAATCGTATTCTTCAGGCAGCGGTTGTGCGGTAGACGTGAGCAATGCCCTAATCCGTTTAAAGCGACAAGGAGCGGAAGCTTTAATTTTTGATCTCCGCAATAATGGCGGAGGTGCCATGTATGAAGCCCTTCGCTTAGCCGGTATATTTGTTGATTATGGGGCGCTTACTATTTTCTCAAATGGAGTGCAGGTGCAAACTTTAAAGGATATGGACCGCGGTTATATCTTTGGAAAACCGATGGTGGTTTTGGTGAATTCCTACAGTGCTTCTGCTTCCGAACTATTTGCTTCTGCCCTTCAAGATCGCAACCGAGCTTTGATTGTAGGTAGTCCTACCTTTGGGAAGTCTACCCTTCAAAATATTGTTCCGCTTTTAAGCTATCATAATCGAGACACCAGCGTAATTCCCGCCAGTTATTTAAAGCTTACTACCGGCGCTTTTTTCCGGGTAACCGGTGAAACTCACCAAAAAGAGGGCGTAATTCCCGATATAATTTTACCCAATGCAGTGGATTTTAGCAATTCACGTGAGTCCTCAGAAATATCAGCCCTAGACTTTGATGCGATAAAGAAGAAGACCTATTACTTTCCAGCCAAAGCCCTACCTGTTGAGGACTTAAAGACAAAAAGTAGAGCTCGCTTGGAGCAGGATAGTTCTTGGCAATTATTATTGAAGCAAGATTTAGAAGTAGATGAGAATTATAAAATTCCCTTAAGTTATGCCGGCTTTAGAAAGTATATGGAAAATGATGAGCAGACTCTATTTGTCGATCATGCGTCTAAACTTCCTTTTAGGGTATCAAGCTTAAAGCTGATGTTTTCTTATCAACCAGAGGAAGATGAACAAAGCAAGGCCAGCCGAAAGTCTATTGAAAGAGATCCTTATATCTCTGAATCCTATTTTATTCTTAAAGATTTAATCCAATCAAATATCAAGTAATGCGAAACCTTTTTGCTTTAATACTGGCCTGCGGCCTTTTCGGAACGATAACGGCCCAAGAAACCCAGGCGGCGGCAGCCTATATGGCAGAAATTAATGAGGCTGTTGATGACACCCAAGGTGAAACTTGGCGCTATCTAAAGGCGGCTACTCGAGGGCGAAGTGCTAGAACCTTGGAGCGCAAGCGTGGTGCCCTTATCGATGAAATGGGAGACGTGATAGAGAAGGTCCGTGAAATAGAGGGCTTTAAAGGCAATAAGGATTACCAAAAGGAAGTGCTCAATTATTTAGAACTAACCCATATTGTGATTCGTGAAGATTATTCAAAAATTATGGATTTAGAGGATATCGCCGAACAATCTTACGATGATATGGAGGCCTATCTTCTAGCAAAGGAAATTGCAAGTCAAAAAATGGATAGCGCCTTTGCTATTTTCCAAAATGCACAAAAAGCTTTCGCTGAAAAGCATGGAGTAGAACTTGTGGAAGGCGAGCGTTCGCGCCGTGAAGAAAAGATTGCCAAAGCGAGCGAGGCCTTGTCCTATTACAATACGATTTTCTTAATCTTTTTTAGAGCAAATGTGCAGGAGCAATACGTTGTTGATGCCATGAATCGAAATGATTTAGTGAGTCTCGAACAAAGCATTAACGCCATGAAAAGTGCCACTCAAATGGCGAAGGAATCCCTGGATACAGTTTCTAAGTTTAAGGGGGATCCTAAGTTAATTGTGGCGGCGATGCAGATGCTAGACTTCTACGAAAAAGAGGCGGAGCAGGACTTTCCAAAGGTGGTAGATTTTTATTTGAAGAAAGACAGCTTTGAGCGTTTGGCTAAACAAATGGAATCTAAAAAGCAAAGTGACTTGAGTAAAGAGGAAATTAACGCCTATAACAAGGCCGTTAATGAATACAATGGTATGATACCAAGCTTTAATCGCTTAAGTGAGCGGACTAATGAAAAACGAGCGCAAATGCACGAGCGCTGGGAAGATCGTTTGGAAGAGTTTTTTGACGCTCACTCCTAATTCAAAAAAAAAATACCAAGAAAAAGCAAACTTTTAATGAAGGATTAACCTCTCTTTCCACAATGGTAATTACTGAGGTGAAAATCCTGGAAATCGCAATTTAGAAATTGACAATCCTCATAGGCTCCTTTGGGAAGAGACTGTTTTGTGAAGTTGAGGTTTCGAAAATTTTTATCGCAGAAGTATTCTATAGGCTGATTGGACTGCAAATATGCGGAATATTGATTGGCCTTTATCCGATCCGCTGAGCCTTTAATTGGGGTTTATTCCTTAGTACCTTCATGCTAAATGGCTTTTAAGGGCCAATTTTTAATAGGGCTTTTGGCTTATAATTACCGATAATCGAAAAAAACCAACCGTTTATCTATAAACTTGGGCCTTTGGTGTTCGTTTAACACTTGCTTCTTTCTGATTTTCATATATTTACTGCCTTATTTAACAGGGCTTTAAAATAAACTTGCTTTTGGGGTAATAGAAGGCAAGACATAATCCCGACTTATTCGAAAGAGCAGGTCGGGATTTTTTGACTTTAATCTTTAATAATTTACCCTTAATCGAATTTTTAAAGCGAGTGTTTAATGAGAGTCTAGTTTAGCCTCATATTCTTTTACTATGAAAACGCCAAACAACATTTTTCTCTTGATTTTCGCCCTAGTTCTTGGGACTGCTTGCGAAGAGAAAGAGTACGATTCTTCGGATAGTTCTGCAGCAGTTGATCATATGGAAGCGCTCAAAGTAGCTTCCGGTTTTGATTGGTCAGCCAGTTTAAATGGCAAGATTAGAGTAGCTTTCCAAAACCCGGATAACATTTCTGTGGACCGTGAGTTCGTGTACCTTACTGATAAAGATGGTGCCATTTTGGAGAAAACTCAAGTAGCTGATTTAGATGCTTCTTTTAAAGTAGAACTTCCCGCTAATGGCGAACACTATATTTCCTTTCCCTACACCGGGCAGTCTTGGAAAATTGATGGACCAGGAGATTACAACTTTCAAGTTAGTGCTTCAGGATCTAATAAGAATGGGAAAACTGCTTCTGTAGGTTCTTGTACGGTTTGTGCCAGCCCCATTGAAAATAATTTAGCGGAGCTACCGGTTATAAATGCTAACAGTTTCAGTATAGTTTCCGAAACCCAGGTGCCAGGCTGGGAAACCACTGCTCCGGATGGGAAAATTGAAATTTGGTCAACTGGCTTTAACGGCGTTCCTTCACAAGAAGGGAATCAGTTTTTTGAAATTAATGCTAATAATTACCCCAATGCTGCCCTTTACCAGTCTTTGTGTTTAGAGCCAGGTTCCAGCATTCGTTGGTCCGTGTATCACCGTGCTCGTCAAGGTGTTGATGTTGCTCGCGTTCGCATTGGCGCTACCGTTTCAACAGCAACCGAAGTAGGATTAATGGCAGATGGTACTAGTGCCTGGGGTTACCACTCTGGTGTGTATCAAGTGCCAGCCGGACAGGTAACTACCGTATTTGTATTTGAGTCTGTAAGCACCGGAAGTGGCAACGGTTCCGTAGGAAATTTCTTGGATAACTTCCGTATCGAATGTGATGAGGATGGCGATGGAGTAGCTGATTCTCAGGATGATTATCCTCAAGATGCCAGTCGTGCCTACCGCAGTTATTTCCCCAGTGCTGGAAATCAAATTTTAGCTTTCGAAGATTTATGGCCAGGAAAAGGTGATTACGATTTTAATGACTTAGTGCTTACCCAAAAAGTGGAAATAGCTCGCAATGCCGATAATGAATTGGTGGACGCAAAGTTTGCCATAAGTATCGATGCGATTGGAGCAGGACATAATAATGGTATTGGACTTTTGTTACGCAAGCAGGATAAGACCATTCTTAATGGAGAGAAAACGAGCACCATAAGCGGCGATATTGCCAATGATGCCTCTAATGACAATGGTTTTATTTTAAGCTCTAATGTTTACAGTGATATTAGCGAGTACTACCAAAACAATGGTGTGGGACCAAGCTTAACGCCAGATACCCTGAAGTTCACGGTTAACTTTAAGTCGGGTGTAACCGTTAATTTCATTCCAGAATTGTATTTATTCCGTTCTAATAATCGCGGTCTTGAAGTTCACCGTCCAGGATTTAGTGGCAGTGCTGCTTTTGACAATACCTTGGCCAATACCATTGATGATAATGGCGACTTTAAAACCGCCGACGGTTTACCTTGGGCCATTGAGATAGTGAGCGCTAATGATTATGATCATCCTTTGGAAAGAATTGACATGGTGGAAGCCTTCCCTCAGTTTCAAACTTGGGCCACATCGGGCGGGAGCCAAAACCAAAGCTGGTACGACTTCCCAGCGGTAGAAAAAATATTTGACATCGCTAATTAGCAGGAAATTAAAAGAATATTTAAATCCCGATAATGCTTTTCATTATCGGGATTTTTTTGTGCTCGCCGATAACTCATTGATGTGGAGGATGATCAGTATTTTTTTTAGTTTAGAGCAAAAATCAATCGCAATGTTTCAGAGAATTATCGGACTGTGTCTTCTTAGTCTATGTTTTTCAGTGGGTCAAGTCAAAGCTAGTCACATCGTAGGAGGAGAGATATACTGGGAGTGTGCCGGCAATAATCAATACATCTTTTCGCTGGTTGTCTATCATGATTGTACTGGCCCCGCGATATCAACAAATGCGCAAATTATTAATGGTCCGGCAGGGAATATTATTTGCACGCATATTCCGATCTTAACCTCCACTATGTCGAATAGTTGCTCTTCTTCCGCCTGCGCAACTACCCGAACGGTGTACAGAAGCAATTCTGTTTCATTAAATGGTACTCCTCCAGCAGGTGGGTGGGAATTCTCCTGGTCCTCTTGCTGTAAGTATAGCTATGAAAATGCGCCCGGGACAAATGGTATTTACCTCAGGGCAAAAATGTACCCATATCAAGTGCCAGGCAGTAGCGGCCCCCTAAATGCTAGCGCCTGCTACGATAATGCACCGGTTTTTGGTCAAAGTCGCGAGATGGTTGTTTCTGATGGATTGTTTGAGTTTAATCATCAGGCCATGGATTTTGACCAAGACTCTATAGTGGTTGAGTTTGCAGATGTACTTACTGCTTCTAACACTCCAGCCGCTTTTAATGCTGGATATAGCAGTAATGCACCTTTTCCAGATCAAACTGAAAATCCGCTAAATGGTCCAAATCAACTGGATCCCATCAATGGCTTAATTAGCTTAGAAACTTACGGGGCTACTAATGGATTTTACCAGAATGCCTTGGTGATTAAGTCGTATCGAAATAAGCAGCTAATAGCTGAGGTCTTCCGCGAATTGCCAGTCCGCTTTGTATCGCCTTGGGCCTTTGGGCAAAATAATCCTCCAAGCTTCGCTATTGATACCGTCGCTTATCCGTTTATTAAACAACAAGGTAGCACCTATCGTATAGCAGCGCGAAATAATGATACCATTGATTTCAATATCCTAGTGCAGGATTTGGATATAAACAGCACTACAGGGCTCCCTCAAACATTTTGTGTTAGCGCCAATGGAACAAGGATTAATTCTAGTAATCCAGGTATTCCGAGCGGTTGTCCGCAAGGTGGGCCTTGCGCCACTTTAAACCCCTACAGCGCTAGCTACTGTGGGTCTTTAAATGAGTATTATAATTTTAATTGGCTTGCCCAATGCAATCTATTAAGTGCAGGCCTGCAAGGAAGAACCACTTATGCCTTTTATATTGAGGCGACCGATCAAGCTTGTCCCTATCCTAAAACTGGGGGTATCACCATTTTGGTTGATCTTTATCCATCGGCTTATCAAGGTCCGCTTTTATCGGTTGCTGGAGGTAATGTAAATGGCGATTTGGATTTGCAATGGACTGCTAGCCAATCGCAAGCGAGCTCGCCATTTGATAATTATATCCTTTATGGAAATAGCGGACCGGGCACGCCATTCTTCGCTATTGATAGTTTAAGTAATCGCAATACCACTCAGCTATCCTTAAGTGGTCAAGCTTTTCCCGCGGAGTATTTTATTACCGAGGTGAGCGGTTCTTGTGGTACACCATCAGCGCCAAGCGATACCATAAGCTCTAGCGTTTTACTTTCCATGACCAATGCGAGCTTCTTTCCCTTTGAAGTTTATCCGCAACCAACGAAATCGAGCTTAAATATTAAGGCAAGTAGCTTAGCTGGTGAATTGGAGAAAGCTAGTATTTACGACCTAAGTGGTTCGAAATTGGAGGAATACGATTTGTCCCAACACGATTCTCAATGGACCATAGCAATTAGTCAAGCCAAAGGCGTTTATATGCTTGTGCTGGAAGGAGCCGGGCAAAGCTATCGAAAGCGTATCGTACTGAACTAAGCGAATTATTGCAGTAAAAAACACAGTATAAAGCCTGCATCTTTTGTCATAAGTGGCAAGGATGCAGGCTTATTTTGTACGGACGGCCTTGGAAGGCGATCTTAGTTGGTGGATTATTTACTTAATTGCTGGAATCTTTCTTGACGTAGGCATGTTGATTTTTCAGATTAACCAAGCAATTGGGACCGAAGATTTGATAAACCGAAAGGCCCCAACCTTCTACATGTAGGAATAATAGATTTTTATCAATCCAATAAAGGGTTTTATCGCGATACCAATTGCTGCGCGCTTGATTGTAATTGGCAATCATTTTTCCTTTGCCATTTTTTTTGAGAATTAGCTTTTTGGCGCTGCTTTCTTCTGCTACCGCGATGGCCTTAAAGTTATTTGGTAAGAGAGACTGAACCGTAGATGAAGGCGAAAAGTAAAATGATCCCTCCAGGGTTTCTAGACCTTGTTCCCTTTGTTGGTGGGCATTGTAAACTATGTTTTTATTTGGCAGCTCTTTTTTGAGGGATTCCTTGAGGGCCGATTCAAAAGAAGTCCACAAGCCCAGTTTTTCCAATTGGCGAACATGGCCTGCGCTATTAATGGCATAATTGTAAGAAAACAGAATGTACTCCGAAAGCTCTAAGGTGTAATTGATTTGTCCATAGGTGCAATAATCCTGCAGGGCGACAAGTAGCAGGGAGTCTTTGTAATTGTGCTGCTTTTTATAGCCGTAGAGCAGGAGCTTATAACCGGGGATGTGTTTTTGGTCCTCCTTTTTGGCCCAGTGCCTCGGCATAATTTCATGAATGCCCTCCTGCTGCAGGCTAAGACTAAAGGCCGGTGAAATACGGATCGCTTCTCTGCAGCCGATAGTCATTTCTGCATTGCCCTGTTTGTAGCGGTAGCCTTCCGAATTGAATTCTATGCTTTGAATGGAGTCTACCCTTAATTCATAATTGTAGTAATCGGGAAAATTGGCGAAGAAAGCCTGGGCTTGTCCAAAACTGCTGGACCATGAAAGAGCGAATAAGCAAGATAAAATGAAGGGGTAAAAACTTGGCAGGCGCATAATAATCTTTCGATGATGTATTCAAATTACGTTCCAAAAATAGGAGGATCTAATTTGATTGGCAGGAGCCTTTGTTTTCACCCTAGCAGCCTAGCTGTCAATCGTCTTTAATGTTTCTTTAATGCGCTCTAAGCTCGCTTTTTGGTAGTTCAGTTCTACCTTTTCTCCAATTTTAAATTCGCTTATGGCGATATAGGCTTCCCCCTTGATGTATTGCAAACCAAGGGCATAGGCGGCTTCACCTTTAGGGATGTCTTTAAAATAATAGGCGCCATTAGTGGTCCCATTTGGACTAAGAACGGAGTTTAAATCTTTGAAAACGATTTTCACATCGGTATGACCAGCAACATCTACTAAAATTTTTTGAGTCGTTAATTCCTCTTTAGGCAGATTGTAAAATGAATCAATATTTATCCAGTTTAAGTTCCCCATATTAAAGAGGTAGTAGCTGAGAGTTCCCCTGTTAATATTACCATTTGAAAAACCCTCCTCCATAGCGATACGATCGGCTTCTCTTAAGGCTTGCAACATATCTTCGGGTGAATCTAGCTGATCTTTTAGTTCGGGATTTAGTTTAATTAGGGCATTCTTTAACTGCTCTATATCAGTAACTTCATACTTTTGAAAATAGGCTTGTAAAAGACGGATGTCTCGGCTGTCGGCTGCCTTTTGAGGGATTTCCATACCAAGAAACTGTCGTATTCGGCAAAAGAAAAAAGGACAATAGGCATTTCCGAAACTGCAGCAGCCCATTTGAAAATCAGTAAACGGATTTAGAGAATTTGATCCATTCAACTTCCAATTTATAAAGTGAAGACTATCCTCAATTTGACCATAGAACAACTGGGGCATGTCAAGGTCTGCTTCCTTTGGTTTAAAGAAGCTGATGCTTTTAGTAGGAGCAATATCAAGTGAACGGTTTTGCTGTTGAGCTTCTAATTTGAACATGCCATCTGAAATCAGCATTTGGCCATCTGAAGAAGTGGTGAGTTTCTCCAATATCATATCCGACTTTTTTCGTGCTTCTTTTAGAATGATTTGGATTGGTTTATCACTGCGCGCTCCTTGAAAGGCCAGAGCAGGTATGTAAACTAAAGAACCTTGTTTGCTTATGAGCACCGTGTCTTTAGTATTGAATATCTTAAAAGTATCGGGCTGCATCGCTAATTGAGCAAGTAGATACTCGATCCCAGGACCCAAATCTTCCTTAGCTTTTAAGGTGAACTTGAGATCCACTCTGCGTAAGGCCGCATTATAGTCCGGAGATTCCTTTGCTGTGGTGCTGTTATTCTTAAACTCAAAGAGGCTATCCGGGAATTGCTTGTTTAGAATCTTGTTTATGTTTTGCAATCGCTTTTCCCCTAAACTGAGGTTATGAGCATCGGAACCTGGTGCATCAGCGTAAGCTACGAGGGAAATCGATTGGACATTTTCTGATGATAATTGATTTATAAAGCGCTTAAGCTTTTCGGTTTCCTGAGGATTGGCGGTACTCGAATTGATATCGAAAAACACCGAGATCGAACTTGATTCTTGGGCAGAGGAAACAAAATTGCAGCATAGGAAAACTCCCAGAAGGTAATACTTGAGCATAGCTAAATTGGTTAGATGCTTTTTTAACGCATCTAAAAAATGAATTAGTATTCCTGAAGGTTTTAAAAGAGGGATATGCAGGAAATAGCGGCCTTCCTCAAAGACTGCCCTTTAGACTAAATTTAGATTAGCTTTTCCAGGGCATAATCGTAAATCTGGAGTTCCGAGAAATTCACCACTTTCAAATGCAACCAGCCGAGTTGACCGGTTAAGCGGTTTTGAAATTGGATATACAGCTCTTTATTATTGGGGATTGGAAAGTTTTCGAAGCGGTAGTCACTTTGGTATTTAAAAGAATAGCCAGAGCTGAATTGACAAAATGGAGCCGATTGATTATCCCAGCCATAATCGGGATTGCTAGTCGGGTTGCCAGCAGCATCCCCAAAGGAAAAGGAGATGGCTTGCTTTACTATTTCGAAGCCAACTGCTTTGCTATTAGCGCAGCTGTAGTTGCTGGCCAAATTATAGGCGAAGGTGTCGTTGCCATTATAGCAATGGTAAATTGTATCGAAAAGTATTGGTCCCATTAAAAACTGGTAAAGACCAGTCCTTGAAATAATAGAGATTCCGCCAAATTCTAGATTTGCCGCTGGTACATTGCCATAGCTCGCTTCGAAGCTAAAGTCTGCTATTTGATCCATATCTACATCCAGGGAATCGTAAATCTGTCGCGGACCACCGCTAGTGGCCGCACGTAAAATGCGAGTAGAATTAAAGGTGGTGACATTTACCGCGGCATTGTTGTGGCCAAATCGAAACTCTGTGCTATTGACATCGTAAGCAGGTTCTTCCTCATCTCGGCTACAGCCGATAAATAGTAAAAGAACAAATAGGGCAGAGAAGAGGCTGAATTTAGGGTGAGAGGTGCTATTTATCATAGGTACAGAATTACCCAGCAAATTAAGCAATTGCTTCTAAGCGTAGTCCAGGGACTAAACAAAAAAAAACCGCCTTCTCGAGGAAGACGGTTTCCCGCAGAGTCAGGTGGATAACCTTATTGGATATTTCCTTCTGAATCTACTAGCATTGGTAGAGATCCATCAGTAATTATAACCTTCGCATTTGAGGACTTTGCGAGCTCGATAAAGGCTTCTATAGATTTAAAGTTCAGTATCATGGGATTTAGGCCTTCGGCAATGATCAGTTGAGCATCTCGCACCCCTTCGGCTTCAATTTTCTTGCGCTGTGCTTCACGACGCTCACTTTGCAGTACAAACTCCATTCTTTGGGCTTCTTGCTCCGCGGATAGCTTGGCTTCAATAGCGCGGGCGAGACTGGCTGGCAATTGAATGCTTTTCATTAGAACCGCTTCAATTAAAATTCCGCGGCCTTCTAAATTCTTCATCATTTGCTCCTTTATTGCCACTTCAATGGTAGAGCGCTCTCCGCTGTGCATGTCTTTTGCGAAAAATCGAGAAGTCACATCGGCAATGGCCGATCTAAAAACAGGTAGTATAACATTGCTTTCAAAGTCTTCTCCGATGGTCCGCAAGATGGTAGGGACCTTATTGGGCATAATGCTGTAGAGGATGGAGATTTCTGATTTAATACTCAAACCTTCCTTAGAGGGAATGGTAATATTCACCTCTATATTATTGGTTTGAGTTGATACCTTTTTAATGGTAGTGAAAATTGGCACATAGCCTTTTAAACCACTGGTGTAAACATTATCACGGTACTTTCCAAGATTGCGTTTAACCCCAACTTCTCCTTCACGAATTACCGTGCAGCTGCTGAGAAGAAATGTAAGCATGAGGCAGGAAGCGATAAGCTTTTTCATAGTAATGGTGTTTTAAGAGTAATATTTCAACAAGCAATAGTATTACTATTAACTAGGTTTGTTTAGCTATTGTTCGTGGGTGCAAGACTTTTTTTAGCAAAATTCATTTCCTGGCAATTAAGCCTTCATTTGGCCTTAGGTATATTTGATTGGAAACAGCAGAGCCAGGTCCTTAAAACGGATGGCCACAATGTAGAGTTCCTCTCTAAGGAAGCCCAGTGATGTGGGTCTAAGCATATTGGACTATAAAGAACAGGCTCGATTTAGGCTAGAACCGGATCACTGTTCTGGCTAAGCTAAAGTCAGATGATTGATTTATTCCGAATCTGGGAAGCTATCCTGCCAAGGGCTTTTAGCTTCAAAGGTCCAGAGGAGATTAAGGATTAACCATTCCCCTTCTTGTTTTACCAATTGGCAACTGTTAATTCCTTGAGCTTCATCTCCATTGGCAGAGGCACCTTTAAAAGCTTGCCAGATGGTGGCAATGTCCTGCATTTGTCGTACCTCACTTTTTAGTTCCCATTCGCTAAAGCCTTCCTCATAACTGGCATCGGTAAGAAAAACCAAAAACTCATTTAAACTAACCAGCTCTAAATGTTGGTCGCCGGGATTTAAGACCGCAATGGAAGCTTTCGGATGAAAGAGTTGTCGAATCGCTAGGGTATCCATTTTTTCTCCGGGCTCCAAAGAAATCTCATCCAGCAGCTTTTGCACCACCACTCTTATTTCGGGATCTACTTCCCTTAGAGGGGCCTTTATTGGATTAAGGCCGCTGTAGATTACTAAAATTTGGAAAGTGCTTAGAAGGAATGGAATCATGGCTTGGGAAATATTGCTTTGACCAAGGTATCAAATTGGTAATTGCATGCTTAAAGAGCGAATCAAAAGCTTAATCTGAACAAGCGAGGTATAAGCGTTTTTGGAGCGCCTAGCCCGGAATTAGGAAAAGTCCATTCCTAAATGGAATATATTATTCAATTAATGAATATTAAGTTGTCTTTAAATTGAACTATTTGTTCTGAATTGGGGCTTTTTAAAAGTGATGTAAAAAAAATTAAAAATATTCTCGTTAAAGTTAAGTTATTGAAAAAGAAAGGTTGAACCGCTTAGATTGTGGAAATATTCCTATCGCTTTTTATTTTTTATTGGTGATTAAATAGAAGGATTGCTAGGTTTGATAGCGTAAATAACCAAATTGATTATCATGAAAAAATTATTGCGTTTAGGCTTTATTTTAGCTTTTGTTTTAAGTATTGCAAGTTGCTCGAAGCAAGCAGCTGAAGAAATGAGTTCTGAGGTTCGACTGATGGAACAAGATAGCATGGAAGCACAAGCCAAGAAACCGAATGGGATTGAATGGATGCTCTATTGCGAAGGAGATTGTGTGGATTGCTCTGGGAAGGGAATAAATGTGAGGCCACAGGTTTACGAATGCCAATGCGAAGAGGACTGTGCTTTAAAGGTTGCCAGGGTACAAGTTGGTCCAAGTGCGGGAGGTGTGGAACATTCGGCCTTAGGGAAAAGGCAGGTGGATAGCTTAAGTGCGATCTACGGAACTTTTCAAGCACAATTGTCGGAAAGCCTAAGGGATCGATACGGATTGGACCACTACGCCGTTTATCAAATCGCGGTTTATGCTACCACAAACTCTTATGCAGTTAAGTACTTTATTGATGACCTAAAGGGCAATAAGACTATTAGTTTGAGTTATTTAAAAGAGGGTCGCGATGCGCCGAGCTTTGAAGTTGATTGTAATGGCGACTGTATTAAGGCGAGTGCCAAATGCACCGAACGCGTCATTCTTGGCGATCCTATTCAAATGGAATGTACCTGTGAAGGGGATTGCAAAATGGATGTTACGCAATCAACGGAATTGGGAGAACTTTAAACCATAAATGATGTCAGCTTTTAAAAAAATCCTACTCAGCTTTTTGCTAATTTCTTCAACTTACCTAAAAGCACAAGTGGCTATCGAGGTGGCAAAAGTAGATGGTCTTTATACCGTGTACCCGCTTGTGGAAAAGGGAAGTACGGTTGATCCCAGCCAATTTGATGGAGGCATCTATACCAGCAATATGCATCACCCCCAGGCTAAGGATTTTAAAGACCCTGTGTATATCGAGTTCCTTCTTAATCAAATTAGTTTATTTCAAGCTAAGGATGGATTTGAAGTCCTCTTTATAATTCCCGTGAATGAGGTGGAAACCACTGTGGTTTGTAATTATAATGGTAAAAAAGGCTACTTAAAGCTAATCCGAATGACTGAGGCATTTGAATAAGGGAAAGGTCCTTTCTGCGGAAGGGACCTTTTTTAGCTTTTTCCAGAAACGTAGGCCAGCGCTTGTTTCGCTAATTCGGGCCAATCTTCTTTGTAGTCGGCTGGTACTTGCAGCCAATCTTTCATAGCGCGATTTTTCCCTGAAGGGTCCCATTTCTGACTGCCCGAATACTTTATAAGCAAAGGCGCTACTGCATCAAAACCTATTTTAAAAACCATCTCCTCTTTATAGAATGCCGCAAAGGCCTTGCTGCTGACTTTTAAACATGGTTTACCAAACATTTGCCCGGCGCTAACTTCCGCTTCTTCCGCTAAGGACTGACCAATATTGTCAAAGTCTGTTTTACTCATCGCTGAAAAGCTAGGGATTGGTTTAAAATTAGAAGGCTAATTTAATCGTTTCATTTTACTGTTAAGCTCCTGTAATTGAACGCTTAGCGCGTCCTTTTCAAAAGCATTAAGATCATATTCTTGATCCTCATAACCATCTTGATATTCATATAGCTTAACAAGCTCTACCAGTAGTTTGAAAAAATAGGCCTGACTTTGCTCCCGTCGATTTGGGTCGCTGATGGGCAATAGTTTACCATCTTTAGAATGGGGGAATTTCCCTAATATTTCCTGCGCTAAACTTTCGGCCATGTGGCGAGCCTGCAGCGGTTTTTGAGCGACATAATAGGTCTCAATAATTTTTAAGCTGAAATAATTTGGAGGGTATAATTGGGGCGGACTATTTTCATTTATAAGGTCAACTATTTTTAGAGCCTCTTCAAATCGGCCTTCTTTAGCGAGTGCCAAGCCTAGCCGGCCATATATATAAAGAAGGTTCATCACATAGCGGTAAACACTGCTATCTTGATGGCTTTCCTCATCCTTCAAGGTCTTAAGATTAAAGGCTTCACTGAGATTTTTAAAACAAACATCTATGGCAAGCTTGCCTACCTCCCCAGAGACGTTTGGTTTATGAAAATTAGGGCTTAATCTTAGCGCTAAACCCTCAGACTCTAAATAGTCCATTAACCAAAGAAAATCTTCATTTCTACTGCCTATGGAGTGAGCAAAATAAATGGGTCTCCTTTCCTTATTGCAACTAATGATATCAATGCAGATGAGATTACTTTGACTAAGTACACTGGTGTTAAGCTTCCATTGAAGGCTGTCTCGTTTATCACCTTCCACAATCGGAAGTACCAAATTTTGACTAGGGAAACTCATTACTTTAAATTCCCTGCCATCAATGCTCATAGAGCTTAGTTTTCTGGGGCTTTCCTTAGTGCGCCAGTCGATGAAATCCGAGGCAAGCATGGTTGGAAGCTGTGGATCTTGTCGGAAATAGGATACTTGCCAAACAGGATTTGTGAAATGGCTCGCCTTTAATTGACAAAGGAGTTTTTGATTCGGATCTTGTTTTAAAAGATAGTTGAAATAAAAAGGCGCATTGAGAAGGGATAGATTTATTACCGAAACATCTTTTCGGAAGCCTAAAACTTCCTGACAGTACCAGGCGGGATAGGTGTCATTGTCGCCATTGGTAAAGAGGATACCGTCTTTAGCAACCGATCGCAATAGGTTTTTACCAAAAGATAATAGGGCAGGGTTAAAATCGCATTGCTGTAGAAATTGATTGGCCAGGGAATTTTGACCGGCAAGTTTTGAGAGGAACCAAAAATTAGCGCAGCTGCCGCTTTGCTTGGTGCGGATATTTCCAACTAGGGTATGGAAGTTCGGATTGCGATCTTGAAGTTTTTGAAAAGAGGCCAGGCATAATTGGGCATTATGCTTAAAAGAGGCAAGCTCATCTGCATTTAATTGACCTCGCTTATTGAGCGACTTTCGGACTAGTTGGCTGGCCAGAGCATCATAAGCACGTCCCAGCAGGTACAGCAAACTATCATCTAGCGACTGCTCTTCAAATTCTTCAACCATATCGGCGGCCCAACCTGGATAGCCATAGTAGATCCCTTTTTTTAGAAAACGATCCAAGCTTACTCGAAAAGTTTGCTTCACATTTACCTCGGTGGCTTTTGGGAAATCTAAATTGAGGTATTTCCCCTTTTTTGCCGAGTAAAATAATTGTTCCTCTAAAACACTATCCGTGGTGAAGTAGGCTATTTTTAAAAGAGACCAGCCTTCTTTTTTACGCACTAGTTTATAGGCCCTGGCAGGATTATCGGGGCTATAGGTAGCATTTAGCTGATCTAGCACTTCTTGAGCCTTGGGCAGGGCCTCATGATAATCGTTATACTTTAAAATTTGACCATCAACTTCTCCTAAAGCGATGGAGCTGATTATCCAAACACTCAGTACTATTCGTTTTAAAGCCGTCATTTAGAGTAAGTTTTTAGTGTGAATTTGCCAATCGAAATTAGCATTTTTATTAAGGGTCCACTTTAAGGAAAATATGGGCTAAGCCTTAAAACCATTTGCCAGAAAGTTCCATGGCCGCCTCAGCGCTTCGATCCTTTGCTATAATTGCAGAGTCCGTCCGATCCTTAAGTGCAAATTCAATGGAAGCCTCTAAGGATTCATGCACCAGGCCCTTCATACCTTCGAGGTTTGGAATGCGCATGGCTTGGGAGTCTTTCATGCTGGCGCAAATTTCCAACTGATGCCTTCTGGATTTAAATTCAAGTCTTAAATCTTCCGCATCGCCACTTCCCTTGAACTTCGATAAATGGTAAGTCGTAAAAAGATAATCCCTGTGATTCAGCTTTAGAATGACCGCATAAGCCAAAACGCTCTGCCCCAGTATTTGCACTGGCGCAATTGCCAAGGAAAGGCTGGTCTGCTGATTTGAGAATCGATTGCATTGCATCCAGATGTGTTTTTCGGGAAAAGATTTACCCCAATCTTTTTCGATATAGCCTAGGCCATCATCCAGCACAATAGTTTGATTCTTATATACTAGCTGTCCTTTAATGCTATTGCGCATACTTACTATGGCATGGTAACAATTAAGCCCCGGCCAATAACCTAAAGGGCCCATAATATTGGGCTTTAGTATAGATTTTGGCCAGCGCTGGTGATTAACCAATACCAAGTTTCCCTTTAGCTCTGGAAGCTCCAGCTTGATGCCATCCATGGAAAATTGATTGGAGCCAATGCTTAAATTAAACTCGTTTTCAGATGCTTGGAACTCATCAAGCTTAAAAGCGTGGTAAACACTTTCGCCCCCGGGCTTGATAAGGTATTGGATAAAGGCTTCGCGCTCGCCCGTTTTGTTCATAGAGATTCCCGCAATTAAGGCCAGGGTGAAGGCTTGTTCAGGGCATTCTAATTTAAAATACCAACCTTCGAAAAAGGTCTTTTGCTTTTTCCTGCCATGGTAGCGTTCGGGATACCAGTTATTTCGAAGGGCTTTATAGCGAAGGTCCATAAAGGATATAAGCGACTAGAGTGAGGATTGTTTTGGCTTTCGAAGCTAGCACATAATTTAATGCCTTGATGCCCTTGGCTGGAGAAGCTTACATTAGTTAAGCTTTTATAGGCTTGAGGTCAAAAAAGGCTATGAGTGTCTAGTCCCTATTTATTGGCTCTAGAGCTTTCTAAGAGTAATATGGCGTGAAAGCACTTAGCTTATTTCCTCCAATATCGAATGCCCCTTGCTTAAATCACCAGATGTCCATTGCCATTCCTCATGTAAACGAATTTTTCCATTAGGCATAAGCTCGGGCTTCGATTGACAGCGACCCGTCCGTAGTTCTCCTTTTGCATTAATTTGCTGATAAACGAAATCTAGGGCGCCAGCAGGGTTTACCGTTCCGAGTAGCTGGCCCTGCTTAATTTCACCACCGGCGTATTGACAACTTAGGATGTTTCCTTCTTGTTGGTATTCGAAAATAAGATCATCAGCAACTTCCCCATTAGTGCTGTTTTTCAGGACTTTAAACTTTCGTTGATGATAGTTTACCATAAGGCACATTGCTTAAACTCTATCCAATATGCGTTGTACACTAATGCGATGCTTGCGCTGCAAAACAATGGGGTAGAAGTTGAAAATAACATTGATGATCTGGCTGGCTATGAAGAGCGACCAATGCCCATAAAAAAGAAGGAAACAGGAGTGAAGTAGAATAAAAATGAAAGCCATAAGATGACCAAACTCCGACTGCCGGGTATTGTAATCGAATTGAATAATGCCGCTCTTTGTGCCATTGAAGTATTTCTTATTCTCCTTTTTTCGATAGAAGGTGAGCAAGAGGAAAACACGAAAGCCTTTAACGCCTAGCCATTTGTAGAGGCTGTTAAGCTGAGCTTCATTTTTTAGTCGGTAATAGGATTTAGGAAGAAGCTTACTGGTGGGATAAACAAAGCCCAAAAAGGCAATGACCCCGGTTATCAGCAAATTAAAGGCTGCGGCTGATACAATTATAGCCAAGTTTGAAAATTCAAGTGGACTGAGTTTTAGGAATATACCACTAAGCTTAATGGCATTATAAGCGAGTAGGATGGAGAGAAAGGTGAAAAAGATTTTTTTTAGGATGAGCATAAAGGGACAATTATTCCTGCTTTTTATGCAGTTGGCCTTGCAAGAATTAAGGCTAAGATACTAAGCTCGCTATTTTAAAAGCATTAATCCATTTGGAATAAACGGCAATTTGGTTTTTGGCCAATTTGTAGAATTGGAATTGCAGAAATAACTTATTTTAGTCGACCACAGAATACCCTATGAAAGAAATTCTAGCGCTTATAGATTTTACCCCCGCTTCTGAGCATTGTTTAAAGCAGGCAATATATTTAGCCCAGGCCAACAACTATTCCATTTGCCTTTGTCATGTTTCTAAATCCTATTATGGTGAGGTGCCAGAGGAACTAAAGGCAGAAATGAAGCCTTTTGAAGCGAAGTTGAAAGAGGCGGGCATAGATTATAGTGTTCAATTTGGGCAAGGGGATTTATACAGCGAAGTGGCGCCCATTGTGGAGGAACGCGGCACCAAGCTCGTAATGGTGGCCACCCACGGAAAGCGCGGCTTAAAGCAAAACTTGTTTGGGGCCAATATCCATAAACTGGTGAAGCATATACCAGTAACTACGCTGGTATTAAGCTTGGATAGTCCATTGGCTGAAAAGGCTTTTCAAAAAGTACTATTGCCAATTGCGCCTCATGATGATATTCTGGTTAAAGTGGAGGCTTGCATGGAAGTAGCAGGAGAAAATGCCCAGTTTGATATTTTCACGGTTCTAAAATCTGGCCAGGCGATTGACGAAAAATTAAAATCCAACCTAAGTACCATCGGAAGTTTCCTCGATGAAAAAGGACTATCCTGGAATAGCGTAGAGCATGAGACCGACCAGTTTTCAATTGGCTATTCCAACAGCATTATAGACTATGCTGCCAGCAATGGCTATGATTTAGTAGCCGTAATGACCGATGTGTCTGCTGCCAACCGCCACTATGGAAATGTGGATAAGGAAAGTCTGCTGATTAATGATAAGGGTTTACAGATTTTAAGCGCTAGAGCTTAAGCCACTCTTTTAGATTTTAGGTCGGCCAGTATTTTAAGTTTGGCGGCCTGCCTTTCCGTTTTACAGAAGTCCGTCCAATATTCATGTTGCTCCAAAAAGGAGATTTGCATTTCGAGCCACTGTTCTTTGCTCAGTTCGGGATTTCGTGCTTTTAGCTCGCTATAGAGGCCGTGGGAAATACTGTAATAATAGTTACCTCCTAGGTAAAATAAATCCGCATCACAAATTATTTTCTCCAACAAGGACTTTGGTTGTTGTGGAATTTTCGTTGCGCGAATCATATTGGCTATCAGCTCGATATCCCCATCATTAAAATTAAATTGGGGCAATACATTTTCGGCAATTTGAACACCGGCTTCTTCGTGATTGGCATAGGTACTAAGGAAGCCCGAATCGTGGTAAGCCACGGCGACTTTTAATAGGGCCAAATCCTTTTCACTTAATGCTTCTTTTTGAGCAATTAGCTCAGCGGCCTGTAAAACATCGATGGTATGCTGCGGGGCATGGTAGTGCAGTTCCGAGGAAAGACCTTCTTCCAGAATCTTGATAATATGTTCTATCGCAGCAGCGTGATTCATTTTGTCTATTTGCAAGTGAGGCAAATTAAGTAAATCTATTGGAGCAGCTCTTTGGCGAGCTTTCATTTCCAAATCGGAGCCAGCCTTTTATCCATTAATCCTCATTTTTAGAATGCTCAAGGCACTAGGTTTTTAGCGACTTCTATTCCCTATTTCAAATGCCTACATTTGGGAAAACCAAAATTCAATAGCATGAAAACCAAACAATTCAAATTGGCGCTGGGCCTTTTAGCCTTAGTAATACTTCATCTTTTTCCAGCCACCGCGCTTGCGGCTAATTCGGATTTTGCTAGCCTAAAGCAAATTGAGGGCGACACTATAAACCCGGCAACAGATAGCACCTATTCCCAGGTTAAGGATAAATTGAAAACCGGAGACCTTTTACTTTTTGTGGGTTTTGATCCGGCTGGAATAGGGATTATATATTTGGAAATGGACATATTAAATATCAAGCCCTTTACCCACGTGGGGATCGTATTTGATTTGCCTGCTAGCAATGGTCAGCCGGCCGGACTCTATTTTTGGCAGGCGGCACCGGGCGACCCAAATGATCCTGATCGCTTTGGTCCAGATTATATAAAAGGCGTGCCCAGCGATGGCGCCCAAATGGTGTCCTTAGATAGTCTGATGGCCTATGTAAAAGCTATTCCTTTAGATACCGAGCCGATGATTGTAACGGTAAGACCGCTTGAAAAAGCCCTAACAAGCCAGGAAGAAGCAGATCTATTGCATTATGCCAGAACGGTTAGTGGTCGTTCTTTTTCCTATCCCACAGATGGGGGTATGGTAGTAGATTATGTGGCCGGAGCTGCCGGCAAGCAAAGCGGTAATGAATCTTTCTTTTGCAGCAAACTGGCCAGTCAAACTTTTTATGAGGCAGGCCTAATTGAAGAAGTAATTACCAATAGCGTGCTGCCCGGTCACTTCGCGATTACACCCGACAATCCTGAGAATAAAATTAACTTCACTATTGACAATCAGTTCGGACAAATTACTCCCATCTGGCCTTATTAGACTTGAGACTTAGAAAGATCCTTTTCATATTATTTATTGGGCTGCTATTAGGAGGGCCTCTGTCGCTTCATGCTCAAAAATCAGCTTTAGACCTAAAGATTGAGCTATGGGCAGATAGCAGTGGGCGGACTTCCTTTATAGAGATGAGAAGCAATGAAAAGCTTCTTTTTTCGGAAGAGGATGAGGTGACCTTTGATAAAAGCACGCCCGTTTATTGGTTAAGGATTAAAATACCTGCGGGTGATAAGGGGCAGACGGCAATTTTAAAAGCGAAGTACCTTGATAGTTTAGAGGTCTATATTGCAAATAAGGAGGGCCGCTATCCAGCCATCCTTTCCGGTGAAAATATTCCTTTAGCAAATAGGCCCATCGCTTATTAAGAGCATCTTGGAATTCCACTAAAGCTTGCGAGCCAGCCGCAAATTATCTATGCCCGTGTTTCGTCTTATTCCAATTTCTCCTTACTGTTTCGCAGTATAGCTAATATTGAACTGGTAGATCAAGAACGTTTTGAGCGGGAGGCCATTGAGGCCCGTTATTTCCATGGGATATTCCTGGGGATCTTAGTGGCCTTGATGATTTACAACTCCATCATTTTCCTTATTTATCGCGATCGAGGTTATTTAATCTATGCCCTTTTTATGTTTACTCAGGCCCTGTATCACCTTTCGGTGACGGGCTTTTTAAACGAACTCTTTTTTGCTGAAATTCCATCGATTGGGAAATACTCGCCCTATGTGGCAGCGGCAATATCTATTAGTGCCTTTATCTATTTCACCCAGGTTTATTTAAATACTAAGAAGCTAACACCGATTTATCATCGGCTGCTGAGCATCTTGATGTTACTGGTAATCCTTACTAATATTTGGGGTTATTTTTTCCGTTTAGATATTGCCAATAGCCTCATGCTTTTAGAGGGTATTGTTATGAATAGCTTGGCCTTTTTCGCTGCGATTCAGGCCATGCGTAAAAATTACCTGCCGGCGCGTTATTTCCTTATTGCCAGTGTATTGGCTTTTGCCGCTTATGCGGTATTTGTAATGGTGAAGTTTGAACTCTTGCCTAATGTTTTCATTAGTCGTTATGCCTTTCAAATTGCAATTGCCTTACAGTCTTTGCTTTATGCGATTGGTTTAGCCGATCGGATGCGGGTCATTTTAAAAGAATTAGCCGAAAAGAAACTGGAGAAGGCACGATTAGAAAAGGAGCAGCAGATTAAGCTTAAGAAGATTTTAGAAGAGCAAAACGAAGCCTTGGAAGTAAAGGTGAAAGAGCGAACCACAGAAATTCGTGCCGCTAATTCGCAGTTGGAAGAACAGTATTCCCTCTTGGAAACCGAAAAACATAAAAGTGAAAGTTTGCTATTGAATATCCTTCCTGCGCAAATTGCCCAAGAGCTAAAAGATAAGGGCAGCTCCGATGCCCAGCTTATTAATCAGGTTACGGTATTGTTTACCGATTTTAAGGGCTTTACGGCCATGAGTGAAAGCATGGCGCCCAAGGACTTGGTGCGGGATTTACATCAATGCTTTTCGGCTTTTGATAAGATTTGTGAAGCCCACAATATTGAAAAGATTAAAACCATTGGCGACGCCTATATGGCGGCCGGTGGCTTGCCCAGTACCGAAGCGCATCAGGTATCGGAAATGCTATTGGCGGCACTTGAAATGCGGGATTTTGTGGAACAAGGCAAGAAATTAAAGGAGGAAGAAGGTTTACCCTTTTTTGAGCTGCGCATTGGTATTCATACCGGACCGGTGATTGCGGGCATAGTAGGAATAAAAAAGTTCCAGTATGATATTTGGGGTGATACTGTAAACACCGCCAGTCGGATGGAATCGAATGGTGCGGTGGGGAAAATTAATATTTCGCAAAGTACCTATGAGCTGCTAAAGGAGGATGCGCGTTTTAGCTTTGAAGCAAGGGGGAAAATACATGCCAAGGGCAAGGGTGATATTGATATGTATTTCGTGGATCGTGCGAAAAGTACGACTGATTAAATGCCCTGGTCTTTAATAACTCTATTTTGATTTGTTGGTGCTAATTAGCTGTGAGAGAAGGCCTAGCGAGCGATAGGTTGCAGGCTAGAAATGGAGCTTTAGGGAGATCGCGGAGCTCCTTTGAGATCCCGCGACCGAACTTAGCTTCATGAATAGCCAAGGCTTGGAGCTTGCAAGCCTAAAATCTAGCAAAGCTTTTTCTAAATGGTTGGGAGGCTAGGGGATTAGTCTTTTATCGCGCAGGGATCTGAGCTTGGAGCTAAAGGAAATTTCGTTCTTAAAGCGGGGATTTTAGTAATCCGGCTGATAACATCGGTGCAAACCATCAATAATGCAAAGCGCTCCTTCTTTATTGAGTTTAAGGTTTTGACGGAGATCCCATGCTCTGGATCGCAATACCGCTACTTTAGATTGTTCCTCCCGCGATTTTCCTTGAAAATACAGGTAGCGAACGTACTCCTCTAAATCATAAACGTCCTCTTTTAAATAGTTTAGGCTTAGCACGGAATCCTTGGTCCAAGACCAGTTGCCCTTTAATACCGAAACTTCAAAGCCATTATTAAGCGATTGAAAATTGCTGCTATCCTTTAAGGCAGCGTCGTAGAACTTGGTTTCTTTATAAACAACTTCATGGAACTGGGTGGAATCGAAGAAGCGAATTATTCGGTAAACATCGCTGTGGCCATGGACTTCGAGTCCGTTTTGATACTCGGTAGGCTGGCCTAATTCATATTGGAATTCACGAGCTAGGAGGTAGCTGGTTTCTGGCTTTTGAGAGGCTTGACTAAAAGCGAGGTATAGAAGGATGGAAAGCAAAGAGTAGGGCATTTCAAAAGGTTTTTAAGCGATTGGACTTTTCGGAAATCGTGAGCCTAGAGGCTTTTGTGTTTTTGATTTATTGGTTTTTTAAGGGTTTATCACTCCTTTAAATCTATTGACTGCCAATAGGTCTGACTAAGCTCTCTGATTTCTTTGGGTTTAAGACCAAAACTGTGTTGTGCTTTAAAGCTTCGATTGTCCCAACGATTGAGCTCAAAAACATAAAAAAGTAGGTATCCGCCAATGGAAATTGTTTCGGCTTCGCAGCCCATTTGATACAGAACCTCGTATTCCCTTGCGGCTAGGGCTTTTTGCATTAATGCGTATTTATCCGAATAATTTCTTTTTCGCAAAAGGCCCTCATAGGCGATGGCTTGAATAGTGCCATTGGGGTAGTACAATAGCAATTCGAGTTCTTTTATATGCGCCTCTTTCATAATCCAATGGCGGCGATTAAATTGCTTTGGGGTATAGCCATGGAAACCTACAATGCCGCTAGAAATGCTATGATTTTGCGCCACCAAAACCGAATCCCTTATTTCGGGCCTTATTTCTTGCCAGTTAAAACTCCAAGTGGGCTGGTAAAAGGAGCTGAGTACTATGCATAGGGCCATGCTTAATACACTGATCAATATGTGGTTATGGCCAGACTTTATAAGGCGTTTTTTGTTTTGAGACTTGGTAAACATTGTTTCAGCGCTTCTAATTTATTCTAATAAACGCATTTGCATTAGACTGTAATAAGGTCCAGAGATGGCTTTGTTTTTTAATAGAACGGGATTGTCTTGGATATAGTAGAAGGCAATTTGCTTTTTGTTGAAGGCTAGGGAGCGCGAGGCTAAATATTCGCTTAATAGATGTTTATAAATGACTTCCAGTTCCATTTCTTGCTTGTCTATTAATTCGGCATCATAATATTCTGCACAGCATTTTTGCAGCGCTTGTTGGTACTTGATGAAGATTATAGTGAGGATTTGTCTGAGTTCTACCGGTCTTTGATTTTGCAGCTCCAAGACCGCTGATTTAAGCTCCTCATTAAGCTCGGGTAGTTTTGGGCTAGGAAGCTGAAGCAAAGGCTTATAAGCTCTTGCAAATTCTTCCAGCATAGTGAGCAAGGCCTCATAATCGGTTTCGATTGGAGCAGGAGAGGCATCTACTGTATCTTCAATGCTGGCTTGTTCAGTCTTTTCCGATATGCTAGGGGCTGTATCTTCGGGCAAATTAGTGTTGCAAGCCCAAAGTAGTGGGGTGAGTGTAAAGTACTTAAGCCAATTAGTTTTCATCCTCCTTTTGGGCCGATTCCAAAATTGCCAATGCCTTGGATGCATCTTCCTCAGCGACATAGAGATCCACATCGTAATAAGAGGCGCCAAAGCCTGCGAGCCTGGCCGATTCTACATTGTCCTTAATATGATATTCAATTTGTTCTTCCTGGAGTAATTGGGCTACTCGGTTGATGAAGATTGCACTGTTGGTGGCGAGTTTTACGATTTCGGACATAGGATGATTTTAGAGCGATGAAAAAATATTGAGGTGTAAATTTAAGGCTGTTCCCAGCGAATTACATTTTCTTTCTTTAAAAGGAACTCGCCCTTAAGGTAGTTAAATTCCCCGCTGCGAATACTATCGGTATTTAAGCCATGGGAATAGGCATAGCTACTGATGTAACGATAAGTAAGGGTGTTTGAGTCGGGATTGTATTTCAAAGAAGCTTCTTCGGCTTCCAGTCCGTCATCTTGACAAAAAGCTAATTTCTCGCCCTTGCGAAATGGAATGGGATGCAGTAAAACACTGTCTGTTTTAATGGAGATGAGGGTGGCGTTTAAACAGCGCACGGTAAATACTGATGCGGGTCGGCCCCAGCTTTCATCGATGATGAGGTATTTACCATCGGGTAGTGGATGGATTTCTTTGACTTGGTTTAAGTTGATGCTTTGACTTTCTTCCTGCTCGGCCTTTAAATTATAATGAATCCAAGCATACCAGCTCGAGTTGCAATAGGCGCCGCAAGATTCCAGTTGAATGGCGTAGATTTTAAATAGCCCATCTGGACTGTGGACCAGTTGATAATCCATAAACATCATTCGGCTGTCGTCAAATTCACGATCAAGGGCTTCCCGCGACAGCGCATTTTCTTCATCAAATAATTCGCGTTTTATGGCATATTCATAAGCCTGGAAGATAGCGGAATCAGCTTGGTTGAAATGCTTGTAAGTGCTTTCGCCCTGCCATAAAATGGAAGGGAAACTGCTTATGAAAAGCGAGTGGATTAGGCTTAAGAGAATTGTCGTTGACATGGGAGATGTGGAAGTTTATTAATGCGGCGATTTTTTAAGGTGGTTTTCAATTGCTTCGATCTGGATTTCGCATATCGGTTTCAAGAATGGCATATTCATAATTGTCGGACCAGCCTGATTTTAAAGGAAGTATTTGTCTTCCTCGGCCTTCGCGAATAAAGCCCACTTTTTCCAGAACTTTTATGGAACCGATATTGGCCACCGCGCAGCCTGCTTCAATGCGGTGCAGTTTTAATTCATCAAAGCCATAATCAAGCATTTTTGATAAAACTTCACTTGCATATCCCTTATTCCAATGCATAGAATGAATTTTAAACCATAATTCACAACGATTGTATTTTTCGCTTCCGAGTTTTAAGCCAATTAGGCCTATAAAACCCTGATTCGAAATTGACTCGATGGCAAAGGTGTACCGATGGGCTTTCTGTTCTTGATGTTCCTTAATCCAAGCTTCAATAATCGACCGAGATTCCTTGATGTTTTTAGGAATGCCCAAGGTATTATAGGTATCAGTTTCAGGTAATGAATGCAGATCGTGAATTGAATTGAGATCTGCGGTAGTGATTAGTCTGATCCTGGTTCTTTCTGTTAAAAGTTCGTTGTTCATTTTCAAATAGAAAAGAGATTAAAGCGGCTTTGCGATTAAATGAAATTTGCTTGGAAGGTATAAACGAAAGCCGTGGATTTCAAAGATAGGCAGCGCTATTGGATGCTCAGTATCGATCTGTTTTACAGTTGGGGATAGCCAGTTCTATTTAATTTTTTCTTCCAAAAAAGCCAGATCGTTTTCTATTAGGGCCTTAAGGCATTCACGAACATCGTTTTCGGTTTGACCGGTAAGGCTGCTGAGATAGTTCTCTTCCATTTTCTCCCTTAGACCGAAGAACTTCTTTAGCATTTTTGGCCTCTTGTAAAAAATGTACCATTCGCCAGTATCCAATGCTGATACCGATAGTCCGTTTTTATTATCCTTGTTTTCTATTTCCAAGGAAGGGGAAAAGTAGATTTCTTTTGCTTTAGCTTTTGCCATCTTCTCAAGAATTTGATTCCAAGGTATATTCTCAAAAGTTTCCAAAATGTTTTCTTTCTCGATATCGCCCATTTCAACTATATCTGGTTTAAAAGGGTCGCAGAAGGAAGCTCTAAAATTCATGGCAGTTATTTATTGAATCAATTTCTGAGAAGCTTTTAGACTTCGCTAATTTAGCTTAGGATTGGTACAAAGGCTATCTGGCTCCAAGCCTGCTTTTGTAGAGGAACAATAGCTTTCTCTATCAACGGAAAACTTCCGATGGAAGGGGTTTAAAGCCTTTGCGCCGCATTGCAAGGGTAGGAAGGGAAAGTTAGTGAAGTTCTTGGATTGGTGAGAACGGTGCTTGGCTTAGGCTGATGTGGAGAGGCAACTGGGCTTGATTAGTGGGGAAACTCATTTTTCCATCAAGGCTTGCTATCTATTATTTAGAGATTTTAGGTATTCATCCGCCGTCATTACGGGGAGTAATGATTTTTTAAAGTCTTTCCCGTTTCTGCTTATAATAATTTCACATTCCGATTCAGAGGCGCTGAAATATTGCAAAGCATCTTCAAAGTCCTTAATTGAAGAATTAAGTCCTTTTTCAATAGTTTTTTCATCAAGTGAACAGATTTCACAGAGCACCTTAAACTTTCTTAATTTTTCTCTCGCTGTTTTTTCATTCTCAAATTTTGCCAGTAAATAGTTTACAGTTGCGAATGATAGGGGAGATACCACCATGCTTATTTTCTCTTTCTCCGCAAGGCTTGCAATTTTGGCGATTGGTTCATAAAAAGGTTTTCGCTCACCTAAAAGGTCCAGCATTACATTGGTGTCTATAAATATTCTTTGACTCATTTATATTTTTCAATTAAATGTTCAGAATATTCCTTTTTATAATCCAAGTCAGTTGGCATTTCATGCCCAGAAGAGATGCTTTTCACAAAGGGCGATATCTCAAATTCCGAGGGGTCACTTTCATTCGTTAAGGACTGCAAATAGGCCTCCACGATTCGGGATAAGCTCATTTTTTTATTGGAGGCATACTGCTTGGCTTTTTCAATAATCTCTTGATTGAGCTTTAAAGTCAGTTTTGTGTCCATAGTTGATCTTTATACGTACAAATTTAACGATAATGTCCGTGCGAAAAAATCCATAACTGATTTTTGTTCGGTCATTAATAGCAGCAAAGCTGTGCATAAGCCTTTCAAGGGTTCGATGCAATTCCTTTTCGTGCTAACCAAGGCTTGTTTCAGGGCGAAAGCATTAGCTTAAGCTCTTCGCACACCATTGCTAATAGGGCTTAGTTCAGCTTAGTTTTTTAATTAATTCTTATTCCGGTTTTATCAATGTAAAACCAAGACGAGCTTTTCATTTTTCTGTGCTCTCCAAATTGCTTGAGGTCGCATTTAAATGAAACTTTAGCTATGCCATTTTCAAATGCGTTCGCACAGTCGAACTGAGGTTCAATTACAATCTCTCCCTGTGCGTTGGCATAGCCGATTTTATTATTTCTTATTATTCTGAATAATCCATCTTTCAGGTAATCGGGGCCATTATCGAACCAATATACTTCATAGAGTCGGTTTCCCTTCTGGTCAATAGCATGGAAGTCTGATGGGTCACCAACAATCGCATAAGTCGTCACGGTGTCAAAAATGCAATATCGATATGTTCCAATCGGAATAATGGTGTCACCTTTTTGATTTACATATCCACACGGAACTCCCATTTGGTACCATTCCCCTTTGTAGATCCTAAATAGGGTGTCACTTGGATTCAGTTCTGTAATCTCGGAATACTGAATGCTTTCAATCTCTTTTGTCTGTCCAAATGCACTGGAAGCAGCTAATCCCAATAGTGCCAATAGGCTTAAAATCGCTTTCAAATTATATGTTTTGTGGTTTATTCTATACCAGAACTAGCCTAAGTTTAGTGGTTGGATTATGCTTTACTGCTTTTTTACAAGGTCCTTTTAAGGCCAAGAAGCATGGGCGAAATATGTATTGAGACATATACAAGGTAGTGATGTTGTTTTTTATTTCAATTCAATACTAATTGGATATGTAAATCGCTTCTTGATGGCTTTTTCATAAAGATAAGCAGACTTCAAGATTATTATAAACTCGAATCATTCTATTACTAACTTAACATTTGTCCTAATGCTGCTCGAGTTTAATGTTAAAATATAGAGCCCCTGGTTAAGGTGAAGGGTTACTTCAGAATTATCCTTTACCCAAAAATCATCAATCATTTCGCCCTGAATATTATAAAGTTGGCAAAAAAAGCTTTCATCCGTTGGAAGTTTGAATCTTAATAAGCCTGAACTTGGGTTCGGATAAACGGAAAGAGACGTTTGAAGTGTTCCATCCTCCAAACCCACGCCTCGAAGCCCATTTTTAATAAGAAGTGAAAGCACTCCATATTTTTGCGTTTCGCCAGTAACTAGAACGTCTTCATCACCATCGCCGTCAATATCACCTAATGCTATGTTTCCAAATGCAAAACCCTCAAAAACGCTATCCTGAAGGAGTGTGAAATTAAACAAGGTGTCTACATTATAAAGGCGCGTAACATGATCAATACTATCGGCCACTTTACCAGATACTAGCAATTCTTCGTTACCGTCCTGGTTAAAGTCTACAAACTCGAAGGCACTAAAATAAATCTCATGCCCTAGGTTGATTCCCGGTTTTCTCGCAAAGTTAAGGGAACCATCATTTTCATAAACTACAATTGCGTCAAATGCTCTATCCAGCGCGAGTATTACATCATAATCCCCATCCTTATCGAGATCCTTGACAGCCACCTTCCTAGAATTAAATTTGTTGTTGTCTAAATCCAATATTTCGGTGAAGTTTCCTAATCCCTGATTTACAAACAGTTTTGTTCTTACTCCAGAATTAACCTCACCCGTAACAATGAAGTCATTGTCACCGTCCATATCAATATCAATTGTAACTAGTTCAGGGTTCGAGCAACCTAATAGGGAGGTATTGGGGTCGTTTGTAAAGTTACCCGATCCATCATTTCTATAAATAAATGACCTTTCGTTAAATATTTTTCCCGTTGTTATCAAATCTAAGTCGGTATCATTGTCAATATTGACTAAAGCCATCGCACCTTCCAAAAGTTCAATAATGTCAAACGTAGGATCTTTGGTAAATCCCCCATTCCCATCATTTCGGTAAAGCCCGCCATCGTTCCCTGGAACAATTGGGTAGCCATTGTAGATGATATCTATATCACCGTCATTATCTACATCTCCGGAAACAATGGAAGGGCCGAATAAAGATGGAAATTCAAAACCGCTTATCGGTGAATAATTTCCAGATCCATCATTGAAGTAAATTAAGGCAGTATCACTAGCCCAATTATATTTCCCAGCCACTATAATATCAAGGTCACCATCATTATCAAGATCCTCAAAGATTAAATCATTTTCCTTGAGTTCTGGAATATTATGAGGTTCCATTTTGGCGAATGTGCTATCACTTTGCCATTTATAAAGGCCAATATCAAAAGGCCTTGATATCGGCATAAATCGATCATCGTGTGATAAAAGTAATTCAGGTTCTGGGCTTTGATCAATATTTGCAATGTCTATTATACCTGGTCCATAGCGTTTCATTGCAAACTTCCCACCCAAATCAAAGGAGCCAGTTCCATCATTTAAGAAGACTCGACTAAAGGGGGCGTTCTGACTTTTAGAATAACAGACGATATCAATATCATTATCCAAATCCAAATCAGCAAAACCTAGTCCCCTGCGTCCTGCATAACCTGCTAAAAAAGGTAACAGTCCAGAATTATTAACCTTAGTAAAGAGGCCTGTACCGTCATTTTTATAAATATCCGAAACCTCTGAGCCCGATGTTCCTTGGCCGCCAGAAAAAAGATCCATGTCACCATCATTGTCAAAGTCCTCAAAGTGAACTACACCGCGCACGGCCTCAATAGTAGATCGAAAGTCTTCGGTAAATAGACCATTGCCATCATTTAAATACAATGCATCAGCCATCGCTCCATTTTGGGTGATTATAGTACTGATATATACATCCTGGTCGCCATCGCCATCTATGTCCGCAAAGTCGAATTCACTAGAATACACTATAAAGGTATTAGCGGTATCTTCCGTAAAATTTCCCTGTCCATCGTTTTTAAATAAGCGGAGACCAGAGCTCGCATTTCCCGATCGAGCCAAGTCAAAATCACCATCCCCATCGTAATCCACAAACTGAGCATGATAAGAGGAATTTGAAAAAACACGCGGGCTATTTGGTATAAAATTGCCTTGCCCGTCGTTCATCAGGATTTCAGATATGTCCAAACTTCCAAAATCCTTCATGGAGTAAAACATATCAATAAAACCATCTCCGTTAACATCGGCAAAAGCAGTGGCATTGGTATATTGGCCGCTAAAAAACACTAAACTATCTCTCTGAAAAACCTCAAAAACACCATTTCCATCGTTGATATAGGAGATAAGTAGTCCTTCACCTTGTGTGCTCTCACCGATACTCACTACGTCCATAAACCCATCGCTATTAATATCAACGAAGGTGCTTGATCCGACAACCTCCTCAAACAGAAAAAATGAACAATTGCTGCAAAGCTTGGCCGGTTTTTCAAAATCTGCTACCTGCGCCGAAACCAGCCCTGAGCAGGATAATAGCATTACAACAAAAAACGCACGCATTGGTATTTTTGATATCATATTTTAAGCAGTTTAATTAATCAGAGGGAATATATTGAATTCTTATTAAGATTGGTCAAAATATTAATGGATTGGATCGGGGGATTTTCCGCTCCCTCGTCAGTTACATATAAGCTTACTATGGCCCCGCCGACATAAATTACATCCTTATTCAATTCCTCAAGGGCGATGGCTACTTTTTCAATTACTTTTAGATTGATTGTTTGGTTTTTAAGCATTTTCCAATCTTTCTTTTAGATACTCAAATGCCATATTTTGTTCTCGTACTTTACCAATTCTGATAGCATCTGTAAGCGACATAAGTTCGTAGTATTTTGGATCATTTATGCATGCTTCAGGAGTATTTGGATGCAATGGTTCTATGGCTTGCCCCCTAAGGTTTCCTTTGCCATATGGCCAAACAAAGTGTTCATTACTGAAAAACTCTTCCTTTAATGGGGGAGCAGAGATTGCCGTCCCAAGACCTCTCGTTATGGAACCTGGTCGTTGAGGAAAAACATAGCGAATCCCAGACTTTAAGAAGTCAATTAGCGCTAATTTCCTTAAAGTCTTTTTGTCACTGCTAATCAGCCCTGCTATTACTGATCTATTGATACTTTCGCTTATTTCACTTGGGCTAATTTGTAGCTCGTGGGCTAAGTCTTTCATATACCATTGGTCAGTTCCTTTGCTGGCAATCTTTAGAAGAATGGCAATGTCATGCGGGCGCATACCATTATGTTTTTTCATGTTTGGTGCTGTTAAAGTCCTAAAAGTACAAAACGATTTTCAATTCGCGAATCGCGAATTGCGTCTGAGTGTAGCACAATGCTTTGCAAAAGCCTTACTGGCAGATGTTCAGGTGCCTAAGCCAAATTTTTGTTGGGCGCAGTTTTATTGTCTATCCAAAGCTTTTTCAATTGCAGGCCAAAAGTTTACCACTAAGCATATTAGAGCGTCGGTTTTTAAAGATAAGAATGACTTTCAGTCACTGTAATAGGCTGGATTACCAATTGATCAATAGGTCGCTTCTACCAAATATCGCGGTGATTATCCAAGTTCCTTTGCGTTGAGAGACACCTTGGGTGGATGCCGAAGCTTCAGTTATTAAGCCACATGTTTTCACGGTGTAAAATTTACCAGGACCGGAAGCCGCCGCCGCTAGCCTAAGCCTCTTTTTTTCGCTTAGGGTAAGGTTATTTTTGGCCATGACATCAAGTAGAGCGTCATGTAATTCTTTTTTTGAAATTTGGTAGGTACTTACTTCTCCCAAACATTCTTGATGGTTAATGTTTGGAAAAGTCAAATAGAGCATCATCTTACCATCCCCGGTTATTTGAATTGTATTGAGGGCCCCCATTGCTTCCTCAATAATGGTGTCGTTTTCCAATTTATAATCGAAGTTTTAAGGATAATCTTGTTGAAGGTGCACAGTGATTTCATTGTCGGATTGATTAAAATCGTTCACACATGAAAAACAAAAAATAGCGACAATTAATATTGAATAAGAATGCAATCTCATGATGTAAAGTGTTTTGGACTCTGACTCAGTTCTCGCCCGAAGATACCAAGTGATTGGATGTTTTTAATTGCATCTATTAGCTGCGTTTTTAGTCTATAATACGGTTTGAATAGGCGCAGGGCAGTTTCGTCCGGGATGTTGTAAAAAAACGAAAGGTTTCTCTGTCAACCGGAAAAGCCCTACCGGAGCGGGAGTAAAGCCGACTTGAGTTTATTTGTTGTTGGGCACAGTATTTTTTTATTCAACTTTCGTGATCAAAAGATTTATTTGCCTCTTGTCTTGGTAGAAGTAAGATAGATTCAATTCCACATCTTCGTTCTTCCAAAGGTTCTTTTTCACCTTCCAGGTATATCTGATCTGGTCATATTGGCTATAGTCTGGATGGCTGGTCGCTGTTGCGATAAGTTCTAGAAAAACAAGTCTGGAGTCTATGTCCAGGATTAAGTTATCAATAGGTTCAGCTGATATTTTTCTTGTTTTCCCAGTCAATTCTTGGATAGGTCCTTTAATTACTGATTTCGGAATTACTGTCGTGAAAGTGTCAATCGAGGTCAGCATAGTCATTGAATAATGAGATGAGCACAAGGTAATCGAGTCAATTTTCAGGATTTTACATTCTCCCAATTCAATAGTTTTCTGTCCCGAAACCGTCAAGCTGAAAATAAAACTGAGTAGAAAAGCTGTCATTTCTTTCATATTGTGCCCAATGAGAGTACAAATTGATTAACCATATCCTACCCTCGCAGACTAATATAGCTATTATGCTACTTAATCAATAGCCATTTGAGAGCTTTGTAAGTCAATAGCCGCAGCAGTGCTTGACCTAAAACCTTTGAATTGCATATGCTGGGAAAACCAGAGAATAAAGTCAAGCGGAAGCTATTACTCTTTATTAATACTATCCAGTTCCCAAATGATTTCTGGGTAGCTTTCATAATGGATTATGGAGTCTTTGCTTTTCCATCGCTTGTAAACCTTATCCCCGCCTAAATACCACTTTTGAACTTTGATGAAGTAGCCATTTTTTTGCCTTTCGGAGTTCATATCGGGATATAGGGATCGCCCATAATGCATAAAGCCGAAAACGATCACCGCGGCAATAACTGACCAGTAGTAAAAGCGGTTTTTCTTAATCCAATCCCTTACAGCCCAAACAAATGATATCCAGATAAGCGAGAAACTACTAAGGCTAGCTAAGCAAGCATAGATGTTTCGACTTTCATAATGAATATGTGAAAATTGAGGGTTTTGGAAAAAGAGAAAGAAGGAGCCCCAAAGCATTCCATAGGTAAGCAGTAGATTAAAAGCAAAGATTAATGCAAGAGCGAGGAATATAAATACCTTCCTTCTCATCATGACAATTTCTTTTTGCTTAAGCGGATACTTAAAAAGGCTCCGATGAGAAAGCCTGCCAAAAGTCCACCCAAATGGGCGGCATTATCGATGCCTCCGAAAAAACCATAAACCAAGCTTATGCCGGGGAATAGCGCCAGTAATAACCAATTCTGGTTTCGACTGTAGGCGGGGAAAACCTTAAAGAGGTTAAAGGCTAATGCCAGGCCATAAAGCCCAAAAATTGCTCCAGAAGCTCCTACACTGATGGTGTTTAGATGCCAAAAAATACTGCTGATACTGGCTATTAATCCGCAAAGCAGATAGACGGTAATTAAGCTTAAAGGTTTTAAGAAATCTTGGAGCATTAAACCAGCGATGCTAAGTCCAAACAAATTCATAAAGAGGTGAATAAGGCCAGCGTGAATAAAGAGGGAGCTGAAAAGACGCCAATAGTCACCCTCCAAAACCTCGCCTCGGCGATTGGCACCCCATTCCAGAAGCTCATGGCCAGCGGGCGACATAATATTCATGCCTGCTAATACCATCACTATAAAAGTTCCAAGATTTAAAAGGAGCAGAATTGCAATTGCCTTGTTGGGTCCAAGGGGATTTAAAAAGCCCAATACCATATTTAAATCATCGTCCTTCGCCTTAGTACCTTGCTTAAAAGTGTCTAATTCATCCTGATTAATATTAGGAATGCTAACCATCAATAATACCGCTAGGGCACTAATCGCCATGGAGCGGAAAATCCAAGGATAGCTTTCCCCCAGTCGTTCTTCGAATGAACTTTGATGAGGGATTAAAATAACTTGTTCTTCGGCTACTAAGTCGGGTTTCGCCTTGCGAGCGGCTTCTAAAAAACCATCGCGCTTATCGGAATAGCTCAGTTTTTCGAAATAGGAATTGTGGTAAAAGTTATAATCCTTAAAACGCTGCTCCGATTGACGCAGGAACTGCTGGTAGGCCCGGTTCTTAGCTTCGTCCGATGCGCGATTAGTGGTACTTTCCTTGTAATCTATGCCATGCCAAATCTGCTGAGCCTCCGAAAAGGGCGAAACAAAATAAAGGTAGAAACTGAGGCTTTCATTATTGCGGCCGCTGGTCCTGGAAGTGGCAAAAGCTTGGCTACCTTGTTTTTCAATATTATAAGTGTTCAGCTTAAAATACCTTTCATTGGGATGTTGATGGACTTCCGCAATTCGATGTAGAGGGATGAGATCAAATGCCGCTTTTTGGATGTATTGCTGGATGATCAGCAGCGGCGTTGCTATGGCCAGTGACATAAGTAAAAGATAGAGAAAGTGGCCATTTTCCCTTTTCCCGTTTACATTTAATATCCGATTGCGATGCCTTTGCCAAACTATAAGCGGGAGTGAAGGGAGTAGGAGCGGAAGCCAAAAGTTTAATAGGTTTTCCTTAAGTGGTATCAGTCCTAATTTTAAATCCAAATACCAGCGAAGTGCAGTGTATGTCACTATGGTCGCTCCGGCAATTAAGAGAAAGGGGAGGTAAACTTTTTTGATTTTTAAAATCAGGCTTTCCAATCAAATACAGATTAAGTGAAATCCAAAGATAGTTTAGTGGGAGAGGATCATACTTCTCCCCAAGTATCAAATTGCGACCTAGTGAGGCAATAGCGGTTTACCTCTTGCTCGAAGTTAAGGGTCCCGGGAATACAACGGTGTTTTTTCTCGAAACTAAAGCCAAGTTTTTGCAAGGTTTTATTGGGAGCTGGATTAAGAGCATAAGGTTCACAAATGATCCGCTTCAGTTTTAAATGCTTAAAGAAATGCTTCACCGATTTAAGCACCATCATACTGCCCAGCCCTTTTTGTCTATGGTCGGACTGCCTAAGATGTAAATGAATGCAATCCTGCGCATCGTAGTTTATGGGTGTAGGGTTTTGCATTCATGCTCTCCATCTTAATTAAAGCTAAGCTCCGTTGCTGGAACTGGAGTATCTATTCAAATTGGTCATTAAGACTTAACAATCACTTATAAATGGGTTTAAGCTAATCGTTCAATTTTGTTGATTGCTAGAAAAGGAAGGGTGTGAAAATGAATATCCGACCAAAGATGATAGAAGGCAAAATGCAGGATATTTCCTTTACTGCTGATGCGAAGGTTTGGATATAGCCTGAAATTTAAGGTGCTAATTTATTAGCCTTTTCATTGTAATTGATCAAAAGAAAGCTAGTGTATGAGTCTCATCAAAACTGAAGATAGCCTTATTGACAGTAGCCCCACTGAAAGTGGAAGGGAAGGAGGAAGTAATCTCGAACTTTCACTAAATAGATTGGAGTCGGAACTGAAGGGAAGCGATGAGCTCGATGCTTATATCGCTGAGCTCTTAGAGCGCTTAAATATTCAAGTTTCCATCCCCGAGAATGAGTTGGCACGAATTCCAAAATCTGGCCCCTTCCTTAGTGTCTCCAATCATCCTTTCGGTGGTTTAGATGCTATTATTCTCTTAAAGCTCATTCGGCAAGTTCGCCCCGATTTTAAAGTGATGACCAATACATCGGTCCAAAGTCTTGCTAAGTTTATTAATCCACTAGGGGCTGCGAAAATGAAGGAATTCATGCTGGAAGCTAATAGTCCGGCAGCAATTCAATATTTGGAAGGAGCAGGTGGATTAGGGGTTTTTCCCGCGGCGGGGCATTCTAACCTGGGAATTAGACCAGCACTAAATCGAGATGGCGCCTGGGCAAAAAGTGCTTTAAGTCTCATCCGAAAGGCGAAAGTGCCAATTGTACCTATTTATTTTCATGGTGCTGATAGTCTTAGGTCGCTGCTCTTTAATTTGCTATACGATAAGCCCATCAGCGCCAAGCTGCCCAAGGAACTAAAGAGCAGAAAGCCCTTTAAAATAGCAATTAGAATTGGTAAGCCCATTTCTGTTGCCAAGCAATTTGAATTTTCGGATAGCAGGGAACTGGGCCGTTATTTAAAGGCTAAAAGCTATTACCTCGGTCAGCCCTTAAAGGTGAACCGCTTTTTTAGCCCAAAGGCAAAGTCGAACGAGAAGGTCGAAAGTTTTATTGAGCCCATTTCGAGCCTCGATTTAAAGCAAGAAATCGCCGCCCTACCGAAAGAGGATCGATTGTTTGATTTCAAGGGTTTTGAAATATTTTGTTGTTCTGCCCAGCGTATTCCCAATATCTTAACTGAAATCGGTCGTCTTCGCGAATTTACCTTTCGCGCGGTAGGTGAAGGAACCAATAAGGCGGTTGATTTAGATGAATACGACCTCTATTACAAGCACCTCTTTATTTGGGATGCTAAAGCGGCTAAAATTGTGGGCGCTTATCGCCTTGGTAATGGCGCGGAAATTTTTCAAGAATTTGGCAAACACGGCTTTTATATACATTCCTTATTTAGACTTAAAGATGAGTTTAGTAGCTTTTTGAAATCCTCAGTGGAGTTGGGACGGTCCTTTGTGGTGCCCGATTATCAAAGGAATCCTTATGCGCTTTTTATTCTGTGGAAGGGCATTCTCTATTATTTATTGAAGCATGAGGAACTCAAATACATCATTGGCCCGGTGAGCATCAGCAATCGCTATAGGAGTTTTTCCAAGTCGCTCATTATTGAGTTTATTAGTCAGCATCATTTTGACCATGAAAAGGCCCAATATATAAAACCTCGCAAGTCCTTCCGTTATCGGAAATCCAGGAAAGAGCAGGCTTTATATCCATTGAATCCCCAAAGCATGAAGGATTTAGAGTCTATTATTGAAGAAATGGAGCTCGCTCATTTTAAGCTCCCGGTTTTACTTAAGAAGTACTTAAAACAAAATGCCAAGATTATAGGATTTAATGTAGATCCTAAATTTAACAATGCCTTGGATGGATTAATTTACTTAGATATTGATCAGCTAAATCGCGACACCATCCGCATGCTAAGTAAGGAGGTAGATGATCCATCTATATTAAAGCGATTTACTGAGAAGTAGGAGGGAGTAAAAGTCTTAATTCGCCTTGTGGAAACTCTTCGAAAGGTCCCGCCACAATTTTTGTCCTTCTAAATTGGCAGGGCTTTTAGCTTCCAATAAGACATATGTACGATACGGTAAATACGGCTTCGCGAATCGAGTCTCATGGAGCGAGCGGCGAAGTGAATATAAGCACCCTTAGGCATGCGATTTTACAAGGCGATTCCGATTTTGTTTTCCAAGAACGCCAGGAGCTAGAGGTAAAAGGCAAAGGCTTAATGAAAATGTACTTTGTGTCCTTAAAGCAAAAAGCTTAACGACTTTGAATCCTTTCCAATGGCCCGTCAAATAAAGCGCGTATTTTTGGGGAGATTCAACTTCATTTGATCAATCGAGGAGATTCTATCGCAATTCTTTTGTAATTTTTTCCCACATTTTTCGTCTGTATGATATACTCAAATATGGCCCAGGCCTTAAATTAAATTAACACCCATGAAAAACACATCGATACTTACCTTGATATTCGCCTTGGTCCTAAGCCTGCCCTCCTTTGCCCAAACTTGGGAAACGGATTACGATGCGGCGCTAGCGAAAGCCAAAGCCGAGAATAAAACCATCTTACTCAACTTTACCGGATCGGATTGGTGCGGCTGGTGCGTACGCTTAAAAGGTGAAGTATTCTCTAAAGCCCAATTCATCGAGTACGCCGAGGCAAACCTCGTGTTAGTGAGCCTCGACTTTCCTAAGCGCAAGCAATTATCTGCCGAGGAAAAAGCCCAAAACCAAGCCCTGGCCCAAAAGCATGGCATTCGCGGTTTCCCCACCATACTCCTACTTAATTCGGATGAGGAAATAGTCCTCAAAACCGGTTATAAAGCCGGTGGCCCAGAGGAATATGTAAAGCATTTAAAGGAAGCGATTGAAGGCTAATTATAAAGCCAATGATATTTAAAAACCCCGCTGTTTAGTGGGGTTTTTTGTGGGCCGCTTGGGCGTTTTTACCAGGGCGCTCTAGAATCGGTTAGCGCTATACTTATTTGGTTTTTTAGTAGTCTTTATTTCGGATAATTCAAAAAGAGAAGCACCACAAGCGTAGCTCAGAGCCTAAGGAAGAGAGATCTTTGATTAGTGATTCTGTCTGTCAATATTGATAAGCGGGAAGAATACAATCTTTCCGAAGATGAGTGTTTATACTTAGAAATAGTGCCTTGAATAGGCCGTATGATTTTCTAGTTGCTTTTCAAATCTATGGGAGAAACTTCACAGAAGTGGTGGTCGCGGTGGGCAACGACTTTTAATTTTGCCTTGGCGGAAAGCCATTCTAGCTAAACATCTTTTTTCCCATGTTAGGGCTTGAGCCTTATTATTTTGAATGGCTTAACTTCCCTCAATAATCTTTTATCTTTCCAAGCAAATACTTTCTTGTCCAAATGAAAATCAAAATTTTTGCCCTCATTGCCCTTTTGGCTTTTGCCAGCAAGGGCCTTAAAGCCCAAGATGAAATCCTTGAAAAGCTGAAGGAAATTGCCATTATCGACCAAAAAGTAATGATGCCCATGCGCGATGGGATTCGCTTGGCAACGGATATTTATAGACCCAAAACTGACGAACTTGTTCCGATAATATTTTCAAGAACGCCCTATAATTTCAATTCATGGGGAGATGGTAAACAACGCAATTACACCGCTCGTAGGGCTTATGAGGCGGTTAAACGCGGCTATGCTTATGTGGTGCAAAATGAAAGAGGTCGTTACTTTTCGGAAGGAGAATGGGATATTCTTGGTCTGCCGCTTACAGATGGATATGATGCTTTTACTTGGATGAAGAATCAATCTTGGTCGAACGGAAAAATCGCCACCTTGGGTTGTTCATCTACCGCAGAATGGCAAATGGCGGTAGCGGCTCTTGATCATCCTTCCCATGCGGCGATGGTTCCCCAGGGTTATGGTGCGGGTGTTGGTACGGTTGGACCGTATTTCGAACAAGGGAATTGGTATCGCGGCGGTGTAGAGCAAATGCTATTTTTCGCTTGGCTTTACAGTGTGGAGCATGATAAATTTAAGCCGCGTATTCCGGCTGGTGCCAGTCAGGAAGACCTAATTCGCATTTCGCGTTTTTACGACCTGGCGCCAGAAAATCCTCCCGTGGATATGGCAGCGGCCCTGCAACACCTTCCTATTCAAGACATCATCCAAAATATGGATGGCAAAAGGGAGATTTTCGATAAAATGGTGCGCCGCAAACCAAACGATAGTGCTTGGTTTCAAGGTGGTTTATACCATCAGGATATGAAGATTAACGTTCCTAGTTTTTGGTTTGCATCCTGGTATGATGTTTCCATTGGACCCAATTTGGCCCTTTTTAATCATGTGCGTAATCCCGAAAACTCAAGCGCTTATGATGATCAGTATTTGGTAATCGCACCCACCTTGCACTGCAGCTATACCAGGGCAAAAGAAAATACCATCGTTGGGGAGCGCAGTGTTGGCGATGCGCGCCTAAATTATGATGAGCAGATTTACGCCTGGTTAGACCTTTGGTTGAAAGGTGTAGACAATGATTTTAAAGCCAAAACACCGCGGGTGCAATACTATACCATGGGCCTCAACAAATGGCAGGCGGCTGAAACTTGGCCTCCAGAGGCAGCGGTAATGACAAGCTTTTATTTGAACAGCAATGGTGAGGCCAATACCGCTAATGGAGATGGAACATTGGGCCTAGGAATGCCCGAAGAAGATGAGCCCGATACTTTCACCTATGACCCTATGGATCCTGTTCCCTCTTATGGTGGCAATGTTTGCTGTACGGGCAATGCCGTTAAAGGTGGTGCCTTTGATCAGCAGGAAATGGAGGAACGAGAAGATATTTTGGTTTACACCAGCGAGCCTTTAGAAGAAGGGGTGGAGCTCAGCGGATTTATTGAAGCTACGCTTTATGTTTCTTCCGATGCCAAGGATACCGACTTTAGCTTAAAGCTGATTGATGTTTATCCGGATGGTCGCGCCTTTAATTTAGATGAAACCATACAAAGAGCCCGCTATCGCGAAGGCTATGACAAGGAGGTTTTTATGGAAGAAGGAGAGGTGTACAAATTAGAATTATCGCCCATGGCAACCAGCAATTACTTTGAAAAAGGACATCGGATTCGCATCGAAATCTCGAGCAGTAATTTTCCGCGTTTTGCGCGTAACCTAAACACTGGTGGAGATAATTATAATGAGTCTGTAGGCATAGTGGCGAAAAATAAAATACACCACTCTAAAACCTATCCTTCTCAAATTAGACTACCCTTAATGAAGACATTTAAGGCAAATACTTTTTAGGGATGGGATTTCCCTCCGTTTCGGCGGTCCAGTAAATATTGATAATCCACCAGCGTTCACCATCATACAAAAGTTGAATGCTATTAATACCGCGAGCAAAAGGAGTGGTATCGCTTTCGCTATGGTAGGATTCGTAGGTGCTAAATACTTGGGTGATGCCACCAAAAGAATCACTAATGCGATGGATCTCTTTTTCGAAAAATCCCTTTTCTACGAGGTAGTCCCTCGCTTTCGCGATATAGTCTTCGACTGTCCAAAATTGAGCACCTACAGCACCAGACTTGCCCTTGCCTGTTGGGATTAGCTTAGCATTAGAATGGAAGAGGTAGCGAAAATGATCCCAGTCTCGCGCTTCGCCTTTTTCCCCGGAAATAACCGCGTATAATGTTTCTAGGATTTGGTCCTGACTATTAACCGATTCACGGTATTTCTCAGGAACATTTCCTTCGGGCTCTTGCGCCTGCATCATTGAAGAACTTAAAATTAGAAAGCTAAGAAGGCTTAGTCGGAGGTAAGAATGCATGATAAAACTTTGGAGGAAGCTACGAAAAATAGGACAGGTATATAGTTTCCCTGAATGCTGTAAAAGTGGAAAGCTAAGTTTAACTATTTAGTGTTGAGGGATTTTAATGATTATTTGAAAAGAGATTACTGAAGATTAATAATACGGATCAATAGTGATTGCTGATTTTTTTCCGGAGAAGCTTCAAGCTTATAAATTTGGCAATAGTGCAGAAGACCTTTAGCAGGTCAGGATTTTAAGATCAAATGCTTAGCTTCGATTAAACAAAACCTCTGCTTATGGAAGCCTTATCTATCTCTCCTATGTCCGTTTTTCGGAATAAGACTCGCACTTATAGTATTTTAGTTTTTTTCTTCATCTTATATGTGGCTTGTGATAAAGATGATGAGTTTGAAGATGAGGTATTTAAGGTAGGGACTTATGATAGATTTGATACCTATCACAGTTTTGATCCTGCCAATCGAATTTCGGGATCTAGTGTTATCAAAATAGATCTTGAAGGGGATGAGTTGCGGATTGGGCTGCACTACTATGCAGGTGCGGGCTATTATGACTTCTCGGTGTACACCAATTCCGATAATTGGGAAATAGCCATGAATGGAAAGGAACCATACATTTTTTCAAAAGGAGATCAGGTATATCAAGTGACCGAATGGGAAGGTGATATTGTAAATTTAACTGGCTCCAGCTGGTTATTTACAGGATCAAGTAGCGTCTATGGGCCATATTGGGATTATAATGCTCCTCACTACCTCTGTTTTCGAAAGAAGGAGCGTGGAGAGTATCGGCACCTTTGGGTGCATTTAAAAGTAGAGCTGACCGGGGTAGATCAATACTTGGAAATCTATAGTTACGCCTTAAGAGGCGAGGGGAGGAATTGAAATAAGCTAAAGTTCATTAAAGCCTAAATTTATTTGGTCGGTTTTAGGGGAGGCTACTTTCGGTTTTTTCACCATCAAAGGGATAAAGCGTAATGGCGCTCAACAAGATTTATAACAAGCCGGAGTTTAATAGTGCTTTCGAGGTGACTTTGGAATATTAAGACTATTGAGAACTAGGAAAGTCCTCCCAAGAAGGATTAGCCAGGAAAACTTGCCAGATTTTTTCGTTTTGGGAGCCAAAGGATTTTTCTTGCAAAACCAAGATGAGATCGAGCTCTAGAGTGGGGCTTAAATTGGTAGAAACGAGATGGCTCAGGTACTCGGAACTATTTAGAGCCTTAAACTCCACCGCGGTGGCACCCGGCGCTAATTGAAAGCGCGGTAGCAAGGCGAATAATGAATCAACTTGCAAGGAATCAGCCCTTCCATGCTGAAAGGAGCGGGGTAAAGTACTTTGTATATAGGCTTGGTTAGCGGGCTTATGTTGATTGGACAGATACAGCGCATTGCCTCGCAGAAAAAGGGATCTTGCCTTTTGAATCCCTTGCCTGGTAAAGGCTAAACTATCCTCCTTAGTTAGCTCTTGCTTCACAAAGCGTTTTTCTAAAACTTCATAAGATTGAGCCTCGGCCGGTAGCCATGTGAATAAGGTTAAGCCTACAAGGAATTTTAGGGTCTTCATTTTAGTCGTTTTTTTGAACAAATCGCAAGCGGTAAATACTGCCTTCACGGTATATAATATCTTGAATCTCCAAATTTCTAAGCGGGTCTATTGGTAAAAGCAGTCGCTCGATAAACTCTTCACGGTTCAGTAGTTCTATGCCTTGAAACTGGGGGTGACTCTGAAAAATTTTGGCATCAGGATGGATGGCCTCCAATAATTGTTCTTGTCGTTTCTTCAAGTCTTGGACATCGCTGCGACTAAAGTAATTGAGCATTAGTGCATAGTCGTCCGGGTATAGGTTGATCTCCATGGTATCCATTTTCGGTACGAACACCTGCTGGATTTTATAATAGGCACCCTTTATCTCTAAACTGTCTTCATATTTGGCTTCCGCTTTTTGTAGACTATGAGCTTTCTTTTCATCTGAAATCAAAGTAATATTCAAGTCCTTAAAAGGAATTTCTTTTTGAGTATAAGCATCCATAAATCGCAAATTTACCTTCTGACTATGGGGCCAAAAGAGAAAAAACAATACCGCTGCAAGTATGAGTAGTAGCGGAAGCAGCCAAAGTTTGGCCTTCTTGGGTGCAGGTCCTGCTTTCTCGGTTTTTTGCCTTTGACAAAATTCTTCCCAAGAGGCGTAATCACAGTAGCGAGCCAGCAGTTGCAGAACATCAATTCGCGGCAGCTTTGGATGATGGTTTTTAAGGTGGGTATAAAACCATTTTTCACTAACGCTGCTTTGGCACACAGCCATTAAATCTTCCTGAAACAAGCTAATATCCTGACCGCTATAATCGCCAAAGTCCTTGTAAATAGACAAGCGTTTAGCAGCCTGATCTTGCAGTTCCTTTTTTAAGGCTTCCAGACATTGTGCTGGATTCTCATGCATGCACTTCAAAGTTAAATAAACGACTCTCTTCTGCCTTTGTAAAGGGCTTGTAAAATATTTTACAAGTATAAGACAAGGAATCTACAAGGCAGAGTATTCCCCTTCATTGACTTTTGAACTCGAAATAAAAAATCAAATCAGATGCAAGTATTTAGAATTCTCATTTTAGTGATCTTCGGCTTCAGTGGCACCTTAGCCTACGGCCAGGCAAAAGGTAATTATGATTACCGTTCGGTTCAAAACACTTTTATCCATAATCAGTCTCAGCTAATTCAAAGCTCATACTTAGCCAGCTTAGAAGCACATGGCACCAATACCCTCAGAGTACGAGGATTGATGAACTGCGAGCCGAGCAGTTATCTAGCGATTTTTAGTCTTACCCAAGTCGGTAAAGACCAGGAAGAAACAAGTGCTCTGGTGCAGGCAAAGACGGATAGCATTTTGGCTAAGCTCGCTGCGCAGGGAATTGAGACGGAGATGTATGTCGATATGATTTCTTTCATCCCCATTTTTGAAATGGAGCTTTCTCGAAAGCTTTTCAGTAAGAACACCTATAATGAAATCCCCAAGGGTTTTGAATTAAAGAAGAACCTGCATTTTAGATACTCCGATCCGGCCGTGCTCAATGAAATTTTGAGTCTTTGTGCCCAGCATGAAATTTATGACCTGGTGCGGGTAGATTATTTTATTGAAGATTTAGAAAGTCTTAAAAGCAAAATGGTGGCTAAGGCAGAAACCTTGCTCCAATCTAAAATAGGTCGATATGAAAGACTTTTGGGGGCAGATTTTAAGAACCAACGCAGACGGATGGCCGAGGGTTTTAATCTCCATTATCCCATTGAGCAGTATCAAACATACACCGCCTATGTGAGTAATAAGTTCAATGTGAAAGCAGGAGCAGGGGTGAATGAAGTACCCAAAACCACCAGTGAATTTTACATGCCTAAAATGGCAAAGGGTTATGACTTTGTAGAAAACCCCAGCATTTTGGCCCCAGTGGTGCAAATGGAGTACGAATTGGTTTTACAACTCGATCCGCGCCCCCAAGCTCCTCAAGCTCCCAAGGAAATCACTAAAGAGGTAATTAAAAAAGAAGTTTTTATCATTGATGGAAATGGGCAATTGAAGAAGATTGAGTTTTGATGAGGGGTGGGCTCGGGGCCTATGGGTATTTGGCTTTTTGAAATTTTTAGCGGTCTAAATTAGTGAAAGGAAAAGGACTCTGGGTTGGAGAATGGCACGCGCTTTTCAAAGTGATAGCGGCTGCCACTGCCAAAATCCAGGAATAATTTGGAAGTGTAGAATCAGTACTATTAGAATTTACACGCTAAACTTTTGTTGAGCTCGGGCAATAAGTTGACACCGGGCATAGCCCTTCCTCAGCCATTGCGAACCTAAGATCAACGCTCAGTGGAATAGGACTGCTTTATATCCGAGCGAAGCTTTCAGACAGGAGCTGAAAGCCAAGCTTCGCGAATAAGTAATTATACGGATAGAAGTCGTTGAAGAGCTTGGAATGCTTCCAGCGAATACTTCTCGCGTTCTTGCTCTATGCACTTTTGTACAATTACCGCTGTTGCAGGACTTGTTATTGGAATTGAATTTGACCTATAGATTCAAATGAGCTCCAATGCATCTTGCCTATATGCCAGGTATACCCCACAAAGCTTAAGGAAACCCTCCAGCGAATGGATGCCCGCCATGGAAGCGGGCTTCCAATTCCTTTTTAAGTTTTCTGTTGTCCTGCATTTTGGGTCTAAGATTCCTAAGCAGGTGCAAAAAAGAACCCGACAGAAATATGTCGGGTAGCTTAAAAAATTGGTGCTAAATAATGTTCAAATTGTAGGTGGAGAGAGGGCAATTAATGAGCACTGCTTATTGGTACAATTCTTCCCAAGTCATGGTCATTTTCTCCGTTCCCTCACCAGTGATTATCTGTATTTGAATCCCGTTTTTAGCCATTATAAATTTAATTGTGATGTCGGCATCACCAATTAATTCATCTATACTTTTTATATCTATTTGATCTATTGTTGCCCCAGCCTCCTCAAGCATTGCAATAAGAAACATCGTACCAAGAGTTTGATGTATGGCGACGAATTGATCTCGACTGATGAATTCAGCAGAACCTTCCGCTTCATATCTAACTTGGATATTGTTACCTTGGAAATTAACAATCATGTTCTCTGCAGCCTTAAATTGACCGTTTTGAACTTCAACTAAGTCCTTCTTGATTTCGGCTCTCCAATCGACTTGGCCAAATGTATTTGCTGGAATAGCGAAAACGCCAATTAGGAGAATGACAAATCGATAGGCATGTTTGTTAAGCATTTGATAAGATTTAAAATTAACGATCCTTAAAGATAATTTTTTCTATTTGATCTTGCTGGCTGACAGGGCCCTAATTGAAAACATTAATTTTGCTTATAACTAAAGTTTGTAGAGAGGCATAGTAAAATTACCGACCACTTTTTGAGGTGAAGGATTCCTTTATTGCAAAAAGAATTGATTTAAACTCTTTATTCGAAAGGTCCTTACAACTCCTCAATCGACTCACCAAAGTCATTTTCAATTAGCTCGCGATGCGCTTGCAAGACGATTGCTTTCTTTTCAGGGAGGTCACTTATTTTAAACAAAGGTTATTTTGAATCGAGGTGCTCTGCCTATTTGCCATTTTTACTCGACTGCTTTTCAAATCAATAGAGGGTAAAAACAGCACGATGCTTCTTTTAAATGTTTTGAATAACTGTTTTGGTCAATCGAAAATTCTACCACACATAACTAACATAGACTTTAAAAGCAACATCGCCGCCGGCATCCAATGTGAAAGTTGAAGGGAACTTGTTGTTACTACTATACGGTGTGAAAAGTATACCTCCCATAAAATCATCATTATCAAAGTCATCATAGTCGTATAAGGATATGGCATATTGATCATTCGGCGATTCCAAATCAAATACAGGATTTACATCAAAACTATGGTTCGTTGAAGGGTCGGCGTTCTGAATGAAACTCGGGTACTCCCACAGGAGATTATTATTTTTAGCAATTATGGGGTAGATATCTGGGCCACTCGTAAAGTCCCATCCTGCACCATTATCCGTAGCTGGAAAGCGCGTTACTTCTATGCGACTAATACGGATTTTACTAGGAGTAATTTGTTGACTACAGTCTGCTCCAGTATAACCTTCAGGGCAAACACATGCGCCGTTCACACAATCTCCGCCGTTTAAACATACAACGTTAAAGCAGGCATCAAAGGTTTCACATTGCGCCCCGCTATAACCCTCAGGACAATTACAACTCCCATCAATGCATGCCCCGCCATTTAAGCATGTTATATCATCGCATGGATCTTTTTTACAGCTTGCAAGACTTAGAACAGCGGAGAGTAGAATTAAGGTTAAGGATAAATTTCTCATTTGTTGGTTTTTGGTTTAATATTAATGTCCTTTATTCGTCAATTGCCAATTCCCTACTTTGCTATATAGAAGCATAGGAATGGCTGCAAAGCGCTAAGCATTATGATACGGACCTATAAATTCTCAGGAATGCGAAGGAAAATCATTTGTCTGGCCTTTGTTTGATAAAGGTAAAATATTTCGATTATTTCAGTGTGCATTAAGCAAGGATAATGAGGCTCGCCCAGTCTTTAATTCTTAAGCCCAAGGTTTTTTTCGCCTAGTCCGTGAATTAATGGTTTCCAAATAGCTTTAGATCAGTAAGCTTTCCGATTAACAAAAATGCTGGAGGGGACACTGAAAGTCTAACTATTAATTCAAGCAAAACCTTCTTAATTGGCTCTTTCAATTGCTTGAATGAAAATCCGCCAAAATGGAGAACCTTAGTTAAAGGCAGTCCAATATGGGTTCTTAAATTTGAAATCGGCTAACACGCGAGTAGAAGCTTCTCCCAAAACTTCGAAGTTTCGGATGACAGCATCAAGTGTCTTCTGGTCACTGCTAAAGCCGTCGAAGTCAAGTTCTTCTGTATAGGTCTTAATTCTTTGGGCAGATTCCAGCATGTCCGAAATCAGAAGATGATTATCCCTTTTAGACATAAACCAAGTCAGATTCAATTGACTTAAGGTAGCGGGGTTTAATACCATTCTTAGAAACGAGGTCAACTTTTTGTCCTAATGATGTCTCTAGTTCCTCCGCTAAATCAATAAACTTGGAACCGATTTGACCATTAAGTTCCACAAGTATGTCAATATCACTCTGTGGAGTTTGCTCTGAACGAGCAAATGATCCAAATAAAGCGATGGAAGCTATTGGGTAGCTATTTAGCAAGCCTGCCTTAAGCACTTTTAATTTACTAAGAATCTCTTCCCTTGAACTCATATTGCAAATATAGATAATGCCCCATTTCCAAAAGCAATCATAAATTCAAAAGCATTTGAAGACGGATACCCAAAGGTCAAAAAATGGAAAACCCTCGTTAATCATAGACTAACAAGGGTTTTCAGGAGTTTGGCAGTGACCTTGGAAGGAGTCGAACCCTCAACCTTCTGATCCGTAGTCAGACGCTCTATCCAATTGAGCTACAAGGCCATAATTTTAGAGGTATTTTTGTCCGAGTTCCAAATTCTCGTATTAACTCTGGCAACCTTTTGGTAAAGCCTTGGAGCCAATTGCCTGTCCGCCTCTGGAGGAAGCTACAAGGCCATAATGTTTCGCAACATTAATCCGTTTCGTTAACGGGGCTGCAAATATAAATACTAATTCAAACTCCGCAAGGGAAAATTTCAATTAGTTTATTTCGGCACTCAAACCTCTTTCCAGTAAGGTGCTACAGCGGGGTTCGAGCTCAGAATAAGAACCCGATTTTACCGTGCACTTGCCCTTATAATGCGTTATTACCGCACATTGCTCCGCTTGCTCCGGACTGTGCTCGCAGATTTCAATCAGGCAATGTATTACCCAGTCAAAGGAGTTTACCTCGTCATTGTATAAAACGATTTCATGCCAAGAGTCCTGCTGCTCTAAAACAGTGGTCTCTTCTTGCCCTTTCCATTGTTCTTCAAACTTCATTAATCATTCACTCTTTTTCGTTTGAGCTTTACTTTTCGCTCTTCTCCATGTATTAGTCGAACTATATTTTTCCGATGGGTTACCAATACCAAAAGCGCTATAGCACAACTAAATATAATCAATACTTCCGAAGGTTCCTTGAACTTATAAATCAACCAAAAGGGAAGACTTAAGGCCGCGGCCATACTGGAAACACTTACAATTCGAGTACTCAATAAAAAGGCTACAAATACCGCCATAGACAATAAAGCAGCGCCGCTGTGCAAGGCAATCACTACGCCCAAAAGTGTAGCAATTCCTTTGCCTCCTCTAAAACCAACGTAAATAGGGAAGAGGTGACCTAATACCGACATAAAGCCTAAACCCAACATCATTATTACCGAGGCCTCTGATTCGGGTAATAAATAAACGAGCTTCACCGCCGCAAAACCCTTTAAGGTATCCAGCAGTAAAACCAAGGTCCCGGCTTGCTTGCCTAGCACCCTAAATGCATTGGTCGCTCCGGCGTTTCCGCTTCCGTGTTCCCGGAGGTCAACACCTTGCAGCCACTGGCCTATCCAAACGGACCAAGCCAAAGAACCAATCAAATAAGCAAATAGAAAGAGTAGAATTTGCACGGCGCAAAGATAAGCAATATGGAATTTAGATCGCTCGCTTCGCTCGCTGTGAGATATGAGATCGCTCGCTTTGCTCGCTGAGAGACTTATTAGCGGAAACAATATCCTAACTTTTAACAAGGCTCATATCTAAGAAGAAATGAGATCGTTCGATACGCTCGCTGTGAGAGCTTAGACCGCTCGCTGTGAGATCGTTCGCTCTGCTCACTGTGAGATATTAGACCGCTCGCTTTGCTCGCTATGAGACTTATTAGCGGAAACAATATCCTAAGTTCTAACAAGGCTCATATCTAACGTCTCCCATCTAAGAAGAACCGAGACCGCTCGCTCTGCTCGCTGAGAGACTTATTAGCGGAAACAATATCCTAACTTCTAACAAGTCTCAAATCTCAAATCTCACGTCTCATATCTATAAAGAAATCTACCCCTCCATTATCTCCCCCAAAGCATTGTCGTACAAGCTGCGGTAATCCTCTACATGACCCCAGTCGATATCATCAATGCGAATGCTGCCTTTGGTAACATGTCCTAGTAAATCGAACTCTACGCCGTTTAACATCATGAGGTCAATGAATTCATTTTCATGATCGGGATTAACGCTAACTACAATGCGACTCTGACTTTCGCCGAAAAGATAAGCATCACGACGAATGGCAGAATCGGAGGTGATATCGAAACCTAAATCACCAGCCATGGAGCTTTCCATTAGAGCTACAAACAATCCCCCTTCGGATACATCATGGGCCGAGGCCAATACCCCTTTGCGAATGAGCATCTTCACCTGCTCCTGTTGAGCGTATTCCTCCTCTAAACTGAAGAAGGGTGTGCTGCTTTCTTGCACGCCATGGTATTCTACTAAATACTGACTGGAAGAAATATCATTGCGGTTTTCACCGATCATAAAGATGAGGTCGCCCTTTTGATTAAAGCTCATTGGAGTGATGAACTTTTTATCTTCTACCACGCCAATCATGCCTATGGTAGGAGTGGGGAATACCGGTTCTGTTTTGCCTTTGCTTACGGTTTGGTTGTAGAAACTCACATTGCCACCCGTAACCGGAGTTTGGAATTTCTCACAGGCTTTACCCATGCCTTTGATGGCATTTACAAACTGCCAGTATACTTCCGGACTGTAAGGATTTCCGAAGTTCAAACAATTGGTGATGGCCGATGGCACACCACCGCTAATCACAATATTTCTTGCGGCTTCCGATACTGCGATCATGGCACCTACTTCTGGATTGGCATTCACATAACGGGCATTACAATCTACCGTCATGGCTAAAGCGCGATTGGTACCTTTTAAGTTTACAATGGCCGCATCGGTTTTGGTATTGGTACTCATGTTTATGGTACCTACCATGGAGTCGTATTGCTCGTAAATAAAGCGCTTAGAGGCAATATTTGGGTGGGCAATTAATTGCTTGGCTACCGCCTGAAGGTCTTCGGGAACAGTAATGCTGTTGATGTCAAACTCTTGATATTGCTTGAAATAAGCGGGCTCTTTATGCTCGCGATAATACACCGGAGCACCGCCACCTAAAACGAGCGGATCGGCAGGAGTTTCAGCAATCAACTCGCCATTCCAATAATAGGATAGGCGATCTTCATCAATCACATGACCGATTTGCGCACAGGGTAAATCCCATTTTTCGAAAATGGCTAAAACTTCCGCTTCACGGCCTTTATCAATAACCGCTAACATGCGCTCTTGACTTTCAGAAAGTAGGATCTCCCAGGCTTTCATATCATCTTGGCGAGTGGGAACTTTATCCAAATGAATTTCCATACCCACGCCACCGGCTGCACTCATCTCAGAAGTAGAGCAGGTAATTCCTGCTGCTCCCATATCCTGCATACCTACAATGGCACCGGTTTGGGCTAGCTCCATGGTGGCTTCCAGTAATTTCTTCTCTTGAAAGGGATCGCCCACTTGTACCGATGGAATATCATCAGCGGAAGCGTCGGTTAAATCTTTAGAGGCAAAAGCTGCGCCTGCGATACCATCTTTACCGGTGTAAGAACCAATGATGAAAACGGGATTCCCCGGTCCACCGCTATTGGCGCTTATCATTTTATCTTTTTCAATATTTAAGATTCCCGCTGAAAAAGCATTCACCAATGGGTTTTGCTCGTAACAAGGATCAAAATAAACTTCACCACCCACAATGGGAACACCAAAGGAATTGCCATAATCGCCAATACCCTTGGTAACTCCTTTTACCAGCCATTTGGTTCGCTCGGTATCCGCTTTGCCAAAACGCAGGGAATTTAATTGGGCAATAGGACGAGCGCCCATGGTGAAGATATCGCGATTAATACCGCCAACCCCGGTTGCAGCCCCTTGATATGGCTCTAAGGCCGATGGGTGATTATGAGATTCAATCTTAAAAGCACAGGCTAAACCATCACCAATATCTACTAAACCAGCATTCTCTTCGCCAGCTTTCACCAACATATGCGGGCCATCCTTGGGTAAGGTTTTTAGCCAAACAATAGAGTTTTTATAAGAGCAGTGCTCACTCCACATTACCGAGTAAATGCTTAATTCATTGAAATTCGGAACACGTCCCAGGATTTCTTTGATTTTGTCAAACTCTTCTGGAAGAAGACCTAATTCCTTGGCGGTTTCTACGCTGGTTGCTTCTAAGCTTTGATCCATGTTTCTAAGGCAATAAATGTGGCGCAAAGATAGGCTTATATCTGTTCTAGCGATTTGAAGATATCCACAAATGCCCCCTTTTTACTTACTTCGCAAAATGTGGTGGCGAAAGAAGAAAGATTGGGAAATTGTGGTTTTAGGGGCCGGGAGAGGAGGAACCTCACTGTTGGCTACACTTTTAGATGCCCATCCACAACTGGAAGTGCATATGGAGGAGTTTGTGCCCGAATTTTTAGTGCAAGCCCAGCGAAGCCAATTCCCCACTATTGCTCATCAGCTGCAAGCCTTTAAAGCGGCTAATTTAAAATTGGCCCGGAAAAGTCCCCTGCGCTACGGGAATAAAATCACTACCGAACAGCTGGGTTTTATCGAAGGATTTGGCAAGGATCTAGATGCGCGACAATTGTTGATTAGTGAATTATGGAAAGGACGAAAAATCCTTTTCATAGTGCGGGATGGTCGAACCTGCATTAGTTCTAAAATGGAGCGCACCGGAGCCGATTATCCCACCGCCTTAAATTATTGGAAACACTCCATCGCCTACCTTAAATATCTTCAAGAAGCCCAGCTCGATATCCACCTCTTGAAGTTTGAAGATTTACTGCGTGAACCCCGCGAAGAATTGCAGAAAGTTTGTGATTTTTTAGACCTAAGCTATTCCGAAAGTATGCTAGCTGGAACCGCTTCCGATCGTATTCTAATTGATTACCGCCGAGCGGGTTTGGAGCAAGAAAGAGCGGAACGAAGTATTCACCCGGCAATCAATATGGAGGACCTCAATGAGGAAATGATCTTTTTAGACTATTAATCAGTCCGTTAAATTTAGTTTAAGTGAAAGCATTCGGCGCGCTATGTCGTACTTTTGCACTCTCTAAAACTCTGAATAATATGAAGAATCTTACGCTCTGTCTTCTTGTATTAATTAGCTCCTTCGCTAGTGCGCAGACCTACAATATGATCCGCAATAGCTCGGACACCGCAACCGATTGTAATGGAACCCTTTATGATCATGGCGGTCCAACGGGCTCTTATTTCAACAGTTCAAGCGACAATTTTTATATAATCCCAGCTGGTGGCAGTTCCATTGATATCACCTTCACGGCTTTTAGCTTAGAGTCATGCTGCGACCGGGTGCGTATTTACGATAATGTTAATGGTACCCTTTTGGGAACTTATGGCGGAACAAGCATGCCCAATGGCGGTGCTCCTATAAATGTTCCCAGTGGTGAGGCCAGGATTTGGTTTACCTCCGATTATTCGGTAACCCGCTCGGGTTTTGCTCTTACCTGGACTGCAGGTGGAACAACCGCTCCAGTCGCTTCTTTCAGTCCTAGTACGCCAACACCGGCTTTAAACCAACCCGTTCTTTTTAGCAATACTTCCTCTGGGGGTGGTGGTTCTAATCTTTGGACATTTGGTGATGGCGACTCTTCTACGGCAGTTAGTCCTAGTCATGCTTATTCAAGTCCAGGAACTTATACAGTTACCTTATTCCACAATAACTGCTATGGCGCCGATACCATTACGGGAACCGTTACGGTTCAGGCTGCTTCGGTAGTATCTTTTACACCCGATAGCTTAAGTGGAACGGTAGTATGTGGCGGAATTTACCAAGACACGCTAAACTACCAATACATTTCTGGTGGCGATGCCTTTTACGATGTGAGTGTGCGTTCAATAAGCGACCAAAGCTATGTGAATGCCAATTTCGAATCGAGCTTAGCGCCCTTCTTAAGATCAGCAACTGCTTCAAGCAGCTTTAACTCTAGCATTGTGCTGGGTAATGCTGGTCAGGGTAGTGCCTTTTTGCAACTTAGCGGTTATGCCGCTTTGGGCGATGGAGTTTATGTAGATCCTAATGGCAGCGATGGAAACTACCTTTCCTATCAGGTTTATTCCAGCACCTCCTCACGTTCATACATGCGCTTGGGCGATGATATTAATGGTGCTTACTATACCGTTTTAGGTATTGAAGTTTATTTCAGCAGCTTAAGGGTACATGGTTATTTTGGAACTTATACCGCCACGCTTCCAAGTGGAACTTGGAATACCATCGAAGTGCGTAATATCGATTACACCGCTCGTACCGCAGATGTTTATTTAAATGGCAGTCCGGTAATGACGGGTGTTGTCTTCGATAGTTTTAACGCTATGGAGATCGATCGCATTGATATTGCCAATTTTAGCAGCTCGGCCTCTGTGGCCTATGATGCGATTGAGTTTAAAAAATTAGGAGACATTTCGGAAGTTACCCTTACCGATACCATCGGTGTTACCAGTGGTACCCAAGCGATTCCAGTATCTATTGACTTTACCAATTCTACCGTTGGCCTACGCCAATACATGTTAGAAATTAGAACCAGCGCAGTAGGTGCCGACACTTTAATAGAAGTTCCAATAAATGTTCAAGTAACGGGAGCGCCTAATTTTGTAGCTACCAGTGCTTGCTTAAATTACGATACCACCTACATTGGCTTAAGCAGTTCCGATTCCCTTTATATTTATAATACGGGTTGTGATAGTTTAAATCTTAGCAGCTTAAGTACCTCCAATAGTGATTTTAGCATTGCTAATACCAGCTATAATTTAGCACCTGGCGATTCGGCTCTAGTTTTTGTGAGCTTTACCCCATCGGCCAGTGGAATTGTAAATGATACCCTTTTCCTCAATGGAAATTTAGATACCACTATTTGCCTTTCAGCAGAAGCTTTTACTGCACCATCCATTGCCTTTGATAGCGCTTCTTACACCTTGAACTCTTATGGCTGTAATGACAGTATTCCAATGTCATTCTACCTTTATAATAATGGCTCCGGGGCTAATTTAAATTGGAATCTTACCACTGGCGTTTCCCTATTAGACGATTTCGAGAATGGTTTTAATTCGGCTATTTGGACCACTCAAGGATCTAACTCGATTTTTAATGGTTGTTATGAGCGTTCGGGTACCAATGCCCTCTCCATGATGGGAACCAACCGCACCGCGGAAACCGTATTAATGAATCTTTCGCAAGGAGATTCTGTAGGCCTTTGGGCCTTCCCAGGAAATAGCGGCGGTACAGGCTGTGAAAATCCGGATAACGGAGAAGACCTATTGGTACAATATCGCTTAAGCGGAACTTTCTCCTGGATTACCATTGGCACCATTTATAATTATAACACCGCTGCGGCTTATTACTCTTTCCCTATTCCGGTGAATGGATTAATGCAAGTACGCTTGTATCAGCAAAGTTATACAGGCTCTGGTTTTGATCATTATCGCGTAGATGATTTCCGCATTGTGAGCATTTCCTCTTCTACAAGCTTTAGTCCTAATACAGGGCAAACTGCCGCTGGCGATTCCGTTCAGGTTAGTGGTTATTTTCAAGTGGGAGATTTAAACAGTGGTACTTACAACCGTAGCTTAAGAGTACAGAGCAATGACCCTGCTTTCCCCGATACGGTTATTACAGTGAGCATCAACGTTTTTGGTGAACCCGATTTATGGGCTGCAAGCGCTTGTGCTAATTTCGATACCCTCTATACCGGAGCGGTAAAAACTGACTCGGTATTAGTTATTAATCAGGGTTGTGATGATCTTACCTTAAGTTCTTACAGCTTAGGGACCAATCAGTTTAGCGAAAACTTGATCGCTCAAACCATCAGTCCAGATGATTCAACTTGGATAGTGGTTGATTTTACTCCTGATGGATCCGTACTCGGTCTTATTCGCGATACCCTTACGGTAAGCAATAATGATAGTATCTGGCATTTATGTCTGGAAGGTTTCGCTCAAGGTGCGCCGCAAGCTAGCTTTAACCCCGATTCTTTATCGGTTACGGTTACCAATTGTGGTGATTCCTTAAGTGTTCCCGTTTACTTGCGCAATACCGGCTTAAGTGCCCTTGATTATGTGTACCAGCAAGGTAATCGCCAAAGTGGAAATATTAATGTAGCGGTAATGGGTACTAGTACCTATACCACGGAGCGCATCAACCTTTACAATATTGCAGCGGGAATGTCGGATGTGAATGTGGCGCTTATTTACCCAAGCACAGCGGCCGACGTTACGGCAGAATTAGATACCATGGATGTTTTAATTCTTCCAGAAGGAAGCTCCACTTTTACTAGTACTACTTTTGCTCCTTCCTATCAAGCATTTGTAAACAATGGTGGCGTGGTGATTTTCGGTTATCAGAGTTATAGCCAGTCTATCGCTTACAATATCATGCCTATTATCAGTAGCTTTAGCTCGGGCTCACCTATTCCGATTAGCATGCCTAATCACCCTATTGCTCAAGGTTTACCAGCTACAGGTTTATCGTATTTAAGTGCAACCCAAAGAGTTTCCTTCTCTAATACCGCTAACCTCGATCGTATTGTTGGTGCCGTGGGTACTAATGAGGCAGTTGTGGCGGCTCAGCCTTATGGCGATGGTATGGCTATCCACTTGGGATATGACTACTTCCAAACCAATGCCGACATTGACTTAATGCTCGAAAATGCAATTCGTTGGGGAGCAAGCAGTACTGGTGCACCGGCCTTTATTACCGCTACTCCAGATTCTGGTCAGGTTGCTGTTAATGATTCGGTACTCATTAATATTGGCATTAATACCGCTGGTGTTGCCAATGGTACTTACGATTACGATCTGTACTTTGAAACCAATGATCCTGCTAATAATCCACTGCGATTACCACTTCACCTAATTGTAAACGGTACAGCGGAGGCCGATGTGGTGGATAGTACCTGTATTAGTTTTGCTGCCACCTTACAAGGAGGAGTTAAGCGCGATACTTTTGAAATTTACAATCGCGGCTGCGATACCTTAGACCTTAGTTCTTACATCGCCAACAATGCCGACTTTAGCATCGATAACCTCCCCATGAATGTGGCTCCCGGTGATACGGCCAAGGTATCGGTTCGTTTCTCTCCATTTAGTGTAGGCTTAAGCACCGATACTATGGAGGTGAGTACTAACGATACTACCGTGTTTATCTGCGTAAGCGGAACCGGCGTAGGTGCGGCTCTACCTCAGGTAGATGGCGATACCATTAGCTATACCCTTCAAAAGTGTAAGGTTATTGGCCAAAAACAAATTAAGGTGAAGAACATTGGTCAAGGCCAAATGAACTTTGATATTGAGTTCGGACGCTTTTCTGATAGCTCCTATGTTCCTTATAACACCTTTGGTGCTACTACCAATCACAACTTTAGCGGTTTGCCAAATGCGGCAGATAGTATCAAGCTTCAGATTATAGTAAACGGCGATTACAATTCATTTTCAGAGCGCGCTACCCTTTATCTGGATGGCAGCTATTGGCAGATTATGTATGATAATAATTTGTTTTATCAAGCTGATACCATGTATGTAAATATTGTTGGTCCACAAGTGGCTACTCTGTTAGCTGATGGTATTTTAGACGTTGGCTTGTACAATAGCTCTAGTGTGGATGGTAATGCCGGATCTTACCACAAGGTAAATGTAGAAGTAGTGCAAACCGTAAACTGGGTATCTGTAGTAGGGGCCAATGCGGGCACTATTCCCGCTACCGATTCGGTAAACCGGAACTTACTCTTTAATGCAGCCTTACTTCCTTTAGGAACGCATTACACCACTATGATTGTTAATAATAACAGTCCTAGTCAGCCGAGTTATCGCAAGCCGGTTAAGTTTAATGTAATCTCAGAACCAGAAATGTTGGTGAGTGATACTTGTGCTTACTTTACCCTAACGCCATTAGGCGATACCACTTCTCGTTCGGTAACCATTTATAATGATGGCTGTGATCCTTTGGTGATTAGCAGCATGACTTCTACTTCCAGCCAGTTTAAGATTTACCAGAGTGCAGCTACGGTTCAAGTAGGGGATAGCTTGGTTTTAGATATCGATTTCATTCCAACTACGGTGAACAATTTTGCCGCCTCCATTTTCATCATTAGTAATGATACCAACCGTACAATATGCCTAAACGGTCAGTCGGGGGCTATGCCTGTATCTGACTTTAGCTTTAGCGATGAGAATATCTGTATTGGGGAAGTATCTTTTGACAATAGTAACTCCCAGTATTTCAATACCCTTTTCTGGGACTTTGGTGATGGCATTACTTCAAATCAAAGTAATCCAACGCATATATTCCCGGCACCGGGTACCTATCGCGTTAGCTTACGCACCACGAATAGCATTGGCTTTGATACCATTAGTAAGTTGGTAACGGTAAATCCTTTGGTGGTGAACTTTGCTATGAGCAATGATACCATTCAATTGAGCGATACCGCTTATTTCAATGATAGTACACCCAATGCAACTACTTGGATTTGGGATTTTGGTGATGGTAGTTCAAGTACGCAACAGAATCCTAGTCATCAATATGCGGCCCAAGGACTTTACAATGTAAAGCTTACCGTTATTGATAACCGATCTTGTAGTAATACTTTGACCCAGCAAATTCTGGTAGAAAACCAGATTGGTTTATTAGAATGGCAGTTGAGCAATAGCTGGGCCTTATACCCTAATCCATCCAATGGGCGAATAATCCTGAGCAAGGAAAATGGCGATTGGGAAAATTATAATTTCCAAATTGTAGATGCTCAAGGACGTAAAGTAGCGCAGATTGCTGGTGCAAACCAAAACAGCATTGAGGTACAAACCAATTTAGCAGATGGTTTTTACCAATTGCAAGTCTTAAAACAAGGACAATTATTAGATCAACGTAGGTTGATAATTAAAAGATAATTTCTGGGTATAGAATAGAAAGGCCGCCTCCATTACGAGGCGGTTTTTTTATTTAATAAAGGAAGGCTCGTGTTTCCAACCCATTTATGCTGAGGGTTTTTATAGATCAGATTGGTCTAGCTCATGATAAGCTCCTTGGTCTAAACCATGCTTAGTTGCACCCATAAGAGGCTAAGCTTGATGAATGAGCCCCACATAATGCATTTAAACTTAAGGCGCTGTTAATCGCTAAACTTCAGCGAAAGCGAGAAGGATGACGAAGCGAAAAGATGAACTACTTGAAGTGGCGACCAATATTGTAAACAGCACCAAGCACAACATTTATCTGGGCAAAGTAGAAATGCTGACTGGCGCGGTCAATAGCGGCAGGAGTGGTGCGGATATCAGGCATGTCGATAAAGCCACCTTTAAATTCGGTTTGGATAAAAAAACGATTGTAAAAATTGAAGTTTAATCCAACAACTGTCGCCAGGCCATAACCCGATATATGAAAGGCATCATAGCGAGGCTTGCCCAATAAGGAGCTATTGGTTTTTGGAATTAGCAAACCGCCTCCAAAGCCTTTTACTAAGCTGAGTCGCATTTGCTTTATTTCATACAACTTGTTCGTATGCCTTATTTCGAAATTGGCATAGTTCAGTCCGTCAGTATGTTCAAATTGTAAAAAGTCTTTGGTGATGGTGATTAGGTCATTATCGTAAACCCCATCATAGCGGCCTAAGGTCCCGTTAATCTCCCCATCAATACGCACATCTTGCTCCTGCTGAACCACATATTTCATATGATCCATGCCAATGGATAGATCCCAGTTTTCATTTATGAAATAGCCCAATCGATAGTTGTATTGGGGAATGGTCATATTGCTTAAGCTGAGGTAGTTTTCGGAATTAAAATCCACCTGACGATCTCTGGCTTTTACATCGCGAAGACTAAAGTTATAATCCTCTCCCTTAAAGTGAATGTCGGAATCGGTAAAGGCATCCCAATTCCAACCCCAATAAATATAGAATCTTCCTCGGTTAAAATCTTTTTGAAGCCTGTGATCTTGCGCTTTGCAAAAGCCAAGTAAACTTAGAAAGCAAAGTGTGCTGAGCAATTTTGACATAAAAACAGCCTGGATTTGAAGGGCGCGCAAATCTATACAATGTGAGCGAAAAGCCTATTAATTAATGCGCTTTTCGCTGGGCTAATGCGAGCAGGGCTTTACCGATATTTTGCAAGGCCTTTTCACCGTCTTCCTTAGAGGTATTGGCCGGTGGACCTTGCGGGGTGTTATTGACATCTACCACATAAATTCTGCCATCGTTTTTATTTCGAAGTACATCCAATTCACCGTATTCCAATTTCAAAGCGCGGCAATAATTATTCAGCTGCTCAATTTCCTCGGCACTAAAAATGGCTTTGGTTTCCACCACTTCGGTATTAGTGGTGGTGTTTAAGAAGCGTTCATTTATAGCGCGGTATTTTAAATAGGTGAAATCTAAAACTTGTCCCACCACCACTACGCGCAAGTCTAACACTAAATCCTCCGAAAATTGATTATCGATAAGAATTTGATAGATATAATCATCTCCTAAGGATGGAACTGGCCCCTCTAATATCTTTCCATCATGCAGGGCATTCACATCGCTCTTTTGCACAATTTTGCCTTGATAGGTGCTCGGATCCACTTGAGTGGAATAACTAAAAATTTCTTGGTGAACTTTATCGATGTAGATTTTACTAATATCCCGACTGTGGAGGTTAACAACCTTTTTTTTGGGGGCCAGTTTTTCCAAATAGTGGTATTCTTCACGAAAGGTGAGGTATTCCCAATACACCGCAAATTTAGTATCGGGCTTTAGCTTATTACTGATGTTATAGCCCATGGCCTTAGCTACTTTGTAAATGGTAGATCCTCGACTTGGGTAATGCGGATAAACTAAGATGGTTCTACTTTTAAAACCGTTATTAATGAAATTCTTTAGCCAAAGTAGGATATAGCCCAGGTCTTTGGTAAAGGTTTCGAAAAGGGGAATACCTTTTCGGTACTTATTAAAATAGCCGCGGTATCCGGTAACAAATAGTTTCATGCTTAAGCGAATGTGCGCACAAATATCGGTTTTGTTTGTGGGAATTTGGACGAGACTATTTTTTCAAATGGCAATTGGTAGTCGCTATAAAACGGCTTAGGCTTATCGGCTTTTTTTGGCAGTTTTTTAATCCATCTGTAAATGGGCAATTAATCTAAATAAGCAAGCCGCTTAAGGCTTGATGCGAATGCTACTTCACTACCTGCAATTTCCCGCGGTACACTCTGTCCTCTTGAATTAAGCGAGCGATATATAAGCCCGGCTCCAAGTTAATATACAGCTGGGCGCGCGGGTAGTATTTCGTTTGGTGGCTGAATACCCTTTCTCCATTTTGATTGAAAATATCCATGCTATAATGAATCCCCGATTTAATGGGGCTCAGCTTGATGAAATCCCGGGCGGGGTTTGGGAAAATTTCCAAATTAAGATTAGCATAGTTGGCTTCGGCAAATGGGCTCTTGCCATTTTCATCAGTTCCAAACATCATCTGTCCGGACCAACCGGGATCGGAATATTTGAAAAATCCCAGCGCGCTATTATCTTCAAATAAATGAGTGGGATGATTTAGATAGTAGCTATTGAGAGTACCGGTATAAATGTCGTGAGGCCAATGATTGCTGCGGTAGATTAATTGGTTGTTTTTATCGAATAAGCATAGCTGAAAACCAGTGGAATAGTCAATTTCCGAATGTATATAACTTGTTTTCCTTTGGATGGAGTAGCTGATAAGCAAGTTCTGATTTTCAAAATCCTGAAAATGGAGATTAGGGATCCGATAGCTGCTATCAGAACTGCGGAAATTTCCTTTTACAACAAGATTAAAGTTTCTGAGATTTAGCCCTTCAAAATTGTAAACCTGGAATTTCAAATTAAGGTGACCGTCTTCTTTTAGGCCAAGATTTTCGATGCTGTATTGTCGAAATTCGTTTTTATAATTGCTGCCTATCACACTTAGATTTGACCGCCGAGTTTGATTCATGGCGGTAAACCGGTTTTCCTGTAAATCGTATTTCAAGAAAACAGATTCCGTTTCCCCTTGCCGGTAATAAAGGAAATTAAGGACTTCATGCTGCTGGTCTCCGTTAGAACGCCAGATGCTTTCTACTGAATCAACCGGAACAAATCTATTGAGGCTATCCCTTAATGCGTTTAAACTCCACTGCCTTTCGATCTCACCGCTATGAATATCCAGGTAGGCATAGTTATCAGCATCGACCTTTAAAAGGAGATTACCGTACTTAAAACTGTTTTCACTTAGCAGATTGAAGTTGGAAAACATCCATGGTGCAAAAGGCCTAGACTCATAATACCGCCACTTGAGTTGATGATCTTTCGTGTAGTGGGCAAAATGTAAGTTTGGCTCATTCTGGTAGTGAATGATATAATCGCCATTTTCATCCCAAACTACCTTTGAGAAATATTGACTAGCTACATGTGCGCTATCATTTGGCAGATATTCATCATAAAGTAAATCGCCTTGGTAATTATATACCTGATGTAAAAACCTTTGATCTATAGCATTTTCGCTATAGTAAACAGCATAACAGGCATGTACCTCGTTTTTTAAAAACTGATGGTTGATTAGGCGCTGATACTCACTGGAAAAAAAAGATGCTTTATCGTTTTCCGGTACATACTTAAACCAAGCCTGGTTGCCTTGGGCGAAGAGGCCAATTGGCAGTAAGGATAAAAGGAGGGAACGAAACAGCATAAATAAAGCATCAGGATTAGCAAGATAAAAAAAAGCCCCAAGCCAAAGGGCTGAGGCTTTAATGCTTTATAGATGGCCAATTAATGTTTTACCACAAAACGCTGGCTGCTTGTTGTTCCGTCTTGTAACTCCAAATTCATTACATAAACACCTTCGGCTAAATCTTCAATATTTATGCGCTGTCCGGTGTATTCACCTTCTGCCATTAAGGTTCCGCTCAGGTGAAAAATACGGTAGCTTGCTTTTTCGGCCAAGTCCAGTTGAATTTCATTCTGACTGGGATTAGGGTAAAGTTTAAAGTCAAAGGAATGAGCATTTTCTACCACATTAAAGAAGGTCTCGGTGCTTAGGATATAAGTATCATAAACACTCCACTCATCATTATTATCTAACTCATAAATGCTAAACTCGTACACCTTACCATTGGCATCGCTTTTGGCACGCACTTGCTCTTCTACCTCGCCGGTTAAATTGTTGAAGAGGTTAATGCTATCCAAGCTACCATTTACATTTTCGAAGTAAATTAAGGTTTGAATTGGGTAGGCCGCACCAGCAAAGGTGATGGCCGCAATTAAGGAATCTAGCTTGCCTACAGCGTTTCTGCGGAAGTTGTAGTAAACTTCATTACCTATACCGCCGCCGCCATCAACAATGGCAGCACTGTCTAAACCGAAGTTATTGTAGAATAATTTAAAATCTTGAGCCTTGGCTAGGTTGCCCATGCCAGTGGTATCCAAATACACTTCAATGAGGGTATCACGACCATTCGCATCAAAATAAATATTCTCTCTTTGAATTACTGTTCCGCTGCTTACTTGGGTGATGTCAACAGTATTTTTGTTTCCAAGGCTAGTACAAGTCCATTGCGAACGAAGGGTGTCGTTAACAAATTCTCGTCCTTCCGTAAAATGATTCATCCCATTTCGCAATACTTCAACCAAACCGATCGTATCGTTATTGGCGGTATTCGGATCAATATTAATTAGGCGGTTGTAGTCGATAAGGTAATTATCGAAAAGCATTTCTAAATTTCGGTTTATCGCCGGCGAATAGTCATAGTCTTGAGCTACTAAAGCCAAAGGTACTAGAAATAGGAGCGTAATTACTTTTTTCATTTTCGAATGGGTTTCTAATGTACTGACGATTTAGTGCTCCTTTAGGTTGGAGCCCTGCAAAAATAAAAAAACCGCCTCGGCTAAGCAGAGGCGGTTCAATATAAAGTGTTGAAAATCTTAGGCTTTGTTGTCGGCCTTGATTTTATTTAAAGCACTTCCGGCGCGGAACCATGCAATCTGACCATCATTATAAGTATGATTACAAGCAATAATGTCCTCGCTGCCATCAGCATGACTTAATTTAAGGTGAATAGGCTTGCCTTCGGCAAAGTCATTCAAGTCAAGGGTGCTAATGGTATCATCTTCTTGGAATTTGTCGTAATCCGCTTCATCAACGAAAGTTAAACCAAGCATACCTTGCTTCTTTAAATTCGTTTCGTGAATACGTGCGAAAGACTTTACCAATACAATGCGCATTCCTAAAAAGCGTGGCTGCATAGCGGCATGCTCGCGCGAAGATCCTTCACCATAGTTGTGATCTCCTACTACGATACTTGGAATACCTTCGGCTTTGTAAGCACGTTGCACATCTGGCACCGAGCCATAGGCACCAGTTAATTGGTTTTTAACCAAACCAGGCTCTTCATTAAAGTAGTTGATAGCTCCAGTGAGGGTGTTATTGGCGATATTATCCAGGTGACCACGGAAACGCAACCAAGGTCCAGCCATAGAGATGTGGTCGGTGGTACATTTGCCTTTAGCCTTTATAATAAGTTTCATGCCTTCGATGTTCCCACCATCCCAGGGCTTAAATGGCTCTAGGATTTGTAAACGCTCGGAACCTTCTGCTACCACTACATTTACGCCGCTACCATCGGCAGCAGGAGCGTGGTAACCATTGTTTTCCACCGCATATCCTGCAGGGGGAGCATCAATACCCATTGGCTCATCCAATTTCACTTGCTCACCATTTTCATTGGTAAGGGTATCGGTCATTGGGTTAAAGCTCAATTTCCCAGCAATGGCCATAGCGGTTACAATTTCCGGACTAGCTACAAAGCTGTGAGTATTCGGATTACCATCGTTACGCTTAGCAAAGTTGCGGTTGAACGAAGTGATAATAGAGTTTGCACGATCGGGATCGTCAGTATGACGCGCCCATTGGCCAATACATGGTCCACAAGCATTTGCTAAAACGACACCGCCCATGGCATCAAATTTATCGAGTAAGCCATCGCGAGCAGCGGTATAACGCACCTGCTCCGAACCTGGAGTTACGGTAAACTCGGCTTGGGCTTTTAAATTTTTATCGATAGCCTGTTGGGCAATGGATGCCGAACGAGTTAAATCTTCGTAAGAGGAGTTGGTACAAGAACCAATTAAACCTACTTCTAAGGTCTCCGGCCATCCTTCTTCTTTTACCACTTTAGCGAACTCACTTAGAGGAGTCGCACGATCCGGAGTATAAGGTCCGTTAATATGCGGTTCTAAGGTGCTAAGGTCGATTTCAATTACTTCGTCGAAATATTGCTCTGGATTGGCGTAAACCGCATCATCACCGGTAAGGTGTTCGGCAATCTTATCCGCAGCATCTGCTACATCCGCTCTTCCCGTTCCTCTTAGGTATTCACCCATTTTGGCATCATAACCAAAGGTTGAGGTAGTAGCACCGATTTCGGCGCCCATATTACAAATGGTTCCTTTGCCGGTGCAGCTTAAAGACTGGGCACCAGGGCCGAAATATTCTACAATGGCACCGGTTCCACCTTTAACGGTGAGGATACCAGCCACCTTAAGGATAACATCTTTGGAGGCCGTCCAACCGCTAAGTTTTCCAGTTAATTTAACTCCAATAAGTTTCGGGAATTTCAATTCCCAAGGCATACCTGCCATTACATCTACCGCATCGGCGCCGCCAACACCAATAGCAACCATACCAAGGCCGCCAGCATTTACAGTGTGCGAGTCGGTTCCAATCATCATTCCACCGGGGAAAGCATAATTTTCCAATACTACTTGGTGAATGATACCTGCTCCTGGTTCCCAAAAGCCGATTCCGTATTTATTGGATACCGATTGTAGGAAGTCAAAAACCTCGGAGCTTTTTTGCTTAGCATTTGCTAAATCTTTTTGCGCTCCAACTTCTGCCTGAATTAGGTGATCACAATGCACCGTACTTGGCACTGCTGCTTGCTTACGACCACTTTGCATAAACTGCAATAAGGCCATTTGTGCAGTAGCATCTTGCATGGCTACCCGGTCGGGGGCAAAGTCAACGTAGCTTTTACCACGGCTATAAGCTGCACTAGGATTGGCATCCCAAAGGTGTGCGTAAAGAATTTTTTCGGCTAGGGTAAGAGGTTTGCCGGTAAGCTCACGAGCTGCATTTACGCGCTCTGGAAACTTAGCGTACACCTCTTTGATCATTTCAATGTCAAAAATCATGTGTTCGGATTTTTCGGAAGGGTCACAAAAATATAAAAGAGTGAATGGTTTTTAGACCTTAATAGGACTCAATTATATTTATACTGCCTCTAAATTTATATTCCAGTGTAATTCTGAGGGCTAATGGCTCGCATTTCGGCTTTCACCGATTCGTCAATTGCTAAGCCCTCAATAAAGTTAGCAATGCTTTCTGCGTTTATTTTTTCGTTGGTACGGGTAAGTGCTTTAAGTGCTTCATAAGGCTTAGGATAGGCCTCGCGACGCAAAATGTTTTGAATCGCTTCCGCCACTACCGCCCAATTAGCTTCTAAGTCGGCATTTAAGGCAGCCGGATTAAGCAATACTTTTCCAAGCCCGCGCATGGTGGAGTTTAAAGCAATAACGGTATGCGCCAATGGCACCCCAATATTTCGTAAAACCGTGCTATCGGTAAGATCGCGCTGCAATCGCGATACTGGGAGCTTACTGGAAAGGTGTTCAAACAAGGCATTGGCAATGCCTAAATTCCCCTCACTATTTTCAAAGTCAATAGGGTTTACCTTATGAGGCATGGCCGAAGATCCTACTTCACCCTCTTTAATTCTTTGCTTAAAGTAATCCATGGAGATGTAGGTCCACATGTCTTTATTCAAATCCAGGATGATGGTATTGATTCGCTTTAAACAATCGAACAAGGCGGCCATGTGATCGTAATGCTCAATTTGAGTCGTTGGCCAGGAATGTTGTAAGTCTAAAATGTCGCTTACAAACTGTCCGCCGAACTCCTGCCAATCGATATTGGGATAAGCCACATGATGGGCATTGAAGTTGCCGGTAGCACCGCCAAATTTCGCCGCAAAGGGAATATGGCGAAGCAAGCGCATTTGTTGATCGAGGCGTTCCACAAAAACCTGGATTTCCTTACCCAATCGCGTGGGAGAAGCAGGCTGGCCATGGGTTCGTGCCAGCATCGGAATGTCCGCCCAATCGTTACTCAACTCGGAGAGTGTTACCACTAAATCGCCTAAAAGACTTAGATAGTCTTGTTCAATGTATTCCTTCAGCGAAAGCGGCACCGCTGTATTATTGATGTCTTGAGAGGTTAATCCAAAGTGGATAAACTCCTGATACTTTTGGAGTTCCAATTTCTCGAAATGCTCCTTTATAAAATATTCCACCGCCTTAACATCGTGGTTGGTGGTGCGCTCAATTTCTTTAATGCGTTGCGCATCTTCCAAACTAAAATCGAGGTAGATGTCACGCAGCTCTATAAATCGCGCTCTATTAAAGTTCTGTAATTGTGGTAATGGGATTTCACAAAGCGCAATGAAGTACTCTATTTCTACCCGAACACGATACTGAATGAGGGCGAATTCTGAAAAGTAATTCCCCAGCTTTTTACTTACTTTGTGATACCGTCCATCTACGGGAGATATAGCACGTAATTGCTCTTCCATATCCAAATTTAAGGCTGCAAAAGTAAGGATTCTAAATGTTGAAATTATTTCAAAATCTGGCAATAACGATGCGCGCTTATGGTGAAGCGCTTCCTCAAATGTTTAAGAAGGGTTATCGTCGTTATCTCGCCCTGCCAATTGTAGTGTATTTAGCATTGTTAGTAGGGCTTATCTGGCTGATGCACAACAATATGAATCGCTGGCTAAATTTAATTTTAGGCTGGTTTGGCTACGATATGGGAGAGCTGGAAGCCTGGGGTTTTGTGGTGGCAATTATCCTCCAGATCTTGATGCTCTTCTTTATGAGTAGCCTTTTCAAGTACACGGTTTTAATTCTACTGGCGCCCTTTTTAGCTTTTCTTTCCGAGAAAGTGGAAAAGGATAGCTTGGGAACCAATTACGATTTTTCCATTGCTCAGGTATTAAAGGATATCGTTCGGGCGGTGCGGATTAATCTGCTTAATTTTATCAAGGAAATGGTCATTACCATTATTCTGGCCCTCTTGGCTTTTATTCCGGTTGTAGGTTTACTAAGTCCGGTGCTCCTCTTTGTAGTGCAATCTTATTTTTTAGGCTATGGCCTGATGGATTACAATGCCGAGCGCTGGCGATGGTCCTTTAAAGAAACGGAGACCTGGATGCGCAAGAATAAATCGGCAGTCACCGCGGTTGGCCTCGCTTTCCATGGATTGTTTCTCATTCCCTTTTTAGGATGGATTTTCGCCCCCAGCTGGTCGGTGATAGCCGGTACTAAAGTGGCCTTAGATTTAAAGAGCCGCCGATAAGGCTTTATAATCGAGGGCTTCGGATAGGAAGCTTAATCGTTGCTCTTCCACATTTACTTTAGCCCAATAGGTTTCTAGGCCATTGGAGATTAGTAGATAAGGCACCTTATAATGCAGGTTGTAGCGACAAGCCTGATCGAAGGTATCCTGACTGATTTTTACTTGTGGGGCTTTGCATTCGCCGATCAATAAAGCTTCACCCTTATGATAAGCCAGGAGGTCCGTACGCTGATTTCGTCCTAAAAGTTTAAAGCCACCTTCGAGAGCCAGGGCAGTAGGAGGGTAATTTAATTCGCTAAGGAGATAGTGAATAAGATGTTGACGAACCCATTCCTCTGGGGTGAGGACCAGGTACTTTTTACGCAAGTCATCCCAAACCAGCACTTGTTCACCCTTACGCCGGAGCTTTAAAGGGGCTTTAGGAAGGTTTAAGGGAACGAGGTTTTTCACTCCGCAAATATAGAGGCAACCAATAGCATTGTTTTACGTCAAAGGCAAAAGATAAATTTTATCTTGCGTCGCCCTATTTTCATGCCCGGCAATGGACTACAACGCCCTGTTGACTGAATTAAAGAAAAAGCAATTTCGCCCCATTTATTTTCTAATGGGGGAGGAGCCCTTTTTTGTTGATCAAGTGACCAAGCTGATTGAGGAAAGTGCTTTATCTGAAGAAGAGAAAAGCTTTAATCAGAGCGTTTTATACGGTTCGGATGTCAATATCAGCCAAGTTGTTTCAGAGGCCAAACGCTATCCCATGATGGCGGAAAGGGTGGTGATTATAGTTAAGGAGGCTCAGCATTTAAGAGACCTTGATAAGCTGGAATCCTATGCCGAAAATCCACAGCCAAGTACGGTTTTGGTTTTCGCTTACAAGCATAAAAAGCTCGACAAAAGAAAAAAGATCGCTAAAATTCTAGCCAAGAATCACGTTCTTTTTGAGTCGAAGCGGGTTTATGATAATCAAGTACCAAACTGGGTGGAACGCCTTTTAAAATTGAAAGGATATACGGCCAGCCCTAAGGCGATTCAAATGATGGCCGAAAGCTTGGGTACCGATATTGGTCGCATTAATAGCGAAATTGAAAAGCTCTCTCTCATTGTACCGCAAGGTCAAAGTATTGATGAGGAAGTAATCGAAACCAATATTGGCATCAGTAAGGATTTTAACAACTTCGAGCTTTGTAATGCTATAAACCGTAAGGATTTCACCAAGGCCATTCGCATACAGAAATACTTTTCTTCCAATCCCAAGGATAATCCCTTAGTAGTAACCACGGGTATTCTCTATCGGAATTTTCGCATACTCATGTTATTGGCTCAGGCTAAAAAAGGAGGTATATCCGAAAATGCTTTAGCCAAAGAAGCGGGCATTTCTCCTTGGCAGGCCAAAGATTATTTTCCGGCCTTAAATTTCTTTGATGTAAGAAGAATTGCGCGAATAATGTCATATTTGCGCGAAATGGATTTAAAATCTAAAGGAGTGAATAATCAAGGCACCAGTGATGGTGATTTGTTAAAAGAAACTCTGTTTAAAATATTCTATCAATAGACTCTATACTCTGCAAATGAAAAAGTTCTATCCACTTTTACTCATTGTTTTCACCTTATCCGGATTTACTTCTTTTGGCCAATCTGGAACTATTAGGGGTTTTGTTTACGACTTAAAAACGCAGCAACCTATTCCTTTTGCCAATGTGGTAGTAGAGGGCAGGAAGCAAGGAGCCACGGCAGATGATAATGGCTATTATCAGATCAATGATGTGAATCCCGGAAATTTAAAACTTACCGCCAGCTTTATTGGCTTTGAGTCTAAAACGGAAAGAGTAGTACTAGCAGCAGGCAGAATTGAAGCCCAAAACTTTTACCTCAAAGAGTCAAGCGAAATTTTGGATGAGGTGGAGGTTTCCGCGGAGCGAAAAATGCGCGATAAGAAAGTTTTAACCTCAGTGGTAAGTTTAGACCCCAAGGAGATTACCCGTTTTTCGGTGGGTGGCGATGCAGACGTAATTAAAGCGGTACAAGTATTACCAGGGGTAATTACTACTGGTGACCAAGGTGGTCAACTCTATATCCGTGGTGGTGCTCCTATCCAGAATTTAATCCTCCTGGATGGAATGATTATTTACAATCCCTTCCACAGTATTGGTTTCTTCTCTGTTTTCGATAATGATATTATTCGCTCTGCCGATGTATATACCGGTGGTTTTAGCGCCGAGTATGGCAGTAGAAATTCCGCGGTAATGGATATTCGCACCCGCTCTGGAAATCGCGAAAAACTATCGGCCAAGGTGAGCGCTAGTACCTATACTTCTAAACTTCTGCTAGAAGCGCCTTTGGGGAAAAAGGATAAAAACGGATTTTCCAGCAGCTCCTTCTTAATTTCGGCAAAAACCTCCTACCTCGATCAGAGTTCCCAACTTTTTTACCCTTATGTAGAAACGGAATTCGATGGATTGCCTTTTACTTTCACCGACATTTATGGGAAGTTCACCTCGCAATCAGAGAACGGTTCGCAGTTTAATGCTTTTGGATTTAGCTTTGATGATGGGGTGCGCTATGGCGAGAATAACAGTATAGATTGGGACTCTCAGGGAGCAGGATTTAACTTCGTTGTATTACCTGCCGCTTCTAAAGTGCTTATTTCTGGTGATGTAAGTTATTCGGTTTACGACATTACTTCTATTGAGACCGATCTGTTCCGCGAATCTTCAATCACCGGTTTTAATGGTGGTTTAGATCTAACTTATTTCCTGCGCAAGAATGATGAGTTTAAGATTGGCGTTGAAGCCATTACCTATTCCACCTTTTTTGATGTTGATGCGCCACTGGGACTATCAACCGAGCAAATTGAGAACACAACCGAACTGGGAACTTTTGCGCGTTACCGTTACAGTTCTACCCGTTTGGTTGCCGAACCTAGCATACGTTTTCATTATTATGGCAGTCAGGCTGAGTTAAGCGTTGAACCGCGTTTGGGAATAAAGTATAATATTAATGATTGGCTTAGGTTAAAGGCCAGCGGTGGTTTTTACTCACAGAATTTAGTGGCCGGTAATTCTGATCGCGATATCGTAAACCTCTTTTATGGATTTTTAAGTGGAATTCCTGAGGGTGACTTGCCATCAACCTTTAGAGGGAATGATATTACCACCACCTTACAGAAATCGCAGCATGCGGTTTTAGGTGTGGAAATAGAATTAAGCCGTAAAATCACCTTAAATGTGGAGGCCTATTTAAAGGACTTCAATCAAATTACCAATCTTAACCGGAATCAGATTTACGAGGATGGAAGCTTTAGCGCGATTGGCAAACCCGAAATTTTAGTAAAGGATTTTGTGGTGGAGCAGGGCATAGCCCGAGGACTTGATTTCTTAATGAAGTACACCGATAAAAACCTCTATCTCTGGTTGGCATACTCTATTGGTGAGGTAACACGTGATGATGGTATCCGCGTTTACAATCCAAACTTTGATCGTCGCCATAACTTGAATTTTGTTGGAAACTACAGTTTCGGTAAAGACAAAGATTGGGTGGTGAGCCTTCGCTATAATTTCGGAACTGGCTTTCCATTTACACCTACGCAGCTATTCTACAGCGAACAACCTTTTGTGGATGATCGCGGTCAAGCGTCCTTGGATTACGACTACACTACTGAAAATGGCGATCCAGGGATTTTATTTGGTGAGCTCAATACCCGTCGTTTACCAAATTATCATCGAGTGGATATGAGTATTGCTAAGACCATTAAGATTGGAAAATCGCAAGTCTTGGAAATTAGTGCTGGTGCCACTAATATGCTCAATTATCAAAACATCTTTTACTACGATCGCAATGCCAACCGTCGTGTAGATCAGCTGCCGATAATGCCTACTGTTTCTTTTAGCTACTCCTTTTAGTGGAGCTAAAGCCAATTGCCTGGAACGAATCTCGAATTACACGCTGGTGCCATAGTATCGCCTTAGTGCTGCTGGTACTTAGCTTAATTTTCGGTTCTGGCTTGCGGTCAACATTTTATAATCTAGTGCCCTATTACGTCTTCTTTTACGGGGTGAGTTGGGGCATCCCGTGGATCTTGAAAAAAAATATTGCTCGTAATAGGGGCGCTTACAAAGGGATTTTGCTAATAATGGCAAAGTTGCTCGCTTGGCTTTTTAGTTTGGCGGCGCTATATTTTGTGCTAAGTGGTCTTTATTACAGCCTTCGCTATCTGCACTTTTACCGAATGACGCCCATATTTATTGGGATTGCCATTTTTTTCGGTGCCCAAATGGCCCTTAAGAAAATAGATGAGATGAAAAGCTCAGGGGCAATTTAACGGGAAAACAAATTGTATTTAAGGATGCAGTAGATGGCGCGGAAACCATCCTTCCAACTAATTTTTTTCCCTTCTTCAAAGGTTCTTCCATAATAGCTGATGCCCACTTCGTAGATTCTAATTTTGGGGATACGAGCAACCTTAGCGGTTACTTCGGGCTCGAAGCCAAATCGCTTTTCTTTTAAATCCAGCGATTTAATAACATCGGTACGGAAGAGTTTATAGCAGGTTTCCATATCCGTTAGGTTTAAATTGGTAAACATGTTGGATAGGAAGGTGAGGAATTTATTTCCGATGCTATGCCAGAAAAACAAAATTCGGTGGGCATTACCGCCCATAAATCGGGAACCATATACTACGTCGGCTACCCCTTTAATGGCGGGAGCAAGAAGGATGTTAAATTCCTCTGGATCGTACTCTAAGTCGGCATCCTGTACAATGGTAAAATCGCCGGTAGCAGCCTGGAATCCAGTGTGAAGTGCCGCACCTTTTCCCTTGTTTACTTCGTGTTTGAGGTAATTAATTGGGAAGTCGGGATGCGCCGCCTGATAATCAAAAACCGCCTGCTCGGTATTGTCCGTTGAAGCATCATTCACTACTACAATCTCCTTCTCAATATTGTTAATCAACTTAACTTCTAAAAGATGATTGAGGATGTGATGTATGGTCGGCCCCTCATTATAAGCAGGAACAATAATTGAAAGTTTGTGGATCTCCATAGTGTTGATTGATCTTCAAAAATAGGCATAAAAAAAACCGCCATTTCATTTAAAATGACGGTTTTAATAAGATTGAATTGTGAACTTAAATTTTACGATACTTTTTGGTATGCTTTCCAATTCGTACTACGTAAACCCCATCGGGTAAATGACGAAGATCAACAGTTGGATCTACTTTGGCCAAGGGATCAATTTCCGAGTCGAAATACACACGGCCGGTAAGGTCATATACTTGAATTCTTCCACTGGATTCTTGATTTCCGAGCTTTATTCGCATTAATCCATCACCGGGATTGGGGTAAAGACTTACTTCATCAATTTTGGTTTCATCGCCTCCACCAAGCAACCCTAAGGGTGGGGGAGAGTCTAAGTCAACAGGATCTTTAATGGGCACCGCAAGCTCCACAGCTTCGGGCTTAATTTCCTGGGTGTTCTGGGCCTGAGCCACATTACTTAGTCCTGCAAAAAGACCGAGAGCTAAAATGTACTTTAAGTTTTTCATGATTGAGCGTTTTTATGTTTTCGTTTTCGTGAACAAAGTTCATAGGTATGACCCCCTAGGCCTTGTGCATAGTTGCCTCTCTTTTGTTAAAGAAGCGTTAAAGACTAATTTCCAAGCATTAAGCACTTTATTTTTGAGGCATGTCGAGATTTAAACAAAGGGCAGCCAAACGATTAAATTGGTTGATTCTTTTAATGACCCTTTCGCTTTTAGGTGTAACTGGAATTCAGGCCTATTGGCTCAAAAATGCCTACGATTTAAAGGAGGAGAAATTTGAAAGTGAAGTAGGTCAGGCCTTATCAGATATTACTGAGCGCGTTGATAATATGGCTTCTTTGCGCTTTCTCTTTAACAATTTCGGCATCAAGCCCTTCTTTAGCGAAAACCTGGCACCGCATTTAGGCTTCCCAGCACGCGATAGCTCTTCCGGAAATTTAAGGCTCACCATGAACCTGGGTGAAGATACCGTGGTGCTTTATAATGCCGACCCCAGCGATAGCATTATAAACGCCATTGATGAGCGCAAAGGCCTGGTCTTAAAAACGCGGCCCGATCAAATGATGAAAAAAGGAGCACAGTTGGATATGCTTTTACGTAAAATGGTGCGTTATGAGCTAAGCCGCAGACGAAATGATAGCTCCTGGATGGATCGCCAAACCTTAGACTCCCTAATAAACTTCGAATTAAAATCGAGGGGAATTGATGTTCCTTATGAGTTTGCCGTCGCAAATGATAAGGAGATAATTATCAGCTCCCGAGCTTGGGACCCTACCTATCACCAGCATACAGCAACCCTCTTTCCCAACGATATCTTAACCAATGAAATTTTGTCTCTGTCCTTTCCCTCAAAGGCTGATTATATTTTTCGCTCCCTCTGGGTGATGTTGGTAGTATCCTTGCTCTTCACGGTTGCCATCGTATATACCTTTTACCGCACCTTAAATTTCTCTTTAAAGCAAAAGCGGATTTCGGATATTAAAACTGACTTCATCAATAATATGACGCATGAGTTTAAAACCCCTATTGCGACTATTAATTTGGCGATAGATGCTTTAAGAAACCCGAAGGTGAGGGGAGATAGCGCGCGGGTAGAGCATTACAGCAATATGATTAAGCAGGAGAATCAAAGGATGAACCTGCAAGTAGAAAGCGTATTGAGAATGGCGCTCCTGGATAAGCAAGAATTAGATCTTGACTTTAAGCGGGAGGATGTATTAAAAGTGGTGCAGGGTTGTCTTGATCACATCAGCTTACAGCTGGAAAGTAAAGGTGGACACTTGCAAAAATTCTTTAATGAAAAAAGCCTGGTATTGGATATCGATACCAACCACCTATCAAATACGGTGATTAATATTTTAGATAATGCCATAAAATATTCGGTGGGTCCACCCGAAATTAAGGTAGTGGCAGAAAGCACTCAAAATCACTTTATTCTTATTATTAGCGATAAAGGCCTGGGCATGACCAAGGACGAGCAAAAGCACATTTTTGATCGCTTTTATAGAGTAAGTGCTGGCGATTTGCACAATATAAAAGGACATGGCCTCGGACTCAGTTATGCCAAAGGTATAGTGGAGTCGCATGGAGGCCGACTAGAAGTAGAAAGCGAAAAAGGGAAGGGGAGTAAGTTTTACATCTACCTGCCTATAAACAACTAAAAATGAAGAAAACTAAAGTACTCTTAGCTGAAGACGATCCTAACTTCGGCGCCGTTTTAAGGGATTATTTGGAGCTCAACGATTTCGATGTTCATTTGGCTACAGACGGACAGGCCGGCCTCCGACTATTTAAGGCTACCGATGAACTCGATTTGTGCATCCTAGATGTTATGATGCCCCTAAAAGACGGCTTTACCTTAGCGCAGGATATTCGCAAAATCGACCCCGATATTCCCTTGATCTTTTTAACTGCTAAGTCCATGAAAGAGGATATGCTTAAGGGTTTTCAGCTTGGCGCTGATGATTACCTCACTAAGCCATTCGATTCGGAGGTGCTCTTGTACAAGATTAAAGCGCTGCTAAATCGCAAGCAGGATGATGTAACCGAAACCATCCACTATAAAGTGGGGCGTTACGAATATGATTCCGAAATGCGCATCCTTAAAATTGGCAAGGAAGAGCGAAAGTTAAGTCCAAAGGAAGGGGCTTTATTAAAGCTACTGGCTCAGAATAAAAACAATCTGGTTAAGCGAAGCACCGCCTTAAATAAGATTTGGAAGGATGATAATTACTTCACCGGAAGAAGCATGGATGTTTACTTAGCCAAGGTTAGAAAGTATCTTAAAGATGACCCGAAGGTGGCCATTATAAATGTACATAGCGAAGGTTTCCGTTTGGTGGATGACCTTTAATCTTCAGCGCTTTCTAATACTTCCCAGGTGTGATCGGCCAGAAGTTTAACCGTGTATAGAAACTGTTTAAACTTGGGTTTCGACCATTCGTGGGGGCCAATCATGGAAAGAACATGCTCATCTTCCTCATTTAAATAAAGATGGTAAACGTGATTGATTTCTGGTTTGAAACTAATTTTGGCGGCATAGATACGTGCGGCTAAATCTTTTCGATCCTGAATTGCTTTGGCCTGTTGGGCTAAAAGGTCGATTTGCTCCTTAATCTGCATAAGTTGCATATCGGTTTGCTCCTCCATGGCCATTAAAGATTTGCTTCTAATGACGCCTTGCTTGGTGGGCTTAATGACCGCTCCTCCCACCGTATGCGCGTAGGGAAGGGTAGATGGGTTCTCCGTAATTTTGTCCGGATCAATGGGATTCACAAATGGGCTTTCCTTTTTATCCTTCATTTCGAGGCCTTCGGTTTCATTATTATTTGACTGCGATGATGCACTTTTCGGTTGGCAACCGTATGTTTCTTCAAAATTCTTTTATTCTCAACAAGAACAAGGGGGTCTTGTTTCATTTTCCATAATTCTTCTCGGGCAAAGTGGGCGGCACTATTCACATCTATCAGGGGAGCGGGGTAATCCCTACCCAGCTGAAAATTATAAAATTGCTGCTCCATCGCGCTAAGCTTCCAAGGCTCATGCTGAAAAGCTAGGGGCAGGTGACTTAACTCTGGTAGCCACTTTTGAAGGAATTTCCCTTCGGCATCCTTCTCTAAAGATTGTTTAACAGGATTGTAAACTCTTATCGCATTTATACCCGTAACTGAGCTTTGCATCTGAAATTGGGGATAGTGAATTCCTGGGATATAGTCCGAAAAACATTGCGCCAAATAATGCACTGCATCCTGCCAAGGTTGCCAAAGTAAATGCGACCAAAAGCTAACTACCATTGCACGCATGCGAAAATTGAGGTAGCCTGTAGCCCGCACCGCTCTCATACAAGCATCTACCAAGGGGATGCCGGTTTCGCCTTTGGTCCAGGCCTCCAAATAATGTGGATTGCTCTTAGTGCGCAATGAATTATAACCCCTGTTTAGGTTTTCAAACTCCATTCGCATTTCCATTTCAAATTTTTGGATGAAATGAGAATGCCAATGCAAGCGCGAAATAAAAGCCTTTAAATCTGATTTTCGCTCGGCCATTTGTAAAGCATGCATACTACTTTGATAAACCTCTCTAAGGCTTAGGCTGCCCCAAGCGAGGGCTACCGATAATCGCGAACAATGCTGCTTGCTGTAAAAGGGTTCTCCAATATGCTTTTGGTAGCCATGCGCCTCTTTCTGTAGGAAGGCCTCCAAACCGTTTATAGAATTATATCGGTTAAGGGATCGATTAGGATTAGAGTCTTCCTTGGCTTGCCAAAATTTGAAGTGCAACTGCAATTTATTCCTTAATGTCAAAAGATCCTTATCCTTCCACTGGGGCCAATCGTTAAGCTCAATTTTAGTGAGGGGCTTTTGCATGTAGGAGCGCCACGATTCGTCCCAGGCATTTCGATTCGATAGGCCTCGGACCACGCCATTATGGGCGAACTCTTGCCAATTAATTTGATGCTTAATGCTAAGCTGCTTTACTTTTTTATCGCGCTGGTAGCTTGCTTGAACGCCATGTTCCTGATGAGAGAATAATCCTGCTAGCGGGAATTCATTGGCTAAAAAAGTCAGGACTTCATCCGCATTTGCTTCGAGAATGATAAGGTGCTTTTGCAGCGGTCCCAATTCCCTGAGCATCCCAATTAGGGCTTGTTCCTGCATTTTTCGATGCCTGGCTGATCCATCGTTATGCTTTTCCAGCAAGGGCTCAAAGCAGAATAATGCCAAGACTGGCTTTTGCGATTTAAAGGCTGCGTATAGGGCATCATGATCTTGCCAACGCAGATCGCGTTTAAACCAAATAAGGTTAAAGGCTTGCATTAAACGTATATCAATCCTTCAGCCGGATCGCCATAAGTTTTAAAATCACCGCAGTGGAAGGATAAGGCACTCATTAGCGCTAGTAGAGCATCTAGGTGATGCCAGGTTTTCACTTCTGCGGCATTAAACTCCAAAGGCTTTTTTATGCAGCCATTTACTCTTTTGGTGCATTCCTTCAAAGCGTTTTTATTGGTGCGATAACCGTGCTTTTTCAGGTCGAAGCGATTGGCCATTAGTTTTGGGTAGGTTTCGCGCACGTCAATGGATTGCTCTTTCATCCAAGCACTAAGGTCCATCGCTCTGGCCGCTAATCCTCCGAGGAACATTGGCGACATTGCTTGAGTTTCACGGTCTGCAACCCGGAAGTGATAATCCGAAAAGCTTTCCGGGTTTTTATAGACCCCCGGTAAGCTTAGGGGCGCATCAATAAATACCGTTTCCGGTTTAAAGTGCTCCACCGCATTGCGTATAAACTGGTCCGCGTCTACCTTGGCATCCACGTCCATGAAAAATATTTTGTTCTCTCGGAAAATAGCAATAACCGTATTTCCCGAAAGTTTACTTCCGTAATCTATTCCGAAAATTATTCCCATCTGTTAAAAAAGATCTTTTACAACTGTTTCTCTGTGTCGAAACATTTTTTCCAATTCTTTCTGTACTAAAAAAGGGTGAAAGGGCTTACTAATTGGGCTTAGTGGAATTTGATAATGAAGATCATCAATAATCAGTGTTCCACCATTTTTGCTTTCAAATTGATGCATGTGATGCCAAATTTTAAAGGGCCCTTCCAGCATTTCATCCACAAAATACTCACCTTCCACAACAGCAGTAATCAGGGAAGTCCAATTTAGTCCAATTCCGAAAAGCGGCGCAACCTTATAGCGCAAAATCATCCCCGGATGCATTTCGCCTTGCGGTGCTTCCACGATTTGCATTTTCATTTCAGACGGCGTTATTTTCAAAAGATTAGCTGGCTTAGAGAAGAAAGCCCAAACTTGGTCCTTTGGAACATCGATCCATTGTTCCTTTTTCATGTGGTACATAATTAATCAACGCAAAAGTGCCAATCGGGTTCAAAGGCATGCGGGAATTTGTTAGAGCTCAGACCGCTGCGCTGATTGAGCTCAGACCGCTTCGCTCTTAGATATTAGACCTGAGATCAGTCGCTTCGCTCCTTGAGAGAGGGATTGCGTGTTAAAGTAACGAGGATTTTACTGTAACTAAATCTTGCCATGACAGCGCAAACCTTGTCACCCCGAGCTCGTCGAGGGGCCGTTGCGCATTAAAATGAGACCGCTGCGCTGTTAGATATTAGACCTGAGATCAGTCGCTGCGCTCCTTGAGAGAGGAATTGCGTTTTAGAGTTACAAGAATTACTCTGAAGCTATATTACTTGTAAATAGTAAATGGCATCACAACTAAAACACCTAAACCGAATAGTATTGCTTAGGTTTCGACCTTAGGGTGCTGCGCTTTTAAAATGGAAGTAGACGACTAGCTTCTTGGGAGCTCCGGCGAAACCCATTGATTCCTCTAAACGAAAACGATTAGTTCCTTCCGATACTTTTTTCATGATAAAAAAGTATCCAAAAAATCTAGGAAGCTTAAAGGCGATTCTCCCTTCGGTCGACCACCGACGTTCCGAGCTTCATGCTATTTCCGCCAGAGGCGGACGCAATTCCGCTCTGCACGCGGTTATCGCTGCAAGCTTCCCCCTAGCTCCGTAGTAGTAATTCTCTTAATAAGCTATAGTCGAGTTCCAAATAGCCTTTCTCTAACCTAACTCAATACTACTTAGAGCTCAGACCGCTTCGCCTTTAGATATTAGACCTGATGGTTCGGCGGGCTCACCATAAGACCAGTCGTAATAATCACTTATAGACTTTGCTCCTTTAATGCTATTCCTTTCTACAGCCTATGAAAATGCTATATGGAGCAAAAAAAAAGACTGGATAAACCAGCCTTTCTAAAAAATATAAATTGCAAAGTGGTGATCCTAAAATGAATCCCACATTTGTTCGTATTTAACCGCCTTAGGTGTTACACACATCACCGGAATTTCACTGTGGTAAATAACCGACTGCATCTCATTCCCTAAGAAATAGTCAGTGATATCGGTTGGACCAGCTTCTTCGGTAATAATAACCAAGTCGCCTTCAGCTTCATAAGCGTGATGTAAAATAGGACGAACAACCCCGCGTCGCTTAGGGTTCTCGATAATTTTATGCTCACAAGGCACCCCGTGGTCACGGATAAAAGTTTCTACTTGATTAACATGACCGCGCAGTATATTCAACTGACTGTCTTCTTCTTTTACGGCAACCACCATTACCTTGGCTTTAAATAAGCGGGCATACTCTAAAGTCGGTCCCACCTTTTCTTTACTATGGCGATCCATAAGTAAAGGGAATACAATGGTGTCTATCTTAGTGATCAGGCGCTCTCCCTTAATTGTAATTACTGGAGGTTGCACCAAAGCAGCGGTGCGATAGGCATTTGAGCCAATAAAGCGCTTCTTTAAGTTTTGCGGCTTGCCATTGGTTCCCATAATTACCAACTTGGCGTCAATCATGCTGCTTACGCGGGCAATCTCTTCATAAACTACCCCTTCAGCAACCATGGTTTCCACATTAATATTGTGGTCGGCTTTAAAATTACGGGCAATTTCCTTAAGCTTTTTGCTTACTTCCGCATGTAAGGCATCATTGTTATTTGATGACGAAAATATTTTGGAGAAAAAGCCTCCTTCCTCAATTACCGAAAGTAGCGTTATGCTCGCGTTTTCAGTAGCTTTGGCGAAAATTGAGGCTTGGTTTAGTGCGGTCAAAGATTGCTCGGAGAATCCGATCGGCACCAGGATCTTGAATGAATCAGACATAAGAGGAAAGAATTAGTGGTTCAAAGTTAATCTATTAAGCTTATTGCACAATCATGCCAGCATCGGAAATAATTTTAAATGCAGATCACAGTGTTTATCACCTTCATTTGAAAAATGGCGAGGTGCCTCAAAAGGTAATTACCGTGGGCGACCCCGATCGAATAGATTGGATATTACCTCATTTAGATCATATTGAATTCGACCGTTCTCAAAGGGAGTTTAGAACGGTAAAGGGACGCCTCGGGGCAGAAGAGATTCTTGTAATTTCCACCGGTATTGGCACCGATAATATTGACATTGTTTTAAATGAACTGCACCTGGCCTATTGCTGGGATTTACAGCAAAGGAAAAAGCTGAGCCGCAACTTACCTCCATTACAGGTCATTCGCTTAGGAACCAGCGGAACCTTGCGGCCAGAAATCCCGCTTGACTCTATTTTAATGTCGGAAGGAGCATTGGGCTTCGACTACCTTATGTACTTCTACCATTGGACCGATTATGAAACTGTAGCTGGCTTAGATGCTTTTCCCAGGCCATATCGGGTAATGGGATCGGAAAACTTACGCAATCGCTTTCGTCCTATGGCCGATTTCAGTGGAATTACGGTAACCGCTAATGGCTTTTATGGGCCTCAAGGAAGAAGTTTGCCCTTAGCCGCTAAACAGCCGCAGTGGCTGGAAATATTAGCAGACCATTCTATTGGCTCCTATCCGGTGACTAACTTAGAAATGGAAACAGCCGGCATCTATGCACTAGGCCGGCTGTTAAATATGGAATGTTTGTCTTTATCGGCTATACTGGCCAATCGTCGTCAGCAAATCTTTAGTACCCAAGCTGAGCAAACCGTGAAGCTGATGATTAAAAAGGCCTTAGAAATTTTTAGCGCGCAACATTAACTGCTCTCGTTTCGCGAATCACAGTAATTTTTACCTGACCAGGATAGGTCATTTCATTCTGTATCTTCTGGCTAATATCATAACTGATTTTTGCAGCATCGGCATCGTTTACCTTGTCGCAATCAACTATAACCCGTAGCTCACGACCAGCCTGAACCGCATAAGCCTGTGTTACCCCATTTTGTGAAAGCGCTAATTGCTCCAGGTCTTTTAACCTTTGCATATAGCTTTCCGCGATTTGGCGACGTGCCCCAGGACGAGCCCCAGAAATACCATCGCAAACCTGAATGATTGGCGATATTAAACTGGTCATTTCAATTTCATCGTGGTGGGCACCAATGGCATTACACACTTCCGGCTTTTCACCGTATTTCTCGGCCATCTTCATGCCCAAAATAGCATGCGGTAGTTCACTTTCTTCCGAAGGTACTTTACCTATATCATGCAGTAAACCTGCTCTTTTTGCAATTTTTGGATTTAAACCTAGCTCCGAAGCCATAATACCACATAGGTTGGCCACTTCTCGCGAGTGTTGTAAAAGGTTTTGGCCATAAGAAGAACGATATTTCATTCGTCCTACCATACGCACTAACTCCGGGTTTAATCCGTGAATACCTAAATCGATGGTGGTTCTTTTCCCTACTTCAAAGATCTCCTCTTCAATTTGCTTGCGGGTTTTCTGACAAACCTCTTCAATACGCGCTGGGTGAATACGACCATCCGATACTAATTTGTGTAAGGATAATCTAGCAATCTCGCGACGCACGGGATCAAAGCAGCTAAGTATAATCGCTTCTGGTGTGTCGTCAACAATAATCTCTACTCCCGTTGCCGCTTCTAGGGCGCGGATATTGCGACCTTCACGTCCAATGATACGACCTTTAACATCGTCGTTTTCAATATTAAATACCGAAACGGAGTTTTCTACGGCTTGCTCCGTAGCCACTCTTTGAATGGTTTGGATTACCACTTTGCGGGCTTCGCGAGCCGCCGAAAGCTGTGCTTCCTCCATGGTGGTTTGAATAAAGGCCGCCGCATCTGTTTTAGCTTCCTCTTTTAAGGCTTCTAAAAGTTGATTTTTAGCATCCTCAGGGCTTAAGCCTGAAATTACCTCCAACTGCTCCACCTGCTTGCGATGCATTTTTTCCAATTCCTTGCTTTTCGCATCATTGGCTTCCAGCTTTTTGGTGAGCTCTTCTCTTAGGCGCTGGTTCTCCTTGTATTCCTTTTTATTTTTTTCGGCATGTTCCCTTCCGCGCTGTTCTTTTTCCTTCACATTATTAAAGCGATCGGTGAGCTTTTGCTCTCTTTTATTGATCACTTTTTCATGTTCCGCTTTTAACTCGAGGAACTTCTCTTTGGCTTGAAGAATTTTTTCCTTTTTGATGGCTTCAGCTTCTTTCTGGGCTTCGGCCATTAGGTGTTTGTGTTTCTTTTTTAAAACGGTAGCATTTAAAATAAAGGCTAAGCCGATACCTGCTACAAGGGCGACAAGCGCCGCAATAATTGTTGTTGTTTCCATTTATAAATTCAGTTCATAAAAAACCCGCACCCTTTTCGTGTTTCGTCTAAACTCCGTTTAGACAGGTTCGGAGCCCACCGGCTAATTTCGACCTTCCACTCTAAGGAGGCTTGATCTAGAAAAACCGAGCTAAACTCCTATTGAATTAGTGTTGAGTTTAGCAAATACAGGAAAGGATGCGGGAAAAATAGTTAAAGAACGTTGCCTTAGTTCATTGCTTGCTGAATCTTTTCCGAGAGGCGATCTAAATGTGAGGCTACTTCATCTCCATTGACCAGGTTATTACCTTGGATTTTCTCGAGCCTGGAAGCAAGCTGCAAAGCGCACATGGCAAGTAAATCTTGCTTATCGCGCACCGCATAGCCATCCTCATACTTTTGGAGAATGGCCTCGATACTTTTTGCCGCCTTGCGAATATTTTCCTCTTCATCACGACGAATGGTTAAAGGATATACGCGGTCGGCAAGGGAGATTTTTATTTTCAGTAAATCTGACATTTCAACTTTCTCAGGGAATTATTCATTCAGCATCGCAATGCAGCGATCTATTTCCCGCATTAAGGAACCTAATTTGGCTTTTGCGGCCTTGGCTTCTTCCGGGTCACCGGCAAGTCCTCGAGCTAAACGCATCCGTTCTAATTGCAGTTCCAATTTTTGGAAATCCTCCGAGCGCGATTGCAAATTGGCCTCTAAACTTGATCGCTCCGCTTTGAGTTGCTCATTTTCTTTTTGCAACACGATGTGATCACTGATCATTCGATGGACTAAATTTTCTAAGTCCCTAATCTTGGCTTCTATTGCTTTCATGCTTCGGAAAAACTCCAATTGCCAAAGTTAGCAAGCCCAATCGGGATTGCAAACTCCTTTTTAAGACTCTCTAAAATCAATTAAGGACCGTATTTTTACCGCATGAAACAGGCTTGGAAATTCCCCTTTCTTATACTCACGCTACTTTTTAGCCTCAGCCCCAGCTTTGGACAAAAGCAGTATCCTCAAAATTATTTTAAATCACCACTTAATATTAAGCTCTATTCTTCGGGAACTTTCGGCGAATTAAGGTCCAATCATTTTCACTCGGGATTGGATCTAAAAACCCAAGGTCGAATAGGTTTAGCAGTTTTAGCAGCAGCCGAAGGTACCGTGGTACGCATTAAGGTTTCGCCCTATGGTTTTGGTAAAGCCCTTTACCTTCGTCATCCCAATGGCTATACCACGGTTTATGCGCATTTAAATGAGTTTGCTCCCGAGATTGAGGCCTATGTGATTTCTGAAATGAAGCGCAGCCAAAAGAATGAAGTCAACCTGTTCCCTCCGGCTGCTAAGTTTAGTTTTAAGCAGGGAGAAGAAATCGCGAAAAGCGGCAATAGCGGCGGTAGTGGTGGCCCACATTTGCATTTCGAAATTCGCGATACACGAAGCGAGAAGATTATAAATCCACTGCTTTTTGGTTTGGAAGTGGATGATCATCTGCCACCGGAAATTGGTCCTTTACAGCTGTATTTTTTTAAAGATGGACAGCCAACAGGGCAAAAGGAGTACAGTCTTTTAAACCAAGGAGAGGGCAATTATGTGCTTAGCGGGAATGGGATCGTTGAAGGAAGTCACGAATTGTCCTTTGGTTTGTATGCCATCGATAAACAAGACAAAACGAAGAACCGCAATGGCATCTATAAATTAGAGCTTTTTGTAGCCGATAAATTGGTGCACAGTTTTGCGGTAGAAACATTTGCCTTTGCCGAATCAAGATACATCAACGCACATATCGATTATGGTTTAAAGGCCTGCTGTCGCAGAACCTCACATCGTCTCTATATGGAGCCTGGTAATCGCTTAAGTACTTATGCCAATAAGGCAAGGGCCGGCCATTTGAGCTTTTCAAAAGATACCGTAATCCCGCTTCGAATAGTGGCCAGTGATGCCGCAGGAAATAAGAGTCGATTAGCATTTGATCTTCATTATACCTATAAAGCCCAAAAAGCCATCCAAGAATTAGCGCCATCAGATGTTTCCGCTAAAGCCCAGTTCGAGAATATCCGTTTTCAGCAAGCCGAAGTGCTGCATGGCCCCCAATACGAGTTGGGTTTTAAAAGCAATAGTTTTTACCGCGATTACCAGATTGAGATAAAACAAGAAAAACAGACTGGACTCTATAGCGATCTGTTTAGCTTCGGAGATCGTTCCATTCCGGTCCATCTGTATTATGATCTTAAGCTTAGAGTTAATCAATTGCCCAAAGGAGTTGATCCCTCGAAGCTATTTATCGCCAGCTTTAGAGATGGGAAGTACGACGATTATGAAGGTGGTTATTATCAAGACGGTTGGGTGCGCACCCGAACGCGTCAGCTGGGGCAATTTGCCATCATGGAAGATCATACCGCGCCGAGCATAAAGGCCAAAAACTTTAGCAATCAAAGTCGCCTAAAACAGAATAGCACCTTGATAGTTGACATTCGCGACGACCTTAGCGGTATTGAGCAGTACAATGTTTGGGTTGATGAAACTTGGGTTCCGGCCTATTACGATGCTAAAACAAAACGTCTTTTAATTAAGATGAAATACTGGCCCGCCGCAAAGGGTTCTAAACAAGTGTTAAAATTGCGGGTTGAAGACGATAGAAAGAATCAAAGAGAAGAAATTTGGGAACTCTTTATTTCCTAGATGCTATTTTCGCCAAAAGGACGTTTCGCTTATGATGCGCAGCATATTAATAATTTTCATCACCCTAAGTCTCGGCTTTAAGGTGCAAGGGCAGGAAAGTAAGCCCGTGCAAATCAGTGGTTTGGTTTTGAGTGGTGATAGCATTCCCCGTCCAATTCCCTTTGCTCACGTGTACATTGCAAATGGTAATAGCGGGACAATGACCGATAAGGATGGTTTCTTCTCCTTGGCCGCCAAGGTTGGCGATAGCTTAAGATTTTCCTGTATAGGCTTTAGCCTAGAAGAATTGTTTGTTCCAGATACCCTTTCTCAAAAAGGCTATTTAGCACGGATAATGATGGAAAGAGATACCACTCTTTTAGAGGAAGTAACCCTATATCCTTGGCCTCGCCCGGAGCATTTTAAAGAAGCCTTTATGGCTACCAATATTCCCACGACCAAAAATGATATTGCCATGCGAAATTTGGCGATTCAGGCCTTACAAGATCGGGCGGCAGCCATGAATCTCGATCCCGAAGAAGCCAAGGACCTCGCCATTATGATGCAAAACCAAAGTATTTATGACTATGGGCGCTATCAGCCTTTTGCGAACGGAGGAACCGCTATTTTAGGGGCTCTAACCAATCCCTTCGCTTGGCAAGAACTTTTTCAATCTTTCAAGAAAAAATAGGCTTAATGCGCTTAGTGCTTTCGGCCTTGTGCCTTCTCTTTTTTAGTTTCAATAGCCTTGCCCAAACGCAAATTTTTGGAACCGTTACCGATGAAAATGGTAAGGCCATAGATGGCGTTAAAGTAAGCGTCGGTGATTATTATACCCTCACCGATGAAGATGGTAGCTATGAACTAGATCTGTCGCCCGGCAATGGAATGCTAGTGGCATTTTTAAATTATGGTTACGAACCCGACACCCTGAGCATCAGTCTTGAAAAAAACGAAAAACGAAAAATTGATCGCCAGCTCCTTTTAATGAGCAACCTCTTAATTGGAGTTGATATTGTGGATCGCAAGGGACGTTTCGACAATCAAATAGACGTTGATTTAAAATCTATCGAGAATTTCGTGGGTCCCAACTCGGGGGTTGAAGGAATTATCAAAACCCTACCAGGTGTGAGTTCCTACAGTGAACTGTCTTCGCAATACTCGGTGCGCGGAGGGAATTTTGATGAGAATCTGGTTTATGTAAATGGCATTGAAGTATATCGGCCCTTTCTAGTGCGCAATGGTCAGCAAGAGGGAATGAGCTTCGTTAATTCGGCCATGGTCTCTAATGTGAAGTTTTCCGCCGGTGGATTCGAAGCCCGCTATGGCGATAAGATGGCCTCGGTTTTAGACATCACTTACCGCAAACCTACCGAGTTTGGATTGAGTTTAGAAGGAAGTTTACTCGGTGGGAATTTGGTGTACGAAGATCGTTTTGCTAAAGATCGAATGAGCGTTTTAGTGGGAGCTCGCTATCGCACCAATCAATTATTAGTAGGTTCCTTGGATACAGAAGCCGATTTCCTACCCCAGTTTACCGATTTACAAGCTTACCTCGCTTACGACCTTACGGATGAATGGGAACTAAATTTCCTTGGGAATTATTCCCGCAATCTCTACCAAGTTATTCCTAGCAGCCGTACTACAGATTTTGGTACCATCCAGGAGAGCTTGCGCTTGAATGTGTTTTTCGATGGCCGCGAGGATTATGATTTCACCACCCGCTTTGCTGCAATTGGAGCGAAATACCGCCCTCAGAAAGGATTACAGCTCAACTTCCAGTCTTCGGTATTTCAAACCACCGAACAGGAGTATTTCGACGTTATTGGCGCATATCGCTTAGGCGAACTCAATACCAATTTGGGTAGCGATCAATTTGGCGAAATAAGCTTTACCCGCAGCATTGGCGGTTTTCAAAACTATGCACGTAACTACCTCGACGCCATAGTGGCTAATATTAGTCACAACGGTATTTATGATAAAGATGAGGTTACCTGGCGCTGGGGCGTGAAATTCCAGATGGAAGATATTATTGATCGCTACAAGGAATGGGAACGCATTGATTCGGCGGGTTTCAATGTTCCTAATGGCAGTGGATTTACCTATGATTCTTTAATAGTTACCCGGGCTGATGATTTGGGAAATCCCTTGGCTGGAAATGTATATACCTCCGTTCTTGAAGAGGAAGAATTAGCCTTATTTGAAAGTTTTGCCAGTAAGGTTTCCTTAAACAGTTTCAGAGTAACTGCTTTTGCAGAGCGCAGTGAGATTATTCCGCTGGACTCCGCTGGTGACCTATTTTATAATTTGGGAATTCGAACTCACTACTGGACTTTTAATCAGCAAAATGTAATCAGTCCCAGAGCTAGCCTGAGTTACAAGCCTGCTTGGGAATCGGATATGGTTTTTAGACTTTCGGCAGGATTGTACTACCAACCGCCCTTTTACCGCGAGATGCGGAACCTGGAAGGAGGCGTAAATGAGGATATTGAAGCGCAGCGTTCCATCCATTTTGTATTGGGAAATGATTACAATCTTAAAATTTGGAATCGCCCCTTCAAGATGGTTACCGAGATCTACTATAAGGATTTTGCACAATTAATTCCCTACGATATGGATAATGTGCGAATTCGATACCGGGCGGAGAATAATGCACGCGGTTATGCCACGGGAATAGATTATCGCATTAATGGTGAGTTTGTTCCAGGCATTGATTCTTGGGCCTCCTTATCAGTGATGACTATTCGTGAGGATATAGAAGGCGATAATGCTGGTTTTCTAGCGCGACCTACCGATCAACGATTGAATTTTAAAATTTTCTTCCAGGATTACCTGCCTAATGATCCGAGTTTTAGAGTTAGCTTAACTCTAGCTTATGGTACCGGTTTGCCCTTCGGTCCACCACAAGCAACCGCAGCGGAGCGCGTATTTCGCCTTCCCGATTACCGAAGAGTGGATATCGGTTTTTCCAAGGTGCTTAAAAGCGAGTCGAAAAAATACGATTCTAAATTTCTTAATCAGTTTAGAAGTTTGTGGATAGGCGTGGAGGTATTTAACCTGCTCGATATTACCAATACCATTAGTTACCTGTGGGTGAAAGATATAAGCACAGCACGGGAATACGCCGTGCCAAATTACCTAACGCCACGATTGCTAAATGTGAAATTAGTAGCGAAAATCTAGCCCCCGCTTTATAGAATTAAGTCTATTTTTGCGCCCCAAATCAGAATGCAATGCTCAGTAAATATTTACGTCTAGGTATCACCGCTATTTTTTTAGGCCTATCAGTTTGGCAGTTTATTGAGGTGGAAATAGGCAATGGAATTATGTTTTTCCTTTTAGCCGGATTGGTGCTTTTCACCTATTTCCGAAATGAGCGCATTTTACAGGCATTTTGGTTTTTACGCAAAAATGAGATGCCCAAAGCGCAAAAAGCCTTGGATCGCATCAAGAAGCCAGAGGAGTCCTTAATTAAAGGCCAACTGGCCTATTATTATATGCTGCAAGGCATGATTCAATCTCAGAATGGTATCGGTAAAGCTGAATCCTTTTTAAGAAAAGCCTTAAAAACAGGATTAAGACAAAAGCATGATCAAGCTATGGCGAAACTGCAATTGGCGGGAATCGCATTGGCTAAACGCAGAAAGCGCGAAGCTCAGGTTCTTCTAACTGAAGTTAAAAAATTGGATAGCCGCGGCATGTTGACCGACCAAGTTAAGATGCTGAAGCAACAAATGAAGCGCATCTAAATTTGAAATTTGGTCGCTAAAAGAAAGATCTCAAGGAAGCCCAAAAAGAAATCCAAATCCTGGTTTAAACGTTTGCTGCGTTTTGGCTTAGGCCTGATGCTATTTGGGCTATTGAGCCTTGGCGCCTTTGTTTTTTCAGTATATCTAGGCTTTTGGGGACCGCTACCCAGCTCCGAAGATCTCCAGTCTATTCCCCAATCCAAAGCCAGTTTGGTTTATGCTTCTGAGCAAAAACTCATCGGAAGCATCTATGCTATAAATCGGGATCCAGTTGACTATCAGAACATTCCCGATCATTTGCTAAATGCTTTAGTTGCCACTGAGGATCAACGATTTTACGAGCATTCGGGAATCGACCTACGCAGCCTGGCCCGGGTGGCGGTAAAGAGTATTCTTTTACAGGATGATCGTGCCGGAGGGGGAAGTACCTTAACCCAGCAATTGCTCAAAAATCTGTATGGCAGGCCCGATTATGGTTTGGCCACCTTGGCGGTGAACAAATGTCGAGAAATGATTTTGGCCTATCGCTTGGAGCAAATTTACAGCAAGAAGGAGATTCTGGCCTTATACCTAAATACCGTAAGTTTTTCTGAAAACACCTTTGGCATTTCTGCGGGAAGTAGGCGATTTTTTAATCAAGCGCCTCGCAGTTTAAGGATTGAAGAAGGAGCAGTGCTGGTAGGTTTACTAAAGGCTAATACTTATTACAATCCGCGTTTAAATCCAGAGCCTGCCTTAGAAAGGCGGAATTTGGTTTTAGCCTTAATGAGCAAACAAGGCTATATTGAGGAAGGTAAATTAGATTCCCTGCAGAAAATCCCCCTAGCTATCGACTATCACAACCTCGATTTGGAGGGCCCTGCTCCCTATTTCCTTAGTCAGGTTAAGAAGGAACTAAATGAAATTTTAAGCGATAAAGTAAAGGCCAATGGCGAGAATTGGGATCCCAAGAAGGATGGCTTAAGGATTTATACCAGCTTGGATGCCAATGCGCAGCAGTCACTAAATAAAGCCTTTCAGGGTCATTTGGCTCAGTGGCAGCAAAAGTTCGATGCCCATTGGGCCAATCAACAGCCTTGGCATAAAAGCCCATCCTATTTCGACCGGCAAGTGCAGGCCAGCTCGAGCTATAAACGATTAGCAGCCCAAGGCTTATCCGAAGAGGCGATATATGTTCGCTTGGAAAAAAAGCGAAATAACCTGCTTTATCATCCCGCCGGCGATGTGGAAGGAAATTATTCCAGTCTCGATTCTATACAACACTTTTTAAAACTACTCCGGGGAGCAAGCCTTTTGATGGACCCTCAAACAGGCGCCATTCGTGCCTGGATTGGTGGCCCCGATTTTCGCTATTTACCTTTTGATGCTGCTCGAACGCCCCATACCATGGCTTCTACCGTAAAGCCCTTTGTGATGGCTGCCGCCTTAGAAGAAGGAGCCGACCCCTGTACTTTTGTATCCGCCGAAAGGCGAGTATATCCCGACTATGAAGACTGGAGTCCTCGGAATTACAACAATAAGTACCAAGGTTTTTACAGCATGCGCGGAACGCTTAAAAATTCAATTAATACCGCCACCATAGCTTGGTATTTTAATACCGGTCCCGATGCCTTTTATCGTTTAGCCCAGCGTATGGGAATCGCTAATAATTGGGCAGATGGTCCTAGTGTGGCCTTGGGAAGTTCTGCGGTTAGTCCTTTAGAGCTGGCCCAAGCCTATAGTGTTTTTGCGAATGGTGGAATGTCGGTAGAAGCCTATTTTATAGAACGGATTGAAACCGCTGAGGGCGAGCTACTATATCAGCATGAAGCGCCTGAACGGCAAAGGATTATCGAGGAGCGCACCGCCCGCTATATCAACTACTTTTTACAGGCCACTGTTGAAGATGGCACGGCGGCGAAATTGCCTCGAAAGTATGGTGCTAAATATAGGTGGGCGGCCAAAACGGGCACTTCACAAAATTATTCAGATGCCTGGTTATTAGCTTACTCTCCAAATCTAGTATCGGTTAATTGGATGGGAGGGGCTAGCCCAATTATTCGTTTTAGAACAGGCAATTACGGTTCTGGCTCTGCCATGGCTTTACCTATTTTTGGTCGATTTTTAAGCTTGTATGAAGGGCAACTAAAGCCCTTTACTTGGCCAAACTTAAGCGAGGAAGACCAGCAGCTGCTCGACTGTCCAGACTTTAAAGAAGGCAATTTGCTTGATGAATTGCGGGATCTCCTAAAGGAAAAACCTGGTAAGGCCATTAAAGCAGAGGAAGAAGAAAGTGCCTCGGAGGCCGAGGAAGAAAGTTGGTTTAAGCGACTTTTTAAATCGAAAAAGAAGGATTAGGAATCCCAGCCAAAAACCCTTTTCAATAGAGCGCTTACCCTAGCCGCAGGCTCTTCACGAATTTTAGCTTCCTCTTGAGCCAGTAAAGTGAATAAGCCATCTAAAGTTGCCTGCATAACATAATCGCTAAGATCCGGGTTAACCGGAGTTACAAAAGGAATCCGATTGTAATTATTAGCAATTGGCCCCCAATATTTTGTGATTTCAACCTCCTTTAAGCTTTGTTCAATAACCGGGCGAAAGGCCGCCTTAAGTTGATCATTGGTCTTTAATTTTAAGTATTGAGTAGCAGCGTCTTGTTCTCCTCGCCAAATACCATAAACGTCCTTTAGGCTCATGCTTGTAATAGCCTCAGCAAAAATTGGACTGGCTTTGGCCGATGCTTTCTCCGCCCCGTGATTTAAGGTTTCAATAAAGTCATCCACCACTTTCCCCATCCCCAAGTCGCGTAAGGTGCTTGCTGCTCGCTCCGCTTCAGGAGGAAAGGGGATGCGAATGAGCGGATTGCCATAAAAGCCATTTTCCTGAGAGCTACGATTGATCGCATTGCTAATACCTACCCTTAAGGCCTCTTTTATTCCAGCCCCAATTTCAGATTCGCTAGGCTCGCTCATGCTTTGGCCTTCTTGGGCAATTTGCATTAATGCATCACAGGAGCTGCTTATAATTAAGATGAATAGGAAGGGGAACAGTTTACGCATGATACAAATTTTTAGGGGTGCTTAAATGTAGCATTTGCTAAGATGCCCTCCAAGCTGCACTTTATAAATTAACTTTGCCGCAGTCGATTTTAAAACACTCCATGCAAGCAGAAATCATAGCGATAGGCGATGAGATCCTTATAGGTCAAACCATAGACACAAACTCCTCATTTATAGCGGCTCAGCTAAATGCAGAAGGCATTTTAGTTTGGCAAAAAAAGGTGGTAGCGGATACGGAAGAAGCCATACGTAGAGCTTTAGATGAAGTGCATCCCGATACGCGCTATGTTTTTATGACTGGCGGTTTGGGGCCTACCAAAGATGATATCACCAAAAAAACGCTTCTCGAGTACTTTGGGGGAGAGATGGTATTCGACGAGGCCATCTACGAACATATTAAGGAACTCTTCAAAAGTTTTCAGCGCGAACCCAAGGAGGTACATCGCCAACAGGCTTATATCCCCAGTTCAAGTACAGCGATTCTCAATGAGCGTGGTACCGCTGCCGGTATGCGATTTGAAAGAAATAACTGCTTTTATTTTTCCACTCCGGGAGTGCCCTATGAAACCGAGCACCTGGTGGGCGATAAGATTATCCCTTGGATGATGGAGACCCAAATGGAAGGGAAGCTTTATCATAAAACCCTTATTACCCAAGGTCGCGGCGAAAGCGAATTGGCAGAAATATTAAAAGATTGGGAAGAGGGCTTAAGCGAAAGTTTAAAGCTAGCGTATTTACCCAGCCCTGGATTAGTGCGCTTGCGCTTGAGCGGAGCGGCTCAAACGAAGTCTGAAAGCAAGGCCTTAGTAGAGGAGGGCATAGCCATTATGCGATCTAAACTCGGCGATTTAGTGTTTGGAGAAGATGCTAATTCTCTAGAGGAAATTGTAGGTAAGTCCCTGGCCCAAAGAAATCTAAGCCTGGCAACTGCCGAAAGTTGCACTGGGGGCTATATCTCTCATCTGTTAACCAGCATAGCTGGCAGCTCAAAGTATTTTTTAGGCGGGGTAGTAGCTTATAGTAATGCGCTTAAAATTAATTTGCTCAAGGTAAATCCCAAAAGTATCGAGGAACATGGGGCCGTAAGTGAGAAGGTGGCTATTGAGATGGCTGAAGGCGTTCGTCAATGCACCGGATCTGATTTTGGATTGGCCACCACAGGAGTTGCTGGTCCGGAGGGTGGAAGCCCCGAAAAACCTGTTGGCACAGTGTGGATTGCCGTCGCTGGACCGCAGGGTAGCAAGGCCAAATGCTATCACTTTGGGAATCATCGACAAAGAAATATTCGCAGAAGTACCCTAATGGCTTTAGACCGATTGCGAAAAGAAGTGCAGAAAATTGATTGCTAGGTTTGTGCAGGAGTAAAAAATACCTACTTTTGCAGACCCAAAATTTAAGAAGCGAGAACCATGTCAAGAGTATGTGAGCTTACCGGTAAAAAAGCTATGAGTGGAAACAATGTTTCCTTCTCAAATAAAAAGAATAAGCGTAAGTTCAATGTGAACTTAATGAGGAAGCGTTTTTATTTACCAGAAGAGGATCGTTGGATCACCCTTCGTGTATCCGCTTCCGCCTTAAAGAATATTAACAAGAAAGGATTGGCTGCGGTTATTAAAGACGCGCGTGCCAATGGATATCTCACTAAATAAGAAATTAGGCGATGGCTAAGAAAGGTAACCGAGTTCAAGTAATTCTGGAGTGCACCGAGCATAAAGACAGCGGTATGGCCGGAACTTCCCGTTACGTGACTACCAAGAACAAGAAGAACACTCCCGATCGTATGGAGCTCAAGAAGTACAACCCTATCTTGAAGCGTCATACTTTACATAAAGAAATCAAGTAATTATTAAGCAATGGCAAAGAAAGTAGTAGCGACCCTAAAGAGCGGAGACTCTGCCCAGTTTACCAAAGTGATTAAAATGGTGAAGTCTGAAAAGACTGGCTCTTACACTTTTGAAGAAAAAGTGGTAAACAAGGAGCATATCAAGGATTTCTTTGGCTAGTGGTCGATAAAAAGATTTGAATTACCCGCTTTCCTTCTGGGATAGCGGGTTTTTTTATGGCGAATAGTGGCTAGGCGTTTATGCCGCTTTCATTTTTAGGATATTTGCCGATATTTTTTAGCATGGGTCTATTTGGAAAACTTTTCTCCAAGGAGGAAAACAAAGAAGAGTTAGAGCAAGGACTGGAGAAAACCCGCGAAAGTGTTTTCTCAAAGCTCAGTCGTGCGGTAGCCGGTAAAAGTACGGTTGATGCTGAGGTTCTCGATGAACTGGAGGAGGTATTGATTTCCTCGGATGTGGGAGTAGATACTACCGTAAAAATCATTGAACGCATTGAAGAACGCGTTGCTCAAGATAAATACCTCGGTACATCGGAGCTTAACCAGATACTACGTACGGAAATTGCCGCTCTCTTAAAAGATAAAACCGACGGTCAGACTGGATTTGAGCTGCCCGAAAAACGCCCTTATGTGCTTATGGTAGTGGGGGTTAATGGGGTTGGCAAAACCACCACCATTGGTAAACTGGCCTATCAGTTTAAAAAAGCGGGCTTAAAAGTAGTGCTCGGCGCAGCAGACACCTTTAGAGCGGCGGCGGTAGATCAATTGGAGATTTGGAGTAAAAGGGTAGATGTTCCCATTGTTAAGCAAGCCATGGGCTCGGATCCCGCTTCAGTGGCTTTTGATGCCGTACAATCCGGCCTATCCAAAGAAGCCGATATTGTAATTATAGATACTGCGGGTAGATTACACAATAAGGTGAACCTGATGAATGAACTCTCGAAGATTAAGAGAGTGATGCAGAAATTGGTTCCAGAGGCACCCCATGAGGTTTTATTAGTATTGGATGCCTCTACTGGGCAAAATGCTTTAGAGCAAGCCAAACAGTTTAGCAAGGCCACCGAGGTGTCGGCCCTGGCACTAACCAAATTAGATGGAACGGCTAAAGGAGGCGTAGCGATTGGAATTTCCGATCAATTGCAAATCCCCGTAAAATATATAGGCGTAGGTGAAGGAATTGAAGACCTCCAGGTTTTTGATAAAGATGCTTTCGTAAAAAGTTTATTTGATAGATAATGCGCACCAAACACCGCAAGAAGAATAAGATCAACATTGTAACCCTTGGCTGCTCCAAAAATCTCTATGATAGTGAGGTTTTAATGGGGCAACTCAAAGCCAATGATAAAGATGTTGTACATGAAGAGGAAGGTAATATCGTGGTGATAAATACCTGTGGCTTTATTGAAAATGCCAAGGAAGAATCCATCAATACCATTCTAGATTTCGTAGAACGAAAGGAAGAAGGTGAAGTGGATCAGGTGTTTGTAACAGGCTGTCTTTCGGAACGCTATAAGCCCGATTTGGAGAAAGAGATCCCCAATGTGGACCAATATTTTGGTACCCGGGAATTGCCGCTCTTGTTAAAAGCATTGGGTGCTGATTACAAAAAGGAGCTCCTCGGTGAGCGTTTAAGTACCACACCTCAGCATTTTGCCTATTTAAAGATTGCCGAAGGCTGTGATCGCCCCTGTTCCTTTTGTGCCATTCCTTTAATGCGAGGTGGACATCGATCTACTCCAATTGAAGATTTGGTTGTAGAAGCAAAGAAACTGGCGGCTAAAGGGGTTAAAGAGCTATTGCTAATTGCACAAGACCTTACTTACTACGGTTTAGATTTATACAAACGCCGAGCCCTGGCCGATCTGCTAAAAGAATTGGTTAAGGTTGATGGTATTCAGTGGATTCGCTTGCACTACCTTTTTCCAACGGGCTTTCCCGAAGAGGTTTTGGATTTAATCCGCGAGGAACCTAAGATTTGTAATTATATAGATATCCCTCTACAGCATATTGCCGATCCTGTTTTAAAGTCGATGCGCCGCGGTACCACCAAGGATCGCACCGATAGGCTATTGCGACTTATGCGGGAGAAGGTTCCAGGAATCGCGATAAGAACTACTCTTATTGTTGGCTATCCGGGAGAAACGGAAGCCGATTATGAAGTGCTCAAAGAATGGGTAAAAGAAATGCAATTTGAACGCTTGGGTGTATTCACCTATTCGCATGAAGAGAATACCCATGCCTTTAATTTAGAGGACGACGTAGCGCCAGAAGTAAAACAAGAACGGGCCAATGGCATCATGGCCATTCAAAAGGATATCTCCGCGGCACATAATGCTGCTTTAGTGGGACGTAAATTGCCGGTTTTAATCGATCGCCAAGAAGGTGACTTCTTTATTGGGCGCACCGAATATGATTCGCCAGATGTTGACAATGAAGTGCTAGTAGAAGCAGAATATCTGCCTAAAGGCGAATTTGTTAATGTTGAAATTACCGGTGCCGACGATTATGATGTTTTCGCGGTTCCTTGCGATTAATAAGATCTAGCGAATAATCTTTTTTAATCCCGCCATTTTTAAGGCTGCCACCGCGGCCTCTACTCCCTTGTTACCGTGAATACCGCCGGATCGTGCCCTGCTTTGTTCGATATTATTATCGGTTAAAACGCAGAAGATAACTGGGGTTTGATGGCGTAGGTTTAACTCCGTAATGCCATGGGTGATGCTTTGGCAAACGTAGTCGAAGTGCTTCGTTTCACCTTGGATAACATTTCCAATCGCTATGATGGCATCGTAATTTTCGCTTTCGCAGAGGCGTTTGGCCGCAAAGGTAATTTCCACTGTACCGGGAACGGGAATGTGAATAACATCATGACGTGCAGCACCGCAGGTCATTAAGGCTTCGGAAGCCCCTTTGAAGAGGGCCGAAGTTATTTCTTCATTCCATTCCGACACCACACAGGCAAACCGCATTCCGGTTGCTGAAGGTAGTTTGTCGGGATCTATTTTTGAAAGATTGTTTCCTGCTGTCGCCATTACATTTTTGCTTCGATACGACCAATATAGCGATCAATATCGAGACCTTGACGAGAGTCTGGGAATTCCGATTTTATACGATTGAAGAATTTCAAAGCACTTTCATTATCGCCATTAAGCTCTGCCGTGAGGCCGGCCTTCAATAAATAGAAAGGTACCACAAAATCATTGGAGTTTACTGAAACAGCCGACTCATAGTATTCTAGGGCTTCGTCCATTTGCTTTAGTTCCATAAAAGCATCACCAATGGATCCTTTTGCAATTACGGAAAGTACGGGCTCATCAGTATGAAACTCATCCAATAAACGAATGGCATTTTCATATTCCCCTAAACGGAGGTAGCTAATTCCTGCATAATAATTGGCCATATTACCAGCATTGGTGCTGGAGTAGTCTGCCGCAACGTCTAAAAAGCCTAGTTTATCGCCCATGCCATTAATGGCCTGGCTAAAGGAATCTACTTCATACCAGTGTTGAGCATGATAAATCATCTCCTGAGCCTCTGTTTCGAGTGGCTCCTGGTAAAATTTAACATAACCTATATAACCTGCTACGATCGCAAAAACAGCGATGGCTGCGGTACTAATTGCTTTCCCGTTTTCCTCGAAGAACCTTTCAACCTTGCTAATCGATTGTGTTACGTCTACAAGTACTTCGTCTTCTTGATTGTTCTTTTTAGCCATTGTGCCAATTTCTAATAGTCGGCAAAAGTAAAAAAATTCCTTACGGTGAAGACGAAGGAGGGTGGGGATACTTGCATTAATTTAGCCAAATGCATTTAAAGGATCTACATATATTAAATTTTAAGAGCTGGACGGAAGGGAAACTAGAATTTAGTCCAAAGCTCAATTGCTTTGTAGGCCTTAATGGTAGCGGCAAAACCAATCTATTAGACGCCATTCATTACCTCTGCCTTAGCAAGTCGTACTTCGGAAGTAGAGATCTAAAAAATATTCGCCACGGCAGCGAATTTTTCATGATTGAAGGCCAGTTTGAGCGAAAGGATAAACCGGAATTGCTAAATATCGCCTTGAAGAAGGGCGCGAAGAAAGTCTTAAAAAGAAACAAAAAGGAGTATGAGAAACTCGCCGAACATATCGGACTTTTCCCCGCGGTGGTAATTTCGCCTTATGATCGAGACTTAATTTTAGATAGCTCCGAAACCAGACGTCGATTTTTAGACGCGGTAATTAGTCAAGGCAACAGCACTTACCTGTTTCACCTAATGCGCTACAATAAAGCCTTGCAACAGCGCAATCGCTTATTGAAGTTTTTTGCGGCCAATCACAATTTTGATAGCGAAGCGATAGACCTATACGATCAGCAAATGGTGGAGCATGGAAGCTTTATAGCAGCGGAAAGGGCCAACTTCTGCGCCGAGCTTAGTCCGCGCATTCACCATTATTACCAGTGGCTAAGTGAAGGAAAAGAAGAAGCGAACATCACTTATCAAAGTCATTTCGATACCAGCGATGCTTTAGCGGAATTAAAAAGCCGACACGAGAAAGACCGCCTTTTACAGTATAGTTCTTGGGGTATTCATCGCGATGATTTAAACTTTAGTTTAGAAGATAATAAGGTAAGAGACTATGCCTCGCAAGGGCAGCAAAAATCGTATTTGATTGCTTTAAAGCTGGCGCAATATGAGTTTATTCGCGATCATCAAAACATCGTACCGATTTTATTGCTCGATGATATTTTCGACAAATTGGATGAGCAAAGAGTATCGCGCTTAGTACTTTTGGTGCACGATGCGAATTTTGGCCAAATCTTTATTACCGATACCCATGAAGAACGAACTGCCGCTTTGGTGCAGCAGATCGACCCCGATGCCCGAATCATTAATGTTAGTGCTTTAAATAATGGATCGGAATAGCTTCAAACTAGGAGATGGTATAGGTGCCTTTCTAAAGGGCCACCATTTGGAAGAGCGTTTCTTTGAGGCGATATTAAAATCGGATTGGCGTATAATAATGGGCGATAAGATTGCCGATAAAACCAATGACCTACGATTGGATAAAGGCTGTTTAATCCTTTACATATCTAGCGCTCCTTTACGTCAGCAGTTGCGCATGAAGCAAAGCAAGATGATTCATTATCTCAATCAAAAAATGGGTAGAGGACAAAAGCCTATTCGTCAGGTCTTAATTCGCTAAAGAAGCAGCCCACATCTATTTTTACGGCAAAAAAAAAACCGCCTTCGAAAAGACGGTTCTAAATATTAAAAGTCACAATTATTTAGTGACGCTCGCGCTGTGAAAAGTGGAAGTTTCCTTCAATTTCTGCATTTTCATCCGAATCACTTCCATGCACTGCATTGGCAGAAATAGAAGTGGCATACATTTTACGGATAGTTCCTTCAGCAGCTTCCGCCGGATTGGTAGCTCCAATAAGGGTACGGAAATCAGCTACAGCATTATCTTTTTCGAGAATTGCTGCTACAATAGGACCAGAAGTCATGTATTCTACTAATTCGCCAAAGAAAGGACGCTCCTTGTGAATTTCGTAAAACGACTCGGCATCCCTGCGGGATAAGGCGGTCATTTTCATTGCTACAATGCGGAACCCCGCTTTGTTAATCATCGCTAAAATTCCTCCGATGTGGCCATTCTCTACCGCATCTGGTTTGATCATTGTAAAAGTTCTGTTGCCAGCCATTACTGTTAATTTATTTTCGGCAAAATTATTTTAAATGCCTTGGCTTAACAAGTCTTTTTTAATTTCATTTTGAATTAGATAAAAATGTAATTTTGTCGGCTCTAATAAAAAATAGATTACAGATGAATTTCCGCAATTTCCTACGCTTAACCGCTCTTGTTGCATTGTTCGCAGGTTTTACTGCTTGTGAGGATGATGATGACACTACATTAGGCCCATCACTTCTTATTACAGAATCAGGTAGCGGCGCTACCGAAGGAGCTGTAACCATCAACCAAGGTTCTAGCTTAGTATTTATCTGGGATGCTCGCAAAGGCGATTCAGATATGGAAGAGTTCGTAGTAGAGCAGTCTGGTGTAAACCAAGCTAATCCAGTACCTACTAGTCTTGCTGGTAATATGTTCCCATACGATATCGCTAATGCGGATGATGAGACTTACATTGATACCTTAATTTTCCCAAATGCTGGTTTAAACGTAGGTGTTACTTCTTACACCTTCCGTGTGTCTGATAAGGATGGTAACATCGCAAGCAAAAGCTTCACCGTTAGCGTACAAGCTGCTGCTACTCCAATGACCAACGAAACTACTGGTGCTTTCTTCCACATTCAAGGTTCTTTAGAAGGAGCTTATGACTTGGTAAATGGTGCTGTTGTATCTGCTTCTGGCGCTGCTGCTGATAAGGATATGGAAAACACTGACGATGCTGGTGTGGCCTTCACAGGAAGCTGGGAAGCTGCTAATGCAACCATGTTTGTAAAAGACAATTCTTACGATTACGATAATGCTACTGTAGAAGGTGCAATGTCATCTTTTAATGCTGGAACTGCTGCTGCTTCAGTAAGCAACCCTGCTGACGGTGACATCTACATCGCTAAATTACGTGGTGGTACTAACTACGCTGTTATCAAAGTAATTAACGTAGATCCTACCGACAATACTTGTAACTGTGGTAACACAGGTAAAATCTCTTTCGACTTCAAAAAATAAGAAGTCTTAGATTATTATTTAGCTTGTTCCGAGGTAATGCCTTGGAACAAGCTTTTTTATTTTTACGCCTATGAAACTTGACATTCTTGCCTTTGGTGCCCACCCTGATGATGTGGAGCTAAGTTGTTCTGGAACTTTAGCCAAGCAGAACGCACTTGGTAATTCTTGCGGAGTAATTGACTTAACCCAAGGTGAACTTGGAACGCGAGGAACACCTCAAACAAGGATGGAAGAGGCCAAAGCGGCTGGAGATATTATGGGCTTAAAGGTTCGCGACAATTTAGCTTTCCGCGATGGCTTTTTTAAAAACGATGAGGAGCATCAACTGGCGATCGTTCGTCAAATTCGTAGATATAGGCCCGAAATAGTAATCGCCAACGCACCAACCGATCGGCATCCAGATCATGGAAGAGGATCCTTTATCGTAAAGGAAGCTAGCTTTTTGGCTGGACTAAAAATGATTAAAACCGAATGGGAAGGAGAGGAGCAGGAGCCATGGAGACCCCAAATGCTACTTTACTATATCCAATTTCAAAACCTGAAACCCGATTTCATCGTGGACATTGGAGAGCATATTCACACTAAAGTCGCCTCCATAAAAGCCTATAAATCCCAATTTTACGATCCAGGCAGTCAAGAGCCAAAGACGGTAATAAGCTCCAAAAACTTTATGGATTCCGTGACTTATAGAGCGCAGGATTTAGGACGATTAATTGGAGCTGAATATGGGGAAGGTTTTATAAGCGCGCAAGATTTGGGCTTAAGTGACCTAATGGCTATTAAAGGGGTACGCTAGTATATACCTCTAGGAATTTAACCGCAATGGCCTCATTGCTATGCTCATCCGCAGCTTGCTCTGCTATGGCAGATAAGTTATAGTCATTATAATTCCCTTTCATTTTTAAGATGGCCTTTACTAGGGCCGCTTCATCTCGCGAAGGAACCAGTATTCCATTGGCATCGGAAAGAATTTCCTTAATTCCACCAACATCACTACTTATAACTGGTCTCCCAATACTCAAAGCCTCGAGAATAACAACCGGTTGATTCTCAATAAAACTAAACAGTAGGAAAGCATCGCTGTCGCCGATCTGATCCGCAACCTCCCTGCGGTTCATGGCCTCCAATATTTCAATTTTTGTGGCGGGAATATTTCTTTCGGATATGGCCAAGCGCAAAGCGCCGAGATCGCCATCTCCACCTATCTTTAAAATGAAATTAGAATCTTGTTTGAGCAATTGCTCATAGGCATTTAAGATGCCCATAATGTTTTTAGTTTCTTCCTGTAAAGAAGAAATATGCAGCAATTTAAATGGACCTGAATTAGTCGCTTTGGGCCGATAATGAAAGAGGGTAGGATCCACTACATTACCAATTGTTTTGAGATCTGACTCTAAGCCAAACTCTTGTAATGATTTCCCCAATTGCTCTGAAACCGGACAAACTACCTTGGCGCGATTTAAAATTTTAAGTGCCAGATATTGCGCTAGCCTGCTCCATTCGTGTCGGCGTTTTTTCTGATAACCAGAATAATGCTCGGTAATAATAAAAGGCAAAGATTTTAGAAATCCCAAGAATACAATCCCAGAGGGCCAAGTAACGTGTAAATGCACCAAATTGAATTGATAGCCTTTGGCTTCAAGCAATCGATAAGCTTTTTTTAGGGCCCGGTAATGACTAATCATGGGCCATTTTTTTCGATAGAGGATTTGAATTTGAAAATAAGGGTACTCCTTGTAGTGCACCTCGTTTTTATGATGCTCAAAGGCCGAAATTACCACCACCTCCTGGAAAGGGTGAATAGCCTTAAGGTGTTCTTCCACAAAGTTGCCAAGGCGCGCATCCTTGGGCATTGGGAACCAACTGGCAATATGTAAGACCGAAAGGCTAATGTTTGCTAATTTTTTCTAAAAATAAAAAAGGTCATTTGATAAAGCATCAAATGACCTCTTTTGGGGTGGCTAACCGGGGTCGAACCGGCGACCTCTGGTACCACAAACCAGCGCTCTAACCAGCTGAGCTATAGCCACCATTAATAGCGTTTTCGCTAAGGGTCGGCAAATGTAATAATTGTCTCTAAATCATTCGCAATATTCTCGAAAAAAATCAGGGTCTTTTACGGCGTCGTTTGCCAAGCATTTCCACCAGGTGTTTCCGGAACTCCATTTCGGCGCGGTAAAAGGTAGCGGCCTTGCGTTTGCCTACTGCCGCTTCGAATTTTGGATAGTAGTCGAGCTTTAGCTGAGCGATCATCTTTTGCTTGTTCAACTCTTGGATGGTAATTTCCTTTAATTGACTGTCATCAAGTTTTTCCCATTGATCGCGAATTTCTTTGCGTCCCAAGTTCTCCGCTTTCAAATTAAAGAGCTCTTGTAATTTTTTGTTGTACTCATTGTAAACCGGCCAAAAGCGCTGTGCTTCTTCGGTACTTAAATCGAGTTCTTCGGTGAGGAACTTAGTTTTATAGGCCTCCACTTTCTTATAATCTTCGGGCCTGTGTTCTGGTTGGGCATCAATACTGCTGAAGCTAAAAAGTAAGATGCCGATGATTAAACTTATTTTATTCATGATTTAGAGGTATTCAATAGTGTGATCATTTAGATAGTTTTCGATGGCACTCTCGTCTAGGATTTCCAATTCTTCAAAATCCGAGAGCTCATCGCTAATTTCAAGGGGTATTTCTAAAAACACTTCTGGATGAAGGGCGTTTGGATCTTCATTTAAGAATTCAATAACCTGCTCTTCTTGTAAGTCGGAGAAGCTTATGTTAGCATCCCGATTTTGCTCATTTGGAAAAAGGAAGAAAGCCAAAATTAGGGCCGCCGCTGCCGACAGCCAGTACCAAGCCTTATTCGATTTAGGAGGCGAACTGAGTTCGGGTTTTTCCGATTCCACGGTTTGCGCTATTTCTTGTAGCGATTTCACCTTGGCTTGGAAATAGTCTTCCGGTATTTTAAATCCCTGTTCTTTCATAATCTATTAATGGACTAATCAATATCCTTTAGGTTTAAACCCTGCTTAATTTTTTCATTGGCATGATGATAGGATGCCTTTAAAGCCCCAACGGATGTTTCTAATAATTCACTCATCTCCTTAAAGGGCATTTTTTGAAAATACTTAAGCTTAAATACGGTTTGTTGTTTATCAGGTAGTTCAGCTACCGCTGCCATTAATTGTTTTAGGGCTTCGTCTCCATCGAAATAAGGATCGGCACTTAATTTAAAATCTAGCGGTCCCTCACTCAACTGAAAGCGCTTTTCTTTTTTCAGGTGGCCCAGTGCTTCATTGGTGGCAATCCGATACATCCAAGTGTAAAAAGCAGATTCACCGCGAAACTTTGCCAGGGATTTCCAAGTTCGGATAAATGTTTCTTGTAATACATCATCGGCCCAATCGTGTCGCAAAAGTATCGATCGGATATGCCAATAAAGCCTCTCGGTATAGCTTTCCACCAAGGCCGAAAACAGTGGTTCCAACCGACCCTCCTTTAAATCATCTTTCCAGCTTTGCGGCTCCTGCATTTTTCAAAGTTCGGTAAATAGGACTATAACACTTAATAAAGGTTTAATAGTAAAATAAGGACTATCAATTTTTTTAGGTGTTTGAATCGAAAAATCAAAATAGTATAAGTTTAAATGACTGAAAATTAGTGTCGAATGAATACGCTACGTTTTTAAGTATTAGGAAAAATGCTACATTTGCCATTCAATCTATTACCCAAATAATAAAGAGATGAAAAAAATTATGTACTTCTTAGCAGCCGGCCTTTTCTTGGCAAGCTGTAGCCGCGACGTATCGGATGATACAACGCAAGGAGCCGTAGAAGGCCGTTCCAATGTTTTTCACTTTAGCCAAAGTGATCTAGATGGAATGCTAACTCAAATGAACCAATCGTTCAATGTTTCTGCAAAAGCAGCTACGCAATTGAACTATACTTATCGCGCTTATGCTGAGCCCGTGACCATTCCAGGTCATACTATGGCTGCTTCCGCAATTTTCGCCATTGATGATATGGTATTTGTTACTTGGCATTCAAATGCTGGACCTGTTGTAGCTGGTGCTTCCAGTTCTTTGTCAGGTTCCATTTGTGCTTATAAATTAAGTGGCATCGGTCAGTACACCTTTACCGACCGAGTTGATTTCAGTGATGCTGATTACCACGAAGTAACTGCTCATAGAAACAGCTTAGAAGGTAACATCGAAGTATTCGCCGTAGGTCAGCGTAATGTTGCTCAGAGTGGATACTTATTAAATGGTCACAATGGTGCTGTTGTAACTCGCATCGATTATGATTACATCAATGATGAGTTTAATGAGACTTCCGTTAAAGAATTGCCACTTCCTGGTGTTTCTGCTAACGATATCGTAGCAGGTGCTGCACACTTATACTGTGTTACTGGCGATGGCGAAGGTGGTTCTGATGGTGCGGTTTACGAATTCGACCGTTCTATGTCTCAAGTTAAAAAGGTAAACAACTCTATCAATGATGGTCAAGCCATTGTTGCAGATGAAACTACTCAAACTTCTAGCGCTTCTGATCTTTACATCTTAGATCGCGTAGGTGCCGACCGCTACCGTATTCACTCTATGAGTACTAGCTTAGCTGGCGACAACACTACTTGGGCTAGCAGCGTAAACTTTGTTAGTGATTTATCTGGTGTAACTGCTATTGATGATGAGCGCGCCGATCTTACTTGGGCTCAGCACGCTGCTGGTGCAAGTGATCCTAGCGATTCTCTTATCGTGAGCTTTGGCTTTAACGGAATTTATCGTGCGGGAACTGGTGCTAACGGTATGACTAATGTTAAGAATATCGGACCATGTTTATCTACCGCTTATGACGCTAACCTTGCTGTATTGTATTATGCAGACGGTGATGATGGTGTAAGCGTATTAGCCATGGAAGATTTCGAAGGTGGTGCACTAATCAGTACCTATGACATTATTGGTCAGTTTGCTCCTCCAACTGGTGGTATCTTCCCAGCGAGCTTCTTAATTAAAGAAATGACTATCTATCAAACTCGCCACATGGCATTAGCAGCAGCTGAGGCTGGTGTATATTTCATACAACGCGATAAGATCTAAGGATTTTCAAATAGATATTTTGATGAGGGCTTCCATATTGGAGGCCCTTTTCTATTAATTCACATCCAAAATTTAAATGTTCATCATTAATTGCAAATTTATTTTGCTGATTAACAGGGTATTTATACTCAAGATGTTTTTTTAATCATATAAATTTTTACATTTGTCAGATCTATTACCCATTTAATACACACTATGAAAAAAATTGCAACTCTTTTAAGTCTGGCTACAGTTTTAGTAGCTTGTAACCGGGAGTCGGATGATGTAGTAAACTCAGGTCCTCAGAACAGTGCGTCTGCAGGAGTTGTACACTACGAAGCTTCTGACCTTCCAGGTAGTCTTCAGAACATGAACGAATCGTTTAGCGTTTCTTCAAAAGCAGCTGGTCCACAACTTAACTATACTTACCGTGGTTATGCTAAGCCAGTTGATGCCAACGGTACTCCTTTTGATGCTGATGATTTAGCAGCTTCTGCTATCTTTTCAGTTGACGATGTAGTATTCGTATGCTGGCACACCAATGACAATGGTGGTGGTAACACTTTAGGTGCTTCTATTGCTGCTTACAAATTGTCAGGTATTGGTCAGTACACCTTTATGGATCGTGTGGATTACCCAAATCACGATTTCTTCAAGATGGCTGCTAGCAAAAACTCCCTTACTGGAAACATTGAGGTTATGGTAGCTGGTCAGCGTGACCCAGATAACTCAGGTTATTTATTAACTAATCACACTGGTGCTACTATTACTCGTATCGATTATGATTACATCAACGACGAGTTTTGGGAGCCTTCTTTCCAAGAATTACCTTTACCAGGTGAGGCTGCAACTGACGTAATTGCTTTAGCTGGTCAGTACTATGTACTTACTGGAAACGGAACTGGAAGTAACAGTGGTGGTCTTTTCGAAGTTGACCGCGCTCTTCAGTTTGTTAAGAAAGCAGATCAAGGAAACATTGAGGATGGTATCGCTCTTGCAGTAGATCCAACTACAGTAACTCCTACTTCTGGTAACCTATATGTATTAGACCGTGCAGGTGTTGAGTACCGTGTACAAACTGCTGCTATCTCTGCAGTAGGCGCTACTTCTACTTTTACAAGTGTTAGCCCTTCTAGTGATAACAACGGTGGTTCTCCAATCACTCCAATCAACTTTGAGCGTGGTGATTTACAGTTTGCTCAAGGTCCTGGTTCTACTACTGATACTGACTCTTTATTAATCGCTGTTGGTAGCAACGGATTATTCGAGGCTAATTCAGGAGCTGGTCAGATTTCTCAAGCTGTTGATCAAGGTGCTTGTACTGGTATTGCTTTTGACGCAGGTATCGGTGTACTTTACTACTCAGCTGGTGAGTCCGGTATTTGGGTATTAGCTATGGGCGAGTACGCTAGCGCTAGCGGTCCATTAGTAAACCTTTACGATAATGTAGGTCGCTTTACTCCTCCAACTTCAGTTGGTGGTATTGCTGGTCCAATTCCATTTAATATCAAAGACGTTTCTGTATATCAAGGTCGCAATATTGCACTTTGCTCAGGAGATGGTGGTGTATTCTTCATCCAGAAGGATAAATAAGAATAACCTTTGGATATAATTTAAAGCCCCGATTTTTATCGGGGCTTTTTTCATTTTAAGGCAATAGAGGGGTTTATTGACTGTTTAAAATAGAAATGCTTATTTTTGTAAATCTATTACCCCCAATATGTTACATACTAAAAAATTCTTAGGCCTTATGGCCTGCTTAATCTGGCTCACGGCTTGTAACCGCGAATCGGAAAACAAGGGCACTACCGATCCTCCTATGGATCCTCCCAATGATGTAGTAATGAACGCTTATAGCTTTGGTGAACTCCAAGGCCAAATGATTGCCCTAAACGACACCTTTGTTCTTAATAATAAAACCGGATCGGTTCAATTGGAGTACCTCTATAGAGCCTATGCTGAGCCGGTAACTTTCCCTGCCTCAGGTGGAGGAACAACTACCTTATCTGCTACAGCCATATACGCGATAAATGATATGGTTTTTGTAACCTGGCATATACCTTCCGCTACCTATGGTGGCGCTATTTGTGCCTATAGGCAAAGCGGTATCGGTCGCTACACTTTTACGGATAGAGTAGATTTCCCAGAAGCAGATTACTTTGAATTAGCCGCTAGTGAGAATCCTGGTGATGGTTATTATGAAGTTTTCATGGTGGGCCAACGTGATCCCGATGCTTCTAACTATGTACTAGAGAACCATAGCGGTGCGGTAGTAACTCGTATAGATTACGATTTTATTAATGACGAGTTTTGGGAAGCTAGTGCTAAGGAACTACCATTGCCTGGGCCAGCTGCTACCGATATAGTCGCCGCTGCCGCACATTACTTTGTTATAACTGGAGATGGTTCCGGTGGCTCCATTGGCGGTTTATACCAAGTGGATAGAAACCTTGGCATGGTTGAAAAAGCAGATCAGGTTTCCATTGATGATGGCGTGGCCTTGATTATTGATCCTACCAGTCAGAATGTAAATGCCGGAATTAATTCGGATGCTACTATATATGCTTTAGATCGTAGTGGTGGTAATTATCGCATAAGCCGTGCATCGGTAAGCTATGATTATACAACAGATCAAACCAACTTTGTGGGATTGAGCCCTTACTCGGATAATTCGGCAGGTCCTGTTATTTCACCGATCGACGATGAGCGTGGCGATCTTACCTGGGCACAGGGAAGTGGAGCAGCAGTAAGCAAAACTGATTCCTTAATTATTGCTTCGGGTTATGAAGGGATTTTTGAGGCCGGTAGTACTATGGGCGGAAGCTTTAATACCGCTACTAATTTTGGTCCTTGCTTAGCAACTGAATTTGATCCTAGTTTAGGTGTGCTTTATTATGCAGATGCCAATGATGGGGTACGTGTAGTAGCTATGGGAGCTTATGCCAGTGGCAATACGCTTAATGAATATGATTTGATCGGGAACTTCGTGCCACCAACTGATAATAATGCCGGAACAGTTTTACCAAGTACTTTTTACATTAAAGAGATTGCTTTGTATCGCTCGCGTAACATTGCCTTAGCAACAGGTGATGCTGGGGTTTATTTCCTTCAAAAACTGAATGGGAATTAAAGAAAATTGATTTGAACTAAAGAAGGCCATCTATTTATTAGGTGGCTTTTTTTTTGACTTTTGACTTATAGTCAAAGGGCTTTTAGCTATCTTTAAAAAGAGCGCATTGTCATTCATCGAAGAAAATCGACCGTTAATCTATACATCGATTTATAAGAACCGCTCATCTAAACAAAAGCCTGAAGGCAGCATATAATATAGACATTTGAGTTCAGCTTAAGATAAGGGTATAGTAGGGATGCATACCAAAATCAAAAAGTTGAACGATGAAAAAGTTAGTTTATTTATTTGCAGCCGGAGCTTTTTTAGCCAGTTGTAATCGCGATGTATCCTCTTTGCAGGATCCTAGTGAAGAAGGCCGTATTGCGGTAATTCCCACTAGTGAACTCAATAGCCAAATTAAAACTATGGGCGAAAGTTTTACCGTTAATGGTAAGGCCGCAGCACATACGCTTATTTATACTTACACCAATTTTGCTGAAGCACCAGCTAACCTCGCATACACCGAGGAACTTGCAGGTGGATTAACAACCGGTACTTCCGATTTAGCTCAGGCTACTTCTGTTACCGCTTCTGGTGATATGGTTTTTGTAACCTGGCACTTAGAAGGTGCGAAATACGGAGGTTCAATTTCCGCTTATAAACTTAGTGGTGGTACTTATCACTACACTTCTCGTATCGACTTTGATGATACCGATTGGCATGAGGCCGAAGTGAATCGTAATAACCTTACCGGAAATTATGAAATCTTCGCTGTAGGTCAAAGATCTCCAGGATCTAGTGGTTACCTTTTAAATGGCCATAGCGGTGCAGTAGTAGGTAAAGTACTATACGACTATATTAACGACGAGTTCCGCACGTACGGTTCTTATAAGGAGCTTCCTTTACCAGGATACGGTGCCAATGCAATTATTACATCTGCTGGTAAGTATTATATCCTTACTGGAAACGGTCGCGGATCAAATACCAGAGATGCTCAAAGCGGTTTATATGTAACCGATTATAACTTGACTAATGTTTCTGAATCAATGACTATTACCGATGGTATTTTTATTGAAGCGGATCCATTCAATAGCACAACTTCAAATGTAGATTACGCTTTATTTGACCGTACTGCTTCTGATCGTGTGCAAATTCGTAGAGGAATGAATACCTCACAGACGGTTTCTAATGCAATGCCTTTCACCATTGACTATATCAACGGAAGTGGAATTCCATCTCTAGAGCGTGAGCGTGGTGGCATGGCCTTTATCCCTTATACCTATGCCGGTTCTACGGTAACCAGTACGGAGTATCTTTTAGCTCTTGCTGAGGAAGGTTTATACGGACAGTATTCTGGACATATTCGCAATTCGGTTAACTATTGTTTAGCTGTAACCCACGATGCTTCTGCTAAGGTAATTTATGCAGCTGCCGGTGATGGTGGACTTAAAATTATAGCTGGTCACGGTTATAATGGCGGAGTACTAGTGAATACCTTCGATTTAGTAGGACACTTTGTTCCTCCAACCAATGCCTTTATCGCTGGTTTTAATGTGAAAGATGTATCGGTGTACTTTTCTGACTATATCGCTCTTGCGGTAGGTGGTACAGATGGTAGTGGAGCCAATGCTCGTAAAGGTGGCGTTTACTTTGTACGCAAAACAGGTTGCTAAGCTTAGCTAAACCTTAAAAATATTTGACCTTCTTACTTTAGATTTGGTTGTTTGTTAGCGCGTGGACTATGGTTCACGCGCTTTTTTTGTTTTAAGGTTTAGGGGCAGTGATTATTGGCTTGGGATACAATTGCCACTCCGGGCTGACTATGCAGGAATCTAATAGAGCAGCTTAGGAACGGTCTTGAGAACTAGGCTGCGGATTACTAGCTCTAGCCATTCTTGCTATTTGGAAGCTGCTAGCAATAGCCTTAAATCGAAATTGCTAGCGATATTACATTCTGATTTTGTTGAGGCCTAGCAAGCGAGCAGACGCAGGCTTGAAATGGGCCTCTTTGAGATCGCGTAGCTCCGAAGGAGATCCCGCGATGGAAACAAGCACATAAAAAGATAAGCCGCGGAGCTTGCCAGCCTATATTGGCAATAATGAGTTTAGCAGCTAATACTTCCACTTGCTATTGTGAAAGCCAATCTTACCGGCTTGAAAGTGAAGCCGCAAATTCTTTTAATTATCAAGACTTTAATAACAGGCATGGAATCTCAATGGGCTTTAGCAGAACTATGCCGCATCAAAGCCATCGAAAGTTTAAAGCTTGGGCTCGACATAGTTTGAATAAAGTAGCCTGCCCTTAAAAAATCGATCTTTCTTCTAGCACAGCCATCAAGGCGAAAGCCTAAAAAGAAAGGGGATTAGAATTAAAGCTAAGGGATAACATAAATTAAAAGAGAGAATAGCTGGGGGCACTGGATGAATGATTGTAAAGACCTCTATTTTGTTGGTATGTCGGACAAAAAAAAGGCGTTTACCAAATATTGATAAACGCCTAATAGATTGTAATTCTTCGTTTTATAAGCGATAGCCTATGGCTAAGCCAATGGTAATAATACCGAGGTAATCGTTTTGCTGACTAAAGTTTTCTTGACGGGTAAGAATAAGATCGAATCGCGTATAAAGCTTAGGGTTGGCTAATTTTTGGTAACCGATTCCAAAGTATTGACTGGTAAGGCTTACACTTTCTCCAGGAGATAGGGCGCCAGCAACCGAGAGAATACGTTCGTCTGGCACTAGTCCATATCCTGCTGTTAATTGCAGAAAATCACCTTTTCCGCTAAAAAACTTTCGGTATAAGAAGTTAAAGGTGGTTCCAAAACCATATTCATCTACAATAAAGAAGGGGCGGAAACTGGCGTATTCATTTCCCCAATAGTAACCAATGGAACCCGTGTACATGGTAACTTGGTTAATGAGGAAATCCAAATAACGCACACCAATAGAACCCTCAAAATTGCTTTCACCGATTTTAGAATAGTATTCCAATCCAAATCTAAAACTTGGAAATATTTGAGAAGGGGAGTAACCTAAATTAACGTAGCCATAAGAATTTCGACTAAAGCGCGGGTAAATGTCAATTTCGCCCTGAACCCCAAAACTGGTAAAGTCTTGGTTGCGATCGCCATAATTTAAGCGACCGATAAGGGCGCCAATTTTAGTTTGGCGACCATATTGTACATAACCGAAATACCAAGGACGATAGCCTTTGGTGAAATAGTCGATGGTGCCACCAACCACCAATCCATCTACAATGAGTTGGTTTAATAAAAAGGTTTTAAGCTTTTCCAGCTCATTGTTTTCGGGGTACTTTACCAGGGCTGAATCTACCGTGGTATAAGCATCTCGCAGGGCATTGCTATTTACTTGGGCCTGCGCCTTATTAACGTAGAAAAACTCGTTGCGATCGGGGAAGCGTTTGATGCCATCCTCGCAGTACATTATACATATTGGAAAGGACTTTGCAAAGCGCTCATTTTGCACCCGCAGCGCATAAGGCTCATAAGCATTGGTATCTTCAACAATAAGGTTGCGAATAAGATTTCGGGCATTATCATGCTTGCTATCCCAAACATAGGTACGCGCCTTAAAAAGGCGGTATTGGTAATTCCCTGGATCATCCAATAATAAAAGGTCTAATACCTTTCGGGAGGTTCCATAATCTCCACCATAAGCCAATTCACGAGCCTGGGAAAAGGCCGAATCAGGATCGGCGGAAATCATAACCACCGCTGCCTTACCTGTGTCTTGCGTCTGTGCAAAAGCGCCGAAGGAAAAGGCGAACATGATTAAAAGAAGACTATATTTTTTCATGGCAATCGTTTGGAGGTATAAATGTAAAGTCCTTCCTCACACTTGCTTCTAGCTTTCGCTGAAAAGCTTAAATCCTTCGGTGTAAGGCTATTTGCGGGCAATTGCTGCCTTCGCTGCCTTAACTATAGCGTCGGTACTTAAGCCGTACTTTAAAAGTAGTTGCTCGGGTGTACCGCTTTCTCCAAAACTATCTTGCACGGCTACAAATTCTTGGGGACAAGGATGCTTTCGAGCTAATACTCCGGCAAGGCTTTCGCCTAAACCACCAGCCATTTGATGCTCTTCCGCAGAAACCAGGGCTCCTGTTTTTGCAACAGATTCCAGCAGGGCTTCCTCATCCAATGGTTTTATCGTGTGGTAATTCAATACTTCAGCTTGAATACCAGCAGCGGCTAATTCTTCGGCCGCTTCTAAGGCTTTCCATACTAAATGACCAGTGGCCGCAATGGTAACATCAGTTCCTTCTTGCAATTTGAGGGCCTTGCCAATTTCAAATTTTTGATCTTCGGGGGTGAAGTTGGCCACCTTCGGTCTTCCGAACCTTAGGTAAACCGGACCATCATACTCAGCAATAGCAATGGTTGCCGCTTTGGTTTGATTGAAGTCACAGGTATTAATAACAGTCATGCCGGGAAGCATCTTCATCAAACCAATGTCTTCTAATATCTGGTGGGTGGCCCCATCTTCTCCAAGGGTTAAGCCAGAGTGACTGGCACATATTTTCACATTTTTTCCTGAATAGGCGATCGACTGACGGATTTGGTCGTACACCCGGCCGGTAGAAAAGTTAGCGAAGGTGCCGGTAAATGGAATTTTACCGCCAATGGTAAGCCCCGCAGCAATGCCCATCATATTGGCCTCAGCAATTCCTACTTGAAAAAAGCGATCTGGATGTGCATCGGCAAAGGCATTCATTTTTAAGGAACCTGTGAGGTCGGCACAAAGGGCCACCACATTGGGATTGCTTTCACCTAATTCGCTTAATCCTGCGCCAAATCCTGATCGCGTGTCTTTAGAACCGAGGTTGATGTACTTCTTCATTTTAGTTGAGCTTAACAATAGAGGTAGTTCCCGAGCTTATAGTGAACTCTTCGTCTACCGAATACAAACTTTGTTTGGATAATTTTGAACGAAAGACAACCCGATAAGTGCCAGGCTGTAGTTGAATACTTTGACGTGATTTTTTAGTGTCTAGGTCATGAACCCAAGTCCACACACCATCTTTTAAATGCAAAATACTGCCATAACCCGGGGAGCTGCTATTAAAACTCGCGGTCCCCGGTGGGGCAATAGAAATATTGGTGGTTTTGCCGGCATCAATGCGTACATCCTTTAAAAAGATGCGTGGAAGGCATAAAATTTCCAGGTCGTAATTTCCTTCTAAGTACTCCACTGTACTATTGAGTTCTTGCATATGCAAAGGCCTATCGTTGCCTGCCTCAAAAATTAGGGCCTGCATATCCTGCCCACCTCTTTGTTGGTTTTGCAACTTTAATCCTCCTCGGGCAAGGTCTAGGCCAATAACATTATGCTGGCCAGCGGAAACCTTTATTCCTTTAAGCTCCCTTTCGGGGATGGAATGTACAATTAGGTCGTAGGTTAATAAGGGATCCAAATAAAGGGTGTCTGGCACGCCCTTGGTGTTTAAGGTGTGTACAATTTGGCGTTTTATTTTCCCACTCACCACATCCTTAAAGCTCATTGCTACATTGGTTTCGGTGGGCAGGCCATTGCCATCTAATAGGTTTACCTGAGCGGTAGTATTATCGAGGGCCTGAGAAATTACGATTCCTAAAACATTTTCGAAGGTTTCTTCATCTGCGGCATCAAAATAGGTTCCAACACATTCGAAAGTTTCGCGAAAGTTTTCATCGAGGCCAACGCCGATAACAAAGGGCTTTAGGGCAATATCCCGCTGTTGAAGTAGGCGAGAGGCGGCGCAAGGGTCTTCATCGCAAGATTCAACTCCGTCGGTAATAAGGATGATAATGTTCCGGCAATTTTCGCAATCGCCAAAATCGTAGGCCGAACGTTCCAGGGATCGAGCAATGGGTGTGGTTCCTTTGGGGCTAATGCCTTTTAGGGTGCGTTTAATGCTATTGAAATTGTTTTCAGCAAAAGGAACTTCCAGGCGGGTGTCATTACAATCTTGCGGAGGAACTGGTTTTTGATGTCCATAAACCCGCAGAGCCAATTGTAAATTCTCTTGATCGAGGCTTTTAAGGCTGTCCAGCATTTTGCCCATCAGGCGACGGGCAACATCTATTTTTTGGCCACTTTCCCAACGGGCATACATGCTTTTAGAACCATCGAAAACAAAGAGAATTCGAGTAATGATTGGTTCTGGTTCGCGCTCTTTTTGAGCCTTGAGGCTAAAGCTGCTGGCCAGTAGTGAAATGAAAAATAGCGGTATGAGAACTTTTTTAATAATCACCCAAAGTTTCTTCCAGTTGCCCTAAGGCTAATTCTAGCTGCTCATCATTAGGTGGTATTCCATGCCATTTATGGGTGCCCGCCATGAAGTCAACTCCTGCGCCCATATCGGTTTTTAAGATTACCGCCACCGGCTTGCCTTTTCCAGTTAAGGCTTTGGCTTGCTCTAATCCTTCGATTACCGAAGTTAGGTCATTTCCCTTTTCAATGTTTAAAGTTTCCCAACCGAAGGCTTTAAACTTAGCCTCGATGCTTCCCATTGGCAGCACATCATCGGTAGCTCCGTCAATTTGCTGGCCATTGGCGTCAACAGTGGCAATAAGATTATCTACCTTTTTGGCAGAGGCGTACATGGCCGCTTCCCAAATTTGTCCTTCTTGCAATTCGCCATCACCGTGAAGGCTATATACCAAGTGGGAGTCCTGGCCTAATTTCTTGGTTAAAGCAGCACCAATAGCCACTGACATTCCCTGTCCTAGCGAGCCGCTGGCAATTCGAATCCCGGGTAAGCCCTCGTGGGTAGTTGGGTGGCCTTGTAAACGTGTATTTAATTTACGGAAGCTACTTAGCTCTTCTAGTGGGAAATAGCCCGCTCGGCTGAGTACACTATAATATACCGGGCTAATATGACCATTGGATAAGAAGAAAAGATCTTCATTTTTTCCGTCGGGGTCGAAATTTTCCGCGTTGTGCTCCATCATATGATGGTAAAGAGCCACGAAGTACTCCACACAACCGAGGCTTCCGCCTGGATGTCCACTTTGCACGGCATGTACCATCCTAACAATATCTCGTCGGGTTTGGCTACAAATTCTTTGAAGGTCTTTGATTTCAGTCATTTAGCTGCTTTGAGGGGCAAAATTATTGAATCTCAAGCTGCTGGACTAGCCGATGTTAATAAATTGTGAAAAAGCAAAAAGCCGCTAATCCTGCTTAAGAAGGACGTAAAGCCGGTCGAAAAATTATCTTTGCCGCCTTAATTCTTCAGAATGAAATGTGGTATCGTAGGACTTCCCAATGTAGGAAAGTCAACTCTCTTTAATTGCTTGTCGAATGCCAAGGCGCAATCGGCTAATTATCCCTTTTGTACCATTGAGCCCAATATGGGTATGGTAAATGTGCCTGATGAGCGATTGGACAAACTCGAGGAATTGGTGAGTCCGGAAAGAGTGGTTCCCGCTACGGTTGAGATTGTGGATATCGCTGGCTTAGTAAAGGGCGCCTCTAAAGGAGAAGGACTGGGGAATCAGTTTCTTGGAAATATTAGAGAGTGCAATGCGATATTGCACGTTTTGCGTTGCTTTGAAAACGAAAATATCACCCACGTTGATGGCAGTATTGATCCCATCCGTGATAAGGAGACGATTGATACGGAGTTACAGCTAAAGGATCTGGACACCCTGGAGAAACGCTTAGATAAACATCGCAAGGCGGCTCGGACAGGGAATAAGGAGGAAGTGAAAAATGTGGAGCTTCTTGAAGCACTAAAAGGTCATTTAGAAAGTGGTCAGAGTGTGCGTGGTTTTGAGCGCAGTGAAGAACAGGATGATTTAATTGCCGAAATTCAATTCTTAACCGATAAGCCAGTCCTTTACGTTTGTAATGTTGATGAATCTTCTGCTAAGAATGGCAATAGCTGGGTAGATAAAGTGCGTGAAATGGCGGCGGCTGAAAATGCGGAGGTAATGCACCTAGCTGCTGGCACCGAAGCGGATATAGCCGAATTAGAAAGCTATGAGGAGCGCCGCATGTTTTTAGATGACCTTGAGCTTGAGGAAGCAGGTGTTAATCGCTTAGTGCGCCGAGCTTATGCGCTTTTAAAATTGCAAACCTATTTTACCGCTGGGGTTAAGGAAGTCCGCGCATGGACCATTAAAACTGGCTTTACAGCGCCACAGGCTGCAGGGGTAATCCATACCGATTTTGAGAAGGGCTTCATTCGAGCTGAAGTAATAAAATACGAAGACTACCTGCAATATGGTTCCGAGGCGGCTGTGCGCGATGCTGGGAAATTAAGTGTGGAAGGAAAAGAGTATATCGTTCAAGATGGAGATGTAATGCATTTCCGTTTTAATGTCTAGCTCTTGAAAAGTTGTGTAAAAAATATCACTACGGCACCTTAGTCTAATGCCGAGGTATGGTTAAATTCGAAACCCTAATCCTTAAGCATGTCAGACAGTAGTAACTACAATGAAGATAATATCCGGTCACTGGACTGGAAGGAGCATATTCGCTTGCGCCCCGGAATGTACATCGGGAAGTTGGGTGATGGTTCCTCTTCTGATGATGGGGTTTATATCCTGCTAAAGGAAGTTCTAGATAATGCAGTTGACGAGTATGTGATGGGCGCCGGTAAAACGGTGGAAATTAACATTCGTGAAGGAGAAGTGATGGTTCGCGACTATGGCCGGGGGATTCCCTTGGGCAAAGTTGTTGATGTGGTTTCCAAAATTAATACTGGAGCGAAATACGATTCCAAGGCTTTTAAAAAATCGGTTGGACTAAATGGCGTTGGTGCCAAAGCGGTTAATGCCCTTAGCGATTACTTTCAAGTTCAATCGATACGAGATGGCAAAACCAAAATTGCCCGATTTGAGAAGGGTGAGCTTACCCAGGACGATCCCATCAACGATTCTAGTTTAAGGCGCGGAACCAAGATTTTATTCAAACCCGATAATACCGTCTTTAAAAATTACCGCTTTGTAAGCGAGTATATTGAAAAGATGCTTTGGAATTATGCCTATTTGAATCCAGGTTTAACCTTGGTGTTTAATGGTGAAAAATTCCATTCCGAAAATGGCTTAAAAGATTTATTACAGGATAATATCGATAGCCCTACCATGCACGAGATTATCCACCTTCGCGGTGATGATATTGAAATAGCCATAACCCACAGCGAGCGTAGCCAGAGCGATATGTACTATTCCTTTGTGAATGGCCAACATACTACTCAGGGAGGAACACATCAAAATGCCTTTCGCGAAGCCCTCGTTAAAACCCTGCGGGAGTTTTACAATAAAAACTTCGATGCTTCAGATATTCGTGATTCGGTAGTAGCGGCCATTGCGATTAAGGTAATTGAGCCCGTGTTTGAATCCCAAACCAAAACCAAGCTGGGCTCCAATGAAATTGGCCCCGAAGGTCCAACAGTGCGCACCTTTGTTTTAGATTTTGTAAAAACCAATTTGGATAACTTTCTCCATCGTAATGAGGAGATTGCCGAGATTATTCACAAGAAAATCCTTCGAGCGGAGAAAGAGCGAAAGGAACTTAGTGGTATAAAGAAATTGGCGCGCGAAAGAGCGAAAAAGGCCAGCCTTCACAATCGCAAATTGAGAGATTGCCGCAAGCATTATAATGATCAAAAGGATGAGTTTCGTTTGGATACCACCTTGTTTATTACCGAGGGCGATTCGGCTAGTGGTTCTATTACCAAGAGTAGAAATGTAAATACCCAGGCAGTATTTAGTTTAAAGGGTAAGCCCTTAAATTGCTTTGGCCTAACCAAGAAGGTGGTTTATGAAAACGAGGAGTTTAATTTATTGCAGGCTGCACTAAATATTGAAGATGGCCTAGAGAACCTTCGCTATAATAATGTGGTGATTGCTACGGATGCGGATGTTGATGGCATGCATATCCGATTATTATTGATCACCTTCTTCCTTCAGTTTTTCCCTGAATTAGTGCGAGAGGGGCATCTTTTTATTTTGCAAACACCACTATTTAGAGTGCGCAATAAAAAGGAAACCCATTATTGCTATAGCGAAGAAGAGAAAAGGGCTGCTTTATTAAAACTGGGCCTCAAAGCTGAAATTACCCGCTTTAAAGGTCTTGGTGAAATTTCGCCAGATGAGTTTAAGCACTTTATTGGAGAAGATATTCGCCTCGATCCGGTGATGCTTTCTAAGGAAGCGACCATAGAGCAAATATTGGCTTTCTATATGGGGAAAAACACCCCGAAACGTCAAGAGTTTATTATCGAAAACCTCAGAGTGGAGCGCGATCCCACCGAGGAAGAAGAAAAAGAAGCCCTCGTCAATGAAAATTAATGCCAACCCCAACGGCAAGATCAATGGTGTAATTCTAACCTTTGCTTTAGTCGCAATCCTTGTTAATTTTATTCTTTCCTTTTTTCAAGGCTCTTACACCGATAATTGGTGGTTGGGCGCCGGAGGGATATTGGCAATAGTTTATCTTCTTTTTCGCGGTCCATCTGAATTTAAATACGATTCGGAAGGGGAGGTGCTCAATTTTACCAGCAAGGATTTAATTTGGGGTAAGCTTATTAAAAGCTTTAACAAACATTACGAGTTTCCAAAGCGTCGCTTACACGATTTTAAATTGGGGGGTGGGTTTTTAAGAAAACGACTGTTTATTTATATAAAGAGCCGCAGCGGGACTATTAAGGAACGTTCCATTTTAATTTCCTACCTCAGTCGAAATCAGAAGAAAACACTTATTAATTCACTAAAGAAATATTCACACAAGGGAAAGCATGGCCGAAGAAAGTCAGGATCCAGAGGAAAACAATCAGGAGCAGAAACAGGAGCTTAAACCGCACATAACCAGGGTTTCCGGGATGTACGAAGATTACTTCCTGGACTATGCCAGTTATGTGATCTTGGAAAGAGCAGTGCCAACATTGGGCGACGGTTTGAAGCCGGTTCAAAGGCGGATACTACACGCCCTAAAGGAAATGGATGATGGTCGCTACCACAAAGTAGCGAATGTGATTGGTCAAACCATGAAGTACCATCCACATGGCGACGCTTCCATTGGCGATGCCTTGGTGCAATTAGGTCAAAAAGATTTATTGATTGATGCCCAGGGAAACTGGGGTAATGTATTAACAGGAGATAGCGCAGCAGCGCCTCGTTATATCGAAGCTCGCTTATCGAAATTTGCCCTTGAGGTGGCCTTTAGTCCTAAAGTTACCGCTTGGCAAAGTAGTTATGATGGACGAGGTAAGGAACCGGTAGAGTTTCCAGTAAAGTTTCCACTATTATTGGCGCAGGGCGTAGAAGGTATTGCGGTTGGACTTTCCACCAAAATAATGCCTCACAATTTTAATGAGCTTATTGACGCCTCCATCAAGGTTTTAAAAGGACAGAAGTTTGATCTTTTGCCAGATTTCCCCACCGGAGGGATTGCCGATTTCTCAAATTATAATGAAGGCCTTCGCGGCTCAAGAATAAGGGTTAGAGCTCGAATAAATATCCGCGATAAGAAGACCTTAGTAATTGAGGAAATTCCTTTTAGCACCACCACCGGCTCCTTGATTGATTCGGTATTAAAGGCCAATGATAAGGGGAAGATCAAGATTCGTAAGATAGAGGATAATACCGCCGAACATGTAGAGATCTTGGTGCATCTTCCCACGGGGATTTCGCCCGATAAAATGATCGATGCCCTATATGCCTTTACGGATTGTGAGGTTTCCGTAGCGCCGCTTTGTTGCGTTATTGAAAACGATGCTCCCCAGTTTCTTTCCATAAAAGAGATACTGCGACGCAATGTGCAAAACACGGTTGATGTGTTGCAAGCCGAGCTGGAATGGGAACTAAATGAATTACAGGAAAAATGGCACTTCGCCTCGCTAGAGCGCATCTTTATTGAAGAAAAGATTTATCGCGACATAGAAGAAGCGGAAACCTGGGAGGCGGTAATTGGGAATATTCGCGCCGGATTAGAACCCCATATTGGGCATCTACTGCGTCCGGTGACCGATGATGATATTACTCGCTTGACGGAAATCAGGATAAAGCGCATTTCCAAATTTGATAAGGATAAGGCCGATGCCAATATTGCCGCTCTTGAAGGCAATATTGAAGAAGTGAAGAATCACCTCTCCAATCTGGTAAGCTACGCCATTAACTGGTTTAAGAATATTAAAAACAAGTACGGCAAAGGACGGGATCGCAAGACTGAAATTCGTGCTTTTGAAGATATTGTGGCCACCAAGGTGGCTTTGGCCAATGTAAAATTATACGCCAATTTAGAGGAGGGCTTCATCGGCACCAGCCTGAAGAAGGAGCAATTTATTTGCGATTGCTCAGATATTGATGATATCATAGTCTTCCTTAAGAACGGTCAGTTTATGGTTACCAAAGTGGACCAGAAAACTTATATCGGTAAAGATATTTTACACGTAGCGGTTTGGAAGAAAGGGGATAAGCGCACTACCTACAATATGATTTATCGCGATGGTAAAAAAGGGGCGGCTTATATGAAGCGCTTCCAAGTAACCGCCATAACACGCGATAAACCTTATGACCTAACTATAGGAACCGAAGGAACAGAGGTGCTGCATTTTACCGCCAACCCTAATGGCGAGGCGGAAAAGGTGATGATTTACCTCCGTGCCTTGCAGCGTTTGAAAAAACTGAAATTCGAAATTGATTTTGCCGAATTAGCGATAAAAGGTCGGGCATCGAAAGGTAATACGGTTACTAAGTATCCTATTAAGAAAGTTGAAGTTCGCGAAGAAGGCGTTTCTACCTTGGAAGCCCGAAAAATTTGGTTTGATGAAACTGTTCATCGACTCAATGCAGAAGGAAGAGGACGATTATTGGGCAGTTTTAAAGGCGACGACAAAATTTTGGAGGTTTCTAAAAGTGGTCATTATCGCTTAACCGGCTACGATTTGAGCATTCACTTTGATGACGATTGGGAAATCATCCAAAAGTATGATGCGGAGCGCGCTATAGCGGCGGTATATTTTGATGGCGATAAACAAAAGCACTTTGTTAAGCGCTTTATACCCGAGGTATTTGATCGCAAGGAACTCTTTATTTCGGAGCACCCTGATTCCGTTTTGGATTTTGTCAGTTATGATGAACAACCTCGTATTGAAATAGTATACCGAAAGATTAAAGGCAAGCAGAAGGAGAATGAAGAGCTCCACATTAACGAATTTATTGCGGTTAAGGGCGAAAAAGCCCAAGGCAACCAACTTAGCCGCGATGAGGTTCGTAAGATAAATGCCCTCGAGCCTTTGGAGATTCCGGAGGAAACAGAGGAACAAAACAATGAAAATGAAAACAGCGATAACTCTCTTAGCCAAGAAGACGACGGCCAAATTACTTTGGGTCTCGATTAGCATCTTAGCTTGCCTAAGCTTAGAAGGCCAAGCAAGCTTGGACATGACCGAATTAGGTCGCTTAGGCTACAACCAAAGTATAAACGACGTTTGGGGCTGGGTAGATACTGCTAATAATAAGGAGTATGCCCTAGTAGGGGTGCAAAACGGTTTATCGGTTGTGGATGTTACCCTTCCTAGTAATCCGGTACAAGTGAAGTTTTTCGCAGGCGCCAGCTCTATTTGGCGCGATATGAAGACTTATGGTAATTACGCCTACACCGTTCACGATGTTTATAATGGTACCAGCAATGGTATTTTCATTGTAGATATGACCACCATCACTAATACCTTCCCAACTACATATACCCGTCAGCCTCAGGTTTCAATCGGAGGTAGTTCGGTTACTATGGATCGCGCACACAATATTTACATTGATGAGGAAAAGGCGCAACTTTATCTCTTTGGTTCCAATGTAGGCGTGGGCGGCGCTTTAATATTTGATCTCGCTACCGATCCTACAAATCCAAGCCTGTTGGGAGTTTTTAACGATTATTATTTACACGATGGCGTTTCCCGAGGCGATACCATGTGGGGCGCAGCGGTGACTAGTGGTTTCTTTTTACCAATCGATATCAGCACGCCTTCTACGCCAATGGTTATGGCGACCAAGAATACCCCTTTCAACTTCACCCACAATATTTGGTTTAGCGACGATAACAGTCGGGTGTTTACCACCGATGAAAAGAAATCGGCCTATATCGCCGAATATGATGTGAGCGACTTGAATAATATTGATGAACTCGATAGAATCCGCACCAGCTTTGGTACCGATGTAGTTCCTCATAATGTTCATTTTCACAATAACTTCCTGGTTAATTCATACTATACTTCTGGAGTACAAATTTTAGATGTTAGTCAACCCGGACTAATGATTGAAACTGGTTATTATGATACCTCACTCGATACGGGAGATGGCTTTAATGGATGTTGGGGCGCTTATCCTTATCTCCCTAGTGGAAATATTTTGGCTGCCGACCGTCAAAGAGGACTTTTCGTATTAAGCAGCGATTATACCAGAGGATGTTATTTATATGTATCGGTGATTGATTCCTTGAATGGTCAAAATTTAATCAATGCCAATGTTGAAGTGCAAAGTACCGCCATGGTAGGAAGCTCTAATATCTTTGGGAACTTTAAAGATGGACAAGCCGCCGCGGGTACTTATCAGATGATTGTAAGTAAGCCGGGCTATATTTCAGATACCCTTAGCATTAATATGGCTTATGGGATAGAAACCAATAAGCAAGTGGCCTTGATGCCAGCGGTAGTAAGCTTAAACTCCTTCGGGCCACTTTTAAATGTAGAGCCTTATCCCAATCCGAGTTCTTTAAACGATGGACTGATTAAATTAAGCAATTGGTCCGATGATTTAATTGGGAGTGAGTATCAATTATTAGAATTGAACGGACGAGTTGTAGGCAAAGGAAGCTTAGAGGAAGGTATTATCAAGCTCGAAGATCAATCGATTAATAGAGGTTCTTATATACTTCGATTGAGTTCTCGCAACTTTCTTCGTACTTATCCTATAATCCTTCAATAAGAAATAGATTAATTCCCGTAATTTGAGCGTATAAGCGAAAGCATGCTCAAAGGGAGGAACATTGTCTGCTATAGTCGAACAAATTGGTTCGATGAATATGCAAAAACAGTCATAGAAATTACCAAGGTTTTTGCGGAGGATAATCAGGTGCTTTACGTTGATTATCAATTTACTTGGAAAGATGCGCTGCAAAGATTAATTAAGGGTAGCCAGAAACCGAGCTTTGCTCAGATAATGGGTTTAAAGCCTCGCGTTCAAAGTTTTCCAACTAAGAATGGCGTTTTACATTTACTTACGCCACCCCCAATTTTCCCAACTAACTTTTTATCACGAGGGGCCTTATACGTATGGCTGCATCGCAGAAATGTAAAGCGCGTTAATAAGAGTATTAATAAGGCTCTTAAATCGCTTGGGATGGAGGAGCAACTTGTTTTAATTAATTCCTTTAATCCTGATTTTGGCGCTTATTCTAAAAATAGCATTGCCTCCTCTTTAGAAATTTATCATTGTTATGATGAAATTTCTGCTGCTGAATGGGCGGCTAAGCACGGTGCTCCCGCAGAAGAAAAGTATTTGCCCATGGTGGATGCCACGGTAGTAACTTCAGAGGGCCTTTTGCAAACTAAAAGGCTGAAAACCCCCCAATGCTTTTTGGTGAAGAATGGGGTTAACTTCGATTTATTCCATCAGGGCTATACCGAAGATGCAAAGAAGCCAATTGTAGGCTACGTGGGCGCCATTGATTTTCGCTCCGATTATAAATTACTTGAGGCCTGTTTTGAGGCTTATCCTGAATATGAGTTTCACTTCGTAGGTAAGGTAATGGAAGATCGGATCCAAGCGATATTAGATCGGCATGAGAATGTTAAGCTCCTCGGTTCTATGCCCGCAACCGAATTACCGGCATTTTTAAAAACCTGCGCCCTTGGCATTATTCCTTTTGAGATTAATGAATTTACCAAAGGCGTATATCCTTTAAAGATTAACGAATATCTAGCCACTGGAATTCCAGTGATTTCCACGCGATTTGGTCAGTTAGCGGACTTTGAAGATATAGCCTCCTTACACGCCGAGCAAGATGCTTTTGTAAGCGCTCTTAAATTGGAAATTGAAGGGGATAGCCCGGCCAAACGCCAGGCCAGAGCCGCTTTTGCTAAGGAAAATTCTTGGTATGGTCGCGTGGCGGAATTTGGCAGAATTATAAAGCAATTAGAAGCAGATAAGCATGCATAATATGGATTTACTTCCCGACTTCGTTGTAATTGGCGCGGGAAAATCGGGGACAACCTCACTCAATGAATACCTCAATCAGCACCCAAAGATTTTTATGGGCGACAAAGAGCCCAATTTCTTTGCTTATGAGTTACTAGACCCAGATACCATTAGTGATCCAACCGATAAGGCGCATTATTTTGAATCGGTTTATAAGCTAGAAGATTACCTCGCCTTGTTTAAAGGTGCTAAAGAAGGGCAGCTCAAAGGAGAGGTGTCCAATACCTATATCAGCAGCAGCATATCTTGGGAGCGCATTAAGCATTATGTTCCCGATGCCAAGTTAATGGCCATTTTACGGCATCCAGCCGATCGAATTTTCTCTCGGTATTTTCACCTGGTTCGAGAAAATGAAATCCCGGAAGGAGGAGACCTGAACGAAGTCTTTAATCGCGATTCCATTTGGTGGAAGCGCAAGGATCTGGTGAATGAAGGCTTTTATTATCGGCAGCTGAAACCCTACTTCGAAAACTTTAAAAGCGAGAATATCAAGGTATTCCTTTACGAAGACTTTATCGGGAAAACCGATCAGGTGGTGAAGGAAGCTTTTGAATTTTTAGGGGTGGACCCCAATGTGAAAGTGGGTACTGATGTGGTGTACAACAAAAGCGGTAAGGTTAAAAACAAGTCGGTAGATGCCCTGGTAGGTCAGGATAGCGCTCCAATTGTTTTCTTGAAAAAGGTTTTCCCAGGTTTACATCGCAAGTTGAAATCTAGTGTGGCCGTAAATCGCTGGCTAAATAATATCCGCAATAAAAATTTAGAGAAGCCCGATATGGAGCGAGATCTAAAACAGAAAATTGTAGATGAAATTTATCGTGAGGATATTCAAGAGCTTCAGAAATTGATTCAGCGAGATTTAAAACATTGGTTATAATCGCACTTTGTTACAAAAACTAAAATCCCAGAAATTCCTTAGCATGCTAACCTCCGTAATGGGGGCGGGCTTTGCTTTACTCACTTTTGGTTACCTCGCTAGAGCACTAACAAAAGAGGAGTTTGGGATTTATGGTATCTACCTTACCATAATCACCACTTTCGAAATGCTACGAAATGGATTGGTAGGAAAGCCCCTTATTAAGTTCATTGCAGAAACTGAGGATGATGGTGAAAAGAGGGAGATTTTAGCGAGCTCCTGGTATTTCGCTTTTTTATGCACCTTACTATTTGGTGGTATTTTGAGTTTGGTGATGTTTGGCTGGTACTTAAAAACCCCGAGCGAAGAATTTCTCATTTATGCGATTTTCATTCCCATCCAAGCAATTAGCACCATTCCTAGTAATGTAGCGCAATGGCGCCTTAATGCCGACCTGCGTTTCGACTTGCTTATTTGGCTACGGATGAGTAATCAGGTGTTTAACTTTCTTGGCGTTTTGTGGGTTTATTATACAGGTCAAGGCTTGTGGGCGGTAATGATCATTACGGTTATTGCCAATTTTAATCCCTCCCTTATTGCCCTGCTATTTGATTATGATGGTTTACGAAAATTGCGCTATCGCAAATGGGAACGCCTCAAGGAATTATATCGCTTCGGACGCTATACCATGGGAACCTTAATTGGCGGAAATTTACTGCGTGGTAGCGACGATTTTTTAATACGAATATTCATGGGACCAGAGGCGGTGGCCTTGTACCAGGTGCCTAATCGATTGGTTAATCTCATTGATATTCCACTTCGAGCCCTAGTTAGCTTTTCCTTCCCCAGCCTGGCCAAGTCTAATAAGAATGGTAGCAAGGAGGACTTTAAACGGGAATTTGAGGCAGCAACGGCATTTGCCTTTGTTTTGTTGCTGCCGATGGCCATCGGTGCCTTCGTATTTGCCGAACCCTTGGTAGTGTTAATGGGTGGTGAGAAGTATGCGGACTCAGCCATATTACTGCGGATTTTTTCCGTCTTTATGGCTTTTAGTGCCTTAGACCGCTATGCGGGAGTGGGCCTCGATGTATTAAATCGGCCCGAGATCAATATGCGCAAGGTGATCGTAATGTTGGCCACCAATATTGTTGGCGATTTAATCGTGCTCTATTTCTTTGAAAGCCTGCCTTGGGTTGCCGCCATATCAATTCTAACCTTCTCCGTTGGGACTTTTTTAGGCTTCTATTATATGCGCGATCGCGTACCTTTAAGGGTACTATTCTGGCTTAAGTTAGGCACGGTGCAAATCCTCAACTTTGTTAAAAAGCCTGTGAGGAAATAGCTGACTTAGTTCGGCTTGTTCTTTCCCATTCTGGGAGTAAATACTAAATTTGGGAGAAGCGTCAGACTATGTCTCTAATGAAAATTTTCGTTGTTGAGGATAGCATCCCTTATGCCAAGGTTTTACTGCATCATTTGCGATTAAACCCCGACAATGAGGTGGAGCATTTTAGTGATGCCAAGTCTTTTCTTAATCAGATTCATCAAATTCCCGATTGTGTTTTACTGGATTATTCCTTGCCCGATTTAAGCGGTATTGAGGTTCTAAAGCGCATCAGGGCTCAAGCTCCAGATTTACCCGTACTCATTGTTTCGGGTCAGGAGGACGTTGGAACGGCGGTAAATTTATTGAAAGAAGGAGCTTACGATTACATTGTGAAAGATGTAAATGCTAAGGAACGCATTTGGAATGCCCTTAATAATATTCGTGAGAACGCCAGGCTGAGAAAGGAGATTGATGTACTTCGAGAAGAGGTGAATCAGAAATACGATTTCAGTAATATTATTGGAAGCAGCGAAGGCATTAAAAAGGTTTACAAGTATATAGAGAAGGCTACGCGTACCAATATCACCGTTTCCATTTATGGAGAAACGGGTACTGGTAAAGAATTAGTAGCCAAAGCAATTCACTATAACTCTAAGTACAGAAACAAACCTTTGGTTTCTATTAATATCGCGGCCATCCCAACCGAGCTTTTAGAGAGTGAGCTATTTGGCCACGAGAAAGGCGCATTTACGGGTGCTGTTTCCCGCAGGGTCGGTAAATTTGAAGAAGCCCAAGGTGGAACCCTTTTCTTAGATGAAATTGGGGAAATGGACCTAAACCTTCAGGCGAAACTTTTACGCGTAATTCAGGAAAAGGAGCTCAATCGTTTGGGAAGCAATAAAAGTATAAAAGTGAATGCCCGAATTTTAGTGGCAACAAATCGCGACTTAAAAGAAGAAGTGCGATTGGGGAATTTCCGGGAAGACCTTTACTATCGTTTACTCGGATTACCAATCCACTTGCCACCCTTACGCGAAAGGGGCGGGGATATCATGCTTTTAGCCAAACACTTCTTGCAAGATTTTATTAAGGAGAATGGCTTTCCGGATATGAAAATTAGTCCAGAGGCACAGCAAAGAATGCTCTCTTACCCTTGGCCAGGAAATGTTCGCGAATTAAAAGCGATAGTAGAATTAGCCGCCGTACTCAGTGATGATGGAATTATTGAGGAAAAAGACCTCAACTTTAATACAGTTACTGATGAAATGGATACCTTAGTATCGGAAGGTTTGAGCCTCAAAGAATACAACCGAAGATTAATACAATATTACCTTCGAAGGAATAATAATAATGTGGTGGAAGTCGCAAAGCGCCTAGACATCGGCAAAAGCACACTTTACCGCATGATTAAAAATGATGAAATCAACCTAAATTAAATTAGAAAGTCATGTCAGATAAAGTGTATAACCTGGCCCAATTAGAAGAACAAGGTGGCGGCGATGCAGAGTTCGTGTCAATGATGGTTGACACCTTCCTAGAGCATACACCGGGGCAGTTGGAGGAAATGAAAAGCGCGCATAGTAGTGGCGATTCCGCAACACTTGGCGCTATTGCACATAAAATTAAGCCCAATGTTGATATGTTTGGCATTGATGCTATTACCCAAGATATTAGGGATTTAGAGCAAATGGGGAAAAACGGGATTATCAATGCTGAAACCCAAGAGAAAATGCAAAAGGTAGAAGCCGAACTGACCATAGCCTTTGAACAACTTAAGCAACACTAATGGAAGCTAACAAACGCGAAGAAGTGCTGGTAATTGACGATCAGCCAATCATGCTAAAGCTCCTCGAGCAAATTCTAAAAGATCGCTATGAGGTGGTCGCTTTGGAAAATGGCAAAGAGGCTTTAGAGTGGATGTATTCTGGTAATATCCCCGATTTAGTAGTGGCGGATTTAAACATGCCCGAAATTGATGGCTTTGAATACATTCAACGTATTCGCGAAAGTGGTTTCTTTTACGATGTTCCACTCATTGTATTATCTGGAGAGGAAAGCAGTTCTGAAAGAATTAAATGCTTGAAATTAGGGGCTAACGATTACTTGATTAAGCCTTTTAATCCCGAGGAGTTGCGTCTTCGTATTGACAATTTAATTCGATTGAAAGGGTGAAAAAGGTTATTTACATTGGAGATCTGGATGAAGTTCATGAAATCCTCACGAAGAAGTTTGGTGATAAACTAATCGCGGTAAGAAATGTCGTGGGTTTCTATAATCAGCTTGAGGATCTCGATGAAATAAACTTAGTGATCTCTGAAACAAAGCTGAAGGGTCTAAGAGGGGATGAGGTTTTCGACCGATACGCATCTCTATTAAATGAAAAAGGAATTCCATTCATTTTAGTAGGAAACTGGATCTCTCCTAAAGAGAGAGAACACTTTTTGAAAATGGGGATCATGGAAGTGGTTTGGAATAGGCAACAATTGGAAACAGTAGTAGACAAGGTGCCTTTTTACCATTCCATGCTAGATTGGCGTTTGCATCAAACCCGCGAATGGAGCCGAACCGTGTACAAAATACCAATAGCAAAACGCATCTTCGATATCGCGGTAGCGGGCTTTGCCTTATTAATGCTTTCACCATTATTGATATTTACTATCATCGCTATTAGACTCGAGTCGAAAGGAAGGGTGTATTACATTTCAAAGCGGGTAGGAACGGGTTACCGCGTTTTTGATTTCTATAAACTGAGATCAATGTACACGGATGCGGATCAGCGATTAAAAGAACTTAAGCACTTAAACCAGTACGCAGAAGCGGCTGAAAAGGAGGAAGCGGCACGGGCTAAAACGGGTGAAATTCCACGTGAAAAGCGAGTTCCTAATAATGCACCACAATTGATTAATAAAGACGGTTCTCCTATGACAGAAGAGGAGTTCCAGGAATTACGCCGCAAGCAGGCCGCAGGAACTTTTGTGAAGTTTAAGAATGATCCCCGTATCACCAAAGTGGGGCAAATTATTCGAAATACTAGTATTGACGAATTACCACAATTGATTAATGTTTTAAAAGGCGATATGTCTATTGTCGGCAATCGTCCATTACCCTTATACGAAGCGGAGCAATTAACTTCCGATGATTGGAGTCAGCGTTTCCTAGCCCCAGCCGGAATTACAGGCTTATGGCAAGTTGAGAAACGCGGAGGAGGCGAGATGAGTGAAGAAGAACGCAAAGGCTTGGATAATAAGTACGCTCAGAATTTTAGTTTTTGGAATGATATCCGTTTAATCCTGCGTACAATACCAGCACTTTTTCAAAAGGAGAATGTTTAATGAAATTAAAGGTGGTACTGCTCGTTTCAATGGGCATGATTTTTTTGGCAAGCAACTTAAAAGGGCAAACCTTTGGTCGTACCGAGGGTAAGGTTAATGAAGATTCCCTTATTATCGATCTAGCCGATTATTTACCACCCCTAAATTTGATGATTGATTCTGCGGTGGCTAATAATCCCCAAATTGAATATTATCGTCAGCGGCAGCTCATGTTTGAATATGAGATTGGCATTGGTCGAAATCAATGGATGGAAGGTGTACGCCTTTTCTCCAACTATAACTTGGGTACTACGGGATCTAGTGATGGGGCCATCTTCGTGCAAGGTTTTCAATATGGTATAAATGTTCAAATTCCACTGAGTATGTTTTACGGCCAAAGGGATGCCGGAAAAATGTCCAAGGCCGCTAGTATGGCCGAAGAGCAACAGAAGAAACGTACTATTATTGAAATTCAAACCGAGGTAGAGGAAACCTACAGCCGACTTTTTATGCTACGCGATTTAATTCGAGAAGCAACTAATGCAAAAGAATCGGCTCAGTTTATTTACGAACAGTCTGAAGCCCGCTATATTCGCGGCGAAATTCCATTGGATGAATTAGGTCAAAACGCTGACCTTCGTACTAAATGGGCGACTAACTATATTACTTTAAAAACCGATTTCTACGATACTTATCGGAGGCTACAGCGTTTAGTAGGCGTGCCTTTCAGTAAGTTTAACGATAATTAGGAATGACCTTAATCCAGTTTTTTAGACTTCTTAATAGGAACCTTAATTTGTTCCTACTGTCTTCTATTGCGCTGGCGGTGGTTACCTATATGCTTACCCGAAATCTCCCAAAATCCTACGATACCGAAGCGCAGGTTTTTACGGGAATTGCATCGGGCATTAATGTAGGTGCGGTTGATAATATTAAGGTAGACTTCCTTACTTCGGCCACAGAGTTCGATAACCTCATCAATACCATTAAATCGCGTAAGACCTTGGAAGAGGTTGGTATGCGCCTCTTGGTGCAACACATGATGTTGGATTCTGCTCATCCTGCTTATATCAATGAGGCAAATTGGGGGCATTTTCGCTATAAAATCCCCGATAGTCTGGAGCAGGAATTGCTTGATCCTTATTCGGTTGAAAATACCCTGCGCAAGGTTCGTCGCTACAAGGATAAGTATTGGTATGATGAAAAAGTGAAGCTAACCTTCGAAAGCTCTGGATCGCCCTATAGTTGGAAACGCATTGCCTCCATAGGCGTAAGCCGGGTTCAAAGTTCCGACCTTTTAAAAATTTTCTATTCTTCCGATGATCCCGGTATTGCTCAAAATACCTTGTTAATTTTAATCGAGGTTTTCACCAAAAATATGGCCCTAATCAAATCGGGTCAGAGCGCCAGCGTGGTAGAATACTTTCAACGGAAAGTAAATGAAGCCGCAGGGGAGCTTAATGAGGCGGAAGATCGACTGCAAAGCTTTAGGATTAAAAACCGGGTAATTAACTACCAAGAACAAACACGTTCCTTAACCATTGAGAAGGAGCGGATGGAAGATGAGTACCAAGCGGAGATCGCTAAAAGGCAAGCCGCCCTTGCGGCCCTAAAAAAGCTGGAAGAACAATTGGCGCTTAACCATGTAATGATTCAGCTCGGTAATGATGTTTTAAATAAAAAGACCGAGCTCATTGAACTACGTGCGAAAATAGCAGAACTCGAAACCTATTTAAATGACGCCGATCTTCTTCAAAAATTAAGAGCTAAGGCATTATTGCTTGAGGAACAGGTGCGAAATATGCTTTCGCAACGCTTTTCGTATAGCCGCACCACGGAGGGTATTCCGGTTACAACCATTATTGACTCTTGGTTAGACGCCACCTTGGCCCTTGATGCCGCAAATGCCCGGGTGGCGGTTTTTTTAGAACGTAAGGAATACTTCCGTGAGCAATACGATAAATACGCACCCCTAGGTTCTCAATTTGCTCGATTAGAACGAGATATTGACATTAAGGAGGCTAATTATTTGGAGCTGCTTAATAGTTTAAATCAGGCCTTATTGCGCCAGAAAGGAGAAATGGTTTCTAGTGGCGGTCAGGTCGTAACCCAACCACCGGCCTTCCCCCATGAACCCAATCCTAGCAAAGGAACCATGCTTATTTTAGTGGGAGCAATAGTTGGTTTTATAGTACCTTTCTTCTTTGTCGTGCTCAAGGAGTTATTGGATTCTACTATCCGAACTCCAGAAAGAGGCGAAAGTCAAACGGGCTTGGATTTAATTGGTGCCTATCCCGAATTAACCGCCCGCAGGGAAGTGAAGAATGTAGACTTCGAATGGTTGCATGAAAAAGCGGCCGCTTTAATTGCGCAAAATGTACGCTTAGAAGCCAAAGATCGTGGCTCTAGGCAAATGGCGAAAAACATCCTGGTATTTAGCACCCGTAAAAGTGATGGGAAGCAATTAACAACTCACGTTATTGCCAATGAATTGGTGAGTTTAAATATGCGGGTATTAGTAATGGGCCCTAAGGACTTACCAGCCGGTGAAAAACCATATTACGATTACATTACCTATAAGAACGACAGAGACTTTGTAAACACCGAACACATTACCGAGCTTATTCCCATGGGCTTTGATCCATTGCTCTATGATTATGTGTTTTTGATTCTCGGTGCGATTCTAACCAATCCATATCCATTAAACCTATTAGATCAGTTTAATGTGTCGCTCTGCGTAACGGGAGCTTTCCGAAACTGGAATCGGGCGGATGCCACTGCCTTAGATGAGTTTTCAGACATCCTCGAACATAAGCCCCGATTATTATTGAATGGAGTGGAGCCCGATTATATGAGTTCTGTTCTGGGTGAGATTGAGAAAGATCGATCTTGGTTAAGACGCTTTATTAAAGGCATACTTAGTTTGCAGCTTAAAACGGGAAGCTTTGGAAGAGGGAAAAAGCGAAATACCAAAGTAGTTAAAGGACGACTCTAAGGCTGCTTCTTATCCTCTTAAAAGAAAACCTTGTTTTTGCGATCTTTTGGAAGACGGTAGATGCCATCTTCATCCCAATATTTCATGGTAAATACAAAAGCTAGGGGCACCATTACGGTGAAATTTACCGGCATCTGAATAAGAATTTCATTACCATAGGAAGCAGCGAGAATTCCTGCAAAATTACCCAGAGAGGCCATGGCATAGTACTGCTTTTCCTTATCCTTAAACTGCCAACAGGTATAGGATCCATAAGCTAATAGGAATAGCCAAGAATAGACATATAAAGTATAACCAACTACGCCGGTTTCGGCTCTTACCCGGGTATAGAGCCCATCGGTGGGGAAATTCGCCATCCAGGTCCAAGGGGTAAAGCGCTGACCCCAAAAGCCAGCACTACCGATTCCCGTTCCTAAAGGTTTGTTCGCTAAATAAGCCTTCAGCATTTTTCGGTTTTCCACCCGAACATTTAGGGAAGCATCATTTGGATCCAGAGCGGTTCGGAATCTTTGTATATCGTAATTACCCGAACCAATTGTGGTGAATTTGAGAAAAACAAAAACGAAGAGCATGGCGCTGCCTCCGGCAATTAGGAGGCGCTTGTTTTTTATAAGTATTAAATAGAGGATGCCCCCAGCTCCGGGAACTGCCAATGCCCCTCTGGTTCCGGAAATTAGCATAGCATAAAGGCCTAACATGGAAATTACTCCGTAAAGAATTCGCTTTCGCAGCGACCAAGGACCTAAAGCCAAAATCCCCGCAAATACCGTTACTGATCCCATGGCTGGTCCGAAAATCCCCGCATCACTATACAAGGAGAAAATCCGCAGTTTTCCGAATAGGAGGTGGGTTACATAGGGGCCCGCCATTAGCCATCGCGTTTCAATGGCATCTAGGCCAATCATTTTCTGTTTAAGTCCCCATAAAGCACCTATTATGGCCGTTCCTAAAAAGACACGAACGAAAATTTTAAAATCCTTTTTATTTCGAAATAGAACAAAACAAATAATGGCGATCAATAGCTGATAGAGCGATAAACCACGCATAGCATAAAACCAAGCTGGAGCCGATAGCGCCAACGGGTTAGCGAGTTGAAGCACCGTAAAACCCATCCAAACCAACATTAGAAGCGGGTAGATGTGCAGCCATCCATCGAAATTCGTGTTCTGCCAATTTTTAAAAAGTAGAAAAACCAGGGTGAGCACTAAGGCGATATCAACTCCCAATCCCAGGGGAATATTCGCCGGAACATAACGGCCAACCGTTGGTACCAAAAAGGCAATAAGGAAGGCCGTGTATAGGCCCATTTTGGGATTGGTGATAAAATAATACAGGAAGACGATTGCTAAGGGAATAACCAACATCACGATGGCCCCCATTTCTTGCATTTTACCAACTAACACGCCCCCAAATACACCAAAGAGAATAGCGTATAAGTACTTTAGATAATCGCGGTATTTTTGAGGTATATGCAAGCTTAGGGAATTAATCGATATCCAAGCTGTCCATCTTAGCCTCGCTACTATCTAATAATGGATCTGAAGTGCTCCTTGAGCCAGAGTCGAATACCGGCATCATTTCCTCTTCCAAGAGCTGATCTAAATTGGCATCTAAATCTAAAATATTGTAAAACTCCTTCCGGTCCATTTCAAAATACATGTAGTCGAAAAGCCGAACTGAGCCATATACCGATCGACCCCTTTTGGTAAAGTTTTTCCGTACCCCCTCAACATCGGAGAAAATCACGTGTAAAGAGCAAAGGTGAAGGCGAATGAAATCCTTATTACTGCCTTTTTGAATAGTTAGTACCAGGTTGCGATCGTAATTTGGTTTTATAATGGTTGTCGCTTGAATTTGCTTTAACAATTCGCGCATATCATCCTCATCCTCTAAATCGTCTATTTCTTTAATCGCTTTTCCTTCTAAGGATTTTATGCGGAGCACGAAGGCCTCTGAGGCGGTGTCGTTCTCTTCATAATAATCCAAGGCATTGCGCAAATCGCGATAACGAACAATCCAATAATAGCCCGCGGTGAAATTTTTCCAGCCTTTTTTGCGATTGGGATAGCGGTATTGGCCATCGGTATAAACCTTAACCAAGCAAATTAAAGTGTCGGATCCATATTTAACCTTGTAGGCAATGAGCTTCTGGATATTATCTATTCCGATTGAATTCTCCTCTCTCTCATAGAATTTTTCATTTCGGCTAATGCCAATTACCGGGATGGTATTTGGGCTGGAAATCCATTGCCCATCAGAGCTTAGGCTCCAACCGACAAGTGAATCGCCGGCATTGTAATAGGGCACGGGTTCAAAAATGGGAAGCTCTCGATTGTCCCGTGGCTGAGCAAAGGAAATCAATGGTAAAAGGAAACAAATCAGAAAGTAGCGCATAAATCCGAGCATTACACAAATTTAATTTTCTCTATTGCTTGTATCAGGGCTTAAACAAATTTATTTTTACGCAATAGCTAACAAGCAACCGTGAGCCGAGCAAAGATTTCTTTTCTTACTGTAAACTACAAGCAAACCGACGTAACAATGGCTCTGGTAGAGTCTTTGGAGCAAATCACCTATCCCAATTGGGAGTGCATTGTGGTGGATAATGCTAGTGAAAATGACGAGCTTGAAAAGGCTCTTATAGGTCACGAGCGTTTTAAATTCATTAAATCTCCAGAAAATTTAGGCTTCGCCGGGGGTAATAATCTCGGTTTAGACCTTTGTGATGGCGATTATATTTTCCTTATCAATAATGACACCGAGGTTCCCAAAGATTTCCTGGAGCCAATTATTGAATTCGCCGAAGCTCAAACGAATTTAGGGGCGCTTAGTCCAAAAATTCGCTATTTCGATAAACCCGATACCATCCAATATGCGGGCTGTACCGAGATGAGCAAGGCCAGTATTCGCAATAGTGGAATTGGTGATGGTGAAATTGATCAAGGTCAGTATGACAAAGCTTACCCGGTTCCCTTTTGCCATGGGGCCGCCTTAATGGTGCATCGCAAGGTGATTGAGAAAGTAGGTCTAATGCGCGACGATTACTTCCTCTATTACGAGGAACTTGATTGGTGCGAAAGAATACGACAAGCAGGTTTCCAGAATTGGTATTTTGGTAAGGCTCATATTCTGCATAAAGAGTCGGTTTCAACCGGAAGGAATAGTCCTTTGAAAGTTTATTACCTCACCCGAAATAGACTTCTTTTTGCCAGACGAAATTACCCCGCGGGGACAAGGTTTATTAATTACCTTTATTACACCTTTGTGGCTCTTCCAAAAAATTTGCTTTCCTTCGGATTAAAGGGGGAGTTTAAGCAAGCTCATGCGTTTTGGCGGGCTTACATCTATAATTTAACTCACAAAGCAAGCGATAGTGCGGATAGGTATTGAGGCTCAGAGAATTTTTCGGCAAAAAAAACACGGAATGGATTTCGTGGTTTTGGAGCTTATAAAGGAATTACAGCATATAGACTTAGAAAATGAGTATTTCATTTTCGTGAATAATGGTCCCGATCATCATGTGATTTCGGAAACTAAGAACTTTAAGATAATCGAATTTGGCGGTGCTTATCCGCTTTGGGAACAAATTAAGCTTCCGAAACTGGCCAAGCAGTATCAATTAGATCTCTTGCATTGCACCTCCAATACAGCACCTATTTCATGTTCTGTGCCTTTAATGGTTACCATTCACGACATCATTTACATGGAAGTTAAGAACGTGATGGGAAAGGGTTATACCCCTTATCAATTGTTTGGCAACCTGTATCGGAAATTCGTCGTAAATCGAATTGTAAAAACGGCCAAAAAAATAATTACCGTTTCAAATTTTGAAAAGGGAACCATATCGAACTATTTCAAGGATCTTCCCCCTCAAAACCTAGAAGCAGTTTATAATGGAGTAAGTACCCATTTTAAAAAGATTGAGGATCAGGAGGAACTCGATCGTATTCGACTAAAGTATAATTTGCCTGATCGCTATTTTCTATTTTTAGGGAATACCGATCCGAAGAAAAATACCGGCAATGCCTTAATTGGATATGCCCAGTATTGTAAGGCTCAGGGCAGAGATGTAAAGTTGATGGTGGGCGATTTAGATCGAGAGGTCATTAAGAAGCACCTTTCCAATGCGGGCCTAGAGGATTTTTTGGATCAAGTTCAAAATACAGGCTATATCCCCAATGCCGAAATGCCCGCACTTATAAATATGGCCGAAGTGTTCTTATACCCCAGCTTGCGTGAGAGTTTTGGAATACCATTATTAGAGGCGATGGCCTGTGGAACTCCAGTTTTAAGTGGCCAAAAATCTAGCCTACCTGAAGTAGCCGGCGATGCCGCATTATTAGTTGATGTTACTAAGGCCGAGAATATTGCCAATGGTCTGCAAACCTTACAGGAGAATGCAGATTTAAGAGCCAGCTATATTGCTAAAGGCCTTAGCCGTAGCAAGGATTTTAGTTGGGAGAATACCGCGCGGGAGACGCTTGCGCTTTACCTAGAATTAAATCAATAAATGTCATTAAATGTTTAGCTACTATCCCCTTGCTTCGGTGCAAAAATTGGTGACCTACCTTTCTAAGTCCTTAGAGGATATCACTCCCCAGGAATGGTTGGACCGAAGGAAATCTTTGGAACGCTTTAGGCCTGATGATCCAGAATTAAGCATTGTGATGATTGCTCGAAATGAAGAGCGATTTTTATTTGCCTCCTTATCGAGTTTTGGTGAATTAGAATTAGATCAGAAAACGGAGATAATCCTTGTAAATAATGGTTCTACCGATAGAACCAAGGAAATTGCCGAACGCCTTAATGTTAGAGTTGTCGATCAGCCTATAGCTGGTTGGGCCGAAGCTCGACAAGCGGGATTATCTGCCGCTAAAGGAAAAATTATCTTAAGTGCAGATGGGGATAATCTATACAACCCCTTGTGGGCCAAAACCCTAGTTGCTCATTTTTCCGATCCTAATGTGGTGATGGCCTGCAGCCAGTATTGCTTTTACACCTATGATAATAAGTACGGTTTGGACCTTCAATTTTATCAATTCTTGAGGTGGCTTAACTCAAAGATGCGTCACAGTAAAAGACCTCATTTGAACTGTTTAGGAGGTAGCCTGGCTTACCGTAGCGAGAAAGCACGAGAAATTGGAGGTTTTACCATGGGTGTTGGTAGAGGTGAAGATGGAGATTTAGCTTATCGATTAGCACCACAGGGGAAAATTATTTTTGATGATAGTAAGGAGGCTTTTGCCCATTCATCATTGCGAAATGTATTAATTGATGAGTCCCTTGCTAAAACCTTCTGGCACAGAATAACAACCAATCTGAAAAGAATACCAGAATACTTCAGCAAACAAAAAGACTAGCATATGGAATTACTCTTTTGGTTGGCCCTGGCCTTGGTTTTTTATACCTATTTAGGATATGGCATTGTCTTGTTCATCTTGGTGCGCATCAAAAGGCTCTTTAGCAAGAAACAAGAATTCGACCTAGACTTTGAGCCGGAGGTAACCTTGGTAATTCCAGCTTATAATGAACAGGACTACATTGCAGAAAAAGCCCATAATAGCCTTGCATTAGATTATCCAAAAGAGAAACTTAGGATTTTATTTATCACCGATGGCTCTACCGATAATACAGCCGATATTATTCGGGGAATCGAAGGGGTGGAGCTTACCCATGAAGATATTAGAGGCGGTAAGTCTGCGGCGGAGAATAGAGCAATGACCATGGTGACCACTCCAATAGTGGTATTTTGCGACGCTAATACTTACCTAAACCCACAATGTATCCGCAATTTGGTTCGGCACTATACCGACCCGAAGGTAGGCGCGGTTAGTGGTGAGAAAAGAGTTTTAAGTCAGGAAGCGGATACCGCCAGTGCAGCCGGAGAAGGCCTATATTGGAAGTATGAATCCTCCTTAAAGAAATGGGACAGTGAGCTTTATACCATTGTAGGTGCGGCAGGAGAACTAATTTCCTTTAGAAGCGCTTTAGTACAAGATTTAGAGCACGATACCATCCTTGACGATTTTGTACAAACCATGCGCATTTGCAAACAAGGCTACCGGGTAAAATACGAGCCAGAATCCTTTGCGGCAGAAACGGCGAGCGATAATGTTAAGGAAGAATTGAAGCGTAAGGTGCGCATCGCTGCTGGTGGTTGGCAGTCTATGGCACGCTTATGGCCCATTCTAATTCCCATTCCAAATCCTCTGCTTAGCTTTCAATATATCTCGCATCGGGTTTTACGGTGGTCTATATCGGCCCTAGCCTTACCAGTGATATTTGTGTTAAACTTCTTCTTAGTAGAGCAAGGAGCCCTATATCAATATTTGATGTATGCTCAAATAGCTTTTTATGCTTTAGCCTTATTAGGGTGGTTTTTAGAGAATCGCGCAATTCGAGTGAAGGCACTCTTTGTACCCTATTATTTCTTAATGATGAACTACGCAGTTTTTGCTGGTTTCTTTAGATGGCTAAAGGGTTCGCAAAAAGCAACTTGGGAAAGAGCCAAAAGAGCAAAGGCTTAAAATGCGTCGCTTCTATTTTGTTATTGGCTTATTGGCTTTAGTAGCGGGCTGTTCTACAAGTCCGGTTAATGATCCCAAAGAACTGGCCACTGTTGCTGGAAGTTATTTTGGAGTGCTAGAATTAAATAGCGAGACCAAAATGGAGATTCAATTGCAATTAAATCAGAATGGTTTTTATAAGATAAGCCACCAGGACTTACGAAATTCTAAGGAAATGGTAATTGAGAACGGTGTATTTATCCTTAAAGATAATGAGATTCAATTGGCTAGAGAGGATAATGGATTCCGTTATTTCCGTTATAGCAAGGGTAAGGTTTTTGTTTATAATCTCTTTCATGAACCTTATACTAATTTCTCGGATTCTTCCTTTTACCTTCAGCCTCCTCAATACTAATTTATATGGCGGAACGAAGCGCGTTTTTAGAACGCCAAAAAACCCAGGCACTTCATGATGCTCGCTTTTTAAAGAGGCGGATTCGGATTATAAGTTGGAGCAGATTGGCCTTGGTGCTGACTTTGCTATTGAGTAGCTATTGGGCCATGCAAGTAGATGGGCCTTCACAGCTTCTGGGACTTTGGATTCCAGGGATTCCCATTTTCCTATTACTGGTTCGTTGGTATGAAGACCTTAAAGATAAATTGAAATTTAAAGAAGCACTTGTGGCTATTGCCGATGAGGAGATTTCTGCGATTAATGGAGATTTAATCAGGGAATTTAGTGTAATTAACCACGATAAGAATCACCCTTTTTCACGCGAATTAGATCTCTTTGGTCCCCAATCCTTACATCACCATATCAATAGGGCTTGGACCAATGCCGGGGCTGAGTTTTTAGCGGAAGAAATGAAATCACCGCCCTTTAAGGATTGGCAGGCTCGACAAGATTACTTCAAAGAATTGGAGGCTGATCAAGATTGGGCTTTTCAGTATAGGGCCGAAGGGCAGAGTAGCGGCGAGCAAAAGGATGTAAAGGCGGTTTTTAATATATGGGCGAAAGATCGGTTTAAAGCTTTTCCCGCTTTTTACTGGCCGATAATGATTGTTGGGATAATCCTCGTTTGGTATACCGCTTACGGATTCGTATCCGCCCCAGCGGAGGGCTCATTTAAGCTATTCATGTACGCGATTAGTTTTAATCTTTTGGTACTTGGATCAAGAGTGAAGGTTTTAAGAGAACAGCAATCCAAGCTAACTAAGGTTAGTGCAGCCATTAGCTCCTATGCGGCCTTGTTACAGCGATTGGAAAGCAGAAGTTTTATAAGCGCTTATGGAAAGGAGTTTAAGTCTAAATTTAAACTTGATGAAGGGGTAGCCTTGAAAGTGAAACGCTTAGGGGCACTGCTAAATAGCTTGGATCAAAGTGCAAATGTGATGGCTCTTTTTATCTTAAATGGTTTATTTCACTACCATCTTTTTCGTTTAAGAGCTTTGGAGCAATGGCATAAAAAGTATAGTTCGGAATTATCCCTATGGCTGCAAGGCTTGCATCAGTTTGAAGCTCATTTAAGTTATGCAAATTACCATGCCAATCATCCAGAATTCAATTGGCCTAGCCTAGAGCAAAATCCCGAGTTTAGGGCATTAGCTCTTGGCCATCCCCTAATTACCGCCAAACAGAGAGTGACTAATGATTTAGACTTGAATGCTTTTAAGTACAGCATTTTAACTGGCAGCAATATGAGTGGGAAAAGCACCTTCTTGCGTAGCATTGGTATAAATATGGTTTTAGCGCAATTGGGTGCAAAAGTTTGTGCTGAGCAGTTGCATATTTATCCCTTTCAATTGCTGTGTAGTATGAATCCCCAAGATGACTTAAGGGCGGAAACGAGCTACTTTCAGGCAGAAATTATCCGCTTAAAATCGCTACTCGACCGACTTAATGAGGAGCAATACAGTTTCTTTCTATTGGATGAAATTCTTAGGGGAACTAATTCCGATGACAAGCAAGCGGGTACCCGCAAATTCTTGAATAAAATTGAAGAGGCTCCAGCCTGGGGCTTCATTGCAACGCATGATGTGGATATTGCACATTTAGCTGATGATAACCAACACTTTAATGCCGCCTATTTCGAATCTAAGGTGCAGGGTGAGGATTTGGTTTTTGATTATAAACTGCGATCAGGAGTTTGTAAAACCCCCAATGCCAGTCTTCTAATGGAGCGCTATGGTTTAGTTTAAAGGACTTTCCAATTTAGCGGTGGAAGATTGGGGCTTAATTCTTAGTGAAAGACTAATTAAATATTAATCTGTTCTATACCATCTTTTCGCAAGTGATTATAGCGCTACCTTCGCGGCCTAATGGCAAATTCTAAGCGGAGTTTTGGAGAAGAACCTTTGGGTGAGCTCCTTAGGAAACAAGCAATACCGGCGGCTGTAGGTATTTTGGTGATGTCGATTTACGGCATTGTAGATACGCTCTACGTAGGTCGCTATGTTGGTGCCATGGGTATTGGAGCGATCACCGTTAATATGCCCATTACCTTTCTTATTTCCAGCATAGGAATGGCGATTGGAATTGGCGGTAGTTCAGTACTGTCAAGAGCGATGGGAGAGGGGAGTGATGGCAAGGTGCAGCGCATTTTTGGAAATATGCTTTTCCTTACCCTTACCTTGTCCTTGTTCTTCGTGGTTGTGGCTTCCTTTTTTCAAATCCCCATCTTAAACCTATTTGGCGGTAAAGGCGAGGTTTTAAGTCCAGCCTTGCAGTATTTTAGAATCTTATTGCCATCTGTTCCAGCCTTGGCTTGGGCCATGATGAGTAATAATGTGATTCGAGCGGAGGGCCATCCGCGGCGGGCTATGTACACCATGATTGTTCCAGCCATTTTAAACCTCATTCTGGATCCAATATTTATTGTGGTCTTTGAAATGGGCATTGAAGGTGCTGCTTTGGCAACCACCATTTCTTATTTTGGTTCTGCACTTTATACCGCTTCATTCTTTTTATGGGGTCCTTCCGAGATGAGCCTTACTTGGTCCTGTATCCGACCCTCTAAGTCAATCATGACAGAAATCGGTAAGCTGGGTTCGGTGACTATGGCGCGCCAAGGAACGATTTCCGTTTTAAGTATTGTTTTAAATAACTCGCTCTTTGCCTTTGGCGGCGAAATGGCTTTGGCTTCCTATGGCATTATAAGTCGCTTGCTGATGTTTGTGAATTTCCCAGTTTTGGGCATTACCCAAGGCTATGTGCCAATACTCGGCTATAATTATGGAGCTAAGTTTTATGAAAGGGTTAGTCAGCTTAGCAGATTGGCCTTTTACTGGGCCACGGGAATTGCCTGTGGGATTTTTATTCTCCTTATGATTTTCACGAGGCCGTTGGTTGCTTTGTTTACCGAGGATATTGCTTTAATAGAGCGAACAGTGCCGGCCTTAAGATGGGTGTTTGCGGCTAATCCCTTTTTGGCGACCAGCTTTTTAGGATCGGCCTATTTTCAAGCCATTGGACAAGCGAGAAGAGCTTTGATACTGGGCTTAAGTAAACAAGGTTTCTTTTTAATTCCTCTAATTCTCATCTTACCACAAGTGGTAGGGGTTGACGGTATTTGGTGGTCCTTTCCAATAGCCGATTTTGGTGCGGCCATCCTTTCATGGTGGTTGCTATCTAAGAATCCATACATAGGACTATGGCAAGGCCGGAAATCGTCGCCATAAAGGCTATTTTTTTCGGCAGGCGCTGGCTAAAATCTGTAGCTTAGCTTTATGAAAAGAATGGTTTTCCTTTTTCTATTTGTGAGCAGCAGTTTAATGGGTCAAACCTTTTTAAGCTCTCAGGCAGAAATAAGTCTAATTACTTGCGGACCAGGGCAAAATGAATTGTACTCTGCTTTTGGCCATTCCGCTTTAAGGGTTAAAGATCCTTCTCAAGCTTTAGATATTGTTTTCAACTATGGCACCTTCGATTTCGATCAGCCTAATTTTTACCTCAATTTTGCTCGGGGAGCACTGCTTTATCAGCTAAGCGTTAATTCCTGGGATCGCTTCATTGTTTCTTATCAGCGAGAAGGGCGCTATGTTCATGAGCAGGTTCTAAACTTGGATAGCAGCCAAGCCCAGTCCTATTTTAATTTTCTACTTCGAAATGCTTCTCCGGAACACCGAGCATACTATTACGATTACTTTTATGATAATTGCGCCACTCGCATCAGGGATGGGCTTTCAGAAGCCTTAGAGCCGGCTGTGCTTGAATTTTCGGGCCTTTCCTTTTACCAACCACCATTAAGCATTCGTCAATTATGCGATGAATATCTAGCTTACCAAGCTTGGGGCGATTTAGGCATTGATATTTGTTTAGGCTTGCCGATGGATAAAGAGGCGGATCAGCAGATTGAAATGTTTTTACCCGATCTTTTAGAAAAAGCTTTCGCAGATGCGGAAATTAGGCATTCGGGCATTAGCAAACCGCTAATAAAAGAGAGCCGGGAATTATTAAGGCAAACGGTTATTCCTGAAAAATCTTTATGGACACCATTTTTCTTTTTTGGAGCCTTATTGGTGTTAATCGTTTTGCTAACTGTTTTAGCTTACAATAAACTTAGGTTATGGTCTATTTTAGATGGTATATTGTTTAGCATCAGCGGGCTGCTGGGACTTTTTCTTCTGGCTTTATGGCTTTTAACCGATCATCAAGCGGCAGCTTGGAACTTTAATATCGCCATCTTTTTACCTTTCAATTTGCTAGTCTTAGCGGCACTTTTCCGCGGGAAATTAAAGACGTGGCAGCGCAAGTATATTTCATACCTGCCTTATTACTATGCGCTACTCTTAGCCGTATGGATGTTTTTGCCTCAGCAATTGCCCATGGCATTTTTACCTTGGCTTGGCATTTTTATTCTACGTGCATGGCATATAGCACGCAAATACGCTAGTGTTTAAAAGGCTTCTCCGATAAAGAAATAAAACCCAGGACCTTCTTCCGTAAAAGCCACGTCTAAGCGCGTGTATATATCTTTTTGGGGGAAGATGAGAAAACGTAATCCGCCACCTCCGGCTAAGCGGAAATTCTGGACTTGCAGGGACTCCCATTCTGGATAAACTTGGCCAGCGGCAAGGAAAAAGGAGGCGCCCCATCTTTTAGCGAATGAAAAGGGTAGCATTCTAAACTCGCTTTGAAGGGCTAGGTAATTATTGTCGCGGTATCTGCCATAGTAATAGCCGCGCATCATACTTTCGCCGCCCATCAGCGACAGCATGTGGAAAGGCGCATTACCATTTACGAATTGCCCAAGAATTTGATTCGCCCAAACATTGTTTTCTCCAATCTTGTGGTAGAAACGAGAGTCAAGGAGGAAGCTGGTGAAATTAAAATCGGAACCTAAATTGGGATGATAGCGTAAAAAGCTAAGTTCGGTGAAATTCCCATCACGCACATTGAGTACATTTCGTCTATCATCGTAAACCGCCGAAAGTCCTAAACCCAAATTAAAGGAGCCCTCCGCACCTAAGGGTAGGGTATAGCTTTCTTCACTTTGATCAACGAACTGTGGTCCGGGAAGATTTTGAACATCGGTATATAAACCAGCGTAGAAATAGCCTTTAACTTGTCTTAAGAAATGTTCTTTCCAAAGTAAATATTGAGCATCCACAAGGGCAAGTGGTGTTTCAGGTGTATTGGAGCCAATACCATGATAGAAAAGCGGAAAAGATTGAAAGCGCAAACGACCCAAGAACATATAGCGATCTTTATCACCATAATTGGCGTGATCAAGCCACAATCCGTATTGATTCTCGAGTGTGTAAAAGGTAAAGGCGTTGAATTCGCTTAAGCGATTATTTAAATCGCCATTGGCATAATAGAGGTAAAGAGAACTCAGGCCAAATTCCCAAGAAGTTTCTGGGGCAAAGGCCAGGGTTGGGTAAACGATAAAGCTTGGCGAGCCATCATTACTTTCTTCCGCCGTAAGGCTTTCCCAGTAACGCTGCCAAAAATTTTGAGCCTTTGCCTGAAACAGACAAAGGCTCAAGAGGAAAATGTAAAATTTTGTTTTCAAGGAATTTAGAGATGAATTCCTACTGGTAACATCGGCTTTAATTCGGGATGTGCTTTAAAGTAATCCTTAACGAATTTTGTCATCGGAACAACCCTCATTCCGGTTTCATCAATCGTGCTTAAAGTGATTTTCAGCATTTCTTCAGCCCTACCGTCTTCTTTAAACTTTTTAGGAAAGTCAACGCGGGTCAGGAAGTATTTACGTTCCTGTATTTGATACTCAATGATAGCAAGCCTTTCCCCTACGCGCACTTCAAAGTGGCGCATTTCCTGATTATCAATTACTTCCATTCTATAAAAATTGGACAGCAAAGGTACAATTTCTTGGCTTGAGTTCTTACAATTAAATGAAACTAGTATATAGTTCTAGCTTATCAATAATGTAAGGAGCTTAGTTAAACTCAATCAATGATTTAGATTAACAGGAATTGTTTTTTGGGAGACTATTTTTTTTCGTTTTTTTTTCAGACCTAACCTTGTTGAAATACTCTTCTGTTTATCAGTTGTTTAATAAAGGTGGCTGACTTGTTTAGGTCCTAATTAAAGAGGTGACTCTAGCTCGGAGGTTTTCTTATTCCAAGGATATGAATATTTTAGTAGCTGCGAACAAATACTTTTCTATGAAACGAATACTATTTTCTATTTTCCTGTCGATGGCATGGCTCTTCTCTGTAGGGCAAGGTACAGTCGCGACACACCCGACCTTAACGGGTACTAATAGCTCGGGAGGTATCACCTTCTCGGTTAGTTCAACTACTCCTGCCGAGATTACTGGTATGACAAACCAGTTTGCATCTGGCACCTCCTGTAATATCTGGGTTAAAGTTGGTGGAGCTGGAACTCCTCCAGGTACTATTTCTACCGCTAACGGTTGGACCCAAGTTATATCCGGAGCGAGTATTACAACTGGTGGAACCCCAACTGCAATTCCATTTGGCGGTGTTAAAATTAATATTCCACCGAATACTCCGGTTGGTATTCACATTCAAGGAGTGGGAGGTAATACGAATTACCGTACCGGTACAGCCACGGATCAGGTCATCTTTACAGATGGTACTTTTACGGTGAATGTGGCAGACTCGGTGGCCTATGGAGGGCACCCAACTCCAACATTTAACCCACGTCGATTTTTAGGTTCTGTAACCTATGCTTTGGCAGTAACAGGTAATTGTACGCCCTTTACTAACTTCCAGATTGACAGTATTAGCGCTACGGCAGCTAAAGTAAATTGGACGCCTGGAACTGGTAACACTGGATATAAATTAGAGTATGGCGCTCCAGGTTTTACTCCAGGTACAGGTACTAGTGTAACCGGAACTTATCCAACAACTCCTACAACGCCGCCAGTTATCTTAACTGGCCTTTCAGCAAATACAAGCTATGATGTTTATGTTGAAGAGTATTGTAATAGTGGTGCTGATACCGTTGGTTTCCCAACTCCTCAATCTTTTACAACTACTAAGTTGTGTGGTGCTCCAACTGCTTTTACCGATTCCAATCTTACCTCCAACTCTGTTGATGTAGGTTGGGCTCAAGCCGGAGCTTATACTGAAGCTTGGCTTATGTGGGGACCAGCAGGTACCAGCCCAGGAAGTGCGGGATGGATGGTTGATACCATTTTATCGCCTACCACAACTCATACTATTACAGGATTAAACTCTTCTACTGGTTACGACATTTTCTTAGCGACCAATTGTGGTGGAGCTAATGGAGTATCGGATACGGTAGGACCACTATCCGTAACAACACCAATTTCTGGCCCTCAAGGTCTAAACTGTACCACTGGTTCACCCGGTGTTTTATTTAGTGATGATTTTGAAACTCAAGGTGGCTGGACCGGTAATATCGGAACTGGCGCCTCGAACTGGGTTTACAATACCGGTGGAACGGGTTCTTCAGGAACGGGTCCAAATGGTGCGCACTCAGGTTCATCATACATATACACCGAAACCTCTGGTACTGGTGGCGGTACTAATATTGAGGCAATTTCGCCAAGAATAGATTTAAGTACTTCTTTTAATAGTGCAGAATTATCTTTCTGGATTCACGCTTTTGGATCTGGTATTGATTCTGTAAAGGTTCAAGTAGGATTTTCTGCAAATGGCCCTTGGACGACGGTATTTACTAATGTAGGTCAACTGCAAACTGCTAATGGAGATCCTTGGCAAAATGTGGGTGTTAACCTCGATAACTATGTAGGTTCTGCTATTCACCTTCGTTTCTTAGTAATCCACGGTAGTGGTTTTACCGGTGATGTAGGTATTGATTTGGTAGAAGTTAATTCTTGTCAAACTTGTCCTTTCCCAGGAAACCCATCGGTAAACTATATCAGCAGCGACTCTGCTTATATTGCTTGGACGGGTTCAGGATTTGAGTACGATGTAAACTGGGGTCCACTAGGATTTACCCAAGGTTCGCCATCTTCTAATTTTGATAGTACTAATGTTAATGGCATTGGTATTGGATCATTAACGGGTAATACCGCTTACCACATGTACATCAGAAATGACTGTTCGGATTCGGCTAATGGAACTAGCGGATGGATAGGGCCAATTACTTTTGTAACCCTTTGTGATCCACTAACCGCACCTTATTTCAATAATTTTGATAGCGACTCTATTAATGAGGCTCCAATTTGTTGGGATAACCTTATAATAGGTGGAACAAATGCCCAATTCCCGAATGCCGATGTTGAGGCTTACTTTAATGCGAACTCCGCACCGAATACGGTAAGGTTCTATAATTATAATACCGATACGATAATGCTCTTTACTCCGCAGTTCTCAGATATGACTGCCGGTGATAAACGCATTAACTTCTTCGCTATGACTACCACTACTGCCACGGGTAATACCATGGAAATTGGTACGGTGGCAAGTCCAGGAGATGTAAGTACTTATACCGTACTTGATACCATCACCTTAACCAATAGCATGACGCAGTATTTCTATGATCTTACTACTGCTAATGGTTATAATGGAACGCATGAGTTTATCGCTTTCCATCATATTGGACCAACTTTCCGTACTTATCATATTGATGACTTCACTTATGAGCAAATTCCAGCTTGTAACCCTCCATTATTAACCAGCTTAGGTGTAAGCGGCGTTGGAGTTAGTACTGCTGCAGGCTTCTGGGGTAGTGGTTCTGATGGTGATGCTACCGTAATCGAGTGGGGTACCACCGGCTTTACCGTTAATACCGGTTCAGGCGTAGGTCGCGATACTGTAGGTGGCGTAATTGATGCCTATACTATGACTGGTCTTGCTGCACAAACCACCTATGACTTTTATATTGCTGACAGCTGTGCTGCTAGTGGTTTAAGTCCATGGATAGGACCATTCACCTTTACAACTGCTTGTAATGTTCTCAATGCTCCATTCTTAGAGGACTTTGATGGTTCTTCTTGGGTTGCTTCCGGTAACAATGCTGGTAACAGTATTGATCCTTGTTGGAGCACAGATCCAGACGTAAGCAATGGAGGCGAGCCCTTTAAGTGGATTCCACGTTCTACTGGACCTTCTAGTGGTAACGGACCATTAAATGATGTAACAGGTGGAAACTTTATGTATGTTGAGGCTTCTGGATCAACCGCTGGTGACTCAGCTTTCTTATACTCACCACTTGTAAACGTGAGCAGCTTAACTGCACCAGCTTTATATTTCTGGCAACACCGTTTTTACGCCACAACTGGCCCAGGTGATATGCGAATTGATGTTACTAATGACTTTGGTAGCAATTGGACCACGGTATATAATACCTCTGGTAACTTACAAGGATCTGCAGGTGCACCTTGGGATGATGAGTTTGTAAACCTTCCTCAATATGTGGGAGACACCATTCAGGTACGTTTTGTAATGTTAGGTATAGGATGTTGTGGTGATGGTGCTATTGATTCGGTAGCTATTGCTGAAGCTCCTTCTTGTCCTGATCCTAGTCAATTAGCCGCTACAGGTGTTACCGATACTTCAGCTAACTTTAGCTGGGTAAGTGCCTTAAACGCTACGGTTAATGAGTTCTGGTTTGGACCAGCAGGTTTCTACCAAGGAACAACTACTACCACCGGAACCAAAGTAAATCTTGGTACTGGTTTAATGACAAGCATTGATACCCTAGATCCAGAAACTTGTTATGAGTTCCTAGTGCGCACTGCTTGTGGTCCTGGCGACACCTCTTTATGGGTAGGTCCAATTAGTTTCTGTACCGAATGTGCTTCAATTTCTGCACCTCACTACGAAAACTGGGATAACTTAGCCTCTGGATCTAAAGATGTAGGTTGTTATGGCAGCATTGAAGGTCAGTCCCTATCGGGTAGTAACTTCTTAGGAGTAACTATTCAATCTTCTACATTTAATGCGCCACCAACGGCACCAAACTATGTAGAGTTTGATAATAGTAGCAATGTTACCGATCCATTGATTTTGGTTTCGCCATTGACAAACGATATGACGGCTGGTGACAAGCGAGTACGTTTTAGTGTAAGAGAGGCGTCAACCGCAAATACCACGGACCTTTTAGTGGGTACTATGTCGGATGGTTCTAATGCAAACACCTTCACGGCGCTTGATACAATATCCTTAACTACTACTTTCACAGAGTACACCGTTAATTTAGATGCCGCCAACGGATATAACGGAACCGATAATTACTTCGCTTTCGCCCATGACTTAGGTGGTACCTTCGATTATATCTATTTAGATGAGGTTCGTTACGAAGCAATTCCAACTTGTATTAAGCCGACCAGCTTAAGCATAGATGCAACTACTATTACCGATGTTGCCGCTACTGCAAACTGGGTAGGTGCAAGCACTGGCTCTAACTTCCAAGTAGAGTACGGTATCAATCCATTAGGTGATCCTGGTAATACACAAATCTCGGTTACCACTAATACTTTAAGTATGGTTGGATTAACTCCAGGTACAGGTCACTGTGTTTGGGTTCGTGAAATCTGTGCACCTGGTGATACAAGTTATTGGACAGGACCAGCATGTTTTGCAACCCTTTGTCCTGTAGCTGGTTATACCGCTCCTTACTTTACAAATTTCGAAGGTATTACTATCGGCCAAGCGGCCGGAACTCCTTCTGGTTGGGATAACTGTTGGACGCATAGCAATACTGGAACCGTGCGTTGGGAATCTGAGGATGCAACTGGAGCTAATGAGAACAGTTTAACTACTGGGCCATTCTGGGATAATACCCTTCGTCCATCAACAGGTGGTACTTATATGTACTTAGAGACTTCCTCTTCAGGTGGTCCAGCTGAGTTGATCTCTCCACTAATTGACATTAGTGCACTTAATAATCCAGAGTTAGAATACCACTACCACATGTTTGGTGCAACGATTAATAAACTTATCGTTTACGCTGAAGATGCTAGCGGAACGCGCATTAACCTAGATAGTATCGGTGGTCAGCAACAAACTGCTGGTTCTGACTCCTTCTATGTGCGTAATATTTCTTTAGTTGGACTTACAGGAAGCTCTTACAACTTCATATTTGAAGGACATCGCGGAACTAGCTTTACGGGTGATATCGCAATTGATGATGTTACCGTGGGTGAAGGCGTTAGTTGTCCGGCCCCGGTTGGACTTAATCAAACCGCAGCAAGTATGACAGACGTTACTGTAGATTGGGTTTCTGGGGCAGGTCCTTGGGAGCTTGAATATGGTACCGTTGGTTTTAGTCGCGGTTCAGGGACTATGGTTACTGTTACCAGTAAGCCTTATACTATACCGGGTCTCACTTCGGCTACAAACTACGAATACTACGTACGTGAGATTTGTGCGGCTGGAGACACTTCCGTTTGGTCTGGTGCTGGTCAGGCAGCAACTTTACTGTGTAACGCTTCGGCTCAATGTACCTTCAACTTCGACCTTAACGATAGTTTTGGTGATGGTTGGAATGGTGCAGAGATTACCATTTATCAAAATGGTATTGAAGTGGGTAAAATGGGATCAAACTTTACCACCGGTAACTTATACCAAGATTCAATTGATCTCTGTAATGGCTTAACCACTGATGTTGTGTTAACAAATGCAGGAGGCTGGCCGAGTGAGATTGGCATCGATGTTTTCGATCCTAATGGCGCTAATGTTGGCACCTACGCGGCTAGCGGAACAACTGCCCAAGGTGATACTCTTGCGAGCTTTACCTCAAGCTGTGGCTTCCCTTGTCCTGATCCTACTAGCTTATCCGGAACAGCCAATATCGGTTGTGATAGCATTGAAGTAGACTGGATGTCAACTTCAGGAGGTTCAATTCTTGAATACGGTCCTGCTGGCTTTACGCCAGGAACGGGAACCATGACAGGTATTGTTACTTCTCCTTATACCATCACTGGTTTAAATGCAAATACCGCTTATGATATCCACGTGGCTGATACCTGTACTGGTGATACCTCGAATTTCATCAGCACAAGCATTACTACCGCAAATGCACCTACTCCGACTGCAGGCTTTACCTGGTCTAATACCGTTAATGGTAACCAGTTTATCCTTTATGTTGATGCGAGTAGCTCTGTTGATGCAGGTTCTTATAGCTGGGACTTTGGAAACGGTGTTACCGGGTCTGGAATGATGGATACCGTTATCTTCCTTGGAAATGGTATGTACACGGTACTACTTACTGTAACCAACGCTTGTGGTACGGATACAATCAGTCAAATTGTTAATGTAAATGTTGGCTTAGATGACAACCCATTAACCAATAGCTTGAATGTTTATCCAAACCCTGCTAGCCATAAGGTTAATATCAGCTTCAGTGAAGTTGGTAGTGGTGATGTGAACATCATCTTACGCGACGCTCAAGGTCGTGAAGTGATGTCATTCGATGACCGCATGGAAAGTGGCAAATACAGCAAGGATGTAGATGTTAGCAGCTTAGCTCGCGGCATTTATATGGTGGAAGTTAAGTCTGGAGGACTTACCGCTCACCGTCGCTTGAGTATTCGCTAATCGAATAAATAGCTTATAACAAACCCCGGACTTCGGTTTTCTGAAGTTCGGGGTTTTTTATTGTCTAAAAATCAGTAACTTGAAGGGGTCTTTTGCTATAAACCTACAATTTCATACCTATGAAGAAACTGATATCCTATCTCTTTATCCTTTGTTCTGCTGCCCTATACGGCCAAGGAACAATCACCACTTCGCCACCACTGAGTCCCAATAATGGTTCTGGAGGTATAACCTTTAATGTAAGTTCAACCTCGCCAGTAGACATTGATGGTATTAGCAATATTTTTAGTTCCGGTGCTACCACTGCTTCAGTTTGGGTTCGAGTTGGAGGAGCACAAACGCCACCTAATGTTAGCCTGGCCAATGGCTGGACGGAAGTAATTGTTGGAGCCACCATCACCGGTGCCAATAATACTTCCTTAGTGGCAATTCCATTTGGAGGTGCTTCAATTAGTATTCCGGCAAACACACCAGTTGGAATTCACATTGAGGGCAATACTCGATATCAAACCGGAACTGCCGCTGATCAAGTAATACATAGCGATGGCACCTTAACCGTAAATGTTGCCGATTCTGTAGCCTATGGCGGACCGCTACCTAGCCCAGGCTTCAACCCACGTCGCTTTGTGGGTTCTGTAACTTACTCCCTCGGATTTTCTGGAGGATGTACACCACCCTTTTCTAATTTTCAAATTGATAGTATAAAACAAGATAGTGCCCGAATCACCTGGACGCCCGGTAATATCAATAACACTTTTAAACTCGAGTATGGTCCTAGCGGATTCACACCCGGAAATGGTGTTTCCTTTCAAGCCTCTTACTTTGGCGGACCACCTTCTGTGTTTATAGAACCTTTGATTCCCGATACGGATTATGACGTTTACCTAACGGAGTATTGCACTAACGATTCCGTTTATTTCGCAGCACCACAAACATTCCGAACCCTACCAATCTGTCCCGCGCCGAGCAATATTCAAATTATTGCATTAGATAGTAATAGCGTAACATTTACCTATACTGCAACTACCGATTCACTTTCATGGGAGTGGGGCCCAACTGGATTTATTCAGGGAACAGGAACTACTGGTACTTCGGTGGGAGATACCATAACAATAGGAGGCTTAAGTCCTAATACAGGCTATGACTTAGCTTTAATCTCCGATTGTCGTGATCGGGGTGACAGTACCTCTCGTGTATCAAGACTTAGCTTTACCACCGACTGTGGTTATGCCAGTGCGCGTTGGGTGGAGAACTTCGATACCACTGCTTTCCCATGTTTAAGAGCTTTTACAGATGTCAGTACCGGTACCCCAACCATAAACATCACCACCGCTTTTAGTCCTACCAGCGGAACCCAACAGCTATTACTCAATAATAGTAGCGCCCCTGGTCCAACACAAGATATACTCCTCATTTTCCAGCCCTTCTATGGGATGGGAAGCCTAAATAAAATGGTGGAGTTTAATGCCAAAACTGCCAGTACCACTCCAACAACAGTGGAGGTGGTTTCTATCCCAGACCCCGATAATCCTGGGGTTTATAACCTTATTCAAAGCTTTACTTTAAATTCTAGTAATCAGAAATTCACGGTGAATCTGGATGCCGCTTCCAATTATAATGGTACCGATCCGGTGATTGCTTTAAGACATGGGGCTCAGAATACCTTTCAAGCCATTTATGTTGATGATTTTGTATTTGATGTAATTCCTACTTGTCCACCGATTGACCCATTTACCGCTGAAGTAAATGCCGTGGGTACGGATGTGTATCTAAACTGGATTAGCTCCAGTAGCGCACAAGGGGCAAATGTATCTTGGGGTAACCCGGGCTTTACGCCAAATGCAGGCTTAGGTACCATTACTACCATAGATACTTTCGCTGTAGTTAGCGGCCTCACCGCAAATACCATTTACGAGTTTTACATTCAAGATTCTTGCGCCGCTAATGACGAGGCAGTTTGGGTGGGTCCATTTAGCGTTTTAACCGGCTGTGTTGCGCTAAGCCCTGTTTCATTGCCTATGTTCGATGGTTTCGAACTCTACACCGGCCCTACTTTTAACGGAACAACTAACCTTTGTAATTCTACCCACAGTTGGCGATTTGATGCCTCGGATGAAGCAAGCTCAAGAATGCGCTTGCAGGCTGGAGCAAATTATTTAAAAAATGGTTTACAAGCAGCAACCTTAGACCATTCGCCAACTGCTCCCGCGGTACAAACAAATTATTTAACCCTTACGGTTAATTTGAGCAGTTATACTAGTTCGGGAGGGATTCAATTGGGCTTCTACATTATGTCGCATGGACAAGAAGCCAGTCCAGATAACCGAGTATGGGTGCGCGGCGCCCCCAGTGATCCATGGATTGAAGCGGTGGATCTAGATGCTCTTAGAAGTGCGCAAGGCATTTATGACTCAATCCAAGGATTGGATATTAAGGGAATTATTAATGGCGCAGGTCAAACGGTTGGAGCCGCTACTCAAATTCGCTTTGGTCAAAGCGGTCGTTTTGGATCCTTCAATACTACTTTTTCTGATGGTATCACCATCGATGATGTGAGTTTAGAAGCCGTAAGTTGTCCGATCCCACCAGGACTAAATGTAAGTGCTGTGTTTGATACTACCGCTACTTTAAATTGGGCAGGCTCTGCAAGTCAGTATCAATATTGGTTTGGTCCCGGAGGCTTCTACCAAGGTACTACTACCACTGCGGGAACTAAGCATTTCATCAATGCCAATTCGGTTGTGCTCGATACCTTAAACCCGCAAAACTGTTATCAATTTTTAGTTCGCAGTATTTGTGCAGCGGGAGATACCAGTGCCTGGGGTGGACCATTTGATTTTTGTACGCCATGCTCACCCATCAGTGCGCCTAATACCGAAGATTGGAATGCCCTTTTGAGCGGTAAAGACCTGGGTTGTTTTTCTGCCATTCAGGATCCGAGCCACCTAACTAGTAACTTCCTAGGAGCATCGGTTACGGCAGCAGGATCTCCATTTTCGCCATCACGGCAAGTGGAAATGGATAATAGTAATTCTTCCCATCCTCTAATGATTGTTTCTCCACCAACAACCGATATGACCCTTGGTGATAAACGTGTTGTGGTGCGAGCGAGGATGCTAACAAACTATGTTCCGGAGATTAATATGCTGGTTGGATCAATGTCAAACCCTAATGACCCAAATACCTTCCATCCCTTGGATACCTTTCAGCTAACTAATGCCATTCCTCATGATCGCTTCGTTTGCAACATAAATACGGCGAATGGTTATAATGGCAGCGATCAATACTTCGCAATCGCTCATGACAACGGAAGTACCTTCCGAACTTTCTATGTTGATGATGTCATCTACGAAGTAATCCCTAGCTGCCCCGAAGTAAGCCAACTAGGCATTTTAGCGGTAGATTCCATGAATGCGACCCTCAGCTTTGTTCCTGATAATGGGTCGGCAGGTAACTTCCAAATTGAATACGGCAGCGGCTCATTAGGTAGTGCCTTGAACTCGCAAATGTTGGTTAGTAATGATACTTTTAATCTTACTGGATTAACAGCAAATACCAATTACTGCTTCTGGGTACGCGAGATTTGTAGTGCTAGTGATACCTCCAACTGGACCGGGCCATTCTGTTTCAAAACACAGTGTATGGCTATTCAAGCACCCTATTTAGAGAATTGGGATAACTTAAGCTCAGCATCCAAGGACCTTGGTTGTTTTGGTAGCATTGAGGGAGCTTCCTTACAGGGTAGTAATTTCTTGGGAGTAACTATTCAGGCTTCCACCTTTTATGCCCCACCGACTAGTCCTAATTATGTGGAGTTCGATAATAGTAGCAACGTTAGCGATCCGCTTATGCTCACTTCTCCGCGCACAATCGATATGACTTTGGGCGATAAGCGCTTGCGTTTTAACATGCGTGAGGCATCAACCTTCAATACCGCCCAAATGATAGTGGGTACGATGTCGAACCCCGTAGATGCCAGCACATTTAATCCTCTGGATACGATTAATCCAGATGATACCTGGCAAGAATACATCGTTAATCTAGATGCTACTAATGGCTATAATGGTAGCGATGAATACTTTGCTTTTGCCCACGATTTAGGCGGCACATTCGACTATATTTTTATTGATGAATTGCGTTATGAAGTAATTCCCACTTGCGTTCGTCCGAATACGGTTACAGTAGGAACTTTAACTCAAAGTACTGCTGGTGTATCCTGGCTAAATGCCAATGGTAATATCAGTCCTAACTACGAAGTAGAATATGGTACCGGCCCATTGGGTTCCACCTCCAACACCCGTATTTCACATTCGAGTAATAGCATTAGTCTTAGTGGGTTAACAGCAGGCACAGGTTACTGTATTTGGATTCGTGAAATTTGTTCGGCTGGAGATACCAGTTTCTGGCAAGGACCAACTTGTTTTGCCACTCCTTGTCCAACTAGTTATTCAGCTCCTTATTCTACCAACTTCGAAGGAATTTCAATTGGAATTGCCAGTGGAACTCCAGCGGGTTGGGAAAATTGTTGGACCCATGTTCAAGGTCCTGGTACGGTTCGTTGGGAATCTGAAGATGCCAGTGGTGCCAATGAAAACTCCTTTGGTACCGGACCATTTTTAGATAATTCCTTAGCTCCTGCACCGGGTGGAACTTATATGTATTTGGAAACATCGAGTTCTGGAGGTCCAGCGGAGCTTATATCTCCAGGAATTGATATTGGCACCGTGACTAACCCTGAGTTGGAATATTACTATCACATGCATGGAGCAACCATGAATAAATTGGTGGTTTATGCTGAAAATTCAGCGGGAACGCGAACCGCTATCGATAGTATTATTGGTCAGCAACAAGTAGCACAAGCTGATCCGTTTTTACGCCGGAATGTGTCTTTAGGGTCCTTGCCTACAGGCGTTTATAACTTTGTGTTTGAAGGTCATAGAGGAACTTCCTTTACCGGTGATATTTCTATTGATGATGTATCGGTACAACAAGGATCTTCTTGTCCTAGTCCCTTAAGTTTAAGTGGTGATCCAATTAGTCAAACTAGCGCTATCGCCCGTTGGGGAGGCACTAGCCAAGCCAATTCCTATCAAGTTGAATATGGACCTACTGGCTTTAGTCCTGGCAGCGGAACGCTAAGTATCACTGCTGTAGATTCCATTACGCTCACCTTCGCCAGTGCAAATAATCTTTGTCAAGATGTATATGTACGTGCCATTTGTTCGGCTGGGGATACCAGTAATTGGGTAGGTCCAACCGCCGTTTGTCCAGAAGAAGTAACCTGCGATAGCTTGGATCAATACAACTCTAGTTTAGAGATTTATGATCAATCGGCATTGTTTGTACCATGGGCAGGAGCAGCTGGTGATGTGGAGATTGCTACTACTCAGTCTAGCTCTTCACCAAACTCGGTGCGCATACATGATGCAGGCACCAATAGCTTTAGTGATTTAGTGGCTTTATTTGATACCCTGAGCAGCGGCGCTTGGGAAGTTTCCTTCGATATGTATATCCCCACCGGGAAAGGTGCCTATTTCAATATCCAGCAGAATTACATCGGCGGTGCTGCTGGTAATTTATGGGGTGGAGAAGTTTACTTCCTCGATAATGGATCTGCAGATGCCGTTTATACCACAGGATCTACCTTGGCGGGAACCTTTAATTATACCCAGAATACCTGGTTTACCATGTCAACAGTAATCGATTTGGATAATGATTCCATTTGGTTTGAAATAAATGGTAGCAGTACCAATGTAGGCTATACCTATTCCGCCGCTAATGCCGGAGGACCCATACAGTTTAATGGGGTTAATTTCTTCTCAGGTGTTCGTCAAGGCTTAACTTATAGCTGTGATTATTACTTTGATAATTTCTGCATTAATCCAAGAACAATTGCAACGAATTGCCCCGATCCGAGTGGATTGGCCGCTACATCTAATGTAGGTTGTGATAGTGTGGAACTCAATTGGACTAGCCGTAGCGGTAGCTCGCTATTGGAGTACGGTCCGGCCGGCTTCACGCCAGGAACCGGAAGCAGTGTGAATGTATCGAGTACGCCATATGTAGTAACTGGATTAAACCCCGGTACATCCTATGATTTCTTAGTTTCTGATATCTGCGGCAGCGATACCAGTAATGCCATCACCACCAATGAAACTACCGCTAGTGGACCACTACCGGTGGCATCCTTTACCACCAGTCACATGTTTGTTGGTAATACGATCGAACTTTACGTTGATGCGAGTGCATCTACTGGGGCAACAAGCTATTCTTGGGACTTCGGTAATGGAACCAGTGGCGCCGGGATGTTAGACACCAACACTTATCTCGGTGGCGGAACCTATACAGTAACCTTGGTGGTGACCAATGGTTGCGGGAGCGATACGGCCGTTCAAACGGTATCCTTTAGTAGTTTGGATGAAAGCTTATTAGCCCAAACCATTAATGCTTATCCAAACCCAAGTGAGGAGAGCTTATGGGTTGAGGCAGATTTGGATGGTTCCCAAACGATTAGCATCCGATTGATTGATGGGCAGGGACGATCTGTTTATGTACTTGAAGAAGAAGGACATAATGGTCACTTAAAAACGCAATTAGATGTTTCCAACTTGGCCGCTGGAATGTATATGCTGGAAATTCGTCAAGGTATGCATCGCGCAAGCCGTCGAATATCCATTAAATAGAAATTTTAATTTCTAGAATTAAAGGCCCGCCCTCGAAATTAAAACGAGAGCGGGCCTTATTTTTGCGCCATGGCATTTAAAGTTGGTGATATTGTAAGCCTCATTAATGGTACGGAGACCGGCACAATCCTTCAGCTTGAAGCAGATCGTGCGGAACTTATGATGGATCATGGTTTTGAGGAATGGATTCCCCTAAATGAATTGGTGCCACGCAAGCCTTTACCAATTGGAGAGGTGCGTTCCAAGGATAGACCGGCAACGCGTTTAGAAAAAGGTCGTGCACAGGCACATGCGCCAGAACAGCTGGAACTCGACCTTCATTTTGAAAGCCTGGTCGATTTCCCTAAAAACTTCTCGGCCCACGAAAAACTACAAATTCAATTAAAGGAAGCACGTAATATTATTGATCGGGCAAGGAGAGGCGGCATAAAAAGGGTGATTTTAATTCACGGAGTAGGGCAAGGGCGCCTAAGGGATGAGATTTATCATCTGCTTGAGCGCATGGATCGACTCGATTTTTTTGATGCTTCCTTCGCGCGCTATGGAAAAGGCGCAACGGAAGTAGTACTGCGCTAAATTCTAATGTAACTTTGCCGAAACAGGCCGCCTTATCGCTCCTAATTTAATAGGGGAGGAAAGTCCGGACAATATAGAGTACCGTGCTCTTTGAAAGGAGAGGTGTTTCGAAAGGAATTTTGAGATAACAGATAGTACCGCAGAGAATATATTTCTCTTTTGTACTTAGGACAATGTTCTAAATGCAGAAAAGTAAAGGTGAAAAGGTGCGGTAAGAGCGCACCGCGCTATTGGCGACAATAGTGGCAGGGTAAACCTCACGGATTGCAATACCACGTATACCGGGGCTTAAGTGTTACTCGCACGATCCCGGAGGGTAGGTAGCTTAGATAAATGATAAGGATCCCAATTGGGAAACAGAATCTGGCTTATAGGCCTGTTTTATTTTTTTCGCCATGGCAAGGAAAGGTTGGAAATACTACAAGCAAGTTCGGAAAGAGCAAGGATGGAAGGGCCTCGTTAAAGAAGCAGGCTGGCCGGTGGCTATCGGGCTATTCCTTTTCTTCTTGATCAAAGGCTTAATCTGGTTAGCGGTTTTCTACGGTTTATTCAAGGCGGTAGACTAGGCTGGTCTTCTAAAATTTGAGCTATAAAGGACTATAGCTCAAAATCTAATAGCATTTCATTCTTCAAAAGCGCTCCCTCGTTGGTGGCTATGCTCAGGCTAATTGTATAGGGGCCTTCCTCATAAAATTGGGCATCGCTCATAAACTCTGCTGGAAAATCGACCGATAGATCGCCCCAAAAAATGTCTACCCTTAAATCTTCTAAATGTTTGAAATTTTCTCCGGCCGAAATGGTATCATTCTGAAAGCTAAAGGCCTTATTAAAGCTTATTGAGAAAGAGGCGGAGTCTGGCTCGTTTAGGTAATTCTGGGGACAGGTGGTCGCAAAGCTTTGGCTCAATAATCCAGCTTTGGACCTTTGAGCAACGGCGCTTATTTCATGATTTACAGTTATCAAAAAAGGGCCTGTTATTTGCCCTTGCTCATCTTGGGTGAAATTGCGTTCGGTTTCAAAATCATAGGCCTCGATAAATCCTTCGCTGGTAATGCGCAAATTGGTTTCTTCACAGCAGGCATAGCTAATAACGGAGAGACTTAAAAAAGCGAGGTAGAGTTTTAGGCTTGTTTTTAGGGACTTCATAGAGTTTGTTTTTCTTTTAGATGTGCTTCCCGCTAAAAGGGTTGGAAGTCGATGGCAACTTTAGCGGGGAATTATTCACGCTCTGGTGGACAAGCGGCTTTATTTGGGGAATCGATATCAAAAACCTTTTTTCGGTGCTCACTACCCCAGCGATGTAATTCGCTCATCACACTGCGGCAGCTTTTGCCATATTCCGTAATAGTGTAGCTAATTTTTACGGGCCGAGTATTTTCCACCCTTCGTTCAATGAGTAAATGCTCTTCTAAAAACCTTAATTCTTTGGATAGCATTTTAGGGCTAATGCCTTCAACAATGCGCTCCAGCTCCTTAAAGCCACAGGAATCGTAAAAGCTTAAGGCGGTAATGATCGGTATTTTCCATTTGCCACTAAAAACCTCCAAAGCATCCCGCATAGGAACCATATAATTGCCAAAATGCTCCTTTAGCGGTATTTTTTGATTCTTTGAGTTTTTCGATTCCATCCAGGTATACTTTAGGTAAGCGCTATATTTTCTATAGTTGGTTTACAAGGTAAATTTAAATTTTAGGTTTGCCCTCTCATACAATCAAATACTCATGACGAAGAGAAATCAAATTGCCTATTATATCGTAACCGCCATTTTCAGTTTAATGATTTTAGGAGGTGCCATTACCTACTTTGTAGATTATGATAATACGGCAGCAATGTTTACCAGCTTGGGCGTATCAAAGTCCCTTATTTACCCTTTAGCCATCGCTAAAATTTTAGGGGTTCTTGCCATTTGGTTAATTCCGAGTCGCTTAATTAAAAACCTGGCCTATCTTGGTTTTGCCCTTAATTTACTAATGGCTATTGGCAGTCATATATTGGCTAATGATGGACTTTTTTATGGTCCCATTGTTCCTTTGGTATTATTAACGGTATCCTATTGGCTATTCCGCAAGAAATAGTTGGTAGAAATAGCAAAGCAATAATTAAGCTCGTGCTTTGATTGGCCTTGCTATGCGCAGTAGGATAGATGTACGAGTTCATTATTTGAATTTAGGTGAGTCTTGGGGAATCTAGTCCACTCCAAGGCTAGAGGAATATTTTTCCATTAAATAGCCTTTCTTTTGTGCTCTTGATGAAAGTCCCAAAGCACATTCTTCCACTTATTGTAATTTCTCAGCTGGGTTGCACCTCCATGTGGTTTGCAGGCAATGCCGTGATGCCCGAATTAATGAAAGCCTTTACTCTGGATTCATCTGCATTAGGCTATCTTACTTCCAGTGTGCAGGTTGGATTCATTATCGGTACTTTGGTTTTTGCCCTGCTATCTATTGCCGATCGCTTTTCGCCTTCCAAGGTGTTTTTCATTTGTGCGCTTTTAGGAGCGAGCTTTAATTTGGCAGTAATTTGGGAAGGGAACAGCAGTATTAGCCTTCTGCTTTTTAGGTTTTTAACCGGCTTCTTTTTGGCGGGCATCTATCCAGTAGGAATGAAAATCGCGGCGGACTATTACCAAAATGGTTTGGGACGTTCTCTGGCTTATTTGGTTGGAGCCTTAGTATTAGGCACTGCTAGTCCGCACTTACTAAAAGATCTTATCGGAAGCAAATGGCCTTGGCAATCAATACTTATTAGCACTTCTTTATTGGCAGCATTTGGTGCCTTTTTAATCCGTTTCTTTCTTAGCGACGGTCCATTTCGCAAGGCCGGAAATGGAATTGACTTAAAAGCTATTCCCAAGGTGTTTAGAGATCGAAAGTTTCGCACCGCGGCCTTTGGCTACTTTGGCCATATGTGGGAGCTTTATGCGTTTTGGGCTTTTATCCCCTTAATGCTAAGCTGGTTTCAAAGCGCTCATCCCGAAATACAATTAAACATTCCCTTACTTTCGTTTTTAAGTATTGCAGTGGGCGGCCCAGCTTGCATTATGGGCGCAAGGTGGGCCCAAAGTGCCGGCCCCGATAATGTGGCGCATTGGGTTTTATTAATTTCAGGCTTTTGTGGATTAGCGCTGCCCTTTATGTTTCTTCAAAGCTCTGCCATTGTATTTATAGCCTTCCTGTTTTTTTGGGGCATGTTCGTTATTGCCGATTCACCACTGTTTTCCAGTTTGGTGGCGCAAAACGCACCTCCGCAATTGAAAGGCACGGCCCTTACTATGGTAAACTGTATCGGCTTTGCCTTAACCATAGTTAGCATACAAGGACTGAGTTATTTGACGATTCACTTTAAGTCCCCTTTTGTATTTGCAATCTTAAGCATCGGACCCTTAATTACCTTTCTGCATTGGAGCTATAAAAAAAGGCGAGCCTAGTTTTAGTTTAAGATGCACTTGAATTTGGAAATGATTTAGCAATACAAAGGGAAATGGCCTACATTAGATTCATGAGCGAAAGGAAGGCCTTGATAAAGTATAAGATGCTAGTCATCAGGATGTCAATCTTTTTTTCAGTCCTATATCTTGGTGGCTGTGGCCGAGATAATTCCGCCTCCATTCAGAATGCAAGCGATAATCCCCTTGTATTGGAATTAAGCTTAAATGATGTTAAGCAAGACCCCACCAAGTATTTTTTGGAGGATGCTCTAAATGGTGCTTTAAAATCTAGTAAAGGGGAGCATGGGGCCAATAACTACCTTCTTGCTTTTGACAGTTTAAATAATGTTTTAAGTCTTAAACTAGAGGCTGGAGAGCGATTGCAATTGGGGACTTTAAGGCTCGATAAAAGTAGAGATAGCATTGAGGACTGGGAATTTCATTCGATTAAGGCTAAAGGCGAATATCTCTTTATAAAGGCTGATGGAGCAGCTATTTTGAACTACGTAGAAAAGGAAAGTTCCTTATTTCGTCAAACTAATTATGCCTTAATATTGAAATAAATCTCTAGCGCTCCCTCTGGGCCTAGAGGTTTAAATAGCAAAAGAATCATGAGTAATTTAAAGGTAGCCTTGGCTCAGATAGCGCCGGTGTGGCTTAATAAAGAGCAAACTTTAAAAAAGGTATTGGCTTCTATAGAGGAGGCGGGCGAGAAGAACTGCGATCTCATTGTTTTTGGAGAAGGCCTTTTACCAGGTTATCCTTTTTGGTTGGCGCTTACCGATGGTGCTGCTTGGGATAATACCATGCAAAAGGAAATGCATGCCCATTATTTGAGGAATGCAGTACAAATTGAAAGTGGAGACTTAGAGGCCGTTCAAGATTTAGCGCGAAAACATGCTATTAGTATTTACCTGGGGATAATAGAGCGGCCGCAAGATCGGGGAGGACATAGCCTTTACTGTTCTTTGGTTTATATAAATGCTGAGGGTGCTATATTATCTGTTCATCGAAAATTACAACCCACTTATGAGGAACGTTTAACTTGGTCGCCGGGAGATGGCCATGGCTTGCAAGTTCATCCCTTAAAGGAGTTTAGGCTTGGCGGATTAAACTGCTGGGAGAACTGGATGCCTTTGGCTCGAACTGCTTTATATGGCCTTGGTGAAAACCTACATATTGCTGTATGGCCGGGTTGTGTGCGTAATACTATTGATATTAGTCGCTTTATAGCCTTGGAATCCAGATCCTTTGTTATTTCAGTCTCCAGCTTAATGCGGCAAAAGGATATTCCAGAAGATTGCCCTCATGGCGATTTAATTAAGGAAAAATCGAATGAAGTGATTGCCGATGGCGGCTCTTGCATTGTGGGGCCCGATGGTAAATGGATTGTTGAGCCCCAGGCTAATTATGAAGGACTAATCATTCAAGAATTAGATTTAAACCGGGTAAGGGAAGAAAGACAGAATTTTGATCCCGCCGGTCATTATTCTCGACCGGATATCACCAAATTGCATCTCAACCGCGAGCGCCAATCCATTTTGGGGATTGATGATTAGATTTTACAGGCCAACTTAAAAAGCTTTCGCTTTGCTTTAAGGCAAGCGCTATTTTTGAAATTGTAAAGCAATTAGCCGCTAGAATTTATTGGGATTAGGCCTTAAAAGCGAATTGGCAATTGTCTTCTACCTTAATTAGTAATGTAATTTAGATACTATGATAATAGATAAAATTGAAAATCAAGGATTGTATTCGAGCTTAAGTGCAAGGATGGGGCTAGCATTTAGCTATCTCAATGACAACGATTTGCTTCATACTCCAAACGGGAAGTACGAGATAGACGGGGAAAATGTTTTCGCAATCGTAATGGAATATGAAACCAAGGAGGAAAGCGAATGCAAACTAGAAGGACATCATAAATACATTGACCTGCAATATATTGTGTCTGGACATGAGCTAATTGGTCTAAGTACCCTAACAGATCAAAAACCCTATGAGCAAAATAAGGAGCATGACTACGACCTCTATGAAGTAGAATCAGATTTAATTAATTTTAATTCAGGAATGTTTATGATTTTCTTTCCCGATGATATTCATATGCCAGGGGTAAGAAAGGGCGAAAATTCGATGGTAAAGAAGGTGGTGGTGAAGATCAAAATATAAGTTAGCAGTTCAGCTTAAAACTTAAAGCTTTGTTGAATAGTTTGAATCGGGCCTCGGGAGAAAATGCCTTTGATCTAATGTTATTTTCAAGCGGCCCAGAATAGAATAATTAACCACATTTCGAACTTGGCAGCAAGCCAAGCAAAATCTATCTCCAAAATCAAGATTCGGTAACTATGATAAAATTTGTTAATAATGGATCTGCAGACGCGAAAACTTGAGTTTATTAAGGATTTTTTGAAACTGAACAGTGAGGAGGCGGTGATTAAGTTGGAAAAGCTTTTGAGAAGACAAAAACAAGAGGACTCCGAACGTGACTTAGTACCTATGACATTAGACGAGTTGAATTCTCGAATTGACAAGTCAATGCTAGATTCGCAAAGTGGTCGATTAACTAATTCAGAGAAAGTAAAGTCTGAAATCGACAAATGGACTTAGATGTTTTTTGGACGGATTTTGCTAAAGGGGAACTTCGAAAAATTTTTGACCATTACAAGGAATTACAAGGAAAACGCAAATTTGACCGTTGCCAGAAAAGTGGTAAATGGAATTTATCAAGCAACTGTTCCACTCAGGAAGAAACCAGAAATAGGTCAAAAGGAAGAACTGCTCTCAGAAAGACCGGAAGGTTTTCGATATTTGGTGCATACCAACTATAAAATCATCTATTGGATCAATCCTGAATTAGAAATAATCGAGATCAGTGATGTTTTCGACTCAAGGCAAAACCCAGTTAAAATAAAAAGGGAGAAAGAATAAAAAAGTCAGTTGCCAACAGTACCTATACGCAACGCTTTTCGGGCTGCTGCGCACGGCTGAAACCTTGCCTCCCAAGCTTCAACATATATAGTTTCATATACCAACTCAAGCTAAATGCCAAAAGCATTAAAAATAGCTTTAACACTACCTTCCTTATTGGGATTTAGCTATCTTTTGATAGCTTGGTTTCCTGAAGAATTTCATTGGTTAGTGCCTTCCATAAAAGCCCATTATATTCAAATTGCGAGTTTCAGGGATTAATCATTTTGCAGCTTGTGGTACTGATCCGGAAACTTTGGTCAATTGAGGGCTTAGCTAAGTCGAAAAAGAAGGAATGGACCTGGCTTTTGATTTTATATGGCCTAGTGACCGCGCCAATTTTTATTTGGAAACGAATGGATGAATTTGCCAGCCTTGATGGAGAAATAAGCTGATTGCTCGAGAAAATGATTTAGTTTTGAGTAGGGCTAAATTATGTAAGCACTTCAGAAAGGAGGAAAACTTCATTTCCCTCTTTTATTTATTTTGTATTGATGTAGAAGTGAAAAGATTATTTGTCATCGCGGGTTGCAACGGAGCGGGAAAAACAACTGCATCATACACCATATTACCAGAAATATTGGGATGTGATGAATTCGTAAATGCCGATGAAATTGCTAAAGGACTTTCCCCATTTAACCCGGAATCAGAAGCTATTGCAGCAGGTAGGTTGATGCTAACCAAAATTGATAGACTGATTGAAAAAGGACAGGATTTTGGGTTTGAAACAACTTTAGCAACGAAAAGCTATAAGAACCTTGTCATACATGCTCAAAAAAGTGGTTATCGGATCACACTATTGTTTTTCTGGCTTAGAAACCCACAGCTGGCAGTAAAACGAGTAGAGACTAGAGTAAAAGAAGGAGGACATAATATTCCGGAAGATGTTATTAGAAGAAGATACAATAATGGACTTAAGAACTTCTTTGCGATATTTGAGCCCATCGTAGATGACTGGATGTTTATTGATAATTCTGGTGAACCATATCAAATAGTGGCTCGTAAAAACTCTAAAGGGTTAACAATCAACAATAAAATTTTGTGGGAAGAACTAAAACTCAAATACCAAAATGGCTGATATAGATAATGCGGATAAAATAATAGTTGGACTGGAAAGCGCCTACAAGAAGCTTATTGAATTCAAAAAATATAAGAAGTCTCCCATAATTGTATTCAAGAATGGAAAAGTAGTTGAGCTAAACGCAGAGAAAGTTAGTCCCAAGGGAAATGTTTATAGCAAATAGGCATTTTGTGCTTTTTGGATCTGTATCAAGAGGAAATACATAGCCTAAAAATATCCCCTTAGGGCTGCTGCGCACAGCTGAAACCTTGCCTCCCAAGCTTCAACATATCTAGTTCTATATACCAACCCAAGCTAAATGACGAAGGCATTAAAAATAGCTTTAACAATACCTTCCTTATTGGGATTTAGCTATCTTTTGATAGCTTGGTTTCCTGAAGAATTTCATTGGTTAGTGCCTTCCATAAAAGCCCATTATATTCAAATTGCGAGCCTACAGGGATTAATCATTTTGCAGCTTGTGGTACTGATCCGGAAACTCTGGTCTTTTGAGGGCTTAGCTAAGTCGAAAAAGAAGGAATGGACCTGGCTTTTGATTTTATATGGCCTAGTGACCGCGCCAATTTTTATTTGGAAACGAATGGATGAATTTGCCAGCCTTGATGGAGAAATAAGCTGATTGCTGACTTGAAAGATTTAGCTTTGACATGGGCCTGTTTTTGTAAGCAGTCTAAAAAGGGATAAACCTTCAAGCCTCTCTTTTTTTTACCTTGGACAGGTTTGGTTTTTATGGGAAAAGAGAATTTGTATGCAACTAGAAGGCATAAAATATCGGCTGCAGGACATCCTTAAAGAAAAGAACTACGTGATTAACACGAGCCCGTCTAAAGGTGAGATGATAAAAGGTTTCGATCAATTTTCGATAAGGTGGAGCGAGGGTGGTTTGAAAAATTGATTCAGATATATCCGGAGATTTCAAGAAGTGGTCATATTAAAAACTGGAATATTTGGATTTGTGCTAGCAAAGACACAACAAAGGGAAGGTATTGGTGGAAAAAAACCATTTGCACAAAAAGAAGCAAGAGTGTTATTCTCGGCCTAGCGAGGATCAAAATCGAAACAGGAATACAGGAACTTAACCAGATAGAGGAAACTGATTTAGAGTTCATTCTGGAATGGGACTAATTAGTCCAATTGAATACTATTAAGATGGGGAGGGCAGTTAAGAAACTGTAATGATCCAATTTTTTGCATTTAGTGGAACCCATAATTCGGATGAGTAAATGAATATAAAAGGCTATCAACTAATCCTAAGCGTATTTTTTGCTTTTACTATTGCTCAAGGTAGCATGCAGGCTTGCAGCATGTACAAAATTACAGTAGATGGGAAAACCATGATGGCTTGCAATCATGATGCATGGCTAACCACACCTAAAATATGGTTTGAAAATGCGAGACAGGCGAATGAATATGGAGCGGCCTTTACCGGAGCTAGAGAAGTATCCAAGAACAGAACAACTCCCCAGTCGGGTATGAATACGGCAGGGCTTAGCTTTTCTCGACTAACTTCCTATCATCCTATCCAAGACGAGCCATTTAAAGGCCAGTTAAAAATTAATGATGAAGCAGAGTATTTATCCGACATTTTGCATAAATGTGCTAGTATTAAAGAGCTCAAAGAATACATTGAGAGATTCGACCACAGCTTTTTTATTAATGATGTTTTCATTTACGTTGACAGCTTAGGTGATTACTTAATTGTTGAGCCCTACAGGCTTATAGAGGGTAACAAGCCTAATTACATTTTGGCTAATTTTTGCCCGTCGATTACGGATCGTGAGGAAGCAAGGAAGTTTGAAAGATACCGGAAAGGAGAAGACTTTTTAAATTCCAATAGGGCAATAGCTTCACTCGACTTTTGCAGAACCCTTTCGGATACCATGAGCGTTTGTAGAGGGAGAAATAGAGATGGGACATTGCTGACCTCCATTTGGGATAGCGAAAATCAAATGCTAAGCCTGTACTTTTATCACAACTATGATACCCTGGCGCAGTTTAACTTGATAGATGAGCTTGCAAAAGGAGATCATAGTCTGAACGTCCCAAGTATTTTCCCGAGAAACCCTGATTTTGAAAGACTTGTTAATTACAAGACCCCTTCTAATACGGTTCAGTTAAGAGTGCTGCTATTAATATTTTCGCTCTTACTGGCTTTATTCCCTTTGGTTTTATCGGTTTCTAAGTTTTGGAAAAACGGAAGTAATGCGATTTCAGGAAAATTTATCCTATCCATTGGCCTAGTCAATCTCCTACTCATGGGCTATATTTTTATTTTAATTACCAATAAAGGTATTTTTTACTTTGAAGCCCCCTATAAGCATTATGGCTCTAGAATAATTAGCTACTTTTCCTATATGCCCTTTTTGCTCTTGCTTGTAGTGGGACCTATGGCCTACTATACGATAAGAGTCCTGAAATCAGGGAAAACAAAGTCTTGGCTCAATATAGTGTTGGTTTCCAATAAATTAATTTACCTATTCCTTGTTCTAGGATTTTCGTATTGGGGATTGTACAGTGTTTGGATATAAGGGAACTATCATTTGAAATTGCAGAAAATAGGGGCAGGACCAAATCAAATTATTGCAAAATCAAAAGCCTGAAAAAACTATTACTTTTAGAAGATATTCAGGCAAGAAGCTACCTTCATCAAAACTTAATTTACCGCCATGAACCTATTGCGAAATTTATTATCCTTTGCCGCCCTATTATGCTTTTTACTAGCAACAAATGGAGCAGAGGCCCAAACGATTAAAGCGGAGCGTGGCTTTGATGATCAAATAGGAGCTACCTTTTCCATGATGGAGGATCTGAAACGGAGGGTAACAAACTCAGTGCAGAATTTAAACCAGGCAGAAACGGATTTCCTATTGGATTCGATGGCTAACAGTCCGGGAGCCATGATTTTACACCTTGCTGCGGTGGAGGCCTATTATCAGGTTTATACTTTCGAGAATCGAGGTTTTAATGCCGCCGAAAAAGCAAAGTGGGAGCTAGCTTTAAATCTTGGCGATGAGGCTCGGGAAGAATTAAGAGGCAAACCGATGCAGTACTATCTGGATATATGGGATGAGGTTAGAGCCGAAAGTAAGCGATTGCTAAAAAGCAAGGAGGACGATTGGCTAAAGGAGAAAGTGAATGGTACTAGCATGAATAACTATTGGGCCTGGTATCATGTGATGGAACATCAGGCCAATCACATGGGGCAAATTCGATTGATTCTTAAGCGTATTCCCTAACGGAGTTTTAAGCAAAAAAAAAGTCGGAGTAAACCTTCATTTACTCCGACCTAAAATTAAATGTAAAAGGTTCTAGCCTTCTACCAATTCTTCATGTTCCTGTAAATACCTCTCCGATTCCAGGGCGCCCATACAGCCTGTACCAGCGGCGGTAATGGCCTGACGGTAAATTTTATCCTGGGCATCGCCAGTAGCGAAAACACCTGGTAAATTGGTGCTTGTTGTTCCAGGCTTGGTTTGAATATAGCCCGTTTCGTCCATGTCTATCTGCCCTTTAAATATGTCGGTATTAGGCTTGTGACCAATGGCCACAAAAAAGCCTTCGGCAGCTACTACCTTCTCTTCTCCAGTTTGATTGTTTTTCACTCGAACGCCGCTCACCGTCTTTTCGCCTAAAACTTCTACGGTCTCGGTATTCCAAAGAATTTCAATATTCTCGGTATTCTCAACCCTTTGTTGCATAATCTGTGATGCACGCATTTGATCCTTGCGCACCAGAAGGGTAACCTTAGGACAGAGCTTAGCGAGGTAAGTTGCTTCTTCTGCAGCGGTATCGCCACCGCCCACAACTACAACTTCTTTCCCCTTGTAGAAAAAGCCATCACAAACCGCACAAGCAGATACACCATGACCCATCATTTTCTTTTCCGACTCTAAGCCTAAATACTTGGCCGTGGCACCGGTAGCAATGATTACTGTTTTGGCATATACCTCTTTACTTTCGTCGATGGTGAGTTTGTGGTATTCCCCCGGGATTTTACTCAACTCGGTTTTCGTAACCATTCCAAAACGAATGTCGGTACCAAAACGCTCGGCTTGCTTTTTTAGCTCCTCCATCATTTCGGGTCCGGTAATACCATCAGGGTAACCAGGGAAATTCTCCACCTCATTTGTGGTGGTTAACTGTCCACCAGGCTCTAAGCCCGTGTATATAATAGGGTTCAGATCAGCGCGAGCCGCGTAAATTGCTGCAGTATAACCAGCGGGGCCAGTTCCGATAATCACGCAATCGTGTTTTTCCATTTCTTAAAATTTTCAACAAAGTTAATTTTTCCATTTTGCCTAGAAAGGCCCTAAATCAGCTTCTATAATAATATAAAGAGATTCTAGCTTTCTAAACTCAGAACAAGATCATCCTGAGCGACCATGCTATTGTCGCTTAAGTCAATATTCCTGACAGTTCCCGGACGAGTGGCCAGCACTGTACTTTCCATTTTCATGGCTTCAATCACAAATAGAGGATCATTCTTTTCAACCCTGTCGCCGACTTTAACCAGCACTTGCACTAATTTACCTTGCAGTGGGGATCCTATTTCATGCTCCTCAATAGCCTTTTTATTTTGTACCGTAGAGACTTCAATCATACGATCTAAAACTTCAACATGACGGTTTTGGCCATTGAGTTTGAAATAGACCTGACGATAGCCCATTTCATTAGGTTCGGTGATACCCAAGAAGCGAACGAGGATGGTTTTCCCCTGATCAATCTCCACCATTACTTCTTCATTTTGCTTGAGGCCATACCAAAAAGCTAAACTGGGAATGCGCCATACATCTCCAAACTCGCGTTTGAATTTTAAATAGTCTAAAAATACTTTTGGATAGAGGCGATAACTCAAGAAATCGAGTTCACTTAAATCCTTTCCGTATTCCTTTTGAAAGGCCTGCATTTCGTTATCAAAGTCAACCGGATCCAGGTGGGCATTAGGTCTTTCCTTAAATGGCTTTTCGTTTTTTAGGACGAGCTTTTGAAAAAGAATTGGGAAGCCACCATGAGGTTGTCCCAGTTCACCCTTAAAGAAACTAATGAGGGAGTCGGGGAAGGAGATATCGCCACCTTTAGCCATCAGGTCTTCCTTGCTGTATCCGTTGGTGGTCATGAACATCGCTAAATCGCCCACCACCTTAGAGGATGGCGTAACTTTTACCAGGTCTCCCATAAGTTGATTAGCGATTTTATAATTCTTTTTGATGGTTTCAAATTGATCTTCAATTCCCAATCCTCTAGCCTGCGGTCTAAGGTTGGAATACTGTCCACCGGGTATTTCGTGATCGTAAAGTTGCGCCGTTCCCGACTTTAAACCAGATTCGAAGGGATAATACCAATCTCTTATCCTTTCCCAATAAACACTCATTTCATTCATTTTCTGAAGGTCCATGGGGTTTTCACGCTCATGGCCTTGCAGAGCGGCGAGCATCGAGTTGAAATTGGGTTGAGAGGTAAGGCCGCTCATAGAGTCAATTGCCACATCTACCACATCAACCCCAGCTTCAATTGCTTTAAGATAGGTTGCCGATTGAATTCCGGCGGTATCATGGGTATGCAAATGAATGGGAATGGAAATGCTCTTTTTTAGTTCTTTGATTAGTTTTTCTGCTGCATAAGGTTTTAATAAACCGGCCATATCTTTAATGGCCAAAATATGGGCTCCCATATCTTCAATCCTCTTGGCCAAATCGAGGTAATACTCTAAACTGTATTTGGGATGGTTTTTCGGATCGCTAATGTCGCCAGTATAACAAATGCTTACTTCGGCCAAACCTTCAGTTTCCCTCAAAACGGCCTGGGTAGAAACCTTAAGCTGCTCGGTCCAGTTAAGGGAATCAAAAATTCGAAAAACATCTACCCCATTTTCCCAAGACTTGGCGATAAATTTTTCTACCAAATTATCGGGATAGGCTTTATAGCCTACCGCATTACTCGCTCGGATAAGCATTTGGGTTAAAACGTTGGGCATGGCTTGCCTTAATAAGCGCAGTCTTTCCCAAGGGTCTTCTTTTAGGAAGCGCATGCAGACGTCAAAGGTGGCTCCTCCCCAAATTTCCGCAGAAAAGAGTTGAGGTGCACTTTTACTATAGCTTTCAGCAATATTCAAAAGGTCGATGGTGCGCACACGGGTGGCTAATAGCGATTGATGAGCATCGCGAAAGGTGGTATCGGTAAAGTATATTTTTTTCTGATCCTTAAGCCACTCAGACAGGCCTGCTGGCCCTAGCTCCGTGAGTAGATTTTTGGTGCCTGGGGTATGCGCCGAATGCCGATCGTATTCGGGTACAATGGCCTCCTGAAATTTGCGATTGGGATCGTGATTTTTAATTTCCGGGTTGCCGTTTACAATCACTTCCGACATATAACTTAATACTCGGGTGCCGCGATTCCGGGTTTTTTGAATCTCTAATAAATCGGGATGGTTTTCAATAAATCCTACTCTCTGCTGCCCGCTCCTAAAAACGGGATGGGCAATTACATTTTGCAAAAAGGGGATATTGGTTTGTACGCCTCTAATTCTAAATTCCGATAATGCACGGCGCATGCGATCGCTGGCAACATCAAGGCTGGTTCCCCAGGCAGAAACCTTAACCAGCATAGAGTCGAAGAAAGGTGAAATTTTCACCCCTGGGTAGCTACTTCCTTCATCAAGACGAATACCCATTCCCGCAGCATTGCGATAGGCGATAATAGTTCCATAATCCGGACTAAAACCATTGGCGGGATCTTCGGTGGTAATTCGGCATTGAATGGCATGACCATTAACTTTAATGGCCTCTTGATTTGGAATGCCGATCATTGGGCCATCTAATGGCTCGCCTTGGGCAACTTGAATTTGAGCTTTTACAATATCGTAACCGGTAATTTCCTCGGTAATGGTGTGCTCTACTTGAATTCGAGGGTTCACCTCAATGAAATAGATATTTTCGTTTTTATCAACCAAAAACTCCACCGTTCCAGCATGAGTATAATTCACTGCTTTGGCTATGCGCAGGGCATACTCGTGCAATTGTTTGCGGGTGGCCATATTTAGGGTAGAGGCTGGGGCTACTTCTACCACTTTTTGAAAACGTCTTTGTACCGAGCAATCTCTTTCATGCAGGTGCACTAAATTACCGTGCAGGTCGCCCAAGAGTTGTACTTCGATATGCTTGGGATCTTCTACAAACTTTTCAAGAAAAATGGTGGGATCGCCAAAGGCCTTGGCCGCTTCACCAGAAGCTTCTCTGTAGGCCGATAATAAACTTTTAAGATCGCGCACTACCCGCATGCCACGACCGCCGCCACCAGAGGCTGCCTTTAGCATAATGGGGAAGCCAATTTTCTCTGCCGCGGCAATTATTTCTGCTTCTTCCTTCAGACCATCGGCCCCTTCTATCATGGGAACCCCCACTTTTTTCGCGAGATTTTTCGCGGCAATTTTATTGCCCAATTGCTCCATAATGGCCGCTTCAGGACCAATAAAGGTGATGCCCTCTTCTTTACAACGGCGAGCAAAGTCAATATTCTCGCTTAGAAACCCGTAACCAGGATGAATGGCATCAATTTTTTTCCGCTTGGCAATTCGCAGTATTTCTTCAATATCTAAATAAGGGCGCAGTGGTTCTTCATTAGGACCAATTTGATAAGATTCATCGGCCTTATAGCGGTGAAGGGAATAACGATCTTCATAACTATAAATGGCAACGGTACGCAGTTTTAACTCCGTAGCGGCGCGGAAAATACGGATTGCAATTTCACCGCGGTTGGCAACGAGAAGCCTTTCTATTTTCGGCATTTGAATGGGCTTAAGGATTGTTGCCCCAAATTACAAAATAGCCTATTGCTTAGGGAGCAATAATCAGTATAAATAAGCGCTACTGTAGCTAAGGCCAGTTTTAGTTTGTTTTTTATGATAAATTTGAATTGAGCTAAAACCAAACCGTCCTAACCTAATATTTTATGGCTCGAAAGTCCAAGCTTAAACTCGGACATCTTATATACCAATCTATATTGGTGCTTATTGTAATGATTGTTAGCCTTTGGTTAGCAATTCACGGTTACGATTATTATCAAACCCCGCTTGAGGAACGATTTTACCACCCTGAACACGAGTGGTTTAAAGCATCAGGTTTATTTGGGCATGGATTGGGAGTAATTGGTACCCTGCTTATTTGTATCGGTGTTTTTGGCTATATACCGGCTAAAAAGTATGGCTTCCTGGAAAAGTACATTCGCCTACGCTACCTTTTAGAGTTCCATATTTTTCTCTGCACATTAGGTCCAGTTTTGATTCTCTTTCACACTACCTTCAAATTTGGTGGGGTGGTATCCATTGCTTTTTGGTCCATGGTTTTGGTGGTCTTGTCGGGTGTTGTTGGGCGCTATATTTATTTACAAATCCCCCGAAGCATTTCCGGACGAGAGCTCAGTAAGCAGGAAATCAGAGAAACTCAAAAGGAACATTTAAAGGGCCTGAATTTATTAAAGGAACAGGCACCAGAATTATACCTGCAGATTAGCAATTTTAATAAGGGTGAAGAAGGACAATGGCAAGGTCGCTCTGCATTTAAAAAGCAGTTTAAACAATTGAAGAAAAACCTGGCCGTTTCTTCTTTATCAGGGAAGGAACAAAGAAGTCTTTTAGCGGATTTTAAAAATGAGCAGGTTTTACAGCGCAAAATTGAGCGCTTGGAATACATGCAAAAGCTTTTTAAATATTGGCATGTGGCCCACCGTCCTTTTGCATTAATAATGCTCATTGTATTGATCTTACATATCGTGGTGACTATGGGAATGGGCTATACTTGGATTTTTTAAGCATGTGGGAGGCCCTCATCTATAGCATCGTTATTCTAATAGCCGCATTTATAGTTTGGTATTATTTGCGTGCTGGTATCCAACAATCTAAGTCAATTGAAGGTAAGGTAAAGCAGGCCCAAGAAGAAGGTCGTTTTCAACCGGTTTCTCTTCATCCTCATATCGATCCCAATCGCTGCATTGGCAGTGGTGCCTGCATACGCGCCTGCCCAGAGGAGGATATCATTGGGCTTTTGGATGGTAGAGCTACCTTAATTAATGCTAGCAGTTGTATTGGACATGGAGCCTGTTTTCATTCTTGTCCGGTGGACGCTATTAGTCTGCGAATTGGCACCGAAGAAAGAGGAATTGACCTACCCCATGTAAAACCCGATTACGAAACCAATATTAGTGGAATATACATTGCCGGTGAATTAGGAGGAATGGGGCTTATTAAGAATAGCGCTGATCAAGGGGTGCAAGCCTGCACTAATGCAGCTGCTGCTCTGCCAAAGGAAGTGGCCTGCGATCTCGATTTAGTGATCATTGGAGCCGGTCCCGCTGGAATTGCGGCTGCATTAAGAGCAAAGGAGTTGGGCCTTAATTTTAAGCTTTTGGAACAGGATTCTTTGGGAGGCACCGTCTTTACCTATCCGCGTGAAAAGGTCGTGATGACGCAGCCCATGGATTTGCCTCTCTTCGGGAAGCTTAAGTTTTATAATACTAATAAAGAAGAGCTCCTAAGTACTTGGTCAAAGCTCATTGAGGATCATGCTATACCCTTACAGGAACATAGCAAGGTGAAGGCTATCTCGGAGCAAGGCGATTACCATTTTAAACTCGAATTGGCATCAGGCGAAAGCCTCGAATGCCGCTCAGTAATAATTGCAATTGGTCGTAGAGGTAGCCCCCGTAAATTGGGAGTAGCCGGTGAAGAATCGGAAAAAGTAGCCTATCGGTTATTGGAACCCGAGAACATTCAAAATCAGAAGGTGCTGGTAGTAGGTGGTGGCGACTCGGCAGTTGAGGCGGCCTTACTATTAATGAATCACAATCAGGTAAGTATCTCTTATCGAAAGGCGCATTTTGCACGCATTAAGAAGGGAAACCAGATAAAGTTGGAAGAGGCTTTGGCAAGTGGAAAGATTAAGCCACTACTTGAAACGAATTTAAAAGCGATTGAAAAGGAGGCGGTATTCCTACTGGATAAGGAAGGCCAAGAATTGAGAATAGACAATCAAAAGGTATTCATTTTTGCCGGTGGAGAATTGCCAATTTCATTTTTACAGTCGGCGGGAATTACAGTTGAAAAAACCTTCGGGAAAACCCTAAAGAAACATTGAAGCATAGAGTTTACATAGCAGTGTTCTTTAGCCTTTTAAGCCTAAATTCTTTGATGGCTCAGTTTTCACCTGGCAAACTCTCGGAAGCGCATGCTGAATTTGAGGGCTTAGATAATTGCACCCTTTGCCATAAAATTGGCGCCCAAGTTTCGGAACAGAAATGTTTGGAATGCCATAAGGAGCTGCAAAGCTTATTGGATGCGAATAGAGGATATCATTCATCTAAAGAGGTTCAGGCGAAAACCTGCGTGAATTGCCACAGCGAGCATCACGGAAGAAAGTTTGATGCCTTGCATTTTGATGAAGATCAATTTGATCATGAACTGGCGGGATACCCCTTAGAAGGTGCTCACGATCGCATCGACTGTAGAGATTGCCACAAACCCGATTACATCGCAGATCCTGAGCTGGCCAAAAGGACTAAAACATTTCTAGGTTTAGAAGCCGCCTGTTTAAGTTGTCATGTGGATTATCATCAAGAAGACTTGGGAGCAGATTGCCTTTCTTGTCATAACTATGAAAGTTTTAAAGAAACCCCAGGTTTTGATCATGATGAGACTGATTTTCCCTTAGTTGGGGCGCATCAGGAAGTTCAATGTTTAGACTGCCATCCAAAGGTGATGAAGGCGGGCAGGGACTTTCAGCAATTCTCCAATCTTTCCTTTCAAAAATGTACCGATTGCCATGAGGATAGCCACAATGGTAAATTTGGAGAAAACTGCACGGATTGCCATCGTGAAGAGTCTTGGTCTATTTTAAAGAATAAGCATCGATTTAATCACAATCTTACCGACTACCCATTAGAAGGCCAACATAAATTAGTTGCCTGTAATGACTGCCATCGCTCGGGAAACTTTCAAGCGAGTATGCCTTTTGCGCGTTGTACCGATTGCCATGAAGACTATCATCAGGGTGAAATAAGTGCAATAAGCAGTGGTGTAAAGGATTGCGATGCTTGTCATGCTTTAACGAGTCCTTTTACTTCATCCTCTTACGATTGGCAGGATCATCAAGAAAGTGACTTTGCCCTTGAGGGAGCACATTTAGCAACGCCGTGTTTCGCCTGCCACAAGGAAACTGAGAATAGCCGCTGGGATTTTCAATTCGAAAGCCAATCCTGTGTTTCCTGTCATGATGATGTCCATCAGGATTTTCTCAGTGAGAAATACTATCCAAATCAAGACTGCGAAGCTTGTCATACGGCTGAAGCTTGGTCGGATATCAAATTTGATCACAAAGAAACCGGTTGGAACCTAGATGGGGCTCATGCTAAAGAAAATTGCCGAGCCTGCCATTATAATTCTAATTTGCAACGTTTTAAAGTATTAAGCGGCGATTGCGTGGAATGCCATGATAATGTACATGGTTCTCAATTTGAGGCCAAAGGGACAAATAACTGCTTATTATGCCATCGCAGTGCTTTAACTTGGAATGCGGATAATTTTGATCATCAGCAAAGCCAATTCCCCCTAGAAGGAAAGCATGCTATTGTAGATTGCAAAGCCTGCCATAAGCCGGAATTGCAAAGCGATGGTGCAGAAATGATTATTTATAAAATTGAAAAGTTTGAATGCATAGATTGCCACGGTTCTTAGCTCTGATTTTGATCCTGGGTTTAAGTGTAAGCTTAACTGGTCAAAATCCCCATGGAGAGGATTTTCGAATTAATTGCGCAGATTGCCATAATGCAGGCTCCTGGCAAGTAGCGATTAATGCAATAAAGTTCGATCATAGTTCTACGGGCTTTGCTTTGGAAGGGCAACACTCCACCGTTGCTTGCATGGATTGTCATCAAGATTTAGATTTTAAAACTGTAGAATCGGAATGTGTTACTTGTCATGAGGATGTGCATCAGATGAGCGTTGGTAACGATTGTATGCGCTGTCATGATAGTCAATCTTGGCTGGTTTTTGAGATTCCCGAATTGCATGAGCAAAATGGCTTTCCCTTACAGGGAGCTCATACCGCCTTGGCCTGTGTTGATTGCCATGATAATAGCAATAATCTAGTTTGGGAGCGATTAGGGCAGGAGTGCATGGACTGTCATCAAAGGGATTTTTTGCAAACCACCAATCCCAATCATGTAGAAGCAGGATTTTCGATGAATTGCGTGGCCTGCCATGAGCCATTTAGTCAAGCTTGGAGTGGCGATAACTTTCATTATTTCTTTCCCCTCACGCAGGGTCACGATGGCTTAGACTGCCGTGATTGCCATCAGTCTGATGCTTATGACCAGCTTAGCCCCAATTGCGTTTCTTGCCATTTGGAAGATTATCAAAATACCCAAAACCCAAATCATTTGGCATCGGGAATCCCTCGAGATTGCGCCCTTTGCCATAGCACCGCCCCAGGTTGGATGCCGGCCAATTTCCGATCTCATGATGATTTGTACTTCCCTATTTACAGCGGAAATCATCAAGGAGAATGGAACTCTTGTATCGAATGCCATCTAGACCCAAATAATTACAGCAATTTTAGTTGCATCGACTGCCATGAGCATAATGACGAAGCGGATATGCGCGATGAACATGACGGGGTAGGTGGCTATCGCTTCGAGAGTAATGCCTGCCTAAGTTGCCATCCCGATGGATCGGAATAAGAATGCTTGAAAGGAAAATCAAATATGGCCTCCTACTGCTAATTTGCACCCTAAGCCTTAAAGCTCAGGAAAAGCGCGAGGCAAGCGTGTCTTTTATAAGCGGGGAGAGTGTTTACCTGCGATTCGAAAGTACCGAAGGGGTTGCGGAGGGCGACACACTTTTTCAAGTGAGCGAGCAAAAACCATGTTTACGGATTTTAAAGGTTTCTTCCGTTTCGGTCTTAGCGGAATCTATCGGTTCCTGTTTTATTGAGAAAGGGTCAGTCTTCCATCTGAAGTTAAAATCGAAGCCCAGTAAGCTTGATAATACGGTGTCTGACGCCGAGCTTCAAATTGCCGCGGGCCCGGCAGAAAGCAGGGAGGATAGTTTAAGTATTAAGCAAAATAAAGGGCTTCCCGAGGCAAGAATTTACAAGAATAATTATCTAAACCTTGGCATAAGTAGTGCCTTAACGCAAAGTACCAATGGCCGGAGTAATATAAGATCCGTTTTTAGAGCCAATCTCCGAATGGATAGTTTATTTGGAAAAGACATTCGATTTGAGAGCTTTGGGAACTTTCAGGATTTCCGCCGGACTTATGAAAGTGATGCCGATCCCTTTAGGGCCAACCTTTATAATATGGCCCTAACATATCGTTCCAAGGAACATCATCAAATTAGCTTGGGTCGTAAGATAAACCGTCGTGTGGCCTCCTTAGGAGCTATAGACGGATTGCAGTGGGAGGCAAATTATAATAATTATCGCTTGGGACTAATTGCAGGATCTAGGCCAGATTTCGAAAACTTCTCCTTTAATCCAAGCCTCATGCAGTATGGCCTTTACGGGGCTTATGATTGGCGAGGAAAAACTGGGTCTGGACAAATAAGCCTGGGGATTTTGGAACAGAGAAATGATGGCCAAATAGATCGAAGGTATCTATATACCCAGCAAAATTTTCACCTTAAACGCTTCAGTGCTTTCGCTTCCGCAGAAATAGATCTTTATGAAAACTTCGATACTGCCACCGCTGCTAATGCCTTTAAATTAAGCTCTTTATTTCTCTCAGCACGATATCGGATAAATTCAAGATGGAATGTATTCGCTTCTTATGATAGCCGCCAACAGATAATTTTCTTTGAGCGCTATGACTCTGAAATTGAACGATTACTAGCAGAGCAAGGAGCGCGACAGGGTTTAAGATTGCGTAGTGATTACCGATTTTTTAAGGCTACGAGCTTAGGTGTTTCATACAATTTCCGCACTAATCCCAGCTTTGGGAATAATAGCGAGAATATCCAAATTTACCTGCGGCAGGGCTCCATACCCTGGATCGGTGGTGCTCTTTTATATCGCTTCAATAAAAATGAGAATGGCAATCTTTCTTCAGAAATAAACTCCATTCGCTATTCGCGAAACTTTCCGGCGAATTGGCGCTTTTCAATGAATTACCGTTATGTGGCTTATAATTATACTCTTTGGGATATTAGCCAAGATCCACAAATGTATTATGGTTTAGAGCTTTCCAAAAGCATCAATCAAAATTGGAACATCGCCTTAATGGGAGAGTATAGCCAACTTAATGAGGAAGATCTCATCCGCGTATTTATTCGGATTAACAAAAGACTTAGATTTTAAAATGAAGTATTTAAGAATTGCGGTGGCATTTGGCTTAATGGCATCTTGTCAACAAGGACCAAAAGTTTTAGAGGCCGAAGAAAGTGAAGCCAAGGAAATTTTTAATTCCGAAACCGAGCAAAGCAGCGCTTCAGGCCATTCAGGAGCACATCATGTTGTAGTTAAGGATACGCTGCAGGGCGACCGCTATACTTATTTAAAGGTTTTGGAAGGCGACCACGAATATTGGCTGGCAACCTTAAAAGGTGATTTTCAACTGGAAGAGGAATATCATTTTGAAAATGGACTTTATAAAACTGACTATTATTCTACCACCTTTGATCGCAATTTTGCGGAGCTCTATTTGGTTAGTGAGCTAAGGCCAGCCTTTAGTAAGGGACAGAAAAACGCTTTGAACGCAATATTCAATCAGGGAAACGACACTCAAGTCAAGACTGGAAATGGTACAGAGACTGGCGACATTGAAGCGCTAGAAGGATCTATTAGCATTAAAGAATTAATCCAAAACGCCGATGATTGGATCGGGAAGGAGGTTCAAATTACCGCTAAGGTAACGAAGCTCAATGCCCATATTATGGATCGTCATTGGCTACATTTAAAAGATGGCAGTTTTGATAGTTTCGACATGGTGGCGACTTCACAAACCGCTGTACCCGTGGGACATATTGTAAGCCTAAAAGCTACCCTCAATAAAAATGTTGATTTCGGAGCGGGCTATTCTTACGATCTGATTTTAGAGAATGCCGAACTTATTCCCTAATCTATTCGATATTAAATGAAGAAGATTTTGAATCTGCTATTGGGGCGCAAGTCGGCCTTGGTCTATATTTTATTATTTGCTCTCGCTATTGCGGTGGCCACCTTTATTGAAAATGATTTTGGTACCGATAGCGCCCAGAAGGTGATTTACAAGACTTTGTGGTTCGAGGTGCTCTTGGCCTTATTCGGATTATCAATTCTCTACAATATGATTGAGATGCGACTTTTTCAGCGTCGCATGTGGTCGGTGGCCTGCTTTCATTTGGCGATTTTAGTAATTATCGCGGGAGCGGCTGTCACGCGATATTTCGGCTATGAAGGAATGATGCACATTCGAGAAGCATCAAGCAGTAATAGCTTTTTGTCAAGTGAAACATACCTCAAGCTAAATTTCGAAAAAGACGGACAGATATACCCAATTGAAGAACCGGTTTTATGGTCTTCCTTAGGTGCCAATAATTTTAATGAATCCTATCAAATTGGCGCCGATATCATTGAGGTGAATTTAAAGCAATGTCTTGTAAATCCCGAATACTCCATGCAAGAAGTTGCCAATGGCTCGGCGATTTTAAAGTTAGTATTCGGCGGTGCCAATGGGCGTAAAGAGTATTTTCTGATGTACGGTACTAGCGCCAATTACGGCGGAGTTCCTTTTTACTTTGGTCCGGGAACTAAAGCAGGCTTTTTTAGCATTGGTCTAGGTGTCGATGGTCAGCCGATGGTTTATAGTGATCAAGATTACCGTTATCAAAGGATGGCCGATCGCCAACAGTTTTCCATTCCCAAAGATAGTGTGGCAGGCTTGGCATTGCGGAGCTTATACCAATGGGGGACGGCCTCCTTCGTTTTTGGCGATTATCTACCATCAGCTCAGCTAGACCGCCGCCAAGGCGCTTTAAAAATTGAATCAGCTTCTACCATTGGGCTTTTATTTGAAGTTAGGAAAGGCGATCAGACACAGGAATTATACCTCGAGGGTCGTAAGGCATTTCTTGGTCAGGAAGAGTTTTTGAACTTTGATGGTCTCCATCTTTCTATTAGTTATGGTGCTAAGCTTCGCGAACTTCCATTTTCGCTATTCCTCCATGATTTTGAAATGGAAAGATATCCCGGAACTAATTCTCCCGCCTCTTATGCCAGTGAGGTGAGCTTGCAAGATTCAAGGACCGCCACTGCCTTCGACTTTCGAATTTTCATGAATAACATTTTAAATTATGATGGGTATCGCTTTTTTCAATCTTCCTATGATCGAGATGAGAAAGGCACCTATTTAAGCGTAAATAACGACTATTGGGGTTCCTTGCTGTCCTATATCGGTTATGGTCTTTTAACCTTAGGGATGCTATGGACCTTGGTTTCGGGCAATAGCAGATTCGCTATGCTTAGGAAGCAAGTGAAGGCTCTGCGTGCGAAACGTGCTGCGATTATTCTCTTACTTTTTAGCATTGCCCTTCCCATGCAGGCACAAAAAAAGCTGGAGTCGGAGCTGAGGGCGGTAGATGCGGTTCATGCCGAGCTTTTTAGTACCGTTTTGGTGCAGGATGTTCGCGGCCGCATGAAACCGATGCATACCCTAAGCAGAGAGGTTATTCGAAAACTGATGGGCAAAGAAAGCTACCGTGGCTTAGATGCCGATCAGCTACTGCTTAGTGTTTGGGCCGATAACCAAGCTTGGTATGCCGAAGCAATGATTAAGCTTCCGCATCATCCCAAATTTGAGTCACTTGGATTTGAAGATGATTATCAGGCTTATAAGGCCTTCTTTAATCCCGATGGTAGCTATAAACTAAGCGCTGAGGTGCAAGCAGCTAATGCTGTTATTGACAAGGAAAAAGGAACCTGGGAAAAGGCCCTCTTGAAGCTCGATGAAAAAGTAAACATCTTTAATATGATGCTTTCGGGCTACCTATTAAAAGTAGTGCCATTGGAGGAGGATATTAATAACACCTGGGTTTCCGCTTATGCCCACGGTGAGCAAAGCTCTATTGTTGCCGATAAACTTTTCCCTGCTTATAAAGAAGCGCTTAAACGAGGCCTGGAAAATGGCGATTTTAAATTGGCCAATGAGATTATTCTTGAGTTAATGAAGTATCAAAACGCTCAAAGTCCAGAATTACTGCCTAGCGATGGACAGCGAAGTTTGGAAATACTCTTAAATAAGCTTAAGGTTTTTAATCGCTTGGCGCTGATCAATATCCTGTTGGGTTTAGGCTTTTTGGCCCTGCTTTTTATTCAGATTTTTAGGCCTCGTGCATCCTATCTAAAAGCTCATCAAATTCTATTTGGAGCAATGGCTTTGGCATTTATTCTTCACACTATTGGATTGGGCCTGCGCTGGTATGTTTCCGGTCGCGCGCCTTGGAGTAATGGTTATGAAAGTATGATATACATTGCTTGGACTTCCAGCTTGGCAGGACTTCTTTTTAGTCGAAAAAGCAGCGGTGCCTTAGCGGCTACCAATGTATTAAGTGGCTTGGTGCTCATAATCGCAATGCTGAGTTATTTAAATCCGGAGATTACACCTTTAGTGCCGGTTCTACGATCGTATTGGCTAACTATTCACGTTTCACTGGAGGCTGGCTCCTATGGATTTCTCATGTTGGGCGCCCTAATTGGCATTATTAATTTGATGCTGATGATTTTCCTTAGTCCGAATAATAAGAGTCGAATTAAAGACACCGTTTCAGAAATGACCAAGCTTAGCGAGATGACCTTAATTGGTGGACTTTTTATGCTGAGCATTGGAACCTATTTGGGTGGAGTTTGGGCCAATGAAAGTTGGGGCCGCTATTGGGGATGGGATGCAAAGGAAACCTGGGCTTTGGTGTCTATTTTGGTTTATGCATTTTTATTGCACATGCGCTTTGTGCCAGGCCTTAGAGGTTTATTCGCTTTTAACTTTGCCAGTCTCTTCGGCTTAGCCTCCATCATTATGACCTATTACGGAGTTAACTATTATTTAAGTGGCTTGCACAGCTATGCTGCTGGTGACCCAGTGCCAGTGCCGGCTTGGGTTTATTATTCCGTGGCCGGATTGATTTGTATTAGTGCTCTGGCTTGGTTTCGACAGCGTAAAATTTGGAGGACGAGCTAATACTCCCGCTGTACCTCTTGCATAAAAGCACGGATCACACTTTGTCGTGGACCTTTGTTATAAGGCTGCGAACGGTAATCGCATTTTAGGAGATTTGGGTCAAAAAGGAAATTTTCAAATTTTTCACGACTCACGGTGTAGAAGCTTTCGCTAAGCGGATCAAATAGGGCGGTGGCAGTGCGCATTTCAACTATGGGATCAATGGCAAAATAATATTGCAAAACACAGGTGCTTAAGTTTAATTCGGCTTCAGCCTGACTTAAATTAACCATCATGCTGCGAAGTCGAAGTAATTCAACCGTGGCTAAGTCGCTGAGCAGAATGATAACATTGGAGCGCTGATCATTAATGGTGGAGATATGAGTGAGCGCTTTTTGAACCCCGTACTTCGGTTTAGTTCCACCCAAAACTTCAATGCTACGAAGAATCGAATCTACCTGAAAGCTAGGAATATCGGCACGTTTTCCAGCTATAACTAATTCCGCTTCATGGTTAAAGAGACTAATGGAAATAAGCGATTGAGGCGGTACTTTGCTATAGAGATCAAGGAGGCCTTTTCTAAAATCTTCATTTTCTTGAAGGGTGGAGCCAGAGTAATCAAAAACAAAATGATAGTTCCTTTCCTTTGGGAAGCTATCCACACAGGGACAGGCTTCAGCATTAATGGCCTGAAATTGATTCTTGCTGATAGCATAAAAACTTCGATGAATTTCGGGAGGACTAATGTGCATGTATCCGCCCATATAGGGTTTTAGGCGATTTACATTTAAAGCGCGATTGCCAATTTGGATGAAAATTAACTGCCGATGGTACTGTTCATATTGGCTTCGTACTAATTCCACCATTTCATCTTCTACGGGGAAACGTCCATCAGAAATAAGGATGACCAAGGCCGAATCGATGCTTTCTGTTGCTCGGCTGGCATAAGCCATTTTTAATCCTTCGAAAGCATTGGTAGATCCCTTTACTGAAACCCTTTGTAGGGCTTCATCAATCTTTTGGGCGCTGGCTCTATTCTTTTGGCCTTGCTCTAACAATTCCGCTTGGGCTGCGAATTTTGTAAAACTTAAGGGGCTGCCATCTGGCAAATCGTTTAGAAAGTCACTTAACTCGTAGCGAAGGCTATCAAAATAGTCTTTCTTTAGCATAGACTCCGAAGCATCTAATGCAAATAGGTAGGGCCTCTGATTTTGTGGGCTTGGCGCTGAAGTCGGCGGTGCACAGCTACACTTAATACTATCCTTTAAGGGATTTAGGGAGATATTATCGAAAAGGTAAAAAGCTTGATCATGGTATCCATCCCGATCAGGGAAGTATTCGATATTTAATGCCTTAAGCGAATAAGCCTTTTCCCTACCAAACTTGCCGATACTTATAAAGCGCTCACCGCCACTGGCTTCATAATAAGCGCAGTACTTCTGCCACTTGCTATTGCTTATGGGCTTGCCTTCATTGGCGTAAATAGTGGCTTGCAAACTTTGGGGATCTTCAATTTCACGGAGAAGATTTTTATCCCGGTGAAGGATAAGCCCAATTTCCGAAGCGGCAAATTGCGAACTGCGATGCAATAGGACTTCAAAGCATAAACAATAGTTCTCACCTTGCTTTAATGGGGATTTCAATCTACCGCTGAGATAGCTATTGTAAGGCCGGTTCCAAAGATCACCAAGAATGAGCCCTATGGCCTTTTTTCCCTCTGCCGCTTTGGCGACATAAGCTTCTGGCTCAGCGAATAGATAAACCTCATTCTCTAGTGGGTTCCACCATGAAAAGAGAAGGTTTTCATCCTGCCCTATTTCAAAAATGCCATCCTCTTTCTTGCTGACTTCAAAACTGGGGTTCTGCACCAAATTAGCTTGAGCAAAGCTTAATAATGGCCAGCATAGTAAGTATAGGATTTGCCTAAATCTCATATTCGTAAAAACGACAAACAGCCTCAGGAGTTCAGGGTTTTAGGGATTAATTAGTCTATTCTCGCTTGGCCGTAAAAGTGCCATTGGGTTGCATAAGGATCATGTTCATGTTTTCCTCCTGAGCTTCAAATTTCACTTTATAGCCTTGCAGTCCTTCAATCCGAAATTCTTTATCGGCAATGGGAATCAAGCTGTATTCGGGCTGCCCCGGTACTAAGGCCATTAGAACACCATCTTTTACTGAAACTTGGATACTAATTCCTGAAAGGTGGTAAGCGCCAACAAGTGTCTCTAATTCGGCCGGACTTAATTCAAAATCAAGTGGTTTTCGTTTAAAGGATAGGGCCTCTAAAGTGGGTTCGAACTTTATATTAACCCCTTGGATGTCACCTAAATTATTAGTCTGGAAGTTTAACTTTAAAGATGAACCCGCTTCGATATCTACTTTATCATCCTCCATAAAATACAAATCGAAGATGTCGTAGAATTTTGGTTTTAGGTAGGCCTTTTCAATGGGGAATTTTGCGAATAGAGAATCATTGGTCGTGAATACTTTAAAACTTCCATATCCTGGATGATGATAAAAGCCTTGGTATTCTTCAGGCAGGTGCACCGAACTGCCCGGAATTTCCGTAACTGCTTCATTCTCCTGCGTTTCTTCCTCCGCTTTTTTGGCTTGATCTAATCGCTCCTTATGCAAGTCATGCCAATTGGTTTTATTCAGATCTAAAAGCATATCTGAAATAAGATTGCGTGCCAACGGGGGTAGGGAGGAGCCGTTTTGATTGCAGAGGATAACAATGCCTAAATCGTCTTCGGGGAACAAGCAAACATTGGCGGAAAAACCATCAATATTGCCGCCATGCTCCATGCGGTAATGTCCTTTATAGGAGGCTATAAACCAGCCATATCCGTAAGAAGCCAAATGGATATCGGGAAACTGAGGGTCGGAGATTCCACTGCCAATTAGCATTAAGGGGTTTTGGGCCTTTCTTATATAGGCCGCAGGTAAAACCTGTTGATCATTGTAATTTCCTTCATTCAGCCAAAGCTTTAGCCAGTTGGCCATTTCCTTTGCGCTGGAGTTAATGCTGCCCGCCGGACCCATGGCCGCAATATCATAATAGAGAAGGACCTTACTTTTTGAGTCTCCATCCAAACCATATCCTTTTGAAGCATTTTCATCTTGCTCTAAAGCGGAAATACTAAGGTTTGATCGCTTCATCTCCAGCGGATTAAAAAAATCAGACTGAATATTGGCTTCCCAGGATTTACCGCTAATTTTTTCGGCAATCATTCCTTGAGCGAGGAACATGAAATTATTGTAATACCAATTTTGCCTCAGGCCACTAAAGGGTTCTTGAAATTCTACTCGGGCTAAGAGGCTATCGCGATTTTGAGTAGGGAATAAATACCAAGAGAAATCATGGCGCGGTAAACCGCTGCGATGCGAGACCATATCAAGCACCTTCAATTGATTGTTGAGCTCATCATTATAGAATTTTAAATCTGGGAGGTAATCGCTGGGACTGTCCTCAAAGGAAAAATCACCCTCGGCTTCCATCGCGCCAAGCAAAGCCGTGGTAAAAGCCTTGGAACTGGATCCAATTGCAAAAAGAGTGTTTTCATCTGCTTTAAGCTTATTCTCCAAATCTCGATAACCAAAGCCCTTGGCATAAATAAGTTCATCCTTATGTACAATGGCCACCGAGAAACCTACCGTTTTGGTTAAAGCTTGCAGCTCAGCTAGTTTTTTATCAAGCTTTTTAGCGTCCAGCTTTAGCTGTGCGAATCCTATGGTGGAGCAAGCAAGAAATAAAAGTAGAAATAGAGGTCGGAGGAATTTCATAGGGTGATATTTTCCCTAAAGGTATTAATCCTAAAGTGGTCTTCGAATCAAGACTATCTTATCATCTAGAATACGCATTTTGTAATAGAGATAAGCTGCCTTTTTCAGCTCCTCATCCTTGAGTTTAGGATTGAGCCTTAGAGCCAATAGCAGTTCATTAGACACATCGATACTATTGCTAGCTTCCCCTTTATACAGCTCAAGGCTGAAAAAAATGGCTTCATTATCGGCATTGGTGTAAATAGTATCCGGTGGTAGTTCATAAAAAACGGTTTGATCAGATTGATTGAGGTAATCCGCATCACCAAAGGGATTTTGAAAGCGGATTTCCACCACTTTAATACTAGAGTCTATTGGCTCAAGCTTTCTTTTACTGTTTTGCTCTACAGTTTTAAAGCGCCGGTATAGGTATTCGGAGTGCAGAGTATCACATACTTTTACTTTAGTATTCTCCACGGGGAGATTGGATTTTAGTAGCTTTAATTCAAACTTTCGCTCATTAAAATTACCGCTGAGTTCATAGACCTGATCGCATAGTTGTTGTTCCGTTTTAGTCATGGCCTGGAAGCAGATGCTGTCAAGATCTAAAAGAGTATGCGGAGAGATATGGGCATAAAACTCAAATTTTTCATGGCTCCATTTCTCATCCAGTTGTTGCCAGAAGTGATCTTCAGATGTTTTAATACTGCGAGTCTCAGATGCCACTGAATCGAAAAATGTGGACGAATACTGCTTATTGATATAGGGAATGGAAAATTGGTTATAAGCCTGTTCAAAACAACAAACGATAAACTGATTATTATGCTTAACGCGGATGCCTTGGTGCTTTAAAACCTGATAGTAAATCGCCTGGCTGCGGTGATTTGGACCAGTATGGCTTTGGAAAACATAGCAATAGCCCTCTTTTAAATGCTTTTGAAAGACTTGCTGCGCGCTATCTAAATCCTCTTCTTCAAAATAGCGTTGGTCATTCGGCTCCAGCTCCCATTGGCCCCAAAGATTGCTACTGGAAAAGACTGAGAAACTCAGAAGGAGCAAGTATTTAATGCCGTTTTTCATCTATCAAAATGATTTAGCCTAAGGTAAAGACATAAGTAATGGAGGGGAAAATCTGCTGCTGCTTTTTTTCTTATTCACGAATTGCGGGCCTTTTTTAGGCGGTAGCTGGTTTTGTTAAAGCTTCCGGTGCTTTCGAAAAGATTCATTTCAATGCCTGCTTTTAGATCGCGGCTAGCGGTGGCCGAGGAAATGGTCTTAAAAATGTTCATGTAATCCTTTCTGGTGAAATCGCCTTTCTGCTTTGCGCTAAAGTATTTCAAGCGATCCATTTGGCTCAAAGGATTGTTGTTGTATTTGAGGATTTCAGATAAGGACTCATTGATGATCCTTAGCATATATTCAATAAAAAGAGTAGAATTTCCCGCTTTGTCGCATTCTGCTAGAACGCGATAGTATTCATCTTGACTTTGGCTAATTAGAGACTCGAAGGGTAGGTGTTCAAAAACCTCATAATCGTCATAAAGGATCAAGGTTTGCCATAAGCGCCCCATCCTTCCATTTCCATCTAGGAATGGATGGATAAACGCCATTTCGTAATGAAATACACAGCTTTTAATTAGGCCTAGTTCATCGGGGTCATTTAAATATTCGAAAAGCGCACGCATTAAAAAAGGTACCTTCGATGGAGGAGGGGCAAAGTGAGCAACTTTATCTCCTTTTACAATGCCAACTTCTTTGCTTCTATAGCTTCCAGGATTAACAAGCAGATCCTCCATTAAGGTTTTATGAGCACTTAAAAAGGATTTTTCCGATTTGGGGTCTAGGGCATCTAGGTTTTCATAAATCCTAATTGCATTAAGAACTTCTTTGATGTCTTTTATAGGACCAATCACCGGTTCATTATCAATTAATCCAGATATCTGTTCTTCACTTAAGGTGTTGCCCTCAATTTTAAGGGAGTTATGAATAGTTCTAATTTTATTCTGTTTCCTCAGTTGAGGACTAGGTTTATCCATGAAACCAGATTTTACCGCTCCAATTTTTTCAGAGACTTCTGAAATCAGCTTTAGAATCTTAGCATTTATATGATAAGGTGGCTTCATGGTAGTATCATATGATACTATCAAAGTTAAGCTTTCCAAACAAAACCAATAAGCTTTGAGCTAGATCTTTGAGAAAGAAAATATTTGGCAAACTTAAGTTTTCGACTCTCCAAATCTATGCGAAGAAATTCCATCAAGCTAAGGTTCTGGAATTCGCAAAATGATACTTAAAGGTTTTGAAAAGGAATTATGAATAGTCGCTAGATGCAGAGCTTGGTATGAGCCGTTATTTTTTTTTTAGACAGGTGAGCTTGGAATTACCAATTGATAAAAACAATTTGGATAACAATATTTTGCCTCTATGCCATTCAATAGCTTTTGATATCGTTCATCGTTAGACCAGAAGAAAGCTTGTGACAGTAACAATTCCCATTTTTTTGGTTCTTTACTACCTAAATCTTGAAAGGGCCAATTGGACTGATTTCCAATGTAGGGAGTAAGATAATCAAGGGCAACTTTAATAGAAGAGCCAGCGGGAGACTGGTAGTTCCATAAATCTATTCCAACTTGTTTGGCATAGGCTGCTAAGGCAAAAAATGCCCGAATGTTGTATAAGCTGTAGTGTAAACTTCTTCCTCGAGTGACTTCCAAAGGCTGTTCTCCATTGCTCTTGATTTGTTTGTCAATCCTGGAAAAACTATACTTTTTTAAATGATTTTTCGCTTTTTCCATTTGCTCCAGATAAATGGCTAATGAAATGTACTGCACATCATACCAGGTTCCATGGTTGTTCGGGCGTGTTTTTTCCTTTTCTCCATGGTCGCTTTTTTCTAACCACTTTAGATAGTCCGAAAACCATTTCTTAATTTTTACTTCCCGCTCAGAAGTCCAAGTCTTTGAGCTTTCTAAAATTTTAATGGCATCAAGGACATTAGAAAGAAACCTGAGTTCATTGATACCTGCGCGTCTTCCAAAATCTTTCTTCCCTAAGATGATTTGGCCTCCTTGGGCATTTGGGTTCATATAAGTTGCGGTGTCGAGAAACCAAACATCAATAAACTGTGCAGCCTTTAAAGCATATTTTTCTTTATCGGAATAGAAATAGGCCAGCGCTAATAAATGAACGGCATTTGCCATTTTAGTGAACGCCTTGTCATCACCCTTATCTCGTAATTCGTGATTTATTTCGCCATCTCTTCTTACATAAGGGAGTCCAGTTTTTGTTGATGGGTTTGGCCACCAGTAAGGTGCATAGCTAACATAGTCATGTGAATCGGCCCCTAAAGGCGAACTAGAGTCATCAATTACTGATGGTGGTTCAATTTCCATAAAAGCTTGAGCTTGCTCAAGCATGGATTGGAATTGTTTAGATAAGATTTTATCGCCATTAATAATTTTGACCTTTATTAGATTAAGTTCATTGACGGTATAGCCCATGGGTAGAGCTAAGTCGTTGTTTGCTAATAGTTTACTTCCAGGTTGGAAAAGGAAGATGAAGGATAGGAGGATTGAAAGTCTCATAAGCCTAAGCGGTCCATTTTTTTCTTCTCATATCTGGAATCCTCTCCAGGATACCTCAAAATACTATCAAACCTGCCACTTTCCTTAGCCATCGCCCAAATCAAGCTTTGACCAGCCGGTAAGGTTTCGGGTTTGTATTTATAAATAGGGTCTGATATTGCCTCTTTGTAATTAATCGGCTGCCAACCATTTTCTCTAAAATGTTGGATCAATTCATCTAAAAAAAGTGCTGCCACTAAGTTGTGATGCAATAAAATAGTGTGCTTTATTTTTCTTCCATTAAGTTCAGTGGCCAGGGAATCATAAAAGAGAGCACGTTCAAAAAGATGTTTGATATAAAATTCTTTGTAGGCTTCAAGATTTACTTCCTTATCACCCTTCAGAGCCTTAATTAATCTTGAATTTATATACCAATCAGAAGCGTCAATAGTAACATGACCGTTTTTATATGCTTTAGCATCTAGGAAGTCTCTAAATCCATCTCGCTTAGCTGTCGTATTACCTTCACTTAAGTACGGAAATCTAAAAATATTTACGTGATTAGAATAAACGTTAATAAGGGAATCCGTTTTTTTCAGCTCTTGCTTCATGGAATCTAGACTTACTTTATCACTACTAAAATAAGGATGGTGATAGGTGTGGTTGCCAATGAAATGACCCGCATCGTTCCACTGTTGCATGATTTCCTTTCCTCTCACATTATTTAAGTTTATACCTTTTACAAAAAGAATGGCCTGTAGATTATTCTTATTGAGGTTTTCTAGGAGCTTTCTATTCCATTGGGTATTAGATAAAATACGGTAGTCATCGATTGAGCCGTCATCAAAGGAAAAGGAAATCATTGGTTTCTCTTTTTCAATAGCAGATTTCTTCGATATACCATTGGTGAATAGTAAAATAGCGAATAGGCAAATAATTATACCTGAAAGTTTGTGAATCATATATGGCTTATTCTGGCTCAATTGAGCACCAGTTTTTTGCTTACTTCATCCATTCCATTAATAGTCTTTCTTAGAAAACCAGGGGTGACACTGGAGAAGGCTTTAAAATCTCGAATAAAATGTGCCTGATCATAATATCCGGCGTCTAGGCCAATTTTGGTGAGGGATTTATCAGGAAGCGATCCAATCATTTGAAGGGCTCCATCAAATCTGGCAATTCTAAGATAGGATGAAATTGAAACGCCGGTTGAAGAAAGAAACCGTTGTTCAATCCTTCTTTTGCCAATTCCAATTTGAGGAATAATTCTGCTTAGCTGGTTTTTACTGGGTGCCTTTAAAATTTGGCGAGTGATAAATTCAGATACTTCATCTATTGGCCTAGGGACTAACTTCTCAGCTAGGTATTGATCGAAGAGGGTTTTAATTTCGGAATGGCCGGAAGCTGCAAAAACGCTATCCGCTAAATCTGAATCCTTATCTAAATCGGAAAAATCACTTCTCTTATTGGTGAAATTATTGGCAGGTATACCAAATAACAGGTTTCCGGCCCAGGGTTGAAATGAAATACCAGCCGAGCGAAAAGGCGAGCTTAGGTTAATGGTAATCGAACGATCATGTTGCCCGGTGAAAAAACCATTAGGGCCCACACTGGATGAGATGTTTTCCGTTTTCATATCTCTTTGAAAAACGAGTTCAAACCAGCCATAAGGCATAATGGCTTTTGGGCTCAATAGATCATGTTCGTCTACACTTAGCAGCCAATAGTGCTTCACGTATCGCTGTAAAGGAGGTGAACATGGTATGACAGTATACTCCATTTCGCTCTGATACAATTTTTATAAAGTAAACCTAGCTAATCTTGCTTAAACTTAGACGGGACTGAGGCCAATGTCTTTCCTTAAGTTTAAGCTATAGAGGCAAGCATTATTATAAGAAAGGCAGTATGTTGCAACTTAAGCAGTAATACAAGGGCTTATTTTTTAATCTAAAAATGCTGTTCCTTCTTGTTTTAATGAATGCCGACCTTTGATGTTTTTTGGGGATAAAGCCCTAAGGATTTATAAATTAAACAATATTGAAGCTTGAAAAGAATACAGGAAATTGATGCATTGAGGGGATTTGCCTTGTTCGGAATTCTTTTGGTGAACGTATTTGTATTTCACGCGCCATTGAGCCACTATGGCGAATTTTACGGGGCCTTTGAAGGATTTGAAAAGCAGACGGTGGAATTTGTGGTAAACTTTGCTGGAGGCAAGTTCATGTTCATATTTGCCTTTCTATTCGGATATGGAATTGTACTTCAGCAACAATCGCGCAAGGAAAACTTTAAAGCCTATTTCCGGCGCAGAATGTTGGTGCTTTTGTTGTTCGGGACTATCCATATTCTTGTTTTTTGGTTTGGTGATATCTTGGCCTCCTACGCTCTTCTCGGTTTCATGATACTCCCATTTCTGCAATTACCCAACAGAGCGCTACTTGCCTTAGGCTTGCTTTTCATCATGTTTCGGCCGCTGTACTATTGCTTTGTGCTCTTTTTTAATTTCCCTACCCTGGATACAGAACATGCTGTAGATCTGAGCGAGTTTATTACCATTTATGCCAGCGGTAATTATTGGCAGATATTTGATCTTAGGATGAAAGAATTTTGGGCTTTTATGCCGGAAAACCTTATTTGGTATATTCCTAAAACATGGGGCTTGTTTTTTATTGGTGTTTACGCGGCAAGGCAGGAGTGGGTCAGTAGCATTAAAAAGGAGGCTAGAAAATACCTTGCTATTTCACTTTCCTTAATTCTAATTGCTAGCATTTGGCAATACTTTAAAATGGATGTCTTTAGCATGGTCAATTTAGAGACCGATCCATTTTGGCGTCCGATACTAATTGGCCTTAATGTAGTTTTCGAGACCGCTCTTGGCTTTGGATATATAAACGGGCTCATCATTGTGCTAGGATCTATCCCATGGCTTTCTGAGTTATTGGCTAAAACCGGTCGCTTGGCATTAACAAACTACATGTTTCAATCACTGGTTTGCGTACTTATATTTTATGGGTATGGGCTAGGTTTTTATGGCAAGCTTAAACCGAGTGAGCTTGTTTACATTACCATTGTCGTATTCGGATTCAATTTGGTTTTTAGTCATTTCTACCTGAAAAGAAAGGCAATTGGTCCATTAGAATTCTTGTGGAGGAAGGCTATAAGCTTACTGAAATAATGCTAAAAGGAGAAAAACGAGCTAAGTAATGATTATAGAATCAAATAGGCTTATTCTGCAGCCAGTGGAAAAGGAAAATGCCGTGAGTATTTTTTCATATCGATCGGATGTAGAAACGAATAGGTACCAGGGTTTTCAACCAAAATCTGTCGCGGAGGTAGAGGCCTTTATTGCTAAAGTGTCAGAGGAGTTCAACATTCCCAGCACCTGGTTCCAGATGCTTATTATTCAAAAGGAATCGCGGGAAGTAATGGGCGATGTGGGCATTCATTTTATGGATGAACAGCAAGTGGAGTTGGGCTGCACCCTCTCTAAAAAGTACCGTGGAAATGGATTCGCAAGCGAAGCAATGACGCAAGTAATCGATTTCTTTTTTGCTAAGTTTCAAAAGCATAGAATAGTCGCTTCGGTTGATCCGGAAAATTTTAGTTCTATTGCTTTAATGAAAAGGCTAGGGTTTAGGCAAGAAGCTCATTTTAAGCAAAGTATTGAAATGAACGGCCTATGGCACGATGATATGGTTTTTGCTACGCTGAGAGAGGAATGGATTCAGAGTCAAAAGTGAATCGCAAACGACTAGTTTTTACGCAGAACATGGGGCTATTGCTTTAGGAGTTGATTGGCAAGGCTTATAGCTTTCCCTTTTATTGCGAAGGCCTGTAGTTGGCTTGGGTGGTGAGAGGGGTGAAAGCGTTCTTAATCAAGGGCAGAGTCGTCCAATCGATTTGCAGCTATTTTTCTAAAAACTTTGCAATTGCATCTTCTGTGCTAAGAGAAAATAGTTTATTTCTTCCTTCTTTCTCTTCTTTTATCAAGCCTATTCTCAGCAATTCATTTAAGTCTTTTCTGGCTGTTTGTCTTACTATATTGTGCTTCTCCGAGTAAGCGGTTAAATTTATTTTGCTTTTAGGATTGCCGAACAAAAAGCCGATTAAGTCAGCTTGCCTTCTTAAAAGACCATGTTCCATAATTTTATAGGCTATTAAATTCGCATTTTCCTTTTGTGTTTTCTTTTTATCTCGGTATTTGATCAAACTTTCAAAAGCAACTCTCAAGTTCTTCATTGAATAGTTGATGAAATAGGTTAAATCTTTATTGTCGTTTTCAGTTTTCAAGAATGCCTTGTCATACTGTGTTCTGGAATTGAGTATGGCCCTAGAAATTGAGACGTTCTCAATTAGAGAGTATTCTTTTTTTATTAAGTACCAATAAAAAAGTGCCCGAGCGGTTCTTCCATTGCCATCCATGAATGGATGAATATATCCGAACATAAAATGAATAATGGAAGCTTTGATTATTGGATGCATAAATGCCTTTTCAGAATTAACAAAATCGACTAGGTCATTAATGTAAGAGTCGACTGAATCATGACTTGGAGGTACATGGGCGATTTCGCCATCTACATGATCTTGAACATATATTTGCTCTTTTCTAAAACCACCAGCGCAATATTCAGCACTTGTATTAGCGGTCATCATTCTATGGATTTCAATAATCAATTCTTTAGTTAGAGGCTTTTCGACTTCTTCTTTAATAAATCTAATTCCTCTTAAATTATTGAAAATCATTTGTTCTGATTCATCTCGAGGTTCTCGTCCTTTTTTGAGCATGTCAAATGCTGCTTCGGTAGTTGTAGCAGCTCCTTCAATTTGAGAGCTAGCGACAGCTTCCTCAAGAATTGAGTTTTTTAAATACTCAGCTTTATCATATTCTGTTATTGGAGATTTATACAATCCAACAATTAGTTTTAAATCAAATTCATGAAGGTATTGTTGAATTGGTGTTGTGAGAAAGTAATGGAACACTTCACCTCCGAACTTTACTTTTTTGTAATTACCTTGTCTATGAAGCTTTACCAAAGACCATGTGATCAAGGGGTCTTTATAAGGAAGATCTTTACGATGTTTTATTTCGTCCCAGTAAAAATACCTTTGATCAGTTTTCTGGAGAAACTCAGAGTATTTTCCAGAGAAAAAATCCTTGAATACTTGATCTTCAAGCTTTGAGGTTTCTGGAGGAGTTTCGAACTTCATTATGGGTAAATATGTTAAACATGAATTCAAATTTAACATATTATTCAATTTGTCCTAATTATCTTGACTTAATTGCTGCCAAGGGTTTTATTTAAACGCAAAGCGACTTAATCCGAGGGTTTATAAAAACATAAGATTTCTCCGTCCACCGTAAACGCCTTGCCAGAGCGGGTTTAATGCCAACTTGCGTTTATTTTTTGTGGTGTTGCGGTTTTTTAATTCTGCGTTCTTAGTTCAATAGTCTTTTTTCCTCCATTGTAACAAGTTAACCATATTACCAAATAATGTCCATCTTGTATTCCTGTAAAGTCAATATCTGTCGAGAGAATTGGATTTTCAAAACTCATTGGGTCATCAACTTTAAGGTTCGCTTTAAATCTTTCATATTCTGATTGTAGGTAAACTATTATGTGAGTCATACTACCACCTTTAGGGAGTCTGACAAGTATACTGTCCTTGGTTGAAGTCCTTGAAATAACTAAGGGCAGGGATGAATTGATATCTGATCGCAGACTGTCCATGTGGCCTAGGTCTACCTCGTAAATGATCTTTGTGTTGGAGTCATAAGCAAAAAACGCAAATAGGCTAAGGAAGGTAATTCCGATTAATGCCATCATGCTCCAAAGAATTCTAGAGTTTGGTTTTAGATATTTTCGTCTTGGTTTGATCATTTCAAATTCTGACTAAGGGTAAAATTATCAAATCGTATTTTACTGTAAATGAGTGTTTCTCAATTTCATCCTTAGCAGTTAGCCTTTCGTTATGATAAAGGCTCAATTTATACTACTTGGAATTTTAACTCAATCATATTCTGACTCTATCAACTCAATGAGATGCTCTCCTTTTTTTATTAATTCAGTGTATCCTTCATAAATATTTCGATCATCAAGGTTGACAAGATGAAATGAAGCTAGAAAATGGCTGTTAACAAATTTGTTAAACCATATTTGATGCTTCTCTGTTATCAATTTTGGATTAGACATATAATCAAATAATTCAATACCCCCAACTTCCACAAAAAGTTCTCTATTAGAATAACTTAAAGTTTCAAAAAACAGAGCATCCCATTTTTCTGATTTTCCAATTATATCATAATAATCAATTAAAGCATCTCGGATATTTTCGTTCTTTATTTTAGTCATTAGTCCGGAGCTGATTAAAGAATTGAAAGCATTTTTATTGAAAACCAATTTTTTGCTACCATTAGGATTATATTTAGCGTTCAAGACTTTATCAAAATCTTGAATGCCAAGCTGAATATTGCTATTAATATATTTTAATGATTGATAGGAATAATATTTAGAAGAGTCCCTGTAAATTTTTATTTCTTTGACTTCAGTAACAACTGTTGAAATGTCATCTTTAATAATATTTAAAAAGTCTTTTATTTCATTTTGACGTTTTCTATTCTCAACATTTGTGTTGATAGATAATGCTATTAGGATTCCAACTATAACAAGTGAAATTTCACCCAAAGCATATTTAAAATATTTTCCAGTTTTGTTTTCCAAAAGCAAGTTTTGGCGGATTTTTCTAAAGAATTGTGTCATTTTTTGCAATTTGCTATAAGGTTCGTTAAGATTCATCGTTTACACAAGTCATAGATTAGAGTTTACATTAGATTCGTTTCTAGCCTTACTGATTGTTCTTTGGATCTTAATTCATTTTCATTGAAGTATCCTAAAAATACATTTCTATAAAACACCCGCCAAATTCCGTTCCCTATCTCTTGAGCTCCGATGTATTTTCCTTGCAAAGATGCAGATACATACACCCAGTTGTAAGAGCCCCATCTTACTGATCCATTTCTGGTTACTTTCAAGACTTTCAGCTCCAAGTGGTAATCAAAATTCAAAGTCCGTTCATGAAACGTACGTGTAGAAAGTTCATGCATGGAAGCAGATGTTGATGGCTGTAGCAGCTCATAAGCTTAAAAACTGCCCAAACATGCTAAACCATCAATTAAAAGTGTGGCTAACATTAAGGTCCTTTGCCAAGGTAGACCAGCGCTTGAAAAAGTGATCTGTTGCCAAGTTTTAAGGCGATTTAAGCACCCTGAAATAGTGCTAACCTGAACGTAAAAAGTAAAGTAAGTGGCCTTAAAACGACGCTAAGTGGATCTGGATTTATCGTTTTCGGAGGGTTGTGCAATGGCTATCGTTGTTGTAACACGTTTTTTTATTCTTCGTCATCTTCTTGGTACAGATACTCGTTCAATGCTGTTTTGTCAGAAGCGTCAACAATTACGTTCAGCCTTCTATCCACTAAAACTAAATTCCAATTTAAGCATACACGGTGTATCACAGGTTCAAGTTGAGTGCGCACTTCATCTTTCAGCCAAGTCGGATGCAGGTCAAACCAAATATGATTTGCTACGTCCCTAATTCGTTCTACGATTATCGCACCACTTCTTACCCCATACGCTGTTGAAAACTTACTATCCTCTTGGATAGAAGAACTCCAAGTCGTAACCGTGTCAAATTTTTCAAGTCCACTGTCATTTAGGATTTTGAATACTTCGTTGATAGGGATATTTCTGTCAACCGTTTCAACATCCTTTTTTTCGATTACGTGAACCTTGAAAGATCCATACTTACCTGAATGGTTTTCAGAGATATTTTGAATGGCTTTGGCATCTTTTGCTAGTTCCGTTATGTTCTCACGAGGGACAAGTTCCACTATCAGAAAGTCGTCCAATTCAGTCTGCAAAACTCTTCCTGCAAACTGTGGTTTGTATTCTTTCCTTTTCCGTTTGAAGATGTCGAATAGTCTCATTTTTCAAATTCTGACTAAGGGTAAAATTATCATATCGTATTTTACTGTAAATGAGTGTTTCTCAATTTCATCCTTAGCAGGAGTAATTTCTTAGCTTGGTACAAATTGATACTTTTTATCTGCAATTTTGGGAGGGCTGCTGTGTGGAATATGCTATTAGGTTCTGGCTTAGAGCAGCGCCTTGTGAGGTATGCACTATTTGCCATGATACCTCCAGTATTTTCCTCTTTTTTAGAGTGGCCCGATTGCGAAAATAACTTCAATTGCGAACCTGTCCTTGTCAAGTTGTTCAATTTTGTCTAGCGATACAAATTGTCTGATTTCGCTTTCCCCAAATTCAATTTCCTCTTCAAGATTTATTTCGGTGTTAACATCCATGTAATTAGCCAGTGCAGAAAGTCCGGCTTTAATGTCAATCGGTGAAATATTAGCTTGCTCAAGCTCACTTAATAGCTTGACCGTAATTTTGTGCCAAAATAAAATGTCAGTTATGTCAGCCTGAAATCGGGAGCTTTCAAATCGGTAGGTCTGCACAAAATACTCACAACCTTCGTGTCGAACAGCTATTCTGTCGCCATTGTCCAGAACAACCATCTCGATGGCAGTTGTTTTGTCAATAAGTTGAAAATGGCTATTTGGAAAAACTACCGAGTCAAGCGATGGTTCTGGTTCTCCTCGGATACAGTCAAAGTCCTTCTCAGCCTGATGTGCCTCCACTGCAATTTCGACGCTATCAATGGAAGCCTGTTCAATGGCTACATCCTTTTTGTTTGTTGAAGAGCAAGCAGCCAAAACGCAGGTCAATATTATGATTAGTACTTTGTTCATTTTAAAGTTGGAGACAAGGTTTTAACAAAAGCAGAACGGCTTGGTCCGCGGTGTTGCAAAGGAGAACATGAGATTTCTATGTCCACCGTAAAGCCTCTGCCGGAGCGGGATTAAAGCAGCCTTGCGTTTATTTGTTGTTGGCAAATGTTTTTTTATTCGGTTGAGCAAAGTCTTAAAGTTGGGCTTTCTCCGTACTCGTTAAAGTCAAACTCTCTAACAATAGAGTCATTTTTTAAGATAGCTAAGCCGTTATAAAAGGCACAACCTCTAATTTTTAGACCGTCTTCTGTTTCCATTTGAAATATTCGGCATAATTTCAAATTCACTTTTCCACGTTCGAGGGTCGTATCATTTTTATTAACCCAGAATCTGGCATTAACATCTTTATTCGTGGTGAAGTAGGTGAACTCATAAATATCATATAACTCAAACGAAGTTGAGTCTATGGATGAAATCACAATTTCAATATCTTTTTCCAAAGGAATTGTTTCTATCTTATTCTCTTGTTGTCCGAAGAGATTTAGACAGCAAAATAAAGTCAATATTAGAGTTAGAATTTTGTTCATTTCAAATATTTGCCGACGTTTCGCATAAGAATAGTAGCCGATTTAGTGGCACTTTCCTATTAAGTTACAAGAAAGTTGAAGCGGGCTAAAACCCTTGAATTCACTACTGTTTCGGTTATTGTTTTCATACAATCTGTGTGCCTGGCAAGGACAACAGGTATCAAAGGTACCTAAATTCCAGAGGGTGACCTGCCCGAATGAATTCGTTAAGGCGGGAAGTCCCTTAATGGAATTTGGTGAAGCTATTTAAAGCTGCAAGATTGCCGAGAGTTAGGGGAGAGAAGGATTAGAGGTGCACATTCCGGTACTGTCAAGCAGAAAGTACTTAGAAGGACTTACAGTGGCACAAATAGAACAGAAATCACTGGCACTATTTGAACCGTGTTAGCCAGCTGTGGTAAGAAGAGTATATCATATACAACCCACGCTCTCACGAAATTGGGAAGGAAAGGTAGTTGAACTAGGTTGGGTGGTGTAAGCATGCATTATTATTTTTTTAGAAATGCTTGAGCTCGCTTTGCTCGGTTGAGAGGCGCACCTTAGTCCTGCTTAGGGCTGAGGCCGACTACTCGATTGTATGCCGTTTTTACTTTATTCATCTGCTATTTCTTTCCGGAAAATTCCGGTTTAATATTTTATTTTTTCCGGATATCTTTTTCCGGGTTTGCATCTTATCCGGAAATTTTCCGGATAGGGCTTCTTTTTTTCCGGATAGCTTTCTCCGGAAAATACCTTAATCAAAAAGCGCATATTTAGTAGCCGGTCCAGAACCCTCTTGTTTTAGGACCTTTTCCATGCCCTTGTAATAGTTTCTAACAGTCCGGTCCGATTTGCCTATGATCTTGGCGTAATCTCCGGAGCTCGTTGGACCATTTTGGGCGACATAACGATAGAATTTAATTTGTTTCTCATTTATCTCGGCGAGAAGAGGGTTTGATTTCTCTTCTGCTGTGAGTTCAAATACTTCTTCTTGAACCGTAGTCCTATAAATGGTAGTTACAAAGTAGGACTCTTCCATTCTGAATGAAGGGGCTTTTACATTGTTCGTTTCTTTGAAAGTCTTGAGTTCTTTCATTCCTATGTTTCGTTCTTCAACCAAACGGGTTTTATAGAAAATATAGGCAATTTTCGGATTCTTACTTTGAGAAGGCACATCAAAGGCTTTAAACTTTTCCATGCTGAACAAAGGTTTTCCAGGACTCCAAATTTCAATTTTATTAGCGCTGGCCAATACTTTAATTTGTGCACCTTCTATTGTGTAATCTCTATGAACGATAGCATTGATAATTAACTCTCTCAATAATTTCTTAGAGACTTTAGTTAATTCTTCCCTATGAAAACCATCCCTATTAATTTCTGTCAGAAACGCGGCATCCAATAAGTCTTCTACTTTTTTGGGCATCAATAAAATTGGCCCTTCAATTTCTGATATAAAAGGTTCTTGATTTTCTCTTTCTATAGTAAACTTGATTCTTGATTGCGGGAAATTAGCTTGAGGATTTCGGCCTAAAATCAACAAACCTAAACCAGTCGGTTTAAAGACTTTGGATCGGTTTGGTTTGGCTAATAAATTCAAATCAGATAAATACTCATAAAAGCCTTCATTTCCTTGCTTATAGGGAAGCGACATGCGTGTAATCATATCTTTTTGGGCATCATCAGATAAAGCATCTACATCATAGTTGTTAAGAGCTTGTTCAAATGGTTTTGCAGGAGATGTAAATACTTTTTGTTTCTTTTCTTTAGCTTTAATTTCTGCCTGATCGAAAAACTGCTTATTCTCTTCGTAAATATGATCTTGCAGGTGCTTCGGAAAGAAATCTATTTCAATACCATTATCCTTTAGAAAGTCTCTGCCTTCACCAGCAACAGTAGGGTCGGGATCAATGTAACCAATATAAACTTTTCCAATTCTGGCATTGAAAATACGTTCAGCACAAGATAGTTTAGGATGATTTCGAGCTCCTGGCGCACAAGGCTCCAATGTGGCATAAAGCACCATTCCCGTTAAGTTCTTATCTCTGTTTTTGCGTTCTAAAACGGTAAATTCTGCATGGTCACCATCTCTTAGTTCACCTCTATGAGCTGTGCCTATAATTTCACCGTGTGGTGTAGCTAAAATAGCACCAACTTGAGGATTGATTTTGTCATCATCTCTGCCATTATCTGGAACTGATTTTTTCATTTCTTCAACGGCCAGGGCCATCAACTCTTCTGGTGTATGTTTTTTAGACATTTTATATTTCTTCTATTAATGGCATACAACATTTGCATATGACTATTTTCCAATCCCTCTTCAATAAGCAATCAAATACTTATTGCCCACACCCTAAGCCGTTTCTAAGCTAAACATAATCAACAAAAACCGATTTTTATATACCAGCTTTTTGCTTTAACAAAAGGCCAAAGCTCCCAGCTGATTTCCCCTCATCTTAATAATAGTGCTTTAAGCTAAGCCTTTAACTGATTTCCCTAGCAGTTGAGGAAGCTGTCCCGGCTCTCGCCGCGTATATCCCAGCAAAAACAAAGAATAGAATGCCAAGCAACATCGCTATACTGGCGGTGATTAAGCCTATTTGATGAATGTTAAAGGATAGGCCTCGAAAAACCAGTAATACTTCACTGCCCACAAAACCACAAAAGAGGAGGGAGGCGCCAAGCTTCGTGAACCAATGATTAGGGAGATACTTTTTAGCAAGCAACAGGGCCAAAAGCAAAAAGGAAATCGTGCCGATTAAGCTCAAATGCAAATAGGCAATAATGATGGCTTTGTTAAAGAAGGCTAAGTCCTTAAAAGCAGGAATGACGGAACTGAGTTGAAGTATAGTCTTGGCAACAAAGGAGGCTAAAAAAACGAACAATAGTAACTTTAGCCAAGGATTCAATTTTGCTTTTAGGGTTTGGATGCTATTTTTAATCGACCGAAGGAAATAGACTAATGCAAGGCTTAGCAAAAGGGCCGCGAGGTAGCCTAGTATTATAATCTTTGAGGCAAAGCTCATCCCCAATAGGGACAAAGCGATGGCAGGAAAAACCGATAGACTTAAAAACTGATAAAAGCGCTTTCCAAATTGCAAGGAGTAGGGAAGCTGATGCTCATCTAGAAACTTATAAAACAAGCCGAGGGCTACGAATAAAAACCAGGCATTGTATTGCAAATGAAGGAAGCTGAATACCAAAGAATGGTAGGCCTCACTTGCTTTAAGGCCTTGAGCAGCTAAGGCCCCAATAGCAAAAGGTAGCAGGGTAGAGATCAGCCCAAATATTAATCCGGTCTTTATAAATACCAAAGCGAGGCTTTGACCTTTAGCATCTTTGAAAAAGCGATAAATAAACCAATAATTTAAACCTTGGAAAAGGGTGGAGAGAATGATGGAGTACAAAGCATAACCCTGCAAACTAAAGGCAATGAGAATGGCCAAGACCAGGAACATACTCAGTTTAAACTGCAGTAAATATTTACCTTTCTTAATTTGAACTTCTTCTAAAAAGCCATTGACCAAGAGCAGAAACATGCTGCCGTAAATCCAGGCCTGAAAGGCGACATGAGAATGGGCATGAACCAGATGGCCATATTCAAAGGGCAATTGAAAATAAGCACTGGCCCGCAAGCCATTGCCTATTAAGGCGGCGATAAATAGAAAGGAAAGCGGTAAAATGTTCCAGGCTTTTTTCATAAGGCCAAAAGAAAATAACTAGGCTTTAGAATCGTAAAACTTAATCCCTTATTTAAAAAAGTCGTGAAAGACTTGGAAGGAGTCCTCTAGATCATCCACAATGCCTTCGGCTTGTTCAGGGTTTTCCGCCTTCCCAAGCTTGCTAATCAGATCCATATGGGGATGCAGCCATTTGTGTAATTCATCATGACTGGCCCCTTTCATGGTGCAGCTTTTTATTAGGGCCTGATTCTGTTCCTTGAGCTTATTGGCTAGCTGCAGATAGTCTTGATCTTCATTAACTTCATAAGCTTTTAAAATGTCTTCACCTTTTTCAATATGGGGCTTCATGGCACTATTTACTTCCCATTTTTCACCTTCATTAAGATTGATGTCAATTTGAGGCTTAGAGCTACAAGACCAAATTAAAAGGCCGCTAAATAAGATAGGGAGTATTCGGTTTAAGATTTTCATGGTTTTGCTTCTTTAAGGTTCGAAGCATCTTTTAGCCCCGAAATATTTATTGAAGGTCGCATATTTGGCTTTGCTATCAAAGGGCTCTCCACAATGTTTTTCAAATTTCCGACGGAGTGATTGCTTCAAATCCCATGCCTTGAAACCCTTCAAGAATCCCTGCTGTCCGAGGTGTAAATAAAAGGGTCTAAACCTAAAAAACCCCTCTTGTTGCCAAGAAGGGTTTAAAGTTTTAAAACAATTAAAAATCGTTTCGACTAGGCTTTTTCCTCAGGAGATAGATACTTGTAAACCACACCAGCAAGGATGGCCCCAACAATAGGAGCTAGCCAAAAGAGCCATAACTGTCCCAGGGCCCAATCGCCAGCAAAAATGGCCTGACTAGTACTGCGGGCCGGATTTACGGAGGTGTTGGTTACGGGAATACTAATAAGGTGAATTAGGGTGAGACCCAAGCCAATCGCTAGTCCAGCAAAGCCTTTTGGCGCCTTAGAATGAGTAACGCCCAAAATGATCATTAAGAACATAAAGGTCATTACAATTTCCGTGACTAAGGCCGACATCATATTATAGCCATCAGGTGAGTGCTCACCATATCCATTGGCTGCAAATCCGCCAATTTCAAAGCTTTCCTTGCCACTCACAATGATGTAAAGGACTGCGGCCCCGGCAATTCCGCCAAGTACCTGGGCAACGATATAGGGCAATAAGTCTTTCTTGTCAAAACGACCACCCATCCATAATCCAATGGAAACCGCTGGATTTAAATGACAGCCAGAAATATGCCCAATAGCATAAGCCATGGTTACTACGGTTAAGCCAAAAGCCAAGGCTACCCCAACAAAGCCAATACCCAGGTTTGGAAAGCCAGCGGCCAATACCGCGCTGCCACAGCCGCCAAGTACGAGCCAAAATGTCCCGATAAATTCTGCAATAGATTTTTTCATGTCCCTAAAATTTAAAATTGATTGGTTGTTATTAATTGACGTTCAAGCTAAGCTAAATCCCACAATCTGTGGAACTTGTCCTAGCATTAAAAATCATTCTCCATCAATAATAAATAGAAAGGAGCAAGGAAGCCATAAGAGTGTATTCGCCTTAGGCCTTAAAAATTTGACTTTAGCTGGGGCTGATGGACCAGCATTTAGCCACTCGATTTATGCTGAAAGGAAAGCTAGGTAGGACCTTAATTAAAAGTTCGGTTTTAGCATGTACTTAAGGTAGAAGTCTTCAATCACTTCCACCGCCTCATCGGCAGTATCCACTAACTTGAAGAGCTCCAAGTCTTTCTCACTGATATTGTTTTCCGCCTCAAGCAAGGTGGTTTTAATCCATTCTAATAATCCGCCCCAAAATTTCTTTCCTACCAATACAATTGGGAAGCGTCCGATTTTATAAGTCTGAATGAGGGTTAAAGCTTCAAATAATTCATCCAAGGTGCCAAAGCCACCGGGCATCACCACAAAGCCCTGAGAGTATTTTACAAAGATCACCTTGCGAACGAAGAAGTAGTCAAAGTCTAAGCTTTTATCGGGATCGATATAAGGATTGGGCTCTTGCTCCATCGGGAGGTCGATATTTAATCCAACCGAATTGCCCTTGCCTTCCTTAGCGCCCTTATTCCCTGCTTCCATAATGCCTGGACCACCGCCGGTAATAATTCCAAAACCGCTTTGGGTGAGCTTAAAAGCTACTTCTTGCGATAGCTTGTAATAGGGATTGTCGGGTTTAGTTCTAGCCGATCCGAAGATGGAAACGCAAGGCCCCATGCGGGCCATAGACTCATATCCATTTACAAATTCGCTCATGATTTTAAATATTCCCCAGGAATCGTTGGTACGAATCTCATTCCAACTTTTAGGTTCAAAAGCGCGCTGTAGTTGATCTTCGGATTTTGCCATTTAATTTCTTTTTAATTCTGTTTCTAAGAAGCGTGCGGTATGTCCAACCTGCTTCTTAATTAATTTTTCAGGCGTACCTTCAAAAACGATGTTCCCGCCTTTGGCACCCCCTTCTGGACCAATATCCACAATGTGATCCGCTAATTTTATAACGTCCATATTGTGTTCAATAATCAAGACCGTATTGCCACGTTCCACTAGTTTCTCCAAGACTTCCATCAAAACGCGAACATCCTCAAAGTGCAAGCCTGTAGTGGGCTCGTCTAGGATGTATAAAGTTTTCCCGGTATCTCTTTTGCTAAGTTCGGTCGCCAACTTTACCCGTTGGGCTTCACCGCCCGAAAGAGTGGTTGATTGTTGTCCCAAGGTAATATAACCAAGGCCAACATCCTGCAAGGTTTTTAATTTTTGATAAATTTTCGGAATACTTTCAAAAAAGCTCACCGCATGGTTGATGCTCATATTGAGCACATCAGCAATGCTTTTTCCCTTATAACGAACTTCGAGGGTTTCGCGATTAAAACGCTTGCCCTGACACGTTTCACAATCGACATAAACATCGGGTAAGAAGTTCATTTCAATCACTCTAATACCAGCGCCTTCGCAGGTTTCGCAGCGCCCACCCTTCACGTTAAAGCTAAACCTACCGGGTTTGTAACCGCGCACTTTAGATTCGGGAAGGTTGGCAAATAAATCGCGAATACTGGATAAAACCCCGGTATAAGTGGCGGGATTAGACCGAGGGGTACGCCCAATTGGACTTTGGTCAATATCAATAACCTTATCAATATGCTCTAGTCCTTTTAAGGATTTAAAGGGTAGTGGCTCCTTTACCGATTTATAAAACACTTTAGAAATCGCGGGATAAAGCGTTTCATTGATTAAGGTTGATTTCCCTGAACCTGAAACGCCTGTAACTACAATCAATTGACCCAATTGCAGTTTGAGACTAACGTTTTTAAGATTATTTCCAGTAGCCGATTTAAGTTCGATAAAGTTTCCATTTCCGGGTCTCCTTTCGGTAGGTACCGCAATTTCCCGCTTACCATTAAGGTATTGGGCGGTTATGCTTTCGCTGGCGCGGATGTCATCTATATTTCCTTGGGCTACAATTTCGCCACCATGACGACCGGCTCCCGGGCCGATGTCTAAAATAAAATCGGCCTCTTCAATCATATCGCGATCATGCTCTACCACAATCACGGAGTTGCCAAGGTCACGAAGTTCTTTTAAACTATCGATGAGTTTTTCATTATCGCGTTGGTGTAATCCAATACTCGGTTCATCTAAGATGTAGAGCACATTTACCAGCTGTGAACCAATCTGCGTAGCCAATCTAATTCTTTGGGCTTCGCCACCCGATAGGGATTTTGCCGGTCGGTTTAAGCTCAGGTAATTTAAACCCACATTTAGGAGGAAGTTGCTGCGGGTTAATAATTCCTTAATAATCTCGGTTCCAATGCGTTTTTGCTGCTCGGTCATGCTCTCGGAGGCCGACTGCAACCACTGATGAAGACCCGCAATATCCATGCGCGCTAAATCGGAAATGCTTTTTTGATCGATCTTAAAATGACGAGACTCTTTTCGCAAACGGTCACCATCACAGCTGGGGCAAGTCACCTCATTCATAAAGCCTTCCGCCCAGCGTTTAATATTGCGGCTCTTAGTTTCTTCGCTTTGCTGATTGATGAAGTTTACTACGCCTTCAAATTTCAAACTGTATTTGCGGGTAATGCCCAAGGTTTTATTAGGAACCTCAAAAACTTCATCGGCTCCATAAAGAATGGTTTTTAGGCCTTCCTCGGGAATATCTTTAATAGGCGTGTTCAGCTTAAAGCCATAACGGTCGCCGATAATTTCAATCTGATTAAAAATCCAATTGGCCTTAAATTCCCCTAAAGGGGCTAATCCTCCCTGTTTGATGGTTTTTTTCGGATCGGGAATAACCTTTGCTAAATCTATCTCACTTACGCGTCCCAGGCCATTGCATTTGGGGCAAGCGCCTTTGGGACTGTTAAAGGAAAAGGTATTGGGTTCCGGTTCTGGATAGGCGATACCGGTGGTAGGACACATTAATTTACGACTGAAAAAATGCGCTTTTTCCTCTTCAAACTTTTGAAGCATTAATACTCCATTACCTTGAGAGATGGCGGTTTGTATCGACTCTAAGAGGCGCTTTTCATCTTGGCCATCCACGCGCAAGCGATCAATAACCACTTCAATGTCGTGGGTCTTATAACGATCCACGCGCATGCCGTGAGTGATGTCTTTTATCTCGCCATCAATCCGCACCTTTAAAAAGCCTTGCTTAGCCACCGAAGCAAAAAGCTCGCGATAATGCCCCTTCCTTGAACGAATTAATGGAGCAAGAATATAAACCCGTTCTCCTTCAAACTGCTCAACTATAAGCTGCTTTATTTGATCTTGGGTATAGCTCACCATTTTTTCGCCGGTCTCATAGGAATAGGCGGTTGAAGCCCGGGCGTATAAAAGTCGCAGGAAATCGTAAATCTCAGTTACCGTTCCTACCGTGGAGCGCGGGTTTTTACTGGTGGTTTTTTGTTCAATGGAAATTACCGGACTCAAACCATTAATCTTATCAACATCTGGTCGGTCCATATTGCCTAAAAACTGACGGGCATAAGCCGAAAATGTCTCAATATAACGACGCTGTCCTTCTGCATAAATAGTATCGAAAGCCAGCGATGATTTACCACTACCGCTTAAGCCGGTGATCACCACCAATTCATCACGGGGAATGGCTACGTCTAAGTCTTTAAGGTTGTGCACTCGAGCACCGAGTACTTCAATTTTATTTGCTTCCAATAGGGAATGGGTTCAAATTCGGGCAAAAATACATTCTTTTTAACCGGTCAAATAGAGGGAATGTTTTATTTCTTAAACGGATGATGAGCAATTGTAAAATGATTTTCCCGGAAGCTTGATGCTATTCGAGGAATTCTAGAAATCGACCTTCGAAAGCTACCATGGTAGCGGGAAAAAAGCGCCTTTTATTTTTAGCAATTCCTTTAACCTAATACTGTGGAATACTTCTTGAGAAAAGGCGTTTGGACTAGGCTAAAGCACGTAATTTTGTGCCTTAAATACATTGAAATCCATGCCCCGTATCTCCATTTTTCTTTTAACCCTTCTTTTCTGCTTTTCAGCTCAAGCTCAAAACGCAGTTATTTACCAAGCCGATACCAATTGGGTAAATCAGAAGATGGACAGTATGACCATGGAGGAAAAGATTGGTCAGCTTTTTATGGTGGCGGCCTATTCAAATAAGGGCAAGGCGCATGAGCAGAAAATATTAAAGCTTATCAAGGAAGAGCAAATTGGAGGATTAATCTTCTTTCAAGGCAGTCCAGAACAACAGGCCTGGCTTACCAACGCTTATCAGCAACAAGCTAAAACTCCCTTAATGATAGCCATGGATGCGGAGTGGGGTTTAGCCATGCGCCTACCGAATACTTTTAAATTCCCTTGGCCGATTACTTTAGGTGCTATTCAAGATACGGTGCTGGCTTATGAATATGGAAAAGCCATTGGCGAACATTGCCGCGCTTTAGGCATACACATCAATTTTGCGCCGGTAGTAGATATCAATACCAATCCCAAAAATCCAATTATTGGCGCTCGCTCCTTTGGGGAAGATCCCGAGAAGGTGAGTGAAATTGCAGCGGCAGTGATGCGCGGTATGCAATCGGTGAATGTATTGGCGGTAGCGAAACATTTCCCGGGTCATGGTGATACGGATGCAGATTCGCATAAAACCTTGCCTACCGTAAGTGCCAGTATGGACCGTTTGGAAGAAGTAGAATTGTATCCTTATCGCCAATTAAGCAAAAGCGGTTTAGGCGGCGTAATTGTAGCCCATTTAAATGTTCCCGCTATTGACCCCAGTGGAAAACCTACTTCTTTAAGTAAGCCGGCCTTTGACTTGCTGCGTAATGATATTGGTTTTGACGGATTAACCTTTACCGATGCCCTAAACATGCAAGGGGTGGCCAGGGATTATGCTCCCGGCTTGGTGGATTTGGAGTCCATCAAAGCGGGTAATGATGTTTTAGTTTTAAGTCAGGATGTAAAGCTTGCCAAAAGTAAAATTATAGAAGCGCTTAAGGACGGAAGTATCGATACGGCAGATATTGAGGCCAGTGTAGCCCGAATTCTAGCCGCTAAGTATTGGTTTGGTTTACAGCAGAAAGAGCATATTGAATCTACCTTATTGGACAGTCGATTGAATCGTGAAAGTGATCAAATTCTAAATCGTAACATATACGCCGAAGCGAGTACCCTTTTAATTAATAAGAATAAAACCGTTCCCTTAAAGGATTTGGCTAATGCCAAGATAGCCTGCGTTGGCGCCGGTACCGAGGTGAGTCCTCATTTTGGTAAGATGCTTAAGAAGTATAGCCAAGTAGAGTATTTTGAATATTCCGAAGAGCAGGAAGAAAGCATAATTGCCGCTTTGGCGGATTACGATTATGTGATTTTAGGGGTTTATACCTCCAATGCCAATCCTTGGAAATCCTATAAAGTTTCTTCTTCTGTTCGTCGTTTTACTCGCCGAATCGGATTGCAAAATAAATTGATTATTAGCGTTTTCGCTAATCCCTATTCGCTCATCAATTATCCTGAAGCGCAATCGGCGGAAGCCTTGTTAATGGCTTATCAGAATAATGTTGATGCCGAAAGTGTGGCTGCTCAAATCATTTTTGGAGCTTTAGGAGCTAAGGGCCGATTACCGGTTTCAGCGGGCGAGCCATTTGAGGTAGGCTTTGGCTTAAATACCGAGGCCATTGGTCGTTTAGGCTATCATTACCCGGGAGCAGTTGGCCTCGACCGTGAAACCCTTCAAGGCATTGACCGTATTGTAGAGGAAGCCATAAATCAAGGTGCCACCCCCGGAGCACAGGTTTTGGTAGCGCGTAAAGGCCAAGTCATCTACAATAAGAATTTCGGATATATCGATTCTAAAAAAAAAACGGAAGTCTTATCGGAGCATATCTATGATTTAGCCAGTATCACCAAGATTTCGGTTACCGTGCCGCTTTTAATGAGTTTAGTGGAAAGAGGAAAAATCAACCTCGATAAAACCCTTGGTCATTATCTTCCCGAAGCCAAAGGAACCAACAAAGAAAAATTAGTTTTAAGGGAAATACTAGCCCATCAATCGGGCTTAAAGCCTTGGATTCCCTTCTATACCGAAACCCTCGATCAAGGAAAGTATAAGCCGGGCTATTACGGGAAGCAAAGGGATTTTAACCATCCTAATGTGGTTAGTGAAGGTCTTTACAGTCAGCGCTACATGCGCGATACCATTTTAAAACGCATCCTCGATTCCGATTTAAGGACTTCCAAAGATTACAAGTACAGCGATTTGGGCTACTACCTTTTCATGCAAATTATTGAACGCATAGAGGGCAAGCCTTTAAATGAACTAATTGATGAAAGGCTCTTCGGTCCCTTAGGGGCGAACACCATGGTTTATCGTCCGCTGGAGACCTATCCCCAGGAATTGATTGTTCCTACCGAGGACGACAAACTTTTCCGAAGATCTTTAATCCGCGGTTATGTGCATGATCAAGGGGCGGCCTTGCTGGGTGGCGTGGCAGGGCATGCCGGTTTATTTAGTACTGCCAACGATTTAGCCAAGCTCATGCAGATGTACATGCAGAAAGGAGAATATGCGGGCGTTCGCTATTTTGATTCGGTAACCGTAAATGAGTTTATTCGCTGTCAATATTGCCAAACGAAGAACCGCAGAGGCATAGGTTTCGATAAACCCCAATTGGAAGGTCCTGGCCCTACTTGCGGTTGCGTTTCAGATAAGAGTTTCGGTCACAGCGGTTTTACAGGTACCTTGGCTTGGGCCGATCCCGAAGAACAAATTATTTATATTTTCCTTTCTAATCGGGTACACCCTGATGCAGGAAACAAGAAGTTATTAAGTTTATCCACTCGTACGAATATCCAAGAAGTAATCTATAATGCGATTAAAAACGACGATCCTACTACTGAGCTTATCGGTATGGCTCCCTAATTTAAGCAAGGCCCAGGAAACTACTATTAAGGCCGAAATTAGTAAAGAAGCCAAGCAGTATAGGGATACTACTATTGTTAAATACTGGCCCAATGGCTTGCCAAAGAAGCAAGAAAGCTTCGACTCGGAAGGACTTTTGACGGGACCATCTTTTAGTTTTCGTCAATCGGGAAGCATCACCAAAATGGAAACCTATTTTAAAGGACGCTTGCATGGCCCTATGCTAAAGGTGAATAACCGTGGCAAGATAAAAGAAGAAGCAAGCTATGTAAATGGTGAAGTTGATGGCCTAGTAATGAAATACTATGGCGATGGCAAAAAGCAGGAACAATCCAATTATAAGATGGGCATTAAGGATGGTAAATCCATTTGGTATTATACCAATGGAAATATGAGTACCATGCTTAGTTACAGCGATAATAATCTTCAAGGAGAGGCCAAGAGCTTTTACAATGATGGTTCGGTAAAGGAAATTTACGCTTATGAGGAGAACCTCAAGGAAGGTCCTTATATGGAGTTTTATGAGGATGGCAAAACAAAGGTGCAGGGCCAGTATAAAAACGGCAAGCAAGAAGGAAAGTGGCTCTATTACTCCGAAAGCGGGGAACTATTAAAAACTGAAAAATACCGCAAGGGAGAATTACGCTAAAGTGAAGATTGGAATTGTTGGATATCCCACCTACGGGGGGAGCGGCGTTGTAGCTACAGAATTGGGCATGTACTTAGCCCGTCAAGGACATAAAGTTCATTTTATTTCCTATTCACAGCCGGTTAGGTTGGATGTTTTGGAACCCAATATTTACTACCATGAGGTAAATGTGCAAGACTATCCCTTGTTCGAGTATCAGCCTTATGAGCTGGCGCTGAGTAGTAAAATGGTGAATGTAGCCTTGAAGTATAAATTGGAGGTAATACACGTACACTACGCTATTCCTCATGCTTATGCCGCCTATATGGCAAAGCAAATTTTAAAAGACAAGGGCTTTGATTTACCAATTGTAACTACCCTTCACGGTACCGATATCACCTTAGTTGGTCGCAATCCAAGTTATAAGCAAGCGGTAAACTTTAGTATAAACCACTCGGATGTTGTAAGTTCTGTAAGTGAAAGCCTAAAGCAGGATACCCTAGCCTTTTTTAGCATCCATAAGGAGATTGATGTTATTCCCAATTTCGTAGACCTTGCGCTTTATAAACCTGATGATAGCTGTAAGCATAATTTTGCCCAAGAAGGGGAAAAGATTATTACCCACGTCTCCAACTTTAGAAAGGTAAAAAGGATATCGGATGTTGTGGAGGTATTCTTTAGGCTACAGCAGAAAATTCCTTCGGTACTATTAATGCTTGGTGATGGCCCAGAAAAGGAAAGAGCTCGCAAGCAAGCCCAAGATTTAGGCATCGCCGATCGGGTGAAGTTTTTAGGGAAAACCTCAGAGGTAGAGCGCATTTTATGCATTTCGGACCTATTTATTTTACCCAGTGAAAAAGAGAGCTTCGGTCTGGCTGCCTTGGAGGCGATGGGAGCAGGGGTGCCTGTGATATCTTCCAATACAGGTGGATTAGGAGAAGTGAATATTCACGGTACCACTGGCTTTACCGCCGATGTAGGCGATGTGGAAGCCATGAGCAAAGGTGCAGTGCATATTTTGGAGGATAGCGATCGCCATTTACAGTTTGCCAAAGCCGCACGTAAGCAGGCGGAGCAATTTGCCATTGATAAGATTATCCCTGGTTATATGGCGCTTTACGAAAAGGCAATAAAGCTAAACAATGCCTGAATTAGTCATTCAGCGGAGGGATCACAGCGCTTACTTTGAAGCCTATCCGGTTTATATTAATCGTAAGCAGGTAGGCCGAATAGGATTTGCAGAGCGTATTAGTTTGGAATTAGAAGAAGGCCGATACCAAGTGCACTGTGGAGGCTTATTTGGAGTGGAAGCGGAAATTTGGGTGGACTTAAAGCAGCATCGAAAGGCCTTATTTTTAAGTGCCGAAAGCCTTGCTTGGCGCGAACGACCCTTTCCAAAATACTACCAATGTCATTTTACAGAAACGGCACCATTACAATTGAAAGGAGAGGAGGAGCAAGGGCAATTAAAAGTGCAGCAGGGAAGAGCCCTTACTTATGCTTTTGCCTTTTTGGCTTTACTGTCTCTAGCCGCAGCTTGGTTATTTTGGCAAGCCGAAGAAAGTGGTGAAGCCCTATTAAACGTTTTTGCCTTTGTGGCTCTGGCCCTTATTCCATGGGCCTATCGAGGAGTGCTGATCAGTCAACTAAAGCAAAAAGTTTAACCACCTACGCGTTTGGTTAGGTAGCCTTGCTTTTTAAGGTAGTCGATTACCTTAGGACGTAAATCGCCTTGAATAATTATTTCCCCTTCTTTTACAGAGCCGCCGGTAGCACAGTGGGATTTTAAGCCTTTTGCTAAATCCTTAAGAGCTTGGTCGGAGCCTTGAAAGCCCTTAACCACTACCGCTGTTTTTCCGCCTCTACCTTTTTTCTCGAAATGAACTTCTAATAATTGCTCATTAGCTTGAAGATCTGCTTCTTCCTCGGCATCATCAAATCCTTGAAAACCGCTGTTTCCAGTGGAGTAAACCATTGATCCAAGGTCTTCAAGCGAATTGGTTTTTTTCTTGGCCATTTTGGAAATTTGTGGCAAAGGTAATTATTGTTCCCAGCTCATCACCACCTTGCCAGGAGTTCGCATTTTTTCGATAAAGGCAATGGCTTTTGGAATTTGATCAGCGGGGTAAATTTTGTGAATTCGAGTTTTAAGATCGCCATGTTCAACCATTCTGGCTAGGCTTTCTAAGTCTTCACTATTGGCGGCCGCGGTGAATTGTTTTAATGAGTATTTACTAAACATATTGCTGATTAATAGCTTCATCATGTGGCCCATGCCGGTAAATCCAATTAGGACCGCTCGTTTGGCGAGGCCTTTCAAATCCGAGTGATTCAGGTTTCCGTGACAATCTAATATCAAATCGTTCTGATCTTTGAAATTTTGTAGGTCATTTTCATCGTAAGCTAGGACTTCATCAGCTCCCAAGCTTAAAACAAAATCGCGATTTTTTGCCGAACAAATACCGGTAACAATAGCGCCATGTGCCTTAGCAATTTGAACCGCAAAATGTCCAACTCCACCGGAAGCACCATTGATAATTATACGTTCTCCCTTTTGCATTTTGCCATGCTCCATAAGGGCTTGCCATGCGGTTAGACCAGCGATTGGTAGGCCCGCCATTTCCTTAAAGCTAGAGCCGATGGGCATTTTGGCTAAGATATTTTCCTTGGCAACAAGGTACTCGGCAAAGGCATTGCCCAGATTTTCACCATAAACGCGATCTCCAATATTTAGGTTTTCAACTTTTGAACCCTTCGCTTCTACAATGCCGGCGAAATCGGAACCAAGAATCGGATCTTTGGGTTTAAAGAGCCCGAAGCTTAAACGGGCAAAATAGGGCTTGCCACGAAGGATATGCCAATCGGCGGGATTAGCAGAATTGGCTTTTACCTTGATTAATACTTCATCTTCCTGGGCGAGAGGAATGGGCATTTCTTGAATGGATAGAACTTCGGGTCCGCCGTAAACTCTTTTTACTATGGCAAGCATTCAGCTAATTTTTGGTACATAGAAATGACACCAATTTCAAGGCCTCCGTTGCCCTTAGGCGAATTATTTCTTTTTACTGGATTTGGCTTCGGGATTATAGGCCAGGCAATCTTGAATCCATTGTTCTAAATCGGCATCCATATCAATGCCTTCAGCATCTACAAACACAAAGCCTTTCATGCTGCGGCCGGTAAAATTCATTTCCTTGGCACCAGTTCTTTGTAATGCGGGCTCATATAGATCTGGTCCAACCCTAGCCATTAATTCGTTACGAACAATGCCCGCCAGCATTTTATCATCCACCATAAAACAGAGTCCGCCCATCATCTTCTTTTCTTCAAAAGGAACGGAAGAACGATTGAGGATGATGCGAATACGTTCGGCTAATTGTTCGTCGAAGGCCATAATTGAAATTTAGTTTTCTAAAGATAAAGCCTGCCTTTAATAAAAAGACAGGCTTTAGGAGTTTTATCAGCAATAGGCTACTTGCGTTTCTTTTTCTTGTACTCGTAGTTCATGCTCTTATTGGATTTTTGCATCTGTTTGCGATTTGATGCGGGCATGGACTCCACTTCATCGAGGCTTTCGGAATAAACCTTATAACCCTCCAGCTGCTTAATCAAGGTGCTGTCCATTTTAATATTATAGATATCATTTTGTTCCATGTACTTAATATTGGAACTCATTAATTCGCGCGCCTCATCAAATTTACCTTCATCTACCAAGGCCGCCACCCGCTCAACATTGTCAATGGCGGTAAAGGCTACTATGTTTTTCAAAACTTCGGCATTAGCACTTTCCTCAAAAGCCAATTGATTGCTGGTAGGCCTCATTTCCAGATTTAGCTTTTCGGTTTTTCGAACATAGCCATTTAGGACATCATCAAATTGCAGCTCAGCTTGAAAGTTTAGATTTTCGGAAAAACCTTCTTTCAGTTGAAATTTGATTAAGACTACCTTTTCTTCTTCAGCAAAAACATCATTAAAAGGAATGCTAATCTCATTGCCACTTACAGAGGCATCATAGCCATATACCTTTTGAAGGTCGAGCATATTTGCGGGGAAATCTATCTTTAAGTGGGTGTTTTGAGCTACCACTGATAGCAATCCATCCAGCTCCTGCTTGAAGATTTGGGGAATGTCATCCGCAGCAGAAATGAAGTAGTAATTTCCGCGACCGTATTCCGCTAAATTGGTCATCAGGTCTTCATTAAAATCGCTACCAATGCCAAAGGTGGAGATGGCCATTTTCTCTTGATCGAATTTAGCCCGGCAGATTTTCTGCAGTTCCTCTTGGTCGGTGATCCCCTGATTGGCCAAACCATCGGACAAGAGTAAAATTCGATTTACGGCCTTTTCGAGCATGGTGCTTTTTACTTGACTATAGCCTTCCAACATGCCACCGCTGAGGTTGGTGGAGCCACCGCTAAAAATTTGATTCACCTTAGTCTCCAGTACCGATTTTAGTTCCAGTTTGCCTGATGGCTTTACCACCGCTACTTCATCATCGTAAGAAACAATAGAAACCTGATCTTCGGCCTTTAGATGATCGAGTACCATAAGTACTGCTTCCTTGGCATTGCTGAGCTTTTCTTCAGAAGACATGGAGCCACTGCGATCAATAACCATGGAAATGTTTAGTGGCGGTCTTTGCCTTTCGGCCGTGTCGGCTCCACCTTTTATACGAGCCATAAAATAGACTTCGCGATTGGCATTTCCGGTAAAATAAAATTGATGATCGACCATCACCTCAAACTGGGTCTCGCTGGGATCAGCGGCTTTTACTTCCTCCTCTTCTAATAGAGCGAGGGTAGTGGTTTCAGTAGTTTCGGGGGGAGCGTTTTGGCAGCTGCTAAATAGCAATACCAGCCCCGTAGCGAGGAGGGAAAAGAGCTTCTTCATAATGTGATTTGGTTTATTAGTACGGGAGACTAACGCCAACAAAGGCAGATTAAGCATAGGGCTATTGCACAAATACTCTTAAAAGAAAGCTAAAAATAATTGGGACTAATCTTTACGGAAAACCCGATAGCCGTTAAAGGTCTTTACTGCAGCTTCCTCTTGCTGCCAAAACAAAACGGGAATAATAAAACTTAAGGTGCTGATGCCTCCATAAAATTGCCATAAAAAGAAGGTAAAGGCAATTCCCAAAAAAAGGCCGATTAGAACTACCGGAGGGCTCACTTGAGCATAAATATCATTAATGTGCCGCTCATCTCTGCGTGCGCAATTTGGACATTGAAGCTTGGCAAAGTCTCCGATTTTTTTTTGAAGATCCGGTCTAGTTTTGGCCCGGCCTTTAAAGGCAATTGGCTGATGACAGCCGCGGCAATTTGTTCTTAAACGCATAAAATGAAATTTTCACTAATCAATCCATAGCTTGCGATGACTGCCATCTGCGTAAAGCAAAATAATAATTTGTTTTGAAGGCCGATGCACGGAGCGGCCCTGCAAATCGTAGCGACCGATAATTTCCGGCTTGGGCCTGATAGCTACTTCTTCTAATCCAATTTGGGCTTCAAATTTCCAAAGTTCTTTTAGTCGCTGATTGCTGGCATTAATGCCAGTGCAGAAATACAATTTGTTTTGATGAGCAATGGCCATTTGACCCTTGCGACCTGCGGCAGGAAGATCCTTTAAGGTCAACCATTGATCGCTAGAAGGCTCATATTGCCAAAGGTCGCGATAGTAGTTTTGCAGGCTATCGATACCAAAGGCCAGCACTAAATTTTGTTCCGTGGCTAGGAGACTAGCATGACTGCGTCCAGCTCCGGGGAAGCTCGAAATTAAAGTCCATTGATCGAGTTGGGGATTATAAGAATAGAGTTCATTTCTATAATACTGATTGGAATCAATACCAAAAACCAGCCAACCGGTATCCCTTAAGCTGGTAGCGGAAGAACGCCAAAGTCCAATCGGTAAATCACCCTTTCTTGTCCAGGTATCGGAATTTAAGGCATAAGCCCAAACTTCCGAGAGGGCATCATTATACCTATTCTTTCCCCCGAAAATATAAGCGGTATCACCAATTAAAAAGGCCGAGGCTCCACTACGACCAGAGTCGGGCAGGGGGCTAAACTCTTGCCATTGATCTATTGCGGGATTGTAGCGCCATAAATCATTCAGGTATTCATTTTGGGCATATCCGCCGAAAACAAAGGCATATTGAGAATCAGCAAAAGCTACTGCATACTGTCGACCTTTAGTAGCGGGAAGATCTTGCACGGATTGCCATGTTTCACTCACCAAATTAAAAGCTTGAAATTGATGCTGTGCACTAAACCAAGGACTGAGGCCACTGCCGAAATAGGCGGTATCACCAATGCTAAAAGCCAGGCCATCATCAACTGCTGTTCCGGGAAAAGGGCTTAAGGCTTGCCAATTTTGGCAATGAAGATTAAGGCAATAGCCAATAAGAAGGAAAATGAAGTAGTTGGTTTTCGGCATGAAAGCAGAGAACGAGAAAAAGTGAATTCTATTTTAGGATCGCATTATTCAGAAAACTGCATGGCCACCCAAAGTATGAGGTAGGCCATTAGTCCGGTACCATAAATAAGGACTGCGATTACGAAGCCGGCGCGAATAATAGTAACATCAATTTTTAATTTATGGCTGAGCCATTGAGATACACCTAGTAACATGCTTATGATTTAGATTTCCCACTAAAGATAGAAATCTTCCTTTATTCAAGGCGTTCAAGTTCGATTTCCAAAGCTTGATAGTGCTCTACAAAATAACGCTGTTCCTTAGGACCATCCCAATAGCTAAAGGAAGTGCAAAGGGGATATGCAGGAATTTCTGAAATATGAAGTCGCTTGCTTTTAAAATGACCGCCATTGGCTTCACCATCGGGATCTTTAATTACTATCCAGCAAGAACCCTGCGGGAAATAAGAGCTCACATAATTATTGTTTGCAAACCAAAAGCGCACTTCCCAAGGTCTTAAGGGATTGGTATTATCAATGAGGCCCTTAAAGGTTGTGCTTTTAGGATTTTGCCACATGGTATAAGCTTGTTCCTGCCAATTATTTCCGTGCCAAACAGATTGATGCACGGGATTATTAAAGGTATCTAAGACGCTAATGACCAATCCATTAATTACAGCGGTGTCGCCATTTGCATGAGGGTGAACAACGCTTACCCGAGCACCACAATAGGCACAGTGCTGTGCCTTTAAAGATATACTGAGAAAGAGCGCTAAGTGAAAAAATAGAAATTTCCGCATGCCATTTAAGTATCAAAAAATGGGCCTTTTTTAGGGGCCCATTCATTTGAAGAAATATTAAACGCTGCTTATTTTTTCAGTCCAATTTCCTTAAGCCTTTCTTCTAAAAAGCCACCAGCGGTGATGTCTTCATAGGCCTTGGGATTGTTTTCAGTAATACATTCCTCCAAGCAATTTAAAGGCATTTCGCTGCGCGGATGCATAAAGAAGGGAATACTGAAACGGCTTTGAGCCCATTTTTCTTTTGGTGGATTAACCACTCGATGGATGGTGCTGCGCAATTTGTTATTGGTATGCCTTTGCATCATATCGCCCACATTAACAATAATTTGTCCAGGTAAAGCGGTTACTGGAATCCATTCATTAGCCTTGTTTAATACTTGTAAGCCATCAGCGGAAGCTCCCATAAGCAAGGTGATGAGGTTAATATCGCCATGCTCTGCGGCCCTTACTGCATCTTTCGGTTCTTCGGTAATTGGCGGATAGTGAATAGGACGAAGAATGCTGTTTCCATTGTGGACGTGCGCATCAAAATAATTCTCATCCAAGCCAAGGTATAGGGCTAAGGCCCGAAGCATATCCAGCCCGGTAGCTTCTAATGTTTGATAAGCTTCCTTACCAACACTATTAAAATCCGCTAATTCTTTTACATCCACATTGGCAGGGTATTCTGCCGCTATGGGGTCTTCATCTTCAACGTATTGACCGAAATGCCAAAACTCTTTTAAGTCGCCGGTATTGCGACCCTTGGCATGTTCTTTACCAAATCCAGTATAGCCGCGTTGCCCAGCAATACCTTCAATTTCATAATGTTCTTTGATGTTTGTCGGAAGATTAAAAAAGGCCTGTACCTCGCGGTATAGGGCTTCCACCAGCTCGTCACTTAAACGATGATTCTTTAGGGCTACAAATCCAATTTCTTCATAGGCGGCTCCGAGCTCTTGCACAAAAGCTGCCTTGCGTTGGGCATCACCACTAAGGAAATCATTTAAGTCTACAGAAGGAATAGTTTGAGACATGATGCTGTTTTTTTACAAAGATAATGTTAGCCTTTAAAGCTAATAGAATCGGACTTAATAATCGCGCGGCATAAGCGACATTTCATTAGTTTTACCCCACCTTATTGACCTCTCTATGAAATTCAATCGCAAAGGATTGACCGATCAGGATTTGATCGACTTTTATAAAGCCCTTCTTTTACCCCGTCTTATTGAAGAAAAGATGCTTATCGCCTTAAGGCAAGGGCGCATCTCCAAATGGTTTTCCGGCTATGGCCAAGAAGCTATTTCGGTGGGCGCGACTTTAGCCATGGCCAAGGATGAGTTTATGTTGCCCATGCATCGCAACTTGGGAATTTTCACAACTCGTGGTATTCCTTTATATCGCCTGTTCTCGCAATTTCAAGGCAAGGCCAATGGCTTTACTAAAGGCCGTGATCGTTCCTTTCACTTTGGTTCGGTAGATCATCATTTGGTTGGGATGATATCCCACCTCGGTCCGCAAATGGGAATTGCTGATGGCATCGCCCTAGCGCATAAGCTGAAGAAGGAGTCCAAGGTTTGTTTAGTTATTACTGGAGACGGTGGTGCTAGTGAAGGTGACTTTCATGAGGCCCTAAATGTAGCTGCTGTCTGGAAACTCCCAGTCATATTTTTGGTAGAGAATAACCAATGGGGATTAAGCACGCCAAGCGATGAGCAATTTGCCTTTAAAAGCTTTGTTTACAAGGCTATGGGCTATGGCGTAAAAGGAAAAAGTATTGATGGCAACAATCTTTTGGAAGTCTACCATGCCATCCAGGAGATTAGTGAAGAGATTAAAAAGGACTCGGTTCCTTTTATACTCGAATGCCGAACCTTTCGCATGCGCGGACATGAAGAGGCCAGTGGCACCAAGTATTATCCGGATGGCATTCAAGAAGAATGGTCGGATAAAGATCCAGTAGAAAATTACCGGGGCTTTTTATTGGACAGCGATGTGATTAGTCCGGATGAGAATGAAAACATGACCCAGCGCTTAAAGCAGGAGATTAATGCTGCTTTTGAGGAAGCTTTCGCTGAAGAGAAAATAGTTTTTGACGAAGCCACGGAACTAGCAGACCGCTTCGCTCCATTTGATTATAAAGAGAGATCTGCATCCGAGGAAAAAGAGGATCGCCGTTTGGTCGATGCCATTCACGATGCCTTAGATCAAAGTATGGAAAAGCATCCCGAGCTGGTGCTGATGGGGCAGGATATAGCGAAGTATGGTGGCGTGTTTAAGGTTACCGAGGGATTAGCAGATAAGTATGGCTATGATCGCGTGCGCAATACGCCCCTTTGTGAGTCGGCGATTGTAGGAACCGGCTTGGGCCTGAGCATTAGCGGCATGAAGGCAGTGGTAGAAATGCAGTTTGCCGATTTCGCTACCGAAGGGTTTAATCAGATTGTAAATAACCTAGCGAAGATTCATTACCGTTGGGGCCAAAAGGCAGATGTGGTAATACGCATGCCAACTGGCGCAGGCGTTGCCGCCGGACCTTTCCATAGTCAGAGTAATGAAGCTTGGTTTACCCATGTACCAGGATTAAAAGTAGTTTATCCTGCTTTTCCAGCCGATGCCAAGGGCTTGTTGATCAGTGCGATAGAAGAGCCCAATCCAGTACTATTTTTCGAGCATAAAGCTTTGTACCGCTCTGTTTCAGAGCCGGTACCAAATAACTACTACAATATTCCTTTAGGAAAAGCGCATGTAGTGCGAGAAGGCCATGCGGCCAGTATTATCACCTATGGCGCACCGGTACATTGGGCATTAGATTTAGCTGAAGAAGAAGGCTTGGATCTGGAAATAGTTGATTTACGCTGCCTCATGCCTTTGGACGAGGAAACCATATTAAATTCGGTTCGTAAAACCCACCGTGCTTTAGTGCTCACGGAGGATACAGGCTTTGGGAGTATAGTAAACGATTTATCGGCACTCATCACCGAGCAAGCTTTTGATGCCTTAGACGCACCCGTGCGACGCGTGGCAAGTTTGGATACGCCAGTTCCCTTTGCCGCGGAATTGGAGCAGGGATTCTTAGCTAAAGCACGCCTAAAGGAAACTTTAATGGAACTATTGGCTTATTAAGAATAGGATAATTTGGTTTTAGTATCCTTCAGGATAACAGGCTTCTACCGCTCTTTAGCGAACTATAAAACTAATGGATTGAATAGGAGACGAAGGGAGTACCAAGAAATATTCTCCATGGGCTAATCTTGATACATCAAATTCCAAGCGGTTTTGATCGCCACCTATAAAAGGAATTTGGAGACGACGACCCTGACTATCATACCAAAGTAGCTCTTCGGGTCTAATAGTCTTCGTGCTTAGTACGCTTAAACGATCTTCTGCCGGATTGGGGAAAAGGGCCATTTGTGGCAGCTCTGCTTCTTCAATGGAAATCACACCTCCTATTTGAAAGGTCATGGTATCACTAAGCCCACAATCTGCTTTTACGATTAGCCTTACCATAAAACTTTGGCCTGTACTGGGGTAGATGTGATTAGGGGTTAAAGTGGTGGTGTCCGTAGATCCATCACCAAAATCCCAAATATAGGAGTCGGCAAAGCTAGAAGCAGTGCCATCAAAATTCACGAATAGGAGGTTGTTGAGACTAGAAATACTGGTGGTAAAGCTGGCAATGGGTTTATCGCAAATTAATAACCTAAAATAGCTTGAGTCTCGCATCCCACAGGCATTAGTAACCACCAGCAAAATCCGATAACTACCTTTAGCAGGGAAAGTGGCCTGAAGGCTGTCGCTGGTATAAATCCCCGCTGGACCTAAATCCCAATAATAGTGCAAAGCGCCAGTAGAGGCTAAACCGCTAAGGCTTACAGTAAGTCCGTTTACACTGTAATTAATGACCGCCTCAGGCTCCGAACAGATTTGAATGGTTTTAACCAGCGTATCACTAATGCCGCAGGTATCGCTAATAATTAATTGCACATTATAAGAGCCTGGAGTAGCATAACTGTGGTTCGGATTTAAGCCTATTCCAGTATTTCCATCCCCAAAATCCCAGCTATACTGTAGTCCGATTCCCAGTGAAGAGGAGGCATCAAAACTTAAATTTAAAAGATTTCCTTGATGGTTAAAATTAGCTTGACTTGCACTACAGCCAGTAGTGAAGCTAAAAGGTCCCACCCAGTTACTGTTGCTGTTTCTACAACTGTCCCGAACGTAAAACTCATAGCTGGTAAAAGGCTGTAAACCACTTAAAGCATAAGTAGAGGAAAGTCCGGAAATTTGCGTTCCAGAACCTTGGTTAAATCCCGCTAAGCCGTATTCGATAGTACTGTTATTGCTGCTTGCAGACCAAGTGAGGAAAGCCGAGTTATAAGTGATGGAGTTGGCGCTGAGATTCGAAGGTCCGGTGCATAGTCGATCAATGATTTCAACATCATCAAGGGCAATATTTATCCGCCCCTGATTATTGCCAACACGACCAACAAATACTATCTTAAAGGTATCCCCAATAAAGGCCGATAAAGAAATGGAGCCTTGTTGCCAAGGACTGCTTTTACTGCTTTGCTGTTGGCCTTGTAATGAATCAATTAGGGTTCGTGAATCATTTTTTTCTAGATAAACCTGTAGCTTTTGAATTTGCGGACCATGCATGTGATACCAAAAATTTAATTCGGGCTGCTGTAAACCAATATTAGCAATTAGGGGACTGCTAAGTTCGGTGCGCCCCGTGCTAGACTGAGCGGGATTAGTCAGGTATTCCGTCATTAAATAATTGCCACTGCCTCCTCGTGAATTGGAAGGGCCGCTTAATGCTCCTGCACTAGCACCGCTTGCTGGCATCCATACTTTGCTCAAACTATCAGAGCGCCGCCAGCAGTCGTCAATGGTGCCCGCTTTGGTTAAATTGGGTGACTGTAACCACAGTGGACTATCAAAGCCCTCATAATAAGGTACACTGTTAACATGGCAATCGGTCCAAATATAGATGGGCCCATGCCAAGGACTAACATCAGCTCCACAGCTATCTCTTACCCATATTTCATAGCGTTTACCAGGCAGCAAGCCCGACAATGAATAGGAATCATTTACGGCTGTTTTTTTAATCTGGAAATTACCCCCAAAAGGACGGTATTTCACCATCCAGATAGCTGCGCCACCGGTGGTCCATTTAAGAGAGGCATCGCTAATTCCTACGGATAAAGCTTCGAGATTACTAGGCGCCAAGCAATTCGGGTTATTGTAAATGGAAATATCGTCGATACCGCCAGCGGTGGCCGAATACAAATTGTTACCGATAGTAATAAAGCGCAGTTGAATGGTGTCGCCTCTAAAGTTAGAAAGGGGAACTACCTGTTTTAACCAGGCGGCTGAAGTGGAAAATTGTTTTGGCCCAAGGATGGTATTTACATTTTGCCAGCCACTGCCATTATTTACTTCTACCTGTATCTGATTAGTTGAAAAGCTGTAGCCTCCTAGGTAATACCAAAAGGAAAGTTCTGGGCGGTTCAAGTTGGAAATATCTATTCTTGGCGATGTAAATGAAGTAGGTTCATTGGTGCCATTGGCCAAGAACAAGGAACCGCCCATGTATTTGCCACTTCCAGTCGTATGGTCGCTGGAGGGTAATAAGTTATTGGGAATAATAGTGGCTGGAGATGGCTGCCAAATAGGACCCACTTCGTGACTTCTAGACCAACAGGGGTCCAGGGTTCCGGGTGAGAACCACGAACTTTGAACTACAAATTGGCTACCTTCAAAATCCTCGAAATAGGGACTCGTGTCGGGTAAGCAGTAAGTTTTAAAACTAAGGGCGGCGCTCCAATCGCTCGTCTGGCTAATACCACAACTATCTTTTACCCAAACTGTATATTCTGTTCCTGGCTGTAGCTGATTTAAAATATGCGGATTAGATCCCACGCTAGAGATGGTGCTGAAGCTGCCGGTCGGTTCAACCTTCATTAACCAATTGGTGGCTCCACCACTTTGCCAGTTTATGTTAGCGGAGTTATAAGTTAAATTGTTGACTTGAAGATTAGTAGGTTTAGGGCAAGCGGGGGCTTCTCCAATGCTAAGGTCATCAATGGCAATGCGGGCTAGTGAAGACCAATTGCTAGAGGCAATAGCGGTGAATTTAATCTTCACCCTTTTGCCGGCATAATCGTATAGGGGAATAATCTGTTCCAGCCAATCTTCGGTTTTAGAATTGTGCTGGGAACCAACAATTCGCTTAAGCAAGATAAAACCATCTCCACTGTCAATGGCGATATCAAAGGCGGTAATCTGCAAGCCAAACATGTGGGTCCAAAAATTAAGCTCGGGATTCGCTATGCTGTCTAAATCAATCACGGGACTAGTAATGCTGCTGCGTGCTTTGCCATTTTGATTAGGTCGGTTAGCAACAAGGAAGTGGCTACTCCCAGAGCTATGATGGTTAGATCCAGGACCGCTTTGGGAATAGCTTAAAGGTGGCGGCCCAATATTCCATTTAAAGTCATCGTAGATATAGCGATCCCAGCAGGGATCCAATCCGGCATTGGGCCAAGACGAACCTTCAAAGTCCTCATAAAGAGGCGCGTATTCTACTATACAATCGGTATTTACTTCAAGAGCTAGGCTTCTGCTGCTAAATTGATTGGACCCACAATCATCGCGAAGGTAAAAGGTGTAGCCGCTATTAGGAAGGAGATTACTTATGCGAAAGGGTGGGGCCGAAGCATTGACTAATATCCCATTCCCAATACTGAAACCTCTTGGACCATATTCAATTTCAAAATTTGTACCTGAACCTGGGTCCCAGTCTAATAATACCGAAGAATCGTCATTTGAAACATTTCGGAAATAGCTAGAAGCCTGGCAGCTAGCTGCATCATAAATCGACAAATCATCAAAGGCCATTTGAACTTCTATGCCTTTTCCATAGCCCGAAAATTGAAGGTTTATTATGCTATCTACATAGCCATTAAGCGGCAGGTTTATCGATTGCCATGCTTCATCATGCGCCATTTGTTGGGGACCATAAAAAGTGTGAAGGGTATCCCAATCGATTCCAACACTGCTTTTAATTAAAACCACCATGGAATCGATACTGGCGCCATAGAGGTGATACCAAAATTTAAGTTGGGGGTTGGACAGTCCTAATAAATTGATGGCCGGGGACTGAATATGCGAAACTGTATCGAGGGAGGTGCTGAGGCCGTTAAGATGAATGAAATTTCCAAAGCCAGTAGTGTGGTCTCCCTCAGGACCAGTATTTAAGCGGGTGTCATGAGGTGGACCTGTGGCCCAAAAGGTTTTTGTCCCTTGCGGGCTTACGATCCAACAGGTTCCCACACTCCCTGTGGCCGAAGGCGCGGTAGGACTTTGCCAAAGGGCTCCTTCGAAATTAAAGCTGATGGGAGCACTTAAGGTATTCCCACATTGGGTGGTGAAAACGAAATAACTGGAGGGACTGGTTTGGCTGCCACACTTCCTGCGCACAAATACCCGATAGCTAGTTGCTGGGCTCAAATTGCTTAGGGTGATTATGTTGGCATTACTAATTTGGGTGGTGCCCGTTCCAATGATAAATCCCATCAAACCATATTCAACTTCCCAAGGTCCTGTTCCGCTAGAACTTAAATCGATATCAATAGAGCTGGTGCTCACATTGGTCGCGATAAAATTTATTGGCGCCAAACATTGAGCTTCGATGCCTAAGCTTAATGCAATGCAAAAGAGAAATTGAAGGGCTCGTTTCATTTGGTTGAGATGCAAGCCTAAATATAGGAAAAAGGCTGACTTTATGATGAGGCTCAATTAGTTATCGATGAGCCTTGAGCGGCTGGGGCCTGAGGGGGAGAATAAAGTGAATAAGAGTTAAAGGAGTAACTATTTCCGCGAAAATCCGAATAGATTAAACTTAGCTTAACCCTTAGCTGCCCTCGGATGATACTTTAAAATGGTATCCCTAAGCTGCTGCTGACTGAGATGGGTATAAATTTCTGTGGTGGTGATGCTTTCATGGCCGAGCATTTCTTGCACAGCTCTTAGGTCGGCACCGTTTTTAACCAAATGCGTGGCAAAGCTATGCCGAAAGGTATGCGGGGAAATATTCTTGCGAATGCCAGCAGCAATTGCGGCGTCTTTCACCAAATTAAAGATCATGGCCCGACTGAGTTTACCGCCTCTTCGATTGAGGAAAAGAATGTCCTCAGATCCCTTCTTAACCTCGAGATGAATCCGTATTTCATCCCGATAAAGGCCAATCATTTTTTGAGCTAAGCTGTTGATGGGCACCAGGCGTTCTTTATCTCCTTTGCCGGTCACACGAATTAAATCTTCCTTAAAGAAGAGGTCGGAAAGCCTTAATCCCACCAATTCCGAAACCCGTAATCCGCAGGCGTAAAGCGTTTCAAATAGCGCCACATTGCGCATGCCCTCTGGTTTAGAGCGATCAATGCTATCAATCATAGCGCTTACTTCTTCTTCCTCTAAATATTCCGGAAGTTTTTGCTCCAGCTTGGGACCTTCTAGTAATTCAGCCGGATTAACATCAATATAATCCTCCAAAATTAAATACTTGTAAAAGGCCTTTAGGGAGGAAATTAACCGGGCTTGACTGCGGCTACTAATGCCTTCTTCCTGAAATTCACGCAGGCATTTTTCCAAACGGAAAAGATTCATTTGCAAGGGCCCTAGTTCTTCGGCCTCAAATTGCCGGGCTACCTTATTTAGATCCCGCAAATAGGCTTTTATGGAATTTTCTGCTAGGCCTCTTTCCAATCGGAGGTAGTTCTTAAATTCTAGTAAAGCACTTTTCCACTGCATTTGCTTAATTTCGACCTGCTAAAGATAGCTAATGAAAGTAGGCATTCTTAATGGTCCCAATCTAAATCTCCTAGGGAAAAGAGAACCAGAGATTTATGGAGAGAAGGGTTTTACCGCATTTCTAGATCAGCTTCGACTAAGCTTTCCGGAGGTTGAGCTTAGCTATTTCCAATCCAATGAAGAAGGTAAATTAGTAGATGCCCTTCACCTTATGGCCCAAGATTGCCAAGGAATCATATTTAATCCGGCAGCTTTTACCCATACTTCCATTGCCCTTGCGGATGCAGCCAAGGCGGTAGATTGCCCCATTATTGAAGTGCATATATCCAATGTTTATCAACGCGAAAGCTTTCGTCATAAGAGCTATATCTCTGCTGCCGCTATGGGAACGATTACCGGACTAGGCCTTCAAGGATATGCCTTGGCCTTAAGGGCGCTTATCAATAAATAAATTTCATTTTTAAGAGGCTGGTTTTGAATTCGTAATTTTAGATGGAATTCAAAAACACTAAAATGATTATTTGTAGCACCGAAACCATTCCCAACCGAGAAGTAACTGAAATACTGGGCATTGCCAGAGGAAGCACAGTAAGAGCACGAAATATTGGTCGTGATATTTTCGCCGGATTGAAGAACATTATTGGGGGCGAGATAGAAGAGTATTCGAAACTTCAGGCGCATGCCAGGGAACAAGCTTTACAACGATTGGAGCAAGATGCCCGCAGCATGGGAGCCGATGCAGTGCTAAATGTGCGCTTAACAACGGCAATGATTATGCAAGGCGCTGCGGAGATTTTAGCCTATGGAACGGCGGTAAAACTCAAATAAGGCAGAATTGGATATGTCTTATTTACCCATCTTAATTTACGGCGCTTTTTGGGTGGTGATTGCTATAATCCTCATCATCCTGCTTATTCGTCGCCTTCGCATACGCGATGAAGAGACTTTTGAAAAAAGGGATAATTAGCAGACGCTTATTCGGCCATGGAAGAAGTATTTAAAAAGAAACTGAATTTTAAGGAAGAAGCGCATTTATTTAGTGCCAATATTCCCAAAGAGTTGGAGCAGGAGCTGGCTTGGCTGAAGGCCTTATCCACTTCGGAACCAGCGGAGGAAATCAACCTAGCGCTAATCTTCGTGCAAAAGGTAAAGGACTTGAACGATTGGATTGACCTGATATCGCCCCGTCTTAAGGGAGATGCCAAATTATGGTTTGCCTATCCTAAGAAAAGCAGCAAGAATTATAAAAGTGAAATTACTCGAGATAGCGGCTGGACTAAAATTGGCGACTACGAAATGGAGCCGGTGCGTCAAATTGCCTTAAACGAGGATTGGTCGGCATTGCGATTTCGGAAATTGGCTTATATCAAAACCCTTAGCCGGCGAGAGAGTATGCGGTTAACGAAAAAGTAATTCGTCGCTATACCTAGAGGAGGATTATACGAATCCTATGCTCTTTTAGGGTAAGCCAATAAACGCCAGGTTTTAAACTGGAAAGGTCGGCACGATCACCTTCAAGCTTTAACATAAAACGCCCAAAAGCATCATAAAGAGCCCCTTCCTTGATGGAATGATTAAAGTAAATCATCCCATCACTCGGATTAGGATAAACTTCTAATCGCGCACCGTGATAGGTCTCCAAATTCATATCGCTGAGAAAAAAGCATTCCGAGGTATCGGTACAGGCGCCCTTATTGAGTATTACCGCAAAATTCCCAGGGTAGGGGGTAATTAAACTTCGATTGGTTTCGCCGACTAAAATTTGCTGTAAATCGCAATCAAACCATTGATAGGTAGCATTGGTGTCCATGGCCATAGCTACACCGCCGGTGATGGTGATGGCCACTTGCGTATTAAGTGAGTCAAGAATTAGGTTGGTAATGATAATGGAGTCACAAGCTTGAAAACTACTGAGGGTATCATAATAAAGGCCGCTTTGTTGCGCTAAAACGCCACTTGGCAATTGGTAACTATCACAAGCATTTACCGAAAGACTGTCCCGATTTAAAGGACGAACAATAAGATCTAAACTCACCAAGGAATCACAGCCATTGGCGGCGGTAAAAAGTCCTTGATAGTTACCACTACTACCAAGGGTTTGTCCGGCAAAAAGGAGGCTGTCACCAAAGCATAGGGTATCTCGAGCAATGCTGCTTATTACATTGCAAAGACTATCGAGAAAATAAGCCGATCCAGCGCCATTAACCGGATTAAGGTTAAGAGTGTCTTCATCATCGTTTGGCGCTCCAACTAATAATCCGCCATTGTGAAAAGCGATGCCAAAGCCAAAGCTATCGAAGGTGCTTAAAGGAACATTTCGATCCTGGGGCAGGATAATTTGCTGGAGCTGAAAACTATCAGCCGCAGCATTAAATTGATACCAATACACCCCACCCGCGGAAGCCATGGGATTTTGCTGATTAGCATCGTGATCTTCATTGGGAACTCCAACGAATAAATTAGGCCAGTCAAGGACCAAATCATGACCAAAATTGTCATTGTCTAAAGGAAAGGGGACGGTAATAATCTGCTCCAATGGGTCGCTATTGAGCTTGTTTAAGTTGAGATGAAAAACGGCTCCTCCCGAAATGATGGTATCGAAGGAATATTCCAAATTGCTGATAATTAAATTGGAATCTTGCCATGCGATGGTAGAACCTACCGTGCCGCCACCTCTAAACATGGTATCGGTTAAATGCAAATTTTGATTCCACTGCCCCTGGCTATTTTTCTTAAATCGATAGAGCGCGCCATAATAGCCTAGTAACTGTCCGGTGGGCGTGAGCCATTCATTTGGGGCCGAAACGAAAACTTCATCGCCTTGCACCGCTACTTCAGTGCCGAAATTGCTGACGCTTAAAACCCCAGCGCTTAATTTTTCGGATAAAGCCCAAACTCCATTTTGGTTTTCAAAAATATATGCCGCACCATAGCTGCCGGCCACGCTTTGATTTAAGGAGTCGGTGGGGTTTCTTTCGGCACCCACTACAATAGTATTACCATCAATAGCCACCGAACAGCCAAAGCGCGCTCCCAGGGCCGTGTCATTGGAGATTAATCGCTGTTGATGCACCCAAAAGCCATTCTGTAATTTAAAAACATGGGCCGCGCCATTATTTGGAAAGCCGACATATTCGCCTCGAGCACCCACCACTAAAAGGGAATCTTGCACGGCCATGGACCAGGCAAATTGGGCTAAATTATTACGATTAGAAGATTGAAGCTTTTGATGAAAATCCCATCCGCCAAAAGCGTTTTTTTTATAAACCAGCACCAGGCCTGCATTGCCAATGGGGTTTGCATTTGCAGTGTCTAAAGTCGATTGCGGAGCTCCAACAAAAGCAAAGTTATCAGTGAGCGCCACGGTATGACCCATTCGCGAAAATATGATTCGGGTGCCCGGGTCAATAAATTTTTGCTTGCCATTGAAGGCTTGTCCGAAAGTGAGGAAGCTAACAAGCGAGAAAAAGCAGAGATATAAATAGCGCATAATCACCAATATTGGCTTTTAAGATATCAATTAGCATTGGCTCGGCTAAAAAAAAAATCCCGATTCGCAGGAGGGAGCGAACCGGGATAGGAGGGGGGTAATGAGGACTTATTTCTTTAAGATGTGCAGATTTCCCTGCGGAGTTTGCAAATTGTAAATACCATTAGGTAAATCGCTAAGGTCAATCTCTTGGCCTTCTACATCTTTTATAAACTGACCGTTAATGGAGTACAATTTGGCATCCTTTACATATTGGCTCAAGCGTACTTTTGAAGTGCTAGGATTTGGATAAGCGCTAAGACTGAACGCTCTAGTTTCTTCGTCTAAACCAATAGTTCCGCCAATTTCATAAAGTGATAGAGTTCCCGATACTTCGTTGGCACTGGCTAACATCATCAGGCCATTAGGACTTTGATCGGCGGGAATGAATTTGATATCCTCTGGACCTAAATCACCGGCATTAAGATCATCTGCCGGAAGGCTGAAATCGCGGTAAAGGAAATAGCTGATGAAACTTGGATTAGCAGGATCCGAAATATCATAAACCATAATTCCACCCATACGCTCTAGGCCGATAAAGGCGATGGTGAATCCATTTATCTCCGCAATCTCTATGGCCTCAGGTTCTGCTGCCTTATCGTCGGAGCGTGATTTTTGAGAGGAATTATCATCATTATTGGAATTGAACTCATTAGGGTAAAGGCTATTGAGTGTTTGTGCGAATTCATCTTCACTATCCCAAACAAGGTTGAGGTTCTCATCCCAGATAGAGAAACCGCGTCCACCATAGGAGTAGATTTCATCATAATCGCCATCGCCATCGGTATCACCAAGGGTAGTGGTAATATTTAAGCGGCCTAAGCTGTCATTCATTTGAAGATCGGCAGCATTTGGAAAAGCAGTGGAGTCTAAGTTCAAATCCTTAACTCGATCTTCTTCACTCCAGGCATCATAATCACGTGCATCGCCTTCATTGGCAGTAGCGATATAGGTCATGCCATTTACTTCAAAAGCTTTAATAGCATCGGGTTGGTACATTCCGAATACCGGCCAGTTGCGAATATTTACGCTAGCAGATGTATTGGAAGCATCCATTTTATTATTGCCTTGAGAGTAGTCTTTAAATCCTAAGGCCCCTAATTGAGAAATGCTGTTCGTAGTTAAATCTACCACCGCCATGGCATTATTCTCCTGGCATACTACATAGGCCTTGCTATTGTCGGGCGCTACGGCAATGTATTCCGGTTCAAGGTTTTGAGATAAGCGGGGTTGGGTTCCCTCGATGTGTAGATCGTCGATTTGCCATAAAGTAGCGTTTCCTCCTCCTGGTGCGCCTTGGTAGAAAAAGGCTAAGCTTACTTGTTGCTCTAAGTAGCCATCAAGGCTAAAACGACCAGAGTTGGTATCCTGGTAGCCACCGCTTGAAAAAGCAAAATTGGCAGTGATGGTATCCCAAGAAGCGCTGCTTGGATCTAAAGAATTATCGGGATCGTAGTCGGTAGAAATTAGAATATCTAAAGAACTGCCGGAGAAGTTCTTGGTATTGCTAAAGCTGAAATAGGCCGAATCCAAACCAGTTAAAAGTACCGGAGGAATAATCATCCAAGACTCAGATGCGCTCATTGCCGAAAAGGCATTAATTTCTGCAAAATGATTTCCGCTAAAATCATCATAAGTCCAGGCGGCATCCCCAGCGGTATTGTAAACGATTACATTGTTTAAGGAATCGGCGGTGTTTTCAAAATCTTCTAACCAATTAACCACTGGGCCGAAATTGCGGATATCTTGGTCGTAATTGGCATCGAAGCTGGTGAAGTCTAAGGTAGTTACATCAGCCTGACTTAAATTGGGAATTCCGCCGCTGATATCGATAATGGAAATGCTTCCCATGGGATCAGCGCTATAATCGTCATCGGGTTCACCCTCATTAGCGCTCAGTACTTTTTGACCATCGTGAGTAAAGGTGACCATATCTGGTAAAACGCCAACTTCCACGGCAGTGATAAAGCTTAGGGTAGAATCAAAGAATACGATTTGCCCGTTTTTATCAAAGTCATTGGCTTCAACCGCTATGGCGAGATAACCTTGGTGGTAGGCCACTGAATTGGCAGCATCTCCATAGGGACTAACGTCGATGGAATCCGTTTTTTGAATATTAGTGGAAGTAGAAATATCAAAAACATCAATATGGTCGCTAAAACCATTTACGGCGTAAAGAACTTGTGCACTGGGATTGTAGGCTACAATTTCCATCGCTCCTTCATCAAAGGTCCCACTTTTAAAAGAAGAGTGAAAGTTGAGGTCCACTAGGTTTTGAGCTTGAAGGAAGCCCGCTAAAAACATAAGAAATAGAGTAGAAAATCTTTTCATAGGAGTTCATTGTTTAGGCCGTAAAATTCCTAGGCTAGACTTTCTTTTAGCTTTAGAGAAGGTTAAGAGTCCTTCAAGCTTGAGTTATAGAAATTATGGAAAGGTTATGTACTTAAAGCTAAGGTTAGCGAAAGCGCTTCTTAGTTTAACGTGTAAATGCTTAAAGGGATAAATTGACCAATCTTTCCTCAGATAAAGTCTCCAATAAAATGATGCTTTGGAATTTAGATCACAGTACTACAAGTGCTAAATCGGTCTAAATGTAAATCAGTTTCCTTAGGAGCTTTGCTTCTGGAGGCCTTATAGCGACTATAGTTCAGGCTTAATTAAAATCTTCTTCCTGAGGAACTGGCCCTCTGAATCCTCGATTATTACTAGGTATAAGCCAGGACCTAGGCCTTTGATCTTAAGTTTATTGGCACTTAGGATTTCTGTTTGGATAAGCTGTTGACGACCCATTTGATCAAAGACCCGCAATTTAGAAGGCTTTATATTCAGCGATGTATTTTCGAGGATGAAATAATTATGAGCGGGATTGGGGTAGAGTTCTAGGTGATTTACCCTTTGATTTTCTTGGAGAGTGATAATCTGCTGGCATTGACTGCCCATTCTCATCAATTCAAAATCATCCAAACCTAAAAGGGCATTGCCGTTACTGCCATAGGTGCTGATAAGCAATCGGTAGTTCCCCGCACTATTAATCCTAAAAGTATCGCTAAAGCTTTGATAGGTGGAATCGTAACGCAAGCCAAAATCGTGCAGAAGGCGAGGGGAGCCCGAAGCATTCGCACTATCGAGAAAAACTTTAAAAGCGGCACCCGAATTAGGGTCTAAGCGGTCATTGGTATGCTGAAAACCATAGACATAATCGCCGGCGGTGAGCTCAAAACAAGGTGTACCTAAATCCCATTGCGTCCAAGACGATCCGAAACTGGCTACAACCGCATCTTCCCCTCCCGCTTTTGTTTGATGAAGAATGCTGTCTGCATTATGTTTTAAATTCCATCCTAAAATAGAAGCGCCACTTTGGGTGTAAGCCCAGCGATCTTTATTGGACTGGTAATTAGTTTTAGTAAAAGCTTCGCGATAGCAGCTCAGTGAATCTATAATCTTAATGGAAGTGGGAGAGGCCAGCAAGGTATCGATGCCGCTTGGGGAAACATTGAGCCCGGATACGCCTAGTTCATAGCTTAAGTAATAGGCATTTTGATCCCAAGGAAGGTAAAGAGAACTATAGAGATAGCGCTTTCGGCAGGCATCGCTGGTGTAAATTAAAAGGGTATCAACCGCTAGTAGCTGTCCCATGGCCGTCCATCGCTTGAAATAAACGGGAATAGAATCACCAATTGGATTTTGGCCTTGGTGATGAGACTGAATTGTGATCGGAATGGAATCAAGCTTACATTCCTGATTTACCAAATAGCTGGCGGCATCTACCTGCATTTCGAAAGGGGGGTATTGGGCCGTGTCGAGACCGAAAGTTGACATACTATCCAATACCGCTTCCGCCGCTTTGCGCTGTAAGTAATTGGCGTAGCTGGCATTTATACCCGCAGTATAAGAAATACCTACCGGCGATTTTCCGGTTAGGCTTGCATAGTGGGTACAAGCTGCCAGGTAGGATCCCATTAGGTTGGGGTGACTATTATCGCTGCTATGTAAAATGAGATCGCTGGTATCGGCTAAAGCAATCCGCCAAGCTTCGCCCACCGGACTGGTGCCTCCGCCAATTTCTCGCGCCAATTGCTGATAACGGCTTTTAAGGGTATCCTGCATGTGATCGAAATCAGCAAAATTAACACTGCAATGCACATTGTTTTGATCGCATTGTTGGCCTCCGAATCGTCGCCCCCAGGTCATAAAGAAAATCACTTCCGAGCAATTATTCTGCTGCCGAGCGTAGGACTCCAAGATGCGAGCGGCAGGAAGGCTTAGGGTGTTAAAATAGTGATCAATAGTAGGTATCTGCGACTGTTCCTGCACGATGAAGTACTTCCAAGCTCTTTCTTGAATTTTAGCCAGATGCCCGGCATTGTTCAAATGCGATTGAATGGTAAACCCGCCCTGAGTAGCACTTTCAACAAAAAAAGTATCCCCAGCCGCCTTGGAAAGATTATCGAAAATTCCTGCCAAATTGTTTCCTGCCGTATAGCTGTTCCCCAAAAATAGAATGGAGTCCACCTGGGCAAAAGTCATATTAGATAAAGCAAGGAAGAAGAGGAGATGTTTTAGCTTCATGAGGCGGTGCTTTTAGAAGGACTAAATTTAAGCGCTTAATTTGGCTTGAGCTTAAAATGCTCTAATTATCAGATGATATCACGGCAAGAGAAGCCAAGCTAATATCTTTTAAAGAGGCAAAATTGCCGATTCTTAATTATATAGACTCCCGGCTCGATGTTCTCGTAAAAGCCCCAACTGGAATCTGAACCCTCGTAGTAAGGATAGACCTTCAGTCCTTCTGCTTCTGGGAAAAATTTGGCTTTATGGAAGCTTTCATTTCTGATTACCTTTTCATGCCTTCCGGGATTGCGAATTTCCTCCTCCTTTTCTTCGATTTCAAGAATTCCGGTGAATAGCACTGTCCGATTGTGGATGTCAACCATCGTTAATCCTTGCCGATTTACGCTATAGCGCCTTATTTTTTCATTACAGTAGAGCTCCTCCGATCCGTAATATTGATGTTCTTGGTTTCTAAATGATTCATACCAGTTTACAATTAAATACTGTTGTAAACTGTCGAAATAGAAATGGTAGGCATAGGTCTGCTTATCGCGATACAATTTATGAATAGGTAGCTCGGCATAGTCAAAGGATTGATCGCTACCAAAAGCAATTCCAATACCTTCGGCTTTATGCGTAAAAACATAAACCGAATCGCCGCCGGCAAGACAAGCGATATGCTTTTTAGAATTTTTAAGCATTGCGGCAGCGCTGCTACTAATTGTCCTGAAGTTTAAGGCTTTTAATGGAATTACGGCGGTTACACTATCACTCAGCGCCATTTGGGCATTTTCGATTTGCTGGCATCGCAATGTGTTCATCGTCGCCATTAGACTTAGAGTAAGAAGTATATATTTTATCATTTCGAACCTTCTAGTCTTTTTTGCAATTGCTCTTTAAGCTCTGGAGCTAAGATGGGTTTAAAAATTTCTTGTTCGTAATGATACTGGTAATTCTCTAATGGTTCACGGCTTTCGTAGAGGCCATTTTTATTGTGATCGATACCAAAGGATAGCATAAGGCTTTTGCTAAGCAATATGAATCGATAAGATTGCAGACTGGCGTTTTGAAGCTTAATATTCCTTAATCGTTTTTCCTTCAAGGCATAGAGATGTAGGGATTGATGATCCAAAAGATTCACCAAACCATTGGAGTCGCTATCCTCCTTAGCGGTTTGAATGCTAATGAGAATATCGTCATCAAAATGATGAACCTCATACAAACTAAATTGAACCCGATCCTCAAAGAGGGCATAGGCACTATCTTCATATTCGGAATAGAGGATCAGGTTGTTATAATCACCATAGTGGCGCTGATAGTCATTTGCATAGCTGGAGTACTCGGTCGCATTAAGCAATTCTCTTTCCCGTATTTTCTCCGCCGTTTTTAGATTGACTTGCGATACAGGAATCAAATAAATTCGATTTATAGTATCTATTAACAAGGCCTCCTCATAGGTGACGATTTGACTTCTTTTGCCCTCTTCCTGTAGTTTTTGGATTTCCTTTGCGGCAACAATTCCTTTATCCTCATCGTTATAACGGTAATCTCGACGCATCTCAACAATACCAAAATAGCCCATAAGAATCAAGGCCATAATTCCCATTAATACCAGTATGGTGCCAATAAAGGCGAGCAGTTTTTGATTATAGTTTTTTAGTTTTTCAATGTTCATAAGGGTCTTTTTATGCTTGGCTTCTTAATGCGTGGCATCAATAAGTTGCTTAAATCCATTTGGTTCTAATAGCCATTGCTTCATTTTCGAGGTATCGCTGTAAAAGCCTGTATCCTCCTCTAAAATGTAGCTGGTATAACTTAGAGTTTTGCTTTGTGGCTGGTAATTGAGTTTTATTTCCTGACTGCGATTAGCGCCAATATAAAGTTCCTTATGCGGTTTTTTAAAGGCATCAAGCTTTATCAAATCACCATCCTTAAAGCGATAAACCCTTGCCACTTCAAACTGCTTTCCGCCGCAACAGGAGCCCCAGCCCAAGATTAAATAGTGCCTTTCTTGGTTTATTGAAATTTGATGAACTTGTTTAACATAAATTTCTCCTCTAATGCCATTGGCTTCTTCTAAATCATAGAGATGAACTTTACCGTCGCTGCTTTTATATTGAGCAAAGCAACTCGAAGTATAGCAACAGCCGCCATTTCTTTCATCCCAACAAAAGGTTTTCAGCAGGCTATCCTGAGCATATTTTACCACTACATATTCAGAAAGACTATCATATTCATTAGTAAAACTTCCTTCGGCACTTAGCTCATTTATAAAGGTTTTTCGAAGGGCAGGAAGCAGCAAATGAGCGGAATCCCTATCGGCCTCGAAAAAGCTATTAAAATGAGCTTTTAATTCCGCTTGGTCTCCCCGCGAATTTTGCCCCTGCATAGTGAAGGGGCCTGACAGGAGCAGGATAATGTATAATGGGAAGAGACGGCTTTTCATTTTGCTTATTACATCAACCCAGCATAGCGAATGCCGGTCAATTTATTCATTTCATAATTGAGGGTGCTCAGGTCTTTAAAATTGAATTTGCTAAAGTCATCATGTCCACAGGAGCGCGCTACCACCTTCATTAGATCAGTTGAGGCGCTAAAGAAATTATGAAGCTGCTTAGCTGATTGATCAATAATAATTCGTTGACGTAAATTTTCCTTTTGAGTGGCAATGCCTACTGGGCAATTATTTGAGCTACAGGCCCTCATGCCAAGGCAGCCAATAGCTTGCAAAGCTGAATTTGACACAGCAACTGCATCCGCGCCCAGCATCATGGCTTTGGCAAAATCCTCGGCTACTCTTAGTCCGCCGGTAATAATTAGACTAACATCCGAGGCTCCAACTTGGTCCAGATGTTTTCGTGCTCGAGCCAATGCTGGAATGGTGGGGACATTAATATTATTTCTAAGAATGGTAGGGGCCGAACCTGTGCCACCTCCGCGGCCATCGAGTATTATATAATCCACCCCTACGGCGAGGGCAAAGTCGATATCATCTTCAATATGACTAGCGGCAATTTTGAAGCCTACCGGTATGCCTCCGGTTTTTTCACGCACTTCCTCCGCCATGGCCTTAAAATCATCGGCGGTTTTAAGATCGGGAAAGGCGGCAGGAGAAATAGCGGTTTCGCCCTCCTTTAAGCCACGTACTTCCGCAATTTCAGCGGTAACCTTATGGCCAGGTAAATGCCCGCCAGTTCCAGTTTTAGCACCTTGCCCACCCTTAAAGTGAAAGGCTTGTGCTTTTTGAACCTTATCCCAGGAAAAGCCGAATTTCCCCGAAGCAAGCTCATAAAAGTAGCGGGAGTTGCTTTCTTGCTCTTGTGGAAGCATGCCACCCTCACCACTGCAAATTCCGGTCCCGGCCATTTCCGCTCCTTTAGCCAGGGCTATTTTTGCTTCTCGCGAAAGCGCCCCAAAACTCATATCGGAAACAAAGATGGGAATGTCTAGTTGCAGGGGTTTTTTGGCATTGGCCCCAATTGTAATTGATGTGTTTACGGCTTCATCGTCAAGCAGCGGTCTGTTTGCTAATTGCGCGGGTAAAAACTGAATGTCCTCCCATTTAGGTAGCCTATTCCGATCCACGCCCATGGCCTCCGATGGGCCATGATGTCCGTAGTTTTTTAATCCGTTTTGTGCTAGTTCCTTAATATAGCCCGTATAGGGCTCAGTGGCCTCTGGATGGGTATCAGCATATTGACCTAAATATTGATTGCGGTTAAAAGGCTGGGGATGATCAATGAGGAATTGATTGATTTCATCTTCGTCGAGATAGATATAATCCTCCTTAATTTCTGCTTTAAATTTATGAAGTACTTCGGCATTATTATACTCGGAAACACCGGTGTCATAGCGATAATCCCAACCGTGAACTCCGCATATTAAATTATCTCCCTCCACATATCCATCTGCCATTAGAGCGCCACGGTGCAAACAGCGCCCATATAGCACCGAGAGCTTTTGGTCGTATCGAATCATTACCAAATCCAAGCCATTGATTTGATAATGAAAAGGTTTGCGATCTTCTAAATTGCTGAATGAGATGGTTTTAGTCATTGCTTAAGAATTTTGAATTTCAATGAAATGAATCATAAATGGGCTTTTAAGCCTAGGCATATCACTGGTTAATTTGGCATGAAGCTGAAAAGGTAAGTCAATTTAAAGTAGCCAAAAAACGCTGCTTTCGAAGGGGCTTGTTAATAGGCTTATGAGGATAGAATTCGTTTTAAAGCACCGGGCTCAATAGTTTTACAATACAGCTAAGAAGGGGACAAAAAAAACACCCGCCAATCCAAAAAGGGAGGCGGGTGCTTAAATAGGATGAAGGCTAAATAAAATAGCCCTTATATCTACTAATAGTAACGTTTGCGACGTACTTCAGCAATGTATTTACTAAGGCGAATAACTTGACGGCTGTAGCCATACTCATTATCGTACCATACGTAAAGGGTCATGTTTTTACCATTGCTATCCATAATGGTAGCTGGGCTATCGAAAATTGAAGGACAAGATTCACCTACAATATCGCTAGACACTAATTCATTGCTCATAGAGTAACGAATTTGCTCTACCAGGTCGCCGCTTAAGGCTGCTTTACGCATGGCCTCATTTACCGCTTCGAGGTTGGTAGGGTTTTTAACTTCCAAGTTTAAGATGGCCAAGGAACCATTAGGCACAGGCACCCGGATAGCATTTGAAGTTAATTTTCCTTCCATTACTGGTAGCGCTTTTGCAACTGCTTTTCCAGCTCCAGTTTCAGTAATAACCATGTTAAGGGCAGCAGCACGACCACGGCGGTATTTCTTGTGCATATTGTCTACCAGGTTTTGGTCATTGGTATAAGCATGAACCGTTTCAATATGTCCGCGCTCAACGCCAAAGGCATCTTCAATAACTTTTAAAACTGGGGTAATAGCATTGGTGGTACAACTGGCAGCAGAGAAGATATCTACTTCCTTAGGATCGTGCTCGGTTTGGTTAACACCATGTACAATATTGGGTACGCCTTTTCCTGGAGCGGTAAGCAATACTTTAGATGCACCTTTAGCTTTCAGGTGGCGGCTTAAAGCTACGTCATCGCGAAAAGCACCAGTATTATCGATAATTAAAGCATCGTTAATCCCGTAAGCGGTGTAATCAATTTCTTCTGGCGCGCTTGCGCTGATGAATTTAATTTGACGGCCATTAATAATTAGCGCCATATTTTCTACATCCGCTTCAACCGTACCTGGGAAATCACCATGCACAGAATCAACTCTTAAGTTGGAAGCTCTTTTTTCTAAGCTTTCGGCAGTTTCTCCGCGACTAACAACGGCACGAAGACGCAATTGCTCGCCTCTTCCTTCTTGGGCCATTAATTCGCGCGCTACTAAACGACCGATACGTCCAAATCCATAAAGAACAACGTCTTTAGGACTAGTGCGTTCCATATGATCAGGACCGATAAAACCATTCAGCTTATCCATTAGGAAAACTGTTTCATTGGCATAATCGTTTCCTTCTTTTAGCCATTCGCTAGCCAAACGACCAATGTCCATGCGAGCCGGCGCAAGATCTAACTTTACCAGCTCATCCAATAAGCTTACGGTATCAGAGATGGTAATGTTTTGACCTACAAAATTGCGAGCATAGGAATGTAGGTTCAATACTTCACTGGGACGTTGGTCCACTAAAGTATTGCGGAAAAGAACAGTTTCAATCCCCTTGTCGAGGTAGAGCGTGTTCACATTCGTGATGAATTGCACGGCCAGCTTTTCTTGCTGGATCCTTTGAGCAACAGAATCTTGATAATTGTTTGTCTGCGCCATATTAGCGGTTTTAGAGAGGTATTAAAAACGCGGCAAAGGTAGGCTTTTCAACTTAGTGAAAAACAGTAAATATCCCCTTTAAAAAACGCAGTTTAGCCTCTAGAAAACATTAGCGAATTCCCGCTTGATTGGCCCAAGCCCGATACTTTTCTCCGTTAATATTATGTTGCCTTAAGGTTCGAGCGAAAGCGTGATAGCCCGGTCGCTCGGGATCGGCACACATATAAATAAAATCGTGCTTGTCGGCATTTAAAACAGCATCAATGCTGCGTGGATCAGGTATGCGAATGGGGCCTGGCGGCAAACCTGTGTATTTGTAAGTATTGTAGGGAGAATCAATGGATAAATCCTTGCTATATACTCTGCGCACTACAAGGGTCGGGTCCTCCTGTTTCATGGCAAAAATCACGGTCGGATCCGATTGTAACTTAATTCCTTTTTGGAGTCTATTTATATAAAGGCCGGCCACCTTGCGCATTTCACTGGTTTTGGATGTTTCACTTTCCACAATACTGGCAAGGCATAAAATCTCCGAGCGATTAAGGGAGGAGCGCTGCAACAAATCCTGACGTTTATTCCAAAAGCGCTCTGATTCTTGGAGCATGCGCTGGACAAATTTCTGCGGACTGGTATTCCAATAAAACTCGTAGGTATTGGCCAGGAAAAAGCCTGGAAGCTCAGCTCTAGAGATATTAAAGTCGCTTAAAACTTCTTCGCCTTCTAGATACTGCAAAAATGCAATGGAGTCGGGTTCTAAATATCGGGCCGCTTGTCCGGCTAAACCTTTTAAATCCATGGCCATATTAATCGTAACCCGCACCGGCTCTTGAATTCCAGCTCTAAATCGATTAACAAGCGTATTGTTGTTTAGTCCGGTTTCAATGGCATAGCGCCCTGGTTTTAAGCTTTGGTCTAATTTTTTAGCTTCCGCTAGAAGCGCGAAGGATTCGACATCAATTAAGATGGTGTCTAGTCTGGGGATAAGTTCCTGTAAAGATTCATCGGGGGAAACGTAAAAGTAGGTAGTACTTTTAAAGTCGCGCACATTTGGCCCCCAGATTATAGTATAGGCGCGGTAGGCTATATAAGCACCAATAAGCCCAATAATTAGGGCGATTATAAGGAGGGTTTTTTTCATTCAAAGAAATTCTGATAAAGTGTTTTTGCCTGCTGGTTAGTGGGATCAAGCCGAAGGACCTCCTGAAGGGCCTTTTGCAAAGTTAGGGCATCTTCGGTTTGCATGGCCCAGCGACCTAAATTCTGCCAAGCTAGTTGATAATCGGGATATCGCGCCACGCACCGCCTTAATAGCGATTCAGCTTGCTTGTTCTGTCCAGCCTGTAAATACAAGAAGGCTAAATTACTCAGGGCTTCACGATGATAAGCTTCTTCCATCAGCACTTCCTTCCAAATGGCTTCTGCCTTTTTCACCTGCTTTTGCTGATAGAGCAGCGCCGCCCATTTATTCTTGAAATCGCCAATAAAGGGGGCTAGCTCGGATGATCGTTCATAGAGCTTTAGAGCCGCGCTTAAATCGCCCTTCATTTTAAAAGACTCCGCTAAGCGATAGGCCGTCCAGGCATCCTTATTTTGGTAATCCATTTTATTTACACGAGCCATTAAAGTTTCTAATCCATATTGAGATCCAAAATGATAGAGGCTTTCATAGTCCTTGGCTAGAAAGAAGTAATAGGTCCAAAGGTAGATTCGTTCCGGATGATTCTTGGCAATTTTATTAAGGAAGGTCGCGGCACTATCGAGGTAAATGGCATTACCGCCAAACTTTTCATATTGCTGTAGGTAGGCGAGGGCTTTATCGCGGCTATTCGGTCTGGAATCGTTAATCGCTTTAAGTTCGATAAAGGTTCCATCTTCTGCCAGTGCGTCTATAATTTCTTGGGGTTTACGGATATAGTGATCATGTACCGTAACATGGGGGATGTCGGTCGCCTGAGAAGGCGGCATATGGCATTGAACACAATTATAATCCGCGGCAAGGAGCTGATCTTCTGGAGCGGAGCAACTTATTTTTTTGCTGGCACCATGACATCCTTCACAAGAGGAATTGAAGTTTTTTAAATTAGTTTCTTTCACCGATACATGCGGATTATGGCAGGAGGTGCAGGTATAAGATTCTGGGGCCGATTGATAACATTTAGAAAGTTTAAAGCGATCTACATGGGAGGCCATAATAAAGCGATCCTCAGAATTGGCATAGCGCGGTAAAAAGACTTGCATCACTTCATTGAGGCGCATTCCGGGTTTAAAATCGAAAAAGCTTTTTCCCGGTTTTAATACGCTATTGCCTTGGAGATGACAGCGCTGGCAAATTTCAAATTGCAGCTGGGCGCTGAGGCGTTTGGGGTTCACAATACTTCGATCGGCCTCCTTAGAAGTATCGGTAATCTCACCCCTTTGAATTTTAGCCACATGAGCAGCACCCGGCCCATGACAACGTTCGCAGTCTATTCCTTCGGGGATGCGCTTAAATTTATTGCTGCTGCCCAGTACGAAGTCGGTAGGCATGGCATTATGGCAAGACATGCATTCTAGTCCAATAATTCTCGTAAATCGGCTGTTGCGACCCTTTTCGTAACCGGGAGGAAAATCGAGTTTGCCCTTTTGGGCATACCAGGTAAAAGGTGCTTGAAAGAAATACTGATTTTCTTCAAATAGGTGCGAATTGGTATGCTGCCCGCTTCCAATTACATAGTCAATGTCTTGTTTTATTTTATGAACGGTATCGCCATCTTTAAGTCTAAATTCATCAAGCTTTAGCTTATTACCATGCCAATGCGGACGATAATAAAGGTCTAAGAAGGAATCGTATAAAAGACTTTGGCCCTCAATTTCTGCTATACTTTTTAAGGTATCAGCTTTAGCTAAGGATTGGCCCATTCCCGTTTGGGCAAAGCTTTGATGCACATTGCCATGACATTGCTTGCAAGTTTCAATGCCGACATAGGAAACAGTATCATGGTGATTAAGCCAATAGGTTTCTTCTGTAGCCTCAACTCGGGCAGTTTTTGTAGGTTCATTCTGACATTGAATAGCTAAAAAATAAACCCCTAGCAGCAGTCCAATTAGCACAAAGGCCTTCCTCATAAATCCTTTTTTAAGAGTTGGAAGAGGTGTTCATCAACAAAAGTTTCGCCTTGGCGGTACCAATTTTTACGAAGTCCGTACTGCACAAATCCACAATTTTGAAAAAGCCTGATACTTGCCTCATTTCCTGCGGCAATTCCTGCGTAAAGCTGAATCAGGTTGAAATTGTCAAAAAGGTATTTCGCGAAAATTTTAAGGGCAGTTTGCGCATAGCCTTTTCCGCTTTCTTCGCTTTTTGCAATTAGAATTCCGATGCCAGCTCTTTGATGATGTGCATCAAAATCAAAACAGTCGATTAAGCCAATGCTTTGTTCGCCTTTGCAAATTACCAAACGCAATTGGCCACTTTCATAGGGGCTTTGTCCGGCCTGTTTAAGGTATTCCTTAATGAGGTATTCACTATAAGGGATTTTCTGTTGGGCTGCCGTCCAAAAAGCAGGATTATTCTCCCATGCAATTAGCAGCGAAAGATCTTCGGGCTCTAAGGCCCTTAGGTGTATCTCATTTTGCTCTAGACTAATCATTCAGCTTGCCTTCAAATACTTTTTTAGCTGGTCCTTGAAGCCAAATATTAAAATAGCCCTTATCGGGATGATGCTCGAAACTCAGTTTTAAATGGCCGCCTTTGGTTTTCATCTCAATAGGCGATTGAGCTCCCTGATGATGATGGGCCACTAAAGCGGCGGCGGTAACGCCCGTTCCACAACTATAGGTTTCATCTTCCACGCCACGTTCATAGGTGCGCATACTCCATTGTGAGCCTTCGCCGCTAATGAAGTTTACATTAACACCAGCCACCTTATAGGGTGGGTGATTACGGATGGCTCTTGCTTCGGTAATAATTTCTAAATTTTCGATTTCAGCTCTAAACTGCACGTGATGAGGTGATCCCGTATCGGCAAAATAGTCTTCGCCTTGGGGATTAATTTTGGCAACATCGCCCATCTGCAGTTGTACTGATTCATTAGTGACAATGGCTTGGTGTGGGCCATCAATCGCCATAAAGTGAAAGCGATCGCCGAGGCCGAGGTCATGCGCAAATTGAGCAATACAGCGACCACCGTTTCCACACATGGTGCTTTCGCGACCATCGCTATTAAAATAGATCATCCGAAAATCGAAACCGGGCTCTTTGGCTAGGATTATTAATCCATCTGCACCAATGCCAAAACGACGGTGACAAAGTTTCTCAATATATTGCTGACTCCATGACGGAATTTCTTGTCGACCATCGATCATGATAAAGTCATTTCCGGTACCTTGGTATTTGTAAAAGGTCATAGTGGCGGGGCCTGTTAAAAACGCGTTAAAGACTGCTGCAGTAAGGTAATAAGCCTGCTAGTGGAACAGTTATTGGAAATAATTTGTTGCAAAGTAAAAAGATAGGATAACATGAAGAATATAGTAAAGCTCATTTTGATTTCAGCATTAGGAGGAATGATAAGTTTGGGTTTGTACAAAGGATTTTTTGAGGAAGCAAATACCAAGACTTATATTGAGACTCCAGTAAGATCTCAAGCCAATCCCGTAAATTATAGCGCTGCCACTACTCCTCCAGTGGATTTTGTAGAAGCAGCTCAAAAAAGTGTCCATAGTGTAGTGCACGTTAAAACCGCAGTTCGCGCTCGCGTTCCGGTTGTGCAATCGCCTTTGGACTTTTTCTTTGGAGTACCTCAAGGTCAGGGACAAGATCAACTGCAATTGGGCACGGGTTCAGGTGTAATCATAAGCGGCGATGGCTACATCGTAACCAATAATCACGTAATTGATAAAGCTGAAGAAATTTTAGTGAGCCTCAACAGTGGCGAAGATTATTCCGCCAAGGTTATTGGCACCGATCCAACCACCGACATTGCCCTCATTAAAATTGAGGAGGAGGTAGAAGGTTTGCCTTATCTCAATTTTAGCAATAGCGATAATATCCAAGTAGGCGAATGGGTACTAGCAGTTGGCAATCCTTTCAACTTAACCTCTACCGTAACCGCCGGTATTGTATCCGCTAAAGCTCGAAGTATCGGCATCATTAATGAGCAGGCCGCCATAGAATCCTTTATACAAACCGACGCAGCCGTAAATCCTGGAAATAGTGGGGGAGCGCTCGTAAATACCCGCGGGGAATTAGTAGGAATAAATTCCGCCATTAGTACCCGCACGGGAAGTTTTGAAGGATATTCCTTTGCTGTGCCCAGTAACTTAGCCGAAAAGGTAGTAGCCGATTTAAAGGAATACGGCACTGTACAGCGCGCTTTTCTTGGGGTAAGCATTAGTGATGTTAATCAGCGCTTAGCCGATGAATTGGATTTAGAGGTAAATGCCGGTGTTTATGTTGGCGGCTTATCCGAGAGTGGAGCGGCCGCAGATGCTGGAATTTTAGAGGGTGATATCATCGTGGCTATTGATGATCGCGAGGTTAAGAAGATGACCGAATTACAAGAGATTATTGGCGGTAAACGCCCTGGTGAAGACGTGAAAGTTTCGGTTTTAAGAGAAGATGATCGCGAAGATATTGTAGTTACCCTGCGCAATGCCAATGGCACCACCAAGCGATTTAAGAAAGAAGATCTTCAGTTTTTAACCGTATTAGGCGGAAGCTTCCGCGAGGTAACAGAAAAGGAAAGACAAGCTTATCGAATCCCTTATGGTGTTAAGGTGGTTGATGTGAAAACCGGTATTCTCGCCGAGCAAGAAATTCCCAAAGGTTTTATAATTACTCAAATTAATCAAAAGCCCATTAAGGCCGTACAAGATATTAATGCTGTTGGCAAGAGTTTACCGCGCGACAAACCGGTAATCATTTTTGGGGTATTGCCAAATGGTAGAGAGAAGTATTATGCGTTTGGGTTTTAGTGGAGCTCAGACCGCTTCGCTTTTATGGTTCGGCAAGCTCACCATGACAGTCTAAACCTTGTCACCCCGAGCCTGTCGAGGGGCCGCTTCGCTTTTAGAACCTAGACATGAGATCAGTCGCTGCGCTCCTTGAGAGATGGATTGCGTTTAAGAATAGCCAGTATTACTCTAGAACTACAGTTTACTTGATCGGTATAAGGCGCCGTTTTATAAACATTTAAAACGAATAGTATCGAGTTCTAAAAGCCGCAGAATGCTTTATTCTGAGCTAATTTGAATGGAAAGTCCTAATGCATTGGCAATAAGCGCAAAATTTGAAATACGAATATCCTCTCCATTTTCGATCCGTGATATGTAAGGCCGCTTTTTGCCTACTTTCTCAGCCAGGCTTTCTTGGCTCATTTGAAGTTCCTTCCTTCTGTTCTTTATGATTTCACCAAAATAGTAAGAGAAAGATTGGTCTCTAAACTGCTCTCGTTCTTTAGATCCTTTTTCTCCAAAACGCTCGTCTAGTAACCTATTCGCGCTGATAGATTTCTTCATTTCACTTTTCATTTAAATACTTCTCCAAATTTCGCTCTGCCGTTTTTATTGCTTTTCTATAATCCTTAGTCGATTTCTTATGAAAACCATTCAAGCAAACCGCTTTCGTACACTCATTGAAATTAAGGTCGTCAATGGCGAAAAGAATCACCCTGTACTCATTTCCTGCTTTTATCCTCAACTCATAAAATTGAGTGTTTTCAAGCTTTTTGACAAAATTTGAGTTGATCACCTTGATTTCAGTCATTACTTCAACTAACTGCCAAAACTTTAGGTAAACTCTTTCATCCTGACTATCAATAAAATCAAGACAATCTTTAGTAAGGTAGATTTGTCGCACAAACAAATGTAACGAATTAGTTACAAACTGAAATGTGTTTAATCGTTTAGTTGATTGAGCTCAGAGCGCTGCGCTTTGAGCTCAGAGCGCTTCGCTTTTAGATGTGAGACCTGAGATCAGTCGCTGCGCTCCTTGGGAGAGGAATTGCGTTCTAATATTGCGACTAGTGTTATGGACTGCTATTTTACCGGAAAATCATAAGGCACCGTTTTTTTAACATTTAAAACTAACAGTATTGGGTAGTTGTCGGCCCTAGGGTGCTGCGCTTTTAAAATGGAAGTAGACGACTATTTGAGTTGGGCAGCTCCGCAGGAGATCGCCCACCGAAAAAGGAGACTACAAACATTTTAAAAGTAAAGTACCCAGGCCATGATTTTTTGTTTATTTTTTATCCAAGAAAAAAGAAAAATTAAATATTAAGGTTGAATAGGGTTTTAACGAAATCGTTATCCGTGCTGCCCTGCCCAAGAATTGATAGCCTGTGGGTAAACCGCAGGTTGGACCGCAGAATTGCCTTTTCAGGGGTCTAGCGTTTTTGCCTACTTTTTAGGCAATGCAAAAAGTAGGAAGGTAAAGACCGCTGCGCTGCAAGAAGCGGTTGAGAAATACAGTCCATTCGCATGAAAAATATTGATTTCACAAAATGTGAAGTCCAATAAAAAAGCTGTTTAACTTTGTAGATATGGATATGCAAGCAGAAAAATTAGGGCTTATACAGTGGTTGGCGCAACTGACCGATGAAAGCATGATAGCTAAAATTAAAGCTCTACGTAATGAGAAGGCCGATTGGTGGGATGAAATCACGGTTGAAGAAAAAGCAGAAATAGAAGAAGGGCTGATGCAAGCAGATAAAGGGGAGGTTAAACCCCACTCTGAAATCCGCAAGAACTATGAAAAGTGGCTTTAGAAATCATCTGGACGCCGCGAGCTGAAAAAGGTTTTAATAAAATCGTAGGGTACATAGAAGAAAATTGGACTCAGCAGGAAGTACGGAACTTTGTCCGAGAATCATTTAGTTTTTTTGAGCTGTTGACCGAGCACCCTGAAATCCTCGAGAAGTCTCGAAAGCAAAAGAATGTCTACCGCGGCCCGATGGACAAACACAATATTTTGACCTATCGTATTAAACCTCGAAAAAAGCAAATCGAGCTTTTGAATATTCGTTCAGCCAAGCGAATTCCCTTAAAAAAATAAGGACTTGGAATTACCGAAAGCATATTCCCAGACACCTTGAAAAATGGAAATGCTGGTCAGGAAAAGCGGTATTTGTCATGGGTCATTCCCGAAAAAAAACTGTCAAGGCTGAGTGGCTAGCCAAATGGACTAATGAAAGACCGCTGCGCTGTTAGAACCTAGACCTGAGATCAGTCGCTGCGCTCCTTGAGAGAGGAATGGCGTTTTAGAGTAACGAGCATTTTACGGAAACTGAATCTCACCATGACACCGTAAACCTTGTCACCCCGAGCCTGTCGAGGGGCCGCTTCGCTATTAGAACCTAGACATTAGATCAGTCGCTTTGCTCCTTGAGAGAGGGATGGCGTGTTGGAGTGATGAACATTACTCTATATCTACAATTTACTGGAATAGTAAAAGGCACCGCTTTTGAAACACCTTAAGCGAATAATATTGCTTAGTTGCCGGCCCTAGGGTGCTGCGCTTTTAAAATGGAAGTGGACGACTAGCATCTATTGAGCTCTGGCGAACCCCCTTGAATCCTCCACGCAATAACGAAAATGATTAATTCTTTCCGATACTTTTTTCATGAAAAAAAAGTATCCAAAAAATCTAGGAAGCTTAAAGGCGATTCTCCCTTCGGTCGACCACCGACGTTTCGAGCTTCATGCTCTTTCCGCCTGCGACGGACGCAATTCCGCTCTGCACGCGGTTATCGCTGCAAGCTTCCCCCTAGCTCCGTAGTAGTGATTTTCTTAATAGGCTATTATCGAGTTCCAAATAGCCTTCCTCTAATCGGAATCAATACTATTTAGAGCTCAGATCGCTTCACTTTTAGATGTTAGAAATGAGATCAGTCGCTGCGCTCCTTGAGAGAGGAATGGCGTTTTAGAGTAGCGAGCATTAGTATGGAGCTAAAGCTTTCTATATCAGCCTATACCTTGTCACTCCGAGCCTGTCGCGGGGCGACGAGCTCACCATGACGGCCTAAACCTTGTCATCCTGAGCTATTCGAATGGAAGACCAGACCGCGTTATTTTTAAAATTTAAAAAGACTTTCTACAACTTTCTACAACTTGCTTAAACTTTCTTTAAGAGCTTTAATCTTGTTTTCCGCATCCGCTTTTTTCGATTGTTCATTGGCTACTACCGCTTCGGGAGCATTGTTTACAAATCGTTCGTTGGATAGTTTTTTCTCAACCGAGATTAAAAAGCCTTCCAGGTATTTTAATTCTTTGCTAATGCGCTCTTTCTCAGCTTCTACGTCTAGCTGATCTCCCGCAGGAATAAAGAATTCATATTTCCCAGCTAAGAAACTAAAGCCTAAACCACTATCGTCGGACTTAGCTTCAATGGCAGCTAAATTTGCCAGTTTGGCTGCTAAGCCTCTTAAGTCAGGAGCGAGGGCTTCTTCCTGAGGGATATGCAATTCGAGCGATTCTTTTAAAGCAATATTCTTGGATGCTCTAACATTCCGTACTCCATTTACTACGGATAGCATTTGATCGAATTGTTTTAAAACTGCAGTATCTGCCGCTTCGGCGCTAGGCCAGCTGCTTAAACAAATGCTCTCGCCTTCTTTGCGCTCCGCTAAATTCTGCCAAATTTCTTCAGTAATAAAAGGCATAAATGGATGCAATACTTTAGTTACTTCTTCAAAGAAGGCTAAGGTTTGTTCGTACACCTTGCGGGAAATAGGTTTGCCATAAGCAGGTTTTATAGACTCCAAATACCAATTACAGAAATCATCCCAAACCCATTTATAGCTAATCATTAAGGCTTCGGAAATACGGTAGGATTTAAAGCTGGTTTCCAAGTTCTCTATGGTCTCGCGCTTTTTCTCTGCAAACCATCGCATTGCCGCTAAGTCGGAATCGGATGGATCTATATCGCTTAGCTCCCAGTTTAATACCAGGCGTTGAGCATTCCATACTTTATTGGCAAAATTTCGACCTTGCTCACAAAGCTCTTCATCAAAGGGAAGATCATTCCCAGCGGGAGAAGTTAAGAGCATTCCTACCCGCACCCCATCGGTACTGTATTTTTCCATCAACTTCAATGGATCGGGGGAGTTGCCGAGAGATTTAGACATCTTACGACCTTTCTTATCGCGCACTATTCCCGTGAGGTAAACATTGCTGAAAGGTTTAGTGTCTCTTAGTTCATAGCCTAAGATGATCATACGCGCTACCCAAAAGAACAATATTTCAGGGGCGGTAATTAGATCACGCGTCGGGTAGTAATAGTTTATTTCCTCATTCTCGGGTTCCATTACGCCGTTAAAAACGGAAAGAGGCCATAACCAAGAGGAGAACCACGTATCTAAAACATCGGGTTCTTGCTGTAAATCATCAGCGCTAAGCTCCGCTCCAAATTGAGCACGTGCCTTTTCCAAGGCTTCGGTCTCATTAAGCGCTACCACAATATTCTTACGATCACCTTTAATATACCAGGCCGGAATTTGATGTCCCCACCACAATTGACGAGATATATTCCAGTCGATCACATTCTCCATCCAATGACGGTAGGTGTTCTTGAATTTTTCGGGTATAAGTTGAATTTCAGCATCATCGCTCATTACCGCCTTTATTGCCGGTTCTGCGAGATCCTTCATTTTTAAGAACCACTGGTCTGATAAACGTGGTTCAATTACGGCGCCAGTTCTTTCGCTGGTTCCTACCTTGTTTTTATAGTCTTCGGCTTTTACCAAAAAACCCTTTTCATCGAGTTCTTTAGCGATGGCTTTGCGTACCACAAAACGATCCTGACCTTGATAATGCAGTCCATGGGCATTGAGTTTCCCTTCTTCATCCAGCACATCGATAATTTCTAGATCGTGCTTTTTACCAATATTGTAATCGTTAATATCGTGAGCCGGCGTAATTTTTAAGCAACCGGTTCCAAATTCAAGATCCACATACTCATCGGCAATAATGGGAATTTCACGATTAGCAATGGGTACGATAACCTTTTTGCCAATAAGGTGGGTGTAGCGTTCATCTTCTGGGTTAACACAGATAGCAACATCGCCTAAAATTGTTTCTGGTCGGGTAGTGGCAACTTGAATACTGCCCGTACCATCTACCATGGGGTAGGAGAGGTGGTAGAGTTTACCATTGAGCTCTTTGTGAATTACCTCTTCATCGGATAGGGTAGTTTTAGCCTGGGGATCCCAGTTTACCATTCGGTAACCGCGGTAGATTAGACCTTTTTCGTAAAGGTGTACAAATACTTTTAGCACCGACTCCGACCGAACTTCGTCCATGGTAAAGGCTTCGCGATCCCAATCGAAGGAACACCCGAGCTTTTTTAATTGCTTTTGAATGATGCCACCATGTTTATGAGTCCACTCCCAAGCATGTTCTAAAAAGGCCTCCCGACCAATTTCAAATTTGTCGATGCCTTCCTCCTTTAATTTGTTTACCACCTTAGCTTCAGTGGCAATGGAAGCGTGATCGGTTCCAGGCACCCAACAGGCATTATAGCCCAACATGCGCGCTCTACGGATAAGCACATCTTGTAAAGTGTTATTTAGCATGTGTCCCATATGTAGCACTCCCGTTACGTTTGGTGGGGGGATTACTATGGTATAAGACTCTCTTTCATCCGGTGTGGATTTAAAGAATTTGTGGTCCATCCAATAGGAGTACCATTTATCTTCTGCACTAAGATGCTCGAACTTGGCCGAAACGCTCATGAATTATTGTTTTTTAAAACAGTTGCCAAAGTTAATATTTCACTCAGAGGAGAAGCCTTAGACTTTGGTATAATTTTCGCGAACTCATCCGTATTGAGTAAAGCACTTTTATTCACTAAATTTGAAAGTCTAATTAAAGCACGTAAAATGAGACGACTGATTACCACCTTGGCGGTGGCATTTTTTGGATTCACTGCCATGGCCCAAGAGAAGGCCGAAAATCCAAATGCACCAACTATCGACTTCGAAAAGGAAGTAGTAGATTATGGTACCATTGAAAAAGGAGCAGACGGAAAAAGAGAATTCATCTTTACCAATAATGGTAAAGAACCTCTAATTATTACAAATGCTCGTGGATCCTGTGGATGTACCGTTCCAAGTTGGCCACGTGAACCAATTGCTCCAGGTGAGTCTGGTGTAATTAAGGTAAAATACGATACCCAACGAGTAGGACCAATTAACAAGTCGGTAACCGTAAATACCAATGCTAGCACACCTGTAAAGGTATTGCGCATTAAGGGTAAAGTGGTTAAGCCTGAGCAAGTTAAAACGACGCCAGAAAAAGAACGTACTTCCTTAATGGCGAAGTAATCCTCTAGATTTTAATTAGAAAAAACCCGATTTCTCTTATTCAGGAATCGGGTTTTTTTTTGCCTATTTATATCTTAAAACATTTAATAGTTTACGTTTTATTTAAATAATTATATATTTGAAGCAAATTATTTAACATGAAACGTGAAAATGTGCTTTGGATTACGAGAGTCTTTTTGGTAATTCTACAAGGTCTTTGCATTTTAGGTTTAGCTTTTTTGCTTTACGATATAGTCGCAAAGCTCATTATGCCCGACCATTCTTTTGTTCGCTGGCAATGGTATATGGAGCAAAACCAAGGTTCCAATGCCGATTATCCCGCTCAGAGTGAAGCTTCCTACTTTACTAATTGGTTTCAGATTAGTTTACAGTTAGTCTTTATGCTATTAATCTGGCGTCAGCTGTCTAAGGTTTTAAAATCGCTACATCATTTAAAAACCTTCCTAGAGGCCAATGAAAGGCATTTTATAAAAATTAGAAATTGGCTTTTCCTTTTGTGGCTTTTAGACATAGGCCATTTTTTTCAAGCTCAGGGAGAAAGTGCCCACTTGGAATGGCAATTTGATTTGAGCCTACTACTTTTTGCATTTGGAGCGCAAATCTTGGCTTTGGTCTTTGCAGAAGGCCGGCATTTAGCCGAAGAACAAAAACTTATCGTATGATACGAGTAGAAATTGACGTGATGCTGGCGCGGAGAAAAATGAAGTTAAAGGACTTAGCAGAGGAAATAGGTTTATCGGTGACCAATCTTTCTTTATTAAAAACAGGCAAGGCAAAAGGGGTGCGATTTGAAACCCTCGCGGCTATTTGCCAAGCTTTGGATTGTCAGCCTGGTGATTTGTTGGTTTATGAGAACTAGCGTTTAGGCCGAAGCCGCTCTTCAAATTCCGCTCTAGAGTCGCCACCAAACATCCACAAGCCGCTGCGCTTAAAAACAGCTTTGGCTTCTTCTTCTAATAAACCGCCAACAACTTCAGGCACATCACCAAAAAAAGGAGGGAAGTGCTGCAGTTCGGTGTCTTCCATAATATTCCACTTGCTATGGCCACCCATAAATGGAGAAGGCAGCGCATATACCAAGCGGCTAATTTTATATTCCCTGGTCATAAAAGCACACATGGGGCAAGGCTCGCAATTGGTATAAAGGGTCGCACCATTTAAATTGGAATGGCCTAGCTTTTCATGGGCCCGGTGAAGGGCGATTACTTCAGCATGATCGGATACTTTCTGGGCGGCATTATTGGCAGACTCGGAAATTATCTCACCCTCCATAACAACCAAAGATCCAAAAGGCGCATCGCCCTGATCCATGCTTTGGGATGAAAGTTCGATACAACGCTTAATAAATTGAGGATCCATTTCTGACATGCTGCGAAATTATGATTTTCGGCTAAGTGCCATTAACAGCCTATAGATTTCTGCGGGGAGGTCAATAAGTTTAGAAGCAAAAAGAAATTTTAAAATCATAAATTGGAGCCAATCAAATCAATACCATGCGATATTCCTCAGAAATTACGATTGAGCTTCCTCGAGAGAAGGTCATAGAATTATTCGATAATGAAGAAAACCTTTCCAAATGGATGAAAGGCTTAAAAAGCTTTGAGCATTTAGACGGGGAACCTGGCCAAGAAGGGGCTCGCTCCCGAATGAAATTTGAAACGGGCCGTCGCAAGATTGAGATGGTGGAAACCATTTTAAAGCGAGAGCTACCCGATCGCCTTTTAACTTCTTATGATACCAAGGGCGTTTACAATGAAGTAGATTCGAGGTTTGAGCTTATTGACGAGAATAGTACCCGTTATATAACCGAGCACTATTTTCGTTTTGATGGCTGGGGTATGAAGGTGATGGCCGCCTTAATGCCAAAAGCCTTTAAAAAGCAGAGCATGCAATATTTACAAGATTTTAAAAGCTTCGCAGAAGCAGAGGCCCGGGCATGATAAAAACGGAGCGCTTGTTTATGCGCTACATGGATCAAAGCGATTTCCCAGAGCTATTGGAAATGTACTTTGAAGAGGATTCCAACAAATTTATACGCCCCTTACGCGGTAAAAGCCGCGATGAATATTTGTCATTTCTTGCGAGTAAACTCGAAAAGAACAAAGAGCAGGGCCACTTCTTCCTGGCTATTTTAAATGAAGAAGAAAAGATCATGGGCACGGCAAATTTGAATTATTTCGCGGCCTTGGATATTGAGCATGTTGGTGTTCACCTTAAAAGGGCTTATTGGTCGCAAGCATATGGCACCGAGGTTTTAAAGGGATTAATTCAACTAGCAAGCAAGGAGGGTCGAAAAAAGATTTTCGCCTTAGTTCAGAAGGGAAATTTGGCTTCGGAGGCCATGATGCGAAAATGTGGCTTTGAGCTGGAGAAGGAGGAAGTATTGGAAGGCGACTTATTAAGGGTATTTGCATTAAGGATTGAAGGATGAAGTTTATAAAGCGTTTAATACGCACCGGAATATATTTAGGAATTGTAATAGCCATTTTGGGCATCCTAAACTACCATCTTATTAGCTGGGCTGCGGCCTCTAAAAATAGCTATCTGCTTGAGGATGTGCCTAAAAAGGAGGTGGCTTTAGTTTTAGGTACGGCGCAATTTCTGAAAAACGGTCGAACTAATTTGTATTTTAAATTTAGAGTAGATGCGGTTGCAGATTTATGGGAAGCAGGGAAAATAAAGTATGTGCTAATTAGCGGCGATAATGGCCGCAAAGAATATGATGAACCGACCGCCATGAAAAAGGCCTTGATTAAAAAGGGGCTTCCGGCAGAGGTAATCTATTTAGACTATGCCGGATTTAGAACCTTGGACTCCATGGTTAGAGCAAAGAAGGTTTTTGGACAGTCGGACCTAATTATTGTTTCCCAGCAATTTCATGTGGAGCGCGCCTTATTATTGGCCAAGTTTAACGATATGCAGGCTTTTGGCTACAATGCCGTGGATGTAGATGTTTACAACGGTTTTGGCACCAAGTTTAGAGAATACCTCGCCCGTATAAAATTTTGGATTGATTACCTTTTTGGGGTAGATCCTAAGTTTTTAGGTGAAAGCATAGCCATTCCTTAAATCAGCAAACATGAAGTACATTATTCTTTTCTCATTTTTTATTGCTAGTCTTTCTCTAAGGGCCCAAAAATGTGCCTGCTGCGAAGGACATTATAATGACTTTAAATTTTGGCTTGGGGACTGGGAGGTGCTCGATACCGCAGGAACGCTTTTAGGATATAATACAATTGTAGCCGAACCAGGGAACTGCCTAATGCGCGAGCATTGGCGTGGAGCGAGTGGTGGCAGCGGACGCAGTATGAATTTTTATGAGGCGCAAGATTCCAGTTGGCATCAGCTGTGGGTGAGTAGCAATGCTTTTATACTGCGCTTAAAAGGAGGCTTAAGTGAAGATGGTCTTTCCATGCAAATGCAGTCGGAGCCTTTTAAATCTAAGAATGGCCAATTTGTGCGTCACCAAATTAGTTGGACCCCTAAAGGCCCGGATGAGGTTATCCAAGAATGGTTGGTATTGAATGATAAAGGCCTGGCAGTAAATACCCTCTTTTATGGGATTTATCGGAGAGCAAAGCAGTCTGGGGAATAGCGGTTTTTTTTTGGTTTTTGGATGAAATTGCTTTTGCACCACAACTGGCTCGGGGTGATAAGGTTTACGGTGTCTTGGTGAGCTTGCCCAACCATCAGATCTAATATCTAATTGCGAAGCGGTCCAAAAAACACCTTAGTTGTCCAATAAGACTACTTTGCTATCTTTGTATGATGTACAGAAAACGTGAACTCTATTTCTTCAGGGAATATTTCCAAGAGTTTTATGGACGTCAAAACGATAAGGTGAAAAAGAAAATTCTTTGGACCCTTAAATTGATGGAAGAACTTGACAACATTCCAGAAAAGTATTTGAAATTTATCAAGAACTCTTCTGGAATTTATGAGATTCGGGTGCAAGTGGCTAATAACATTTTTAGGATTTTCTGCTTTTTCGATGTGGATAATTTGGTTGTCATTGGACATGGCTTCCAGAAAAAAACACAAAAGACACCAAAGCAGCAAATTGCAAAGGCAGAGCAAATAAAAACAGAATATTATGACAGTAAAGAATAAAAACTTGAAAAGTCTTGACCAGTTTATTGATGAGGAAATTGGTGAAAAAGGAAGCAAGAAGAGGGACAGATTTGAAAATGAGTACGACGCCTTTAGAATCGGCGCCTTGATTCAACAGGCCAGAGAACAGAAAGGTCTTACGCAGCAGCAACTAGCCGAATTAGCAGGAACTAATAAATCATATATCTCTAAGGTAGAACGCAACCTAAAAGATATCCGGTTTTCCACACTACAAAGGATTATTAATGAGGGCCTAGGTGGACAACTAAACATCTCTATAAACCTCGAATAAATAAATTTTAATCCCAGTGGGATGGCATGTTTTTTTATTCCTCGCTTTTCCATTTACCTCATGGTGTCAGGGCTTTGCTCGGGGTGACAATGTTTACGGTGTCATGGTAAGATTTAGTTACTGTAAAATGCTCGCTACTCTAAAAACGCAACCCCTCTCTCAAGGAGCGCAGCGACTGATCTCATGGTGAGTCCGTCGAACCATAATATCTAAAGGCGAAGCGGCCCCTCGACAGGCTCGGGGTGACAAGGTTTACGGTGTCATGGTAAGATTTAGTTACAGTAAAATGTTCGTTACTTTAAAACGCAATTCCTCTCTCAAGGAGCGCAGCGACTGATCTCAGTTCTATGCTCTAACAGCGCAGCGATCTTTCCTTCCTACTTTTTGCATTGCCCAAAAAGTAGGCAAAAACGCTAGGCCCCTGAAAAGGCAATTCTGTTAGGCCGCCTGCGGCAACCTCACAGACCATCGACTCTTGGGCCGGGCCAGCACGAATAATGATTTCGTTAAAATCCAATTCAATTTTTATAGCCACTTTTATCCTAATGATTGCCCTTCGAGCGATTATTGCTGCTCAGGGGCCTTCCAGCTCCGTAGTGCCGTTTTTTTCTTGTAGTGGCAATTCGTTAGAACGATTCGGGTAAAACTTAAACAGCGATCCAAAATTGATATTGGTTCTCACTAAACGAAATTAATTCGGATTAGAGAATAGCTATTTTAAACTCGATTATACCCTATTAAGAAAACCGTTACTACGGAGCTAGAGGGAAGCTTGCAGCGATAGGTGGGCGTAGGGTGGAATTGCGTCACGGCAAAGCCGGGACAAAGCATGAAGCCCGGAGAATCACCGGTCGACCGAAGGGAGAATCGCCTTTAAGCTTCCTAGATTTCCCGCCCGAGGCGGACAGGTTTGGATACTTTTTTATCATGAAAAAAGTATCGGAAAGAAATAATCATTTTCGTTTTTGCTCGGGGTGACAATGTTTACGGTGTCATGGTAAGATTTAGTTACTGTAAAATGCTCGCTACTCTAAAAACGCAACCCCTCTCTCAAGGAGCGCAGCGACTGATCTCAGATCTAATATCTAAGAGCGAAGCGGTCTAAGCTTTCCGTCGAATCATCCATTATTTGACTTATTTTTCAGCCTCGATTTTCTTTAAGCCTTTAGCATGTACACAAAAAGACATTATAGTTTTTGGATGACTTTCCGTTGGAGTATAAAGCCCTTTTTATTGGGATTGCTTTATGCTGCTCTGATATCAGTTGCCGCTCTGTATTTCGAATTGCAAATTGCCATGCCCTGGCAACCGATAAGCGTAATTGGTATCGCTGTGGCTTTTTACTTGGGTTTTAAAAACAACAGCTCCTACGACCGAACCTGGGAGGCCCGAAAGATTTGGGGCAGCATTGTAAATAATAGCCGCAGCTTTTCGGCAGCCATAATTTCTTTTGTGCAAGGTGAAGATGCTTCCAAAGTACAGCGTGAAATGATTTTCAGGCATTTAGCATGGCTCACCGCTTTGCGTCATCAACTGCGGTTAAAAAGAGATTGGGAGCATACCGAGGAAAGATTAAACAATCATTTTCAACCAATAGTATGTGAGGACTATAACTCGAAATTGTTTAGCGAGCTGGAAGAATTTTTAAATGAAACGGAAATCGAAGAAATCCGTTCCAAGACCAATGTGGCCACGCAAATAATGCGCTTGCAAGGACAAAGACTACAGGCCCTAAAAGACGCCAATTACATTGAAGATTTCCGCCACATGGAATTGCATCAATTAATGGTCTCCTTCTATGCCGATCAAGGGAAATCAGAGCGCATCAAAAACTTTCCTTTTCCCAGGCAGTATGCTTCCACTGCACTTTGGCTGACCATGGTTTTTGCCATCTTCGTGCCCTTCGGGATGTTAGATGTTCTCCACGCCCATCAGGCTTGGCTTAATTACTTTAGCCCCATTATTTCCGCACTCTTAATCTGGATTTTCTTTTTAATGGAGAAAATTGGCGATTACTCAGAAAACCCCTTCGAAGGAACTTATAATGATGTGCCAATCACCAGCATTGCCAGAGGCATAGAAATTGACCTGAAGGAAATGTTAGATGAAGAAAACATACCAGGGCCAATTAAAAATGAAAATGGCTTTTTACTCTAAAAGCAGCTAATTAATCGTGATGGTAAGGTTCCCCTTTTAATATGGTGGCTGCCCGATATAATTGTTCCGCAAATAGGGCTCTAACGATTTGATGGGAGAATGTCATGGCAGATAGACTGAGCTTGAAATTTGCACGGGCATATACATCTGGCGAAAAGCCATAAGGCCCGCCTATTACAAATAGCAAGCGCTTTGGACTTTGATTAAACCACTTTTGAATTTGTTGAGCAAAAGACCTTGATTTTAAACTTTTTCCATTCTCATCAAGCAATACTACAAGGTCTCCGGCTTGAAGGCTAGACAACAATTTCTGTCCTTCTTGCTGGGCCACTTCCTCCGGACTGAGTTTATTGCGATTCCTTAAATCGGGAATAACAATGGCTTCGAAAGCCCAATAGCGCTGCAGCCGCTGGTAATACTCTTGCTCCAATTGGGCAGTGGCTGCTTGAGTGGTTTTTCCGTGTAGTATTAATTGTGTTTTCATCCTTCTGCAAAGAAAAGAAAGCGCGGTTAATTCTTTATTGAAGGCCCCTTGTTCAAATTTCCAAAGAATATTCATTTAGAAATGAGTTCATTTTACCCGTAATTAGCTTATTTAGTGCAACACTTTTAAAAGAGCATGAAGACCAAACAACGCAATGTACTGCTCATCGCTTATGATGAGCACCTGGTATTAAGTTTTCTCTACTGCGTCCGCAAACAAAAAGGATTCAATTATTTCCTACTAACGCATAAGCCTAAAAGTTCCGCGGGCCACTCGCGCTACATCAAAGGTTTGAGATATTATAAGGAATACAGTGAACTGGAAACGGTTATTCCAGAATGCCTTCGTGAATGGGATATTGATGCCCTGATGCCCATAGGGGAGAAGGAGTCACTGGAAGTTTCTAAACACCGAAGCACCTTCGAGCTACTATGCAAAGTAATGCCCTTAACCGATCCTAAACACTTTAAAATTGCTACCGATAAAGAGGCTTTAAACCGCTTCCTCCTGGAGCGAGACTTAGCTTTAATGTCGGCCACCCTAGATTTGGATGATCCGAATTTCGAAGATAAATTAGAGGGTTTCCCTTTTCCGGGATTGGTGAAACCTGCTCAAGGTGCTTTCGGAAGTGGAATTAGCACCGTGAAAAATAAGGAGGAATTGCAATCCTTTCTAAAGCGAGAAAAGCCAGATGCCGGCCAATACTATCTCCAAGAGTATATTGGCGGAAGCGATATAAACTGCATCGTAGTTTGCCAGGATGGCGAAGTGCTCCATTGGTCGGTGCAAGAATCTCCCGCCAAGGAAATTGGCAATTACAATAAAAACGATGATCTTATTTTTAAGTCTGCACCAGAGGTATTAGAAAGAGTGGTTCCAATGCTAAAAGCTCTCAACTATCAGGGTGTGGCTTGTATCGACTTGCGTCGGGATTTAGAGAAAAACAAAGTTTTCCTACTGGAGATAAATGCCCGTTTTTGGGGTTCCATGATGGCTTCCTTTACCCGCGCTAATGTGAACTTCCCTTTAATTATGCTTAAACTTACCTTGGGTGAAACGGTACCAGAATACCGCAAGAAGGAAGGACGACAAATATCCATGGGCACCTTTAAACATCAATTCTTACGTTTGAAATTCCCGGATCTTGGCGCCCTTAAGTTTTGGCCTTATCTCAACGATCCCATGGCGCGTATAATGAAATATTGGTATCAGAAATTTTAGGGCATTTGACGTATTGACCCACTTTGGTATCTGAGGCATATTTGGGAAAAACAGATTATGTACTACCTCAGACTTTTTCTTTTACTTGGTTCAATCCTTGCCATAGGCGCCTGTACCGAAGATGATGACGATGCCATGCAAGAGCCATCTCTAAATTTACCCTCGGCCATAAGTGGCACTAGTCATTTACTGGAATGCAGTTTTGCCAACACTGCTGCTCCACATCCGGTTGGACAAGAAGCCAATTTTAATTTTGGCAATGATGGTTCCCTAAGTATCGATTTCGACCCAAGCGCCGCCAATGGTAATGAAGTAAACGTTAGTTCTGGCAGCCAAGTGGGGAATGAGTTTGTTTGGGAAGATGCCGCTGGGGGATATAAATATGCCCTTTCTACAACAAGCGACGATTCCTTAAATGAGGTGAATGTGTTCGACCTACAAGATAATTTCTTAAACCAATGGACCCCCAAATCAAATTCGGTGGCAAATCTGCAGTTGATCACCAATCTACAGGGTAGCTACACCGTGCAATCTACCAATGGAGGTAGCCATAGCAGAGGCAGCTTTATTATTAATGCCGATGGCAGTATTGACTTTGATGACGGTATCGTATTTAACCCTTCGGATTATGCCTTAATTACGGATCGCCTAAATGTATTGGATGCGATATTTATTGATATGCAACCTTGGCCGGACGAGCCTTATCCACGCCTCGAGCTATTTGTGGACCCCAATGATCAGGGAAAATTAATTCAAGCTATTTACCGACAAAATTACCCCGGTTCAGGCTCTATAGAGTTGAATTTTTAGGAGGATAGAAACCCAGTATTAAGCTGGGTTTTTTTAGGCTTCTATTTGCTGTTATTGTTTATAAAGATTAAATATCTGTAAATGAATGGCTTATAGTTTATTTCACGAACCTGTTTATTTAGAGATCCGAGCATCATCAAAAATTAATTGAAGGTTTAAAGACAACCGTTCAACGTCTAATTAAGGGCATTAATCGATTTTATTAAAAAAATTCAAGTAGTCTGCGGCACTTTTGTCAAGCTAAAAAGTGTCTTATGCGAAAAATTGCCCTTCTGCTAAGCTTGGCTTCGGTATTAATGGTCTCATGTTCCAAGGAACAAAACCCTTCTTCCGACCAATCTGCGGCCATCATTCCGGGAGAATTAAATGAATTGGATTTTCCAACAAACTTTGATTTTAGTACTTCTCGCGAAATTCGAGCAGAAGCAGTGGTTCATAGCTTGGATGGAAATCCGCTTGCTGGCACACGAATAAGCTTTTACAATCAGAATCCAGAACTAGGCGCAAAGCCAATAGCGGAAGGAGTTAGCGATGCCAGCGGGCGTTTAGATATGCCTTTGACCATGCCGGCCTACAGTGAGCAAGTTTATGTGGTGGTGCACAGCTCAGGTTTTGCAAATTCTGCTATAGTTCCTGCTAAGGATTTTACAGTCAGTTTTGGCGGCAAGCCGGGTATTCGAAACTTGGGTTCTGGTAAAACGAGTGCCCTATTAAGCCGCACGCCCATTAGCGGTAATTATTATTATATCGGAACATTCTCTTCTGGTTCAGAGGCTGGTTTACCAAACTATTTGGAAAACCCTGGCGATGTTATAAGTCAGGAACTTTTGGATGATGTGGATGCATCTTTACCAGAAAGCGCACCCGTGCCTAGCAATAATCCATCTTACCTAACGGTTGGAAATGAGTTGGACTTAGTTATTGAGGATCAAAGTGATGTTTGGGTAACCTTTGTAACCGAAGGAGCGGGCTACAAAAACGCTCTGGGCTATTATGTTTTTGACAGCCAAAACCCACCCGCTACCGTAAATGATATTGATTCCATTTTTGTGGTTTTACCCAATGCATCTTTAGATGGTGCCGGTGGTAAACTTCAGGCAGGTGATAAAGTAAAGCTCGGAACCTTCGATGCGGGAAAAACCATTAGCTGGGTATTGTTTCAAAATGCCTGGAATGGATCTGGCGTAAATGTAAATAGCACGAAGTATTACTCTCGTATCGACTTCAATACTATGGAGAGTGATCCATCAAAAAGACAGCATACGGTGCAGCTAGCAGATATTGGTCGCCAAATCCTGATTGTCGGTTTTGAAGATCAAACCCGCAGCACGGGCTCTGATAATGATTTCAATGATTTGGTTTTTTACATAAGAGCGAATCCTTGGGAAAAGGTGGATATTTCGAACATGCCGCGAGTTACTCCTGAAGACGATTGTGATAATGATGGGGTTTCTGATGCCAGCGACGATTTCCCTTGTGATCCAGCACGTGCGGTGCGGAATACCTATACGGGAACCTTATCGTATGAAGATTTATGGCCCTCGCAGGGAGATTATGATTTTAATGATATGGTAGTGGATTATGAAATTGATCACATCCTAAACGGTGCAAACCAATTGGTTGAAATTGAAGCAGATTGGACGGTCCGTGCGGTAGGTGCGGCTTATGAGAATGGCTTCGGCTTCACTTTTGACGGATTAGATCCTAATGTGATTAGCAGCGTGAATGGCCATAATTTAACTAAGAATTTAATCTCCAATGCAAATAATGGAGTAGAAGCGGGCCAAAGCAGTGCCACCATCATCACTTTTGATAATGTATTTGATGTGATTCAAAATCCGGGTACCCCATTTATTAATACCGTGATTGGCGCCACCAAGGCAAATCCAGTTACCGTATCGCAATTAATAAGCTTTAGCAACCCACAAGTTCAAGCTCAAGTGGGATTACCGCCTTACAATCCTTTCATATTTGTGAATGGTGATCGTGGCCGTGAAGTCCATCTTGCCAATAAGATGCCGACTGATCTCGCGGATCCTTCCAATTTTGGACGACACAGCGATGCAACGGATTTAAATGCCGGCTATACTTATAAAGCGGAGAATGGCATGCCTTGGGCAATTAACATCAGCGAAAGCTTTGATTATCCCATTGAATACACCTCTGTAGATGAAGCCTATTTGTTCTTTAGCACCTGGGCCATTAGCGGAGGAAGTTCAAATGCCGATTGGTTTACCGATGCCATTGGTAACCGCGATCTGTCTAAGATCTATCAATAAGTCCCTATCTATACCCTCTATATAGAGCATCCCGACCTTTGGTTTACCAGAGTGTCGGGATTTGCTTTTTAGGATCTAAGCTCATTTTGACTTGAAATGCTTTGTAAAGCCTTTTAAATACTTTCAAATACACTGATTAATAGGTATTTGCATTTCGTCTATGAAATTTTACCGTTTATCTATACATCGTTTTCTGGAGTTCATTGGTCGACAAAAATGAGCTGTTCGTACCACATTCTCGCATTTTTGGAGGGTATTTAACAACAACCTCTAACGATCATGAAAACGAAAGTAATCACCTTAGCAGCTTTAGCCTTACTGACGGTAGCTTGTCAGAAAGAAGACCAAAGCAATTTCCAAGCACCTAGCTTTAACAGCAGCGGTGATATAAGAGAACTAAGCGTTCCTAAGAGTTTCGACTTTAGTACTTCTAGAGAAATTACGGCCAGTATTACGGTTCGCGGATTAAATGACCAGCCTTTGGGTGGTAAGAAGGTGAGCTTTTTTGCAGGTGACCCTGATGAAGGAGCGGCCTTAATTGGTGTTGGCGTAACTAATCCTGCCGGTATGCTCGACATGCCCGTGGAGGTGCCCGCTTACGTTGAAGATATTACCGTTTTAGTACATGCCACTGGTTTTAACCACCGCATGCTAGTTTCTTCACAAGGAAATATTCAATTGGATTTTGGTGGCAAGCCTGCGGCTAGAAATTTATCTGTAGGAAAAACCGCCGCTAGTCAAAAGCTGACGCCAATTAGCGGTAATTATTTCTATATAGGTGACTTTACTACTGGAAAATATGAAGGTTTACCAAAATACCTCGAAAACCCGGGTGATGTTTTAAGTCAGGCATTTTTAGATGATGTAAATGCATCTCTTCCAGAGCGTGTTTCAATACCGAACACCAATCCTGGATATATGACCACTGGTAATGAATTAGATGTTGTAATTACTGATTCTAGTGATGTATGGGTAACCTTTGTTTCAGAAGGAGCTTCTTACCAAAACACTTTAGCTTACTATGTATTTGATACCGATAATCCTCCGGCAACAGAAAAAGATATTGACTCGATTTTTGTAGTACTACCAAACACTTCATTTAATGGTGCTGGTGGTAAACATAATGCGGGCGATAAAGTAAAGTTAGGAACCTTTGCCGGTGGCCAAACCATTAGCTGGGTTTTAATTCAAAAAGGCTGGGTAGGAACTGGAGTTGATGTAAACAAAACGAAATTCTACTCTCGTATCGACTTTAATACTGCGGAAAGCGATGTTACTAAGCGTCAGCATACGGTACAATTACTAGACCTTGGCCGTCAATTATTGCTCAACTCCTTTGAAGATCAAACTCGTAGTAATAACGGTTCGGATAATGACTTTAACGACCTGGTATTTTACGTAACTGCTAATCCTTGGGAAAATGTAAACACCGGTGGTATTCCACCAATTACTCCTAAAGATGATTGTGATAACGATGGTGTATCTGACGAAAGTGATGACTTCCCCTGTGATGCTAGTCGCGCCATTCGCAACACCTTTACGGGAACTTTAGCCTACGAAGACTTATGGCCCGCTCAAGGTGACTATGACTTTAACGATATGGTTATTGACTATGAAATTGATCACATCCTAAATGGTGCTAACCTTTTAGTAGAAGTAGAAGCGGATTGGACGGTACGCGCTGTAGGTGCTGGATTCCACAACGGTTTTGGATGGTCATTCGACGGTGTTAATCCGAATATCATCAGCAGTGTAAGCGGTCAAGATTTAAGCGGAGGTTTAATCACCAATGCTTCTAATGGTACCGAAAGCGGTCAGACTGACGCAGTAATCATTGCCTTTGACGATGTTTTTAACGTAATGCCAAACCCTGGTACTAAGTTTATCAATACCATTCCTGGTGAAACTACGGTAGCGCCACAAACGGTGAGCAATAAAGTGACCTTTACCTCACCACAGCAGCAAGCGAATATCGGCTTACCTCCTTATAATGCCTTCATCTTTACCAATGCCACTCGTGGTAATGAGGTTCACTTGGCCAACAAAATGCCATCCGACTTAGCCGACAACAGTCGCTTTGGAACCGAAGCAGATGCTACTGATGTAAACGCTGGATACACTTATAAAACCGCTAATGGTCTGCCTTGGGCGATTCACATCAGCGAAAGCTTTGACTACCCGATTGAGTACACCCCAATTAACGAGGCTTACTTAAACTTCTCGAGCTGGGCCACTAGCGGTGGAGCGGTGAATTTAGATTGGTTTACTGATGCCATTGGTAACCGCGACCAGAGTAAGATCTATCAATAAGTTTCTTCTATACCCCTCTATACAGAGCATCCCGACCTTTGGTTTACCAGAGCGTCGGGATTTTCTTGTTTAACCTGACAATAAGGCCGAAATGAAAAGCTGGGCAGGGCCTTTGTATTAGATGGGGAAATAAATTTCATTATGTCAAAAGTAACAGCCACCGATACGGTGCTCGTACATTACACTGGAAAGTTGGAAAACGGAGAAATATTTGATGATTCCACCGGCCGCGATCCTTTAGAAGTTAGTTTAGGACAGGGTATGGTTATTCCAGGTTTTGAAAACGGCCTTGTTGATATGGAGGTTAATGAGAAGAAAACCATTCACATTCCAGCCGCGGAGGCTTATGGAGAGCATCGTCCAGAGTTAATTCAGGATGTACCTAAGGATCAGCTTCCAGCGGAAATTAAGCCTGAGGTAGGCATGCAGTTGGTGTCTCAAACGCCCGATGGTCAGCAAATTCCACTAATTGTTACCCAGGTAGAAGAGCAGCACATTACCGTTGATGCCAATGCGCCATTAGCCGGTAAGGATCTTACTTTCGATTTGGAGTTAGTAGCGATTAAGTAGGGCATAGGCACAATAAAAGCCTTTGCAATATCAATTGCTTAATTATATTTGCAGCCCGCAAAATTAGCGGGCATCGGGATGTAGCTCAGTTGGTAGAGTGCACGTCTGGGGGGCGTGAGGCCGCAAGTTCAAGTCTTGTCATCCCGACTAAAAAGCCAGCCTTTTAGGTATGGCTTTTTTTTGTGGCTTAAATGTTTGGAGTTTATTTTTCCTGTAAGGACGAACTGGTCGAGGGAAAGATTGGACTGGCCGCTTCGCTTTGAGCTCAGATCGCTTCGCTGTTAGATATGAGATCTGAGACCGGTCGCTTTGCTCCCTTTTAGACTTATTTGCTGCTAAGAGTTTGATTATGGTTCCAAATAATCATTCTCTAATCCGACTCAATTCTATTTAGTGAGAACCAATTTCAATTTTGGATCGCTGTTTAAGTTTTACCCGAATCGTTCTAACGAATTACCACTACAAGCAAAAAACGGCACTTCGGAGCGAGAGGGCCCCTGAGCAGCATCTTTCCAATACTTTTTTCATGATAAAAAAGTATCCAAACCTGTCCGCCTCGGGAGGAAAATCTAGGAAGCTTAAAGGCGATTCTCCCTTCGGTCGACCACCGACGTTCCGAGCTTCATGCTCTTTCCGCCTGAGGCGGACGCAATCGCGCCTGAGGCGGACACGGTTCCGCTCTGCACGCGGTTATCGCTGCAAGCTTCCCCCTAGCTCCGAAATAGTGATTTTCTTAATAGGCTATTATCGAGTTCCAAATAGCTATTCTCTAATCGGACTCTATACTATTTAGCGATTACCAATTTTCATATTTGATCGTTGTTTAAGTATTAGCTAAGAACGTATTGACGAATCACTACTACAAGCAACGGACAGCACTACGGAGCGATAGGGCCCCTGAGCAGCAATAATCGCTCGAAGGGCAGCCCCTAGTAAAAAAGGAGCTATTAAAATTGAATAGGATTTTAACGAAATTGTCATTCGTGCTGGCTCGGCTCAAGAGCCGATGGTCTGTAAGCAAACCGCAGGTTGGACCGCAGAATTGCCTTTCATGTACCAAGCCTTTTTTCATAGTTTTGAAAGATTCAAAATTATAAAGGAGCCTAGCTGCTTGTCTCATTCTAGTTGTAAATGGTCGAATTTCGGGAGAGCTTACAAACCAATTTTGATCAGGTTTTCAGTTATTGAAATTTAAGGGTGGAATAATAAGTAATTATCATTGGAAAAATGCAAAAAAGAAAATCGAATATTAATCGAAGTTATCTGACTTTTTTAGCCGTGTGGGTTCTGTTTAGTCAAACCAGTTTTAATGCTTTGGCTCAAACTGAATCATTATACTTCGAAAGAAACCAAATAAAGTGGGTGCTGTTTACCGATTCTAATGAAGTTGGTTTTAATGCGTCAACAGCGATGGCTAAGACCTTGGAGCAGGAAGAAATAATCACCGCAGATAGTTTGATTTATGATTTTCTGAAAAGTAAATTTAGTAATGGAC
>JANSYJ010000022.1 GCA_024742495.1 Bacteroidota bacterium
AGCGGGCAATACATCGATAGACTGAATATTATATTCATGGCAATTATCATAACAGGCCCAGCAGCTCATGACGATTAGAATTAAAATTGCTTTCTTCATACTAAGAGCTTAATAGTGTTCAATGAGGAATAAGGTATCCCCAGGATGGTCAAAACGCAAAGGAAGCGATTCGACATAAGCCACATAACCGTCGGAAGCGGATACGATCCACTCAAAGCCACGGTCAAAATTGAGATTACCCAGTGCATTCCGGTAAAAAACCAAATCGAACAATTGATCACCAATGGTCGCTTGCGATTTAAAAGTCCAAATTTCATCAATATCCGTTTGCGGCTTTTTAGCTGATGCTCGTTCTTCGAATGGCACCGAACCAGAGCATTTATTGTAATACACAATTGGGTCATCCTTTAATTCGCCGTCCAGATTCTTGCTGATGTTGGAGATGAGAGCGAAGCAAACTTTCGCATTTAAACTGCACAAAAATAAGATTGCTACAATTTAAACAGATTTCCTGGAGATTTTTGCAAGCAGAAGGTGATACAGAAAATTTTGTAGCCCAAAAGTAAGACGGCTAAAAACCTACTGAAACTGGAAAACCCATTCAATACGAACTGAATTTTCGGCACTAGTTTTAATAGAGATTTAACTCCCAGCCCATGACTTTCGCTATTTTTTACCTTAATATTGTAGGAATCCTGCAAAATAGACACACTAATGGTCATCCAAATTAAGCTTTCGAATTTTTACTCCATTAAAGAGGAAGTGATTCTTGATTTTGAAGCTGCAAACCTTCGAACTAAGTTATCAAAAGACTTAGAAGCAAATTGTATTGATTTTAACGGAGATAAAATTTTAAAGTCGCTGGCGGTTTATGGAGCAAACGCCTCGGGAAAATCCAACATCATAAAAACAATCCGGTTCTGCCATGCTATGGTTTATGATTCCCACAAGCATAACGAGGACGTCACTTTTAACTTTCAACCGTTTAAAAGCAATAGTAAAAATACTCCTTCTACGTATTATATTGATTTTGTAGCGGAGGAGGTTGAGTATGAATATTCTTTTTCTCTTACTCCCGAAAGAATAATCCAAGAGAGTCTTTATCACTATCCCAATGGAAAGAGAGCCAAAGTTTTCACCCGGGATGAGCGTAAAGGAGAAGAAAAAAGGGACAAGTATAGTTTTGGCACTGCCGTTATTAAACGTCCATATGATGTCGCAGAAAGCACATCCAACAAAACGCTGTTCATTTCTAGAGCAAGTCAAATGGACAGAAGGATTCCAAAAATTATATTTAGATATTTTCATGAGAAATTCCTGCTACGCCATACCCAATGGGTAAATGCGAACCTTGAGGAGTTGCTAAATGAATACAAATCTGACTTGCTACTAGCATTGTCTTATGCAGATAGTGATATTGTTGATTTTAAGATTCAAAAAAGAACAGAAAAAGGAAAACACCTCAGAGCCAATTTTGATACCGAAGAATTTTCGGTAGAGGATGAAGAAAGAAAAATACTTGATATTGAAACTAGCCATCGATGCTTTGAGGATAAAGCCTTTAAGATGTCTGAAGAATCACTTGGGACGCAGAAACTATTTGTACTGATGCTTTCAATCCTTGAGGTTATAAAAAATGAGAAAGTATTGTTAGTGGATGAATTAGAGGATAGTCTTCACCCAGCAATAGTCGAGTATATCATAAGCCTTTTTCATCGTTCAAAAGGCTCACAATTGTTATTCTCAACTCATAATACCAATCTTTTGAACCTAAAAAAATTTAGGCGCGACCAAATTTGGTTTGTGAATAAAAAGGTTGAAGGCAGTTCTGAGCTTTATTCATTATCTGACTTTAAAGATTTTAGGGAAAATATGGATTTAGAAAAAGCATATTTACAAGGTAGGTTTGAATCCATTCCGGTAATCAATGAACTATCTTCTGACTTGATGCCATCTCAGGAAGCCTAATAAATGGGAAGAAGGAATAGACAAAGAAAAGAGATATTACCCACCTACTACGTCTTCTGTGAAGGTCAATCTGAGCATGAATATATTTTGATGCTTAAACGGCATTTTCGGATGCCTTCTGTAGTCGTTAAACCAAGCATTCTAGGTAATAAAATTTCTGCGAAGATTATCCATAAAGCCATAAAGGGCTTACCTAGACACCCAAAGGACAAAGTGTTTTTGTTATATGACCTGGATGTTGAAGAGGTGGCTCAAAGATTAGTTAAAATTGATGGGGTAATACTGCTTACAAGTAATCCCTGTTTCGAAGTTTGGATGTATTTGCATTTTTCAAATTTGACTAATGCCGTTGAAAGTAACGACATCCTAAATAGGCTAAAATCTCTTGATCCTTTTAATCAATATAAGAAAGGTAGCTTAAAGAAAAGCGAGGTGGCGGCCTTGCTGAATAATATGGAAACTGCTACAGAAAGGGCTTTAAATCTTAATCATCCGCAAAATCCATCCTCATCAGTTCACTTACTTGTGACCTTAATGAAGAATCATGCCTAAGGTTAACCGAAAGATAGGAATCCGTTGGAGTAGTCATTACCTCTAAGGGATAATTAAACCTGCCCTAATCAATACCCTGTAATTCTTCTGGCTTGGTGTTGGGGAGTGTACTTTTTAAAAGTATAGATAAAACTGGTGCATCTATCTTCAATACCTTTCGAAAACCTTTGGCATTGACAAAGCCATAAATACTATCCGAAGGATTATTCATGAGGTACTTAATTCCTAAATCATGCCGTGCTTGTATTAGCACAGAAGTCCTAAAATGAATATACTTTGGGTCCGCCTTCAGAGGAACGCGGACATTTTTAGCATTGGGATTTTAGGTAGTTTCTGGCTGTAAGCCGATAAACTTGTAATGCCTAATAGCAATACGAAGATGTGCTTCACAGCGAAATAGAATAATGTTTCAGGTGCTGTGAAAATACTAAAATTGGGAAAACAGATTTGCTCGATTAATTAACTAACAGTTTCGAATATCCAATTTTCTTTCCATCAGAAAGGACTTCAACAGAGTATACGCCTTTCGGCACATCTGATAGTTCTAGGCTCAGTTCTAATAGATCCAATTGAAGTACTTGGGACCTAATGAGCTTACCCTGAAGGTTAAATAATTGGATGGTAACATCTTTGTGATTTTGAACTATGGATGAGCCAAAGGACAAGCTGACTGCATCTTTAGCAGGGTTAGGGTATAATTGAATCCTTGATTGCTCTAATGCTATCCGTTCTTCCAAACCAATGTTTTGACACCCCGGTGTATCACATCCTAAGCTATCAGTTTTAACTAACCACATGTTAGCTCCACTACCATTGCGGTCCAAGAAATAACCAGCAAACAGCATCCCTCCATCTTGAGTGAAGGTCATGGATTCTAAGTAACCATAATCAGTGCCGACATCATTACCATTGAAATATTCTCTTTTCCAGTTGATTGAGCCGGTTGGGTCAATGTTGGCTGCGTAACTTTTAAAGCCTAAACCTTGTGCGAAGCCACCGCCAACAAAACCTATGTTAGGTGACCATTCAAAAAAGTCAGGAGTCATATTCCGGACGACCCCACCCATAGTGGTATCAAGTAGGATTCCCTTATTATCGGCTACACCAAACCTTAGTTGAGTAAAGGGTTGGGAATCTGGGACATCAATGCGGGTAGTGAAAAAGGCAGCAGAACTATCATTTATTTCTTCTACCAATACTCGGTGATTTCCTACCGGTCCATCTAATTCTTCTCGCCAAATCTCTTGCCCTAAACTATCTACTTTAAGCAAGACCCCTTTTCGTCTCCACGGCCCACTTGCTCCCAAGGTTAGTCGTTCACCACCAATGATAAATCCTCCATCAGATACCGAAGCAACATCATAAAACACAAAGCCACCTCGACTATTTAGGTTTGTCGGAATATAGGTCTGTTCCCACTTTACCTGCAAACTAGTGTCTAAGGCTAATAGGTAACCATCCGCTCTTAACCCAGCACGAACCATGTACATTCCAGAAATAATAATAGTGTTCGGAGCAAAATAATGAACACTTATAGCTTCGGTACTTAACTGATTTAAATATGAGGTTTTTAAGGTATGTAAGGTGTCTAAGGCACTATCAAAGCGAGTTAGATGAATCCAAAATGTATCTTGATTAACATACATGGTACTTAGTTTTAAGTACCCATCCTTAAAGTCGCAAATACCATTAAATGCACTTTCGTAAAAGGTTCCCAAATCAAAAGAGTCGGTCTTAGAATATGCCCCAGTTTTATCAAAATGGTGCAGATGTAAAGCATCAAAGGGCGGATTCCCTTGTTGGAGAACGACATAAGATGAATCCGTTTCGATAACATCCGCATTGTTATCACCCGGTGGGTGGATGGTATTGAAAAAGGTAGCTTGGGCATGAAGACAAGCAAGGCTAGAGAACAGGGAAAAAAGAAGTGAAATACCCGGAATAAAAGGGAAGATTAAGCGAATAAGGTTTTGCATCTTTTACAAATAAAGTACAAATCACCGGAATTAATTACTTCCAAAACATCGACCCGAAATTTTCGGTCAACTCATCTTAGCGTGAGTGGGCTATCGGATTGGAATAATCACTTCTTGGACTTGCAATAAATAATGGTCCAATGATATCCCGGTTACCCTAAAACTACTTTGTTTACTGTCCCATAGTTTGATGGCTTCTAAGTCACCTCTTGCAATTGGCCTAACTATGGTCTTGGTAGATTTTCCTTCAGATAAGTCTAAATACATCACTCGCAAGGACCTTATGCTTTGGCAGGTATGCCCAAGAAAAAAGAACCAACTCCATCGGCCCTGCTTTTTTTATGCCCAGCTTCACAAACAAGTAAGCTTGCCGCAGCTGAATAATATCCTTTTCCAGGATTTTGCCCCCTCAAGCCATTAGGCATTGGCAGAAGACTTAAAATACATTCTTAAGCGTATAAGTAGTTCGGTCAAAATATCCGATCACGGCCACAAAACCTTTGTTGCCATTAAAGAGTATAGCTGTGCTATCTTGAAAGGATCTTTGGTCGTAATAGACATTATAAAAGGTATTAGCTGAAATAAGGATTGAATCCTGAAAAGCGTAATTATTGCTGATGCTTTCATCTTCCGCATAAGTCCAATCGAAATAGAAGCTAGGAAGCCAAATGGTATATCGAGTAGTTTCAGTTCCGTAACCAACAGATAACTCAAAATTTTTAGGGTTAACT
>JANSYJ010000030.1 GCA_024742495.1 Bacteroidota bacterium
GAAATAGGTTTTGCCGCTCGTTTCGATGGCGATGGAAATAATCTCTGGTACAAAGAATACCCTGGGAATTTAGGAATGAGTGGTATGTATTGTGTAGATAATGGAGATGGAACTTATCAGTACGTGCAAAATTGGTGGACCGTAGCCAACGGTGGCCAAAATGATATTATCACAGGCCGTATGGACACCTTGGGGAATATTTTAAGTAGTAAGCGTTTTGGTAAGATTCAACGAACCCAATTTGCCCAAGGTCTCCTTAAAACACAAGACGGTAATTTTTATGTTTCAGGTATCGGTTATTATAGCAATTTTCACAGCTATGGCTTTAAATTTAGCCCCCAAGGCGACAGCCTTTGGTATCGAACTTACCATCACGATGACAGCCTGGACCTCGCCTACGTAGAATCCTTTAAAGAAGACGCAGCGGGCAACTTAGTGCATTTTGGGTACCATGGTAATAATGTAAACCCAAACCCAGGGAACGGCATCTTTGCCTGGCTTTATCGCACCGATGAACATGGTTGCATTTTTCAAGATTGCCATTTAAGTCAAGAGGAAATTGCGGCGCTACCCAAATTGAGCTTATATCCTAATCCATCCAAGGGGAGGTTTTATATAGAAATTGAAGCGAGTCAAGATTTCCCCTGCGTTTTAGAGATTTACAATACCGATGGTGCCTTACTGGAAAGCCATAGCTTCGTTAGTCCATATCAAAGTCGGCTAGTAATTGATACCCCTTTAAATCAAGGGCATTACTTTGTTTTGTTACGCGATAAGCAAGGAACAGAACTAGCTTTGAGTAAATTGCTTTTGATAGATTAGTTAAAAAATGAAAAAGTGGTGCTCCAAAAATAATTGGATCTGGATACAAATTAAAGGCCACTGCCATAGGGACCTTTTAATACTTTCTTTCGGGCTATTCTTCTTCCCTCTACAAGCTCAGTATTTAGATACCATATACAATCGCGGGCATAACGCGAAAATAAGTTTCGCTGAACTTGCTGATTCCGCCTACCTCTTCGCTAATATTAAAAATACGGATGGAAGCAAGTACGATTATACACTCATATCACATTCTGGGAGAATATTAGATAGCCTGAATCTAGATTTCCCAAATGCTGGATATTTCTTTGATAATTGTCGCTTCTGTCTTCATATTAAAGAAAATGAAGCTTTTAATGCCTATACCAATTTTGTTAGCAATGATTCGATTTTCGTCATTCTAACAAAACTGACAGTAAATCCACTGGACACCATACGGATAAAAAAATACTACCCGTCATCAAATGTAAATGACGCTATTCATGCTTGGTCCATGGTCTTCGACACAGATAGTACTTTTTTATTGAGCGGTTATATGGGGCGCTTTGCTTTCGAACCAGATACCGTCCTTAAGTATGATCTATTCCTTAGCAAGTTCGATACGGCCTTTAATTTAATATGGGAAACTACAGTACCCGATGGGGTATACGGAAGAAACTATGGCCCTATCGGAACCGATATTGTACTGGATAGTTATGGC
>JANSYJ010000031.1 GCA_024742495.1 Bacteroidota bacterium
CTTCCCTTCATCCGTCGCTCCATTGGATGAGGAAATCTTGGCATTGGTAGGAGCTTAATTCAGAATCTTAGTGAAGCACTCCATTACAACAAAAAAAGAAGCCTGGCTGCATGCAGTCAGGCTTCGTACTTTACCTTTGGCCTTGGCCAGTATTTTTGCGGGATCAATACTTGCCGCTTACTACGGGATTTTTAGATGGGAAATTCTGATTCTGGCTTCCCTAACCACCATTTTTTTACAAATCCTATCCAACTTATCCAATGACTACGGAGATACGGTTCATGGAGCTGATTCTCAGGAACGTGAAGGCCCTGTAAGAGCAGTTCAGTCTGGCTTGATCACTTTGTCCGAAATGAAAAGAGCCATGTATATCTTTGGGATGCTTTCATTCATATCTGGAATCAGCCTGATCTACCTGGCCTTGAATGATTGGATCTTATTTAGTGTATTCTTGGGATTAGGAATTTTAGCCATTTGGGCATCTGTTTCCTACACCTCGGGAGGAAACCCATACGGCTATGTAGGGTTGGGAGATTTGTCGGTTTTTCTGTTTTTCGGGATTTTGGGAGTGGCTGGAACGTATTTTCTCCATGGCTTAGAGCTTAATTGGCCCATATTTTTAATAGGTGGATCCTTGGGATGCTTCAGCACGGCAGTTTTGAACATTAACAATATCCGGGATATCGAATCCGATCAAAAAGCCGGAAAACGCTCCATCCCCGTACGAATTGGCAGAAAAGCTGCTGTGAATTACAACTGGATCTTGATAGTAGGCGGGTATGTACTTTTGATGATCTTTTGCCTGAGCACCAGAACCTACAGTGGATTACTTTCAATTTTAGCATTAGCTGTGATGATTCCGATTGGATTGGGAGTACAAAGAGCCAAAAACCCGAAAGAAACAGATCCATTTCTGAAAAAAATGGCATTGAGTACCTTGCTTTGGGTCATCCTTTTGGGTGTGGGCTTATTGCTTTTTTGAAATCGAGCCTGCCAAAAGGAGACAGGCACTTCGCAAGCGGCACACACTGGGATACCCCGATGGATCGGAGAATTCCTACGAGATTCCATAGCCTGCCCGACTATTCGGGGTGGCCTTTGAAAATCAAATTATATGCACATGAAAGCTGATAAAAGTCCTTTTTTGCTAAGGAAATTATGCTAATTTGGCATAAAACATTAATCCAAAAACCATGACTAAAGTACTTGTACCTTTTGATTTTTCAGAAGAAGCCCAAAACGCATTGGATTTTACCTTGGCTTTTGCCAGTAAACTCGACAATGTTTCCATAGAAGTTCTTCACGTCTTAGAGATTCCCGCTACCACAAGTATGGGAACTATGGGCGGAGGTGAAATGATGGGAGATATAGAAAATCAGATTTTTTTCGTAGAACTCATGGACAAGCGAAAAAAACAGCTGAGTGATTTAGAAGCTGCTCATCAGAATAAACCTTATGCCTTTAAAAGCACCATCAAACTTGGTAATGCTTTCAAGAGTATTCAATCATCCATC
>JANSYJ010000025.1 GCA_024742495.1 Bacteroidota bacterium
GTAGAAATAAAGTAATTCTAATCCCGAGCAGTTTACCCCTCCTTGCTGAGCCCAATACAAGCTTTGGGAACAGGCTAGCCAAGCGGGTAATTCTTCTGCCGCTAAGTCGACTCCTTCATCATCGGTGAAAGTTATGCCTTCTCCAATAGTGGGTAGCAAAAGCATATCTCCCAACTCTATATCCAACTCCTCTTCACCCGATAAACAATTTAATGTTGCTTGGATCTCCTCCATAAATTCGGCCTCGGAATTGGTGTAGCCATAGCCTCCTTAATGGGCTTGCTGCACAGAGAGTTCATATTCGCGGTAATTAACCTTGTAGGCAATCCTATCGAATTAAAACATCATATTTTTCACCAGGAATAAGTTGATTAAGCTCAATAAAAAGCTTATTAGTTTCTTTAAAGCTTTTATTTGTTAAATATAGGTAGTCCATTACTCCATTGTAAGTAAGCAACACTTTCCAAGCATAGCCATCTATGCCTCCTCCCGAGTATTCTGTTTTAAATTTATGTAATGATAGAGCCAAAGTGATTAGTACATCAAATTCATTAGCCTGAATATCTATAACTTCAACCTTCTCACCCTTATCGCTAATTATTATTCGCTTTTCGCTAATAAAATAAGAACGGGTTTGCATGCCCTGAAGAACCGAAAACTCTATTACAATTGAATTTCTTATAAAACAATCTTCACTAACTGGCTTTAAAGATTCACAACCCACCATAACCAGCAAGGTTAGTAGAACTAATACGGAAATTTTACATTTTGCGGCTCCCATGTTTGATTTGTGTAAAACATTTGATGATAAGTTACTAAACTTTCCCGCAAACCCGCCCAGCTTCGCTGTTCGGGCAAGTTGATAAGCCTCGCCACGCATCCCTCCATAAAGTCGGGACAAGTTATTGATTACATACTCCACTGAGCCAAGGTAATCACTGTGGTAGAAATAAAGTAATTCTAATCCCGAGCGGTTTACGACCTTATGCTCGCAAGACTTCAGGTGAAGAGTGGGGCGAGAAATTATTTCAAATTCAGGTTGTTTGTTGACACTAGAAAATATTCATGTTTTCGTAATTAATATTTACTTATGCTAGGGAGATGAAATTAGTAATTGTAAAAAACCCTCCCTACCCCTTGCTTATTAAGGCCAAAATAGATAATTAAGATATTAATTACTTAAACCATAAACGGTTTAAATTCAACGCGAACAATCAATTAAAGATTGAAATTGAAAATAATAATTTTCACCGTAGAATTTAAATATATCATTGTCATAAATCAAGCTAAGGGAGTCTACAAAGTCGATCATCTGTGATCTTCCTTTTAAATTATGATTGATGTAAATGATATCATTTGCCGCTTCAAAAGATGAAGAATTAGAGTCAAGATAATTAAATGCGATTTCTTCAGCTTCCTCTAATAATGACCTTTTATTTTTTTCGTCTAATCGAGCTTTCGCATATTTCAAGTAAAGTTTAGCCTGGGACGGATATGCAAATATTTTTGGGTCAACTTCATGAATAAAATCAATAAGCTCATTAAATCTGCAATCAGCGAACAACAAAGAAAACTCATATTGATCGGCAATAATTAAAAGACCGGCTTTTTCCGTATTCCGCAACTCCGTCAGCAAATCTTTTATTGTATCAAATCGCTCACTTCTCGAATCTCTGGAGAACTGAAAACGCTGATGTTCAATCTGTCGAAAAACCGCAGTAGTATCAATTATTTGTGTTCTGTCAATTTCAACAATTTCATTAACACCGGCGGATGGCTTACAACAGCTTACTAATACTATTAGTAATGCCATTAGTGAAATATCTAATTTGTTTCTATTCATGACTTAAAATGTTAAATTTCCTCTAAAATTAGTGGTGAAAATAAGGCCTAGAAAAGATGGCATACCCACTGTAACATTGTTAACATGCCAATAACCTTTCACTGAAACATTTATTGGAGCACCACCATGTAAATCGGAAATTGGAATAAGGGTAGATCCAACTCCTATTGATTGCGGATTAATTATGTGTTGTTGACCGCCCCACAAAGACCTTGGTTTTTGTCTTCTAGTGTACACCCAACTGTTAGAGTACTCTCCGCCCTCAATGGTTGAAACCGAACTTCCTGTTAATGAATACAGAGGGTTTAAATCCAATGTAGGGGAACTAACCGAGCCCGAAATTGTAACTCTTACACCGGCGATGTACTTGCCCTTTTCATTCGATTTACTTTTGTGACCTTCAGATTCCAGAACTTCTAAACCTATATTCACATCAACATCTGACTTGAACACACCGGTTGATCCGGCTACTCCCCATGAAAATGCTGTAGTCTCATCTTGATACTGAAAAACACCTAGACTCCTATCTTGAAAACTCTTTTGAGTTTCGCAATATCCCATATCTTCTAACTGTAATACTCCCCAGAATTCGGACCATCTGTTAAGTTGATACCTTTACTAACAGAAACCGAAAGAAGTATGAGACGAAGTCGTCGCAAATTTAGCGCTAAGTTCAAAGCATCTGTGGCGCTGGAGGCTATCAAAGAACGAGAAAGCCTCGCGGAATTAGCCAAGCGTTTTGAGCTACATCCAAACCAAATTTCACAGTGGAAAAAGGAATTCTTGGAGCACGCAGACCAGGCCTTTAGTGGGCCGTCAGCGGCTCCAAATGACAAGTCTGTAGAC
>JANSYJ010000005.1 GCA_024742495.1 Bacteroidota bacterium
CCGGGGATAACAGGCTGATCTCCCCCAAGAGCTCACATCGACGGGGGGGTTTGGCACCTCGATGTCGGCTCGTCACATCCTGGGGCTGGAGAAGGTCCCAAGGGTTGGGCTGTTCGCCCATTAAAGTGGCACGCGAGCTGGGTTCAGAACGTCGCGAGACAGTTCGGTCTCTATCTATTGCGGGCGTTAGAAATTTGAAGGGAGCTGACTTTAGTACGAGAGGACCGAGTCGGACAAACCTCTAGTGTACCTGTTGTGGCGCCAGCTGCATCGCAGGGTAGCTACGTTTGGATGAGATAAGCGCTGAAAGCATATAAGCGCGAAACTCGCCCTAAGATGAGATTTCTTTTAAGGGTCGTTCGAGATCAGGACGTTGATAGGCTACAGGTGTAAAGGCAGTAATGTCATAGCCGAGTAGTACTAATTACCCGTAAGCTTTTAAATGCAGATCCCATGTATTCATTACTCTCAATATGTCGATAGTATTAACAACTTATGGTGACTATGGCAGTGGGGATCACCTCTTCCCTTCCCGAACAGAGAAGTTAAGCCCACTTGCGCAGATGGTACTAGGGTTACACCTGGGAGAGTATGTCGTCGCCAATCTTTATCTAAAGCCTCTACGTTTAGCGTAGAGGCTTTTTTTATGCCCCAAACTTTCCTAACTATTTTAGCCGTATACGAAAGGAATAGTAACCTTGGCTTCTCAAATCTAATACCCTCAATACATAAAGGCCAGCAGGCCAAGACTCTAAAGTAAGATCCATGGAGCCGGCCCGCTGTTCATGTCGCCAAGGCTTCTGCGCAAGCTTGCCCTCTATGCTATATAAACTAAGTTCATAAGCGCCCGAGGCTAAGCCCTGGATACGAATGGAATTAATATTGTAAGGGTCCTGTAGCACCACGATTTGCTCTAAGGACTCTACACCTTCACCACCTAAATACCTTAAGCTGCAGGAGGCAATGGTGTCTAAATTTTCATAAACAGCACCAGATACTTTGTAGTAACAACTAAGCTGCCCATGCTTTAACCAAGTAGGAGTGCCGCCGGGCGCATTAATAAGACTTAAAGAGCCAATCCCTTCTACCCATATAGGCTGCTCTGGAAAAGCTATCCCTGCCGTAGCTGAGAAGTAGAAAAAACGATGGAAATTACCGTTTAAGAGTACCCGACTTACTATGCTGTCCAAAACATATATACCACCGTTTTGGGGAAATGGACTAATAGGATTCCACATAGTAATGCTATCCCCAACCTGAAGGGAAAAGTCATAAAGTAAAAACTCCTGCCGCTTAGCGTCTATGGGAAGGGAAAGCCAAACCTTTTGACTGGCAATATCTTCTCGGAGCCAAAAGGAACGCGAGATATAGTGAAAGCCATTGAGAACCTTATACCGATAGCCGGAATCCAAGGTGTCTCCATCGGTGTAATAGACCTCGGTTTTGCAGCTTACATCACACCAGGTTAAATGCCATTCCGCTCGCTCATCGAGCATCGGTAAATAGGATTGGCCCACCAAAAGGTGGGAACATAAGATAAGGCCCATTAAAATCCACCTAAGCATTGTAGTCAGCTTGATTTTATTCAAAGAACGCCATAATTTCTGCAATTTTCAGCAGGGCATTTAGTTATGCATTTAACTACCTTCGCGGCATGATGCGATTCCTCATCATTTTTTGCGCCTTTGGCTTCCTCGCAGTAGGGCAAAGTCAAGAGCCGGATGCTTTAAAAGCTGACTTCAGCCATCAATACTATTTTTGGCAGGAGCCAGGCTACTATTTTATTGATACTACCCTTAATAGCTTAGACTGGTATCATGCATGGAATACCACCGAGTTTGACGATTTTGGCGAGCTGGTGCTGATGAATATGGGCGGTCCCCGAAATTCACTCACTTTACCAAGCCTAGATCCCTTAAACCAATACCAAAGCTTTGGTCCTTTCTCCGATTATTTCATCGACCCTAGTAAATTAAAGTACCACCAAGTGCGATCGCCGCTTACCGCTGCCCGCTATATTAATGGATATGATCGAGGGCAATTGTTTCGCATCTTTCACACGCAAAATATTACCAAAGATTGGAATTTCACCTTAAGCTATCGGCGCTTAAACAGCTTAAGCTTCTATCTCAATGATCAGAATAAACAGTCGAGCTTTATTTTTAATACCCATTACCGAAATCCCAAGGGAAGCTATCAAGCTTACTTTTATGTAGCCAGTGAAAAGGCGGAGCTGCAAGAAAATGGCGGCATTAGCAGCGATAGTGTTTTCACTCAAAATTTGGAGTCGGCTCGAACCCTTCTTATTCCCAACTTGGATAATGACGAAAGAATCCTTTATAACCGGGATGTATTTTTAGATCATCAAATTGATTTTTGGAAGCTCTTTAAGAAAAAGAAGGTTCAAGCGATTAGCGATAGTTTAGATACCCTGCAAATTGCCGAAACTCCAGACCCGGAGAAAAAGCGAAGTTTAGTTTTAGGACATAATGCCCGGTTTAATCGGCGAGCACAGACTTATAAGGGCCTTAATGCCACCTACTACGAAAACTATTTTTTCGATCAGGATGGGAACTACAGCGATAGCATACGCTATGCCTCTTTGTATAATGAGCTCTACCTTGAAACTAATTTTGGCGACACCAGTAGGTTTAAGTTAAAGGCCGGTGCTTTTCATCAATTTATTGAGTTTGGCAATAGCTACTTTAATGCTTCGAGCCAACACTTAGGATTGCACGGGGATCTAAGAGGTAATTACAAACAATACTTTGACCTGAAGGCCGAAGGGCAATATATCCTTGGCGGCCCTTTTGCAAACGACTTCGATTTAAAGGCCCAATTAAAAGGGAAATTTTATAAGTCTCTAGCTGTTTTTGCTAATTATCAAATTCAGAATAAGCATCCAGAACTAATGCGTCAGGTTTACATTAGTAATAATTACCTCTGGAATATTAATCCTACCGCCGTTCTTTCTAATGATCTAAGCTTTGGTATTCAGTGGGGCCAAAAGAACTTTTTACGGTTTAGAACTTTTAGTGCCGCTGATTTTGTTTATTTCGGAGCCGACCTCAAACCAGCTGTGGCTGATGAGCTTATCGCCTATCAAAGCATCGACCTCAGTCAAAATTTCAGATTCTTAGGCTGGATTTTTCAGGACAATGAAATTCGCTATCAATTGCCTTTGAGCGGCGATCAATTTATGCCTTTGCCAGAACTGGTAAACCGCCATTCGGTATACTTCCGTTTTCCAATGTTTAAAGGAGCCTTAAAGGTATTATTGGGGGCAGAAGTCAACTATTTTAGTGCTTTTAGTTCACCTTCCTATTCCGCTGCCACAGGTCAAATGTATTTAGCTAATGAATATGAAATTGGTGACTTCTATCAATTAGATGCCTTTGCCCAGTTTAAGATTTCTAAGGCAGTAATTTTCCTAAAAATGCAAAACCTCACTCAGGGCCTTACGCCCTATAATTATTGGGCCGCACCTCATTACCCTTTAAATGACCGGGTATTTAGATTCGGCATTAACTGGCGTTTCTTCAATTAAGTCTTTTGGTTTTTCTTTTTAGCCGCCGGGAAAAGAATATTATTGAGGATAAGGCGATAACCAGGCGAATTGGGGTATAATTCTAATTCCGTTTTTGGATCACCCACACGATGCTGGTAATCCTCCGGATCGTGACCGCCATAATAGGTCCAGGTTCCTTGACCTAATTCACCGTGAATGTAGCGAGCTTCTCCAGCCGCCTTAAACTCCCCTAAGATCAAAACATCACTTTTTATTAAGCTGCTTCTAAAGGCGGTAGTTTGGCCCATAAAACCATTCACTAAGCGAACGTGGTTTTGGGTAAGCATGGTGGGCACGATGTCCCATTTCGCCGAAAATTCAAACAGGCTGAAGTAATCTCTTTCCTTGGGGATTTTGCGATCCATGGTTACATCGATATCGCTAAACTCATAAATCGTTGGGTTGGTTTTTAAGCTAAAGTTATGAAAGGCATTACAGCGATGGTAGTTCAGCTTATTTTGATAATTAGGTTCAGCAGGATCGCCATCAAACATGGGCTCACAAATATCAACATCCAAAGCGGCCAAAGCGATCTCGTAACTGTCGGTTGCCGAACACATGGCAAAAAGGAAGCCTCCACCAATGGTGAACTCACGAATTTTTTCTGCCACCGCACTCTTTAAGGCACTTACTTTGGCGAAACCTAATTCTTGGGCCAAGGCCTCTTGATCATTTTTCTGTTGGATATACCAAGGGGCATTTCTAAAGGCCGCATAGAATCTTCCATATTGCCCGGTGAAATCCTCATGGTGTAGATGAAGCCAATCGTATTTTGGCAGAAGATCATTCATTACATCGCGATCATAAACCATATCGTAAGGAATCTCCGCATAGCTCAATACCATGGTTACGGCATCGTCCCATGGCTGTTTTCCCTTGGGGGAATAAACCGCAATTTTTGGTGGCTTTTGAAGCTTAACAATGGATTGATTAACCGCGGGGCTGCTAATGGCGGCTCTAATATTAGCGGCATCGCTTTCGCTGATGACTTCATAGCTAATATTCCGGATGCGGCATTCTAGCTTTAATGTTTCTTCGAAAGGGAGCATGAAGCTGCCTCCTCGGTAATTTAAAAGCCACTCCACTTCAATGCCACGTTCCAAGGCGTAGTAGGCAATGCCATAGGCTTTTAAATGTTGCTTCTGGCTTTCCGCATCCATAGGGATGAGCAGCTGTATAGCCTTAGTATTAAAGCTAAAAAGTAATAAAGTGGCTAGTAGCCAATTAAAATGGCATTTCATCATCTGCGTTTTCTGCATCATAACCGCCGGGATTTCCACCTTCTAAAAATTGGTCATTATTTAGTTTAGACTCTAATACTAAAGGACCGTTATTAACATCTTCAAGATCCGAGAATCGCGCCATAGCGCCCTCGAAACGAAGTCTTACATCAGCCAAACTACCATTCCGGTGTTTAGCAATAATGAGTTCTCCTTTTCCTTCGGCAGGCTCTCCATCACGGAAAGTTTCAATATCATAATACTCCGGGCGATAAATGAAGCAAACAATATCGGCATCCTGCTCAATCGCTCCAGATTCACGAAGATCACTCAATTGCGGACGCTTATCTCCAGCACGAGACTCAACCGCCCGACTCAGTTGCGAAAGAGCAATTACCGGAACATTGAGTTCCTTGGCAATACTTTTTAAGGAACGACTAATGGTCGAAATTTCTTGTTCCCTATTTCCACCTTGCGATTTTTGGCCACCAACAGTCATTAGCTGCAGGTAATCAATAATGATCATCCCAACGCCATGTTGCGCAACTAATCGTCTACACTTTGCACGTAAATCAAATACCGAAAGGGCCGGGGTATCGTCGATAAATAAGGGGGCATTTTCCAAGGTACGCACCTTGGTAACGAGCTGCTGCCACTCCGCTTCATTTAGGGTTCCCTTTCTTAATTTTTCGGAGCTTAAGCCTGTTTCGCTTGAAATGAGTCGCGTAATTAATTGCACTGCCGCCATCTCCAAGGAGAAAACTACAACCGGCGTTTTATGGTCAATTACCATATTACGCGCCATACTTAAAACGAAGGCGGTTTTACCCATACCCGGGCGAGCAGCTAGGATAATTAAATCTGAAGGTTGCCAGCCAGCGGTAATGCGATCAACTTCGGTGAACCCACTGGGTACTCCACTAAGGCCCTCCTTCTTGGAGATTTCTTCAATTCTATTAATGGCTTCCTTTATCAGATCTCGAGCACTTTCGTAATTCTTTACAATATTGCTGTGCGCTACCTCAAAAAGATCTTGTTCCGCTTCATCCAATAGGTCAAAAACATCGGTAGTTTCATCGAAACTCTTGTCGATAATTTTACTCGCCACATTAATCATTTCCCTTTGAATGTGCTTTTGCACTATTACTCGGGCATGGTATTCCGAATGCGCCGAAGAACTCACCTTATTGCTAAGTTCAATGAGGTAATGTTCACCACCGGCAGCCTCTAATTCGCCGTTTACCCGCAGCTCATTTGCCACGGTTAAAATATCTACCGGCTCACTACGACCAAAAAGTTCTTTAACGGTTTTAAAGATTAAACCATGCTGAGCTTTGTAAAAACTCTCCGGGCTAAGGATGTCAATTACCGCGTTAATGGCCGCATTGTCGATTAACACCGCTCCTAATACCGCCTCCTCAAAACCGATAACTTGAGGGGGAATACGACCTTGATCCAAACTTACCACCGACTGTTGGCGTTTAGGATTAAATGAGTTTTGCGGATTGCTGTTCGCCTCCATACTGATAATGACTACCTTGAAATTTTAATGCTGAGCCTCCAAAAATAAAGATTGTGAACCGCTTAATGTCAATTTTCCGAGCTTCTTTTCTGAGTCTATTTCTAGCTTTGATTCTAACTGCTTGTGAGCAGGATGAAGCGCCCTATCCCAGCGTGAAAATAATTGGACAGTTAGCGGCTCAAATCCAATATGGTGATACCCTAAGGATAGAGTTTGAGGCAAGTCCTATCAATCGCTATCGCTTGCACATTTTAAAGGGGAATCAAATTGTAGCCAGTAGTTTTCGGGTCATCAACCAGGAAAATGATCGCTATGAAGTAGAAATGCTATTCGACGATCGTTACTTGGAAGATGGGGCTTATGATTTGCGAATTTCGGTGGAGAATGAAGATAAGGGCAACAGCACTTTTCATTCCTTTACTTATGATGGTTTGGATTTACAATGGCAGGGCTTTGCCATGCTTAGTAATCAAAGATTAGTTTTTGTAAATGATCAGGGTTTTACCGAACGCGAATTCCTCCTTAATACCCCTTTTGATCGGCTAAAGATCTCCGCAAGGGACTCGCTTATTTACTTGGCTTCCCTTCAGGATGGCGGCATTGAAGTTCGACATCTTCGCGATTTTCAGCTGCTTCAATCTTTTTCGGCCCCACTGGGCGCTAACCTGCAATCATATAGAGATTTTGAAAAGAGTAAGGAGGGAATTTACCTCCTTCAGAACGATGGTTTTATTCGCTACCTCGAAGGAGGAACATTAGAGGCTAATCAGAACTTTAATCGCCAGGGGCAGAGCTATACGGCCAGAAGAGGAGCTAGTTTAAGTGAAGGCCTCGCTTGCATTTTTGCCTATAATGACGGCAGCTCACCCGAAGTACATTATCTAAACCAAAACCTTTTTAGTTTATACAGCAGAGTGCTAAGCGGAACGCGTCACCGCCTATGTGCTTTGGATCAAGAGCGTTTGGCAATTATATCCCAAAAAGCCAATGGCCAATGGAGCATAGACCGTTTTAAGGGAAGCAGCCAAGAATATTCGGTTTTACAAAGCTTTTCGGCAGATTCAGTTTTTGACCTCCATTCTATTGCTGTTGATGAGATAGTTTATAGTAGTAATACGGGTTTGTATCGCTACGACTTAAACGCAAGCATAGCCCCCCAATTTATTCAAAGTGGCAGCTTTCATAATTTCCAAACCCGAGAAACAGATCAGACGATTTTTCTCCAAAAGGGCAATTTGATTCAGGCCTTACTTCTCAATAATAATCTGCAATTTGCGGCCAGCATAAATGAGCCTTTATTAGACTATGAAATTCTCTATAATAAGTAAAGTAATATTCCTTGTAAGCCTTTGTCATATTGCTGTTCAAGGTCAGAGCCTGATCGCAATCGATGGAGATGTGAACTTCCCCTCAACTACCGAATTACAGGCAAGTACGGAGACTATCCGACTGTATAATCCCAATAGTTTCCCCATCACGGTAGATGCTGTGGATCGATTTGAGATTTATGGCAACCGCGTTTTCAGCGTAAGCGATAGCCAGTTTACCGTTTTGCCCTCGGATACATTTAGCCTTACGGTGAGTTTTTTACCCGAGCATAATGTGCTGCATGAGCAGGTTTTGGTTTTTAAAAGCAAGAGTGGTTTTGGGCATACTAAAGTGGGCTTAAATGGCCAAGGCAGCTATTCAAGAAGCTATTACAGTACTACCGAGAATAAAAGTCAAGAGGCGCTTAAAAATGCTTTAGATAGTAGACTGGCTCAAGGTTATAACGATTTAGGCTATAGTGGTGCCCGTGATCAGATGTATGCCACAATAGACAATAATAATGGACAGGTAGAATGTGTGTATACCGGCCGAACCGCCACCTTTAATACCCGTGCCGGCGCCAATAGCAATACCTTTAATTGCGAGCATACCTTTCCCCAAGGCTTTTTCAATTCCAATGTTCCCATGCGGAGCGATATCCATCATTTATTCCCCACCGATGTAAGCGCCAACAGCCGCAGAGGAAACGATCCATTTGGAGTGGTAAGCAGTGCTTCGTGGACGATGGGTGGATCTAAATCTGGCGGAGGGAAGTTTGAGCCACGCGATGCCCAAAAAGGAGCCACGGCCAGAGCGATGATGTATTTTGTAATTCGTTATCAAGATTATTCCAGTCATTTTTCCGGACAAGAAAGCATACTCCGACAATGGCATCAGCAGTTTCCACCAAGTGCAGCGGAAAAAGCTAGAAACGCCGCAATCTATAATGTTCAGAATAATCGCAATCCCTTTGTGGACTACCCGCAATTTGTAGAGCGCATTTCGGATATTGATGGAACTGCAAGTGCAAGTAGCATCACCGAGCTCTATGCTTCCGATGATACCATTAAACTAGCTTCGGGCTCTAATCTTAGTCGAAGCTATACTTTTGTTTTATACAATTCAGGTACCGAAAGTGTTAGTCTGGGAGGTTTTAGCCTGAGCGATCCCAATCTCAGTTTTGCCAATGGCAATCCGGGGACATTAAGCCTAGCAGCAGGGCAATCATTGAGCCTTGATATTGATTTCATGACTAATATCAACTACCAAACGAGCCTTAACTATCAGGTGTCTGGAGGTATTGGATTACAATCGGTTCCGGTAATTTCTGGCCCGGGTTTATCTGTTTCAGATTTTGAGATTGAAGATTTGCCTCAGTTTTTCCCTAACCCAAGTAAAGGTTTGGTACACTTGCAGAATTACAAGGCGATTAAGAAATTAAGCTTAGTAGATGCATCTGGAAAGGAATGGTCATTAGAAGCTCAGGCTATTTTGGATTTGAGTCATTTACCAAAAGGTCACTATACTTTTCGCATCGTATTAAAGGAGGACAATTCCCTTTACTCGCAGAAGTTGATACTGAACTAAATTCATGGAAAATATTAAGGCGCCTCCTTTATTGGATCCAAGCTATAGACGAAAAAAGTTGATTGCCTACCTGGTACGCAGCTTAATTGCTATTGCTCTTTATTGGTATTTTTGGTCTGTATCTTGGGTACCTTATACCCTCTGGATTTATATACCCATAAACCTTATTGGCTTGATCATGCTCACGATTTTGCCAAAGTTTTTAGAGAAGAAAATGCAAAAGGCCCAAGCCGCTATGGAGGATGCGCAGGCTGTGGATATTGAAGCTGAAGAGGTGAATTCCGAAGAAATTATTCAAATCGAAGACACCAATAATCAGCAGGAAAGAAACTAAACATTAGATTTTTTTTAATTTTAGTTTCTGAAACTGATTTTTTAATGAAGCTTAAAATCTGCTTTAGCTTTATTGCGCTATTAATGACCGCCTCAAAGTTCATTCAAGAACCGGAAGGGGTTAAAATAGGAACCCAAGTTTGGATGAATCAAAACTTGGGGGTAACTGCTTTCCAGAATGGGGATCCCCTAAAGTATTGTTGGAATGAAAAGGAGTGGATTAAAGCGATAGAGGAGGAGCGTCCCGCATATACCTATTATAATTTTGATCCTAAGAATGGCGTTTCTCACGGTTGCATATACAACTACTATGTTTTTGCCGATAAGCGACCCTTACCTCCTGAGGGCTGGCGCGTTCCGCGTTACAAAGATTTAAAGGAACTAAAGAACTTAGCGCCGAATATGGCCTATTTTTTAAGGAGCAAAGGCAATTTAAAGGATGGCACCGGCCTCTGGGCTAATAGAAACTTTGCCCTTCGTGAATACCAAGATAAGCTGGGTTTTCAAGCTATTCCAAGTGGTCACCTGATGGTGATTGAATCCTCTAAAATGGTTCAATTTTTGGGCATGGGTTCGGAAGTGAGTTGGTGGACTGAAAGCAAAGGCCAGAATACCAAAAAACTGCAGCAGTTTTGGACCCTTCGCCAAGTCTTTGGAGGGATGGAGTTGGAGATAGGGCACAGCAGTCCTAAGTATTCCGGCCATTACGTGCGATGCATTAAAAAGGATTAGCGCCTATTCCTTTTTTTGATTTTCAGTGTATAAATTCCATTCTCGCCAATCACAGACTTCGGCTTGATAAGCCATAGCCTCTTCTCTGTTTTTTAAACGCTGATGAACCATTGAGTCTAATGGGATTTGCGAGCTATACTTGCTTATCGCCTCCAAATCTGGACGATCTAATCGTAGCAGATAGTAGATGTCTGGATCATCGAGCTGACTTAAATTATAACGACTAATAATAGTGTCGTAGGGAATAAGGGCGATTACAAAGGTGAAACCATAGGCATACAAAGCCATTTGATTAAAGAATAGCCAGTTCCGATACTGCTGCTTAATCTTCCGAAAGGAAAGAAGAAGACCCACTAGCACACAAAGCAGGCAGAGGAATACCGTGATGCGTAAATAAGTTAGGCCATAAGCGCCGATATACATAAAGAGTTTAGAGCAGGTAATAATGACTAGCAAGAGGTTTTGATACAACCAAACTCTAGAAGCCAGCCTAAGTTTTTCTACCGTTTCATGAAAATTTAGAGCCCCTCGGAAAAAGAAGAGGATAAGAAGTATGGCGAGGACGATGCTAAAGATAAGGGTATAAAAACCTTGGTGCACGAATTCCGAATAGCTCATCCCTTCTGGCAGTCGGCCACTAATAAGAATAAACATGTCCATCCCATTCATTAAAAGCAGAATACCACTTAGCGCCCAAAGGCTCACTTTGCCAGCCAAGTATTCCCCCTGCGCTTCTGGAGCATACTCATCGGCATTAAGTTTAAGCGGGGTTTTATTTCTCTTTTGTAAAGCTTTATTTGGATATAATATAACCAGGCCATAGAATAAAAGGAGATACCAAAAGCTGTTGTAAAGCATCTGTATATTGAGCCAATCGAATCGGATGTCGATTAAATAGTTTTGGATCACGGGATTGGCAGATATGTAGAGCATGCTGAATAAGCCAATAATAAACAGGGCCAGGATATAGGCCAGAAATTTGGGAATGCCTTTTTGGTTTTGGGCCTCGGTAGCAGGCTTGGCTTCCCCACTATCAATTGACTGGCCTTCTGCTGAACTTGGAGCTGCACTTACAGCTTTGGAACTGGGAGCAATGGTTTTAAAAGGACTTTGAAATATGGAGATAATAGCTTGCCAGAACAGTAGTATCGGGCGCAGGTCAACTGCCGCTGCGGTCCACATAATTCCATAGCTGATAAACCAAAATACCTTGCTAAGCAATTGGGGGAAAAGCATAATAAAAAGTGCCGTTAGTAGATTGGGAGCAATAATGAATAGAAACCTACTGTTAGAAATCTCGCGATAGCGATAGCGAATGAATACCGCACTAAGGGCACTGAAGATGGCGGCATTTATACCAATGCCGCTTTCTGTGAAGAGAAAGGCCGCGACCAAGGCGATAATTAGCGGGAAGAACTTTTGATAGTCTTTCATTGATGTTGTTTTAAAGTACTTTGAAATTCAAAGTGAATGGTTAAAAAAATATTATTTGGGATTAATAAGTCGCTCGAGGTAGCTTAAATGTTCTTGAAATGCCTTTCGGCCTAAGGCAGAAACTTGATAGGAGGTATGAGATTTACGATCCACAAATTGCTTTTCCATTTTTAGGTATTCTAGTTTTTCCAGCGCCCTTAAATGGGAGGCTAAATTACCGTCGGTAACCCCTAACAATTCTTTAATTCGGTTAAAGCTCAAACGATCATTCACCATTAGGGCCGACATGATCCCTAAGCGAATTCGATTCTCAAATGCTTTGTTAAGTTGATTTACGAGGTCTTTCATGCCCGATCGAACTTAAGGTACATATAGGTTCCATAAATCACATGCAATAGTCCAAAGCCAATGGCCCAAAATAAAATGCCATGGCCTAGGTAAAAACTGGCTACCAAACCCAAGGCGATTTCTAAGAGGCCTAATTGTTTTATCATCGGGTAGGTGTTTCGGCTGCTGAGCACCAAGGCTAAGCCGTAGAAGATTAAGCTTGCTGGAGCAATAAAGCCATAGATATTGGCCTTGAGTAAGGCGAAGCAAAAGATACCGCCTGCGGCCAGGGGAATTGCCAGATTGATCATAGCCAGTTTGGCGCTCTCATCCCACATTTTTAAACCTTTTTTACGGGCATTGTTACGGGTGAATAAAAAGGCTGTTCCTATAGCTAGAACTAAGCAGCCAGCGGCAAGAAGCATCAGGTATTTAGGAGTTCCAGGGTCCAATACTTTTGTTGGATCGCTTATGCGTTCATGCGCCAGCCAGGCAGTTAATAAAGCATATATACCGGCGAAAACCCCTGATAATCCGCTAAGTGATAAAAAGCGCACCGAGCGCTGCATCATACTGCGAATGTCTTTGAGGGCTTCTAAATGCTCGTTTTGATCCATGGTAAAGTACTTTGAACGGCAAAGTAAATGAAAATATTCGAATCTTGATGGCGATTTTTAGCTTCAATACTATTTTTTCAATAATCCGGGAAAGAGGCCGTTCTTTTAGAAACCAATTTAGAACCAGGCATGTCGATTCGCAGTCTTTTACTTTCACTCAGCCTACTCCTAACTTATACAGCTTGCCAGTCCGATCCGCAGAAGTCGGTGGAGGATAAGACCAAGCCCGAAGCCTCTCCTCGCCTTGAGGCCCTGCTTCCAGATCTTAATTTTCCAGCCGAAAGACAGTCGCTTGACGCTAAAACTGGCGGCAGTATAAACTTCGCCCTTGGCACAGTAGTGCGCATTCCGGCTAATTCATTGGTCGATAAAAATGGTGAGGCGATATCGGGCCAGGTTTTTATTCGATGCAAGCAATATGTGGACGCCCTAGATTTTGCCCTAGCAGGAATTGACATGAGCTATGATTCTGCAGGTAGCACCTATTCCTTACAATCGGATGGTATGGCGGAAATACGGGCCTTTCAAAATGGGCAGGAGATTTACCTTAGAGAGGGTGCTCAAATGGAAATTGAATTAGCAGGCTCTTCCCTTGATCCTGACTACAATTTATACCGCTACGATTCCCTAAGCCAGGATTGGACGATTTTAAAAACGAATTTGGCGGTTAAGGAAATACTGGATTCCACATTAGCGACTAATACCGATAGTATTGGTGCTTCGGAGCTTATTGGTTGGCCGGCGTCAGAACCATTTGAATTAGCTCCGCCCATTAAGGCGAGAAAGGAAGCGATACAAATTGCGGTTGAAGTGCCAGAAGATCGGGAAGCTCCGGAATTGCGAATTTTTAAGAATACCCAATTTGAGCTTTTAGATAGTGATACCGCTTATCGAGAAGAGCATATGAGTATTGCATGGGATTGGGCGGAAGTAAAATCAACCGCACAAAAGGGCATTTATAATCTCAACTTCCGATCGCAGAATTTTGAAGTGAGCTATCAAGTGCGGCCGGTATATGAGGGGCAGGATTATAATGAAGCTCTAGCCACCTATGAGCAGGAAAAACGAAAGTTTGAACAAGAGAAACGCAGAGAAATCGCGGCGGCCCAGCAGGCATTGGCGGAGAAAAGAAGAATTCAGAGTTTTAATAATCGCCGGGATCGTATCGCTCAATCTATTAAGAATGAACAAGAGCAACGCGATATGAGCAAGCAGCTGGAGGCCTTAGAGAAGCGCATGACTGTTGATCGGATGAAGACTGACTTAGTGCGTAGAAGTTTTACCACTAATGGCTTTGGAACTTTTAATTGTGACCGCCTGTGGGAGGAGCCAAGAGTAACTGTAAAGCCACAGTATGTGATTGCTTCTGGTGAAGCGCTCCCTAATTTAACTAAGGTTGATGTTTGTGTGTTTTCCGATAATGTGAAAACTACTATTCCCGGAAATGGCTTTATGATCCTGCCAAAAAATGGCGACTTTGCAGCCTTTGCAGTGCATATGGATGAATTTTATTTCAGCCCTAAAAAGCAGCTAGCGGATTATGACTTCACTACTAATTCGCAAAACTTGAAGATCGTTATGCAAAAACTGGAAGGTGAAATCCCAAGCAACTACGATGAGCTACGTGGGCTTTTGAAAATATAATTAGATTGATTTGAGAAGGACTATTTCGTAACACCCATCTTTTCAAACTTAGCCATTCGCTTTGGAATCATCTTGTCTACTTCCAACTCTTTAAGCTTGGCAATGTGTTTTAATAATTCCGATTTCAGGATATCGAACATCGCTTCAGGATCGGTGTGAGCACCGCCTAAAGGTTCTTTTATAATTCCGTCAATAAGCTTATTACCCAACATATCATCAGCGGTAAGCTTTAAAGCCTCTGCCGCCTGCTGCTTGTAATCCCATGAACGCCATAAAATGGAGGAACAACTTTCGGGAGAGATTACCGAATACCAGGTGTTTTCAAGCATCAGGACCTTATCGCCAACGCCAATTCCCAAAGCACCGCCAGAGGCACCCTCACCAATTACCACGCAAATAATAGGCACTTTGAGCTTAGACATTTCAAAAATGTTTCTAGCTATAGCTTCTCCCTGGCCGCGCTCTTCAGCTTCTAAGCCTGGAAATGCTCCGGGGGTGTCTATTAAAGTTACTACCGGGCGATTGAATTTTTCGGCCATGCGCATCAGGCGTAAAGCCTTGCGATAACCTTCGGGATTGGCCATGCCGAAATTGCGAAATTGGCGCATTTTGGTATTAATACCTTTTTGCTGCCCAATAAACATTACTGCTTCGTCGCCAAGTAAACCCCAGCCACCAACCATGGCTTTATCATCTTTTACATTGCGATCGCCGTGTAGCTCAATAAACTGACCATCGGTCATCGCTTCAATATAGGCTAGGGTATAAGGCCTCTGTGGGTGGCGAGAAAGCTGCACCCTTTGCCAAGCACTTAAATTTTTTGATATGTCTTTACGGGTTTTCACAAGCTTCTTTTCCAGTTCCTTGATTTTATCAGACATGTCTACATCCGACTCCCCGCCTAGCTCACGGACCTTTTCGATTTGGTCCAATATATCTTTTACTGGTTGTTCAAAATCCAGATAATCCATAATGTAATCCCTCTTTGTGAAGAGGCAAAGATGATTAAAAATGTATTACCTACAAACCCTTTAAAAAAGTGCCTTGCCCTTATTTAGGTGCCACTCGGTACAAATACAAGCCAATCCCTGCAAAGAGGATATTGGGAATCCAAACGGCCAACATGGGGTTCATGCTGCCAACCGTAGCGAAGGTGGTGGAGACTTGCATGAAGAAGATGTACGTAACGCAGAGGATTAGTCCAATGGCCACATTAAGACCCAAGCCACCACGGGTTTTTCGGGAAGAGATACTCACACCAATTAGCACCAGGATATAAGTGGCAAAGGGCCAGGAAGTCCGCTGGTATTTTTGGATGAGATAGTGATTAATATTCTCCGAACCCCGTATTTTCTCTGCCTCAATAAATTCATTGAGCTCGGGGGTGATCATCATTTCTACGGTATAAAGACGTGGTACAATATCGTCGGCACTGAAGTCGAAATCTGTTACCAGTTTACGACCCTGCTCCAGAGTCTCCTTGCCAACCGCATCAATAGTGCGCTTATCGTAATTGTCTAAAATCCACTTGTTATTACTAGTGTCCAGTCGAATGAAATCGGCTTTCAGTTTAGAGATGAGTCGGCCATCTTCAATAACTTCATAAGTGAAATGGTAGCCCGAGCTTCGTTTGATATTGTAATTCTCAAAGTAAATTATATGCCCTGGCTTAATTTGCCGATGGATATCCTTAAAACGTTCATCTTGCTTTTTGTCGATATAAGCATGCTGAAACTCCAGGCGATTAATGTTGGTATAAGGAATAACGTAATGCGAGAGGAAAAAGCTGATGCCAGCAACAATAGTGGCGGCCACAAAATAGGGGAACATCATCCGCTTAAAACTCACGCCACCGGTAAGTACCGCAACTATTTCGGTATTAGCCGTCATTCTTGAGGTAAAGAATATGGTGGCGATAAAAACGATCATGGATGAAAAAAGGTTGCCATAGAAGACCAAGAAATTCATGTAGTAATCCACAATAATTTCTCTGGTGCTGGCGCCACGGGTGATAAAGTCATCGATCTTTTCAGAGATGTCGAAAACAATGGCAATGGCCAAAATAAGGGCAATGGTAAGGAAGAAGGTCCCTAGGAATTTACCGATGATGTATCGGTCGATGATCTTAAAGAATTTTAGTTTCACAGTCGCCTCTGTAATTTTTCCACCATCACGTTTTTCCAACTTGCAAAGTCGCCATCTTCAATATGCTGTCTTGCTTCACCAACTAACCATAAATAGAAGCCTAAATTGTGCACACTGGCAATTTGTCGTCCTAAATATTCATTGGCTGCAAATAGATGCCGCAAGTAGGCCTTGGAATATTGGGAGTCTACAAATGTGGGGCCATTAGGATCTACTGGACTAAAATCATCCTCCCACTTTTTGTTTTTTATGTTGATGATGCCTTCGCTGGTAAAGAGCATTCCATTGCGGCCATTACGGGTGGGCATTACGCAATCGAACATATCTACCCCCAGGGCAATATTCTCTAAAATATTGGCGGGTGTGCCTACTCCCATGAGATAGCGGGGCTTGTCTTTGGGTAAAACATTGCATACAATTTCACTCATGGCGTACATTTCCTCGGCCGGTTCACCTACGGAAAGCCCACCAATGGCATTTCCATCAGCGCCAAATTCAGCAATGGTTTCAGCACTCTTAATCCTTAAATCATTGTAAGTGCTGCCTTGTACTATGGGAAATAGGCTTTGCTCAAATCCATAAAGGGCTTCATTTTGATCGAGCCATTCGCCACAGCGTTTTAACCAACGGTGAGTCATCTCCATCGACTCTCGGGCATATTCGTAACTGCTAGGATAGGGCGGGCATTCATCAAAGGCCATTATAATGTCGGCACCAATATGGCGCTGAATTTCCATGGATTTTTCTGGACTAAAAAAATGCTTGGAACCATCGATATGCGATTTAAAGGCAACGCCTTCCTCGGTAATTTTACGGTTATTGGCCAAGCTATAAACTTGATAACCACCGCTATCGGTAAGCAAGGGTTTCTGCCAATTCATAAATTGATGCAGGCCACCCGCTCGATTCAAAATATCGGTTCCTGGCCTTAGGTATAAATGATAGGTATTGCCTAAAATTATTTGGGCCTTTATTTCCTCAACCAGCTCCCGCTGATGAACGGCCTTAACTGAAGCCACGGTGCCAACCGGCATAAAAATTGGCGTTTTAATTGCGCCATGCGCGGTTTCAATTGTACCGCTCCTAGCTTTTGAGCCAGGGTCATTGTGTTCCAAGCGAAATTGCATTTGGCAAAAGTACGTTAATGAAGGGGGAAAGGCATTATTTTAGCCGCGATGCTTGAGCTCTATCTACACCTGGCTTACCTATGGATTTTTAGCTGTCTGATTTTATGGACATGGCATGGCATTCGTTATCGCCGGGTAAATAAACTTTTAAAGGGAGAAAGCCCTCTGGCAGAAGCGATTAATGCCGAGCCTTTGAGTCTCATTATCTGTGCGCACAATGAAGCCTCTAATTTAAAAAGGCTAATTCCCGCATGGTGCGAGCAGGATTTTGAAAACTACGAAGTGCTGGTGGTGGATGATCATAGTGATGATGACAGCGAGCTAATTGTATCACAGGCCATGAATCAATATGCCCATTTGCGCTGGCTTGAAACGCCTTTGAATAAGCCCCGCGGAAAAAAGGCGGCCCTGCGAAGAGGGATAGAGGCCGCCCAATATGAAAATTTGGTTTTTTGTGATGCCGATTGTTTACCAGCCACTAATCAATGGTTGCGCAGAACGGCGGATCAACTTCTTAAAGGCGAGGTGGTATTGGGTTATGGCGCCTTAAGAGGCGAGGGCTTTGTGGCTCAACTAAGCGATTATGAAACTCTTACTACGGCATTTCGTTATTGGTCCTATGCGCTTATCGGTAGCGCCTATATGGGGGTGGGGCGAAACTTAGCTTATCGGAAGTCTTCTATGTCGGCGCCACAGTCTTTGGCTAAACATGCCGACCTTCTCTCTGGTGATGATGATCTAACCTTAAAGGAGATGTCTGGAGATTTAAAGGTGAATTGCATGGTGGCGCCTGAAACTTTCACCTACTCTGAGGCGGCGCCAAATCTAAAATCTTGGTGGCGGCAGAAGGGGCGACATTATTCAACGGCCTGGCGATATGCTAATGCTATTAAGTTAAGTCTAGGGGTGGAAGCGGCCTTCCAGTTAATCTTTGTGCTGCTATTGCCTCTAGCTATTTGGCAACTGCCGATAGCCTTGTTCTTGCCACTGTTTTTAGGCCGATGGTTTCTTTCCGGCTTTCCTCAGAAGGCGCAATGGCCTTTAATTCAACAAAAGAGACAAGCTTGGTTTTGGCCCTTCTACGAAATGTTTTGGGCAATTGCCGCCACTTTGTTGCATCTTCGCAATCTCGTATTTGGACCACCAAAAAAATGGTAAAATGGACTTGATCCACCGCTATTTCCCTCAACTTACTGAAAAGCAAAAAGAACAGTTTGCGGCTTTAGAAGGCTTATATGCCGAATGGAATGCCCAAATAAATGTGATCTCCCGTAAGGAGCCTGAGCATTTTTATGAGCGTCATGTTCTGCATTCTTTGGCCATTGCTAAGGTTTGTCGTTTTAATCCGGGCGCAGAGGTATTGGATATTGGAACAGGGGGCGGCTTTCCGGGCATCCCTTTAGCTATACTTTTTCCCGATGCGCAATTCCATTTAGTAGATAGCATCGGCAAAAAGATTAAGGTAGTGGAAGAGGTGGTCCAGGCCTTGGGGCTTAAAAATGTAAGCGCCGAACAGATCCGGGCCGAAAAGCTCAATCGAAGCTTTGATTTTATTGTTTCAAGGGCCGTAACCCAAATGCCTCGTTTTATGTCGTGGACCCGCAACCGTATCCGCAGAGGTAGAGAAGCAGGTTCAGTGGCTAATGGCATTCTTTATCTAAAAGGAGGCGATTTAAAAGAAGAATTAGCCGATTTCCCCAAGGCTAAGATTTACGCCCTCGCCAAGTTTTTTGAAGAAGATTTTTTTGAAACCAAAAAGGTGGTTTACCTTAAGTTTTAAGTTTTAAGTTTTACGCTACAATTTTCTGGCTTTGTGATAAAAGTCATTTGAGCTAAGTGTTTGTTGGGATATATTTACATTATTAGTAATTGTAATACAATTACTTAAGCTAATGTGTTATGATCAATTGACAGTTTTCAAATGACGGAATTACAATCGAAATACCGCAACGCGCTTCTGTCTTTTCAAAAACAAGAGGCTTTGACCATTTTAAAAAAGGGGGTTGATGAATTAGGTCAGTCTAATGCAATTGACGCTTTAATTACTCAAGTGTTAAAAGATGTTGGTGAGGAATGGGTGAAAGGAGAATTGGCCATCTCACAAGTTTATATGTCGGCTAGAATTAGTGAGGAACTTTGCGAAGAACTCTTTGGCCATGCTGAGGAGGATCAAGGTGAAAGCACCTTGGCTATAAGTACTTTAAGCGATTACCACCAATTAGGAAAGCGCATTATGTGTTCTGTTTTACGAGCATCGGGCTACAAGATCAGAGATTTAGGTTCTGGTATAAGCCCTGATGCGCTAGTTGAATTGATTATTGAAGGTGGAATAAAGCATTTGCTGATCTCCACTTTAATGCTACCAACAGCCTTGCAGGTGCTTGATTTACGTAATGCCCTAAAGGCAAGAAACTACCATTTAGAAATTATGGTTGGAGGGGCCCCGTTTAACTTCGACAAAAAATTACATCAGCGGGTTGGGGCCGATGCTGTTGGACATTCGGCAAAAGATGCCATGGAATGGATTAATGCGAGAAGTGGGCGAAGCTACTTTCGAGCTGAATAGTAATTAGATGAACTCCTTAGAACGTGTCCTCACTAGTTTAAGTCATAAAGAGCCAGATCGCGTCCCTTTATTTTTGCTTTTTGGAATGTATGGGGCCAAGGAAGCCAATTGTGCGATCCAGGATTACTTTAGGGATCCATTGCTGGTAGCCGACGTACAATTAGAAATGGCTTCGAAGTATAAATCGGATTGCCTTTATACTTTTTATTACGCCTCAGCGGAGCTAGAAGCATTCGGGGGATCAACTCGATTTATCAGCAATGGTCCACCTAATGCAATGGAACCGATATTTACAAGACCCAAGGATATTCTAAACATGCGAGTCCCGGATTTTAATGAAACCGCAAGTCTTCGCAGGGTTTTAAAGACCACTCGAGTTTTAAAGGAAAAATCGAATGATGAGATCCCAATAATAGGGGTGGTAATGTCCCCTTTATCGATACCAGTAATGCAATTAGGCTTCAAAGCCTACCTCGATTTAATCCACGATCATCCGTTGATTTTTGAGCATTTGCTTGAGAAAAACCAAGAGTTTGCCATCAACTGGGCCAATGCTCAAATTGAAGCAGGGGCTACGGCTATTTGTTATTTTGATCCTATATCCTCGCCAACCATGCTTAGCCCGGCTTTATATTGTCGCTATGGTAAGCCCTTAGCAAAGGAAACTCTAGCTGCGATAAATGGACCAACGGCCACGCATTTTGCGAGCGGCAGAATGCTTCCAGTAATAAATGATGTTTTGGGAACTGGCACACAAGTGGTATCGGCAAGCTACCTCGAAGACCTCTCAGAGCTCAAGAAAATTTGTTCCAATAAGGTCGCCCTTTTAGGGAATCTAAATGGGGTGGAGATGAGCACTTGGAGCCCGAAGCAGGCACGGGAAGAAGTGCGTAAAGCCCTGAAAGCCGCCTCAAAGGGAGGTGGATTTATTTTGTCGGATAATCATGGGGAAATCCCCTACCAAGTTCAGGAAGATGTGCTTTTGGCCATAGCAAATGCGGTACAGGAGTTTGGGACTTATGCTAAAATAGGTGAATAATGAGCACGCAATCTAATCCAAAATTGGGGCTGCTAGTTTGCAGTAAGCTTAGGCTAGAGTTTAAAACGGCCCTTGCCAATTTAGGGAGAAATGATATTCTGTTAGAAAGCTACGAAAAAGCCTGTGGAGTTGATAATCCCCGGAGTAGGGAACATCAATCTAAAGCGCTTGAAAAATTAAGAGCTAAGGTTGAAGAACTAAAGGTTTTAAGTCCTTTTCCGTGTTTTGGTAAATGCGCTGGCGACGAAACTTGCTTGGCTTGGAAGGATTATACTTGTTTGGAGTTTTATATACCGCAACCATTATTAGATCAATTGATGAGGGATGGCGCTTATATTACAACTCCAGGCTGGTTAGTCTCTTGGAAGAAAACCGTTTTGGAACAATGGGGGTTCCCCGAAAATGAAGCCAAAGATTTCTTTAGGGAATTCGCGAAGAAAATCGTGCTTCTTGATACTAAGGTACATCCAGATATAATTAGTCATTTAGAGGAATTTGCTGGTTTTCTGGCTTTGCCCTTCGAGGTTTTGGATGTCGGAACAAGCTACTTGGAATTAAGGCTCGATAAATTTTTAAACGATTGGATAAAAGGGAGAGAGGCTAAATCAACTCAACTAAAAATTAAGAATCAGCAATTACAAATCGCTAATTTATCCATGCTTTATGATCTGATTCCCCAATTAGCAGAGTCGGAATCCGAAAGCTTGATTATTGAAAAAACGAGGGATTTATTGCAAATGTTTTTTGCCCCTAAAGAGGTAGTTTGTTACAGAACTCAGGATGGTGTTGGTCAACTTGTGGGCGGCAAGTCTGATGATTTTGATTTTGAGAGCTTCCTAAATCGCATTAAGGAGCAAAGAAACCATGAGGTTGATGTGGTAGGTGATGGTTTTATTTACCATGTTAGTTATCAAGAGCATAGTCTTGTCTATTTTGCTGTGCAAGAATTGGCTTTCCCCGGGAATATCCGGGATTACCTGGAAGTCCTATCACTTTTATCTAATTATTTGAGTCTCTTTATTGCCAGAGCTCGTGAGCACGATCGTGGATTAGACTTGCAAAATGAAATTCTTGAGCGCGATAAAAGTATCATCAAAAAGAATGAAGAATTGGCAGAGGCGGTTAACACTAAGGATAAGTTTTTCTCTATTCTAGCGCATGATTTAAGAAGCCCTTTTAACGCTATGCTTGGTTTTTCTGAACTTCTACAAGAAGACTACGCTAATCTCACCGATAATGAGCGCCTTGAGTATATAGGTATTGTAAGTGAGAGTTTAAAGGGGAGTTTTGCCCTTTTAAATGATTTATTGGAATGGTCAAGAGCTCAAAGGGGAGCTCTAACTTTTAAGCCCAAAGTCAGTTTATTGCAAAATATCTTTAATGCAAGTAAAGAGGAGTTGGACAAGGTAGCCATCCAGAAAGGGGTGAACTTAACTTTTAATACAGCAGATGATCTTGAGATTTATGGCGATTTTAATATGATGCGCACTATACTTAGGAACATAATAAGCAATGCAATAAAGTTTTGTTCATCAGGCCAAAATATCCACGTCAAAGGATATTCCAAGGAGGGAAATCAAGTCATTTCCATTAAAGATGAAGGGGTGGGAATGAGTTCTCAGCAATTGGATAGTCTGTTTAACGTCGCTCAAACAAAATCAACTATAGGAACTTCCGGTGAAAAGGGGAGTGGATTAGGCTTAATCCTGTGTAAAGAGTTTATGGATGTCCATAAGGGTGAAATTCAGGTTTCGAGCCAAGAAGGACAGGGCAGCGAGTTTCTACTTTTCTTTCCCGGCTCAATTTCTAGTTAAGCCGCTACGAGAAACTATTCGAAGGGATTACTGAAGGTAGTATCTTGTAAAAACTCATAATCGGTAAGGGTACGTAAAAAGGCGGCTAGAGCTTGCTTTTGCCCGGCGCTCCAATTTCTTCCAATACCGGCCGCCTTCATGTTGGGGTCAATGTTTTGATGTTTATGACCACCAAAATTGTAAAAGCCAATTAGGCTGTCGAGGGTAGGAACACTGCCATCATGCATATAGGGGAAGGAGAACTCTACATTGCGCACACTCGGAACTTTAAACTTGCCAATATCCGCAGGGTCATTGCTTACTTCCGCTCTTCCTTGATCGGCATATACATCCTTTAAACCGTTGTTTACAAATTGTAAGTCGCGACCAAAAGCACCAAATAGGTATTGCGTTTCTCTTTCGCCATGACAATGGAAACAATCGCCTCCAAAACCGCCATTCGGATCAAAGTCGGAAGTAAATAATTCGTAGCCCCTTTGTTCCAAAGGCGTGAACTGCTCTCCAGTTTGCAAGCGAATTACCCGATCGAATTTTGAATTTGCAGAAATTAAGGTGCGTTCAAACTGGGCAAGCGATTTAGCAATGCGTTCTTCCGTAATTGCAGGATCGCCAAAGGCCGCTTCAAACAAGGGTGGATAGAGCGGATCAGCCGCCAATCTTTGCATAACCGTGGCCAAGTCATTATCCATTTCAAGGGTATCTAAAATAGGGTGGAGGGATTGCTCTTCTAAGCTTGAAGTGCGGCCATCCCAAAAGAAAAATTCTTGAAAGGCCAAGTTAAATATGGGCATTGCCTTACGGCGACCTTCTAATCCACGGGTGCCCACGGATAATGCGGAAACATCGGTAAATGCGCGTTCCTGAATATGACAAGTAGCACAAGAAATGCTATTGTCATCGGAAAGTGATTTTTCGTAAAACAAATGGCGACCCAGCGATACAGCCTCGAGGGTCATTGGGTTGTCAGCTGGAATATTAGGTGATGGAAAGCCAGCCGGAACATCTAAATTGAATGGGGTGCCGTAGGAAACGCTGGAGCTGGAAGCTGGAGGCTCGTCTTTGCATTGGCTGAGACCAAGACTCGCGAGGATTAAAGTTCCAATAACAATCAACTTACGTTTCATAACTAGCAAATTTTAATCAATTTAAAACATGCTTGCCATTTTATCGGTGACCATAATTACGCCACTTCTCCACCAATGCATGCATGTCTTCGGGCAACTGCGAATTAAACGTTAAACGCTTTTTTGTAGTTGGGTGTTCAAAGCCGAGGGTTTTAGCATGTAAGGCCATGCGCGGACAAAGGTTAAAGCAGTTTTCAACAAATTGCTTGTACTTCGTAAAGGTGGTACCCTTTAGTATTTTATCGCCGCCATATTCCTTATCATTAAATAAGGTATGACCAATATGCTTCATGTGCACCCGAATCTGATGCGTTCGACCAGTTTCCAATTTACATTCCACTAAAGTAACATAGCCCAATCTTTCTAAAACCCGCCAATGAGTAACCGCGTGTTTTCCTTGATCGCCATCAGGGTAAACCTGATAAACCTTTCTGTTTTTTGGGCTTCGGCCGATGTGGCCCGTTACGGTGCCTTCTTCCTCCTCAACATTACCCCAAACCAAGGCCCAATAAGTTCTTTCGGTGCTTCGCTCAAAAAACTGATTTGCCAAATGGGCCATGGCAGCTTCGTTTCCTGCAACTACCATAATGCCGCTGGTATCTCGATCTAAACGATGTACTAATCCCGGACGTTCCTTATTGAGTCCCGGTAAGTTTTGAAATTTATAAAGCAAGGCATTTACCAAGGTACCATCGTGGTTGCCATAGCCAGGATGAACAACCATTCCCGGTGCTTTATGCACCACAATTACATCCGAATCTTGATGCACAATATCCACCGGTAAATCCTGGGGAACAAGCTCTACTTCTCGGGGAGGATAACTAAGTACTACCTGAACTACATCCTCAGGTTTTACCTTGTAATTGCTTTTAACCTTTTGCTCGTTTACACGAATATTACCCGCCACAGCCGCTTGCTGAATTTTGGATCGAGAGGTATTAGGTAAAAGATTGCCAAGAAATTTATCTACTCTAAGGGGCTTTTGTCCAACATCGGCTACAATGCGATGATGCTCAAAGAGCTCTTCTTGCTCCTCTTCTGGAGCGCTTTCTTCTTCACGCATTTTAGCGAATCTGAATTTTAGACTGCCATTGTTGTCTGTTAGTAGGACTTTCCAAGCGCACAATATAGAGGCCAGCAGGGAGCGCTCTTAATTGCCATTTTTCACTTGGTGCTTGCGATTCAATTAATTGCCCTTGCAAGTTATAAAGACGCAGTTGATAGTCGCTGAGGTCCATAATGCTTAGCGGTAAATTAAAGTTGAGCAAGCCTTCACTGGGATTGGGGAAAACCTCAAATGGCTTAGATGCCAAGCCATCCGTTAAACTGAAATCTCGCGGTATATAACGAAATAGGGGTCGTATCATAATGGTGCCTTCCAAAAAGCTTTGATACATATCATCTAGCTCACCGTAAAAAGCCGTGCTTCGATTCCGACTATTTTGATCGTATCCTAAGCTAAGGGGTTCTGCATTGAGTTGGCGAATTCCAATAAAAACTGTTCCGCTGGTACTGGGCCCAATCAAAGTAGTGTCGAGTAAATAGCTTTGATAAAAGTTCCCATCCGTGTACTGCGCGGTATAAACGCTGTCGCTTTCATAAATTATACTGGAGGGGAGGCCAGACTGATTGCTTAAAACTAGAATGGTAAATTCCTGATCCTCGATATTGTGGATGGCGGGTTGAAAATAGATCTGTAAACCTTTTAGGGTATCATTGACCAATACATCATAGCGCTGGGCGATAAAGCCTCCCTTGTTATTTAAGATTTCATAAGATCTTTCCGCACTGCCATCATCATAGGCGTAATAATTCTTAAAAACCTGATGTCGGGTGATGGTGTCATTCGCCGATCGCAATTGAGGGCTACCAGAATAAGTATGCCTTGAAATCAATTCGAATTCATCCGCATAGGGAGGGTTGATGTAATTGAGGCGCGGTCGTCCGGCGTCAGCTGTATCTGGAACTGGGAAGCGTACTTCAATATTATCACCATGAGAATTATCGAGATCACTATCGGGTGCGCCATTTTGAGCGATAATACTGCCATTAAAAGTGATATTAAATTCACCCAAGGTTAAGTTGGGGCTGGGCCCACTGGGATCCGAATTTCGTCGATAGTGCAAACGCAAATCCGGTTTAAAGCGATTTTCAATATTAAAAGACTCATTTACATGCCACCAGGGAATTGATTCGTAATTGATCATGAGGGAAGGGTGGGGCCGGGTGTAAGCAATATCATTTAAGGCAGTGTCCAGATAAGTCCTCTGGTCATCAAGTCGAACATAGTCGATATGCCAAATATCTAAGGCTCCAGCCTTGCTGCCGAAGTTTCGAAAACGGAAGCGGAAGTCGCTGCGGTGAAAATCGCTTTCTACGGCCTGCATTACCTGCTCCCAGTCGGATTCAGGATAGCTTTCGCTTCGCCAAATTGATCGCCAGCTGCTATCGCTGCCACGCCAAAATTCGAGCACCAAAGAATCAACGCCGCCAGAAGGTGGTTCTCCCCATCCTCCAGCTTGGAAGTAAAAGCTGAGGTAAACCGAATCTGAAACATTACTTAGGTCAATTTCCCGCGAACTTAAAACGTCGCCTACCGAATCATTCCCGACATATCGAAAAGGCCTTCCAAAACGATTCAAGCCATCAAAGGTGGCTATACCTAGAGTAATCGGGCTACGAGCCCAAGTTTGATTCACCCAAACATCCGAAAGCTCCCATTTGCTGGGATCTACCGTATTTCCGGGATAGGAGAAATCATCCTTAAAAGGTAAATTAAGAGCTTGTTTAGACTTTGCCGTCGATGGACTTAAGGCCAAGGCATCTTCATTACGGGGCATCCTATCCAAGCCTCCGAGTCTTTCCTCGCGTTGCGCAGATAAACTTTGAGTGAAGAGGCTTAAGCTAAAAAGTAGAACTAGTCTATAGGGTAGAGTCATTTGCTAGGGAATCCGGAAGGGCAATATTTTGAAACTCTAACGAGTCATTCGCAATTTTAGTGTAGTCATTGGTGAGCCATATATCGATCTCACGACCCATGCGAATACTAGGCTCTATGCTTGGTGCTGGATTTTGACGGAAAACCAAAGCGGTAGCCGTATCGCTAATCTCATCATCGTAAATAACCGAGCCCAAGTTAAAGGAGCGCATTTTTAAATATTCTGTGGCTTCATCCAAGCTTTTCCAGCGCAAATAAGGCGCACGAACCAGTTCATCACTTAGTCCCATTCCTAGTACTAAATCTACAGTACTGCCTTTCTTTAGCTTGGTCCCCGGCATTAAACTGCGCTCGTCGATTTTCACATCAATCACCACATCCTTTCCGATATAGGGCACGTATTTTAATTCCCCAACTTTAAATCCTTTGGACTCTAAGTCGTAAATGGCCCGGCGTTTGGTTTTTTCAATCAAATCTGGGAGCTCCACTTTACGCGGATAAAAAGGATTTATGGTAAGCTTTATCTCTCGGCCGGTTTTTACTGAATTCCCCGATTCTGGATATTGGGAAATTACTGCGCCCCTCGGAAAACTCGGGTCGTATTCGGCAGAGTCGATTATGGCGTATTTGAGTTTATTCTCGGCAAGTTTTGTTTCCACTTCGGTTAATGCCAGTCCCTGTAAGTCGGGCACTTCCATGGTAAGGCCATGCTGGGTGAAATGATTTAAACTCGCGTTTAAAGCCCAAAGCAAACCGGCTGCCACCAAGCCCATTAGGATGAGGTTAATGAAGAAGGTTTTACTGACCAAAAATCGAAATAGCTTCATAGGCTGTTTATCTGATCGTCAAAGGTAAAGTTTTGATCTCAGAGCTTTCTTAAGAATTCTAGGGTATCCACATTATCTGCATAATCCCATAAACGTGGTTTTTGACTTTCACCAAGAGCCACCGCCGTATCAAAGGTTTCCATTTTTGAAACGAGGCATTGTATCTCGGATTCCAGCTGGTTTAAGTTCGCCTTTAAAGTGGCTACGTCGGTATAGCGCTCATAATGGAGAACCGAAACGGGAGCATGTAGGGCTTCATTTTCCTTGATGATGAAAAATCCATTCTCTAGGAAATCATGGTGCTCCATGAGGTAAATGGCGCGATTGTAGTCGTAATTATTGCCGTACTTATTATGGTCGCCGACATACTTGAATTTGTAAAAGGCTTCAAATAATCTCTGGATTTTGAAATCTTGAGGCACATAAACCTTCGATACATTTCTGCAACCTAAGCCGAAAAAGCGAAAGATGTCTTCCCCTAATAGCTCCAAATCTTCCACGCTTTCCTCACCCGAGAGAACTGCAACCGAAGATCTATTCTTGCGAATAATGTGCGGGTACTTTCCGAAATAAGATTCAAAATAGCGGGCCGAATTATCACTGCCTGTGGCAATTACCGCATCAAAATTTTTCATTTGCCCTTCGGCGAAAGCCATCTGCTTGGCAAATTCGGGATTTATAGCCACAAGCATTTGGCAGATAAATGGGATCAGCTTGGCATCATCCGAAGAAGGTTTTATTAAGGCCTTATGGCCACTAATGAGCACGGATAGTAAATCGTGAAAACCAACCAATGGGATATTTCCAGCCATAATAATGGCCACGGTTTTTTGCTCCCGATCGTGGTCAAAGTAGTCCGAATCGTAATCAATTAACCAAGCTTGAAGCTGATCAGGATTAAGGGCATTGCTCCACTCGCCAAGGGCGAAGTCAAGATTTTCGGGTGTAAACCAATGATTGAAAAGAGCCGCATCCTGAATACAGGTGTGATATTCCTTTAAAAAGTGGCGGTTGAGTTTTTGCAGATCTTCATCTGCTCTAGCATCTTTGGTTTGGCTTATAAAGCGTCCCAAAATTTCGAATGCTTTTATTCGTTGCTCTAATGACAGCATTTTCGCTCTTAAGAATTAAATTTGGGGCAAAAGTAAGAACTCATTATGGCTATTAAGATAACGGATGAATGTATTAATTGCGGAGCATGTGAGCCGGAGTGCCCAAACAACGCAATTTATGAAGGAGCTCAAGAGTGGAGATTCTCTGATGGTACGGGTTTAAGTGGAAGTGTTAAGCCTAAAAGCGGAGGCACTTATGATGCGGATGAAGCGCAAGAACCAGTGGATTATGACGTGTTTTACATTGTAACCGATAAGTGTACCGAATGCGTAGGCTTTCATGAAGAACCGCAATGTGCAGAGGTTTGCCCGGTAGATTGCTGCGTTCCGGATGAGGACAATGTAGAAAGTGAGGAAGAACTTTTATCGAAGAAAGATTTCTTGCACATCGATTGATACAAAAAGAAACATCCTTACGTTACAGCCCTATGCGAAGTATTTTGCTTTTAGGGCTGTTTTTTGTTTTCGGAATTGCTCAAGCTCAGGATAGTCTTTCCCTTACCGATTTAGCGCGCTGGGGTAGAATTAGTCTGGAGTCACCAATTTTTGAAGAGCGCGATTCCGCGAATCAACGCTTTAATCGCGGACTGCAAAAATTCTTATCCATCGAGGGTAATTACCTCAAACCTTTGCCGGAGCTTAGCAATATGATGCGTTTGGAAAGTCCGGATAAGCGTTTCGCCATTTATACCTGGCAAAGACCAAATGCATCGCGCAAGTATGAGCGTTTTGGGTTGCTGGCGGGTGAATTTAAGGGCGAAACCAAGGTGATTGTTTTTAAAGATCAGCTGGATCAAATTCCCGATCTGCAGTTTAAGCGGTGCGAAGCGGAGGAATGGCCGGGAGCGATTTACTATAAAATCATTGAAATGCCCGGCGAGAAATACAAATTCGCGCTTTTAGGATTGGCAATGGGCGAAAGTCTCAATCGAAAAATCATTGAAATTATTAAGGTTGGGAAAAAGGGTAAGGTAACTTTTGGTGAAAGGCATTTTAAAGTAGATGACTGGATGGATCGCGTTTTAAACAAGCCCCCTCGTCGCTTAGTATTAACTTATAATGCTAAATACTCCTCCACTCTTCGATGGAATGAGGAAGCAGAAATGATCATTATGGATCATTTGGCACCACCCGAACCAAAGATGAAAGGTCTTTATCAAATGTATGGCCCCGACTTTAGCTATGATGGGCTTTTTTGGGATGATGGTTGGTGGCATCTAAAAACAGGGGTGAATTTTAATACTGGTCAACAGATTGAAATTAAACCCCCCAGCCAGCCTAAGGATTTACCCTATCGCCAAGGCCCAGGGCGCTAAGTCTTTTTAGTCAATTAAACAGGCGAATTATTGGGTTGGAGGCCTTTGATTCTTAAGATGATAGTTTCGCTTAAGAGGGCAAATGGAGCCCGTCTCAATCAAAGGCCAATCATCCTTTAATCTTAAAGTCCTCATTTCTAAGGAAAATAACCTTCCCTTAAAAGTCAATCCATCAATAGTGCTACTTTTGCCGCAAATTGAAACCAATCGCATTCTTATGAAGAAGCACAATTTTTCCGCCGGACCATGTATCCTTCCGCCCGAAGTACTAAAGGAAGCCTCCGAAGCCGTACTCAATTTCGATGACCTTGATCTCTCTTTAATTGAAATCAGTCACCGTAGTAAAAATGTAGTGGCAGTAATGGATGAGGCAGTAGCCTTAGTTAAAGAATTACTAGGCGTGCCAGAAGGCTATTCGGTAATTTTTGTTCAAGGAGGTGCCTCTTTGCAGTTTGTGATGACCGCTTTCAACCTCATGAAAGAGGAAGGTGGAAAAGCCGCATATTTAAATACAGGTACCTGGAGTAGTAAAGCCATTAAAGAGGCCAAGCGCATGGGTGAAGTTATTGAAGTGGCTTCTTCTAAAGATCAAAATTTTAACTACATCCCTAAGGGATACGCTATTCCTAGGGATGTAGATTATTTCCATAGCACCTCAAATAACACCATCTTCGGAACGCAGATTAAGGATTTCCCACAAGTGGATTCTTTAAATGTTTGTGACATGTCTTCGGATATTTTTTCACGACAAATCAATGTGGCCGATTTCGATATGATATATGCCGGTGCACAAAAAAATATGGGTCCTGCCGGCGCTACCTTAGTAATTGTTAAGGATAGCATCTTAGGTAAAAGCGGCCGCGATATTCCTGCTTATCTAGATTATCAAGTGCATATTAGCAAGGAGTCGATGTTTAACACCCCTCCAGTATTTGCTTTTTATGTTTCTATGCTTACCCTACGTTGGTTAAAAGGGATTGGCGGTGTAGCTGAAATGGAAAAGATTAATCAGGCCAAAGCCGATTTATTATACAATGAGATCGACCGCAATTCCAAATTTTACGGAACCGCCGCCAAGGAAGATCGCTCAAATATGAATGCTTGTTTCTTAGCTCATGAAGGTGTTGATACTGCAACTTTTGATGAGATGTGGAAAGCAGCTGGAATAAATGGTTTAAATGGTCACCGCTCGGTAGGCGGATATCGGGCATCCATGTACAATGCTCTTCCACTGGAGAGCGTACAGGCCTTGGTAGATGTGATGCAAGAATTTGAAAAGAAATAAGAAATGGTAAAGGTTTTAGCCAATGATGGCATCTCCAAAAGTGGAGAAGAAGCACTTAAAGTAGCTGGTTATGATGTTGATACAACTACCGTAGCCCAGGAGCGCTTAGCGGAACATATCAATGAAAATAAGGTAGATGTACTCTTGGTACGTTCGGCTACTAAGGTGCGTAAAGACCTAATAGACGCCACTAAAGGGACTTTAAAGTTTATCGGTCGCGGTGGAGTTGGTATGGATAATATTGATGTTGATTATGCCCGCGAACAAGGCATGATCGTTCAAAATACACCAGCAGCCAGCACTAGGTCGGTGGCCGAATTGGTATTTGCTCACTTAAGTGGCATGGTACGTTTTGTTTTTGATGCCAATCAGAAAATGCCACTAGAAGGCGATACCAACTTTAAAGTATTAAAGAAGAGCTACGGTGCTGGAAGCGAATTAAAAGGAAAAACCATTGGCATCATTGGCTTTGGCCGTATTGGTCAAGAAGTAGCCAAAATTGCTATTGGCTATGGCATGACGGTGAAAGCGGTTGACCCTTATGTAGAGTCGGCCAATGTTGAGCTTGACTTTTTTGATGGACAGAAGCTGAGCTTCAATATTGTTCCAGAAAGCATGGATGCTGTTTTAGCAAGTTCTGATTTTATCAGTCTTCATATAGCAGGAGCCGGAAAAGCGGTAATCGGCAAAGCGGAGATTGAGAAAATGAAAGATAATGCCGGCATTATTAATACTGCACGCGGCGGAGTAGTTGATGAAACAGCCCTCCTAGAAGCCTTAGAAAGCGGAAAATTGAAATATGCAGGCTTAGATGTTTTTGTGAATGAGCCCAATCCGGCTATGTCGGTATTAATGAGCCCCTACACCTCCTTAACGCCGCATATTGGTGCCGCAACTCTTGAAGCTCAAGATCGCATTGGTACCGAAATGGCGAGTCATATTATTGAAGCCGCTAAAGGCTGGTAAGAGCTTTGCTGCCCCTCGGCAAGCTCCGGACTCCTATACAAGCTCGTAACCCCTCGACAAGCTCGGGATGATAGGGGTTGCGATAGTGAGCTTGCTTCACTGTTTTTTTGAAAGACCACTTTAGGGTGGTCTTTTTTTTTGTGCTTTTTACTATTTCAGTAACTCTTGTTCCCGAGTAATGCTCGCCACTTTAAAACGCCATCCCTCTCTCAAGGAGCGAAGCGACTGATCTCACATCTAGGTTCTAACAGCGCAGCGGTCTTTCTTCAATCCATTTGGCAAGCAGCGCACCCTAGGGCCGACAACTACCCAATACTGTTCGTTTTAAATGTTTAAAAAACGGAGCCTTTTACTTTTCCGGTAAACTATAGATATAGAGTAATAACCGCGACTTTAAAACGCCATCCCTCTCTCAAGGAGCGCAGCGACTGTTCTCAGGTCTCAGCTCTAAAAGCGAAGCGGTCTTTTTTACCCCTACTTTTTGCATTGCCCAAAAAGTAGGCAAAAACGCTAGGCCCCTGAAAAGGCAATTCTGCTGTCAAACCTGCGGTTTGCCCACAGACCATCGACTCTTGGGCCGGGCCAGCACGAATGACAATTTCGTTAAAATCCTATTCAATTTTAATAGCTCCTTTTTTACTAGGGGCTGCCCTTCGAGCGATTATTGCTGCTCAGGGGCCCCTCGCTCCGTAGTGCAGTTTGGTAATTGCGGTAATAATTCGTCAATACATTTTTAGATAGAACTTGAACAACGATCAAATATGAAAATTGGTAATCACTAAATAATATTGAGTCCGATTAGAGAATGATAGTTTGGAACCACAATCAAACTCTTAGCAGTAAATAAGTCTAAAAGGGAGCGAAGCGACTGATCTCATGTCTAGGTTCTGACAGCGAAGCGGTCTTTCTTCAATCCATTTGGCAAGCAGCGCACCCTAGGGCCGACAACTACCCAATACTGGTCGTTTTAAATGTTTAAAAAACGGAGCCTTTTACTTTTCCGGTAAACTATAGATATAGAGTAATAACCGCGACTTTAAAACGCCATCCCTCTCTCAAGGAGCGAAGCGACTGCTCTCAAATCTGGGTTCTAACAGCGAAGCGGTCTTTCTTCAATCCATTTGGCTAGCTGCGCACCCTAGGGCCGGCAACTACCTGATATTGTTAGTTTTAAATGCTTAAAAAACGCTGCCTTTTACTTTTCCGGTAAACTATAGATATAGAGTAATTAACCACGACTTTAAAACACCATCCCTCTCTCAAGGAGCGAAGCGACTGATCTCACATCTTGGTTCTAACAGCGAAGCGGTCTTTCTTCAATCCATTTGGCAAGCTGCGCACCCTAGGGCCGGCAACATAGCAACACTATTAGTTTTAAATGTTTAAAAAACGGAGCCTTTTACTTTTCCGGTAAACTATAGATATAGAGTAATAACCGCGACTTTAAAACGCCATCCCTCTCTCAAGGAGCGAAGCGACTGATCTCACATCTAGGTTCTAACAGCGCAGCGGTCTTTCTTCAATCCATTTGGCTAGCTGCGCACCCAAGGGCCGGCAACTACCCAATACTGTTCGTTTTAAATGTTTAAAAAACGCTGCCTTATGCTGATCCGCTAAAATGCAAGTCCATAACACTAGTCGCCACTTTAAAACGCCATCCCTCTCTCAAGGAGCGAAGCGACTGCTCTCACGTCTAATATCTAAAAGCGAAGCGGTCTGAGCTCTAAAAGCGAAGCGGTCTAATCCTAACCCATCCCCCATTTTCCACCATTCACCTACAAAGCTTTAGCCGTTTGGCATTGCAGGCTTTTGCGAGGGGCTAGGGCGTACTACTTTAGCCTCACTAAAACATAAGAACGAAACAATAATTCATTAAAATTTTTAATCATGTCTAAACAGCAAAGAAATAAATCGATTTACGTAGGAATAGCGGTACTGGGTGTTGGTATCGTTTGGTTCCTTAGAAAAATGGGAGTTTACCTTCCGCATTGGATTTGGAGCTGGGAAATGTTATTAATTACCATCGGTGTAGCCGTAGGGGTGGATAACAAATTCCGCAATCCTTCCAGCTTCATTTTAATTGGCTTAGGTGGCTTATTGCTCTTAGACGATATCTTTTACTTCGACTTCAGTATCTGGCATTACTTCTGGCCATTATTGGTAATAATCGTAGGATTGGTCATCATCTTTCAATCAAGGTTTAGAAAGGAGAAATTCAGCAGCTTTAGCGGCGACGCATCGGATAAGCTCGATTCGGTGAGTATCTTCAATGGCGTAAAGCGAAGCGTAAATTCTAAAAACTTCGTGGGCGGTGAAGTGGTAACCATTTTCGGTGGCACGGAACTCAATTTAATGAATGCCGATTTTGAAGGGACAGCTCAATTGGAAATGACAGTTCTCTTTGGAGGGGCCAAGCTTTTTGTTCCCAAAAATTGGGAAGTTCGTCCAGAGGTGACCAGCATTTTTGGCGGAGTAGATGATAAGCGCCATTCAACAATTGAAGTAATGCCCGATAATAAAATTTTGTACCTCTCCGGTACGGTAGTTTTCGGTGGCTTGGAGATTGTTAACTACTAGATTCATACCTTGTAGCAATGGCGCGTAATCCACTGCTCAAAGCACCTAATTTCCTGTACTTCCTTGGAATCCTTTTGGTTCTAATGGGAGTGCAGGTTTCTTTTATGGTGTGGATCAGAGACTTTAATCTTACCATAGCCTTTATAGATGCTGGAATACACTGGTTGCTCCTAGGTATTATTGCCTTTGGACTGATAAACACTTTTAGCTTCTATCATCCTCCCAATTACCATTTTGTAATAACGCTTATCAGTCCTTTAATCCTGGTTGGGATTTGGGAGGAATTAAGTTTATGGATCTTCAATCAACTAGTAGCAGACAGTCAATTGGCATGGATGCAGGAAACCCTGCCATTTCGCTTAACGGTGGGCTACTTGCTATTAGCCAATGCCATTGGTTTTTCCCTGCTTTGGTATCGCTTAGATGAGCGCAATGAACAGGAGAAACGCCAGCGGGAAGTGGAGCGCATGTCTAAGGAGGCAGAGCTCTTTAAATTACGTCAACAAATTCAACCTCACTTTTTATTTAATGCCCTCAATTCTATCAATTCCTTAATTGGCTCAAGGCCGAAGGATGCTCGGCAAATGACCCATAAGCTAAGCGATTTCCTGCGCGGTACCTTAAAACGTGATTATAACGACCTGCTAAGTTTAGAGGAGGAAATTACCCATTTAAACCTGTATTTAGATTTAGAACAGGTGCGATTTGGCCATCGCCTAAAAATTGAACGTGAAATGGCAGAGGAATGCTTAGAAGCTAAAATCCCTTCCTTATTAATTCAACCTTTGATTGAAAATGCCATAAAGTATGGGCTCTACGGAACTACCGAAAACTTGGTCATTAGCCTGCGCTGTTGGATGTCGAGAAACAACCTCCAAATTGAAATTCGGAATCCCTATGAAGATGAGAGTTCAGCAATTGGAGGTACGGGCTTCGGACTGCCATCTATTAAAAGAAGACTTTATCTAATTTACGGTCGAACCGATCTTTTGGAATCTCGACAAGAAAACGGAACCTTTATAGCGCAATTAAGCATACCACAAAGCCATGTACAAAGTACTAATCGTTGATGACGAGCCCTTAGCGGCCGACTTGGTTCAAGAATATTTAGAAGCCTTTCCGGATTTTGAAATCATGGATCGTTGCCTAGATGGCTTTTCGGCCATGAAGCGCATTCAAGAAGATCGGCCGGATCTTATCTTCCTAGACGTGCAAATGCCCAAGCTTACGGGCTTCGATTTATTGGAACTACTGGAAGATGCGCCACCCATTATATTCACTACGGCTTTTGATGAATATGCCATTAAGGCTTTCGAAGCAAATGCGGTGGACTATCTTTTAAAGCCTTTCTCCGAAGAGCGATTTGCCCAGGCCATGGCTAAATTTCAGGCGCAGCCGCAACATATGAAAGAGACCATCGCGGCCCTTCAAAAGGAAAGGGATCATGGTCCTAAGGATCGTTTGGTAGTAAAGGACGGTGCCCGAATTCGAATTATTCCTTTCCCTGAATTAATTCGCGTTGAAGCGGATGGCGACTACGTTCAAATTGTTTCTGAAAAAGGAACTTATGCCAAGAAAAAGACCTTAAAGCACTATGAGGATTTATTGCCGAAACCTCTCTTTTTACGTGTACATCGCTCGCATTTAGTGAATGTGGAGAAGATTGATCGTTTAGACCCCTATGGTAAGAATGATCACTTGGCCCTTTTAAAGGATGGATCTAGGATTCCCGTAAGTCGGACAGGGTTTTCAGAATTAAAAGGACTTCTTGGACTTTAGGCGAACAAAAAAACGCTTCCTGAGGTTAGTTTAAAAAATGTGAAGATGTTCGGATTATTCAAGAAGAAAACGGAGAAGGAAAAGCTTCAGGAGCAGTATGCGAAGCTTATGCAGGAAGCACATCGTTTATCAACTATCGATAGAGCTAAAAGTGATTTGAAAACTTCTGAAGCGGAGGAAGTAGCTCAAAAGCTTGAGGCTTTGGTTACCACTTAATTTTAACCTTGCAGCCAGTTTTTAAAACTGCTACTACGTTCACTACTAACTATGCCCTCTTCATGAAGGCCTGGTTTAGTAATGACCTTATAGCGCGACTTGGAAAGGGGGATTAATTCGCTAATGGCCTTTAGGTTAACAATAAACTGGCGGTTGATTTGATAAAACTGCTCAGGGTTTAGCGCTTCAATTAGCTCCTTCAGTTTATAGTCTACCAAAAACTCTTGACCCTTAAAGTCAATTAAAAAGCAGTGTTTACCCTTCGCGTAAAAGTAGGCGGCCTCATTGCTGCTTATGGTTTTTAACTTTTGGCCCTGGGCAACTAAAAATCGCTCTTTGTATTGGGGATTAAGGTCCTTTATCATCTTTTGCCAGTTGGCAATCTTATTACTGTCCTGCTGCCTTTCTAATTTCTCAATCGCCAAACGCAAGTCATCAATGTGAATGGGCTTTAGCAGATAGTCCACGCTATTTAGCTTAAAGGCCCGAATGGCGTATTCGTCGTAGGCGGTCGTAAAAATTAAAGGAAAGCTAAGCTGATGTTTTTCCAGGGCCTGAAAGGAGCTCCCATCACCAAGATGGATGTCTACAAAGGCTAAGTCGGCATCGCTGTTTTTGAGTTCACTCTCCAAAGCCTTAATTGTGCCCAAAATCTTTGTTAATTCCCAGTTGGGTCTAAGCTCCGCAATCTTTTCTGCTAACCTTTGGGCGGCAATAGGTTCATCTTCTATTATCAGGTATTTCATTCTTCTAGTCTTAAAAGCGGCAGACTGCCCATGTATTGCTCATCAACAATTTTAAAATTAGGCATGGGCGCCTTTAAAAGCTTATACCTTTCCCTAATGTTTTTTAAGCCCAGTCCGGTGCTATGAGCTTTGCCTTTTCTAAGATTTATACTGTTGCAAACAATTAAGTCCTCCTTCTCTATGCTAATGGCGATGTGTAAGGGCCGATCCGCATCAATGCTGTTATGCTTAATGGCATTGCTGAGTAATTCCTGTAAACTTAAGGGCGGCAGGTAGCTCCCTTCCTGCAAGTTATTCAAATTCCATTCGACTTGAATACCATTCTCAAAGCGGGTTTTTTGCAGCCGTAAATATTGGCGACAAAAATTTAATTCTTCTTCCAAAGGCACCAGCATCTTGGTGTTTACTTCTAGCATATGACGGTAAACACGTGCAAAATCTTCTACAAAGCTTTCCGCTTTTTTAGGCTCTTGTCGAATCAGTCCCGTTAATACATTCAAGCTGTTAAACATAAAATGTGGATCAAGCTGCGCCCTAAGATTTGCCAATTGGCTTTCAGCATGTTCCTTTTGCAGCCGCTCGGAATTAAGCAGGGTTTCACGCCAATTTCTAAAGAAGTAAATCCCCTCAATTAAAGCGACAACAATTATGGTTATGGTATTGCTGAAAGCGACGCTACGCGCATAATCGGAGAAAGCCAGCGGAGCTTCTATTCCAATTAAGGGACTGCCTTCTAGTACATATAAAATGGAGACTTGAGCCACGGTGCTGTAGCCTAAAATCAACAGCACTTCTACCACTACCCGTTTGCTGGTATTTCCTTTCCAGGGAAGTTTAGTGTTTAATAATTGTATAATAAAGGCCGAGCCATAAAACAAACTGCCGGTAACAATGTAGGAGTAAATCCATCCATAAAGAAAGTCGTAAGGTCCCCAATTGCTGGTATGACCATTTTCAATGCCCAGCAAATATTCTAGGGCTCCAAGAATCGGCGGTACAAAGCCAATAATGGCAATGGCCAGCTGGTTCTGTTTCTTAAAGACCTCTTTGCGGATATGCTCCCAATTTACTTTTTGGCTCATCTTTCGAAATTAAACTTCCCTTCTCGGCATGCAAGCGTTTTAAGGCGAGCTCTTGATCTATAAAAACATCCGACTCCCAGCCAGTGGTAATGCCATGGCCCATTTTGGCACTGAGCTTCATCGCTTTTAGGTGTGCACCGCTATTGCGAAATCGCAACATATCTTCCTTAGATTCCCAATGGGTAAGGGTGCTATATACTCTTCGAAAGGGAGAGAAGGTCTCGGTTTTAATGATTCCTTTCGATTTACCGGCCTGCATAAATGAGCTCATGGCATGCATTTGAAAAAACACATTGGCCCAAGGGCTCTTCACTAGAAAGGAGGTGACACTGATATACATCTTTAAAAACTTATGCGGTAAAGAAACATGGGGAATAAACCGAGTTGACTGGTGGTTTCAACTTCTCCGGTTTCGGCATTAAAACTTTGTCCAAAGGGATTATCCTGATTGGTGAAGTTCTGGATATCTACCGCCCATTCTTGGGTAACTTTAGCACCAGCAATTTTGTAACCGATGCGGATATCGGCTCGGAAATAGGGATCATATTGGGCGCTAAAGGCATTGGCCTCATCAAAAATCCCTTCGCCCAAGCTTCTTGATAATTCTAATAAAATGGGGGTGTAACGCTGTCCACCAGCTAAGGTAAGTTTACCATCTACGGTGAGGATATGTCTGCTTTTAGAGTTTGCCGCGCTAAGCACAAACTCCTTCCCACTCACCACATTCCAAACATAATTACCATTAAAAGCGGTATTACGCCAAACACCATCGCTGGCACGATACTGCGATTCAAAAACAGATATAGTGCTAAGGAAGTAAAAGCCTTTGTCCATAAATTTTTCTACGGTTATGTCTAAACCGTAGTTATAGCCTCTCCCAGTGCTTTGTGCCGAATCGGGCAGGGCGAAATCAAAAGATCCAGAGTTTAAACTAGAATAGGAGTTGGGAAAAGCATCCACCGCCGCATTGTAAATATTTTGATAGTAGGCCTCCGCTTTAAAATTCCATGAGCGCAAGAAAGCCAGCTGATAACCCGCCACAAAGTGGTGGCTTTTAGTATAACTTAGATTGATATTGGGCTGGTAAATACTGCCGTCACTTAGTTCCTCTTGGCTGTATTGCAGCAATTCGTTCGGGAGTTGGCTGTGAAGACCATAGCCTAAGTTTAAACTGCTTTTTGGGTTTAAGCGATAGCTCATGCCCCAGCGTGGCTCAATGGAGTATTGCTCATTTTCGGGAGTGATTACGGTATGCAGGCCGGTGTTCATTTCCCATTCATCATTTATCCGGTATTGCCAGTTCGCGTAGGGTTGATAAAGCATATTGGAACCTTGTAAATTTCTCAGATCTGTAAAACCACCGCGTCTGAAGCTGTAGGAAGAGTCGAGCAAATTATAATTTCTACGAGTAATATAAGCACCGGCTCTAAGCACATGATTTACATTAAACTTATGATTTAGCAGGGCATTAACTTGTAGGGTACCGCGTTGAAAGTTCTGTCGATATTGAGGGCTAACAATGCTTCCGTCAATATTGAAGGTGTCGATAATCACCTTGTTTTGAACACTGCTAAGGGCTACACTGATTTTATGATAGGTTTTATTAGAATAGAAATATTGGTGAGAAGCACCTAGTACCCCTGTGTTCACCCGATTTCGAAGGTCTTCCTCATCGCTGTAAAATCCGCCATTTTCCTCCTCGTCATTTTCGCTATCTAAAAAGTCGATAGAGCTTACCCCACCAATGGCAAAGACCTGGATATTGCCGATTTTTCGGGAAGGAAAATTAAGTTTAAGGTTAATATCTTGATATTCAGGAATGGCGGTGCCTGTGCCAAAATCAATGCCCATGGCAGCCATTACACCTAAGGTAGAATAGCGGTAATTTACTAGGTAAGATGAACGCTTCTCTTTGTTAATCGGACCTTCAGCGCCAAGCTCCAATCCATTAAAGCCAATTTGCCCTAGGAACTCATGCTTTTCATAATTCCCATTTCGCATACTCAGGTCAAAAACGCCCGAAATCCCATCTCCATAATCGGAAGGGAAGGCCCCAGTGAGGAAGTCGCTATTGGCGAGCACATTATTGTTGAGCATACTTACCGGACCACCGGTGGCACCAAAGCCGCCAAAGTGATTTGGGTTTGGAATGTCTAGTCCCTCTAAACGCCAGATCAGTCCAAATGGGGAGTTACCGCGAATAACGATATCATTGGTAGCATCATTGGCACGTTGAACACCGGCAAAATTGGAGGCCATGCGAGATACGTCATTATTCGCTCCAGCAAAACGCTTCGTTTCTTCTATGCTAAAGGTGCGGCCAGATACATTTACCCTTTCATTTTTAGTGCGGGCTTTTTCTTCCTTAGCCTTTACCACTACCTCCTGAAGGTTCTGGGTGCTTTCGCGCATACTGGTATTTAATATAAGTTCCTTGGAGCCCAGAAGCTCAATATTACTAAGGGTCACCGTTTCATAGCCGATAAAACTAAATTGAAGATCGATCCTTCCCGTTGGAACCTTTTCTATTTTATAGTAACCATCCATATCGGTGCTTCCACCAAAAGTTTGATTTTCTACACGAACCACCACATTTACACTGGGCAGCGGAGTTTGACTTTGAGCATCCAAGACCCGGCCTTTTATGGTTTGGCTAATTTCTTCTGAGCCAGGCCTGGCAAAAAGACCTGCCATGCTCAGGGAAAGGATTAGGGTGAATAGTTTGATTTTCATTTTTATGTTTTAGTGAATCGCAGGCCAAAAGTGAAGGCTTTAAATGATTTCTGCAATCGCAAAGGCATGAATCGGGATATTTCGGCGATGAGTCGGGATTTTTGGGTGGAGAATGACTTTTGTTGGTTTTGCATTGAGGGATTTTACGTTCATTTGCTGCACCTCTCAAATCTTAAGTTATGGATCCAAAAAAGATGCACCCCGAAAGCCTAATGATGTCTTACGGTTATGATGCACACCTCTCCGAGGGCTCAGTAAAGTGCCCCATTTTTCAAACATCAACCTTTGCATTTAAAACCGCCGAAGAAGGGAAAGCCTTTTTTGAAGTGGCCTACGGAATTCGTGAAAAGGGCGCCGATGAAACCTTGGGGCTGATTTACAGTCGTTTGAATAATCCAGATCTGGAAATTCTCGAAAACCGATTAACGCTTTGGGATAAGGCTGATGATGCAGCGGTTTTCGAAAGTGGCATGAGTGCTATCAGTACCGTGCTTTTGGAATTCTTGAAACCGGGAGATTTAATCTTATTTTCCAATCCTGTTTACGGTGGCACGGATCACTTTATAAATCACTTTTTACCCAAATATGGGGTGGAGGTGCAAGGATTTACGCCCCATGATACCAAGGAGGATATTGAGGCGATGATACAAGCTCATCCCGCCAAGGATCGTTTGAAAATGATTTACGTTGAAACCCCGGCTAATCCTACCTTGGATTTATTCGACATTGAAGCCTGTGTGGAATTAGCGCAGAAATACAGTCGCGATGCCGAGGATAGAGTATATGTAGCGGTAGACAATACTTATATGGGTCCCTTATGGCAGCACCCATTAAAATTTGGAGCCGACTTTGTGATTTACTCTGCTACCAAATACATTGGTGGACATTCGGATGTTATTGCAGGGGCGGTTTTAGGTTCTGCTGAGGTAATGGGACGCGTAAAAGAACTGCGCACCTTTTTAGGTAATATGGCCAGCCCACATACCGGATGGCTTTTAATGCGCAGCTTAGAAACCTTGAAAGTGCGCATGGAGCGTCAGGCGATAAACGCCAAATCGGTAGCAGAATGGTTGGCCCAACATCCCAAGGTGGAGAAGGTCTATTACCTAGGAATGATTGAAGATAAAGATGCGCGTCATCAAGCAATTTTTGATCGCCAATGCGAATGCGCTGGTGCCATGCTTTCCTTTGATGTAAAAGGAGGAGAGGCAGAAGCTTTCCGTTTCTTAAATGGATTGAAATTGGTGAAACTGGCAGTAAGCTTAGGTTCTACGGAATCCTTAGCCGAACATCCAGCATCTATGACCCATGCCGGAGTGGCTGAAGACCTGAGGAAGCAATTAAATATTGGTGAAAAAATGGTGCGCCTCTCGGTAGGGGTGGAGCATTCCGATGATCTAATTGCCGATTTGAGTCAAGCTTTTGATTTGGTTTAATAAGGGGACTTTGTTAAGATTATGTCCCGAATAAGCCATTAGGGATCTAAGTGTCGTTTTCATTTTGCTATTTAGGGAAAGCTCCATAAGCCTTCGATTTTGTAATATAGTACTCCCAATTATAGAGGCATAGATTTGGACTGTAATGAAGCGTGAAATCTGTATTGTTGGAGCCGGGCCGGCAGGCCTATATGCTGCATTGAGCTTGGCTAAAAAAGGTATTCCTTCTACCATTGTGGACAAGGCCTTTTTTCCTCGCGATAAAGTTTGTGGTGAGGCTTTAACCTCATCCGTTTTGCGCTGTATCCAAAACCTTAACCCAGAAATACTGGAATCTCAGGCTTTTAAATCCGCCAAGCATTCTATCGATTACCTGCGTTTTTTTGCACCGAATCACCATAGTGTTCGAATACCTTTCGACTCAAAAATTAACCAAAGGGTTGGACTAGAGTCTTTTGTTTCCATAAGGCGAATTGATTTGGATAATGTTTTAATGGACTATGCCAAAGCCAATCCCTTAATTGAAGTTATTGAAGGTTTTGCGGTAAATGAAGTGAAGTGGCTGGATTCAGGCGTTCAAGTGCATTCTAATAAGAGGGAGCAAAGTTTAGAAGCGCAAATGCTGCTAATTGCCAATGGCTATAATTCGAAATTTGTAAAGCAAGCTGGTCTTTGGGAGCAAGCGGATGAATCGAATGCTTGTGGTGTTACCGCTTATTATGAAAATGTTAGTGGTATATCGGATGGTAAAACCGCCGAGTGTTACCTACTCGATGATTTGAAATCAGGTGGCTTGTATGTTTTACCAGTAGCGAAGGGTCTTGTAAACGTAAACATTGCCATGCGCAATGATGTGCGGAAGAAGTATAAGATCAACCTCCGAAAGGTTTTGGAGGAGAATTTGAAATCTCATCCTGCTTTAAAAGAACGCTTTAAGGATGCAATTGTGGTTCAAAAGCCCAAGGGCCACGGCTATCATTTAGGAGTAAAAAGAAGGAGGATAATTGGAGATCGTTTTATGCTTATTGGTGATGCTGGTGGTTTTAATGATGCCATTAGCGCAAATGGAATTGCTCACGCTATGATAAGCGCCGAGCATGCCGCCCAAGCATTGAAGGAGGCTTATGCCCAAAAGGATTTTAGCGACGCTAGTTTTAGAGCATATCAGAAAAAGGTTTATCGTTCTTTTTTCGGAATCCGCTGGCAAGGAATTCTAAGTCAGCCATTTTTTATTCAGCCCAAGCTCCTTTTCTTTTTTGTAAATAAACTCTTTAGTTATCGCGGTGCTGAGGACTTAATCAGTTTGGCGATGTATAAGAAGAATCCTTGGTCTTTAGTTTTTGATGCTACTTTTTACAAGCTTCTATTCGGTTTAAAGAAGGAGACAATTCCCGAGACTGGAAAGCTGCTAAACTCTTAATGAGAGCTCGAATAGGATATAATATATTGAGGAGTTATTTAACCTTCAATGATAAAGCGTAGCGCTTGAGAAACTGTGTTCACATCTTCTTATTTCTTTTTGGTTCAAGCGGCTGCTTCTCTTGCAGCCAAGGACCAGTAGATGGCGCAGCTTTGTCCGCGAAGGATCGAGATTTTATAGAGAGACTTGGTCTCTGTGATGCCAGGGAAGAAATTATACTTTTTGATACCCAATTTGATCTCAGAAGTAGTGGGAATTTGATCACTAACAAACGTTTAGCGGCTTATTGGATTGAAGCCGAAGAGGAATTTTCCAATATAGACTGGGCTTTTTATGAAGATATCGACAGCCTGAAAGTCAAAGATTTAAGTTCCTCCTTAAGCTATGCATCTTATTTGGAAGTTCATAGAAGGGGTCAAGCAAGTTTTAGACTTTATGTTGATGGGGACAAAGAAGAAGAAGAGGTATTTTTTGAAAAAGCTCTACTTTAAGGCAACAAAGTATAAATGCGAATCAGTAATGCTATTTATTCGCAAGGACTCATCAGTTTAAGAGAATCTATTTAGGGTTAAGGAATGAAAAAACAATTTTTGAGAGCCCTATTTGGCTTAACTATTCTTCTTCCATCTTCTTTAGGGGCACAAATCAATCAAGATAAATTAGGCGCCTGGTATATCTATTTTTTTAATGCCCGTTTTACCGACAGCAATTGGGGTATTCAGGGCGATGTGCAATATCGAAACTGGAATTTAGGCGGAGATTTGGAGCAATTGTTATTGCGCAGTGGTTTAACCTATAGATTTGATGATAGCAAGCTTTTAGTAACCCTGGGTTATGCTAATATCACAAGCGGTACTTATGGTTCCGAAACCACCACTACTTCAGAAAGTAGAATTTATCAGGAGGCTTTATTTCCGGTTCAATTTGGCCAACATATTTTTACCACCCACCGCTTTCGTTATGAACAGCGATTTGTAGATCAACAGGACTTTAGAACTCGGTACCGTTACAATCTGTTTATGAATATACCTTTAAACCAATCGGGGATGCGACCGAAGACAATTTATTTGGCCCTGTACAATGAGGTGTTTCTTAATGGCGAACGCAACATTGGTAATGACCGATCCGTAGCGATTTTTGATCGCAATCGATTATATATCGCCGCGGGTTACATTATTCGAAATGGGCTTAAAGTCCAAGTTGGAATTATGAAGCAAAGCACAAATGCATGGCAAAAGAATCAGCTGCAATTAAGTGTGCATCATAATTTCTAAGTAGTAAACCCTTATTAATTAAAGAGCGCCAATGGGGCATGCTATAGATCTATTTATCGCACCAAAACCCATAAAGGAAACCAAAGTCTTGGATCTGGGTTTTGCTCTAATTCACGAAGAGGGATATGTCTTAATTCCACTCCATGAATTGAATGTGGATTCCTTTGAAATTGAGAACAATATCGAAGATGATGATTATGGTGAAAACATAGCTTTAGATACTAAAGTCATGCAGGAGCTAGCGCGCGTTTTGGGAGCCAAAAGCTATGTTATAGCTAGTTTAGACACACCGGATTTTATCGGTTCTACATATGTAGGTGCTCAGAAAATTAAGCATGAGGTGCCAATTAATCAGGCCTTGCATGCCTTGGGTGTTCCCGCGAAGAATGGTTCGGAGTTCGACTATTTGAATTTAGGAGCATATCGCCAGACGGAGTTGTACTATCTAGAAGCTTATGTGAATCATAAGGATAGGTCTAATATTCAAAGAGGTCACATACGCTCTATTGACTATGGCAAAGGGATTTAAAACAATTTAAAAACCGAAGCATACTATTGAAAGAGATAAAATATCGGGATTGGACGCTTAGAGTGGCGGAGGTAGAAACGCAAAGAATCTATAAAGAACTAAAGCAGTCCGGGGCTGAGTCTTGCGGCTGCACCTCTTGCCTAAATTTCATCAAATTAAGAGAAGAGGCCTATCCAGATGAGGTAAAGCTGCTTATTTCAAACTTGGGGATCGATATTCAAAAAGAAATTGAAATCAGCGATTTTGGCAGCCTAGAAGATGGTCGTCACCTCTATAGCGGCTGGTTTCATTTTAAGGGAAATTTTGATGGCTTTAATTGTTCATCATCGATGGTAGAAGGAAATGGTCATCTCGACCTTAATCCCATCAGCGAAAGCTTTAGCCTAGGGTTTCGCTATGCCAATAACAAGACTCCTTTAAAAGGAGTAGAAGGGCTGGTGCAAATTGAGTTCTGCTGCAAATTAGCTTGGCTCGATTAAAAGAGCTAATCTCAATCGCAACAAAGGATTATAAGGCCTAGATCGACTTTGAATTAATATCTTGCCTCCTATGAAAAGATTAGCTTTCCTTTTGGTTTTAAGTCCAATGTTTGTAATGGCCCAAATTGAAATGGTTGAGCCCCCGCCGAGCAGCAAGAAAACTGAATTTAGAACTTCATTTTTTCAGGCGGATTATATAGTGCCCAATACCTTAATGCGTTTTTTGAAGGAGGACCCCAGCCTTGTTTCCCCAACACCGGAATATGTGAGGGTGGAAGGTCGCGATTTATACTATGCCAAGAGCGGCCGCTACCAAAGTGAGGACGAAATTAATGCCGAACTAAAGCGAAACTTCTTTACTGCAAGGCCGGAAAAACTAAAGATTTTAAAGGAGCAGCTCTCCATCAATGATCAATGGATGGAAGCTATTGGAGCGGATCCTATTGTTAATGAGTTCATGAACCATATGATCTATAATTACAGCTTTGAAATTAAGGGCCGCACTATTTTCGCTAGCGGTCCTCTGCCAACCGGAGAAGCCCAACAAAGTATATACCGATACGATTTTGATGCAGATAATCGATTGTTGGCAAAAAGGCTAGGACGCATAAATGGCTTTAGGGACACCCTTTATTGGTTGAGCACCACTTACGAGTTTAATGCTGGTGAGCTCCAAAAGGAAGTGTATAAAAAATGCAATGAAGTTCGCTGTAAAAATGGTTTTGAGCTAAATACCAAGATTTATCAAAAGGGTTTATTAGCAAGCGAAACGGTTGAGTATTATTCGCGGGTGAATAATGAGCTATACAAGGAAAAGCTGACCAATTTCTACTACCAGAGCGGAGCTTTAGATTCTTCTGCAAGCAATACCTATTATTACAATAAGGGGCTGCGGGAATTTTATGAGAAGAACTTCACGCAATATAAATTTGACAAAGAGGGAAGACTGGCGAGTACCCAAAAAATGACCTGGGATAAAGGGAATACTCTAATTCTGAGCTTGGAGGAGGGGTTTCAGTATGCTGAGAATAAGTATGTGTACACCTATAAAGAGCTTCTAAGGCTTTATAATGGAGAAAAAGAACTGCCCTTGCAATATGAGTTGAGCTTTCAGTTTTATTGAGAGGCATAGCAGTGCAAGAAAATGGCCGTCCCTAAAATGAACTGGGAATAAAAGGTCTCAACAGCACAATTAGCTTAAATCATTAAATTCACTTCAAAAATTTATGGCCAAGAAAGGGGCAATGCCCACCTACGAAACGATTGATGCTTATATCGCCAGTCAAAAACCAGAGGCCCAAACCTTGCTAGCAAGCCTAAGGGCTTTAGTTAAAGAAGTGGTTCCCGAGGCTATTGAAATGGCCAACTACAAAGTGCCTTCCTTTAAACTAGTTGCCGAGAATAAAGAGCAACATCAATTAATGGTGGTTGCTTATGCTAAATGTGTAAGCTTCTACCCGCATGAAAGTTGCCTTAATCATTTTAAGTCGGAGCTTGATGGATTTGAGCTCGGCAAGGGCACGGTTAAATTTCCTTATGGGAAAGATTTGCCCATAGAATTAGTAAAGCAAATGATTGCCTTTCGGCAGAAGGAACTCATGGAAGCGCTATAAAATTGCGGAAGTCTTAAAAATTGGTTTCGCGATTAGGAACCGAAAGCATTTAAAAAATGGCAATGAAGAAGATCGTATTCCTTTTATTTAGCCTTTCCAGTCTAAGCGTACTCGCTCAGGATACCATTTCTAAAGAGCTGGTAGCCAGCTATACTTACACTTTTTCGGTGGATAGCCTGCAGCTAAGCGGTGAAGGAGCGAATGTTTTGAAAAGGGAATTCACAAAGGCGCAATATGTCTTATTAGGCGAAACCCACGACATGGCTGAAATAGCTCAATTCACCAATGTGATTTTACCCATCCTTAAGAAACAGGGTTTTAATTTCTTCATGAGCGAGCACGGCAATAATGGCCTCCAGCGTCTGCTTCAATTAATAGAGTCTGAAGCCGAAATTGAAAAAGCACTTCAAAGTATTTATCAAGCGGAACTGGCAAGAACGGGTCATTTTCCTATGCCTTTTTTGAAAGGTGAAGAGGATGCACAGTTTTTAAAGACTAGTTTAGAAAATGAGATGATGCTCTTAGGGATTGATCAAGAGTATTTTTATTCCTTTCCTTTTCTTTTTGATGCTTTATTGGACTTAAGTGATGGCTCAGCCAATATCATAGCGGCCCAGCAAAAGGCGATGGCTTTTATAATCTCAGAGTATAAAAAGCTAGACGAGCAAAAGGATTATCCTTTCTGCGCGAAGCTTGAGAGTTCTAGGGAAATAGAAGGCTTTTTCAATTCCTTAGATACGAGCGATTTAAGGATTCAAAACATCATTAATGATCTTAAACTAAGCTGGACTATTTATGCTTTAAATCAAACTAATCCACGGCAGTCTTTTGTCGAACAGGGAGCATTAATGAAGCGACAATTTTCAAAACTCCATGACCAATTAAGCTTGGAAAGGTATGAGGCACCTAAGATCTTGATAAAGATGGGGGCCCTACACACCATGCGTGGCAAAACACCCCTTGGCATATTTGATATTGGAGACTTAGTAAGCCAGCAAGCTAAATTAGAGGGAAGTCAAGATTTAAATTTACTTTTTATGTTTCGCTACTATAAAGACGCGGAGGAGGAGCTAGGGTATTTCGACAATGCAGAAGGGGGATCCAATTGGTTAAGACAACGAAAAGCTTTCATGCTACAAGGTCAGGTTGAGCAGTGGACCCTAATTGACATAAGAGGTCTTGAAAAGGCATTGAAGAATAATAAGGTATTTGTTTACCCTCCTTTAGCATCTATAATTGCGGGGCATGATTATGTGATCATTCCTCCTGCGGCTAGCGATGTAAAGCCTTTAATGGAATAAGCTCTTAAAGTTTGATGGAGGACATATTGCATAAACGAGCTTGACAATAGTGCCGTGAAAAAGGAGATTTCGACAGGATTGCTTCAAGGCAGTGGAGATTGCAGTCTCTCTAAAATAGGAGAATGGATATAGCCTTAGATCAAATCGAATAATATCTTCCACCGATACTGCCTTTTGGTTTCCTATTTTAGCTTCGATTAAATTATTTCTTTTTCAACCAACCACCATGAACGCCATTCGTACTAGCTTTTTTTCCGCTATCATCGCCATTTCCGCTATTTCCTTACAAGCTCAAAATGGTTTAGACTTTGATCCTTCGGGAACAGCAGATTATGTGCAAACCACCTTTGCCGGGGTAACCGGAGTGGCCGATCGTACTTTTGAAGCCTGGATTTACCTCAGTGGCACGCCTAGTGGAAACACCGCCATTTCCGATTATGGTCTTAATGCGGTTGGATCTCGAAACACCTTTTATGTAAACTCAAGTTTGCGCTTGGGCTTTATTTCGGGTGGTACCAATGCCAATATATCTTCTACTTCTAACGCGGTGCCCACGAACAGGTGGACGCATGTAGCCTTTGTGCTGAAAAGTGGCACCGGCTATTTGTATGTAGATGGAGTTCAAGTTGGCACGGGTTCTTTAGGAACCGTAAATACACCAAGCGGAAACGGAAACTTAAGAATTGGCCAAAGAGTAAATGGAGGCAATATTCCATTCGACGGCATTATAGATGAATATCGAATGTGGAATGTAGCCCGAACGGCCAGTCAACTAATGGCGGATAGAAACGCGGAATATTGCGGAATCCCCACGGGATTAGTGGCTTATTATAAGTTTAATGAGGGCCAAGCTGGTGGTTCTAATACGGCCATAACCACTGCTGTAGATGAAGTGGCTGGCGCCAATGGAAGCCTTTTAAATTTTGCCTTGAGCGGGAATAACTCTAATTGGGTTACGGGTGCAGCTCTAGCTCCTGGACTAGCGGTAAACAACCTCACTTTTAATGAATGTGCCGGCTTTAGCTTTACGGTAGGAACTACGGTTTACGACAGCACAGGAATGTATAGCGATACTTTAATAGGGGCGGCATTATACGGCTGTGATTCGGTGGTTAATTTAAATTTAACCGTTACCCAAGCAATTGACACTTCAGTGAGCAATTCTTCCCCAAGCCTAACTGCTAACCAAGCGGGTGCATCTTATCAATGGCTCGACTGTAATGCCAATTATAATCCAATATCAGGCGCAACAGGACAAAGCTTCACCGCGGCAATTAGCGGTGATTTTGCGGTGGAAATTACCATTAACAATTGCGTGGATACCTCTGGCTGTCAAAACCTTTTAATTTCTGGTTTTAATCTGGATGAGTCGGGAATTGTAAAAGCCTCACTTTATCCAAATCCTACCAATAGCACATTACATGTCGAAATGGCCGAGGATCTTGAAGACGCCGATTATATTGTTTTGAATGCCTCCGGGCAAATAATGTTTCAGGGTTCAATGAAGTTCGGTCGTTCCTTTTCAATTGACGTATCTGACTTGAAGCCTGGTCTCTATACCTTTAAGATAAAGGGACAAGGTTTTGCTTTTGTGAAGGAGTATTGATTTAGTTTAAACGCTAATCAAGCCCATTTGAGCGACTTTACCTTTCCTTCTTAATTTTTTACTTTTTATCGTAGCACTAGTTTTTATGTTCTTTTAGGCATATAAGCCTTGTCTTTTATTGGCCCTTATAGTTAGTTTTAAAGACCAAGTTCGATAAAGGGTGTAAACTTAACTTAGGTTGTGATGATGGCCCAAGCGGATAATGGGTAAGTCTCGGTAAATCAAGTGTTTGAGCTGTTTATCTTGACCGGCAATGGATAGGTAGATTTTAATCTTAAACATTTAATATCGGATAGTAAATTTTTTAGGTATAATAGCCCATTAAGCACAGATTACATTTGAAAATGTTTTATAGAAGAAAAATCATACTAGCTCTAATAGAACTGCTCGGTGGAGAAGTTGAAAAGCTTCAATTTCAAAAGCTGCTATTTCTTTACAGCAAAAAGAAACCGCAGGCAGAATATGATTTTGTCCCCTATAAATTCGGATGTTATTCGTTTTCAGCCAAGGCGGATATGAATGCCATGGTTCGAAAGGGAATTTTGAACGAATCGGAAAACCAATATTTGATTCCTGAAATGGGTAAACACCTTGCAAGTGTTAAAGCGAATGACAAATCAATTTTACAAAGCATTGTAGCAGATTATGGGTCTATGAGCGGCAAGGCATTAATTAAACATACCTATTTAAATTACCCCTTCTATGCAATTAATAGTACAATTGCTCAGGATGTTTTGTCGGCTAAATCATCCGATAAAGTGGAAAAGGCGAGGCCAAATAATTCCGAAATTGCCCTGTTTACCATTGGTTATGAAGGAATTTCATTAGAGGGCTATTTGAATAAATTGGTAAAGAGTAATGTGAATTTGCTAATAGATGTAAGAAAGAACCCACTCAGTATGAAATTTGGCTTTAGTAAGACCTTACTCACGCGCTACTGCAATAGTTTAAATATTGACTATCAGCATTTACCGGAGCTAGGGATAGTTTCGGAAAAACGTAAAAAGTTAGTCGAACAAGCGGATTATGACAAGCTTTTCGTAGAATACGCAAATACGACACTAAAAGAAACTATTGAAACGCAAGAACAAATTGTTAGGCTAGTCGAAAAGTATCAAAGGGTTGCTTTAACCTGTTTTGAGTCTAAACCTTGCCAATGCCATAGAACGCACCTTAGTAAATCAATATCCGAACTACCCTCTTTTAAATATTCGGTAATTCATATGTAGAATGCCTCGAAAGAAAATTCTGTTGACTGTAATTACCTATCCGCTGCCCTCTCGCAGCTACGATGAATTGGTATGTTCCGCAGGGTTTTTGGAAACAGGAGAATGGATAAGGATCTACCCTGTGCCATTAAGCTTTCTCCTAGGTCAAAGGAGGTCAGGTAAAATGGAGTCATTTAAATACAACTGGATTGAGCTAGATTTAAGTGAGAGGGCTGATGATTTTAGGCCTGAGAGTTACTCACCCAAAAACTATGATTTTAAAGACCTGCAGCTGTTTCAAAGAATCGACACAAAAGATAATTGGGCTTTAAGAAAGGAGCTCTGTTTAAAAAAGATCTATACCAACCTTCAGCACTTATTAAGGGATTCAAAAGCCCCAATGAATAAATCACTTGCTACATTTAAACCAACAACCATTGAAAGACTCGAGATTCAAAAAGATGATCGGGAGTGGAAAAATGAATGGAAGGAATTAAGAAGGCAGGGCGATTTGTTCTCGCAGGATAAAGAACCCGAAAAATTAATCCCCAAACTTCCTTATAAATTCTATTATCGTTTTACGGATGACTCAGGGAAATCAAGCAGACTGATGATTGAAGATTGGGAGATTGGTCAACTTTACTGGAATTGTTTGAGGGCAGCCGAGGGAGAGGAGGGCTTGGCACTTCAGAAAGTTCGACAGCAATATGAAGAAGAATTTATTAAGAAAAAGGACCTATATTTCTTTCTAGGAACAACAAAGCAATGGCACTTGAGAAGAGCGAATAATCCATTTGTGATAGTGGGGGTGTTTTATCCAAAGAAGGAATCGCAAATGAGGCTTTTCTAAGTAATAAATGCCCAATTTAAATTGATATTACTAGCGCGAATCACATCAATAGCCTAAGTGATTTTTATGTTAAAGAAGAAAAAACTAGAACTCTAATTCATCAAAACAACTGCTTCAATAATACTCTTCACCATTGTTCCCAAAGCACAGTTCGTGGCTTTGGGTCTTTTATTGGGTCTTCGTTTTTTAGGTGATGAGGCGATCCACTTTAGCAATATTGGTCTAAATCTACTACTGCTTTTAGTGAGTGCTAAGCTGGCGGTCTTTCTACATGAATGGGGTCATTTGCTATTCGCGAAACTAGCAGGTGGGACGCCAAGGAGGATGGTATTGGGTCGCGGGTCAGAAATCGCAAGAACCGAATGGCTAGGGGTGAAAATAATCTTAGCTAGAAACTTCAATTTGGGTTTAGCCTATGCAGGCTTTGATGATTCGAAGCGTTTACATTTTAAATTGGCCTGCTATTATGCCGGAGGATTTATCCTAAATTTTAGTCTGGCCTTCGCGCTTTATAGTAGCTTGGATTTGGAATTCACATTTGCCGAAGGTCTTTATTTGGAAAGCAGCTTCTTCTTGGCGAATGTAATTACTGGGGTATCAGCCTTGTTTCCTTACCGTCTTTCGTATCAAGGACAAAAAGTGAATTCTGATGGCCTTTCTTTAGTGAGACTTCCTTTTCGGACTAAGGAGGAATTGATGGCCTTAACTGCTGCTAATGATTTCTTGGATGCCCTGGATTACTTTGAAGAAAAGCAATACTCCAAGTGCTTAGTCATTTATGAAAGGTATCAAGCCAAGAACCCAAAGAACAAATTTATTAATCTTAATCTGGCTCTAGTTCACATGAAGTTGGGCGATGTTCCTAAGGCTATTGGTCTTCTTGAGGAGCTTATACCATTGGCAGGGGATAGTGCTTATGCACATCTTAAATTGCCATTTTACAATGCCTTGGCCTGGATCTATTTATTGAAGGATCAAATTGAATTAGCAGACCAATACTCAAAAATGGCCTTCGATTTATCAGATGAAAATGAAGCGGTGAAAAACACCAGGGGCTCGGTTTTAATTGAAAAAGGTGAATTGGAAGAAGGACTCGCTCTTTTAAAGGGAAGCGTGAATTTCAAGCTTGCGAATGATGATAGCTTAGCTGCTTCCATCTACCTTGCCCTTGCTTACCATAAATTGGGGGAGCCAAAGAAAACGAAGCAATACAACTTGTTTATTGAAGAGAATAGGGAACTGCTTGATTGGGATTTGCAGTTTTTATATAAGCGAGTTAAGCAGCAATTAGCCTTAGCCCCTCGGTCATAGAATAAGCGCCATTTATTAAAATCAAAAGGCCATGCGATTTCGACTCTTTTTAGTTTTTATATGGATTATCGCCACATGCTCTGCTTGCCTTTCAAGTCGAGTAATAAAGAAACGACTACCTGCCAATCCTGGTGTTGCCCAAAGTATTATCGCGCTAAACGGACAGTATTCCAATCGGCCTCTCTCCTTTGTAGATCATACTAGCCTTCCCTTAGCACAATTGCTTTTTGCTCCTTTAAAAAGTTATAAATGGGATGAGGAAATTAATTACCAAGGTCAAATTAGGCTAAAGGCCTTGGACCTGAAACACCTGCAAGTAGAATTTTGGCAAGGGGATAGCCTTTGTTGCGAAAAGACCTTAAGCGGTAAATGGCGGGATAATTATTTTGAGCTTAAACGAAATATAAAGGGCGCTGGTGTTCCTTTTATCTACTTCTTTTATACCGAACAGAAATTATTGCTTTCCAAAAATGAGTCTGATAATTTAATTGTGAAACAAGGATTTTTCGGCTATGGCAATATTCTAATAATGTCTGCGGGCAATCGATCTTCTGTCAATTTCGAATACCAGAGTCTCACGGGTTTACCCCAATCGGAACTGGACTAAATGGGTTCTGTCCCAATTCTTTTTAAGACCAGTATGGACTTATACGGGCCAGCATTTTTTCACGATATTCCCATTTCAATCTAAAATGTGCCGCCCTTGAAAATAGTAGCCTTTCTATTCCTCGCCCTCAGTTTCTTCGCTTGTAAAACCGAAGCACAGGATAATAGTGTTAAACAAGAAGAGAATGTCTTTCAAGCCTTGCTGGATTCTATTTATAAAGCCAATCCAGCTTCGGTAGGATTAATGGTGCACATTGAATCGCCAAGCAATAATTTTTCTTGGACCGGCTGCGCGGGTAAGGCAGAAAAGAATAGTGCTGAAGCCTTGCAATGCGATCAGCCGGCTTTAATAGCCAGTAATATTAAAACCTATGTGGCGGCCACAATTCTGCGTTTGCAGGAGCTGGGCAAGCTCAGTATTCACGATACCATCGCCCATCGGCTTAGCGCCGAAACCCTAGCCCTTTTTGAGGAAGATGGTTATAATTTTCATGAAATACAGATCAAGCATTTATTATCACATACCAGCGGAATTGAGGATTATGCCAATGATACCTATCTGCAAATGATTGATTCTAATATCCAGCATCGTTGGACGAGGGAGGAGCAGTTAAAATTAGCGGTTCAACTGGGTGATCCACTCGGTGCCGCCCAAGATGTGTTTAGTTATGCCGATGCTAATTATTTACTAGCCACCGAGATTATTGAGCAAGTGTATGGCCAGCCCTTTTATACGGCCATGCGTGAATTATTGCAGTATTCAGACTTGGCCTTGGAGCATACTTGGATTCCAATTTTAGAAGATAAACCGTCGGCGACCAAAGAACGTGTGCATCAGTATTGGGACGAAATGAATTGGGATTCTCAGGAGCATGATATCTCTTGGGATCTATATGGGGGCGGTGGCATTGCTACTACTACGGAAGAGCTGGCCAAGTTTATTTACGCGCTCTTTAATGGATCGATAATTAAAGAAGATTCCATTTTGCAACTTCTATCAAAACCAGTTCCTACTCATGATGGTGTGGATAATCACTATGGATTGGGCTTGTCTTTAAATGATGATTATGGCATGCAAGCCTATGGCCACGGTGGATTTTGGGGAACGGTAGTCCTCTACTTCCCCGAATTGGAGACCTCTATTTCAGTGTTCGTATTGGAGAAGGATCAAGCCGGTTTAAGAAAGGACATTATGGGCTTGATACTTCAACAATTGAAAAAGGAAATTAAAAGCAATTAAGAATTTGCTGATGCTGATATCTGAAATGACAAGCTTTAAGGCTTTAGGATGAAGAATATAATTGGCCTCTTTTTTTGCTTTTTAGTGGTTCATGGCTTTGGACAGGAGATTAGCTATGCCGATGACATTGATCAGACCAAGCCGGAAGTGATGGAGGTTTTGGCGCTTTTTGAAAACTATTTGCATTCCAATCCGGCCAACTTAAAATCAAGTCCTTATTGGAATAAAGCGGAACAAGAGAAGCATCGTCAATTTGACTTTCTCGAATCCGAGTTTCAGCCCTCCTTGTACATGGGTTTAGCAACTAAGGTTTTAAGCATCGACCTCAATGAGAATTCAGGGTTTATTAAAGTCTCTTATGGCCGCATTGTCAAGCAAGATAGCTCCGGGCTTTTAGCAATTGTGAACTATGGTTTAAAAAGAGAGGATGGTTCTTATAAGCTTTGTAATGCCCTAAGTATAAATAAGGAAAAATGGTCTTGTACATCGCTGGGGCTGGTGGATTTTTATTATCCTCCCTACCACCAGTTTGATACTTTAAAAGCTAAAAAATTGCTGGCCTTTGTTGATGAAACTTGTCGGAATTTTAAGGTGCCCAAAAAGGCTTTTGAATATTACCTCGCTGATACTTATTTGGAAATCCAAAGACTAAAGGGATTTGATTATGCCATGGGAGAGAAGTATTCCAGTGGGCCCAGCGGCAAGGCAAGTGAGGCTAAAGTGTATTGCGGGGGATTAGGCGAGTATTATCCCCATGAGGTATTTCATGTTTTGGTGGATCCCCAATTTCCGAATCGGCATTTTTGGGCATCTGAGGGTATTGCCACCTTGCTGGGTGGGAGCAGGGGGGAGTCCCTCGATTGGCATCTGATTAAAGCCCATCACTTTCTTTTGGCGCATCCAGAAATTGATTTAAACCATATGCTCGAATTAAGGAATATGGATTTACAAACCGCCTTTCATTATGTGCTCGGCGGACTCATTGCTAGAAGGCTCTATCAAACAGGAGGCTGGGAAATGCTAATCGCTTTAATGCAATCAGGGAACACAGATGCAGATTATTATCAAGCCATCGAAGATTTTTTATGCGTAAAGCAGGCCAATCTCAATGCCTATATCCGAAAGGAGTTGGCCTTAGAGGTATCCCACTTAAGTGAGGAATAGTCTCCTGCTTGGATTTGCTTTCTAGCAGGAGGTTTACGATATTGAAGGGCCTATAGCTAGGAGGCCGTAGAGATTAATATTCCTTAAAAATTAGAGAGATGGAAATTACCTGGAAATTACTTTTAGCCGCTGCAATCTTCAGCACCCTCATCTATTTTTATTCCAAGGCTTTACGTGCTTATGTAGCAGATAACTATGGCGAAAACTGGCTTAGCGTATGGGGCAATAAACTGTATTTCTGGCAAAGCCTTATTTTCAGCAGTCTGGCCAGCATGCTTATTGTAATGTATTTGCTACGCTGGCTAAATGTGCTGAGTTTTTAAACTTGGGTTTTTTTATGAGGAGGGGGAAAGTTAATGACCATATCCCTACGTTGTGCTTCATTAAATAAATGCGAAAACCAGAGTTTCATATCGACCAAATTATAGAATTGATTAGGGAGCAAGAACCTTATAGACTTGACCTAATTAAAGAATTAGAAAAGTCAGAAAAGAAAAAGTGGATTAGACAGCCCTACATTCACTTCGTATCAACAGAAAGACCAAATCAACCAGGTTCGGAATGGCAGTTTGATGAAAACATTGTCTTAGAAGATGAAATCGAGGGGACTATAGTTCTAGACATTCTAAAAGATGTTGGAATAGGTGGAATTGAGTTTGTAAGTCAAATAAGGGATTAAAAATGGAAAAAGAATATTCGATTTATATAGGCTCAAATAAAATTGGAACGACAAGACTTGAAAAAGCAGACGCTCCAATGGGGGTTGTATTTGGGGATCTAAGATTTGACAAAAAGGAATGGAACTATGATTTTATTAAAGCCTATTGTCAGAATAATAGCATTGAACTAGCGGATGATTACCCGGAAGATAAATTAATCTCAACTAGAACAATCGACTCTCTAGTAATTAGGAATAAACAAGGTGTTGAAATCAAAGGAGTAGGAAATCAGATTAGTGGGATGGATAGTGAAGGGTTTGAAATTGCGATTGAGGGGATTGCGTACCCATTTTATGAAGAAGAATTTCCACACCATGTGAAAGCACATAATGAGATGTTTAAAGAATAAAAAAACGAAAGCACAACAAGGTGTATAGTGCATACCCTGCGGGATACGCACCATACACACAACGTTGCCCACAATTTGAAATGAAGAAACTGCTCCAAATCGTAACATTCACATTTTTCTCAGTTACCTGTTTCGGTCAAATAGGTTTGATTAATGACCTTGACGGATATACAAACGTGAGAAAAGAAAAAAGTGCCGATTCTGAAATTCTGTTTCAGATTAAGGAAAATGAAGTATTCTTCATAGACGTTTATTATGTCGACCTCGACTCAAGTTGGATAAAAATATGGTTTCCGAAAAGTAAGTATTCAAAGTACAATAAAGACTACTCAAACTCTGACCTGAATGGATACATTCATAAATCAAGAATAAGGTTAATCGACAGTCTTCGAGTTTGTGAAAAAGACTGTCCGAAATTGATTTACGGTATTCAAAAAGCTGACTCAACAAGAGAACTTGAGAATGGTGTTTTCGGACTTGAAATTCCGCTTTCAATGTCCTATGAAGTTTCAAGCTTATACCTTAAGTGGGACAATCAAACCATCCAGCAAAACACGGAACTGTACGATGATCTCCTCAATGTAGCATTTGAAGAAGGAAATTACACCAGTGACTGTGGCAGATTTACAACATATGAAAATAATGGAACATATTTTATCAGACAAAAATGTGCTGATGGAGCAGGATACTATGAAATAATTTGGGTTGTGAAAAATGGCGAAATTATTCAGAGACTTGCTGGATGGATAACATGAAAAAATAAAATAAAAACTGTTGGCAACAACGCACATAGCTTATGGCGAGTGAACTGCTGCCAGCAAGGTTTTCGCTACGTAGCAAGCTTAGGCTTCGGTATTCAATAGACTCAAAGAGTTACTAAATTCAATAAATAAATAAAACAAGAGATTATGAAGACCATGACATGCAAACAACTCGGAGGCGCCTGTGACAAAAATTTCAGTGCAGAAACATTTGAAGAAATTGCTGAAATGAGCAAACAACATGGAATGGAAATGTTCCAAAAGAAAGATTCAGCTCATATGGCCGCCATGGAGGAAATGCAAGAATTAATGCAAAAACCAGAGGCCATGCAGCAATGGTTTGAAAATAAAAGAACGGAATTTGAGTCGCTGCAGGAGAGTAATTAATGCTTTGCTAAAGAAACATTTAGCTTGTGAGGGTTAAACCGCTGACAACATGGTTTTACTCCGTATCCAGCTTTGACTTCGGTGGCCAGGATAATACTTCAAACCGCTACAAGCCATAAGCAAGCGCTGTAGAATATTTCAAAACGGTGCGTTGATACTAACATTTGAGCGAAATTGACAATCAACACTTTTTGACCAACATTTATTCACATCAAACAACTTTGTTTATCACTTTGTCTAAAATATGATTCACAAATAGTTTTGATGTGTTTTGGTGTATGCAGGCTTCTCCGAAATTCGACCGTTTAAAATTTGATCTCTTTGGAAATTTCTCAAGTCCATTTGAATCAGTTTCAAATCTTCTAATTTTGTGTTTTTGATTTAATTAAGGCTGTGGGTCTCCGCGAAGTAGCAAGAGTACCGGTAGTAAATTGACTTAGATTCGAGCATCCTTATTGAATTGATAGTAAGATTAAATAAATCTGAACAGCCTGCCTGGAAACTAAATACTAGATGGTCGAAGCGATATTTGGAGAAACTGAGCAAGGTGAAAAGCTTAAGGAAGATTTGCCTTGAAAATGGCTTGAAAATTCAATTTTTCCCTACTGCGTCGTTTGCTTATACAGTTGGTAAATACAATTTGGATAGAAAGATAAATATTTAGCTACCCACATCATCATAGAAATGCAAAGAGAATCTTAATCAGGACACCCGAATACGGGCATGAATTATATATTTCAAATGGGCCCTTCTAAAAATAGCGGTAATAAATAAGTGGTTTGTTATCAGTGGGTTGGCTTGATGTTTTAATTAAAGTCATGGGTGTTAAATAATGCTCTAATCATCGATCTAAGAGAGTTCTTTCGAAAGCTGATGCCTTAAATTAAACGAATGCGGAAAGTAATTTATGTTCTATTAATCCTAGGCTTAGGTTTAGGGATTCTAATCGCGATAAGGTCAGCTCATTTTTATTCGAGCCGTGAGAAAGCAAATCCAAATTCAATCGCAGTGGAATGTGCAGGTGGTTTATTAATTGAAGATGTGATGATAGAATGGTCTGCAGGCAAGGACACGCTGATTGTTTTTAATAATGGCGTGGATTTGAAGGAGAGGTACAAAGAATACGGGTCAAATCACTTTACTGTTTATCATCAAGGGGTTTGGCTTGCTCAATTTCATCAGTTTAAATTCAACAATTGGCATGGGCATCGATATAGCTTTCACTTGACAAAGGCCGAGGACAAAATTAGTATTGATTGCATTGTACAAGGTCCAGACTCTACACGATGGCAACAAATAGAGGATTGAACTTGAGCTTTTACAAGAATCCACTTTAGCAAATAAAGGAATACGGCTTCAAAAGTATTCGCCTCTCATCATTTTCAAACAAGTTCAAGAAAAATCAGAACGATTAGCCGATCGCCTGAAATCGAGCATCATCGCCTGGTGCTCTTAAATTTAGCAATTCAAAAACCAGGTGCAAACCCCAAAATGCTCCCTTCTTCAAAGGCAAGCGTATTATAGAAACGAATTTTAAATCTGCGCTAAGCCTTAATTTGAGCTTTAGTAAATTTGGATTGAAAAGGTAATAGGAAACAGTCCGCATCCTGATTGCAAAGGCGAGCCTAACAACATCAATTCTCAAAACCTAGCTTATGCAAAAACCGCTTAAACTATTGGGTATTCTCGGTTTATGTCTATGCCATTCGATGGCGGTGGGCCAAGCCAAATCGATTAATAAGCTTAAAAACAATACACTATACGTCATCAACTATGCCAATGATAGCCTATTGTCATCGGCCTATCTCTTAAATGGTTCCTATGTAATTACATGCGCTCATGGCGTGGCCGACTTTGTTAGAAAGGACACTACAATCGCTTATAATGAAAGCTTAAAACTCGAAACTTATGTAGAGAAGTATTCGAAACCAAGTGACCCTAAGGCGATCAAAGTAGGACGGGATTCACTAAATACTTGGTCGGTATCCGAAGTGTTCATTCACCCCAAATACGGCAAAAACAGAGCTTATGATATTGCCATACTGAAGCTAAAGGAACCAATTGAGCTAAGCGAACTTGAGATTCTTCCACTAAAATCACCAGAATTAGGTGATACCATTTTAATTTTAGGCTACAGTGAAAATAGCCTCTTAAACGATTCTCTAGCTCCGGCCACCACCAATCTTCAGCCTTGGTATAATGTTGTTTCTGCGGTTAATTTAGAAGGCAATTTGCATTTTGAATTTATAGATCGAGGTCAAGGCAGCCTTAATGCTTTGCCCTTTGGGAGAATGACCTTTCCCGGTGATAGCGGTGGTCCTTCATTTTTATGGAAAGATGGGAGGTTTTACCTATGCGGAATTCATGTGAGCTCGGTGAGAATGCTTCTCGACGCCAGTGGAAACACGCCGGAAGGTTTCAAGCCCTATTCTAGGGATTTTGATTTAATGCAAGTTGAAGCCTGGTTTAATTCTATTGTGCGGCAATAAGGTTTTAAGAGCTGAGCGCGGCCGGCGATATACTCTTTCACCAACTTATTTGGTGTTAGCTGGGGAGCACACAAATAATTAATTTGAACCTTTAGAAGATCATTCGAAAAGACTCATTAATTTTCGGAAGGCGGAGGCCATAATCCTTTATACATAAGATTTATGAAAACGGCACGAAACCAAAAGGTTACAGATTATATTGGCAAGGCAGGTAATGGGAAGAGTGAGATTTTGGAATCCTTACGAGACTTGATTCATGATACAATCCCGGAAACCAGCGAGGATTTAAAATGGGGAATGCCGGTCTTCGCCAAGAAAAAGATTTTCACCTATTTAAAAAGTAATAAGCACCATATTAACCTCGGTTTTTACAATATCGAGAGAATAAGTGATCCCAATGGACTTCTGGAAGGATCAGGGAAAAACATGAGACATTTAAAAGTCAAAACGATGAATGATATAGATGCCGCTCAAATTAAGGAATGGTTGATGGCAAGCATCGATAAATAGCGCTAAGAACCAAGTATAGCAGGATAAGAAGAATCGACGAAGAGAGCCAAGATTTTGATGCCTTATAAGCCCAAGGACTTTTATAGTTATTTCAAGGAATGTTATAAGCTCGATTATAAGGAGTTTAGTATAAACAACATTTTCTCCCAACAATATCCACATAAGTGGTTTGTTTCTAGAGAGGAGGAATTGCTAAGTGATAATTTACCCTATATCCCCTATTTTCATAAGAAGGTTTCTGACCTTGAAAAGGATATTGAATTATACAAATTAGAGAAAAAGTTATTTTACGCTTGCTTCTTTGTCTTAGGGAAGAATTTAAATCCCCTTGCAAAGGATAAGCGCATCTGCGCTCCACTGGTTTTATTCCCCGCCCGAATCGTAACTGTAGATGAGGAAAAATACCTTGAAATTGATCGAGAATCATGTGTCGTAAATCGATCTGTATTAAGCATGCTTGAATGCAAAGAAGCAAGTCTTAGCAAGGATTTGTTTGTACAAGAGTTTTCGGAGTTAATAGAAAATCATAGTAATAGCCTTCTTAGTTTAAGCGCTTTAATTGATAAGTATTTTGTGAATCTTGAAGCTCAAGAGCTCTTATTTCACCCGAGGGTATGGTCGGCAACTAAAATCAGAAAATACTTAAGCAATACAAGTTTCGAGGAGGGGGAGTATAAAATTGTTCCAGCTGCGGGTAGCGTTTTTGTAAGCAAGTCGGAATCAAGCCTCAAAGTGTTAAATGACCTGAATGAAATTATTGGTCAGTACAGCTTTAACTCCAGCTTAGCGGAATTGCTGAAAAATGAAACATCGGAATTTGGTTTTAATGAAAGTTTATACAAATCTAGACTAAACTCAGATCAGGCTTCAGCTTTAGAAAATGCTTATCGATTTTCCAATTCCGTGATTGTTGGCCCTCCGGGCACCGGGAAAACCTATACTATTACCTCCATCGTTTCTGATCTTGTTGCTAATAATCAATCGGTATTAGTAGTCTCCAAAACACGACAAGCGGTAGAGGTTTTGAGGACAATGCTGCAAGATGACTTTAAACTAAAGGATTACTTAATCCACACCACAGGAAATAAATACCGGATAAGTTTAATTGCCAAAATCAAGAAATACTTGAGCGGTATGTTGTCTAGGAATCTTGTCAAGCTGGATGAGGAAGAGGTGTTCAAGCATCTCAAAGAATTACAGAGCCTTGAAACTAAGTTTGAGGGCTTAGTTGAGCGTGAATTGCAAAAGTCTGAGCTGAATTTTGCTGAAGAATTATCGCTGTTTGAAAAATGGAAAAAGCTGTACTTAAATAGCGGATTTTTCAATAACGATAAGCTTTGGGATGTATTTGAGGAAATTGGGCAGAAGCGAACAAAGCTGGATGCCGAAATCACCACTTTCTCAAAGCGCAAGATTGAATCTAATATTCAAGAAAACTCGAAAACTTATCGAAGAGATATTTCACTGTTTCATGATGCCCTTGATGCAAAGAGTTTTTCTGAGTTCAAACAGAGTTTGACTAAAGTTAATCAAGCAAATATTTTAAAAGTCTTTCCTATCTGGTTGGCAAACCTTAGTGACCTAAATGCGGTTTTACCTCTGCAAAAGGACTTATTTGATGTGCTTATAATTGACGAAGCAACTCAATGCGATGTGGCCTTAGCATTGCCGGCAATATTTCGGGCGAAACGGACGGTAATCGTTGGAGACCCAAATCAGCTTAGGCACTATTCCTTTGTTTCCAAGGTACAGCAAATGGGGCTTCAGAGGAAATTTAACTTGGCGAGTGATAAGATCTTTGATTATAGAAACAGGAGCATACTTGATTTGTACATCTCTAAAGTGGAGCGTCAAGAACAGGTGTCCTTTTTAAGGGAGCATTTCCGTTCAAGCCCATCATTGATCGAGTTTAGTAATCAGAAGTTTTATGAAGGCCGTTTAGAAGTTATAAAGTCCACCCCAAAGCATACAAACAACAGGCAGATAGCATTGATTGATGTAGGCGGAAGGAGAGATGAGAAGGGAGTAAATCAAATTGAGGCCGAAGCAGTAATTGCCAAAATGCTAGAGATTGTAGCAAGGCACGAAGAAAAAGGAGCTAAACCCAGTATCGGTATTATTTCGCCCTTCAATAGTCAGGTTAGCTACATTAACAAACTTCTAAAGGAAAACTTTGAGCTACATATCTTAAAAAGCTTCAAAGTGCTTTGCGGAACACCCTATAATTTTCAAGGTTCGGAGCGGGAGATAGTTTTATTGTCTTTTGGGGTCTGCGATAAAACTCATCCTTCGGCATTTATTCACGCCAACAAACCAGAAGTTTTAAATGTAGCCATAACTAGAGCCAAATCATTTCAATATGTCTTTAGGTCAGTGTCTGAAGAGTTCTGTAGAAAGGAAAGCTTGCTCTTTGACTATTTTAGATTTATAAAGAGCTTTTCGCATTCATCGGCGTCGGAGCCCGAAAAGGATGAATTTCAGAAAGAAGTTCTATGGGAATTAGAGAAAATGAATTTTGATGAAATAAAGTGTGGCTATCCAGTCGCTGGGAACCTACTTGATATCTTGATTTGTCACAATAATCATAATTACTTCGTTGACTTAATAGGCTACCCTGGGATTTATAGGGAGGCCTTCTCTCTGGAGCGATATCAAACCTTAGGAAGAACGGGGATCAAATGTTTACCCCTGCATTACAGCTATTGGAATAAGAATAGGGAGTCGGCGGTTCAAAGGATACTCGACTTTGTGAGAGTTGATAACTAAAAGGCTAAGTAGTTCTTAAACCCCTCCATGCAAAGTGCCCGTCCGTAATTTTTCCGCGAGTTCTAAAGCGCGTTTTATTCTTGAGGCTTCCGATTTTGCACCGCCAGCATAATAAAGCAAACCTCTTTTTCGTCCGTCATTTAACGCTTCAAAGGCTTCGGCGGCTTCGGGATCTTGCTCCAATACGATTTCAAATTCTTCCGGCATGGGCATGCCATATTTTGTGGTATCCGGCCTTATCTCTACGGTCACCTTATCACCTACTTCGCATTTCCACGCTTTAAGCACGGCTTTGCTCAACATGATTAGGGCGTAACCATCTTTGCGCAATTGCAGGGCTCTATGCAAATCTTCCTGATCTGGACCTCGCATAATTACCCTGCGAGAATGAGCTTCAATAAAGGCCTTGGCGGCATCGTAATCGCAAACAATAAATGGGGCATAACCTTTTGGTGCCGACTCAATAAAGCTTTCAATTTTCATCTTTGGCAAGTATGGGTTTTAATACTTCAAAGGCATCGTGTACGCTTAATACCTCCTGGAAGCTAAGGTATAATTTCTGATTGCGCTCTTTTAGTTGAGCTTGTGGCGCCGACTTTAAAAACAGGAGTACCTTTTGGAAGCGTTCACTCTGAAAGTAGGGCGAGTCTTGATCTGCTGTGAAATAACAAAGCAAACGCTCTTGCTTGAGAACTACTTTTTCAAAGCCAATTTTTTGTCCTAATCGCCTTAAACGAATCGAGTCAAATAACTCCTCAACCTCCCTCGGTATTGGACCAAAACGATCGCTTAGTTCCGAGGCGTATTGGTCAATCTCCAATTCAGATTTTAATTGATCTAGTTCCTGATATAGTTTAAGCCTTTCATCTACCTTGTTTACATAATTATCTGGAATCAAAATTTCAAGGTCCGTATCCAAAAGGGTATCGCTGATTTTTTCACTGTCCTTTAATTCTTCAGCGTAAAGCTCTTTAAACTCAGTCTCCTTAACCTCCTCTATAGCTTCCGCCAATATTTTTTGAAAGGTTTCAAATCCAATATCATTTATAAACCCGCTTTGCTCCGCTCCCAAAAGGTCACCTGCGCCACGAATTTCAAGGTCGCGCATGGCAATATGAAAACCACTTCCCAAATCACTAAATTTCTCAATCGCCTGCATTCGCTTGCGTGCTTCATCGCTCATGGCGGAGAGGGGAGGCGTAATGAGTTTACAAAAGGCTTTTTTATTACTTCGGCCCACTCTTCCTCGCATTTGATGGAGGTCGCTAAGGCCGATGTTTTGGGCATTATTGATGATGATGGTATTCGCATTCGGCACATCCAAACCGTTTTCAATAATAGAGGTCGCCACCAAAATATCAAACTCGCCATTGATGAATTGCAGCATCAGTTGCTCCAGTTTCTTCCCCTCCATTTGGCCGTGACCAATACCAATTTTAGCATCGGGCATTAAGCGCTGCAACATACCTGCAACTTCTTTAATATTCTCCACCCGGTTGTGGATGAAAAAGGCTTGTCCACCCCGACTTAGTTCATAGCCTAAACTATCGCGAATAATCTCCTCATTAAAGGGAATAAGTTGTGTTTCAATCGGATGTCGATTCGGTGGTGGCGTAGTCATCACACTTAAATCCCGCGCTTGCATTAAAGAGAATTGAAGCGTTCGTGGAATCGGTGTGGCAGTAAGGGTTAAGGTGTCTACATTAACCTTCATATTTTTAAGCTTGTCTTTAACGCTTACCCCAAATTTCTGCTCCTCATCAATCACTAAAAGGCCCAGGTCCTTAAACTTAATGTCCTTGCCTACTAAACGATGGGTGCCAATTATGATATCGACTTTCCCTTCTTCTAGATCTTTTAGAATAGCTGTTACCTCCTTGCGGCTGCGGAATCGGTTGAGGTATTCTACCCGACAAGGGAAATCCTCTAGTCGCTTACTAAATGTTTTATGATGTTGAAAGGCCAAAATGGTGGTTGGCACCAATACTGCGACCTGCTTATTATCGTTTACCGCCTTAAAAGCGGCGCGCACGGCAAGTTCGGTTTTTCCAAAACCTACATCTCCACAAATTAGCCGATCCATTGGCATGGCGGCCTCCATGTCTTTCTTTATGGCAGTGGTGGCCGTTTCTTGATCCGGCGTATCCTCATAAATAAAAGAAGCCTCTAATTCATGTTGTAAATAATTGTCGGGAGCAAATTGAAAACCCTTGGTGTTTTTCCGTTTCGCATAAAGTTTAATGAGGTCAAAGGCAACTTTCTTTACCCTTGTTTTGGCTTTGGATTTGGTTTTTTGCCAAGCCCCAGAGCCCAATTTATGTACGCTAGGAACGGTTCCTTCTTTACCATTGTAGCGACTTATTTTATGGAGGGAATGGATGCTCACATAAAGCACGTCACCACCACTGTAAATGAGCTTTATGGCCTCCTGCTGTTTGCCGTTAACCTCAATTTTTTGGAGACCACCAAACTCGCCAATACCATGGTCGATATGGGTTATATAATCACCTACTTGTAAGGAAGTGAGCTCCTTGAGGCTTACCGCTTGTCTTTTCTCATAGCCGGTACGTAGGCGAAACTTTTGATAGCGTTCAAAAATTTGATGATCGGTATAAACTAAGGTTTGAGCCTCTTCGTCAATAAAGCCTTCATGCAAGGTATTTACAAGAGGCTGAAATTTCACTTCTTGCCCAATATCTTCAAAGATGGCATCGAAACGCTCAACCTGAGTTTGATTTAAACAGAGCAAATAGTTTTTAAAACCAGCTTCGCTATGCTTTTGAAGATCCTCCACTAAGAGCTCAAATTTTTTGTTGAAGCTCGGCTGAGGTTTGCTATTAAATGGAATTGTTAAACTGGCGCTTTGGTCTTTATCGCCTTGCCATTGCGCATTGTGGAAGCCAGGTAGTTCTTTTTTAAACTGTTGATCATTTATATATAGCTCGGCGGGTTCACTGCGACTTAAATCAGCGCTTATTTCACGAAAGGCTTCCACTGCTTTTTCATAAAGTCCTTGCAGCTTGGCGCTGATGATTTCAGCGTTTTGAGTGAAGATGACGGTGCTTGAGCCGATGTATTTGAGAAAGCTTTCCCGACTTTCCATCAATACTTTATTCTCCACATTCGGCACCAGCTGAATGCGTTTAACCTGGTCGATGCTTAACTGGGTTTCAATGTCGAAGATGCGAATGCTTTCAATTTCATCATCAAAAAACTCAATTCTAAAGGGCTGGTCATGGGAGAAGGAATAAACATCTACAATACCACCGCGAACAGAAAATTGTCCGGGTTCGATCACAAAGTCAACTCTTTCGAATTGATACTCAAACAGGGTTTCATTTAGGAAATCAATGCTCAATTGATCGCCTGCCTTTATGGTGAAGGTATGCGCGCTCAGGCTTTTCCGGGTCACCACTTTTTCAAAAAGTGCATCGGCATAGCTCACTAATAAAGCAGGCTTTTTTCGACTGTTTAATCGGTTTAGGACTTCCGCCCTAAGCAAGACATTAGCATTGTCGGTTTCCTCTGTATCATAGGGCCGACGGTAAGAGGCAGGGTAAAAAAGCACATCCTTTTCGCCGATGAGGCTTTCTAAATCATTTAAAAAATAGGCCGCTTGCTCCTTGTCGTTTAAAACAATGAGATGGGGCTTCTCACTTTTTATAAAACTATGGGCTACCGTAATTGCGGTAAGCGATCCACTTAAACCTTTGATATTTATAGCCTGCGGTGTGTTTTGCTGCCATTGTGCGCTGAGTCGCGCCATGCGCTGGTCCTTATCATAAGAGTCCAGAAGAATTTTAGCCATAGCCCTAAATGCATTCGCCATCCGCTCTTCCTTGAGGGATGGTATAGGTGGCAAAGTTAAAATTGTGGGGTAGATAATTTCCCTCTGGCAATAAACAAATTCAATGAGGGCTTATAGTCTGTGCTTTATTTACAATAAGTCTAAAGGTGATTTATCTCTTGTTAGGAGCGCATATTTTTCTTTATCCTTGCAGCTTAAGCTTTGAATGAGAGTTGATGCAGAATTTTAAATGGCGCTTAAGTATCCTTTTCCTGTTTTTGACAGGATCAATTATTGGGCAAAAAGAGGCTTTGGTCGAAGCCTCTCTTAAAGATGTTCGAAATCCGAGATTATTGGATTCCCTGGCGGCTGAAATGATGAATTACCCCGCCGATTCGGTTTTAATGGGTCGTGCTTTTTTTCTGAAAGGTTTAGCGGCTACTTATTCTGCAAATGCACCTTTGGCCCTCAGGAATTTTAAGGAGTCCTTACTTTACCTGGAGCCGGGCATTGCCTATGATGAGCGTTTTAATTACGAGGTGGTTTTAAAGAACTTGGCAATCGCTTATCATCGCGTTGGAAATGCTAAATCTGGAGACAGTAGTTTTTTGCGCCTACAGGAATTGGCCCTAGCCCAAAATGACAGTTTAAAATATGCCTTAGCCATAAAGGGAAGGGCCAATGGTTTAATGAACCGTCAGTCCTTTGACTCGGCAGCGGTTTTAATGCGTGAAGCAACTTTAATTTTACAAAACCTCGAGTACCGCGGCATTGCCAGCTCTTATCTTAGTTTAGGTTCCATTTACGGTCGTATCTATCAAGAGGAAGAAGCCTTAAAATGGTTTAGAAAGGCCTTAGTGTCGAGCGATCTCTTGCCAGATAAACGCATGCGCGCTCGGGTGTATAATAATATGGCGGTGGCCTTAAGAGCTTTAAATGAATTCGATTCGGCCAATTATTATTTGCAGCAGGCCTTGGGTATTCAAGTTGAGCTGGGTTCCATATTTGATCAGGTGGAGATTTTAGCCAATTTGGCACGTAACCATGCTAAATTAGAGCAATGGGAGCAGGCTTCGGAACTGGTAAATCAGGCTTGGGCAAAAATGCCGCCGCCTTCACCACGCTCTGGTCGCACTCGTTCTAATCTTTGGCTGCTAAGTTTAGGGGTGTCCAATAATAATGGTGATACCGCCCTTGCTCGCGCTTACCTCGATTCCCTCCAAAGTCAATTGCCTTATCAGCAAAGGCTGCAAGATCCTGACTTGTTAAATGCTTTCGCCGATTACTACGAGAAACAAGCACAGTCTGATTCTGCTCTTAAATATCTTCATTTGGCCAAGGATCGTGAAAAGGAGCTGCAAGCAAGGCGAAATGCGGCAGAAATAAAAGCGGCCGCTAATGATTTGGAAATAGCCGCCCTTCGCAAGCAAAAAGAGGGACAGCTAAAGGCCTATCAATTGGCGATTATCGCAGTACTCAGTTTCGTGCTTATTGGAGGATTATGGCTTCGGAAAAGTCGTAAAGTAGCCGCTCGAACTCTACAGGAAAAAGCAGCCCTTAAGGATGCTAAGCAGGAAACGGCTCCCAAGGATTTTGAATTAATAGAAGCACCTTTAAATCTTTCGGAACAGGTCTTAAGTCCAGTCAGCGAACTGAATATAAAATTGAAGTCCAAGGTAATTATTAGGTCTAAGGATTTGGTTTATTTAGAGTCCGACGGACATTATGTAAATCTCTTCCTAACCAGCCAGAAAAACCCTGAGATAGAAAGAACCAGCATGAAAGCCATGGAGGAAAGGTTAAAGGGGCAGGACTTCGTGCGTATTCATCGCAGCTACTTAGTGAACATCGATTTTCTAAAAGCAGTTTACGCCTCTAAGGTCTTATTGCACAATGGTACGGAGCTGCCATTATCCAGAACTTATAAGGAAGAGCTCAAGCAGCGATTTGAGGAGCGGCCCAAATAAGTCATTCGTGACGGAATACCGGTTATTAATGCCAATTCCTTGAGTAATGCATGAACTTGTGCGACTTTAGCCTGCGTTGTGATAGCAACGTATTTATTCCTTCCCCCTCTATAAAAAAAGCGAGACTTTCGGGCCTCGCTTTTTTTTTGTCTTTTCGATTTATTAATCGCTGGGATATTCTTTCAAAAACCATTCTGCCTTATCAACCATTTCAGAGCTTCCGCAGAAGAAGGGTACTCTTTGATGTAACTCGGTAGGATCTATGTCCATTATTCGAGTTTTGCCATCACTGGCCTTTCCACCAGCCTGTTCAATAAGGTAGGCCATAGGATTGCATTCATATAACAAACGGAGTTTGCCATTGGGTGCAGTAGTACCTTGAGGGTAGATGTAAATTCCACCCTTTAGCAAGTTGCGATGAAAGTCGGCCACCAAAGATCCAATATAGCGGGAGGTTAATGGTCGGTTGGTTGCGGGATCTAACTCCTGACACCATTTGATATAGCGTTTCACACCCTCGGGCATGTGCACGTAATTTCCTTCATTAATGGAATATATTTTTCCATTTTCCTTAACCTTCATATTGGGATGCGATAAAAAGAAACTACCGATTCCCGGATCGTAAGTGAAGGCATTCACTCCATTTCCGGTGGTGTAAACTAGCATGGTTGAGGTGCCATATACCAAGTAACCTGCTGCTATTTGTTTATTTCCAGGTTGTAAAAAGTCTTCTAAAGTAGCTGGACTACCCGGTTCGCTTACCCTGCGGTAAATGCTAAAGATTGTTCCCACTGAAACATTTACGTCAATATTGCTACTGCCATCTAAGGGGTCAATCAGCACAACATATTTCGCATCGGAATGAATGGCATCGTCAAAAACGATATGGTCTTCCATTTCTTCACTGGCCAAGCCACAGATCTCTCCGCGTTTTCTAAGGGTGCTGATAAACATGTCATTAGCAATAACATCCAGCTTTTGCTGATCCTCGCCTTGCACATTCTCGCCGCCAGCGGCTCCAACAATCTCTGCCAGTCCGGCCTTGTTAATTCCTTGGTTTACCATTTTCCCAGCCAAACGGATGGAACTTAAGAGGGCGCTAAGTTCTCCCTTTGCATAAGGGAAGTCTTTTTGATTTTCGATGATAAACTCACCTAGGGTAATATGTCTTTTCATGTTTTTGAGTGGTGTGCTACAAAGTTAGAACTAATCAGGCTTTCAGCTTTTTAATTAGTCGTAAAAATTCTTGTAATTCCTTTTTACGCCGGGTGGAGATCAAGATTTTGGCGCCATTTTTAAGTTCAACTAACAATCCTTCTTTAGCTCCAGCATTGTAAACCGTGCCGTATTTCTGATGCTGCCGTTTGCCGTAGCCTAAGCGAGGAAGCTTAATGATTTTAAGACTTTTTATTTCGTTCCATTTAAGGCTTAAAGCGCCTAATGGTCCAAAAGTCAAATGAAGTTGCTCCGAATCTAAATCGAGAATGAGTTGGGTTCTAGCTAATGCTACCGTAAGGACGGCAGTGAAAATAACCCCAACAATTAAGGCCCAATTGGGCATGGGATTAGAGCCAATGGCTAAGCCAAAAACAATTTGTGATAAACTGGCAAAAGTGAAAAAGAGGAGAAGCCCAATGAGGATTATCCACAATAACCAATTTCTTAAACTTTGAACTTCGTAATAGCGCTTCATAGGCTGAATGGGTTGCTTACCTTTGGCCGCAATAATACTCATAATGCTTAAACTTAAGGACAATCGATTCGAAATCGGGGGGCTCGAGCTGAGCCAGATTTGTGCTGAATACGGCACGCCCCTTTATATTTATGACACTGCCAAAATGGAAGAGCAGTACAAACGCTTGGAAAAGGCATTCAAGGGATCGAAAATTAAGATAAACTACGCCTGCAAGGCCCTGAGTAATATTAATGTCCTACGTTTCTTTAAATCTTTGGGAGCAGGATTAGACACCGTTTCAATTCAAGAAGTGGAGCTGGGACTAAAAGCTGGTTTTGAGGCCAAGGAAATTATCTTCACCCCTAATGGTGTTTCCTTAAATGAAATTGAAAGAGCGGTAGAATACGGGGTGCGTATTAATATCGATAACCTCAGTATATTAGAGCAGTTTGGAGCAAAATACGGGGGTTCTTATCCCGTCTGCGTACGCATGAATCCGCATATCATGGCCGGTGGAAACGCGAAAATATCAGTAGGTCACATTGATTCGAAATTTGGAATAAGTATTCACCAACGCCGCCATTTAGAGCGTTTGGTGAAAAGCCTCGGACTTAAAGTAAACGGGGTGCACATGCATACCGGAAGTGATATCCTAGACGTGGATACCTTTTTGGTAGGAGCGGAGCTTTTATTCGATGTAGCCCATGATTTTCCCGACCTGAGCTATATAGATTTTGGTAGCGGTTTTAAAGTGTCCTACCGGGAAGGCGATATCGAAACCAATATTGAAGAGTTGGGCGCAAAAATGTCATCTCTTTTTCAATCCTTTTGCAAGGATTATGGAAGGGAACTGGAAATTGAGTTTGAGCCCGGGAAGTTTCTAGTTTCGGAAGCGGGAACTTTTTGTTGCACCGTAAATGGATTAAAGCAAACCACCGCCACCGTTTTCGCTCAAGTGGATACGGGAATGAATCACTTTATTCGTCCGATGTTTTACGATGCTTATCATCATATCGAGAATGTTTCAAATCCAAAGGCTTCCCCTCGGGTATATACCGTGGTGGGCTATATCTGCGAAACCGACACCTTTGCTAGCGACCGGCAGATTTCAGAGATCCGTCAAGGGGATTTACTCGCGTTTAAGAATGCGGGCGCATATTGTTTTACTATGGCTAATAACTACAATAGCCGCTTTAAACCGGCGGAAGTATTGGTGCATAAGGGAAAGGCGCACTTGATTTCTAAAAGGCAAACTATTGAAGACATTCTTCACAATCAAATTGAACTAGCATGGGAGTAGTAATAAAACAGGGAGCTGAAGGCGAGATCCATGATCTAATGGACCTAATAAAGGACTTAGCTCTTTTTGAAAAAGCACCAGAAGAAGTAATTACCGATGCCAATGAGCTATTGGCCGACCTTAAAGCAAAGCGCTTTGAGTATCTAGTATTAGAGCATGAGCAAGATGGGATTATCGGCATATCCCTTTATTACCCGCGCTACTCCACCTGGAAAGGTTTCTGTTATTATTTGGAAGATCTTTATGTTAAGCCAAATTACCGAGGGCATGGCTATGGTAAGTTATTATTGGAGGCCACGGCGGATAAAGCAAGGGAAGCTGGCGCTAAGCGAATGGACTGGCAGGTTTTAGATTGGAATGAGTCGGCCGTAAAGTTCTATGAAAAACTCGGTGCCAACATTGAAAAGGAATGGTGGAACTGCAAATGGTGGTTAAAACCTAATTCTTGAAACGCAGAATAGCCATAGTAGGGGCAGGGGCGGCTGGTTTTTTTACCGCTATACATGCCGCATCTGAAAATACCGAAGTGCAGCTCTTTGAAAAAAGTAATAAAGTGCTGGCGAAAGTTCGCATAAGTGGTGGCGGACGTTGTAACTTATTGCATCATTGTCCTTATCCTAATGAATTAATCAAGGCCTACCCTCGTGGGGGAAAATCTTTAAAAAAAGCTTTTGGGCAATTTGCCTATCAAGAATCACGGTCCTGGTTTGAAGCCAAGGGACTAGCACTTAAAGTGGAAGAGGATGAACGTGTTTTTCCGCAAAGTAATTCCAGTCAGTCGGTCATTGATGTATTAGAAAAAGCAGCGGCGGAAGCTCAGGTTAAGGTGATCTTACAAAAGGAGCTCAAGCGCTTGGAGGTATTAGAAGAAGGCTATCGCTTGCATTTTCGTGGTGATGAAAGCGAAAACTTCGATGCGGTGGTATTGGCTTTAGGAGGGCAGGCTAAACTGAAAGGCTTTGATTTTTTGAAAGACTTAAACTTGAAGATTGTTCCTCCCGTACCCTCCTTATTTACCTTTAATGTTCCAGATTCACCATTAAAGGAGCTGCAAGGTTTATCGGTTCCTTCTGCCAGAGTTCAAATCCCAGGCAGCAATTGGAAGCAAGAAGGTCCTTTACTTATAACACATTGGGGTTTTTCTGGGCCAGCAGTGCTAAAGCTTAGCGCTTGGCAGGCTCGCGATTTCCATGAAATGGATTATAAATTCCCCATCCTTATCAACTGGCTAAATCGCTCAGAAGAAGAAGTGCGTGGGGCTTTAAATGAACACCTTGATTCCCAACCGGCTCGAACCGTTGCGAACAGCCGTTGCTTTGACCTAGCCACTCGTTTGTGGCGCGCCTTGCTCCACTTAGCCCAAATTCCGGGGGATAAGCACAATCGAGATTTATCTAAAAAAGAGCGCAATCGATTAATCGAATATTTGGTGCGCTCCCCTTTTCAGGTAAACGGTAAAACCACCTTTAAGGAAGAGTTTGTTACCGCTGGCGGCATCGACTTGCAAGAAATAGATCTAAGTAGCTATCAGCTGAAATCCTATCCCAAGCTATTTGCGGTTGGTGAAATGGTAAATGTTGATGGAATTACCGGTGGCTATAACTTTCAACATGCGTGGACCAGTGCTTATTTAGCCGGGAAAGCCATCACCGAAAGGTGATTTCCCAATAGGAACAAGGCTTTGGCCTGAGCGGTAGAAAAATTTTAGCGAAAAGTTTTACCATTATAAAAACTAGATATACTTTTGCCGAGTATAGTAAAGCTATATTTTGTAACAGTATGTCCAGGTATTCATTTAGTCTAAGCAGTGATCTTTACCTACGGGATCCCCTCAGCTCCGATAAGGGCAAGGCCATCCTCAGGGAGGGGGCACCTTTGATTTTAAGCGCCGGACTCGAAGCTTTCACCGCTAAAAAGTTGGCCGAGGCGGCGGGTCTTACCGAAGCTACTGTCTATAAATACTTCGCCAACAAGCAGAAATTGCTGCAATACTATTTTCAGCTTTATTGGACCTGGTTGGAGCAACAAATAAAAGTTTTTACCGCGGTTGAAGACGATCCCTACCAGCGACTAATTAAAGCGGTCCGCATTCTATCGGAAATGCCAGAAGTGGCCGCTGATCCCGGTTTGGTAAGCAAAGATGTACTCCGTAAGCTATTGGTTCAAGAAGGGGCTAAAGCCTACCATCATGCTGAGGTAGATGCCGATAATGATAAAAAACTATTTGCGGCTTATAAAAGCGTGGCCAAGGTATTAGGGGAAATGATTTTGGAAGTAGATCCAAAACATCCCTACCCTTTATCACTAGCAACCACCTTACTCGAAATGTCGCATTCGCTCGAGTTTTACCGAGACCATTTACCATCCCTAACCGACTTTCCTGGAGACTTCAATCAATCGAAGTTAACCGGATTTTTAATGCACATTGTAAATAGTTCTCTTACAAATAAACCTAGAAATGACAAGTAAACCACGCATTGCCGTTGCTAAGGGCGACGGAATCGGACCAGAAATCATGGATGCTACTCTGCGCATCATGGAAGCGGCAGGAGCCGAACTGGAGTATGATTTTATTGATATCGGCGAAAAGGTATACCTCGATGGAAATACCGCTGGAATTACCAATGAATCTTGGGATATTCTTCGTCGCAATAAAATTTTCTTCAAGGCCCCCATTACTACCCCACAAGGTGGTGGTTATAAAAGCTTAAACGTTACCATTCGCAAGTCTTTAGGCCTATACGCCAATGTGCGTCCTTGCAAGAGCTACACGCCTTACGTGGAAAGTAAGCACCCCGAAATGGATGTGGTTATTATTCGCGAGAATGAAGAAGATTTATACGCTGGTATCGAGCATCGTCAAACTACCGATGTTTACCAATGCCTAAAGCTAATTACCACTCCCGGTACCGAGAAAATCGTTCGCCATGCCTTTGAGTATGCGCGCAACTTCAATCGCAAAAAGGTAACCTGTATGGTAAAGGACAATATCATGAAGGTAACCGATGGGCTTTTTGCTCAGGTTTTTCGGGACATCGCTACCGAGTATCCAGATATTGAAAGCGACCTTCGAATTATAGATATAGGCGCAGCTCTTTTAGCTGATCGACCAGAGGATTTCGACGTGATTGTTACCCTAAATCTTTATGGAGATATCGTTAGCGATATTGCTGCCCAAATAACAGGCTCGGTGGGCCTAGGTGGATCCAGTAACCTCGGGAAGGACTTCGCTATGTTTGAAGCGGTGCACGGTTCGGCGCCAGATATTTCTGGAAAGGATATGGCCAACCCAAGTGGATTGATTTCTGCTGCGGTAATGATGATGGAACACCTCGGACAGCTAAGTGTGGCGGAAAAAATCGCCAATGCTTGGTCGCGTACTCTCGAAGATGGAATCCATACTGGTGATATTTTCAGAGAAGGTGTTTCCAAACATAAAGTGGGCACCAAAGCTTTCGCTGATGCGGTAATCGAAAGAATGGGACAAGTACCTATAAATTTACCGGTTCTTAAATTGGATCAAGATTCCTTTAAACCGATTATCATTCCAGAATACAATCGTAAGCCAGCCCAAAAAGACTTGGTAGGGGTTGATATTTTTATTGATGATAGCGTGAAAAATGCCGATGAACTTGGAGCTCAACTATTAGGCCTCGCCAAAGGAGCCCTCAAGTTAAAGATGATTACCAATCGTGGCGTAAAGGTATTCCCTGATGGATTACCCGAAACCTTCTGCACCGATCACTGGCGTTGTCGCTTTGTAAATAGCGAGAATTCTAAAGATGTAAACCAAATGCAGAATGTTTCCAAGGAAGATTTACTGGAGCTACTTAGCGTTTTAACTCGCGCCAATGTAGATGTGGTTAAAACTGAGAACCTTTACTATTTCGATGGTAAAATTGCTTTCTCCTTAGGACAAGGCGAATAATATAATTATGGATTTAGATCTGATCCTGCATAATCTATTTAGCCCCCCGATCCTGTTTTTCCTCGGGGGGCTATTAGCCGTAGCAGTTCGTTCCGACCTGGAGATCCCGCGGGATGTGGCGAAATTCCTTTCTCTTTTTCTGCTGTTTTCAATCGGCCTAAAAGGAGGAATGGAGCTTGGTCATGGTGGTGACTTTGCGGTAATGATTAAGCCGCTAATTTTTGCGGTATTGCTAGCCGTGCTGGTGCCATTATACACTTTCGTGATTTTAAAACGAAAGCTCGATGTGTATAACGCCGGTGCCGTGGCTGCGACTTATGGATCAGTAAGTGCCGTTACTTTTGTTACGGCGGTTTCCTTTTTAGAAGGGGCCGATATTGCCTATGGCGGACATATGATTGCCGCCTTAGCCATTATGGAATCGCCAGCTATTATTGTCGGGGTAATTCTAATAGGTCGATTTTCGGGCGCGGTGCAAAAGGGGAATAGAATGCGCAAGGTTTTGCATGAGGCCTTTACTAATGGTTCGGTATTTATCATTCTCTTAAGTCTGGTTATAGGTTTAGTGATTGCCGATGACCAGTATGAAGCGGTAGCGCCCTTTAGTGAAAACCTCTTTAAGGGTATTCTTACTTTGTTTATGCTGGATATGGGCTTGCTTGCCGGGAAACGTATTTCTGGATTGCGAACCAAAGGGGGCTTCTTGGTGCTCTTTGGCATTTTAGTGCCCTTTTTTAATGCCGGAGTAACCATGCTTTTATGTCCGCTATTTGGCATAAGCCTAGGTAACGCCTTTTTGTTAACTATTCTGGCAGCCAGTGCCAGTTATATAGCCGTACCCGCAGCGATGCGAATGGCAGTGCCAAAGGCCAATCCCGGTATATATGTACCCCTTTCTTTAGGTATAACCTTTCCCATAAATATCATCGTGGGAATTCCAGTGTATTATATGATCTTGCAATACCTATACGCGTGATATGGAAAATATTAAGAGAGTAGAAATTATTGTACCCAGTCCGGAGCTAGAGCGGGTATTGGATCTTTTTCAAGAGAAAAAGGTAGAAGGTTATACTTTAATCGAAAAGGTGAGAGGTATGGGACATCGCGGTATTCAAGATGGTTTAGGTCTTACCGATGCCTTTACCAATAGCATGCTTATATGGTACTGCAAGCCAGCGAAATTCGATTCCCTGCGCGAGCAAATGCGCGACCTACTAGAGGAGTGCGGAGGAATTTGTGCTGTTTCTGACGCACAATGGTTGATGCACTAAATAGAGAGCCATCAACATTCGTATTTTTGCCAGAGATACACCGCTATGCGCATATTTAAGTTTGGAGGGGCTAGTGTAAAAGATGCCGCTGGCGTTCAACGGGTTTCCTCCATAGTAAAGCATTTTTCAAAAGACGATATACTCATCGTGGTTTCGGCCATGGGAAAAACCACCAATGCCTTGGAATTGTTGGTTCAGTATTTTCTCGATAAAAATGAAGAGGCTTGTCGGAAGCAATTTAGCCTGATAAGAGATCAGCACTTAGACTTGGTTGAGCTGCTTTTTAAATCAAGCAAAGCAGATGATTACCGAGCCATTAAGGCTGAGGTTGAGGAACAGTTTCAACACTTAGAAAGCATTTTGGAAACCCCTGCCGTAGGCGGCTTCAATCGGGTTTATGATCAAATCGTTTCTTTCGGAGAAATTATTTCCACTAAAATTATTAGCGCTTACCTCAATCACGATGGTTTTGAGAACCAATGGTTAGATGCTCGGCGTTTAATTCGCACCGATCAGAATTACCGGGCGGCTAGAGTCGATTGGAATTACTCAAGTCGATTAGTGGAAGAGGCCATACAAACTGGCAGGTCTTTCGTTATTCAGGGCTTTATAGCATCCGATGATCATTACAATGCTACAACCTTGGGACGAGAAGGCTCCGATTATACCGCTTCGGTATTGGCTTATATCCTTAAGGCGAAAGAGCTGAGTATTTGGAAAGATGTTCCTGGCGTTTTAAACGGAGATCCAAAGGTGTTTGAAGATACCCAGTTGCTCCAAAAAATCAGCTTCCGCGAGGCCATAGAATTAGCCTTTTATGGTGCCTCAGTAATTCACCCCAAAACCATTCAGCCTTTACAAGAGCGTGGTATTCCTTTAAGAGTACGTTCATTCGCCGATTTAAAGGAGGAGGGAACTTTAATTTCAGAAGGTGTGGCTTTAGAGCCCTTCATGCCTTGTTTCATCCGAAAGGAAAATCAGCAATTGATTACAATTTCCACCCGAGATCTGGCTTTCATCGCGGAAGATCACCTTTCCATGATTTATAAACTATTCCACCGTTACGGCTTGCGGGTAAATTTGTCTCAGCATTCGGCAACGCGTTCAGCTTTTTGTGTAAATAACGACCCCATAGCTGGCCCTCCCTTAATTGAGGAGCTAAAGCAAAATTTCGATTTAAGTGTTGATGGGCAATTGGAGCTATATACCGTCCGCCATTATAACGATGCGGCATTAGCCGAAATCCGAAAACGTGGACATATTCTGCTAGAGCAGCTTAGTGCAGATACCTACCAAATTGTTATCCGTTAGAATTCAGGCTCGTTCTGACTAATAACACGAAACATTTGTTGTAACTTACCTTAGCTAAGTACCCACATGCCAACCAAACTACAATCCGCCATTCAAGGCTTTCTAAACAGGTCCACCAATTACCTGGAGGTAGATAAATCTGCGCCCTATGGTTTTTGGTTATTAAACCCTCGAGATCAGGAGGTCTTTCTTAGTAATTCCTTTAAACAAGTTTTAAAACTTAATGCCAGTGGTGAGCGACATTTTTTGGCGAATACCCTTGGTAAACATCAGCTTCAACTCGTGTTAGAAACAAAAGGAAATGAAGTAGAAACGGCTAATTTCATCTACCCCAGTGAAAATGGCCTAATTGTATTAAGTGGCCAAATAGAGCGGCTACAGTCGGATGATGACATAATCTTAGTGAGGAATATAGAGGAAGGGATTAGTCCCTTTAGCCCCAGTCCATTGTCCTTTACCTATCTCACCAAGATTGATGAATTGGGGAATTATGGCTTTGTAAATACCGCCTATCAATCGGCTTTTTGTGCAGAAGACCAGCCATTCTCCCGGCCATTTGGATGTGGCAGAATTGACGTAAATAGCAAGGAGGCATACTATTCATCTCTTGAGCTGGCATTTGCTAAACCGGGCACCGTGCTAAGTACTCAATTGGATATTCGTGGCCCTAAAGATTTAATCCAGTCCACGGCTTGGGAATTTGTATGCCTTCTGGAAGCAGGTAGCCACCCGGTGGTTTATGCCAGAGGCTATGATGTAACGGCCCTGAGGTGGGCGGAGAAAATGATAAGCTTGGATCAACGTGAGTTAGATGTGTTTATCAACAATCAACTCAATGCGGTATTTTTTATGATGCTGCCGGAGCCGCTCAATCTAAAGCTCTTTAGCAGTCAAGCTGAAGCGATGGACTATGCCGTTGAGAACATGCGTATTACCAAGGCCAATCGAAATTTTGCGGAGCTATATGAAATGAGCCAGGAAAGTGACTACCTCGGCTTGCGCATTGATGATTTTATGATTGATGACCCTGAGGGGCGCTGGCAAATGGTGCAAGCCTTGTTTAATGATGGTCGACTGCATGCATTTACTTCCGTGCACAAAAGAAATGGCAGCCCAATGATTTTGGAAGGGGATTATAAGCTGTTACATGATGGAGTCGAACAAATACTAGGGATAATTGGCATTCAGCAGGATGTTACCGAAAGCAAAAGACAGCGGGAACAGGTAAAATCTAGCATTCTTCAACTGCAGAAATTAACCGAAAAGATACCGGGCATTGTTTTTCAGGTAGACGTTTCTCCAGAGGATGAGATTGAATTGAAATTTTTAAGTGAATCTTACCAATCAAAGCAGTTCGGTGTAGATCGCGAGCAGCTCATGGAGCATCCCATGCTTGTAATTGACCAGGTGAGTCCTAAGGATTACTCAACCGTTTTGGGATCTATAATTTATGCGTCCCGAAATAATACCGAACTGGATGTGGAGTTTCGGGTGCAGAATAAAATGGGAGAGGAGTTTTGGTATCGAGCCAAGGCAAAATCGGAAGATAAACCCGACAAAGGAGGCAAAACTTGGTTTGGCATTTTAGATTCTGTTGATGCCCAAAAGAACTATGAAAAACAGCAGTTTAAGTTGGCGCAAATTGCAAGGAGTACCTCCGATCTTATTTTGGTGTTAAATGAGAATGGCTCGCTAAACTGGGTGAATAAGGCCGGTGCCGAGTTCTTTAATTGGAATTTAAGGGAGGTTATTGAGCGGCCTATTCAACAACTGCTGCAGGCCGAAGAAAAATCGGGAGAGCTGTCATTGCTACTTCAAGCGATTGAGCGGCAAAGGAATTATGAAGCCAAAATGCAGCTACGAACGCATGATGATTTATGCTGGCTTCAAATTCGAAACAAACCAATTTGGAACAGTAATGGGGAGTTTCTTTTTAGCTTGATTGTGATGAAGGATATTGATCAAGAAGAAATGAAGAATATTCAAATGGAGTCCTTGCTTAATTTAAGTTCAGACCAGAATAATCGCTTACAGAATTTCACCCATATCATTTCCCATAATATTCGATCACATTCTGCAAGTTTTCAAGGTCTTATCGATACCATAGAAGCCTCAAAGGATCCAAAGGAAAAAGAGGAACTTTGGTCTTATCTCAAGGAAGTGAGCAAAGGCTTGGAATCAACAATTAGGCATCTAAATGAGATTATAGTATTTAATCAAAGCTTAAATCGAAACAAGCAAAACCTAAATTTAAAGACCGAAATTAATAGGGTCCTAAAGATAGTTGCGCGAGATTTGGATGCTAATAAGGCTGAATTGACTTTTGACTTTGAGCCCGATCAGCAGGTTATGGCCGTAAAGGCCTATTTGGAGAGTATTATTATGAATTTGATCACGAATGCTCTACGATATCGCCACCCCGAGCGTGATCCTCATATTAGCGTTAGCTGTGAGCTAAAAGATGAAAAAGTTTTTATCCACTTTAGGGATAATGGACAAGGTATTGATTTGGAAAAATATGGTTCAAAGCTATTTCAGTTATATCAAACCTTTCACAATCACCCTCAGTCCCGCGGATTAGGTTTGTACATGCTTAAAAGTCAGGTGGAAGCTATGGGAGGAGAGATTGGCGTAGAGAGTACCGTAGGTGAGGGCACATGCTTTTATTTTAGTTTACCGCTTAGCTCAGAAGAATAGATCCTGCGCAAGCCGATAAGTATTTGCATGCGCTTCAATAATATCCACAAGCTTTTCACTGTAACCACCTCCCATACAGGCCATTATTGGGATTTGATAATCTTTAGCCACTTGAAAAACCATTTTATCTCGCACTTTCGCGCCTTCCATGCTCAGTCCCAAACGACCTAATTTATCAGTGGCGAGCACATCAACCCCGCTTTGAAAGAAAATAAAATCAGGTTCTAGCTGATCGACCAACTGCTTTAAATTACGATCTAAAACTTTGTGATAGGCCGAATCCTGGATGCCATCAGGTAGGGCAATATCCAAATCACTTCTTTCTTTATGAAGAGGATAATTGTTAGCGCCATGCATGGAGAAGGTAAATACTGAGCTTTCCTTGCGCATGATTTCGGCGGTGCCATTTCCTTGATGTACATCGAGATCAACCACCAATATTTGACTGACCCGATTGGTATCGAGCAGGTAATGGGAAGCAATGGCAATATCGTTTAATAGACAAAAGCCTTCACCATGATCGCTAAAGGCGTGGTGGGTGCCCCCAGCAATATTTAAGGCTACCTTATGTTCTAAGGCGAAAAGCGCCGCTTCAATACTACCTTGATTTATCCTGCGCTCCCTTTCCACCAATTGCGCTGATAGCGGAAAACCCGTCCTTCGTTCTTCGGACTTGCTCAGCGCTAAAGACTTAAGTTTTTGCCAATAGGCTTCCTTATGGGTTCTTAGTATTTGTTGCTCGCTTAAAAGGCCGGGACTAAAGAAATTCGCTTCGGTGCAGGTGCCTTCGTAAATCAATTGCTCCGGTAAAAGGCTGTATTTAGCCATAGGAAACCGATGTCCATCCGGAAGGGGATGGTGATAAATCGGATCAAAGGCAATTTTTAACATGCCGCTCTAACGCAGGCTAGCGCCACATTGTTTTTCTAAATTGGCCAATATCTTAGCCATTAGTTTTTCAATCTCCTTATCGTTAAGGGTTTTTTCCGCGTGGGCAAAGGTGAAACTTAGGGCATAAGACTTTTTACCTGCCGGTAAATTTTTGCCTTCATACACATCAAAAAGATTCACGGCCTTTAAAATTTTACCGCCAGATCTTAGAGCTGCTTTTTCTAAATCTGCGTATAAAATGCTACTGTCTACAAGAAGGGCTAAATCGCGTCTCACTTCAGGGAAGCGTGGTAGATCTTCCATGGCGATTTGCTTTTTGCGTCCGGCTTTTACCAGTTCCGACCAATTAAGTTCGGCATAGTAAACCGGTACTTTTAAATCAAATTCTTTTAAAATGGATTTAGATACCATTCCCAATTGGGCAATTGTTTTCGGACCGCGATGCCAATGCAGGCCTTCACTAAAAATAGGATCACTAGTTGCAGACTCTTGGGCCGGGCCCATTCCTAAGCGATCGAAGCAAAGAGTTAGAGCATTTTTAATTTCGTAAAAACTGGAAGGCCTGGCGCCGTCTCTCCAATTTTCTTCTTCCGATAAACCACTCAACCAAAGGCTCAGTTTTTCGCTTTCGCCATAAGCATTTTCAGCTTGCTTATACACTCTTCCGAATTCGTAAAACTTTAAATTGGGTCTTTGTCTTTTGCTGTTGTACTCGAGGGCCTCTAAGCCGCCAAACAGCATGGATTGGCGCAGTACTCCTAAATCCTGACTAAGTGGATTAAGCATAGCAACACTGACCTCACTATTAAAGCCATGTTTCTCATAATAGGCGCTTTTAGTCAGGGAGTTATTCATCATTTCATGATAACCCTTAGCGCTTAATAAACTAGAAATTAATTCGCGTTCAATTGCATCGTCGGAAGGATCTTTAGAGGCAACAGCAATCCGCATGGGGCCATCATAGGGTATGGCATTAAAGCCATAAATCCTTAATACCTCCTCCACAATATCCGCTTCGCGAGTAACATCTTGGCGGTAAGCTGGAACCTCCAAATGAAGGTTGCGTCCCGCTTCGGCTTTAATCCGAATATCGAGGGAAGCCAAAATGCTTCGTACTTCTTCGGTGGCAATGTCGGCGCCAATTAGCGTTTTCATCCGATCCAAATTCATGGTCACCTCATGGTTGCCAAGCTTTATAGGATGCTCATCGGCAAGAGCCATAGAAACTTCGCCACCGGCTAATTCTTGAATAAGGGTTACCGCTCTTTTTAAGGCATATTCGGTCATAGCAGGATCTACACCGCGTTCATAGCGGAAGCTAGAATCGGTATTTAAGCCATGACGTTTGGCACTTTTACGGATATGCACGGGGTCGAAATAGGCTACTTCAAGGAAAATATTGGTGGTTTCGCTCGATACGCCAGAATTTAAACCTCCATAAACGCCGGCCAGAACTAAGGGCTTTTCGGCATCCCAAATCATAAGATCTTTATCGCTTAGTTCAAGCTCTGATCCATCGAGGGTAGTAAATTTTTGACCAGGCTCCGCGTTTTTGATCACAATGCTGCCTCCTGCTATTTTGTCCGCATCAAAAGCGTGCATCGGATGACCGGTTTCATGCAATACATAATTCCCAATATCCACGATAGTGTTTACCGGATTGAGGCCGATGGCCCTTAAGCGATTTTGCATCCATGCTGGAGATTCCCCAACTTTTACCCCACTTAGGGAGATGCCCATATAGCGGTAACAAGCTTCGGTATTTTCAATATTAACCGAAATTGGTCGGTCCAGATTTTGCTCTTGATAGCTAGAAACCGAAGGAAGGTTAAGGTCGATATTTGACGCTCCAAAACGCAATAATGCCGCGCGTAAATCGCGAGCAACGCCATAATGACTCATGGCATCGGTGCGGTTTGGGGTAAGACCGATTTCAATAACATAGTCGGACTCGATACCAAAATGTTCCGCTGCTGCTCGGCCCACTTCCGCCGAAGATTCTAAAATCATAATACCATCATGGCCCGAGCCTAAACCAAGCTCATCTTCGGCACATATCATTCCCTCGCTCGTTTCGCCTCTAAGTTTACTTTTCTTAATGGTGAAGGATCCGTCCTCGGTATAAATTTCAGTGCCAACTGTGGCTACCAATACCTTTTGGCCGGCACCTACATTTGGCGCACCACAAACAATTTGTACCGGCTCCGCGCTGCCGATATTTACTTCGGTCACTTTTAAACGGTCCGCGTTCGGATGTTGCTTGCAGCTTAGGACTTCGCCAATTACTACTCCGCGTAATCCTCCTTTTATGGTGTCGATTTGTTCTAAACCTTCAACCTCCAATCCTGTGTCGGTAAGGTATTCTGATGCCTTCTCTGGACTAAGGTCGATATTGATGTATTCCTTGAGCCAGCTGTATGAAATCTTCATGCGGAAATTTTGAAAAGCGCAAAGTTAAACTAAATGACGGGCTTAGTCCTAGGCTTTTCGGGCTCAAAGTTCAAAGCTTTTCTTATTGGGAAATAAGGAGCTGATAGTTCTTTTTATACTGCTCAAAAGGTTGATCTTTATAGTGATCCCCAGCTAGATAGGTAATCACCTGCTCAAAGGACTCGGGATCCATATATCCTGGCACCGGCTGTATCACTTGAAGATTTTCATCGAGGTAAACGATGGTAGGGTAGGAAAGCTTACCATTTGCCAAAACCGCCGCCAGTTCATTATAGCCTTTGCGGCCTTGAGCCACATATTTAAATTCACCACCCAAGAAGTTAATGGTATCCTTGCTTTCGGCATTAAACTTTACTGCATAGTAGTTCTCATTTACATAGGCCACAATTCCTGGATGTTGAAAAGTAGCTTTATCCATGCGCTTGCACCAGCCACACCAATCGGTGTATAAGTCAACAAATACCTTACGTGGTTCCTTAGACTGCGCTTCCTCGAGTTCTTCAATAGTTAACCAGTTTATTTTGTCTTGAGCTATAACTGGGCTCGAGAAGAGGATGAATAAGAACACTACTTTTTTCATAAATCTGTTTTTTCAACCTGACTTTTAGGAACTTCGGCGTACAGGGCCATGCCTAATTTTTCAATTTCGAGTAAAACACGATGTTTGCTTTGGCGAACAACCGTGCCGTAAGAGTCTTCTAAATTACCGTGTTTTATTCGCAGCCTTTCGCCGCGAGCTAAGTCGAAACTTTCAATTTTAACCCCTTGATAACGTTCAAGGAAATCTCGAATAGCTTCAATTTCTTCAGCTTTAATTTTAGCGGCCTTCCCCAACCACTTTACTTCCGCAACTACGCCGGGTGTGTTTAATACCTCAAAGCGTTGCGAATTTTCAAACTGAACGAATACATAACTTTTAAAAAACGGTTCTTTCACTTCCTTCTTACGGTCGCTCCATTGCTTTATTTTAGTCTCCAATGGGGCGTAAACCTGACAGCCTTTTGCCAATAGGCGTTCGGCTACTTTTTTTTCCGAACGCGGTTTGGTGTATAAAGCATGCCAGTCGTTGGGGGAGCTTTCGTTTTGCATGAAACAAATTTGTTGCCCTTTATCGGGATTAGCAAACTTATGCGACTGAATCTTTAATATCATTGATGCAACTTATCTTGGCCGCGTGAATTGGGATCTATATCTAGCTTTTATTTCTGCCGCCGTGGCCCTTACTTTAATGCCGGGGCCTGATAATATTTTCGTCTTAACGGAAAGTATCAGCCGCGGCGCAAAACGTGGGGTGAGTTTGTCGGCTGGCCTAGCTTCTGGTGTAATGGTGCACACCTTTTTAGCCGCTACCGGCATTGCCCTATTACTTTATGAGTTTCCTCAAATAGCAGTGGCCATAAGAGCGGCAGGTACATTGTATCTCGTATACATCGCTTATTTAGTTTGGCAAGATCGGGCCAATGTAAAAGCGATTAACACCTCGAAAGATCCTTTAAAGCAGCCCAATTTTTGGAAGTCTTTTGGCAAGGGCTTTTTAATGAATGTCTTAAACCCCAAGGTAACCCTGTTTTTTCTAGCCCTTCTGCCTCAATTTGTAGATCCCGATGCCGCAGGTTCTAGCTTTATGCAGATGTTTATTATGGGCCTTAGCTTTATGCTACAGGCCTTTGTGCTTTTTTCGGTGATCGCCCTGCTAGCTGGTCGCTTACATAGTTTTTTATCTGCTCCAAAGTTTTGGCTCTACACCGCTTGGATGCAAATTGTGGTTTTGCTGCTTATTGCTGGTGGCTTGTGGTTTGTATAGCCCGCTACTCATCAATAAAATAGCTAAGCGATAAAGCGAGACTCCAACCGCTCAAAAGCTCCCAATCTTCACCGGAACTCATATTATAACTAAACGGTAGCCCTAATCGGGTGGCACCCCAAACCACGGTGGGCGCCAAATGGAATTGATAAACACTTAGAATACCAACACTGGCATTCTGAAGATCATCAACATCTTGGTTATTTGCTTGGGCATCCCGTGCTAAGGTGTATGCATTTAAAGGGAGCTTAAAGTTAAAGCCAGTCTCCAATGCGAAAATTGAACTGCTGCCTTCATAAAGGTTAAAGCTGTATAATGGGCTAAAATTTAAATAGATACGTCGAGTACTAATAGGGCGCAATTCCTGAACATCACCATTATTGTCGGTAAAGCCCGTTTCGCTGTAGCCAAAAGCCAGTCGCGAAACGCTCAATTTTAAGCCCCATTGTTGCTTAGAGCCAGCATTCTTCCGAAAAGCAAAACCGGCCCCCGCTTCAAAAGGTAGTTCTGCCCAGTCTTTTATTCCCTCATATTGATAGGCACTACCAAAACTATTTATTGCAGAACTGGCACCACCGTACATTTCGAGGCTAAACCCTTCTTTAGATTGGGCCATGGCACTGCAGGTAAATAATGCTAATAGCAAAGCGATTCTATTTCTCATGATTTAGGTTTTCGATCCGGGTAAAGGTACATAGCTGGAATCGCCCGCTACTTTGGGCCAGTTCCAATTTTCCCAAGCTTCTTTGGCTTCTTCAATTTTCGTAGCGCTACTGGATACGAAATTCCAGTAAATGTGGCGCTTTTCCGCAAATGCTTGGCCGCCAAAAAATAATATGTGGCTATTGGCTTCCACTTCTAAATCGCAAACATTTTCCTCCTTCGATACAAGTAGCTCTCCTGCTTTAACATGATGTTCGCAGGCTTTAACGGAGCCCTTTACAATGCAAATGCCAACTTCACCTTTAATTTGACCTTGAAGATTAATGCGGTTTGTTTCGCTGCACTTAAGCTCTAGCATAAAGAGTGGCGAATGCACCGGAACTGGCGATTCTTTGCCAAAAGCAGAGCCCGCTACTAATTTCCATTGATTAGGTCCTACATTCCATTGTGGTAATTGAGACTCATCAAAATGATGAAAAGAAGGAGCGATACTTTCTTTCTCTTTTGGCAAAGCCACCCAGATTTGGTAGCCATGAACCCTGCAGATTTGGCCATTGCGAATGGCTTGTGGCGTGCGTTCAGTATGACTAACCCCCGCGCCGGCAACCATCCAGTTCACGGAACCGGGCTTAATCACTTGTTTAGTTCCCAAGCTATCGCAATGTTCAATTTCTCCCTCCAAGAGAAAGGTTAAGGTTGTCAGCCCTATATGTGGATGCTGGTCTACATCCATATAATGATCTGGACCTAAGCTAGTCGGCCCCATGTGATCGATAAATATAAAAGGCCCCACCATTCTCTTTTTTCGAAAGGGAAGAAGGCGCCCCACTAAAAAGTCGCCTATATCGCGCGGACGTTCCGGAATGATAAGATCGGTATTTGACATGCTAATTATTTTTTAAGCGCCAATTGGGCCCTTTTGATTTCACTAAATTGGCTCCCAATTTGGCGAAAAAATGAAAGCACTTTTAGTCCTACTCTTTAGTTTTTCCATGGCCATGCACGATTTTCATGTAAGCATCGCGCAAGTGGATTTTAAAGAAGAGGAATTGCAATGCACCTTGCGCTTGTTTACCGACGACCTCGAACGGCGCTTGGAACTCGATCATCAAGTGAAATTAAATTTAGGAGGGGCCAATCAACATCCAAAGGCGGACGAGTTCATAGCAGCCTTTTTAAAAGAGAATTTTAAAATTGAGCAAGGCGATTCAAGCTTGCAACAAGTGTATCTAGGTATTGAAGTGGAATATGAGCTTGTTTACCTTTATTTCTATTATCCTTGTCCAAACCCTCCACAGCAATTGGGTATTTCCAATAGGGTCTTTTTTGATAGCTTTGATGATCAAAGTAATATCGTGAATGTAAAGGTTGGGGAAAAGCTCCGATCGGCATTTTTAAATTCTTCGTCAACGGAGCAAATCTTACAATTTTAGAATGCAGACTTTTTCCAATTACTTACGCCTCGGCTATGAACATATTATCAGTTTCGAAGCCCTGGATCATATTCTATTTGTAGTCGTTTTAATGGCTGTTTACGAAGTTCGAAATTGGCTTAAGGTTGTAACGGCGGTTACCTTTTTTACCATTGGTCATTCTATCACCCTGAGCCTTGGAGCCCTTAATGCAATTAGTGTGGATAAGGCCTTTATTGAGTTTTTAATTCCGCTTACGATACTCTTAACCGCGATGTTTAATATTACTAAACGCGGCCAAAATCAAAAGAATAAAAGCAAGGCTTGGATTGCAGGTGTTTTCGGCCTCATCCATGGCTTGGGCTTTTCCAATTACTACGATATGTTGGTGATGGGAGATACCAATTATTGGCAGGCCCTTTTGCCCTTTAATCTTGGGATAGAGTTAGCGCAACTACTCCTGGTGTTGATCCTTTTAGCGCTAATGGGCGTGTACAATTTCTTGCTTAATCGCAAAATCCGCGACTGGAATTTCTTTATTTCCGGAGCTGGCTTTGGTCTGGCCTTTATTATGTGCTTAGAAAATTGGCCCTTTTAGTGATCCTGAATTGGGTAGATAGTTAGTCCGCTGCGCAACTTAGGTTCGATATAGGTGCTTTTAGGAGGCATGCTCTTACCGGCATCACTCACTTGCTTTATCTGCTCTATGCTAACCGGGAATAAGCTGAAGGCCAGCTGATATTTGCCCTGATCTACTGCCTGTTCTAAATATTCCAAGCCATTGGTGCCCGGCACAAAATCTACGCGATTATCCGATTTAAGGTCGAGGATATTAAATATTGGGCCTAGTATATTTCGACTTAAGATTTCCGCATCTAAATGCCCTACTGCATCGCCGGGGTCGAAGCTTCCCATTTTCGGACTTAATTTATACCATTCCTTTTCGAAGTACATTCCCATTTCATGAATTTTTTGGGGATGAAAGGTCTCTTCATGCTTGGGCTCGATATGGAAGCAACGCTCCAGTTCTTTAAAAATCGCTTCCTTTTTCTTTCCAGTATTATTAATCACCAAACGGTTGAAATCATAAATTTTCATTTGCTCCTCTCCAATTAGAAAGGCCATGAAATAATTATGGGCACCACTTTCTTGTCCTGCTTGGGCCATGCGGTCCTTAAGCTTGGCGGAGCTGGCACTGCGGTGATGACCGTCCGCGATATAGAGCTGCTCTTGCTGGGCAAAAACATCAGTAATCAACTTTAAATCCTTGGCCTCACTAATTGGCCAAAGCTGATGATAAACCTTATCCGTTGAGGTGAACTCGTATTCGGCCCGCGTCTCTATATAGCGTGCGAAAAGTTGGTTTAAGGAAAACTCATCATGGTAAATTAAAAGGACAGGCTCGGCATTAAAGCCTGTTTCTTCCAAGTAATCGGTGAACATTTCTTCTCGGGCACTGAGGGTGTTTTCATGTTTTTTAATCCTACCTTCTTGGTAATCATTCACGCTTACGCCCGCAATGATGCCGATGTACTCATTCCCATCTTTAACCTGGCTATACAGATAGTAAGAAGGTTCCGAATCTTGTATGAAAATCCCTTCTTCAAGCCATAGCTTAAAACCATCTCTTACAATTTGATATTTCTCCTTTCCGAAAGGCATTTTTCGACCTTCCTTTGGGTTTATCACATGCATAAAGGAATAAGGATTATTCCGTAATTTATCGTCGAGCTCCTCCTCATTATAGCTTAAATAGGAACGCGTGGCCACCAAATAAGCTTTATCGCGAGGTGGACGAATGGCTTTGAAAGGTTTGATCGTGATCATTTTACGAAATTAGGGATTCACGCGGCTTTATGGCTACTTTTGACTGAATTCTAGTTTATGCATTTTCTCGACTCTCAATTAGAAGATTATTTGAGTGCTCACCACGATTCGGAGCCAGAATTATTGGCAAAGCTTAATCGGGAGACTCACCTTAAAGTATTGCAGCCCCGAATGTTAAGTGGTCCATTGCAAGGCAGGTATTTGGCTTTTTTATCCAAACTCATGCGCCCTAAGTATATTTTGGAAATAGGAACTTATACCGGTTATTCCGCTCTTTGCCTTGCCGAAGGTTTAAGAGAGGAAGGTGAATTGCACACCTTGGAGCTAAATGATGAATTGGAATCTATGGCTCTAAAGTATTTCGGAGCTTCAAATTACGGTCAACAAATTCACCTTCATATTGGAGATGCTGCATTGAGTTTAAAAAGCTTGGACCGACCATGGGACTTGGTGTTTATTGACGCCGATAAGCCCAATTACCTAAATTATTACCAAAGCTTAATTCCTAACCTTAAGCCAGGTGCCCTTATTTTAGCTGATAATGTCCTCTGGAGCGGCAAGGTCTTGGAAGAGCCCGATCCGCAGGATGAAAGCACCATTGCTTTATTGGAATTCAATACATTCGTACAGAAGGATGAGCGGGTGGAAAATTTGCTGCTTCCTCTTAGAGATGGTTTGATGTGTATTCGAAAAAAATGAAAAATTTAGTATTCCTTTTCCTGGCCACTATTAGCATGCAGGCCCAAACAGTTCTTATCGCCGATGGCAATTTTATTGGTGGCCGAGGATATTGCGAACCAAGCATTAGCATAAACCCGAAAAACCCAGATAATATTGTAGCGGGAGCAGTTTTGAATGGCTTTTTCTATTCTGAAGATGGCGGAGCAACTTGGTATGCTGATACCCTTGTTTCTTCCTTTGGCGTTTGGGGCGATCCCGTTTTAATATCGGATACCGCTGGTCATCATTATTATTTGCATCTATCCGATCCTACCGGTGAAAATTGGTCGAGCACGGAAATTTTAGATCGCATTGTAATTCAGAAAAGTGAAGATGGCGGTAAAACTTGGAGCAATGGCTCTTATACGGGAATGGCTCATCCAAAAGATCAGGATAAACATTGGGCGGTGGTAGATCCAAACTCGAATGCGATTTATATTACTTGGACGCAGTTTGATAAATACGGCAGTGAGATTATTGAGGATGAGAGTAATATTATGTTCTCCAAATCTGTGGATGGCGGTGAAAGCTGGTCGGAGGCTATTCGCATCAATGAAATTGCAGGAAACTGTTTGGATGGAGATAGCACCACCGAGGGGGCTGTTCCAGCAGTAGGTCCAGATGGAACCATCTACGTTACTTGGGCTAATCAGTCGAAATTATTTTTTGATAAAAGCACCGATGGTGGTGAAACCTGGATGGATCAAGATCAGGTGATTGCAGAGCAGAGTGGCGGTTGGGATATTGAAATTCCCGGCGTACAACGCGCTAATGGCATGCCCGTAACGGTTTGCGATACCGCTGGCAATCTCTTTGTAAACTGGGTTGATGATCGCAATGGGAATTACGATGTTTGGTACATCCGCTCTACAGATGGTGGAGCGAATTGGTCGGAAGCCAAGCGGATTAATAGCGACACTGGCAAGGCCGATCAGTTTTTTACCTGGATGTGCGTGGACCCAGTAAGCAATTACCTCTATGCCGTTTTTTACGATCGCCGTGGATTGGAGGGTAATAATACCCATGTTTATATGGCGCGCAGCACCGACTCCGGCGAAACTTGGGAAGACTTTCAAATTACGGAGGATAGCTTTCGAACCAATCCAATGGTTTTCTTCGGCGACTATAATCATATTTCGGCTTATGGCGGAAGGGTTCGGCCAATCTTCACCCTAATAAGAAGGTTTAGAATGGGAGTTTATACCCATCTATATGAAGAACAAGACCAAGAAAACTAAGCTTCCATTTTCTACAAAATTTTTAAAAGCAGAGCAATTTCAATGATAAAAGCCTACTATTCTGATCAGTCTAAAGTTTTAATGATTTCAACCTCCAAGATTCATGGTTCCGACTATATGGAATACCTCTTAGATGAGCTGGAGGATTTTTTAGATGGACACAAGGAATTGTTGTTTATTCCCTATGCTCGGCCCGGAGGCATAAGCTATGATGAGTATACCGAGTATCCAGCGAAAGCTTTAAAAAGCAAGGGTATAAATGTGACGGGTATTCATGAGTATGAGGATCCCGATTTAGCTATAAAAAATGCCGCTGCCATTTTCGTGGGAGGAGGAAATACCTTTTTACTTACAAAAACCTTATACGAGCTAGGGCTTATTGATACTCTTAGAGAAGCGGTAGTAGCCGGGACTCCATATATGGGTAGCAGCGCAGGTAGCAATATTACTGGCTTAAGCATTGGAACTACCAATGACATGCCTATCGTGTATCCGCCAAGTTTTGAGGCTTTGAGTTTGGTGCCTTTTAATATTAATCCCCATTACCTAGACCCCGATCCTGATAGCAAGCATCAAGGGGAAACCCGCGCTACCCGGATTAACGAGTTTCACTTTCAAAATAAACAGGCGGTTATTGGCTTAAGGGAAGCTTCGTGGTTGCGTTTAGAAGGAGGAAAGCTCGAGCTAAAAGGGCCCCATACCGCCCCTTTGTTTGAGGCGGGCAAGGCTATGCGGGAGTTGGAACAAGGAGATGTTTCCTTTTTACTCTCATGAGTTTAAAAAGCACAAGTTTTATAAATGGTTTAAACGATTTAGCCGATCAAGCTCATCGCGCCAAATTGCTTAATTATGGCATTCCCAATGAACATGCCCTAGGGGTGAGAATGCCGGTATTGCGAGATTATGCGAAAAAATTTCGTGGTGATCGAGACCTAGCCCTGGAATTGTTTGAAAGCGACTATCACGAAGCTAAATTGGCCGCAGGACTTATTTTTCCAGCTAAAGAACTAAGCATGGATGAAGCGGATCATTTTATGGTTGGACTCTATTCTTGGGATCTGGTGGATCAATTTTGCGGTTCACTTTTTCAAAAGGCAGACTTCGCTAAAGATCTACCCTATTTATGGTCGCCATTGCCGGGAGAGTTTCAAAGACGCTCCGGATTAGTAATGATCTTAGCATTGAGCATTCATCATAAAAAAATGCCCGATCAGGAATTACTGCCCTATCTATCTCTCGTGAAGGAGTATATTTTTGATGAACGAAATTTTGTGAAAAAGGCCCATTCTTGGGTACTTCGAACTTTGGGTAAACGCAGTCCTTGGCTAAATGCCCAACTGCGCGCTTTTATTGAAGATGAATGGCAAATTGAAAGCGGGAAGTTCCAATATTGGGCTGCTTCGGACGCTTATCGCGAACTAGTAGACCCTAAGATAGTAACGCGTATTGAAAAGCAAGCTGCAAGGCGTGATGCTAAAAAATCCCAGTAAGAATCCCTTTTATACCGACTCTAAATCTTGGCTTATATCGCCAGGCTTAGGTCTCCAAATTTTATTGCGCCCTCTTTTTCCTTAAATTCGAAAAGAGAATAATAATCCTTAAAAGATTTCTATGAATATTGCTGTTCTCCTTCATGGTTCTGGAGTTTATGATGGAACCGAAATTCAAGAAGCGGTATTTTCTTTACTAGCCATTGCTGAGGCGGGAGCTTCCTATCAATGCATAGCTCCAAATGTAAATCAGCATCATGTAATCAATCATTTGGATGGTTCTGAAATGGAGGAAATTCGAAATGTTTTAATTGAATCGGCGCGAATTGCCAGAGGTGATGTTTTAGATCTTGCCGGGATTTCGGTTGATGATTATGATGCCTTAGTGATGCCCGGAGGTTTCGGTACCGCTAAGAATATCAGCAAATGGGCCTTTGAAGGTCCGGATGGCCCTATACTGCCTGAAGTGCAAGATTTAATTCGAGAATTTGTAAAGCAGGGCAAGCCAATCGCCGCTCTATGCATGAGCCCCACTACTGTTGCTAAAGCCTTGCAAGGAAGTGGATTTGCCGCCAAATTATCGGTAGGCTCCACGGTAGAAGCCTCTCCCTATGATATTGCTGCGATCTCCACGGGCATGGAAAGCATAGGTATGCAAGCAGAATCTAAAACCGTAGCTGAGCTGAGCATTGACCAAGAATTGAAGATTATTTGCGCTCCTTGTTATATGATGGAAGCCAGTATTTTAGAGGTGCAAGCGAATATTAAACAAGCAGTGAATGCGATGGTGTCGCTAATGCGCTAAATTCTAGCGCGCAAAGGAATCTGAGAAATTAGTGTCGCATTTTTGGGAAGCCCTTAAGATGCCTTTTGAATATATGATGCTACCATCTTGCAAATCCTTAATTTTGCCGCCTAATAAGCAAACATGAGCAATCATCCCAAAGCAGCCCTGATCATTTTAGATGGATGGGGAATTGCTAGAAATTCAGCCGTTTCGGCGATTGATAAAGCCCAAACACCTTTTGTTGATTCCTTGTATAACCAGTATCCAAATTGCCGGCTAGAGGCATCTGGATTGGCAGTTGGTTTACCCGAAGGTCAGATGGGTAACAGTGAGGTGGGCCACATGAATTTAGGAGCAGGCCGCGTTGTTTATCAGGATTTGGTAAAAATAAATATGGCTGTTGCCGATGAAAGCATAGCCCAAGAGGAGGTTCTTGTAAAAGCCTTTGATTACGCTAAATCAAAATCTAAAAAAGTACACTTTATCGGCCTTCTCTCGGATGGTGGTGTTCATGCGCACATCAAGCATCTAAAGGGATTGATTAAGGCCGCACATGATCAATCGGTGCAAGATATTTACATTCATGCTTTTATGGATGGTCGCGATACCGACCCCAAAGGTGGTTTAGCTTATATGGCCGATTTAGAAACGCATCTGGATCAATATTCCGGTAAAGTGGCCTCCCTTGTTGGGCGATATTATGCCATGGATCGCGATAAGCGCTGGGAACGCGTGAAGAAGGCTTATGACCTTATGGTGCATGGCAAAGGAGAAGAATTTCCATCTGCGCAAGCATGCTTAGAGAAGAACTACGCCGCAGGAATTACCGATGAATTTATAGAGCCGGGAATAATTGACGCCCAAGGGAGTATTGAGGCCGGCGATGTGGTGATGTGCTTTAACTTCCGCACCGATCGTGGCCGCCAAATTACTACCGCTTTAAGTCAGCAGGATTTCCCCGATTTTGGCATGAAAACTTTGCCGCTTCATTTTGTAACCATGACCCGCTACGATGATACCTTTAAGGGTATCGAAGTGATTTATGAAAAAGATAATTTAAGCGATACATTGGGCGAGGTTCTCAGTAGAAATGGTCGCAGCCAAGTGCGCATAGCCGAAACCGAAAAGTATCCTCATGTGACCTTCTTTTTCTCTGGTGGTAGAGAGGAGGAGTTTGAAGGCGAACATCGTTTGATGGTGAATTCTCCCAAAGTGGCCACCTACGATTTGCAGCCCGAGATGAGCGCTTACGAGGTTAGAGATGCCATTATAAAAGATATTAAAGAACAGACTCCCGACTTCATTTGTTTGAATTTTGCTAATCCTGACATGGTTGGGCATACGGGTGTTATGGAGGCGGCCATTAAAGCCTGCGAAACGGTAGATGCCTGCGCGGAAGCAGTGGTTAAAGCCGGCCTTGAAAAGGGCTATCGCTTTATTATTTTAGCCGATCACGGTAATGCAGATTGCATGACTAATGCCGATGGCAGTCCCAATACGGCTCATACCACCCAGCCGGTTCCTTGCTTTTTGGTAGGAGACGACTTGGGAACTACAAGTATGAGGGATGGAGTTTTAGGTGATGTTGCACCGAGCATATTGGAATTGATGAATGTTGAACAGCCAGACGCCATGTCGGGCAAATCCTTATTAAAATGAATCCTTTAGACGCCAAGATTATTGCGGTGGATTTTGATGGTACCATAGTGGAGGATGCCTATCCCGCTATTGGCAAACCAATGCCTTTTGTTTTTGAAACTTTAAAGATGCTTCAAAAGGATGGCCATCGATTAGTTCTCTGGACTTATAGATCGGGCCGCCGTCTTAGAGATGCAGTGGAGTTTTGCAAAGAAAATGATATTGAGTTTTACGCAGTGAACAGCAGTTTCCCAGAAGAAAAATTTAATGAGAAGGAGGCGAGTCGGAAGATAAATGCAGACTTGTTTATTGATGATCGAAATTTCGGAGGTTTCCCGGGATGGGGTGAAATATATCATTCAATAGCCGGTGAACAGCCACAGCCTCAAAAGAAAAAAGCACGTAAAGCCTCTCGAAAAGGCTTCTTTAGATTTTAGTAAATGATAAATATTAGAAGGCCAGACGAAATTGAAAAACTGCGGGCCGCGGCCTTAGTTGTGAGCCGCACCCTCGGCATGATTGCCAAGGAGATAAAGCCTGGAGCCAAACCGGTTGACTTAGATCGTAAGGCGGAGGAGTTTATAATTTCTCAAGGTGCCAAACCGGGTTTTAAAGGATTATATGGCTGCCCCAGTACCTTGTTGATTTCGAAGAATGAAACAGTAGTACATGGATTGCCTACCGATATTCCTCTTAAGGAGGGCGATGTGGTAAGTGTTGACTGCGGATCAATTTTAGATGGTTACTACGGCGACCATGCCTATACCTTTGAGGTGGGCGAGGTGGATCCCAAGGTGAAGAAGATGTTGGATGTTACCAAGGAATCGCTTTACCTAGGTATTGCCGAGTTTAAGAAGGGCAATAGACTGGGCGATATTGGCTTTGCAATACAAAAACATGCTGAGGATCACGGCTATGGCGTTGTGCGCGAATTAGTTGGTCACGGTATAGGGACCAAATTACACGAGGATCCTCAAGTGCCAAACTTTGGAAAACGCGGTCGTGGGAAAGCTTTAAAGGACGGAATGGTACTGGCGATTGAACCTATGATTACGATGGGGACCTATCGCGTGAAGCAGCTATCTGATGGTTGGACTATAAATACCGTAGATGGAAAAGCGGCAGCGCATTTTGAGCATGATGTAGCGATGGTAAACGGTGAGCCGGAAATTTTATCCACCTTCGATTATATTTACGAAGCCTTGGGCATAAACCCTTAAACATGATTAAGTCACTATTTAAATTCGCCCTCAATACTATTCCGCGACCCATGTTAATACGATTATCGTACATGGCGGCGCCTATTTTGGCTCTCTTTTATCGAGGTAATAATTTCGAGGACCCCATAGATGGGCGGAAGTATAGAAAACTGCTGCCTTATGGTTATAAGGGTCGTCAGCGCGAAAATGCCTTGGCACCAGCATCTTTATCCTTGGAACGCCATCGGTTGCTCTGGTTGTACCTTAAGAACCAAAGTTCCTTTTTTAAGGAAAAGCAAAATATATTGCATGTCGCGCCTGAGCAGTGTTTTTATGGTCGCTTTCGCAAGATGAAAAATTTAGATTACCTAACCGCTGATCTAGATTCCCCCATTGCAGACGTTAAAATGGACATCCATAATATTCAGTATGAGGATCATCATTTTGATGTGATTTTATGCAATCATGTTTTAGAACATGTTATTGACGACCGCCAATGTATGCGGGAATTATGCCGGGTTTTAAAACCAGGTGGTTTGGCGATAATGCAAGTGCCATTTAAGGCTGGAGTGGATGTAACTGATGAAGATCCAAGTATTACCGATCCCGAAGAGCGTATTAGACGCTTTGGACAGTATGATCATGTTCGCCAGTATGGAAGTGACTACCCAGATCGTTTAAAAGAAGAAGGCTTTAAGGTGGAGCGATTCGCTGTTAATGAAGCCTTTAGTGCAGACGAGATTAAACGCTATAGCTTGATGAAAGGCGAAGTGCTTTACGTTTGTTCCAAATAGCAGAATACTTATTTGGAGAAACCTTTGAAATAATCATTGCGCTGGCTGGTGGGGCTTGCCCTAAGCTTTCGTAAGGAAAGATAGATCAGAACAAAGACCAACAAACCTATTTTAAGGTAACCTAGAGCAGCCATTAGCATTACACCTAATAGGGCTAAAACCATTAAAGTATACCACAGGTAGTTTGGGGATTTAGTTTTAGGTTCAGGTCGAGCTTCCTTTAGCTCCAATAAAAATTGATTATCGGCTTCGGAGATTATTTCTAATCTGCTTTGGGCATCAAGGGAATGGCTTTTTAAAAAGTCTTTCAGGTCCGATCTCTCTTGACCCTCCCGTAACATATCCAAACAGCTTTCCACCAGAATTTTCTTAGTCATCTTGAGATATGATTTTCAAAGAGATATTCTAGTTCTTTATCCTTTGCCGCTAGCCGTTCATCGGGCTGGTAGTCGATAATAATGTCTGGGATAAGCCCTCTGCCTTCAAGTTCGGGTTCTACTTTATGATCTAAAAAGTAATAAGGAATCCGCATCCGAATTCCGCTTGAAGGCAGAACCAAGTTATACATTAGAACCGCATTGGATCCATCTTCACCACCACCGGTTTCACTGCCTAGGATGAGGCATTCACGGTGATGTTTAAGTTTTGTCGCCACCAAGCTTCCAAGGGAAAAAGTTCCTCCATCGGTAAGTACATAGAGTTTGCCTCGATAGGCATGCTTTTTTTTGGGCCGGTAGTTTAATTGGTAGTTGCGATCAGGGTCTTCCTTATTAGCGTCGGGTTTTAAATTAAAAAGGAAACGTGTAATGCGGCTCCCTATGGGCATTTTTAATTGATCGGATTCGCTTACTTCCTTTTTTGGTCGACTAAAGTCTGTGCTAAAGTCATCTTCTAAAAGATAGCTTAAAAGGCGGTTGCCATTTGGAAAATAGCCGCCACCATTTCCGCGTAAATCGAGAATTAAGTTTTGAATGTCTCTCTTTTCTAACTCTTTAAAGACACGGCGATAGAACTTCTTATAGGAGCGGGTTTTAAAACCATTGTGATCGAGAATAGCCCAGTTAGGCTGATCTTCAAACTGGAATAATGCCGCCGCATCCATACTTACTAAAGCTTCTCCGTAAAGGGCATTGGTCGGTCTTTTTGAAGGGCCATACTTTCCTCCTTCAAGTTTAAGGCTTTGCTTCTGCTGGAGGCTATCCAAATAACTTAGCTCATAAACATCACTTCGTCCGTAAAGAAAGAGATGGTAAGTACCAAAGAGTTTCAAAATCCGATTATTGGCATAGGCTTCGCTAATGCCGTCAACCTCTTGAATAGCCCGCATCTCTCTTAATAGGCTTGAGGCCGAACGACCATTAATGCTTAAAATCTCCAATCCCGGTTTGAGCAGGCTATCTTGATCAAAAGCTTGCTTTACGAAAAGCTGATCCTTCTCATTAAAATAAACGGTAAGAGGGAGAATTTTCGAATCTTCTCTTTGCTTTTTATACCAGCTTAGGGAAGGTTGGGCAGTGGTGTGTCCGCAGCCAATAGTATGAATGAAGCGTCTAATTTCTCGATGCAGCTCTAGTTCAGAAACAGAATCGTTAAAAGAATTTAAAACTGCCGCTTCTCTACGTTTAAAATCCGCTTCAGATTGAAATTTGAAAATCGTGGGATGGACCTCCAAAAGACTATTTACCAGTATTTTAAAATCGTTTTTTGCCGCTTGTGCCGAAATGTTCGCGCCAAATTCGGCTTTGGATTGAGCCGATAAAAAGTAAGTGGAGACTATTAAAATTAAAAGGGAGCTTAATCTTTTCATGGCCTGTTTAAGGCTCTAAATTAAACAATAGCTTCAATCCAAACTGATGTTTATCATAGTATTAAGGATGAATATTGAAGAATTTAGATAGTCTTAAAGCGATCGTCATGAAAAATGTAATTGTATCAGTTGATTTCGGTCCAGGGGTAGAGCAGCTTTTAGAGAAAGCATCAGAATGGGCCAAAGCCTTTGAAGTTAAAATATGGGTCCTGCATATTGCGGCTCCCCATCCAGAGTATATTGGTTATGCTGTTGGTCCAGAATATATTCGCGACATCAGGGCTCAAGAATTAAAGGAAGAACATCGATTATTGGATTCCTATGCCAAATCGCTTCAAGCTAAAGGATTAGTAGCCGAAGCACTTTTGGTAAAGGGCGCCACCAAGGATATGATTGTTGAAGAAGCACAGAAATTGGATGCCGATTTAATTATCTGTGGACACCACGAGCATAACTTCATTTATAAAGCGATTCTTGGAAGTTTTTCTGAAAGCTTGATTCAAGAGTCAAAGATTCCCGTATTACTTATTCCGCTTGGCTAGGCTAATTTGAGAATTCGCCTTGCGCCTTTAATGACCAAGGCAAAAACCAAGCTACCGATGAGGAGATCGGGCAGAGGGCTTTGAAATATAAAGACCAATATTCCAGCTAGAATTACGCCGGCATTAATGATGATGTCATTTGAGGTGAAAATCATGCTGGCCTGCATATGCGCTTCTTCCTTGGATTTACTTCTTTGAAGTAAAACCAAACACCAAGCATTGGCAATTAAGGCCAAAATTGAAATGATTATCATGCTTTCGAACTGCGGGAGATCGTTACCGAAAAGGAATCGTTTAAGAACGGCAGCAAAACCGAGAATGGCTAAGCCAATTTGCAAATAGCCCGCCCATTTACTCACCATTTTCTTTCGCAGATAATCACCACTAACTGCCCAAAGGCTTAAGCCGTAAACCAAGGCATCTGCTAGCATATCTAAACTATCGGCAATAAGCCCAAGGGATTTTGCAAAAAGACCCATTCCCAACTCAATGGCAAAAAAAGCAGCATTAATGATTAATACCTTAATAAGTAAACTTCGCTGCCCTTTTGATTTGGAGCTAGGCTTAAAATCTGATTTTGTAGTACCGAGCAATTTTGATCCCAAGTCTAAGCTTTCTAGGGCTTGACTGATAGGCATGGTCTCCAAGTCGTGGTAAACAAATAGCTGTCGATTTTTAAGGTCGAATTTTAAATCATGGATATTTTTCAGCGAATCCAATTTCATCCGAATTAGATTTTCTTCGGAGGGGCAGTCCATTTTTGGAATTTGGTAATGCGATTCGAACATTTACTAGGCGGCTGAAAAGCAGCAAAGGTATGAACCGATAAATAATCCTAATGGAAGCGCTTATTGCGGATTGTTGATAAGGCTAATTGAATTTTTCCTGCAGATTTTGAAGGGTCTCAAATGGATTATCAACTACCTCGGAATTGGCTAGCCAAGCGGGTATGGAGCCCCCCGGATCGGCATGCACTTGATAGGTCACTGCGCTTTGTCCATTTCCTAAATCTTTAAAATACCAAAAGCCTTTAACCATGGTCATGCGCACTGCATCTTCTTTTTGCGGCCCATATTCCGGAAGCGCTTCTATAGTAACCCTGCGATCTTTGCCTTTTGTTTCGGTCACATAGCGGTAAAAACTATCACGATCTGAAACTGGGAAAGGTGCCTCCATGCGCGTATAGTGGATTTGCTGATTTTTGTTTTGGTCCAACAATTTAGCCTCTATACAACTTGGAACCCATTCGGTAAAGGACTTTACTTTCGTTACGAGCTCCACTAAGGTTTGAGGGCTAGCATTTAGGGTGCAGGTTCCTTTAAATTCATCCAGATCTGAACCGGGCACAGAGCGGGTATAAATTTTTATTCCGGATTCATTTTTTCGCAGCTGCCAAGTTTCGGCTCCTTGAGGATTGGGATTTACAAGGCTAAAAGAGAGAATAGTAAAGAGGCTAGCAAATAAGGCTTTCATAGGTCTTAAGCACTGATGGTTAGTTTATTTTAACGTGGGCTCGAATGATTGGTTCGCTGCCAATTTAGGCCACTGGGAAGAAAAAGCCCTTTAATCCCGAAAGGATACTTTGCATGGCATAGGAGGCAAGGATAAGCCCCATGATTTTACTAATTACGGTAATACCGTATTCCCCAATTCGCTTTTGTACAATATTGGCCCCTAGGAGCAGGAGCATGGTTAAGATTACCACAACAAAAACTAAAAAGGTAGTAAAGGCTTGATCTTGTAAGGTGTAGATGTGGTTGTCGGTAGCAATTACTACCGCCATAATTGCCCCAGGACTGGCGATTGATGGAATTGCAACTGGGAAAATGGTAACGTGTTTATAGTCTTTGATGAGGTGCTTTTCCGTTTCGGGTTTTCCTTCTCCGAAAATCATGGTTAAAGCAAATAAGAAGAGGATTAGTCCACCTGATATTTGAAAGGCATTTAAGGAGATCGACATTCCTTCCAGAATAATCTGGCCCAGTAAAATGAAGAATAAAAGAATACCAAAAGCGAAGAAGGAGGCTCGTATAGCCACACGCCTTTTGTCTACGGCATTAAACTGCTTAGTTGCCTCCAGGTAAACAGGAACCGAACCTAGTGGGTCGATAACCGCAATGAGGAAAAGTATTTTGGTGATAATAGCCGTAAGCATCTAATAAAAACCCTTGGGGGTAGATTAAGTTCTGTTTTAGCTAAATGCTAAAAAGGTCGCTGATTTCTCTGCCGAAAAGTACAACTAAGATAGTATTTGTTTCATGTGATAAAGATCAAATCCTTTGGCCCAAAAATTAGCTTTGGTCTCAACTAATTGAAAGCCCATTTTCCGATAAAAGTCCGCAGCTAATTGCGATGTACGAACTTCCACCTGATTGATGCTTTTGGATCTTAGGACTTGCAAGCGATGTTCGCACAGTTGTCGGCCGTATCCCTTTCCATGGTAAGCTGGATGCAGGAAGTCCCAGGAGAAGAAAGCCATTTGGGAGGCTTTATGATAGTTAATTCCACCGGCGCCAATGAGTCTATTTTTAAGTTCTAGTAGGAAGTATTCTTCAAGCTCTGATTGCAAATAGGTTCTAAAGTCTTCCAATTCGCTTTCTGCAAAATATCTTGGAATATTTGCTTCAAGTAAAGTGAGAACAGGCTCGAAATCTGAAGGCCTAATTTTTCGGATGATCAAATCTTTCATTCCTTTCGTAAAAAGCCCCCGTTTTTCCATTAGCTAAAAGCGCAACAATAGAACTAGGCCAAGGCTTATTTAGTTTAATCGATTCAGTTTTCAATTTTTAGTAATTTATATTGGCTGTTCTTCCCACTAGCAAATTGTAGTTGTAGAAAATAAACGCCCCCTGGCAGCTCCTTTGTGTTGAATATTTCAAAACCTTCTTTTCCACTGGCAAGCACTTGGCCTTTTGCGCTTACAAGCTGGTAGGAAAAATCAGTGGTTTTGGACTTTATGCGGAGTTCATCCTGAAAGGGGTTTGGGAACACTTGAATTTCAGGGATCTGAATAGTGGCTTGTCCTAATAGCTGATTTCCGCTGCTGCCGAGGTACTCCACGCGGCAATCCCAAAAAACGCGGAATTTCCATGTTCTATGGTAGATGCAGCCTGCCGGGCAATCGCCCCAGCCATAGTAAAATTCAAGTTCAATAAAATTCGCATAAATAGAATCATAGATGTTTTTATTGCCTCCAAAAAAAGAGTTTGGATAGGCCTCTTGAACTCCAGTGATATTTTTAAATGCACGGGAAAGGGCAAAGGTGTTCAGGGGATAGGAGGTTTTAAAATCAACAAAGTCGGTACTAAAGCCAGAAAAATAATAGTGGAAAATGATTTGGTATTTCTGCATCAGACTGTCCACCTCATTTTGCCCTACAGGAAGCTGGTTAGCGGCAAAGTTTTGCATCCAGGGGAGGTTTCCATCTGCCATTAGGCTAAACATTTCTAGATCAGGACTGCTCATTGCTTGGATGTCTAGTTGTTTAAAAACCGTATCACTTGCCGCCAGGTTTGCATTGTAAACAGCGATTAATGCTCGGAGCAGAGTGTCGCTATAGGCAAGGGGAATGTTAATACTATCTGCTGCCGGACTCTGGCGACTTTCAAGATTTTGCACCGTTAATACCTGAGCACTCCTTTCAAAGCGATCGCGGACGCTATCTGGAGCTTCGCAGGAGGACTGTATAATTTGCGCCTTGGAAATTAGGGGTAGGATTAATAGTAATAGCAGAGCGTAGCGCATGGTACTTAAGTAAAATTGAAATAATAGGCTAAAACTCAAAAATAGCGGAAAAATTAGCTTTAGGTGCTTGAATTTTAGCGGTTTTAGATTTGAACCTACAGTTATATGTATTTCTAAAAACTTTAAGTCTCCTTATATTTTTTTGAGACGCTTCCATTAGGCATTGGCCAGAGACTTTCGAGAATTAGCATTTTTTTGCGAAGCAGCCCCTCAGGAGCATTTTAGTATTGAAGAATTTTTAGAGTAGAGCGTGGATGTAGTTTGCAGTATCCTTAAGTCCATTTTTTCTGAGCCTATCTAATACTTCATATTCATCTAGATCTGGATTTGCCCTATTTAAGACTAGAGATCTAAAGGCTTCTGTAGCCAAATTGTTATTAAGGTCAATAGTATCTGTAAGAAAGTCATCTGCGGATTTGGCGGTTAGTCCAAAGCGTGATAGATAGTTATTTGGGAAGTCTTTTATATTATTTGTTACAACAACATTAGCATTGGTTTTAATAGCTGCGGCAAGCACATGCCGATCTTTTTCATCAGGAAGTTTTAGAGACTCAAGTAAGGACTCATAGTTTTTCACCAAGGCATCTGGAAAAGCATCATTCGCCTTAGCCAGCCTTTTCTCAATCTCAACAGTAGAAACCCCTTTTCGCTCCATTACACTTGCCCATTCGCTGAAAATATGCTTGCTCCATTTTGGGGTGTAAAGATCAAATGAGGCAAACCAAAATAGAAGATCCCTTACATCAATGGGATAGATAACATTCGTGTCAAGAACACAGGTAAACCGAATGCTATGAATCATATAAGCCAGATTCTTCGTCAGCCTTCATGATTTCAATTAAGAGCTTCCTCTGTTTTGCCTTTACATCTTTTTGGTACTCTAGCACATCTTGATACTTGATTCGTCGATGCTTACCAATTTTGGTGTATGCGATTTCTCCATTTTCCAACAACTTGATTAGATGTGGCCTAGAGCAACCGATAAGCTCCGCTGCTGCCTGAGTAGTAATCTCTGTGGCAACTGGAACAATGGTAATTGGTTTACCCCTGCTAGTTTCTTTCAGTATTTCAGCTAGCAGTTTTAAGACTTTTCGCGGAATTTTAATTTTCTGATTGGTCTCTTCAATTTCTATTTCAGGAGAATCGGAATGAATATGCTCAAGCGCTGATGCAATGGCATTATAGGATTCCAAAGCTGTTTTTTGCTCTTCCTTACTTGGTCGCATTATTGGCTCAAAGTTTTTCATTTAATAGAATTTACCTAATGCAAATAAACGAAATAAACGAATAGCGTTTCGATTATTGCGTATAAATATCGATGTGTCCTGTATATTCAGAATATGATCGTAGGAGATATCCTGTTCAATTTACCTTCATCAGAACTTTATTCAGGAAGCTAAGATTTGGAGGAGGCTTAATCAAAGCCTGGAATCAAGGCTTTCAGCTATTGAAATGAAGGCTAGACCACAAAGGCTTGTGAAGAATCTAATAATTAGCGATTTAAGGCTTGGCGCGAAGGGAGTTTTAAAAGGATTGCAGATTAGAATGTCACTATTTCTTGTCAAAAAAATCAACCAAAAGAAAAAGGCGAATAGCTGAAAATTGAATGGTCTTGTGAAAATATCGAGGTGTAATTTTCTTTAAAAAACAGCGGGTGTTTTATGGCTCATTCCTGCTGCAACCAATGAAATTCCCCGTCCATCCAATACACGTAACCGCCGCCACAGGCTTCGGCTAGATGCATGTAGAGGGCATCATATTTTAAAATCAGTTTTTCCGAATCTGGGACGCTATCAAAAGACCGATAGTCGTCGGTGTAATTTGCCCATAATACTTCACCAGCTTCGGCTTTTTTAAAAACTTGAGCCCAGCTGTAGTCCTCCAAATTGAAGGGGTCTTCTTGGCCACCTAAAAATCTGATCTCGCGTTTTGGACCTTCATCCATAAAAACGATATGTACCCGTCCCAAACTGTCCTTTGCCTGGAAGGCCCAGTCTGAAATGCCATCATCAAAAAAATCGCCTTGAAGAACACGAGGCTCCTTAGCAGAGTAAAGACTAAAGCCAGCTAGGTCTTTTTCCTTAGAGAAATCAGTGGCCCAAAGACTTAAGAAATCCGAGGGTATAGCTACAAAAAGAAAAAGCGCGAATAGGTGATATAACATAAGAACTGAAAGGTAAGTAATTCTACCGTCCAGTTCCTAAACCTTTTTCTTGAGGCCTTAAAGCTTTCAGGACCTTAATGCGTTTATTCTACCCAGTCGGCAATAAACAAATTGGTATTGCGCGTTCCGCCATTATTGCGGTTCGAGGAAAAGATCAGTTTGCTTCCATCAGGACTAAACATCGGGAAAGCATCAAATTGCTCATCATAAGTAATTTGTTCTAGGCCACTACCATCTACATTAATCATAAAGAGATTAAAAGGGTAGCCGCGCTTCGATTTATGATTGGAGCTGAAGATAATTTTCTCTCCACTTGGGTGAAAAAATGGTGCCCAGTTAGCATTGCCCAATGCGGTTACCTGCTGTAAATCGCTGCCATCCACATTACAAACATAAAGCTCCATATCCGAAGGTTTTACTAAACCACGATCCAATAAGGCTTGGTATTCGGCTTTGGCTTCTTCGGTTTGAGGGCGAGAAGCACGAAATACTAGTTTAGTACCATCTGGTGAAAAGAAAGCTCCGCCATCATAGCCTAAACCAGAGGTTACTTGCTTTTGATCCGAACCATCTAAATTCATAGTCCAAAGTTCTAAATCGCCCGAGCGGGTAGAAGTAAATACAATTAAATCGCCATTGGGCGATACGGTGGGCTCAGCATCATAGCCGGGACTATTGGTAAGGGTGTCTAAAATATTTCCTTCCAAGTCTGCTACAAAAATGTCGAAGTCTTCATAAATCGGCCATACATAGCCTTCTTCGCGACCTGGCTCTGGCGGACAAGCAGAATCACCCAAATGGGTAGAGGAATAAATAATGGTAGTATCACCAGGCAGGAAATAAGAGCAGGTAGTGCGGCCTAGTCCGGTAGAAATCATTTTAGGACGATTATTTATCAAATCATCTTCTGCAATATTGAAGTAAAAAATTTGATCACATTCTACTTTCCAATCGGCATGATTACTTTGAAAAACGGCCATGCTATTATCGAAACTAAAATAGGCTTCGGCATTGTCACCCCCATCGGTAAGCTGACGAATATTGGCCAAGTGATTTTCGCCATCATAAGCTAACTTCACTTCGGGTTCCATTTCACCAACTGCGGTGCTATCGCTTACTGCTGTTTCGCTTTCGCTTGATGGTTGAGCGTTTTGACAGGCGCTAATAAGCACCAAAATAAAAAGAATACTACTGAGGGCTTTTACTCTCATTATGGTTGTTTTTAGTGGGAACCGGGTCATAGCCCGAACTTCCCCATGGATGACATTTTGATAATCGTTTTAATCCCAGCCAGCTGCCTTTTAGCGGTCCCCAAATTCGAATGGCCTGCAGGGCATATTCTGAACAGGTAGGACTATGTCGGCAAGTACCTGGACTTAGCGGCGAAATTACATATTGATAAATGCGAACCAAAAGAATAAAGGGCGCATTTATTATCTGTTTTACAGTAAAACTCACCGCCTTTATTTTAGGCTTGAAGACTATAGGAAGTACCTTCCTTGCCGTCTTTTAGTTCTACGCCCTTTGCCGCGAGTTGATCTCTAATGGTATCGCTTAGGGCAAAATCGCGATCGGCACGAGCCTGAGCGCGCAAACCAATTAATATTTGAATCACTTCATCCAGCTTATCGGAGCTCTCATCTAAATGAGAGATATCTTCCAAGCCTAAAACCTCAAAGATGAAGGCTTGCATGCTTTCCATCAATAAAGTTAAATCATCGGCTGAAAGCCCACTATCTCCTTCAGATCGGGCATTGATGAATTTAGCCGCCTCAAAAAGCTGAGAAATAAGAATCGGAGTGTTAAAGTCGTCGTTCATGGCGGCATAGCAAGCACTTCGCCATTCACTAACATTAAAGCTAGCGCCTGTTCCTGCTCTTAGGTTTTGCAGTTTTTGCCAAGCCCCCATTAGGCGCAAGTATCCTTTCTCTGAAGCCAATAGAGCCTCCGAGCTAAAGTCTAATTGAGAACTGTAGTGCGCTTGCATCATGAAAAAACGCGCTACGGTGGGGTGAAAGCCTTTGTCTAGTTTATCCGTTTCACCAGTAATAAGCTCCACGGGCGAAAGGGTATTCCCGGTGCTTTTGCTCATTTTTTGACCATTAAGGGTAAGCATATTTCCATGCATCCAGTAACGTGGACCTTTGTGGCCAGTGCCGGCTTTATTTTGGGCAATTTCGCATTCGTGATGTGGGAATTTTAAATCCATGCCGCCACCGTGAATGTCAAATTCTTCGCCGAGGTATTTGGTGCTCATTACTGAGCATTCTAGGTGCCATCCTGGGAAGCCTTCACCCCAAGGGGAATTCCAACGCATAATATGGGCTGGACTGGCTTTTTTCCAAATGGCAAAGTCTAAAGGGTTGTTCTTTTCGCTCTGGGCATCAAGTTCTCGAGTACCGCTTAAAAGCTCATCGATTTTACGTCCGCTTAGCTCTCCGTAATCATCGGTTTCGCTGTATTTATTGACATCAAAGTACACCGAGCCATTTTTCTCGTAGGCCAGTCCCGCTTCAATTATTTTTTGGATCATATCAATTTGCTCAACGATATGTCCGGTTGCGGTTGGCTCTATGCTGGGTGGAAAGGTGTTGAACTTTTCCATCACATCATGGAAGTTGAGCGTATAGGTTTGCACAATTTCCATGGGCTCTAATTGCTCTAAGCGCGCTCTTTTGCTAATCTTATCTTCCCCTTCATCAGCGTCATTTTCAAGGTGACCGGCATCGGTAATATTGCGCACATAACGCACCTTATAGCCCAGGTGTTTTAGGTAACGATGAACCATATCAAAGGAAATAAAGGTGCGACAATTACCTAGGTGAACCTCGCTGTAAACGGTTGGTCCACAAACGTATAAGCCAATGTTAGGGGCGTTTAATGCACTAAATTTCTCCTTTTTACGACTAAGGGAATTGTATATTAATAAGTCGTTTTCCTGGTATAAGGCCATCTTAAAAAGTTTAGGCTCCGAAATGGGTGTCTAAGTTAATATAGTCTAGAAAATCTCTTTTCTTTTCCTCGTCTTTAAAGGATCCGCCAAATTCGGCGGTTACTGTGCTGCTGTCAATATCTCTAATACCTCGAGAATTAACACAGAGGTGTTTAGCATCAATAACGCAAGCGACATCATCGGTGCCAAGTGCTTCCTGCAAGGCTGCTACAATTTGCTTGGTCATGCGCTCTTGTACTTGAGGACGTTTGGCATAATAATCAACAATGCGATTCATTTTGCTAAGTCCTATTACTCGACCTTTAGAAATATAAGCCACATGCGCTCTTCCTACTATTGGCAGGAAGTGGTGCTCGCAAGTTGAATAAACCACAATGTTTTTTTCAACCAGCATTTCACCGTAATTGTACTTATTATCAAAAGTACTAGCCGAAGGTTTGCGATCGGGATGCAAGCCTCCAAATACTTCTTGTACAAACATTTTTGCTACCCTCTTTGGAGTTCCTTTTAATGAATCATCTTCAAGGTCCAAACCAAGGGTGTCCATGATTTTTTCAAAATGCCCTTGAATGATTTTAATCTTTTCGGAATCATCCATTTCAAAGGCATTGGCCTTTAGGGGTGTTGCGATATTCGCATTGGAGATATGTAGGTCTCCCTGTTCGTCGGGAGTATCTATTTTGCTGTCAGTGTTCACCGTCAATATATTAGCGTACGCCGGGCGTAGTCAATTGAGCCGGCAAAGGTAATACAATTAGTGCGGCTGTTTGGTTTATTGATTCATTAGCTATTTAATGAATTGCGCAAGTGATTTTTGGTGCGGCGCCCTAGCATGTTTGGCTTAACTACTCTTTTTTTGGTCCCCTAAATTTCAAAGAAAAGGTCGCAATGACCATTTGCCATTGCGACCTTCTTCAATATTACTGATCTGGATTTAGCTTAGTCCATTTCACCATCAAGGTATGGCGCTCCACTGTTAAGTAGTATGCTGTAGAAATTGTCCAGTTCCTTTTGAATCCTTTTAATTTCAGTTTCCATAGGTAAACGCTCCTGAAGAATGATCCTCAAGTTTTTACGCTGTTCGCCTGTAGGGGCTGAGGTAGTAGAATAAGAGTTCCAAACAGCAGAATTAAGTCGATCTGATAAAGAGGGCTTACTTTCAAAGAAGTACTTCGCTCTTATGCCATCACCATTTATTTCAAGGTCTAAGCTGTTTAAATCGTCTTCGAGTTTTTGCAAGTCATTTAAGATAGTTAATGGGGCCCCAGGGGTATTTCGAGCTAATGCTTTCAGCTGGGTGCTTCTGGTTTTTAGCTTTGAGTGGAGTTCCCGAAGGGCAACAAAGTCTCGACGTGCATTTTCTAAGCTATCCTGAAAGGCAATAAGCTTGGCGTGATCTTTTGTCCCGAAGCTGTTATTATTCATCCAGTTTAAGCGAAATTCCTCTTTTACATTTAAGGGTCGGAGGGTTCCGTTTTCGGAAATAAAGACTTCTACTTGGTACTTTCCAGGGGCGGCTAAATTGGCCGATGATGCAGTGGTAAATGGCTCGCCTCGAGTTCCAGCATAACTGCGATTTCCGAGACTTCCATCCCAGTAATAGCGATTAATTCCTTTAGAAGGACGAGCAGTAAAACGACGAATTTCTTTGTCGTCCTCATCTTGAATGATAAAGAGTAAATAAGTGGATTCTTCCTGCTCTTCCGCTCTTAAACGCTCAATACTTGGGTAAACAATATCGGAGCCATTCTTTTTGGCTTTGGCCTCTACTTTCTTTCTTTTACTCTTTAATCCTTTTGGCAGATCTTTGATGTAAAGACTAAAACTTACGTCATTCTTAGCGTTGGGAGCGGCGTAGTAACTAGCGCCCATAAAGCCATTTCGGCCATAGCCAAGAGGCGAGGCTTCAAAAAATAGATTGGCATCTTTAATCGGGAATAAGTGGGCTTCATTTTGAAGTTGCTCCGCTTTTAAATGGCGTAAAGGAGTATAATCATCTAGGACATAAAAGCCTCTACCGAAGGTGGCAAGAACAAGGTCATTTTCGCGACGTTGAATTTCGAGGTCTCTAACGGCGATGGTTGGTAAACCGGCTCCTAGTTGTCGCCAGTTCTGGCCGCCATCTACACTAGTGTGAACACCAAATTCGGTTCCAATAAAAAATAGATTTTTATTTACATGATCTTGTCGCATGGCAAACACCGAGCCACGCTCGGGTAAATTGCTGCTTATATTAGACCAGGTTTTACCCTTGTCGCTACTCTTGAGAACATAAGGTTTAAAATCTCCATTTTTATGATTATTGAATAGAGCGTAAACTACATTCTCATCAAATAAATCTGCCAGCACCTGGTTTACATAGGTGTTAGCGGGTACGCCTGGGAAATCACTTTCCTTACGCCAATTGGCACCGCCATCTTCACTTATCTGAATTAAGCCATCATCGGTTCCAATGTAAAGTAATCCTTCTTTTAATGGTGATTCATCTAGAGCAACAATATTTCCATAAATGGATGTGGATTTATCGTAAGCAATGGCATCAACCGATTGAATTTTGCCCATTACTTTAAGGCCATGTCGGTCTATCTGCTGACTTAAATCGGGAGAAATTACTTTCCAGTTATTACCGCGATCATCGCTCCGGAAAACTTTATTTGCAGCAAAGTATAGGCGCTTGTGGTTATGCGGTGAGATTAAAAGCGGTGCGTCCCAGTTCCAACGATAGGCTTCTTCATCTTTATCTGGTGATGGTTTAATGCCAACGCTTTCACCACTCACTTTATCAAATCGCACTAGCCAACCGTACTGAGCTTGAGCGTAAACGATATTAGGGTCTTTGGGATCAATTTGCGACTCAAAACCATCACCGGTATTGGTTACAAACCAATCTGAGTTTACGATGCCACGCGAGTTAATGGTTTGTGATGGCCCACCAAGGGAGAAGTTATCCTGAGTTCCGCCATAAACATTGTAGAAGGGCTCTGCATTGTCAACCGCTACACGGTAAAACTGAGTCACTGGTAAATTTGGCTTATAGTGCCAGTTTGAGGCGCCGTCCCAAGTTTCGTATAAACCTCCATCGCAACCAGCAATCATATTAGTGGGATCATTCGGATTAATCCATAGGCAGTGGTTATCTACATGCTTATTAGCTTCTGGAACGCGATTCCAAGATTTGCCACCATCTTTACTCACATGCATGTAAGTATCCATAGAATATACGGTGTTGGCATCTGTTGGATCTACTACCAGCTCTACATAGTAGTTTCCACTGGTGTTGTAATTATCTAATTTATTAAAGGAAGCTCCACGATCGTCGCTGCGGTAAAAGCCATGTCCTTCCACCATCGCATAAACTAAATTGGGGTTTAGTTTACTTAAACCAAGAGCAATTCTTCCTTTGTCAGAGGGTAGGCCTTTCTTAAGTTCTTTCCAGGTTTTTCCACCGTCCGTACTTTTGTAAATCCCACTTTCTGGTCCACCACTAACATAAGTCCAAACATGTCTGCGTCGCTGATGCGCAGCTGCATAAAGTACCTCCGAATTATTTGGGTCGAAGTGGATTTCGTTAAATCCAGTGTTTTCCGATACCTCCAAAACTTGATCCCAGGTAGCACCTCCGTCTTCTGTAAGGTAAATCCCTCTTTCACCCCCGGCAGACCATAATGGTCCATAAGCGGCTACAAAAACGCGATTGCTATTATTGGGATCGATGGCGATCATTCCAATGTGTTCGGATGTTTTTAGACCTACATTCTTCCACGATTTCCCGCCATCCTCGCTTTTATAAAGACCATCGCCAAATGGTACCGAACGCTGGTTGTTGTTTTCTCCAGAACCTACCCAAACGACATTTGTATTATTTGGGTCAATGCTAACACAACCGATGGAGTAGGAGCTTTGGCCATCGAAAATTGGATTAAAGGTGGTACCATGGTTATTGGTTTTCCATAATCCGCCGCTGGCCACACCAACGTAATATTCGCTAAAGTTATTGGGGTTAACCGCTATATCTGCGATCCTGCCCGAAGTTAGGGCTGGGCCAATTTCCCGGAATTTTAATCCGTTAAGGCCAACTTTGTTTAATAGAGAGTCTTGTGCTTGTGCTCCTAGTCCTAAGATAAGGCCAAGGATAACTATTTTCATTCGGTGCATCATAGATGGTTTGTTTGCTTCTAAAAGAGGCCCGAATTTAAACAAAAAGAAGGCCGACACTAAAGAGGTCGGCCTTATCCTTAAAATTTGACGCTTACGCCAGCGATAATATTGTTAGTGACTTCTTGCATTCTCAGATCATCTAGAACCTCAAAGGCTTCATTATTAGGATCGAGGCCCCTGTACAAGGCATAGTTGCGGTCACGTTGCGAGTTAACTAGGGAAAGATCAAAGGTCCAAGGCCCTCGTCGGTAGCCAATTCCTCCGCTTATGGCTTGTAAACCTCCAGCGGTGGTGTTAACAAATTCATCTCTATAAATAGATTCATCTTGACGGTATCCTCCTCGAATAAAGAAATTATTCAACTTCACTTCCAAGCCGGCGGATAGCGTATGGCGGCTAGTCCGGTACATGGTGTTCAAGGCAGGTTGGTATTCGCTTTGTAGGAAGGATTCATCAATGCCAATGCTGTTATTGTTGGTATATAACCTTTGATTGCTTTGGTTTTGGAATTGATAATCTACACTAAGAATTAAGAACTTCCCAATTACACTGGCGATGCCTGCACGATATATGGCCGGCGTTCTTAAACGATAGGAATAGTTACCGGTGGTTATTGTAGATCCTTCAACGAAGGTTCCAACGCCAGGTTCTGGTTCTTGATTAAAGCTGGTGCTTACGTCAACTTCATAGTTTTGATTAACCGTGTACCAGCTTGGACTCTGATAGGAGGCGGCAATCCTGATTTCATCAATAGGCTTATAAATAAAACCGAGTTTTAAATTGAAGCCGGAGGCATTGATGTCGTTTAATCGGCGATAAGTATACTCGCGTGCACTGTAGGTTGGATCATTGGAAAAGGGAAGATTATATTCCGTTATAAATTCCTCTCTCCTAAAGTTTAAAGTTGGTATTCCGAAAGATAGGCCATAGTACCATTTATGACCTTTGTCTAAAGCTAAAACAATGTTAGTTTCGTTTAAAGAGCCATCTTGATTGGCGACATAGCGTAAAGTACTATTGGCAACAAGTTGGTTGTTTACTACCTCGCCGTAGGCAAAACCATCGGGTATGATGGCTCCGGTTGAATCCGAAACTAGCAGGTAGGAGTCCCAGGCAGCGAAGGCATCATCGCTAATAAAGTCCGTGTTTACATTTTCAAAGCGATCGGCCCAATATTCGCCTAAGGTATATTCATTAAAAACCCCGTCGATATTGAAATTACGATTAAAGTCGGCCAGTTTGGTAGTGGTAATGGCAAGCGAAAAGCGATCTTCACCATCCTTATTCATCATGAGATTAATGCCGAAGTTTTCAAAGAGTACATTGAAATTGGCCTGAGTTCCTTCGGTATTGTAGAATTGGCTGTAATTCCCGCGATAGTCGTTAAAGCCTAGGCTAAAGCTTAAGGCGCTGTGTCTGTTAACCGCAGCTCCTGCGGGGTTAATGGCATAAGAGGCAGGGTCATTTCCCAGGGCAGTAAAAGCGCCCCCCATTGCGCTAAACCGGGGGGAGCCGTGTAAGTTTCTATTTTGGAAGAGTCCAACATCATCCACAGTTTGTCCTTGCAATAAGGCAGCGCATAAGATGAAGAGGGCACTGATTTGTTTTTTCATTTTAATTCGTTTTTCGTTTTCGTCAATTAACGTCCGCGTCCTGAACGGCTAGAGCTTGAAGAGCGACTTGAGCCTGAAGAACGACTGGAACCTGAAGAGCGACTTCCGCTGCTACTTCTAGCTGATGATCCTGAAGAGCGGCTGGCACCAGAGCTTCTCGAAGAGCGTGAAGATCTTGCCGAAGAACCACTGCTTCTATTAGAGCTAGAAGGGCTGTAAGATCTGCTATTGCTAGAGCTGCCAGAACGTGCATTGCTGCGACTTGATCCGCTTCGGCTGGAAGGGCTGTAGGTTCTATTACTGCTATTAGAACGGGCGTTTCCGTTTGAACCACTGCTAGAGCTATTGCCGCGTTGTTGGAAAGTTTGGCTGCGTTCCGTACGGCTGCGGTAATTGCTGTTATTCCGACTGCTGCTTGAATTTTGGTTCGCCGCTCTATTCGAAGTATTTGTTCTTGAAGTCGCACTGCGATTGCTATTTGATCTATTGGTACTTGCACGGTTAGTGGAAGTTCTTCCATTAGTATTAGCTGAAGAAGTTCTTCCGCTGCTGCGATTTGTGTTTACCGCACTTCTGCTAGAGCTTCTGCCCGAGCTTGCACTATATCGGTTACTGCGTTCTACATTACTTGCGTATCTGCTGGTGCGAACCGTGTTTGCGGTGCGACCGCTGCTAACACGACCAGTGCTACTGCTTGCTCTGCGATTTAGATTTGCGCTATTGAAACGGCTGCTTCTAACATTGCTGCGATTTACGCGACCAGCAGTGGTTTTTCCTCTACCACTTCTTCCATTAGAGTAGGCTGTTCTTCGGCTAACTAAGCCTCGAGAATTGAGGTTGTATGAACCAGCTCTTCCAAAGCGCCCGCGAGGGCCACCGTAGATGCGGTTACGTCCGTAAAATCCGTCGTTTATTCCGGCGTGGTATCCTTGGTTGAATCCATTCCAGTAGGCATTTCCTCTGTTCCAGCCCCAGCCAGGTCCCCAGCCAGCGTTCCATCCCCATCCGGAGTTCCAACCCCATCCAGCTCTTCCCCAGCCTGCATTCCATCCAAAGCCAGCGTTCCATCCCCAGCCTGGTCCCCAAGCACCGCAGTACCAAGGATCGAAGAAGGGGTCGTAATAAAAGTTATTGAAAGCCCAGTTGTTGTAGCCCCAGTTGTCCCAGTATCCCACTCTCATTCGTGGATTGCTAAACATTGGGTCGTAGTAATTATTAACTACAGTGGTTCCGCCACCTCCAGCGAGTGCTTGGTTACTAGCAGAATTATCGTTTGGGTCGAAATAGTTTAGATCTTGACTTTGATCGCTATTTGGATCAACTTCGTTTAGGTTGAAGTCATCGCCATTTGCCGCGGTTTGCTGTTGAGCAACTGGCTCAGAATAGAGTCCGTCCTCGTAATAGTTGTTTACAGTAGTTGATTTAGATCCGCAAGCAGCGAGGAGGAAGAGGCTTGCGATTAAACTGACAATTGGCTTTTTCATGATTTCAATTTTAGGGATTCGTTAAATACTTAGCTTTGCTGAATAGAATAAAACAAACTCCATACCAAGTTACAAATTAATGGCTCAGAAGTTGACAAAACGATCCGATGACTATTCTAAATGGTATAATGAACTAGTTGTTCGCGCAGACCTCGCAGAAAATAGTGCAGTACGTGGATCAATGGTAATCAAACCCTATGGTTATGCCATCTGGGAAAAAATGCAGGCAGAACTGGATCGAATGTTTAAGGAAACGGGTCATGAGAATGCTTATTTCCCTCTTTTTATTCCCAAGTCTTTTTTCTCTAAAGAAGCAAGCCACGTGGATGGTTTTGCCAAGGAATGCGCGGTGGTAACTCACTACCGTTTAAAGAATGATCCAGATGGCAATGGGGTTGTAGTGGATGAGAATGCCCGTTTGGAAGAAGAGCTAATAGTGCGACCAACTTCTGAAACCATAATTTGGGACACCTTTAAAAATTGGGTGCAGAGCTACAGGGATTTACCGCTAAAGATAAATCAGTGGGCGAATGTTGTTCGCTGGGAAATGCGCACCCGATTGTTTTTACGTACCGCGGAGTTTTTATGGCAAGAAGGTCATACAGCACATGCAACACGTGATGAGGCGGTAGAAGAAGCAGAGACCATGCTGAATATTTACGCTGACTTTGCTGAGAACTTCATGGCTATTCCAGTGATTAAGGGAATTAAAACTGAAAGCGAACGCTTTGCTGGCGCAGAAGAGACCTACTGTATTGAGGCGATGATGCAAGATGGTAAAGCTTTACAAGCTGGTACAAGCCATTTCTTAGGTCAAAATTTCGCTAAAGCATTTGAGGTGAAGTATGCCTCAAAGGAAGGCAAGGAAGAATATGTTTGGGCTACCTCATGGGGGGTTTCTACCCGATTGATGGGGGCCTTGGTGATGACTCATTCCGATGATCAAGGATTGGTGCTGCCTCCCAACTTAGCTCCCTATCAAGTAGTGATTGTTCCTATATATAAGGGGCAGGATCAACTGGATCAAATCTCCGAGAAGGCTTTGGAAATTCAAAAGCGTTTAAGAGCCAAGGGAATTAGTGTGAAGTTTGATAATCGCGATACGCATAAACCTGGTTGGAAGTTCGCCGAGTATGAACTAAAAGGAGTACCATTGAGAATTGCCATGGGACCGCGCGATTTGGCTAATAACACCGTGGAGCTTGCTCGCAGAGATACCCTTTCCAAAGAATCAATTAGTCTGGATGAGAATCTGGAAAGCCTCATTGAAAAAACCTTGGCTGAAATTCAAACGAACTTGTATGCTAAAGCCCTTAAATTCCGAGAGGAGCACAGCCATGTTTCCGATTCATGGGAAGACTTTAAGGTGCAAATCGAAGCAGGAGGATTTGTTTGGGCACATTGGGATGGAACTTCAGAAACTGAAGACAAGATTAAAAAGGAAACCAAAGCAACTATTCGCTGCATAGCCTTAGATCAAAAAGAAGAAGATGGAAGCTGCATTTACAGCGGTGCTCCGAGTAAAGGCAGGGTGATTTTCGCAAAAGCCTATTAAATTGAATATGCTGATTATCAGTAATTTGTTTAGAAGGCTAAAAAAAGTTTAATTTTTTTCTAAAGTAGGTTTGTAGAATTGGGAAATGCCCTTACATTTGCAAACCCAAATTTAACGGGACACCCAAGGCCCCTTCGTCTATCGGCTAGGACGCCAGGTTTTCATCCTGGAAAGAGGAGTTCGATTCTCCTAGGGGCTGCAAGAAAATTGTTATGGCAAATCATAAGTCTGCATTAAAAAGAGTACGCGCAAACGAAAAAAAGCGTTTGTTGAACCGTTATCAGTTTAAAACTGCTCGTAATGCCGTTCGTGCATTAAGAGCTGAAACGGATAAGAAGGCCGCTGAAGAGCGTCTTCCTTTGGTTCATGCGATGGTGGATAAGTTAGCAAAGAAGAATATTATTCATTCTAAGAAAGCGGCTAACTTGAAGTCAAGTTTAGCTAACCATGTGAATGGCCTAGCTTAATTGCCTACAAAATTTGGTATGAGCCCTTCAACTTTAGAGTTGAGGGGCTTTTTTTATTTAATCTTGTCCCATGTCTATATCAGAAAACCTAAAATCACTAAAAGCAGAGCTGCCTAAAGATGTATGTCTTGTGGCCGTATCTAAAACCAAACCTGTAGAAGCTTTGGAAGAAGCTTATGCTCAAGGACAGCGAATCTTTGGGGAGAACAGGATTCAGGAGATGCAGGAAAAGGCTAAGGTATTACCAAAAGACATCCAATGGCACATGATAGGGCATGTGCAAGACAATAAAATAAAGTACATGGCGGACTTCGTAAGTTTGGTCCATGGGATGGATAAGCCGAAGCGTTTAAAAGCTTTGAATAAGGAAGCCGCCAAAGTAAATCGTGTTATCGATTGCTTAGTGCAGGTGCACATTGCGGAGGAAGAAAGCAAATTTGGATTCGATTATCAGGAAGCAGAAGCCCTATTTAAAAGTGAAATTGAATCACTTTACCCCAATATTCGAATTTGTGGCTTAATGGGTATGGCCACCTTTACAGATGATAAAGAGCAAGTTGAACGCGAGTTCGCAGGTTTAAAGTCATTTTATGACAAAATTAAAGCCCAGCTTTATAACGCAGATCACTTTAATATCCTCAGCATGGGGATGAGCGGTGATTTTAAACTTGCTATAAAGCAGGGCTCTAATATGGTTCGCATTGGCTCCAGTATTTTTGGAGCTCGAAATTAATTGGACCTCGTTAAGCCAAGTACTAGGCCTAAAACTGGCCTTAGCCCGCTATCATATTCATAGCCTGGTCCATTAAATTCTAGACTGTAACTATCTCCTTTATATTCCGGTGCCAGTAGGTCGGACCTGTTTTGAATAAACTCATAGGTCACACCAAAATAGACTTCGAAAAAGAAAGCGCCATAATTATCTTGCCAGCCTATGAGTGCCTCATAGCCTAGGCTGATTGGTCTGTCGCTGAGGCTCACATCTCGATACTCCATAAAAGTATTGCCAAAGCGTTCATAGGACTCCCAAATGGTAGCGTCGAAAGCAAGTTCTGCGGCGCCAAAACGCAGTCCATGCCGAAAGGTTAAAATGTCCTTTTCGCTGAGGGGGAAAAATATTTTATGATAAAGCCCTCCTTTAACTGCCCAATTAGTGCGCTGATAAAGATCTCCTTCGTAAAAGGATTGGTAAAATGGATTGGAAAGCCTTAAACCGATGTGATGGCGATCCTTAAGCTGAAAGCTAGCATCAATGGTTAAGGCGGGAACTATTACATCGGTAGCCACCAGGCCTACTTGCCATTTAGGAAGTCGTTTCGTGTAATCAAAAGGACTGTCCTGTTCTTGCGCCAAGAGTAATTGTCCGCCAAGAAATAGGAGGAGGGTAAATGTGAAAACTCTCATTATAATTCACTTAATAAATTCAACTTTCCATTTACAAAGCGATACTGGCTTAAACCTTCACTCGAAACGGCGATTATTAAATCCCCATAGGGTATTAAATCAAAGGCATCAAAGTCTTCATCTACATCTAATAGTTCTAAGGAAAGTGGATCAGAGACATCAAATACCTTCAAGCCTCGATCACAAACCAACAAAGTATCTGCATAAAGTCCTAAGCCTCTCGGGTTAACCATTGGGAAGGAACTGATCAATTTTGGATTGCGAAGATCTCGGATGTCCAGGATGTCTAACTGATTTACACTGCGCCAACAGAAATTATTATTTTGCTCGCTGCGCAAGGTTACATAGGCGTAGTTCTCATTGGCCACTACCGGATCGCAGGCAACCACATGTTGATAGGAGCTCAGTCGCTCGATATTTGGGGCATTGCTCACATCATAAATAAACATACCAGAGGTACTGCCTATGAAAATGGTATTGGTGTCTCTTGCGAAGATGGTTTCTACGGTAGTAAAAAGAGAATGCTTACTAAGGTAGATGGCATTGGCCGGGTTGGCAATGTTAAAAACATTAAGATCATTCCCGTTTACGGCATATAAGTGATCATTGGCAATTGTAAATCGGGCCATACTTCCACCCTGGCCACTGGCTGGGGCAGAGGCTATATCGGAAGAGCTATCTTGTCCGCATGAAGCGAGCAGAACTATTACACTTAGGTAGCTGAGTAATTTTTTCATATTTCTTTCCATTTTACAATGATGCTGTTCTCAGGTCTGTTGTTTAAATCACTGCTGTAATAACCGTCAGGAGCAGCTAATTCGGGGAATACATCCCGATTGCGATCTACCACTTGAACCTTTTGGCCATCGTAGGAAATCACTATTAAGTCCACAGCATTATCAGCGTAGATATAACCATCCTTCATGGCGATGTCAATATTTCCAGGAATGGTAATGAAACCAATGTTTACGGGGTTTGAGGGGTCGGCATTGTTAATAATGTGAATGCCTTCATAGACCTCATTGATGAAGAGCAGATCTCCAAACCGATAGATTTTCCCAAAATTGTTGATGCTTTGGGGGTCAATCAACTTTACAGAATTTTCGAGGGCGCTCCGCTCCATAATGATGGGTTTATAAGCGGATTGATTGTAGTAATAGCTATCTCTTTCATCGGGCCAACAGGAGGCCATCACAAATAGGGATAATAGGACCGGAATAATACGGTAATTCATGATTCCATTTTTACCTTTAGATGCACCTTGAGCACCAAAGGTTGGAAGACTTTAAATTATCGTCGATTTCTTTTGTAATAGTCGTAGCGAAAGTCGAATCCGAGCCGCAGGGAAGGCCGAAGTCGCTGGAAATTATCAAGGCCACCGGCAAATTCTACCCGTAGTATTTTAAAGATATTATCGAAACCAAAAAACACCTCAATAAAGTCGGCTTCATTTTGAATATGAAGGCTGTTAAAACCAATGAGGCTATGGATTTTATAACGCCTGGTTAAATTAATATTGGAGAGAAGGGCGCCATCAAAATTATGCTCATAGTGCAGCTCTAAATAGTTATTGGTGGTGCTATAAGTATAATAGGGTAAAGTACTAAACTGCTTAATGAGGGCCGAACGATCGGTACTTGGCTGTAGGAAGAAAATCTGAACACCATCAAAATGCCGAAAGTCAACAAAGGGCACATTGGCCTTTCTTAAGAACTGACCACCGCTAATGTCAAATTGAGAAAGCCCAATATTTCCCCAGCGGAATTGATGCTGGATGCCAAGGCTATGAAAGATGAAATCGGTTTGAGCATCTAAATAAGGCAGGCCAAGTTTAAGGTCGTAATAGATCTTGGGTGCGCGCACCACCAAATTTTGTCTTCCCTTTAATACGTCTTGAAAACGCTGCTTATAACGCAGTTCATAGCGATCTTGAAATTGATAGGTTAAGTTAATATCCAATCCTAAGGATCGATGACTGGGGAAGCCACCGGGGTTTATATTAGGCGCAAAACCCAGGTTGTTGAAATTATAACTAGCATCGGGATTAAAAAGGTTGAAATTGGTTTTGTTGAAAACGGGGTAGCGCCAAGCGTATTCTGCCTCTAAGCCCAGAGTTAGTCCGCTAATCGACTCACCTTGATACTTTATCTTAAAGTAATCCTTCCCATACAAATTGATGTAATTTTCAGCCAAAGCAAGGTTGAAGAAGGTATTTAATACTGGAAGTATGGGTTCTTCTTCATTGAGTTGCTTGTAATCGGTTCCGCCTTCAATTGAGATGTTTAAGGGAAATGTTGAATTGGATTGCCAATTGAGTTCCGCTACTGGTTTAAATCTTTGGTCTGCCGTTCCTATGCGTCCCTGAAGCCGCAAATTTAATTCACGAGATCCCGAGTTATAACCAAAAAGCGTTTGTCCGCGCCAGTATAATCCTTCCACGGGGTTAAATCCTAAACCCCTATAAATGGGCGGTAAATCCCAGTAAAATTGTCCTTTGCGACGGGTATATCCGCGGTAAAAGTTTTTATAGAAAATATAGGGACCCGGATCAAGTCGGCTGGAGCCGAAGCTTCGAAATTGATTTTCGCGATTATCATTTATTTCTAAGCTGGACATATAAGCGGAGTCGAGGGGACTTCGTTCCCAAGCATCCCAATAAGTACTGTCTGCATTAAAATTTTCCTTTTGCTGTTCATAAACCAATTTATCAAACTCCGACTTTTCCCAGAATTCACGATATCGAAAGCTTTGATATACCTGTTGAACTTGGTAGTAACCACGGTAATTGAATAAATTCAAATGAAGCTCTATTACCTGATCAACAGCTTTATAGATGCCATTTTCAAGCTTAAAATTTTGTTTAACCGAAATACTATCTAATAACTCTAATTGATTATTTGCAGAAATACTAAACTCAGCATGAAGGGGTAAGCCACTATTTTTATCCAAGTCAATAAAGCCGGTCATGGCTGGGAATTTTTCTTTCCGCGCCCGAAAGCTTATACGAAGCTTAGTGCTGTCGCCCTTTGGCGGAGGATGAAGTTTAAAATCGTACATCTTCGCTCCTTCTTCGCTTAGCGGGCTAACAAAACCACGGTCGAAAACCTCATTTAGGTAAATGCGCTGCTGAAGTAGATTGAAATCGTAGGAGGGAAGATGCTGCCAATTGGGGATGGGCAATTTCCCTGACTCCCTTTTTAAAACCACCTTCTGATAGTAATGCTTTGGGTCGCCATACTCCGCCAAGATTAATGCCTCGCTATAATAAGCCATGCCCGAATCGCTTTTTGCGGGAATGAAAATCCCCGAAAAGGGCCATATATCGTAGGGAACTTCAAGCACTTGAGCCTTGCAGGTTTCCAAAACCCTCGCTTTATAGCTGTAATACTTTTGAAGATTTTGGGCTCTTTGCCCACGAACTTTGACTAAAACAGAATCAAGATTATCCTGCCCCGGTAAGGGGATTGTAAAGGCAAGGCAAAGGCAGAGCAGGATATTTGAGGTTTTAAACAAGTTCATCCGAACACAAAGAAAATACATATGCGCCGCACAGACCTAAAAATTTTGCAAGAATAAATATCTTCGTCCCGATGTATTGCGTAGTAGATATTGAATCTTCCGGCGGTCCCTTTGGTAAGGAATCCATGATTGAGATTGCGGCTTTCCGTTATGATGGGGAAGAAGTGGTTGATCAGTTAATAAGTCTGGTACACCCGCATCGCAAGGTGCAGCCTTTTGTATCCAAGATGACCGGCATAACCGACAAGATGCTGATTCGTGCGCCACGTTTTCATGAAATTGCCAAACGGCTGATTGAGATTACCGAAGATGCCGTAATTGTTGGTCATAATGTGGAGTTCGATTACCGCATGATTCGTCAGGAATTTGATCGTTTAGGCTATCAGTTTGAACGCTCTACCTTGGATACCATTAATTTAGCGGAGTCTTTAATCCCTGGTTTGAAGAGCTATGGCTTGGATTCATTATGTCAAGAATTAGGACTTACGAGACCAGCTAAACACCGCGCTGAGCACGATGCCAGAGCTACCTTGGAGCTATTCGAGATTTTGAGGGATAAGGACCAAAGTAAAGGGATCAATTCCTTCGAGCAAAGTGTGCTTGAGGGTGATTATCACAAGGATAAAATTAGAGATCTACTGCGATCGGTGAAGCATAATAAAGGCATTTATTATTTGCATGATCGGCATGGTAAACTTCTTTACTTGGGCGCTTCGGATAATGTGAAGGCGGCCATAAATCGCCTTTTTATGGGCGATGGTGAGCGCATCACTAATTTGAAGGATTTAACTTATACCCTTAAAGTTGAGCCAACCGGTAATTGGTTAGTTGCTCGAATTAAGAAACAAGAGGAATTAAATCTTACTCATCCAAGCTTTAATCGCATTCAGAAGCAAAGTTTCCAAGTGGGAATTTATGTAGATCAGCGCGAAAATCCACCTAAAATTTATAGCAAGGACTTGGAGCAAGCGGGAAAAAAGAAAACCTTGTTTAAGGTTTCGAATAATACCGCCGCCCAGAGAGCTTTAAGGATGTATAATCGCATGAAGAAAGGACAGCGCGCACAGGATATTTTAAAGCTGCTTTTGGATTTTCCTGAAAGAGCCTTGTTCCAGGCTAAAGGCCGGCAAAATGGTGAAAAAGCGGTTTTTGTAATTGAAGATGGGCAGTTGAAGGGTTACCTTTTTTACAAGCTCAACGATAAGTTAAAAAGCTGGGATCGCGTCCATAATTTAATGACCCCCGTGCAGCCCGAGCCCGAATATCTCGACTTATTAAAGCTTGGGATTTTAGCCGGTGAGTTTAGTGCTTTAAGCGATAGCCACCTTTCATCAGCGGAAAGCTAAAAAATCTCAAAAGCCAAGCACAGTAAAATTTGGCTGGTCCTAAGGTCTACTTGATAATTGGTGTTATCAATAATTAGATTCGAAGCCCAAGGCGAGAAGGCTCCTTCATATCTAAAATCAATCAGAAGTTTCTTTACTTCAAAACCAAGGCCCAGTTGATAGCCAAAAGTGCCGCTCTCTAAATCGGTTTTTACCGCCCCGGTAAGATCGCTAATATTAGCACTGTAAACCGGTCCGGCCATTAGGCGAAAAGCTCCAAATTGTTTTCCAATTAGCAGGGGGATATCCACTCTGCTCAAATCCAGCTCTAGGCTTCGGCTGGGGCTGTTCGCTCCTTGGTCGGCGTTTACGCTTTGGCTTATCTGAGAGAAAATTACCTCTGGTTGAATGAAAAAATCATCCGTTTCAATTTTAAAGTAAAGACCAGCGTGTATGCTTAATTCACGCTCGGCATCTTCAATACCTTCAATGGCCTGTTGTGCACTTTCAAAGTCGTTAATTCCAGCTTTTGCTAAGCCTACTCCTGCACGAAGGCCAAAATCTAATTGGGCTTTTAAGCCGTTGCTTGATAGCAGAACTAGAAGAATAATAACACTTTTTTTCATCGCTAATGCTTTAAATAATTTATCACGTTTTTTTCAATCCGCGCTTCAGGCTCTCCACTTAAAGGCAATTCCAATTTAGCTCCGGTAATTTTTTCAAATAATTCTGCATAGCGATCGCTAACTTCTTTGATGAAGCCTTCGGTCATCTCAGGAACGGATTGCCCTTCTTTTCCTTGAAAGCCATTTTCCATTAACCACTCCCTCACAAACTCCTTACTCAATTGCTTTTGCGCTTCCCCTTTTTCTTGTCTGTTATCATAGCCATCAGCATAAAAATAGCGCGAGGAATCTGGGGTGTGAATTTCATCAATTAGTATGATCTGGCCTTTGGCATTCTTGCCGAATTCATACTTAGTATCTACTAAAAGCAAACCTCTCTCGCGGGCCATTTCCTGCCCTCGCTTAAATAAAGCGCGGGTATAGTCTTCCAGTTGGAGGTAATCATTCTCGCTTACAATACCTTGTTCCAAAATTGCTTCTCTGCTAATATCTTCATCATGTTCACCTTGATCGGCCTTAGTGGTCGGGGTGATGATTGGCGTTTCGAAAGCCTGATTTTCTTTAAGACCTTCAGCTAGAGGGATTCCACAAAGGCTTCGCTCCCCGCTTTTATAGGTTCGCCAAGCATGTCCAGTAAGGTAGCCTCTGATAACCATCTCCACTTTAAAAGGCTCAGCCTTTTGTCCAATGGTAACCATGGGGTCAATCATGGCTTTTTTCCAATTGGGAACAATATCTGCCGTAGCATCTAGGAAATGATTGGCAATTTGGTTTAAAACTTGGCCTTTGCCAGGGATGCCTTTAGGGAGTACAACATCAAAGGCTGAGATGCGATCTGAGGCAATCATCACTAATTGGTCTTCTCCAATGCTATAAACATCCCTTACTTTACCTTGGTAAAAGTTCGTTTGTCCTGGAAATTGAAAATTAGTCTTGGTTAGAGCTTTCATTTTTTTCTTCTTTATCGTAAGCGCGGATAATATCTTTCACCAATTGATGACGAATTACGTCGTTCTCCGCCAGGTAAATTTGATCAATACCTTCAATTCCTTTTAATATGTAGAGGGCCTCTTTTAGTCCAGAAACTTGCTTCCGTGGAAGGTCGATTTGAGAGGCATCACCGGTAACAATAAATTTTGCCGAAGAGCCCATCCGGGTTAAAAACATTTTCATTTGGGCCCTAGTTGTATTTTGGGCTTCATCTAAAATTACAAATGCCCGATCCAAGGTGCGGCCGCGCATAAAGGCCAAAGGTGCAATTTGTATAGTACCACTCTCAAGGTAGTAAGCCAATTTTTCGGGAGGAATCATTTCCCTTAAAGCATCATATAAAGGCTGCAAGTAGGGGTCTAGTTTCTCCTTTAAATCTCCCGGTAGGAAACCCAAATTTTCCCCAGCCTCAACTGCAGGTCTGGTTAGGATAATCCTTTTAATTTCCTTGTTTTTTAAGGCGCGCACTGCGAGGGCAACAGCGGTATAGGTTTTACCCGTACCTGCCGGACCAACAGCGAAAATCACATCATTATCATCAATGGATTTCAGCATGCGCCTCTGATTGAGGGTGCGGGCTTTAATCGGCTGTCCATTGGTGCCAAAAAGAATCACATCACTCCCAGAGTGATCCGTAGATTCCAAAACCATCTCATCCTTCAAAATGCGATCAATTTGATTTAGACTTAGGGAGTTAAACCGATTTAGATAATTAATGATTTCTTCAACCTTTTCCTCAAATTTAAGGATTTGGCTTTCCTCGCCATTCACTTTAATCTTATCGCCACGAGCGGTAATTTTCAGTTCGGGAAAGTAGCTCTTAATTAGGTTGAGATACTTGTTATTCGCGCCGTAAATCTCCAGTGGATCAACGGATTCGACGTTCAGGGTTTTTTCGCTCAAATTACTCTGGCTTCAATGATTTAAGCTTGCGCTTGTTTTAAATACTTTTGTGCTACAAAATAACAACAAAAAGGTCGATTGGCATTTTAGCTAATCCGGGTTCATGGCATTAATTACCCTTAGTTCAGATTACGGATACAAAGACCCCTACCGCGCTATGGTACACGGGACTATCGCCGCTCAGGCTCCAGACCTTAAGGTTGTTGACTTAAGTCATGGCTTGCAGCCGGGTAACCTCATTGAGTCTGCTTTTGTGGTTGGCCACGCCAGTAAGAGTTTCCCCGCTGGAACGGTGCATATGATTTTAAATAGTGAGTTGGCAGGACAAGGACAATGGCTAGCCATGGAGCTGGAGGGGCAGTTTTTTATCGCGGCGGATAATGGAGTATTAAGTCTATTGCAGGAATCGAGAAGAGCGCAAAGCCTTCATCGTATAGAAATAGGAGAGCAGGAAGGGAGTTTATTTCCCGGTCGCGACTTTTTAGCGCAAGCGGCTATCCATCTTGCCCAAAAGGGAGCGATTAGTTTATTGGGTAAGCCGATTGAACAAATTAAAAACAGCAGCATGCCCAGGCCGCAGGTGGATTCGATTCGAAAACGAATAAACGGTCATGTGATCTATGTTGATAATTATGGCAACCTTATTACGAATATTCGTCAACAAGATTTGCTGGAAGCCCTACAAGCGGATAAATTGGAAGTGCATTTACCCAGAAATAGAGATTTGAATAAAATTAGTAAGTCCTATAAGGATATTGGTCAAGATGGAGTTCTTGCCCTTATTAATTCTTTAGGTTTGCTGGAAATTGCCTTCAGAGATGGGCAAAGTACGGCCGGTAATGGAGCCAGCACTTTACTGGGCTTAGGTATAATGAGTGAAATTACTATCACATACGAATGATCGTTCGCATTGTAAAAATGACTTTTCGGGAAGAAGAAGTGCCTGAATTTCTAGCTAATTTTCATGAGCACAAGGCACGGATTCGCGCCTTTTCAGGTTGTGAAAGACTGCTATTGTTGAAGGATCTTAATAAGCCGAATATTTATTTTACCTATAGCTGGTGGCACAGTGAGGAGGATTTGGAGCGCTATCGCCATTCATCATTATTTAAAGGTGTTTGGGCCTTTACCAAGGCATTATTTGCGGAGAAAGCTGAAGCATGGAGTACCGAAGAAATTGAAGCACTACGATGATTGCATTAATACAGAAAGAAATTCGCGCCTTTTTTGGTAGCATTATCGGCTATTTGGTGATTTTGGTTTACCTATTGATCAATGGGGTGTTTTTATGGCTCTTTCCTGGCAACTTTAATATACTCGATGGCGGGTATGCCAGCTTGGGGAACCTCTTTACTATTTCGCCCTGGGTATTTCTTTTTCTAATTCCAGCTTTAAGCATGCGCTTGTTTGCCGATGAAAAAAAGGCGGGCACCATGGAGCTTTTATTTACCAAACCTTTATCAGACCTTCAAATAATCTTAGCCAAATACAGCGCGGGTTTACTTCTATTGCTGGTCGCCCTTTTGCCAACCATACTTTACTATTACAGCGTTTATCAATTAGGAGCGCCTCCAGGAAATTTAGATAGCGGTGGAACCTTTGGTTCCTATATTGGCCTTCTTTTTCTGGGAGCAGCATTTTTAAGTATCGGGCTGTTTGCCTCTTCCTTAACCGATAACCAAATCGTAGCCTTTTTGCTGGCAATGTTTTTATGCTTTTTTGTTTTTTATGGATTTGATCAAATTGCAGGCTTTGAGCTCTTCGGTACGGCCGACTTATTAATCCTTAAACTTGGGATAAATGAACATTATGTATCCATGAGTCGGGGGGTAATTGATAGTCGTGATGTCCTCTATTTTTTAAGTGTAATAGCCCTCTTTGTTGGCGCAACACGTTTAGTCATTCAAAGTCGTAAATGGTGATGAAGAAAAGAAGAGACTTAGTTCGTTTTGCCCTTTTTGCAGGAATTCTTATTCTCCTGAACTTCATTGGTAGCCTTAAATTTTTCCGGATTGATTTAACCGCGGAAGGCCGCTATTCTCTGTCTGAAGCCACCATTCAATTATTGGAAAGCTTCGACGATGTGATTTTGGTTAAAGTTTATTTAGATGGAGAGTTCCCGGCAGGATTTCAGCGTATGCAGCTGGAGACTAAGCAAATGCTAGATGAGTTTCGTGCCTATAATCCCAATATTCAATACACTTTTATTGATCCCACTGCGAATGCTACGGAGCAGGAAACACAAACCTTGTTTCAGCAATTGCAAACCAAGGGCCTAAAACCCTATCAACTATCCATGAATCAGGATGGTGGTAGTGCAGTGAAAACGATATTCCCTGGGGCGATATTGAGTTATGGCGAGAATGAAATTCCAACCTTACTGCTCAAGGACCAACTGGGCATAGCACCGGAGCAGCAGATAAATAGCAGCATTGAAAACCTTGAGTTTAGTTTAGCTAATTCTATTCGTGGTTTAGTAAGTCGGAGGAAACCACTAGTGGGATTTCTGCAAGGTCATGAGGAGCTCGGTCCGATGGATGTAGCCGATTTTGCCCGGGAATTAAGCACTAATTATCAGATCAATAAATTTAACATTCGTGAATTTAAGAGCGATTCTACCGGTCAGGATTTAAGTCTCGCCGAGCAGCAAAACCGAATGAATCGCTTTGATGCTTTAATCATTGCAAAGCCGCAAAAAGCTTTCAATGACTTGGATAAATATCTGCTCGATCAGTATGTTATGAATGGCGGTAAAACCATCTGGTTATTAGATGGAGCTGAAGCATCTATGGATAGCCTTAGCGCTAAGTCACAATTTATGAGCTTACCGCTTTTCGACCGTTTGCAACTCAACGATTTACTCTTTAAATATGGCGTGCGGGTAAATACGGATTTGGTCGGCGATCTTGTAGCAGCGGGGGTTAATGATCAACGAAAAGTGCGCCCATGGATATATTTTCCCATGGTGATGGCACAGAGCAAACATCCCATAGTTAAGGATCTAAATGCAGTTTGGATGCGCTTTGCTTCTAGCTTAGACACGGTAAGTGCGTCTGGGGTGAAGAAGACGATAATTTTGCGTTCATCGCCCTATAGCGTGCGTAGGCCAACACCTCATATAGTGAGTCTGGCCGATTTATATCAGGCCCCACCAAGAGAACGTTTTCGCGAGCAAGGAGTGCCTTTGGGGATTTTATTAGAAGGGAAGTTTCAATCGCTATTTACTAATCGCATAAAGCCTAGAGAGGGAGGGGAGCCGCTGAAAATGCGCGAGACCAGCCCCGAAAACCAAATGCTGATTATTGGCGATGGCGATGTTATTCAAAATCAACTGAACGTTGTAAATCCCAATATTCAGAAAGGAATGCCACTTCCTTTGGGTTACGATCAATATACAGGAACCCAATATGGTAATAAGGACTTATTGGTAAATGCCATTGATTATATGCTAGATGACAGCGGTCTAATAGAAATTCGTTCTCGAGAATTAAAAATCCGTTTGTTAGATTTAACCAAAGCCAAAAAGCAACGCTTAAGCTGGCAATTAGTCAATACTTTAATTCCTACAATTTCCATTTTGCTTTTAGCAGTGGTAAATTATTATTGGCGTCGAAGGAAATATCTCAAATAGAAATGAAAAAGAATCTTCTCTACTTAATAGTTTTTGTGATTTTACTGCTGGTAGCAGGTTATTTTATTTCTCAAGATAGTGGGAAAAGTACCCTAGAGGGGCCAGAGAACTATGCCTTTGCGATTAAGGATACCGCTTCAATCGACAAAATTATCATCACCGATAAAACACCTAACCAATCTGTTTTAAAGCGCAGTTCAGATGGGTGGATTTTAAATGATGAATACCCCGTTCGTAGAGATGGAATTGAAATTTTGTTAGAAACCTTGTACCGGATGGAGATGAAAAACTTCCTTCCGCAAAGAATAGTGCCGGAAGTTGAGAAGCAACTCGCCGTATATGGAAAACAAGTGCGCATTTACCAAAATGGTGAGTTAAGCAAGGCGATGATTGTAGGAACTCCCATCCCCAGTGAGATGGGCACCTACATGAAACTCGAAGATGGCGATTTGCCCTATGCCGTTCATATTCCTGGCTTTAATGGCTTTTTAAATACGCGGTTTATTTCCGAATCATACCTCTGGCGCTCCCGAAGCTTAGTGCGCATGAAGCCACGAAGCATTAAAGAAGTAGAATTAATTTATCCCGATTCTTTAGGGGCAAGCTTTAAGCTGACAGTTTTCTCTACCGATAGCATGTACCTTACAAATTTGGCAACTAATGAAATCGTTCCAAATTTCTCCCAACTAAAAGGTCAGCTCTTGCTAGCCGCCTGCGGCAGTTTAAAGGCGGAAGGGGAAATCTTACCTTCTGATCCCATTTTTGCCCGTAGAGATTCCTTGTTGGCCTCCACGCCGGCATTTACCCTGAAAGTGCGCAGCAAGGGCGGTGATGAGCGAAAAATCAGAGCTTATCGCATAAAGGCTGCTCCCGAGACTATTGACTACGATGATCCGAATTCCTTCTTTGATCCCGATCGTTTACATGGCTTTGTAAATGAAGATCGAATGGTGCTGCTTCAATATTATGGACTGCGGAATGTGCTTAAATCAAGTCAAGATTTAATGCTAGAAACTACCGCACCGTAATTTTTCAAATATACAAGGAGGCTGCCACATGGAAGTGGCTATATTTGTAGCCTAAAATTCATTCAAAAGCGGATTTATGAAATTCATCGTTTCCAGCGGAGCCTTGCTCAAGCAGTTGCAAATTGTGGGTGGCGTGCTCAACAATAACAACACCTTACCGATTCTCGATAATTTCCTTCTTCAGCTAGAAGGGTCCGAATTAAGTATCTCAGCTTCTGACTTGGAGTCTACCATTAAATCTACCTTGGAAGTGCAAGGGGATGAGAATGGTATTGCTGCCGTTCCAGCGCGTTTACTTTTAGATGGATTAAAGGCATTACCCGAACAGCCGGTTACTTTTACGACTGATGAAAGTAGCATGACGGTAGAGATTTCTTCCGACTACGGTCGCTACAGTTTAGCCTTTGTTGAGGGTGATGAGTTTCCACAACTTCCAGAGATGGAGGACGTGAGTACTACTACCATTTCAGGTGAAATCTTAGCTACGGCAATAAATAAAACTCTTTTTGCAGCAGGAAACGACGATTTACGTCCGGTAATGTCTGGCGTGTTCTTCCAGTTTAGCAGTGAGAATATCACTTTCGTTGCTACTGATGCTCATAAATTAGTGCGTTATCGCCGCAATGATATTCAAGCCGACCAAACGGCGGAGTTCATTATGCCGCGCAAGCCCCTTACCATATTAAAAACAACCCTTGCCAGCCAAGGTGATGATGTTAAGATTCATTACAACGAAACTAATGCTCGTTTTGAGTTTGATAACATCGTGCTAAGCAGCCGATTAATTGATGGCAAGTATCCAAATTATGAGGCGGTTATCCCGAAGGATAATCCCAATGTTTTGGAAATTGAAAGGACTAAGTTTTTAAGCTCCGCCAAGCGCGTTGCCATTTTCTCCAATAAAACCACGCATCAGGTTCGACTAAAAATGGCTGGTAGTGAGTTGCAAATGATGGCCGAAGATGTAGATTTCTCGAATAGGGCTCATGAAAGATTGACCTGTAACTATCAGGGAGAGGATATGGAGATTGGCTTTAATTCTCGCTTTTTAACTGAGATGCTTACAAACCTCGATTCCGACAATATCCATCTAGAGATGTCTGCTCCGAATCGTGCTGGTATCATTCTTCCAGCGGATGCCTTGGAGGAAGGAGAGGATGTACTGATGCTGGTGATGCCAGTGATGTTAAATTCCTAAGTCTTAAAAATGGGAGTGCTCATCCTCGGTGATGTGCATGGCTGTTATTACACCCTCAAGTCATTGCTCCGAGAGCATTGGAACCCTGAGGAAGATCAGCTTGTATTGATTGGTGACCTTATCAATAAGGGCCCTCATTCGGCCAGAACTTTTAAATATTGGCTAAAACTAAAGGAACAATATCCCTCCAGGGTTTACTGTATTCGTGGAAATCATGAACAGTGGTTTCTAGATGCCTATCGGGAAAAAGAAAAAACTAAAGCCTATCTACAGCTTTGCTCCGAATTTGAGGAACGATCATTAAGGCCGGCAGAAGTAGCTACGGAAATCGGTCAAATGCCGCTGCATTTCGAAAATGACTATTTGTTTGTTAGTCATGCAGGAGTATCCGAAGCTACGCTCGATCCATTCGATACCAGGCATGCTTCGGGGGTCTTAAAGAACCGTAAGGCTTTAAAGTCTTTGAGGAAAATTCAAGTAATTGGGCATACCATCATAGATCGGGATAAACCCTTATTTAAGGCCAGTGAAAATGCTTGGTATGTGGATACTGGAGCTTGGTGCAGAAAATATCTAAGTGCCTTAAACTTCCAATCTGAAAAAATTGCTCCGCGAATCCTTCAAGTTCCAACTAAGAAGAAGGATAAATCTAAACTCAACTAATCAAAATCGCCATGAAAACTTTTAAATTTTTTGTAATCCTTTTTGCCTTTTTTGGTGCTAGCAATCTTCAGGCTCAGTTTAAATCAGGGGAAATTTTTGGTGGGGCCTCCTTGGGTTTAATTCCTCAAGGAACCGGTGATTTCACCATTCCTCCCATTGGCTTAATGGCTGAGTATGCTATTAATAAAAATATGGTTGGTGGCTTCTACGCGGGCTACTCAAGTGCCGAAAATCAAAGTGACATCTTTAACTTAAAATGGAGAGATAACTTCATCATTGTTGGTATTCGTGGAAGCTACAATTATGAGCTTGTTAAGAATTTTGATGTTTATGCCGGTGGTTTTTTTGGCTATTCAGTTGCTTCCAGTGTTTTAATTGAAGGAGACTGGCCTTTAGGTACAAACCTTTTAGGTTTAGCGGTAAACGATACTCGCATTGCGGCCTTTGTTGGTGCTCGGTATTTAATTGATAATCGCTTTGGAGTTTTTGGTGAACTAGGCTATGGTATAAGCTTTATCAATCTTGGTGTAACGGTTAATTTTGGCCGACATGAATTGCCATTTATGTAGATCGGGTCAATTCTAAAGCCCAGCCCATACTTTTTTTTGACCGGTCATAAGCCGTACCTTTGTGCTGCTTTTTTAACCTCTTAAAAATTTAATAATGGATAAAGGCTTTTACAAAGTTCCCGTGGCTATAAATGAGCCCATAAAATCCTATGCTCCTGGAACATCAGAACGCGCGGAAGTGCAAGCAGCATACGATAAAATGTGGGCTGAGTCTCTAGATATTCCCATGGTCATTAATGGTAAGCAAGTTCGCACTGCCAAAACGATGCGCGTTCTTCCTCCTCATGATCATCAGCATAATGTAGGATCTTTTCATTTTGGTGAAACACAGCATGTTCATGATGCTATCAATGCTGCATTAGAAGCCAAGGAAGCTTGGGAAGGGATGTCTTGGGCGAATCGCTCTGCCATATTTTTAAAAGCAGCTGATCTTGTAGCTGGGCCATACCGGGCACGCATTAATGCAGCCACTATGATTCAGCAGTCGAAAACAATTTTTCAAGCAGAAATTGATGCGGCTTGTGAATTTGCAGATTTCTTGCGCTTTAATGTGCAGTATGCAACCGAGATTTACCAAGAGCAGCCTTATACCCACTCGCATTCAACTTTGTGGAATCGCGTTGATTATCGTCCATTAGAAGGATTCACCTTTGCTATTACCCCCTTTAACTTTACGGCCATCGCTGGTAACCTTCCAAGTTGTATGGCTATGATGGGGAATACGGTAGTATGGAAACCATCACTTAGCCAAATGTACTCCGCGCACATCGTGATGGAGATTTTTGAAGAAGCTGGTGTTCCTCCAGGGGTAATCAATATGATTGCCACCGATCCACAGGAAACGGCGGATATCGTATTTGGTCACCCAGATTTTTCAGGCTTACATTATACCGGTTCTACCACGGTGTTCCAAGATATTTGGAAAACCATCGGAAGCAATATAAACAAGTATAAAACCTACCCACGTATCGTTGGTGAAACAGGAGGTAAGGATTTTGTAATGGTACACCGAAGTTCCAAAGTGCAACAAGTAGTTACGGCATTAGTACGCGGCTCCTTTGAATTTCAAGGTCAAAAATGTAGCGCAGCCTCTCGTGCTTATATTCCAAGTAATATGTGGCCAGCGGTTAAGCAAGGTCTTATAGATACCATGTCGGAATTAAAAATGGGTAGCCCGAGGGATTTTGAAAACTTCATTACCGCAGTTATCCATGAGGCTTCCTTTGATAAGCTGGCAGGCTATCTCGACCAGGCTAAGGCTGATGCTAATGCAGAGATTATAGCGGGTGGTAATTACGATAAATCTAAAGGTTACTTCGTGGAGCCTACGGTAATCGTTACTACCGACCCTAAGTATAAAACTATGGAGGAGGAGCTTTTTGGCCCCGTACTTACTATATATGTATATCCAGAAGATCAGTACGAGGAAACCTTGAAGCTGGTGGATGAAACTTCACCCTACGCCTTGACAGGGGCATTGTTTTCACAAGATCGCTATGCTCTAGAAGTAGGGGAGCGCGCTTTGCGCAATGCAGCTGGTAACTTCTATATTAATGATAAGCCTACTGGAGCGGTTGTTGGACAACAGCCTTTTGGAGGGGCACGTGCTTCCGGTACAAACGATAAAGCAGGATCAAAGCAGAACCTATACCGCTGGGTGAGCCCAAGGTTAATCAAAGAAACCTTGGTAACACCAGAGCATTATGGGTATCCATTTCTAGCGAAAGACTAGGGAATCGCCAATGTTATCTTAATGTTAAGCCCGGGTTAACCGGGCTTTCCTTTTTTATTTAACTGATAAACAGTGATTTAGTTTACGCGGGGACATCTAATGTTACCTTAATGTTAATTTAATGTAAATAATTCCATATCTTTGTCGGGTAATTAAAAATCTGTAGTCATGAAAAAGTTATTTGGAATCTTAATGATAGGCTTAATGATGGCGGCTACAGCGAATGCTCAAAATCCTACTTACGAGCGCGTTGGGAAACAAGTTAAAGTAACCAACTATTATGAAGGCACTGACTTGATTAAGGAAGTAGGTTTTTTCAAAGACGGCAAATCACATGGTCAATGGACCGAATTCGATCGTAACGGTGAAGTGAAAATCGAAGCTACTTATGTAGATGGTAAAAAAGAAGGTGTTTGGTTTGTTTGGTCTGAAGATCGTACAACACTTTATGAGGTAAGTTACCTTGATAACAGTGTAAACGACATTCGCTCTTGGTCACTCGATGATCGTAAGCTACACGTTGAACGTTAAACGTATTTTTTAATAAGATTTAAAGGCGCGATGTTTTCACATCGCGCCTTTTTTATATTTGAGCCTTGGCTCCGTTATGGGGCAATTTCTTTTTTAGCACCTAAACAATAGGAGGGAACTTTTTATTAATTAGCTCTAAAAGTATAAGCCTTGAAAGTATTACTGTCTCCAGCCAAAACCTTAAACTTTGAGAATGAGCAGACTATTGGTGAAGGAGTAGCACCACTGTTCATAGAAGAAGCCCAGAAAGTAAATAATAAACTGGCGAAACTGAGTGGCCCCAAATTAATGGAGCTGCAAAAGATTAGTAAAGATTTAGCTAAACTCAACCGACAGCGCAATCTAGAACGGGACTTGTCGTCCCTAGCTAACACCCGCCAAGCCGCCTTGGCCTTTAAAGGTGATGTATACCTTGGCATGGAAGCCGAGCATTGGTCGGAAGCAGACATGGAATTTGCGATCCAGCATTTATGGATTTTATCCGGGCTTTATGGTATCCTAAGTCCTAATACCTTAATTGCTCCCTACCGATTGGAGATGGGAACAGCTTTAAGCATCGGGCGAAAACGGAATTTATACGCCTTTTGGAAGGATAGTTTCAAGGCCTATTTCGACGCGAATCTAGATCCGGAATTGCCTATTGTTAACCTCGCCAGTAAGGAATATGCTGAAGCCGTTTTGCAATTAAACTTGGCAAATCCAGTTATTGATGTTGAGTTTCTTGACGCATCGAATGGAGATTATAAGATCCTATCCTTCTTCGCTAAGAAGGCCCGAGGAATGATGGCAAATTATATCGTTCAAAATCGACTAAATGATTGGAAAGAGCTAAAAGATTTTAACTTAGCAGGGTACTATTATAACCCTAGTCGCTCTAAGGAGCGTAAACTTGTTTTCCTAAGGGATAAAAAATGAAGCACACTATGAAATACGGAGCCCTAATTTTGATGCTTTGCATCGGGATGAGCAGCCAAGCTCAGTCTAAGCGAACTAAATATTATGAGTTCGGAGCGGGCATTGGTACCCTTAATATGAGCAATGAAATTGCTAACTCTTCTAATGTAAACGGTGTGCTTACTGAGATGGCCCCTCAGTTTAGCATTTTTGCACGCTATCATTTTAATGATTGGTTTGGCATGGGGGTAGATATCAATTATGCCAATTTGCAAGCTTCAGACGCGAATCATAATAACTTCAATCGTGGACTAAACGTAAGTACCAGCTTATTAAATAGTAATGTATTTACAGAAATGCACTTTATGCGTTTTGGTAAGTACCACCTTGAAGATAAGTGGACTATCTACATCAAAGGTGGAGCCGGTGTTTCAGGTTGGAATCCGGAATTGACTTTTGATAATCTAATTCCAGAGGATATAGAAGTTGAAACCAACGCTTATTCAGGATTTAGCTATTTCTATGGATTCGGTACAAAGTACCGCCTGGGCTATCAGAGTATTTTAAGTTTGGAGTTCCGTTATACCAATTGTGGTGGCGATACAATGGACGGATTCCTACAAACTGCGGAAGGCGTGGCAAGCAATAATGACACTTTTTGGGGCCTTAGCCTATCTTATTCCTACGCTATCTTTTAATTAATACTGGCGTTCAAAAGCGCCAAGATCAGGGAGTCCATTAAAGTTTCTGATCTTCCCTAAAATATCGGTTGGCACCAAGAATCCATCGGTGGTATTTCCTTGGTCAATTAGTTGGGATAAACTATCCAATTGATAGTTATTGCTGTTTCGGTCCACGAAATCACTAACTAAGTTTACATAGACAGTATTAAAACCTGGATCAGTAATGGAGAAGCCACGCTCCTCAGGATCATTGTCCAGCTTCATCATTACATTGTTAAAACTGAAGTTCATCAGAGCCGCAGGATCTTCTGCTAGGCCTAATTCCTGACTATTATTTCCATCAATTACGCAGTTTCCGAAATAGGCATTCTCAAGATCTCGAGCAATCCTTTGAATGGAACCATTCGCATCTTGGAACTCCAAGAAATTAGTGAGTAAGACGCAGGATTCTTGTCTTGTAGATTGATTCCAATAATTTAAGAAGGAGCACTGGCGAAATTCGTAATTACCACCAAAAGCATAAAAGCCATACAAGCCTTGGTTCGCAATTACTAAATTATACGCTTTAACATTGCTATAGCCCGCGTAAAAGGCAGTTCGTGACGAATTTAGAATATAGGAGTTGGTGATCTGTAATTGATCGGAATAAACCGCGCTATCGGACCTTAAGCCATTAACCGCGTTTTTTAGCACCAGATTATTAATATTAGCGCGGGCGCCTTGGCCGATATATAGTCCGCCTAAAACACCACCCCACTGACCAGGAACATCTTCATAAAAAGGTTCCAAGCGATCACTACTAAAAGTTACCGAATCTCCCCGTCCTGGACTTTCATTTGCTGCGATATTTAGTTGCCCATCATTAAAGACCCACAAGCCACTATTCTCATGAAAATGTACATCCAAGCCAGGGTCTAAATTTAAGGTACAACCACTATCAACAACGGCATAACCGTAAACAACATGTGGTAAACTCCCGTCCCAATTGGTGTTGCAATCTATAATTGAATAGGGTATCACCACCGCTCCCGGTCCGCTGCCCAGGACTATAAAACGATCTGGGAAATGGAAGATGGCCTGTTTGGCAAGACTTACTAATTGTACTTCTTGAGAGCGGCCTTGTAAATCAAATATTAATTGATCTTCCACCAGCATTTCAGGAACGGCGCTTAATTCGCCTGCATTCACCTCAATGAAAATGTAAATACTATCCTCGGGTAGGATCTCAACATTAGCGAGCTGCTTAGTGGCGGTTCCATTTATGTTAAGACGATAAGGACTAGCCGGATCAGCTAATCGAATTTGCGGTATGGAGATGGACTCCTTTCCGTCGTTATATACCTTCAGCTCATAGGTGCTAGAGCCAATAGTTTCAAATACGGTGTCTAAGAAAACCGTATCTGTAGAAAATCGCAAATCACTGCTAGCGACAACGATATTCTCTTCGCGCCTACATGCGCCCAATATTATTAAACCCAATAGGGCGATAAGACTAAATTTCTTCAGCATTTGCTTCTAACGATTCGAAAGGCTCAAAAGTACTTTCTATCTTTGAAATCGCTTAAAAACAAGGCTTTCATTTTTTCCAATTAAAGCCTTTGCCTTCTTTACTAATTTGCATAGCTTTGCAGCCCTTTTTTGGCTTGGGCAAAATCCTAACCACAAGATAATAGTTATGCAAAAAGACATTCACCCAGAAAATTACCGTCTTTGTGTTTTCAAAGACATGAGTACTAATGAACACTTCATCACCCGTTCTTGCGCAGATACGCGCGATACTATGGAGGTAGAAGGAGTAGAGTATCCATTGATTAAAATGGAAATTTCTGCCGCTTCACATCCCTTCTACACTGGTAAGGTGAAGTTAGTAGATACTGCTGGTCGTGTGGACAAGTTCCGCAACCGCTACGCAAATCGCAACAAGTAAGATTTGCCACATTCTTAAAATTAACCCCTTTTCCTTTAGGTTGAGGGGTTTTTTTATGCTTCATAATTTATCTTGCAAAGACATTTAGGACCTATGAATATTATCTTCTTCGATGATGCTAATCGCGATCATCTCTTACCATTAACCTTTACTCGTCCCAGCGCAAAGCTCCGTTGTGGGATTTTAAACTTAGAAGAAAAGTGGTTAAAGCGACTACCAGATAACCTAGCCTATTCTTACCTCACGGAAGACTATCTAGCGAAAAAATTCCCTTTGGTAGAGACAGATACTAATCTCTATATAAATCCGGCAGTTTGCCCAACTCAGCAACTTATGGATGCGGTATTAAGTCTAGGAGCCTCTGAAACCTTAATGAAGGGTGAAATAATAATCGCCAGCAGAACCAAAGCTGCATTGCTAGACGCCAATGAACAAGACACGGAAGTATTGGATTTTGAAGGAGACTTTAATTACATCAGCCGACCTTATCACCTTTTTCAGTATAATGGAGCGGAGCTGGAGCTGGATTATAAGTTGCTTACTGATGGCAGACAATCGGCAAGCATTTCAGAAACCAATACTATAATTGGAGATGATGTTTTCGTGGAGGAAGGGGCCTTTGTGGAAGCGGCAGTTTTAAATGCTAAATCAGGTCCTATTTATATTGGTAAGGACGCAACGGTAATGGAGGGTTCGGTAGTTCGCGGGCCATTTGCCCTTTGCGATCATTCCACCCTAAAGCTTTCTGCGAAAATTTATGGACCTACTACCATTGGTCCACATTGTAAGGTAGGAGGAGAGGTTAATAACAGCCTCTTATTGGGTTACTCCAATAAAGGGCATGACGGTTTTTTAGGGAACTCGGTAATTGGCGAATGGTGCAATATCGGTGCGGATAGCAATAACTCTAACCTGAAAAACAATTACGAAGAGGTTAAGCTATGGGACTATGTTGAGGGGCGTTTTGCTAAAACCGGACTACAGTTTTGCGGTCTAGTTATGGGCGACCACTCTAAATGTGGCATTAATACCATGTTTAATACCGGTACCGTGGTGGGCGTAAGTGCCAATATTTATGGCGGAGGCTTTCCTCGGAATTTCATTTCTTCCTTCGCTTGGGGCGGATCCGGTGGTTTTACCGAATACCGTTTTGATAAAGCGATGAAGACCGCCGCCCTAGTAATGGAGCGCCGCGGAATAGAGCTTGATGAAGTGGAGCGTGACATTTTGCAGGTAGTTTTTGACAAAACGGCCAGCTACCGAGCCTAAAGCCTATTTGGCATAGCGATTGACATTTGAAGAGTCGATTCATCCCAGAATCACCTCTTATTTCAAATGCATGAGTTTTAGCAATTTCAACGATATAGATAAGTTTCAATTAAGTGTCCTTCGTGAAGATGGGGATTATATCCCTCTGATGAGCAAGGAAGATGAGGAGAGCTTAAAGAATCAGGACTTACCAGAAGAATTACCCATTCTTCCCCTTCGAAATACCGTACTCTTTCCTGGCGTGGTTATTCCTATTACCGCCGGAAGAGAAAAATCCATCAGCCTATTAAACCAGGTTAGTAAGTCTGGAGGCCTCTTAGGTGTAGTGAGCCAAAAGAACGGCGATAAGGAAGAACCAGAAACGGATGACCTATATCCAACCGGTACCGTGGCCAAAGTGGTTCGTCAGTTTAAGCTACCCAATGGGCATACCGCGGTAATTCTGCAAGGCTTAAGACGATTTGTCATAGATGGCTTCACTAAAACCGACCCGCATATTTATGCGAAGGTGCAGAAGTCGGACGAGCGAATTCCAGAGGATTCCAATCAGCACTTCAAGTTAATGATGGACTCCATCAAGGAAGTAGCTTTAGAAATCATTGATAAGTCTCAAGAGATTCCCAATGAAGCGGCGCTTACCATCCGCAACATCGATAGCGATACATTCTTACTCAACTTTGTGAGTAATAATATGAATGCCGAGGTGGGCAAAAAGCAGCACCTGCTGGAGATTGATGACTTAGGTGATAGAGCAACTGAGGTTTTAAAGTTGCTAAACTTAGAGTCTCAAATGTTGGAAATGAAAAATGAGATTCAGGATAAGGTAAGACTGGATTTCGATAAGCAGCAGAGGGACTACTTCTTACAACAGCAACTTCGACAGATTCAAGAGGAACTAGGTGGCAGTAGCACCGAATCGGAGATTGAAGAAATGCGGGCCAAAGGCCGTAAGAAAAAATGGCCTGAGAAAACTGCCGAACTTTTTGAAAAGGAATTAAACAAATTACAGCGCGTAAACCCGCAGGTTCCAGAATTCAGCATCCAACGCAACTACCTCGAGTTTATGTTGGACCTTCCTTGGGATAAAGTAAGTAGCGATAATTTCAATCTAAATCGAGCGGAACGCATTCTTAACCGTGATCATTACGGTTTAGAAAAAGTTAAAGAACGCCTTTTGGAATACCTGGCGGTGCTTAAGCTGAAAGGTGATATGAAAGCGCCTATCCTTTGTTTGTACGGCCCTCCGGGTGTTGGTAAAACGAGTTTAGGTAAAAGTGTTGCCGAAGCCTTAGGAAGACCTTATGTGCGTATGGCCCTTGGAGGCTTAGGCGACGAAGCCGAAATTAGAGGACACCGCAAGACTTACATTGGCGCAATGCCTGGTCGTTTACTCCAAAGTATAAAGAAGGCGGAAACCTCAAACCCGGTTTTTGTATTGGATGAGATCGATAAGCTAACCGCTGGTCGTGGCAATGGTGATCCAGCTTCAGCTATGCTAGAGGTATTGGATCCAGAGCAAAATCACAGCTTTTACGATAATTATCTTGAGGTAGGTTATGATTTAAGTAAGGTGCTTTTTATCGCTACCGCCAATAACCTTGGTACCATTCATCCCGCTTTAAGAGACCGGATGGAAATTATCGAAATCAACGGTTATACCGTAGAGGAAAAAGTACAAATTGCCGCCAAACATTTGATGCCAAAGCAACTGAATGCTCATGGTCTTGAGAAAAAGCATTTAAGTTTAAGTAAGCGAGTACTAGAGTATGTGGTAGAGCATTACACCCGTGAATCGGGAGTGCGCGGTTTAGATAAGGTCATTGCCAAAATGGTTCGCTATGCTGCTAAGAGTATTGCCATGGAGAAGGAGTATCACCTAAAGCCAAAAACCGCTCAGGTTTCTGAGATTTTAGGTTCAGAGCGCTTTAGCAAGGATCGCTATGAGGATCGGTCTATAGCTGGTTTGGTTACAGGATTGGCTTGGACACCAGTTGGCGGCGATATCCTTTATATTGAATCTTCCATATCTAAAGGCAAAGGACGATTGAGTATTACCGGAAATCTTGGTGATGTAATGCGCGAATCAGCAAGCATTGCCATGTCCTATTTGAAATCCAATGCCGATCGCTTTGGCGTTGATTACCGATTGTTCGATCAGTACGATGTGCATGTTCATTTTCCGGAAGGAGCCGTGCCTAAAGATGGTCCTTCGGCCGGTGTGAGTATTCTTACTTCCTTAGCCTCTCTCTTTTCCCAAAGAAGAGTACAACCAAGGTTGGCCATGACGGGCGAGATTACCCTAAGAGGTGAAGTATTGCCAGTTGGCGGTATTAAGGAGAAAATTTTAGCCGCCAAGCGCGCGGATATTACGGATATTATTCTTTCCAAGAAAAACGAAAAGGATATTAAGGAAATCCGTGAGGACTATTTAAAGGGCCTAAATTTTCACTTTGTGGATCAAATGATGGAGGTTATCGAGATTGCTCTTAGCGACGAAATGGTGGAAAATGCCAAGAATCTAAAGGCGGAATCGAAAGCGATTGGTTTTGGAGCAAAGAAGTAGCTTTAGCTTCATAAACTTGAGCAAATCCCTAATTCTCCCATGGAAAAATTCCAAGGCGGGCTTAGCCAATAATGGCTCAGGGTATGCGTTCTTTTCATAACTTTCGCGCTCATGAATAGATTGCTACTAGCCCTAGTTTTGTTCCCGGTATTGGGCTTTGCTCAAATTGGCGGGCAAACCACTTTTCAGTTTTTAAATAATATTGCTTCTGCTCGAGTGGCTGGTCAAGGAAGCAATGCTATTGCCAATACTGCTCCGGATCTAAATTTTGCCTTGTATAATCCGGCTCTCCTAAATGAGCAGGTGCACGGGCAGTTAAGCACGAGCATTGTGGATTATGTGTCGGATATCAGATATGCCGATGTAGCCTATGCACATCATCAAGATAGTGTTGGGACATTCTTTGCCCAGATTATGTATTTCGACTACGGCACATTTGATCGCGCTAATGTTATTGGGATACGCCAGGGAACCTTCACTGGAAACGATTTAGCCGTGAACTTAGGTTATGCTTATTCCATCGATTCCAATTGGTCGGTAGGAGCTACCATGAAAGTGATTAATTCGGTTTATGATACTTGGAGCTCCTGGGGCTTGGCTTGGGATGCAGGATTGCTGTATCAAATTCCTTCACGCAGAATTGCCATGTCGCTGGTTATGCGCAATGCCGGTTTTCAGCTAAACCCTTATGCGGATGAAAGGGAGAACCTACCTTTTGAATTGCAGTTTGGATTCTCCAATCGATTTGAGCATATGCCTTTGCGTTGGCAAATTACCTTAGAGCATCTAGAGACTTTAGATTTAAGATATCGAGACCCAACAGCTTTTACGGTCAATCAGTTTGATGGTTCCGTAAATGAGAACTTTCCGAGTATTTGGAATAATTTATTGCGACATGTAGTAATAGGAGCCGAATTTGCTCCTTCCGAATCCTTCAACATTCAATTCGGCTATAATTTCCGAAGAAGAGAAGAACTTAATTTAGATACCCGTCGAACGGTAGCTGGTTTTTCCGTTGGGGGAGGCATAAAGATTTATAAATTCTACTTTCACTACAGTCGCAACATGTATCATATTGCCGGTGGAGCAAATCAAATTACCCTCCGCACCAGCCTGGATCAATTTAAAAAGTAAAAACATGGCTAAAGGTATTCGCATTGCCATTGATGGCTATTCTTCTACCGGAAAAAGTACCATTGCTAAGGCTTTAGCAGACCGTTTGGACTACCGTTATATAGATACAGGCGCCATGTATCGCGCCATTACTTTTTGGGCGCTAAAGAATGGTTTTATTGGCAATGAGCAGTTTAAATCAGATGAGCTGGTGGAATCCTTGCAGGCTGTGAAATTGGATTTTAAACATTCAGCCAAACATGCAAAGCCGGTTATTTTTCTAAATGGAGAAAATATAGAGGATAATATCCGAGGAGCGGAAGTGGCCTCCAATGTAAGTCATGTGGCTAAAATCGCCGAAGTACGCAAGTTCTTAGTAAAGCAGCAACAAGCCATAGCGGCTGCAGGTGCGGTGGTTATGGATGGTAGAGATATTGCTTCTGTGGTGATGCCGGATGCGGAACTAAAAATATTTATGACCGCCGATCCTAATATCAGAGCCCAAAGAAGGTTTGAGGAATTAGAAAGGCTTGGTCAAGCCATGGATTTTAAAGACGTAATGGCGAATCTTAAAGAGCGAGATCATCTGGACACAAGTCGCAAAGAATCGCCGCTTATCCAAACTGAGGATGCTTTAGTCTTGGATAATTCTAATATGACTAGGGAAGAACAGTTAAATTTAGCCGAAGCTTGGGCCAAAGACCGAATGGTCTAACTATTCGGATTTTTTAGCGGCACGCTCCTTTAGCTCGATGATGGTTTTGATATAGCGCTTTTTTGCCTCTTCCATGGGCATGCCTTCCAATCTGCGCCAAGCATCATATTTAAAAGTTTGCACAACATTACTGGATTCAGTCGGTCGAACGCCACTTACATCGCCTTCGGTTGCTTGTTTAAAATAGGCATAGGCAATGAGCATGTCATCCGCCGCTTGAGGAGGCATGGCATTGCCTATTTCAACGTATTTTTCAAAGTCTTTGTCCAAATCGCTGCTCATGCTTCAATTACTTTAAGGCTGCCAATATTTGTTCGCCTCCGCGAGCTTTATCTCCTACCTTCACAAGGATATTGGCGTCTAAAGGTAAAACAATGTCTACTCTTGAGCCAAAACGAATAAATCCACAATCGGCTCCTTGAACTGCTTTGGAGCCAACTTTCGCGTAATTTATAATACGTCGGGCAACCGCACCGGCAATTTGCTTATGCATAACTTCAATACCGGAGGGGTTTTGAACCACTACTGCTGTGCGCTCATTAAGGGTACTGGATTTTGGATGCCAAGCCACTAAATAAGCCCCAGCATGATACTGTGAGTAAACTACTTTTCCACTTACAGGGTATCGATTAACATGCACATTAAGAGGCGACATGAAAATGCTAATCTGCAGCATTTTCTTTTTAAAATATTCCGACTCCTCAATTTCTTCAATGGCCACAATTTTACCATCCGCCGGTGCAATAACTATGTCTTCACCTTGAGGAGGGTAGCGTTTTGGGTTGCGGAAAAATTGCAATACCAATACATAAAGGACAATACTTAGGATCAGTACTCCATTTTCCAACCAAGCAAGGTCACTTAGCCAAATGACTAAAGCATTTAAAAGACCAAGACCTATTAAGGTTTGCAGGAGAATTCGAAATCCTTCGTGATGAATGCGTATCATAAGCTGTTGGATGCAACAAGTTTTAAAAATAAATAAGCAACCGGCATGGCCACCAATAAACTATCAATTCGGTCTAAAATACCACCATGGCCAGGCATGAGTTTACCGCTATCTTTTTTTCCGTGGTTTCGCTTTAAGGCAGATTCAAACAAATCTCCAAGAGTAGCGCTAAAAACTACCAAAATGGCTAAAATGAGCCAATGCCAAAGCGCCATGGTAGATTCGCCAGCATAAAGATGTAATAAATAGCCGGCAAGGCTAGCGAAAAGAGCGCCTCCTGCGAATCCTTCCCAAGTTTTATTCGGCGAGATATTCGGACTCATTTTATGTTTACCAAGTAATCGACCACTAAGGTAAGCGAAGCTATCAAAGCACCAGATCATAATAAAGACGCCGGCTAAAACCCATGGCCGATCGCCCATGGCCGCTAATGCTAATAAGGGGAGGATGAGGTAAACTAGGCCAAAGGTGTTTCGAAATAAAGACTCTAAGGCATTTTCCTTTTTAGGCTTACTCAGCAAGCTATGAAAGGCGATCCATAGAATTAATAGAACGTTTATAAATCCTAGAACGCCATTAATAGCCCCTTGTTCTTTAGGATAAAGAATGGCCATGGATATCAAAAGGATAGAGATGGAAAGGCCGGTGTATAAGCGATATTGAGAATCGGGTTCAAATTGTTGCCATTCGATAAGGGCTAATAAACCAAAGAGAGCCGCTAAATAGTAGGATCCCTGAGGTATGAAAAAGGTAGCTCCGAGTATCAGCAGAACATATACCAAGCCACTAAGGCCTCTGACTACAAGGTTCGACATCTACAATTGGTCTTCCAAAAGGAGTAGGTATATCTCCTTATTACATACTTTACCTTGACTGTTCTCTTCATCAAGACCCTCCACCTTTTTTGGGCCTTTAATAGTCGTAATCTGAGAAGGAAGGTTATTCTTATAACGGAAACGAATGCCGGCTAAAGCAGTACGAAGGTTTTCTACAATTTGGCTGGTTTTCCCGATGGCGATAAAAGTCTCGGGCAAGTCTTCAAGCTTTTTCCCGTGCAATTGATTTTCAGAAATCATAATGCCACCGTTAAAGCTCACTAAATATTCGCAAGAAGTGCAAAATGCATCGCTGCTTTGCCAATCATCTTCACTAATATTAACATTCGCTTTTTTAAGAATGGAGTTAAGATTAGCATCTGTGCAAAAAACCTGATCTAGGCCAGATTCTTCCATTATTTGGTGAAGGTATTGATAGGCTTCACCCTCATCAATACAATAAAGAAATTTACCCCCGGAAGAGGTAAATTTCTTAACAAATTCTAAGTCAGTAGGATCAGAGTCGGCGGTGGCAAAATCAATGATCGGTTTTTCCGATTTCAATGAGGGGCTTTCATCGCTCGGTTTTCCGGAAATTACATCCAGAACCCGTCCAAAGAACCCTTTTTTAGTTTTTTGCTCCGCCATAGGCATTTAAGCTGGATGATCCTTGGAGGAGGTTTCTTCCTCCTTTGCTTCTGGATTGATTGGAGCTGCCTCCTCAACGGGATTTTCGCTGAGAATGACTTCATCTCGACTCATCCATTGGCGCTTGCCAAAGATATCTTCCAAATTTTCCTTAAAAATAACTTCTTTCTCGAGCAAGAGCTCAGCTAATTGAACAAGTTTTTCCTTATTCTCTGTTAATATTCTTTTGGCCCTAAGGTATTGTTCCTCAATGATTTTGCTGATTTCCTCATCAATTGTCTGAGCTGTTCTCTCACTATAAGGCTTGGTAAAGCCCATGTCATTTCCGTTCTGAGAGTCGTAATAAGTGATGTTGCCAAGCTTCTCATTAAGGCCGTAAACGGTTACCATAGCTCGGGCTTGCTTAGTAACTTTTTCCAAATCACTCAAGGCCCCGGTGGAAATCTTATTAAAGATAATTTCCTCTGCTGCACGCCCGCCTAAGGCCGCACACATTTCATCTAAAATTTGGTCGGTATTGGTAAGCTGACGTTCTTCCGGAAGGTACCAAGCAGCACCTAATGATCGTCCGCGAGGAACAATGGTAACCTTAACCAAGGGATGAGCATGTTCCAATAACCAACTTACAGTTGCGTGACCCGCTTCATGATGTGCGATAATATTCTTCTCTCCGCTGGAGATGATTTTACTTTTCTTTTCTAAACCGCCAATAATCCTGTCAACAGCATCTAGAAAATCTTGTTGCTCAATGGCGCTTTTGCCTTTACGAGCTGCAATGAGGGCCGCTTCATTACAAACATTGGCAATATCGGCACCACTAAAACCTGGTGTTTGACGGGCCAAGAAATCTGAATCCACTTTGGGCGCCATCTTTAAAGGAGCGACATGCACCTTGAAAATTTCCTTACGCTCATTAAGTTCTGGAAGGTCCACGTAAATCTGACGGTCAAATCTTCCCGCTCTTAACAGGGCCTTATCCAAGATATCAGCTCGGTTGGTAGCTGCAATAACAATTACATGCTCATTGGTACCGAAACCATCCATTTCAGTTAATAGCTGGTTGAGGGTGTTTTCCCGTTCATCATTGCCACCAGAAATGGCATTTTTACCACGCGCTCTACCGATGGCATCAATTTCATCAATGAAAATTATACTGGGAGATTTCTCTTTGGCCTGCTTAAACAGATCACGCACACGTGAAGCACCAACCCCAACGAACATTTCCACAAAATCTGAACCCGAAAGAGAGAAGAAGGGAACTTTGGCTTCACCGGCAACCGCCTTCGCTAAAAGGGTTTTACCTGTTCCTGGAGGGCCAACTAATAAGGCGCCTTTAGGAATTTTACCACCAAGGGAAGTGTATCGGTCGGGATCCTTTAAAAAGGAAACTACTTCTTCAACTTCTTCTTTAGCACCTTCTAAGCCCGCTACATTTTTAAAGGTGATTTTCACATTGGTATTTTGATCAAAAAGCTGCGCTTTCGACTTACCAATATTAAATATTTGTGCTCCGGGACCTGCACCACCGCCACTCATGCGACGCATGATGAAAATCCAAACGCCAATGAGGATTACTAAGGGCAAGATATAACCTAATGAATCACCCCAAAAATCACGACGCTCCTCAAATACTGGGGTAATGCGCTTGTCTCTTAAATCTGGATTTCGCTCATAGAAATAGGACATGTTTTCTTTAAAGGCCTCATAAGGCATCTCAAAAGTAAAGTGAGGCCCCTTTGGATTATTAAGCGGTCCCTGCTCTAAATCCTTATAGGCTTCGGCGTCAGAGCTAAGTGCTTCCTCATTGAGGTAAACTTGAACCACCTTTTCATTAATAATCTTTACCTGCTCTACATCACCACGGTTGATCATTTCAGTGAAATCATCAAAATTTGTTTTGGCGATATTGCTTCCAAAGCTGCTCAGGATTTGAATGGCAATAAATATGAGCGCTATAATGCCATAAATCCAATAGAAATTAAAGCGACGTCGTGGATCACCAGGACCATTGCCTTTGTTATTGCCATTGGGTTTTTCGTTGGAATTTCGAGAGAACTGCTCTTTTAGCTTACGCAGCTGCTCCTTGTTATCTTTTTCGTTTTCCATTCTTGTTTTAGTCTTTTTTATTTGCTTCAATTACTTGAAGCTCTGCATCGCCCCATAGGCTTTCCAAATCATAGAACTTCCGCGTTTCAGGCTGAAATATATGAACAACCGTGTCCACATAATCCATCAATACCCACTCGGCGTTTTCCATGCCTTCAACATGCCAGGGCTTATCTTTTAGGTTCTCGCGCACACGTTTTTCAACCGAATTACTGATTGCTTTTACCTGAGTGTTTGAATTTCCTTCTCCTATAACAAAGAAAGAGCAGATAGAGTTTTCGATAGTACGCATATCCATCACCGTAATATTTGATGCCTTTAGGTCATCCATGCCTTCGATGATCTCATCAACCAGTTTCGAAAAATTCGTTTGCGTCATTAAATACATTTAATTTGAGGGCAAAACTAAGCATTGTCGCTAAGGGTGCCTGACTCATTATCGAATTAAGCCTTATGAATACCGAATTGGTTGCCAAACAATATCAAATTTTAAAAGAAGTTGATAGCACCAACACCGCATTAAAAGAATTAGCGTCGCAACAAAACTTGCCCGAAGGATTTTGTCTGCTTTCTGATTACCAAAGACTGGGCCGAGGACAATATGGCAAGCAGTGGGATTCAAAGGCAGGCGAAAACCTGCTTATGAGCCTTTTTCTTAGACCGAACTTTCTGCCAGCCGCAGAGTCCTATCGCCTTACTATGTCAGTTTGTCTTGCCATGCACGACCTTGGAAGGCATTACAATTTGGAAACTCAAATTAAATGGCCAAACGATTGGTATCACGGAAAAAAGAAATTAGCAGGAGTTCTAGCCGAAAGTAACCTCAGAGGTAATTACTTGGAAAACTGCATTATCGGAATAGGAATTAACGTAAGCCAAAAGAATTTCCCGCATCCACAGGCATCGAGTTTAGCTCTGGCACTGGAACGAGATATTCAACCTATGGCGGTCTTTGAGCAATTTGCCGAATGTCTCGATCGGCGTTACCTCCAACTTAAGATGGGGCAGACTGCTACACAAGTTCAGCAATTTAATGCCCTGCTTTATGGAAGGGAAGAGTGGGTGCCTGTCCTTAAAAAAGGGAAAAAGGCCCATTTGCGTTGTTTGGAGGTTTTTCCATCTGGTGCACTTAAGGTGAGATGGAAGAATGGATTTGAAGAAACCATCCGCCATCAAGAAATAACTTTCCTAATGACGGATGAAATATAGCTTTTAGAGCTTGCTGGTGCTTTCGGCCAGATCATGAATGAATCGTGTTAAAGGACGCTCCACCATCATTTTCATCATAGGATTAAAGTTTCCTTCAAAGAGGTATTTCACCTTAGTTCCTTGATCTCCGGCCTCTAAAATGGTGCTTAAAGTGAAGTCTAATTTAGAGCTGGCGGCCTTGAACTTTAAAAGATCGGGTTTTCGAACTTCATCAATAAGTAAACGCACATCGGGCATGCCTTTAAGTCCAAAAACGAAAGTGTTTTCCCCTGCTTCAAATCGTTCTACCGATTCAGGCATCACCAATTTCATATTGTTTAAATCCTCCATTAAGGAGAAAAACTCGTCCTGACTTTTAGAAATCTGAACGACACTGGATTCAATTTGCATAATTTTTTAAGCTTGCCATGCACTGGGGTCTTCACGCCAGTTTATGAGGGTTTCAAATGTTTCTTGATTTAGATTACCACTGTGCTTTAAGGCTTCGAGTAGATGAGGGTAATCACTAAGAGTATATAAGTCTAAGTTGGCGGATTTAAAATTCTCTTCCGCAATTCTGAAAGCGTAAGTGAACAGAGCTAGCATGCCTTGAACTTCAGCGCCGCTATCTCTTAAAACATTTACAACTTTTAGGCTGCTACCGCCAGTAGAGATTAAATCTTCTATCACTACTACCTTGCTATTAGGAGGAAGTTCCCCCTCAATTTGATTTTGGCGACCGTGCTTCTTAGGCTCTGGCCGAACATAAACAAATGGAAGATCGAGCTCATCTGCCACCAAAGCACCAATGGCAATGGCGCCGGTTGCAACTCCAACCACCACTTCTGCATCGGGGTAAAGGCTCTTTAAAGCCTTGGCGAGTGATTTTTTTAAGTAGTTTCTAAGTTCTGGATAACTGAGGCTTACGCGGTTATCACAATAAATTGGTGACTGCCATCCACTAGCCCAAGTAAAAGGTTCTTTGGGTTGCAGTTTTATTGCCTTAATTTGCATGAGCTTTTCTGCCGTCTCATGCGCGGTACGAGCGTCTAAAATCATGGCTCAAATGTATAAAGTTTTCATCAAGGAATCGCTTATTATCATCGGGGATGAAGCCCGACCTGATGCTGTTGATTTTTTGGGTGAACAGCAGATTATGAATATGGTGCGGTCTAGGCTAAATAGCTATTCCAAACCGGTTTATGTATTTGCTCGAGATTTAAAGTCGGTATGGCTGAAATTTAAATCTCAATTTAAGATAATTGAAGCGGCAGGAGGAGCGGTCCTGAATCCTGATGAGGAATTATTAATGATTTACCGCCTTGGTAAATGGGACCTACCTAAAGGAAAAATCGAGTTTGGCGAGCCTAAAGAAATGGCGGCCATTCGCGAAGTAGAGGAGGAGACTGGCGTTCCTCGCCCAAAAATAACTGGGATTCTACCTACAACCTACCACGTTTACAGCTTAGAAGATCGTTTAATCCTCAAACGCACCCATTGGTATGCCATGCGCATTGCCAACGGTTTTGATTTTCTCGTACCTCAATTGGAAGAGGATATTATCGATGCGACTTGGTGCGATCCTGCCCAGATTTTAGAGAATCGCCAAAATACCTATGGCAATATCGCTCAGGTTTTAGATGCTTTAAATGAGCTTGATGAAGATTAAAGCTGATGTACTGCCTTAGGTACGAATTGCTGATAATCACCATTATTCCTAATAACATCGCGTACAATGCTACTGCTAATGGCAGATAGGCCAGAGGAGGTTAATAGAAAAACCGTTTCTAAATCCCCTTTTAACTTCCGATTGGTTTGGGCGATGGCCTTTTCAAATTCAAAGTCGGCAGGATTTCTTAATCCGCGTAAAATAAACTGAGCTCCTAGCTCCGAACAAAACTTTGTCGTTAGCCCGGTATATTGAGCAATACTAATCTTAGATTCACCTTTAAAGGTTTCTTCTAGCCAAGCCAGTCTTTGGGCTTCGGGAAACATATAGTTCTTGGTTGCGTTCCGCCCAAGAGCCACGACAATTTTATCAAATAAGGGCAAGGCACGTTCTACAATATCTACATGCCCCAAGGTGATCGGGTCAAAGGAGCCCGGAAAAACCGCAATCTTCATGCTTCTAAGATAAGGTGTTTTCTATGCAGGAACTAAAAAGCTCGGGCAGGGAAATCCCGGCATAAACAGCCTGCTTCGGTAAAATACTTTCGGCACTAAAGCCAGGTACGGTGTTTACTTCAATCAATACAGGCTTTCCTTCCGCGTCAAGTATATAATCTACTCTAGCCAGGCCTTTTAGCTCGAGCAGTTGGTACACTTGCTCGGTTTCACGCATAATCTTTTCGTAAACTTCAGCAGGAATATCTGCCGGGGTAATTTCTTCGGTGGTTCCGCTGTACTTAGATTCGTAATCGAAAAAATCGCCAAGGGGCCTAATATGAGTTACGGCAAGTGATTGCACCTTTCCACTATGATCGCTCACACCGCAAGCAAGCTCTAAGCCGGGTACCATACTTTCGATAAGTACTTTATGATCTATTGCTTGGGCTTTTTTAATCGCAGGCTCTAATTCGGAGAGGCTCTTCACTTTACTAACGCCTAGGGATGAGCCACTTCGACAAGGTTTTACGAAGCAAGGCAATTGCAGGCGTTCCACAATTTCAGCTTCCGAAATACTGGACTCGGCATGAAGAAAGATGCTCTTTGGAACTTTAAATCCATAACGCTCCAAAATTATATTGCACTCAGCTTTATTAAAAGTGAGAGCGCTGGCAAACTGACCAGAACTGGTATAAGCTTGGCCAATCATGTCAAAATATCCCGCTAAGGGACCATCTTCACCCGGGTGGCCATGGATGGCATTGAATACCACATCGAATTTTATTTTCCGATCGCCAATGAAAAAGCTAAAGTCATCACTAATAATTGGATAGCGCTTATTGCCCTGATCAATAGCTTCCCATTTCTTAGGCCTTAACTCAACACGGAATAGTTCGAAATTTTTATGGGCTAAACTTTCAAAAACGACCTGACCACTAGCCATGGAAACATCTGCTTCTCCAGAGTATCCGCCCATTATAACGCCCACCGTTTTCATTAGCCCTGGCTCTTTTTTATCGTTAACAGTCTTTCTTGTAATGCTGGATCCGATTGAACGGTAAGTTGCATGTGTTGGTAGTAATCCTCATCCCAAGCATAGACACTAATGAGCTTTATTAATTGCTGACGCATGCTCTGCTTTAGGCCGGCGCGAAAATTCATTAACTGCTCAAATGCTTTTGCAAATTGTGGATCTAATTCTGGTTTTAGGGCATCCCAAGAACCAGCCTCTTTAAGGGCCTGCAGGGTGCCTTCCATTTCTTGAGGACTAATTTGTAATTCCTCCTGCAGACTTTTAGCCTTAGCAGCTAGTTCTAATCTATAGCTAAACATAGCATCTGATACGGCTATATAATGCTTTAGGTCTTCATCCGAATAAGCGGCGCTATTTTGTGCTATCGCCCCAAAGGGAAAGAATAGGAACAGAAGGTATTTATACATTAGTTCAATAGTCCAAATACTAAGGCCAGCAAGTCATTTACACGTGCCGCTGGGTCGTTGCGAATGGCAGTTTCTTCTTCTCCCATTTTGTCATAAAGACCATCAAGGGCACGCTCGGTTGTATAAGCGGAAAGATCATCTACTTGAATAGGAGTAAGGTTGGCGAGGCTACCAATATTCCCAAAACCTGGCAAACCAATGTTCAAGAGATCATTATAGTCTTGAACTAAATCTTCATAAGATTTTGCAACGCTAACATTTCCAATATTTATGGCTTCCAAAGTGCTATCTACCTTAGGCTCATAGGCCTGATACATTTGACCGCCGGTATTTGTACGTAAATAGGAAGTTGCCGATGTATCGCTGCCGCTTAATAAAATTGAACTCGCATCGAGGATACTCACATTGGTGATGGCGTCTGCAAAGATGGGCTTAGCGGTATTAGCGGCACTTTCCGCTGCGCGGTTAATTCCTTCAATTACTTCGGCCTCAGTGCTGCTAATGCCAGGAATGGTAATTCCTAAAATCGTAGTGCCATTGTATAAATCGTCACCAGTAATGGTGGCAATACCTAAATCGATGGTCTTAGTTTTTAAAGCCTCAATGGCAAATTTGGTTCCCGAAGGTAGGTTAAGCTTAACCTCAGGGTCGCCGAAATAGCCGTCAAATTGAGATAAATTGGCGATAGAGGTATCGGAACTCACATTGAGCGCCATTTTTAAACCGTCAATGATTTGAGCGGTGGAAATATTTCCGCTTAATACATCATCAATGGTATCATCGCTACAGGCAACAAAAAATATCGGGCTAAAAGCCAAAATCCAGAATATCTTTTTCATAAGATTAATTTGTGCAAATCTAATCATTAGTACAGCTTTGTGTTCCAATTTATTGAGCTGCTTCTTTATTTTTCAAATAATGTTCAAAGCGCAGTCTATTTAAGAGACCAGGCCTTTCCCGTAAACCGGCCTTGCCCATGTAAATGCTGATTCCAACACCCGTGCCGGTAAAGTAAATACTGCTGCGACTAGGCTCGAAAAGCTCTATCAGGTAGTCTTCACCTTCTTGTAAGCTCAAGCTAAGAGTATCGCTATTATCCACCCTTAAATTGATATCATCGGAAAGTGGCACCCTCACCGAGAAATAGTCTCTTTGTTTGAGGTCCCCAATCTCTTTATTCTCCATATAAACCTTAAGACCGTTCTTTATATTGGGATTAAGTTTCTTGGCAAAACGGAAAAAGTGCAGCACAGCACATTGACAATTTTTCAAACTGTCCTCGTTTTCCTTTTGGATCAAATGATACCTGATTGCCGCTACATCTTCATGGTAAAAGAAAGTAGCAATTAGCTTTTCCCCACCGAAAGTTCGTTTTACGCTTTCAAGTCGAATAATATTACAACCCTTTCTTTGGGCATCGGCCTTTAGTCTATTGATTAAGACCACATCTGTTTTTCCATTGGAGTTGGAGTACTCCCACTCGCCCATTTCTACTGAACCTTCTGGCAATTCTTCCTGAGGTAGGAAAAGGTAAACCCCTAATTCGTTTTTGGCAAGCTTAAGGTAATTGTCGGATGGCACGAAACGAGTTCTGCTGCACCCTATGGCCAAAAGCGCTGTACTAATAAGGAAGAGTTTTTTAAACATGGCGGGCCGATCTTAAAACTTTAAGGTTAACTGGGTGCTGCTTGAATTGTTTTCGGGGTCGAAATTAGACAAACTAAGCCCTAAAAGTCGAATAGCTTCCCCGCGATATGAATTATTTAAAAGTTCCAAAGCGGCAGCCTTCAGTGTATCGCGATCTAAACTAAGCATAGCTATAGTTTTACTGCGGCTTATAGTCTCAAAATTTTGACTTTTCATTTTTAAAGTAACGGTTCTACCGGGCATAGCTTGCTCTTTAAGCCGCTTATACCAAATTTCAAATATGTCGTTAAAAGCCGATTCGACTTCAATTTGGCCAATGAGGTCGCGATCGAAGGTTCTTTCGGCCCCTAGGGATTTACGTTCACGGGAGGGTTTAACCGCAGTCTTTTGGAGGCCGCGAACAATCTGATAATAATGCTGACCTGCTTTACCAAACTCCTGTTTTAAAAGGGCAAGATCCCATTCCTTTAAATCGCGTCCCCGGTGTATGCCCAGGCTTTTCATCTTAGCGGCCGTTTTTTCACCAACGCCAAAAAACTTGTTAATGGCCAAGTCCTCTAAAAAGGGAATTACTTCTTCGGGCATTATGGTTTTTTGCCCATTTGGTTTGTTGATGTCCGAAGCGACCTTGGCCAAGAATTTATTAATGCTTATTCCGGCTGAAGCATTTAGCGACACTTCATTTTTAATTTCGGCTCTAATTTGACGCGCTATTTTACTGGCGCTGCTAATCCCCGCTTTGTTTACGCTAACATCTAAATAGGCTTCATCTAAAGAGAGGGGTTCTACTAAATCGGTATAACGGAAAAATATGTGCCGAATTTGCTCTGAAACGGCTCGATACTTTTTAAAATCGGGTTTAACGAAAATCAAACCGGGGCATCTTCGATAGGCAATTGCAGAAGCCATTGCAGAGCGCACCCCATATTTTCGTGCCTCATAACTCGCGGCGGCAACTACGCCCCGTTCTCGGGAGCCTCCCACCGCTATGGCTTTACCTCGAAGTGCTGGATCATCCCGCTGTTCAACGGATGCGTAAAATGCATCCATATCAACATGAATTATTTTGCGAATGTATTCTTCCGGGATATCTTCCAAGGTGGAGCAAATTTTGGCCTAATTTAGCAGGAATTCAATTTTCACTATGCCTATTTTATACCGTACTCTAAGTTTCTGCGCTGCTTTAATTTGTGTTTTCTCGCTTAATGCACAAGACTATAAAGCAATGATGGAAGATCCAACATTTTCAATTGCTGAAGTTAAGCAAGCCGCTGAAACTTGGTTTGAAGAAAATGGCAAAGGGGAAGGTTCAGGGTATAAAGGCTTTCAGCGTTGGTTATGGTCGCAAGAATATCGATTTGGATTAGATGGTAATCGCGCAAATACCGACCCCTATTTTGCCGAAAAACAGTTCGAGCAGATTCAAGCAGGAATGCAACAAGCAGCTTCTAGTAGCTGGCAAGATTTTGGTCCCTATGCGGTAGATAGCATTACCGGGCATTACAGTCCGGGTTTAGGAAGAGTGGAATGCTTTTACTTTGATCCAAACGACCTAGATTATCTTTACTTGGGTTCGCGAAGCGGCGGTTTTTGGAAAAGCACCGATGGCGGCCAAAGCTGGTCCGGTTCAAGCACGGAGTTTCTAGTGGCAACTGGTGTAAATACCATGGCCGTATCACCAACTAATCGGGATTCGGTATTAATTAATCTCCGCAATGCACGCAATGGCACCAGTCACGGTATTTACCGCTCCATTGATGGCGGCTTAACTTGGTCTCTTTCGGCCTTTAACCCGACTGCAATTTCGTGGACTGGCCTTGGGAATAACGGACAGGTTTACCAATTGGCTTACCACCCTACGATTAAGGATCGGGTATATGTTGGAACCAATGAAGGACTCTATATTTCAAATGATAATCTTCAAACTTGGACCCGTGTTGTGCCAAATGCGAATGTGACTCATATTCAATTTCACCCAAGCGATAGCGCCATTGTTTATATCTACGACGATTATCACTGGGGTGCCAATGGCAACTACATCTTGGTTTCCCAGGATGGAGGATTAACTTTCAGTCAGAGTGATGAGCTCATTAATAATAGTGGTTCCAATGTAGAAATTGCTGTTAGTCCAGATTGCCCAGATTGTTTATTCGCGGCCTCAGCGAATGGGGTATGGAAAAGCTTTGACAAAGGACTTAACTTTACCTTCATGACCAATCCCGCAGGAGTTTGCGATGGCTTTGCGGTAAGTGATATGGATACCTCAGTGATGATTTATGGTATGCTTGATGTTTACCGAAGCTTTGATGGCGGACGAAACTTCAATAAAGTGGCCAATTGGTTTGTAAATGGTGGTAGCCTTCCTTTCAACGGTCCACAATACGTGCATGCCGACCTCCGGGAAATTCGTGCCCATAATGGGGAGTTTTACATTGGTACAGATGGCTATCTCGCAAAAAGTAGCAATAGCGGAATCGATTGGCAAAGACTATCGAGAGGTACGGGAATACGTGAGTTTTACTCAATTGGCCTTTCGCAATCCGAGCATTATTCTACCATGGCTGGTTCACAAGATAACGGCACTAGCATTTACCGCAAAGAAGGTTGGGTGGAGTTTTACGGCGCCGATGGCATGGAGTCTTTAATCCATCCTTTAAACCCCGAATGGATGATGGGCAGTGTTCAGTATGGCACACGCAGATTAACTTTCGATGCCGGTCGCAGTCAAAGAGCAGCAACGCCAACGGGACAATCTGGAGCCTGGGAAGCACCATTGGAACGCAGCAGCACCAATCACATGAAGCTTTATCATTTTGGAGAAGATGTATATGAGAGTGAAGACTTCGGTTTAAATTGGAACCAAATAGGCAGCCCATTATTTACTGATGAAACAGTAAGGGCGGCCATCGCCCCTAATGATGGAAACATTATTGCTGTTTCACGGCAAAGTTCTTTAGAGTTGTCCTTTAATGGAGGTAATACCTTCCGATTGCGAAGTACTGGATTGCCAAGTGCTAGCATTACAGATGTCACTTTTGCCCCCCATTCAGATTCGATTATTGTGGTTACCTATGCTACCCATCAAAATAATGGACAAAAGGTTTTCATCAGCTATGATCAAGGTTTAAGCTGGTCTAATATCACGGCGAACTTGGGTGATATGCCTATTCGCTCAGTTGTTATTGATCACAGCCCAGATCATAACATTTACCTAGGCGCGGAAATTGGAGTTTATGTAAAGCCAATGCAAGGCAGCAACTGGTCTCTCTATAATGCGGGCTTACCGAATATGAGCGTTACAGATCTCGAGATAATGTATGGCGCCAATCTTTTAAGAGCGGCAACTTGGGGTCGTGGTATGTGGCAAATTTCTCTAAAGGATAGGGTGGATTACCCAAAAATCATCCACACCGAGATGGAACATCGCATCGGCTTTCAATCACCAACGGATGTGATGAGCCAGCATGTTCAGGCCACTATATCTTATGCACGAAGTATTGACACCGTTTACCTGCAATGGTCCGCAAATGGCTTGGGCCTTGATAGTATTATTGGGATGGTATTTCAACAAGATTCAACCTGGCAAACCATTGAACCAATCCCTGCCCAAGCGAAGGATTCAGATCTTTACTTTAAAATTATCGCTGTTGGTGATCAAAATGATACTTCCATCACTTTTCGATATCACTATCGCGTTCAAGGGGAAGATTATTGTTTAACTGGAAATGATCCCGCCGACTTTACCGATGCCTATATCGATGAGGTTCAAATGTCTAATATTCAGAATATTAGTTCTCGTTCACCTTATAGCGATTTCACTTCTAATTATATAAATCTAAACACCAATCAATCCTATACCTTATTAGTAGTAACGGTAAATCCAAGTCCTACTGATGTGGTGCGAGCTTGGATTGATTTTGATGGCGATTCGGCATTTTCACCTTCCGAGCAATTGAATATGTCGGCTTTAGATCCTTTAAACTCCTCCTTTGTAACCATTAATCTACCTCAGTTTAGCAATACCGATACGGTGCGAATGAGGGTGCGGGTAATGCCCAATTATCTGCCAGCTGATGCTTGTAATTATTATGGGGGAGAGGCGGAAGACTACAGCGTGGTGCTCATTGGAAATGGCTTAAGCTTATCGGAATGGGAAGGTCCTGAACCGAAAATTTATCCAAATCCAGCCAGCGAATTTTTAAATATTGAGGCCAAACAGCTTGATTCTTATAGAATTCTAAATGCCAATGGTCAGGAGCTAAAAGCGGCGGACCTTAACCGTGATCAAATATCTTTGAAAGACCTTGGTTCAGGGACCTATATCATCGAATTACATCATCAGAATGGGCAGTTCTGGCGTTCAACCTTCATTAAAAACTAAGTATGCGAAAATTAGTAGCATTTCTATTGGTGCTTAGCGCGATGGCCTGTGGGAGTCAAAAGAAAAATGGTGCCTTGCAGGTTGAGATCCAAGATTACTATTTCGATCAACAGATTGGCGGCACAGCGGAAGCGGGGATAAATGAATCCTACTATTTTAAGTTTGAGGATGATTCTGCGATTATGGAGCGCATGACCGTAGGAGGGAAAAGCTATGATCTTAAAAGCAAAGATGGGATGCTTTTTCAGGCCACAACCGAACTAATGTCTAATGATGAGGTTAATCCTGCCTCTTTTCGCAAAGTGAGCCTTATCGGAAAAGCAAGGCGTGGAGATGGCATGATTCATATTCAACTGGACTCCGTGCCGATGCGAGAGCAAATTTTTATGCCTAGTGCTCTACCGCAAGGAGATCGTTAAATTTTACGAGCGATAAAGAAGCCATAACTGTAATAGGCTTGGAACTTGCGATATAGTTCATATTCCATGCGATGCGCTTCAACTACTTTTTTGGCTAGTTCCGAATGCTTGTGCTCCTTCAAGAAAAGAGGAATTGTTTGCTCCAAAGGTTCAAAGTAGTTGTTTAGCCAGCTATTCGCTTCTAAAATAAAGCTGTTAATTAGCTCATATCCGTGCGACTCCAATTGCTTGGCCTTTTCTTCAAGCGTAGCTATTTCTGGATATTCAGCATTCCAATAGGCCTCAATTTCAGCGGGGCGATTAGCGCTAGTCCAGCAAATTTCACTTATTGCCAAAATGCCATCATCAACCAGAAATTCCCGCCATTTTTTTAGGCCATTGGCAAAGCCCATGCTGTAAATAGCACCTTCCGACCAAATTAAATCTAAACTCTGGGCCTTAAAGCTCAGTTGATTCATGTCTTCTTGTGCAAGGCTAATGGTCTGTTTCGGTGCTAAGCTTGAGGCTTGCTTTTCAAGCTTTTTTAAAAAAGCAGGAAAGAGGTCAACTGCCCTAATCTGCCAATTTGTTTCCCTCGCAAGAATTAAGGTACTGGCTCCTGTGCCACAACCAATATCGGCTACCTTTAATGAGGAGGCTGGATTAAGACCAGTAAGGGCCATGGCTTTAAGGGTTTCCGTTGTGCTCCCTGGACCTTGGCGGTGATTTCGAAGATGTAAATCGATCAGTAGACCTAATTCAGTCACGAGGCTCGGGTTTTAATTGCCCTAAGAATTTTTGGAGGTATTCATCCAAGGCTTTTCGCTTATACTGCATAATATAGCGCGGATGCTCCAAAGGAATTAAGCTTTCGAAGAGCTTTGCTTCTTTATTGAGTTTTGTGAGGTATTTCATGTTTTTACCGGTACCCCAAACTACCGCGCTTTTGGGATTTCCGCAGAGCTCGATTTGGCATCTAAGCTGCTCAATCATAAAATCTTTAACCGCCAGAAATAGCGCCTCTTCATCGTAATAGTTCCAATTTATCCAATTGCCTTTCTCATTAAAATGCAGGAAGCCCAAGGGACAAGCAGCGCCTATAAACCAGTCTTGGTAAAATAGATCTGGACCGCCATAAGCTTCGATCATCTTGTACACAAACTCCGATGAAGTTTCACGTGTTTCAATGCTGGTGCTAATTTCGCAGGCATCGCGTAAGGAAGGACTATCGGTAAATGGAATTCCAGTTTGACCTGCTCCTAAGCGGCCGGGGTTTATACCGAGAATTAAGCCACGAGGACGAGTGTCGGAATAATACTTTCCGTAAAATTCATGAAGTAAACGATCAACCTCCGCTTCTTGGTTTTGATAGGGGTTCATCACCCGTACCTTAGCCGGAAGCTTATTTTCATCTAAACTAAGCTGACCGTAAAATTTAAGAATTTGATCTTTAAGCATCTTAATTTTTTAAGACTCTTAAACTGGCGCCATCTTCAGACTTTAAAAAGTAATAGCCTTTGGCGTATACACTTAGATCTATGTGATCGCGATTTTTAAAGCTTCCTAAATACTGACCTTGGGAATTATAGAGTTTAAAACTGCTTTTAGTTGAAAGGGAGAGCGGCCCTGAGGTAGGATTGGGATAAGCTTGCAATGCTTCCCATTGCTCTTCATTAAGGCTTAAGCCTGATCCGATCTGATAAATGGTCAAAGTCCCGCTAACCCCGTTGGATACTAGCAGCAGTGGCAATCCGCTCGGACTATCGCTTGCCTTAATATAGCTCATAAACTCGGGGCCAAGATCGCCCGCGGCGCTATCGCTAGCCGCAACGGAAAAATCCCGATCCAATAGATAGGAGTCAAAAACAGGCGCCGCAGGATTGTCAATATTGTAAATCATAATGCCGCCCATCTGCTCCAAAGCAATAAAAGCATAATTACTTCCACCATAAGTACCCGTGCAAATGGCCTTAGGCTCGGCTCCCTTTTCGGGGCTGCTTATTTTAAAACTATTGTTAGAAGTAGCACTGGAATTAAAGTTCATGGCTTCCAAACTACTTAGGGTTTGTTCAAATTCATCGCCACTATCCCAAATTAATTGTCCGCTGGTATTCCATATACTAAAGCTTCGGCTGCCAAAGGTGAAAAGCGAATCGTAGATAAAGGGATTGTTATAATTACCAATGCCGGTGTTTATTCGTAAACGGCCCAATACCGTATCATTTTGTAGGGTACTCGGACTGTTAAACACAATCGGGTTGAGGTTTACATTGTTGATGCGTTCATTATCGGTAAAGGCACTGTAATTCCTGCTTTCCCCTTCATTGGCACTGAGGATATAGGAGCCACTCGCATCGCTATGATAGCTAATAGCTTTTGGCTGATAAAGTCCGAATAAATTAAAATGATTTTCAATCTTAATGCTACTACTTTGATCAGAGGCATCTAAGCCCATACCTGGAAGATTGTAATCCTTATAGCCCAGTCCAACTACCGTATCTAAACTGGCAGTTTGAAGGTCAATTATCGCGAGGGCATTATTTTCCTGTAGGCTCACATATACCTTATTTCCAGCATCATTAAAGGCCAGGTGCTCTGGTTCAACATCCTCGGAAAAGCTGGCATTACCATTGTCGCCTAAAATTAAAACCTTGGGATCAAAGGGGAGGGTATCATAGCGGGCGAAGCTTACGGTTTGCACATCAGCCTGACTAAGATTATCTGCTCTGCCGCTACTAAAGTTAATTATGGATACTGTTCCCGCTGGGTCAATGGAATAATCATCGGAAGGAATGCCTTCATTGGCAACTACCAAATGTTGTAAGCTGGGACTAAAACTGAGCATTTTCGGTTTTGGACCAACCACCAATTGGTTAATGTATGTTCCATTGGTGTCGAAGAAGAGAACTTTACCATCCGATTGGGCAAAGCTTGCCTGAACGGCTACGGCTACATTGTTGCCTTGCACGGCAATGGAGTTTACACGATCGCCATAGGCACTAAGATCAATACTTGCTATAGGGCCGGCTTTACTTAAATCGGCAATTCTTAGGATGTCAAATTGAGCTTGGGCCGCGTTGGATGAAAAAAGTCTTTTTGATAATGGATCGAATGCATGATGTTCTGCTCCACCTTGATTAAAGTTACCGCTGTGAAAGCGATAAATCTTATATATCGGAAGGCCTTGCGCTTGAGCTAAAGTGCTACAAAGAAGAAGGAAAGCGAATAATTGAAAACGACGCATGGATTTTTTTTTCAAAGAACGGAATTATATGGCTATAGTTAGAATCGATAAACCTTAAAGGCCCTCCCTTAGTTATTTAGAGAGTTTTAGTAGAATAAGATTGGAAAATGATAAGGAGGGCTATTCTGAATAGCCCATGTTGGTTGGTTGATGAGGTCCTGACTGCCCTAATAAGGGAGTCAGGATTTCTCATTTTTAGAGCTTATCAATACTGCGTTTTGCCGCTTCTAAGGTTTTTGAAATATCGTCTTCTGAAAGGGCAGCATTTAAGAACCAACTCTCATAAGCGCTAGGCGGAAGGTAAACCCCTTCTCTAAGCATATTGTGGAAGAAATCCTTAAAGTGTTGATTGTCGCCCAGCTTAGCACTGTCAAAATCGCGCACTGCTTGATCAGTAAAGTGCAAGCTTATCATGGAGCCAATGCGATTGATTTGATAGGGCATCCCTTTGGTTTTTAGAAGATCATGCAGTCCATTTTCTATTTGCATGCATCGTGATGCCATTTGCTCGTAAACGGAGGGCTCATCTCTTAAATGCTTAAGAAGGGTATATCCCGCAGTCATGGCAATGGGATTTCCCGAAAGGGTGCCTGCCTGATAAACCGGTCCATTGGGCGCTACATATTCCATAATATCCGCTCTACCGCCATAGGCGCCAACGGGCAGGCCAGCACCGATAACCTTACCGTAGGTGATAAGATCTGCTTCAATCCCAAAGGTGCCTTGTACACCGCCAAAACCCAAGCGGAAGCCAGTCATCACTTCATCAAAGATTAAAATGATATTATGATCATCACATAGTTTGCGAAGGCCCTCTAAAAATCCTTTTTCGGGAAGAATACATCCCATATTTCCTGGCACCGGCTCTATTATTATGGCAGCGATGTCTTCTGGATGCTGAGCCACCAAGGCTTGTAGGCCTTCCAAATCATTGTATTCGGCAAGCAGCGTGTCTTTTGCGGTGCCCGGTGTAACTCCTGGACTACTCGGATGACCAAGCGTTACCGCGCCACTGCCCGCTTTAATTAAAAAGCTATCGCCATGTCCATGATAATTCCCTGCGAATTTCACAAACTTGTTTCTGCCGCTAAAGCCGCGCGCTAATCGAACCGCACTCATAGTGGCCTCGGTCCCGGAATTAACCATGCGAATTCGCTCAACGTTGGGAATTTCTTGAACGATTAATCGCGCCAATTCAATCTCCATTTCTGTTGGTGCGCCAAAGGAGGTCGATTTTTCCGCGGCTTTTTGCACTGCTTCAATAACCGGTTCCCAAGCGTGTCCCATGATCATCGGTCCCCAAGAAGCGATGTAGTCGATATAGGCATTGCCATCCGCATCATAGAGGTAGGCGCCTTTGGCGCGCTCCATAAATATAGGATCTCCACCAACCGATTTAAAAGCACGAACGGGTGAGTTTACGCCTCCTGGAATGTACTTAGAGGCTTCGGCGAAAAGCTGTTTGCTATTGGCTGTGCTCATGAAAATATATTAAAGGTCTTATGGTCAGAATTGAAACTAATTTCAATCCTGAGCTTTCGACAATTTGGATTTAGTTTTCCTTAAGGTAGTTGATGATATCCTTAACAAAATAGGTAGCGATTAAATCGGCGCCAGCCCTTTTAATGGCAGTTAAGGATTCTACCATCGCTTCGGTTTCATTTAACCAGCCATTGGCTGCTGCGGCCTTTATCATCGCATACTCGCCACTTACGTGATAAGCGCTAACAGGTACGGTGCTGATATCCTTGCTTTGGCGGATGATATCCAGATAAGCCATAGCGGGTTTCACCATCACCATATCGGCTCCTTCCTGCAAGTCTAATAAAACCTCCCTTTGTGCTTCCATGGCGTTTGCGGGATTCATCTGATAAGTTTTTTTATCCTTTGGGACATTTATCATATCCACTGGTGCAGAATCTAATGCATCCCGAAAAGGACCGTAAAAGCAAGAGGCATATTTAGCGCTGTAGCTCATAATGCCTACGTCCTCAAAACCGGCGGTGTCGAGGGCAATTCGCATGGCCTCAATACGTCCATCCATCATGTCGCTGGGAGCTACAAAATCGGCTCCGGCTTGGGCATGACTGATTGCCATTTCGGCTAATGCCCCTACCGACTCATCATTAATTATTTTACCATCTTCAACTATTCCATCGTGACCCATACTGGAAAAAGGATCTAGGGCCACATCGGTCATTAAAAGGAGGTTTGGCACCGTTTCTTTAATCATGCGAATAGCGCGCTGCATCAATCCATCGGGATTTAGCGCCTCGGTACCATCATTATCTTTAAGCTCATCTGCCACTTTTACAAATAGAAGTAGGGCAGTACAGCCAATACTTTGTAGTTCTAAGACCTCCTCTTTTAAAAGGTCAAGACTATATCTATAATAACCAGGCATAGAACTTATCTCACTTTTCACCTTTTTACCTTCAACAGCAAATAAGGGGGCAATGAAATCACTGGCATGCAATCGGGTTTCTTGGGCAATTCCCCGAATAGCGGCATTTTGTCTTAAACGTCTGGGTCTTTGTAACATAAATTTAGTTTAACCAGTTTTTAGGCTCTTTTAGCACGGCAATCAGCTCAGCTTCAGGACTACCTTCTTCGACCTGAACATTATAGTCCCAACGCACTCTTGGTGGTAGGCTCATTAAGATACTTTCCGTTCTGCCATTGGTGCGTAGGCCAAAGAGGGTTCCTCTATCGTGAACGAGATTAAATTCTACATAACGACCTCGGCGCAACTCCTGCCAATAACGCTGATCATCAGTGTAGGACTGATCTTTACGCTTTGCCACAATGGGTAAATAGGAGGGGAGAAAGCTTTTCCCCATGTCGGTAGTAAAGTTGTACCAGTCTTCTAAGCTATGGTTTTCATTCGCTTTGCAATAATCGAAAAAGGTACCTCCAATCCCGCGACCTTCATCGCGATGATGGTTTCGAAAATAATCGTCACAAGCTTTTTTAAAGCGGGGGTATAAAGCACTGTCATGCTTATCCGCCGCCTTTTTTTGCTCCGCATGAAAATGAATGGCATCCTCTTCAAAGAGGTAATAAGGGGTTAAATCACTACCACCACCAAACCAAGCGTCGATAATAGTATCATTCTTATCATACATCTCAAAAAAGCGGAAATTGGCGTGGGTAGTAGGGGCCATGGGATTTTCGGGATGGATCACCAAAGAGATGCCACAAGCGAAAAACTTCGAGCCTTCCGTTTTCATGTTTTTCTTCAGGGCTTCGGGCATTTCGCCATGCACTATTGAAGTACTTACGCCGGCTTTTTCAAAAACTTTCCCATTACTCAACACGCGCGAACGGCCACCACCACCGCCCGGTCTATCCCACAAATCTTCTTGAAATGTTGCTAGGCCATCTAGCTCTTCAATTGCCTGACAAATTTCATCTTGCAGGCCGCGGATAAAATCAACAAAGCGATCTTTTAAATCAGCCATAGTTTTTCACGGTATTCACAAAGGCTTTGGCATGATCAACCGGAATGTTTGGCAAAATACCATGACCTAAATTGGCGATGTATTTGTAGCTGCCAAAGTCATCAATCATTTGCTTAGTTAACCTTTCAATTTCGGGAATCGGGGAGAGCAAGCGAGCGGGGTCGAAGTTTCCTTGTAAGGTGATGTTAAATCGTGTAAACTCGCGTGCCATTTGTGGGCTAATAGTCCAATCTACTCCCAAGGCATTCACAGGCATAGCACTCATCTCCTCCAGGGCAAACCAACAACCTTTGGCAAAAGCTATTACTGGCGTATGTTCCTGTAAGGCTTCTGCAATTTGTTGGATGTAAGGCAGGGAAAAGCTGCGGTAGTCTTGGGGAGATAATAATCCGCCCCAGCTATCAAATATTTGCACCGCATGTACCCCTCGCTCTTGCTTATGACGCAAATAAGCAATGGTTACATCGGTTATTTTTTGCAATAATTTATGGGCCGCTTCGGGGTGAGAAAAACAAAATTCCTTGGCCTTGTCGAATGTCTTACTACCCTGACCTTCTACCATATAGCAGAGAATGGTCCAAGGCGAGCCTGCGAAACCAATTAAAGGAACTTCATTTTCAAGCGCTTCAAGGGTTAAGTCGATGGCCGAATAAACATAATGTAAGCGGTCTTTAACATCAATATCAGGCAGGGCATCTACTTGTTCTGGGCTGCGTATTGGTTTTGGAAGGTAAGGGCCCTTGCCAGGAATCATCTGCACCTCTACATCCAATGCCTGGGGAATTACTAGGATATCACTAAATAAAATTGCGGCATCTGGTCCAACCTGATGGATTGGCATTACCGTGATCTCCGTGGCGAGTTCGGGGTTTTCGGCACGCTCGAAAAAGCTGTACTTCGCCTTTAACTTCATAAAGTCGGGAAGGTAGCGTCCGGCTTGACGCATCATCCAAACGGGTGGACGTTCCACTTTTTCTCCATTTAGAGCTTTGAGGAAGAGGTCGTTTTTAGGTTGAGTCATGTATTCGGGTTTGGGCTTTCGCCAAAAAATTCGATTACTTTATTTACCACGCCCTGAAGGGTCGGGTCGTCTGCGCAAATCCTCGGGTTATCGCATCTCAAGCGAACGGCTTCGGCGGTAGTGGCCCCAATGCAAATTACGGGAATTGTAGAGGAAACTTTGTTTTTCTTAAAAAAGCTAAAGGCAGCAGTTGGACTAAGGAATATTAAACCTTTGATATCTTCCGTAGCCACGGTTTCATGCACTAATTCCGTTTCGTAAACTACTTCTAAGTGGACACGGATATTTTTGCTTTCCAGGTATTCGGGTAAATCATCCAAGGCTTTGTTACCACAGAAAAAGTCAATGGATTTAACGTCTGGATTACGGGCAATTATTTGCGCCAGCTTAAGAGCGTTTTCGGCACGGACATTTGATTTTACCCCAAGCTCTGCTAGCATTTCGGTTGCTTTTATGCCTACTGTGAAAGTTTTCTTTTCCGGTATGCTGATCTTGGGATCCGAATCAAGTAGGGCTTTTAAGCTACGCACCGCATTCTTACTGGTGAAAACGCGAGCGGAACTTTCCGAGTGCATCAGGCAGTCGCGAAATTTAGCGGCATCAAAAGTATTTTCAACTTTAATAAAGTCTTTGGAGCGTAATTCTAGACCAGCATTTTTTATCTGTTCTTCCATTTCGGAAGGGAGAACTCGCGTTGAAAATAGTAAGGGAGGATTTGTGTCGCTAGTCATTTTTAATCTTATCCATGATCGCCTTGGCTCCTTGATTTAGTGCTTCATTAGCTAGGTTTATTCCTAGTTCTGAAGCAGCTTCCAAAGGTACCGTATTTTCAAGGATCACCTTGTTTGAACCATCTAAGCTAAAAACCCCTGCGCGCAAGGAAAGTTTAGAATCAACTTGCACGGCATGAGCGCCCACCGGTGCGGAGCAGCCCCCTTCCACTTGCTTTAAAAAATTGCGTTCAACTTGGGCCTGCAATGCAGTCGCTTCATGATTTATGGCTGCGAGGATAGCTTTGCTCTTAGCATCGTCCACTCGGCAAGTAATGCCAATTATGCCTTGCGCCGGAGCGGGTATCATCCAATCTAATTCAAGGTAATGCTGCGGTAAGAGGCCTAGGCGCTCCAGGCCTGCTTTGGCGAAAATTGCTCCATCCCAATTGCCATCCCTAAGTTTAGCTAAACGGGTTTGCACATTACCCCTTAAGTTGGGATTGCTATGATTTGGATAACGACTTTTCCATTGCGCAATACGGCGAATGCTACCCGTGGCAATTTGCGCTTCTTCTTTTTCTAAAAAGCTAGTATCCCCTTTATGGACAAGAATATCATTTACGGCCCCTCGTTCTAAAACAGCAGCCATTACAATGCCATTTGGAGCCTGTGTAGGATAGTCTTTTAGCGAGTGTACGGCAATGTCAACCTCTTCCTCAAGGAGGGCATCGTCTAGGATTTTAGTGAAAACTCCAGTGCTGCCAAATTGATGCAATGGTGTTTTTAGATCGATATCCCCAGATGATTTTAAGGGAACTAATTCTGTTTCCAGGCCTTGATCATTTAAGAGGGAGGCTACTCGTTTTGCCTGCCAAAGTGCCAAGGCCGAATCTCTCGTGCCTATCCTTAATTTAGTCATCTTTTAGAGCTCAAAGATGTGATGTATAGTACGAAGGTCGCCATTGAGATCGGCGCCATTTTTTAGTTTTCGGGCAAATTGTCCGGTAATACGATTTAGCATTTGGCTCGCAAAATACTCCGCTTGATCCACGGGCATTTCAGGGAATTTCTTTTGGAGGGTTTTAAGCTCCTTTTCCTTCCAGCTATCCATTTTGCTGCGCATTGCTTGTAAGGTAGGTGCCACGCGGCGGGTTTCCAGCCAATCGTAAAATTCGCCAATCTTTTGGTCGATAATTGTTTCGGCTAAAGGTATTTGGGATTGCCGGTTGCGAATGCTTTCTTCCGCTACTTCGGAGAGGTGATCTACATCAATAACCGTATAGTGAGGATCGGCATAGAGCTCAGTTGCCACATTGCGAGGCATGCTGAGGTCCAGTAAAAGTCGGCTTTTGGTTTCTTTAAAGTCTTCGAGCTTAACAGTTGCTTCGGCAGCACCAGTGGCCACTATAATTATATCCGCCTTATTTAAACCTTCTTTAAGGTGATCGAGATCCAAATGCTTCACGCCAAAGCGATCGGCTAAGCGCATGGCCTTTTCCTCGGTGCGATTGATTAAAGTGATATCACTTATCCCGGTTTGATTTACGAGGTTTTCGCAGGTGGTGCGCCCCATTTTACCAATACCGTAGAGTAATACGCTGGGATTAGATTTGGTTTTCAGGTACTGCTTAACCTGCAGCACCGCTGCAAAAGCCACCGAGGCAGCGCCGGTACTTAATTCCGTTTCGTTTTTAACACGCTTACTACATTGAACTGAAATGTTTATCAAGCGATCTAAAAAGGAATTGTGCATTGCCAGTTCCTTAGATCTTTGATAAGCCTTCTTTACCTGACCGATGATTTCAAAATCACCAAGAATCTTAGATTCTAATCCAGAGCTCACCCGAAACAAGTGTTCTATGGCAGCGCGATTTTGTAAAACGTTTTGATAGGGCTCAAAAGCCTCCTTGCTGTTCCCAGTAAATTCGCAGAAAAGCTGAATTAAATTTCGCGGGCAATTTGCAAAGGCATAGAGTTCGGTTCGATTACATGTGGAGAGAACCAATATTCCATCGCCTTCTTCATTGCGGTATTTTTGCACCAATTGATTGGCTTGCTCATCACTAAGAGAGAAGCGCTCCCTAACGGAGACATCTGCTTTTTGGTGATCTATTCCTACCAAAAAGAAATTGGCAAAACGGCTAACTTCGAATTCCTTCATATTGCGATCGCAAAAGTATCCCATTCAGCGCCGGTAATTTTACCTTGATTGGTATGAAAAATAACCCAAAAGGTAGTAAGACGCTTATTTAGAACCATTCTTTGTAAATTGCTGTATTCTTGCATTACCATTGCGCTTGCAAGGATAAAATAAACGAGGAATATGGTACTATGATATTTATCATGTCTAATTTTGCCCCATGGAATTAAGTATAGAGATTTTGCAATCTGAAATAAATACCCCAAAAAGTAGGGTTAAGCAATTGGCTTTAAATGAAGATGAGGCCATGGTGAAAGTGGAGCATCCTGAGGGTGAGGACTTAGGCCTTAAGATCGATGTGGATCAAAGTCTTATTCAGTTTTACTTTGCTTTTGAGGGTGCCGCCACATTTTCATTTAATCAAGGCGCTTATCAGCTGCAGCTGAAAACCGGGACTTGTCTTTTGTTTTACAATCCATTGCAGTCGCTTCCAATGGATATGATGGTGAAGCCCGGTAGTAAGCTATTGCATCTTTATTTATCGGTAGAGAGTTTACATCGGATGTTTGTAGACGCCAGCGAAGAGTTGGCTTTTATAAACCCCGAAAATGTGGATAAGAAGTTTTATTCGGAAACCGCTTTAAATCCAGTCACTACTTTGGCTTTAAGTCAAATCTTTCAACTGCCCGTTAATGGGGCCTCCCAGAGTATTTACGAAAAAGCAAAAGTTTACGAGATCCTCGCTTGGTACTTTAATCGCAGTGAGGAAACGGATATTGAATCTTGTCCCTTCCTGGAGAATGAAGATAATGTTCAGAAAATAAGGTTGGCAAAAAAGATTTTGATTGAGAAAATGACCGATCCGCCAACGATTCCGCAACTAGCGAAGGAAATTGGCCTAAATGAATACCGATTAAAAGAAGGTTTCAAGAACATTTACGGGACTACGGTATTTAAGTACCTGAGCGATTACCGCATGGATGTGGCTAGGCATATTTTAGAAGATGGCAAAGTGAAAGTAAATGAAGCGGCCTATCAAATAGGATATACCAACCCCAGTCATTTTATAGCGGCCTTCCGCAAGAAATTCGGGGTAACACCCAAAAAATATTTAATGAATCGATAAGCCTCAATGAAGGAAGCAACATTAATAGTCAATTTAGGATCACCAGACTCCTACGCCGTAAAAGACGTGCGCAAATACCTAGGTGAGTTTTTAATGGATGAAAGGGTGGTGGATTTTTCAAAATGGTTCCGCACTTTTTTGGTGAAGGGAATTATTTTAAACACTCGTCCTCCAAAGTCGGCCGCTGCCTATAAAAGCATTTGGTGGGAAGAGGGATCACCATTAATGGTCTTGTCTAAACGTCTTCAAGAAAGGGTACAAGCCCATAGTTCGGTACCAGTAGCCTTAGGCATGCGCTATGGAAATCCTTCTATAAAACAAGCTATTAGCGACCTTATAGCAGCACATCCCGATTTAGAAAAACTCAGTTTAGTGCCCCTTTACCCGCATTATGCTATGAGTAGTTATGAGACGGTGGTAGTTAAAGCTAGAGAGGTGGTGGAAAGCTTTTTTCCGCAATTGGAGATGCGGGTTCAAAAAGCATTTTATGAGGATCCTCGATATATTGAAATTTTAAGTAACTCAATAAAGGCGGGACTTCCGGAAGACTATGATCATTTACTTTTTAGCTATCACGGGGTTCCGGAGCGACAAATTAAAGGATCGGATGTAAGTAAATCACATTGTTTACGTCTAGAGGATTGTTGTGCAAAGGATAGTCCTGTGCAATCATTTTGTTATCGGCATCAAACATTGGCAACCACTAAATTGGTGGCGCGTCAATTAAACTTAAAAGAAGGCACTTATTCAACCAGCTTTCAAAGTCGTTTGGGACCGATTAAATGGTTAGATCCTTTTACGGATAAAACCATTGCAGAATTAGCGCAGAATGGAATAAAGAAGTTGGCCATTGTTTGTCCGGCTTTTGTTTCGGATTGTTTGGAAACGATTGAGGAAATCGGAGAAGAAGGAAAAGAGATATTCCAGGAGCATGGCGGGGAGGAGTTTACACTTATACCTTGCCTAAACGATCAGGATGATTGGGCAGAATACCTTGCCAAACTAGCATCGGAGCTATTTGAAAATTAGGTCCTTAACCGGAATTATTAAAATTAAAAGATTTATGAAAAAGCTTTATCCCCTTCTCTTAGCCTTTGTAGGCTTTGGTCTTAATGCGCAAGTTGCCAATCACATGGTAGAAGATTGTAACAACAATCAAAATTCAATTTATCAAGTATTAAGCACTGGAACCCCACTTATTGTGGCTTCCAAAGGATTCGATTGCAGCATCTGCGTATCTCGGGCTCCCGGTTGGGGAAATTGGGCGAGCAACAATCCACAAGTAGCGGTTTGGGGCGCCATGACCAATACCTACAATTCAAATATCCCTCCTTGTAGCCAATTAGCTACTTGGGTATCAAACCATGGTTGGTCGGATATCTATAGCTTCATTGATTCAAGCAAGCACTTTTTTGAGTTTGGAACACCACGCTATATTGTTTACGATCCAAGCGATAGCACCATTGCTTATGAAGGTGGCAATCAAAGTACGGCTCGCAGTACGGCACTCGGTTTGGTTAGCAATAATATCTCGCTTAAAGAGAATGCATTAGAGTCTTTATATTTCTATTATCAAGACGGAAATCTCAACTTTGAGAATGTTCCCGAGGGAAATACGGCGCTTGAACTTTACAATTTGGCCGGTAAGAAGGAGCGCTCACTAAATCTTGGTGACGGTCGTAAATCATTTATGATGAGTGATTTACCCAGCGGAATTTACTTAATGCGACTACAGAATAGCAGCGCGGTAATTAGCCGGAAAATAGTTCTTCCTTAGAGGGAATCTAACCCAATACAAAGGTGTAGCTTTGCCGGCTCTAATGCGCCCTATATGAAGCTGCGAAATATTGCAATTATTGCCCACGTAGACCACGGTAAAACTACCCTGGTAGATAAGATGTTATTGTCCTGTAAAATCTTCGAGGATCACGAGACCCCTGGAGAGCTTATTATGGATAGTAATGATTTGGAGAAGGAAAGGGGAATTACCATTCTTGCCAAAAATGTCTCGGTACGCTACGGAGATTATAAAATTAACATCTTAGATACTCCTGGTCACAGCGACTTTGGTGGTGAGGTGGAGCGCGTTTTAAACATGGCCGACTCGGTTGTGCTTTTAGTGGATGCCTTTGAAGGTCCAATGCCACAAACACGTTTCGTTTTGGCCAAAGCTCTGGAGTTAGGCATGCGCCCAATTGTGGTGATTAATAAGGTGGATAAGCCAAACTGTACCCCGGAAGAGGTGTATGAGATGGTTTTCGATTTAATGTTCAGCTTAGAAGCAACTGAGGAGCAATTAGACTTCCCAGTAATTTATGGCAGTGCTAAAAATGGCTGGATGAGCGAAGATTGGCAAAAGCCAACGGATAACATCCTTCCTTTATTAGATACCATTATAGAGCATACTCCGGAACCCACGCATAGAGATGGAACACCACAAATGCTGGTTACCAGCCTAGACTATTCCGCCTATATCGGTAGGATTGCTATTGGCCGTGTGCACCGTGGCATCTTAAAGCCCAACATGCCAGTAAGCCTGGTTAAGCGTGATGGCTCAATTGTAAAATCGAGAATTAAGGAGCTTTTTGTTTTTGAAGGTTTTGAGAAACGAAAAGTAGATGAGGTTAGCAGTGGTGAAATTTGCGCCATTACCGGATTAGAAGGTTTTGATATTGGTGATACCGTTGCTGATGCTGAAAACCCAGATGGACTTCCAACTATTAATATTGATGAACCTACCATGAGTATGTTCTTCACCATTAATGATTCACCATTCTTTGGTAAGGAAGGAAAGTTTGTGACTTCACGCCATATTAAGGATCGTTTGGATAAGGAGCTGGAAAAGAACCTTGCCTTACGAGTGGAAGAAACGGGTACTGCCGATGCTTGGCGTGTTTATGGCCGCGGGGTATTACACCTTTCGGTTCTAATTGAAACCATGCGCAGAGAAGGATATGAGCTGCAAATTGGTCAGCCTCAAGTTATCTTTAAAGAAATTGATGGTCGCAAATGCGAGCCAGTAGAAGAATTAAATATTGACTTACCGGAAGCTATTCATGGTAAAGCCATAGAAGCCGTAACCCTACGTAAAGGTGAGCTTACGCAGATGGTGCCAAAAGGAGATCGCATGCATTTGGATTTCCAAGTTCCATCTCGTGGTATTATTGGATTAAGGAACTATTTAATGACTGCCACCGCTGGTGAAGCGGTAATGTCGCACCGATTTATAGAGTATCAACCCTTTAAAGGGGAGATTCCAGGTCGCCAAAACGGTTCCCTAATTGCCTTAGAAACTGGAAAGGCGATTCCTTACTCTATCAATAACCTGCAGGATCGTGGTCGTTTCTTTATTCCACCGAATAGGGAAATTTACGAAGGACAGGTAGTTGGCGAAAATAGTCGTCCTGGTGATCTTACTATCAATATTACCAAGACCAAGAAGATGTCGAATATGCGTTCTGCAGGAGCAGATGATAAAATGCGCATTGCACCCCATATCGACTTCTCCTTAGAAGAGGCCTTGGAATATATTCAGTCGGATGAGTATGTGGAAGTAACACCGGTGAGCATACGCTTGCGGAAAATGTTACTGCGCGAAGCCGAAAGAAGAAGAGGCGAAAAGATTAAGTTTTAAGCATAGAAAAAGTCGCGGATTCCGCGACTTTTTCATTCCAAAAAAACACCAAAAAATGCATCCCTTTTAGGATGCGGAAAACAAACAGGTCTATGAATTTGCTTCAAAGACCATCAGCCTATGCGTTAAGGTTTGGCTGACTGTATAAGAACTCTAATGACTTTGTAAAGGTAAAGGAGCGACTTCCGCCTGAAAATGATATTTATCAGCTCCCTATTTTTTTTGGTCTAGTTTAAGGGCTTCCTCTAAAATAGCATCAATCGCTTCCAGGGGTACATCAGCTTCTGGCCAAAGAACTAAACTACTAATCTGCCTGCGTTCCCGGGCTTGAAGCAAACCAGTGGGATCTTTAAATTGATTGGCGCGGGTAAAGGACAAGTCCAAACTCTCATCTTTATTGGGTTTTAAATAGCAAACCCATTTCTTGCCATAGTAAAAAGGAAGGCCATAGGCTATTTTCGGCTGCAAGCCTTTCTTTTCAAAATGCTGGTGCAGAAAAGCCATCAGCGCAGCTTGGGCACCTTTAAAATTTAAGATGTAGTCCTCGGCGGGATTCATTAATGCTGAATCAACATTTTACTTTGTTGGCCATTCTCAAATTTAATTAAATACAAGCCATTTTGTAAATGCCCAGTCGGAAAAGCGCTTTCCGCTTTAGTACTTTCATATACTTTTTGACCTAGCAGATTGAAAACCTGGACTTTCATTTCTCCAGACCAATTCACTTGCTCGTCAGCCGGGTTTGGATAAAGCTGCAAAGCCATTTTAGTAGAGTTTTCCTCTAGGCTTACATTATTGATGAGGTCGTGGGCATAAAGTCCTGTTCCCGTGCCAACTAGCAATTCGTCGTAAAAAAGAACATTGATTTGGGTGCCAATGGGGTAGGAGTAAGCCAGAGTCCATCCTAAAGAGCCATCCGCAGTATTTAGGTAAATCTCTTCATCCATGGCAATGAAAACATAGCTATTTCCATAGGTAATGGCTGTGGGCTCGCCTAGGGCGCTAATTCCTGCGATATGTTGCCAAGTACCTGAATTAAGATCCTTCACGTGACATTTATTGTTTGGGCTCAAGCCTTGGTTTTCAACCAGTACAAAGAGGCTATCTCTACTGTCGTTTAATTCAAGGTCCACTACGCCGTCCACAGAGGAGCTAAAGCTCGATAATTCCCGACTAAGACTAAAGCCAGTACTGCCTAGTTCCGCTCGGAAAAGACCGTAGTGACCGGTAGTTGTATTATCCGAGGCTAAGCCAATATAAGCAACGATTTTACCCGATTCCATGGTGAAAACTATATCACTTACATCGGCATCATGACCAGGACTGGTAGCTAGAATAAGCAGCTGCTGCCAATTGTTACCGCCATCAAGACTATAAAAACATCCACCGTGCTGATTGTGATCAATGCTATAGCCGACCATTACAAGTTCGGCGCTATCTGGCGAAACCGCAATACTGGTGCAATGCGTGTTAATTCGGTTAAAGTTTAATGGTGCGTTTTCCGGACTAAAAACTTGTGTCCAGCCATCGTTTGAAGCGCTAATCGCCTGGCCTCCGTTTTGACTGCGATAAATCCTTTGATTTCCTGCGAAAACGGTATCCGGATTTTCAGGACAAATGCCAATAGCGGTATAAGGAGCCCCATCGAACTGTGGGAAAATTGGCGATGACCATGTAGGGGAGCTTGTTTTATAATCACTTACTTTCCGAAGTCCTGATTTTGAAGCCACCCATCCAATGGAAAAGTCAGCCGTCATATCAATATCATTGACTTGTATCGCCTCCAAACCTTCATTCCATCCAAAAATAGAATCACCTATTTCAGTGGAAAAACCAAAACCAATATTAGTTGAATGGTAAACGATATTACCGTCTAGTGGGTCGGCTTTAGTATAACCATCATTGGCGCGATTTAAATTATCAATGTGAAGAATCCCGGGATTGAGCCAATTGCCAATGCTGCTGATATCCTTTTCGATGGCATTTCCGATGTAGAGGCTTTCCGTACTGCCATTATCTTTAATGAGCATATTGTTTCCAACTACGCCTCCTATGGGTCCAGGGGTGTTGATGTCTCCTTCACTCCAGGTAAATCCATTGTCGGTGCTCCAGGCGAGTCGTCGATCGCGAATAGTTGGATTGGCCAAAGGTGGTTGGCCGGCAAGGTACCAGTTACCGGCATCGTCAAAACCAAAGGTGCGCCATTCAATATTAGGAGTAGTAGGCGAAGGCGATACTGCCGAGCTTAAGGAGGTGGAAGCGCTCATATTGTAAAAGGGATCCATCACCATATACATATGTGGAGATGCGCCACGATCAAATAAGTGTAAATGATTATTTGAGGGGTTAAGGAGCATTTGAGGCGGTTCGGAATAATTCTTTAAGAGGTTTATGGTGGCAGATTTAGTGTAAACTCCAGAGCTGCTTAAGGGACCAAAGTCGAGGATATCCTGGCCACTAGGCAAGGGATTGTTACGCACAATTGCCATGGTGTCTCCCACAATAATAAAGTCTTTAACTATGCTTTCAACTAAATTGGCGGTAGTCGCAGAAAGGCTGGTGCTGTAAAGGTCGCCATTGGAGAGAAAGAAGACCGTGTTGCTGGCCTCGTGAATTTCAATATTTGAAATTGAGCTACCAAAGCCATCATCCGCATCCGCAGATGGAATAGTTTGCCAATTAAGGTTTTCTCGACTGCCATTTCTTTTAGCCTTTACCCAAAAAAGGGAGTTGGGACTGAGGGTACTGGTAACAATGTAAATGGAGTCGCTGCTAAAGGACCATACTTCAAAATCTCCAACTTGACCTCCATAAACACCTTCCGCTTTTGGAACGCTTAAAGTCTGAGAAAAGCCAAGGAAAGAAGTAAACAGTAATAGTACAGATAGTTTTATTTTCATGTTAGGTAGGCTTGATTAATGAAGTCGTAGTTCGTTTTTTTAATGAAGGCCCAATTCTTTATTTCGACTAAGGGTTTAAATTTTTCGATAAAATGCAAAAGGCTGGGAATATCATTAAAATCTATAGCCTAATAATTTGTTATCAGAATCATTTCGATGTTTAAACGTTAAACCTATATTTGCCCTATCAAAGTTTAAACATCAATTAAAACTATTTTATATGGAAACTAAGAAATGGACCATCGATCCAGCGCATACCAACATTCACTTTAAAGCGAAGCATTTAATGATCACCACCGTAACCGGCAGCTTCGGTGAATTCAGTGGTTCGGTAGAAAGCTTAGGGGATGATTTTAGTCAAGGTAAATTCGAATTCACCGCTAAAGTTGATTCCATTTCAACCGGGAATGCTGAGCGTGACGGGCATCTTAAGAGTGATGATTTCTTTAATGCCGAAACCTATCCAGAGCTTCGCTTCCAAAGCAAAGAGGTGAAATCCGTGGATGGCGATAGCTTTGAGCTGATAGGCGATATGACCATTCGCGACGTCACCAAATCGGTAAGCCTCAACATTGAAGTGGGCGGAATTGCCAAGGACCCATGGGGTAACTTAAAGGCAGGATTTTCATTCAGTGGCAAGATGAACCGCAAAGACTTTGGATTAAAATTCCACGTCGTAAATGAGGCAGGAAACCTACTGGTATCAGATCAAATTAAGTTGGAAGGCGAGGTACAGCTAGCCGCAGTAGAAGCGCCGGTAGAAGCCTAAAATTTTTTTCTCTCAATTGGTTGTTGAAGGCCCCGTTCCTAGGATCGGGGCTTTTTTGTGCTCCATGATTTGGCGGTCTGAGCCATCAGCGATTATCTTCGCCGTATACCCTAAACCTGCCTAATATGAAAAGGATTATTACGCTTCTCCTTTCTTTCACAATTGCATCACAACTTTATGGTCAAATAAGCTTTTCTTCGAAAAGCTATAAACTCGAGGTACCGAATATGTTTAAAGTGAAGCGGGGTACCGATTTTATAGGGTTTTATGGCAGACAAGCAGAAAAGCACTACGTTTTACGACTTAGGAAGGAACCTCGATTTAAATTTTCGGGATCTGAGTTTAGCATCGAGGAGTACGACAAGAAACTAAATTTTATTAGAGAGTCAGAGGATCCTTTTACCCACACGGATTTTGGCGGTAGTTGGTTTTACCCTAGACTGAATTTGGGCATGAGGGTGTTTAATTCCGAAATATTTATTTTCACCCGAGGCGAGGGCAGTGAGCCAAGATCTCACTCGGTGTACAGACAAAGAATTGATCCGACTAGCTTAGAACCCAATAAGAAGGTTTTTGAGGAATTCATAAGCATTCAGGATGATAAGTTTAAAAAGCACAGTAGAGGGGATTTTAAACTATACAGTTCCGAGGATAATAGTAAACATCTTATCATCCACTTCTACCCCGAGGAGGGATTTACTAGTTTTCAATACAAGGTTTTTGTTTTTGATAGGAATTGGCAAAAGCTTTACGAAAGAACTATAACCTTGCCATTACTCACCGCACTTACCGACTTTAAGAACTTGGAAATCACGAGTGATGGTCAGGTTCATTTATTGTTAAAATCCTATAAAGACAAAAGAGAAGAGTACCTCAAGGATCAGCCTAATTACAAGTTAAAATTGATTACCTGTAAGGACGCTGATTCAGAATATTCTGTTATCGAGGTTCAAGCTCGGGATTACCGTCTTAGAGAATTAAATATGGCACTTGCCCCAAATGGCGATTTGGTAATTGCTGCGAATGCAATCGGTTTAAAGACCGAGGCTCCGGTAAAGATGTTTTGCTCTCGTTTGAGACCTTCCGAGGAATCGGTAGTTTTTACCAGCTATGGCGATCTGCCTTTGGACTCTATGAAAAAAGACCTGGAAAAAGGTTTTGAGGAGGCAACTGCCTATTCTCAACCAAAAATTTGCTTTGCTGATGATGGATCAGTCTTTTGTTTAGCCGAAAGGCAAGCCAGGTACTGGGCACATAAAACAGATATTAATGGGAATATTCAAAGTGGAAAGGACTTAGGTTATACATTTTTCGGGATAATTGTATCTCATTTTGATGCTGCTGGAAAAGATGATTGGTCTAAATTTATTTTTAAGAAGCAAGAAACTGTGAACGATGAGGCAAAGTACTCATCATTTTATGCGATGGCCCATAAAGATGTCCTACACGTATTTTATACCGATTTTGATGAATTAAAAAATCTAAGCTGGTTTGTCCCAATAAGCTTGTTTACGCACCATCAATTTCGCCTTGACGGTAAAGAGCGCAAAAGATTGATGTTTGATACCACTAAATTGAAACGAATTCCGGTGACTAAAGATGGGTTAAGAATGAGTGCTGATCAGGTTATATTCCCGGTGGATGCTCGCAAGAAAGCGGGCTTGATTCGCATTACCGTTAAAAACTAAGGTCGCATTTAACTAGAATATACTTTTAATTTGAAGCACAATTCATTTCTCGCCAAAAAGCTCAGTTTATCTGAGAAGCAGGTGTCTAGTACCCTGGCTCTCTTTTCAGAGGGTGCTACCATTCCCTTCATTGCCCGCTACCGAAAAGAACAAACCGGGAGCTTAGATGAAACTCAAATTGCGGCCATAAAGGATGCCGATGAAAACTTGCAGAAACTCCTAAAACGCAAGGAAAGCATCCTGAAATCTATAGAAGAGCAAGGAAAGCTAGACCTTGAGCTAAAAGCACGAATCAGCGATTGCTGGGACTTGGCTGAATTAGAGGACCTTTATCTGCCTTATAAGTCGAAGCGGAAAACGCGGGCTGAGATTGCAAGACAAAAAGGACTAGAGCCCCTGGCGGGGACGATCATGAAGCAAGGTCATGGCGATCCAGAAAATTTAGCGTGGTCCTTTGTTAAAGGGTCGGTAGAGTCGGCAGATGATGCCTTAGCAGGAGCGCGAGATATTATGGCGGAGTGGATGAATGAACGCCTATCTGCCCGTGCTCAATTGAGACGCTTATTTGAAAGGGAAGCGCAAATCCAAGCTAAATTGGTGAAATCGAAGGAGGAGGAAGCCCAAAAATTCCGTGACTATTTCGATTTTAGTGATAGCCTCAAACGAATACCAGGCCATCGCTTATTGGCCATTCGAAGAGGGGAGAAGGAGGGTTTTTTACGTGTAAACATTGCGCCAGATGAAGAAGGTGCCTTGGATATCCTCGATAGGATTTTCAGGAAAGCAAATAACGCTTTTGCAGATCAAGTATCACTTGCCGCTAAAGATGCCTATAAGCGCCTTATTCGTCCGAGTTTAGAATCGGAGTTTGCCGCGGCTTCAAAGCAAAAGGCCGATGAGATTGCGATCGTAGTTTTTGCCGAAAACCTAAAGCAGTTACTATTGAATCCACCTTTAGGTCCGAAGCGCATTTTGGCCATTGATCCTGGTTTTAGAACCGGTTGTAAGGTGGTTTGCCTCGATGAGCAGGGAAGCCTTTTACATAATGATACCATATATCCGCATCCTCCGCAAAAGGAAACTTCACGGGCGGCGGCTAAAATTGCTCAGCTCGCAGAAGCATACAAGATTGAGGCCATCGCCATTGGCAATGGTACCGCAGGCAGAGAAACGGAAGAGTTTATAAGTAAGCGGGTTCGCTTTAAATATCCCCTAGAAGCCTATGTGGTTAATGAGGCGGGAGCTTCCATTTATTCGGCCTCTAAAATTGCCAGGGAAGAATTTCCAACTTATGATGTTACGGTCCGAGGATCAGTGAGTATCGGCCGACGCCTAATGGATCCTTTGGCAGAATTAGTGAAAATTGATCCCAAGAGTATCGGGGTTGGACAGTATCAGCACGATGTTGATCAAAGTCAGCTGAAGGCATCCTTGGATCGCATTGTAGAGCAGGTGGTAAATGCAGTTGGGGTAAATTTAAATACAAGTAGCAAGCATTTGTTGGAATATGTTTCGGGCTTAGGACCGGCACTAGCAGAGCGAATTGTAGCCTACCGAGAAGAGCATGGTCCCTTTAAAAATCGAAAGGAACTTTTAAAAGTGCCAAAGCTTGGTCCAAAAGCTTTTGAGCAGGCCGCCGGCTTTTTACGAATTCCTCAAGCCGCAAATCCCCTCGATAATTCAGGCGTGCATCCCGAGCGTTATTCGGTGGTTGAAACAATGGCCGCAGATCTTAAAAAACCCCTTTCTGAATTAATTGGTCAGAAGGAAATTTTAGACCGTATTGATTTGAATCCATATTGTAAAGATGACCTTGGCCTGCCGACCTTAAAGGATATTATTTCGGAATTGGCCAAGCACGGGCGCGACCCGCGAGGGAAGGCTAGGACCTTTCAGTTTGATCCTCGAATTCGCAGCATCAATGATTTAAAAGAAGGAATGATACTGCCTGGCTTAGTGAGTAATATTACCAATTTCGGCGCCTTTGTGGATGTCGGCGCCAAGCAAGATGGTTTAGTACATGTTAGTGAATTGGCAAATCGCTTTGTTAGTGATCCAAATGAAATAGTGCGCCTCCAGCAACAGGTGCAGGTAAAGGTGATTTCCATCGACACCAGTCGCAAGCGCATTCAGTTTAGTATGAAGCAGGTTTAGGCTATCATAAGCCTGCTATTTGGCTTGACTCTTCTTGGCGGGCCCTATTTCGTTCCCATATCAGGGCCACTAAAAAACCAGCCACCATTAGTCCGGCAAGCAGGCGGAATAAATCATAGTGCCCTTCAGCTCCAGGTTTATTTTCGAGGATGTATCCCATCAAAGGGCTCATGAAAACATCTGGTAAATAGCCAACAACGGAGATTATTCCCACCGCGGTGCCACTTAATGCTCTTGGTACGGCATTTTCACGCATCAAGGCGATATATATTCCCCTTAATCCATAAATCCCGGCAAGGGCAATTCCAAACCATATTAAACTAAAAGCAGAATAATTGGCGCTGCCTTCAAAACTCAATAAAAATGCACCTAAGGCGCCACTGCCAAAGCAAAGCAATAGAACTCGACTAGCCTTTAATCGGTCGGCCGCAATGCCTGCAAGTATCGCGGCTATTGGTCGTAGATATAGCGCTTTGCTGGTAATTGCCAAAGCCGCTTTTTCCTTCAGTCCCCAAACTTCATGAGCATAAAGGGATAGGTCATCGGTAAGCTTATAGGCGCAATAGGCCAGTAAAACGATTAAAGCTTGTAACCAAAGCCCCTTGTTCTTCAGTAGTTTTTGAAATCCTTGTAAAGAATGGTCTATGTCTACCCCCGGTTCTTTTTTGGGTAGCACTAAAAATGTAAAAGCGGCAACTAAAATTAGAACTATACTGCATGCAAAGAGCACATATTGATAAGCGCCATTTCTGCTTTCGCTGAGATCGCTGGCTTCCTCAATAAAAAACCAATTGAATAAAAGAACCGCTAGGCTGGCCCATAAAGCAGAGCTGAGGCCTCTGCCGCCTTCCACCCAACCAAAGGCTTTGGCTTCATTTTCACGATTAACTAAAATGCGAGTGCTTTTCATTAAGGCCGCCCAAAAAAGGAAAATGGTACTAAAGCCCCAAAAGCCGTAAATCCATAGTAGGCTTTGGAAGGAGGGACTAATCGCTAAAATGAAACCACCAATCGCCGTAAGGCCCAAAGCGCCAGACATTAATTTACGAGATGGAATTAAGTCTGCCAAAGGACCGCCGAAGAAGTAAGAAGCAATAGCCACTAATCCGTAAATGGAAAAGCAGTAGCCTAATTCAATATTGTCGATTTGATAAACCTCCAAAAGGGTGTTTCGGAATACTCTAGGAATTACAAAGGGCAGGAGGAAGATGGCCTCACCGGCCAGAATGAGGGCGGCATATTGACTTAAGTATTTCCTCCGACTCATTGAATTTGAATCTTCAGATTTTCCATGCCTTCGGAGTCTGAAATTTGCAGGATATAAACCCCGGCTTGCAGTTTAGGGTCCCAATAATACTGCTGACCTTTAAATTGTGTTTGCCGCAATAAAGCACCGTCTAAGCTGAATAATCGTAAATAAATTTGATCAGCATTGCTTGATTCTACAGTAAAACCTTGGCTACTCGGGTTAGGGTAGATCTGGTACTTTTTGCTTTCATTTTCATCTAAATCAGAGTAGTGTAAGAATTCGAAATAAACACTGTCGCGATGCAAGCAACCCAAGCTGTCTTGAGCTTCTAGCCAATGCCAAGCGTTAATTGTGATTGGTGATGCAGGATGGTTAACGGTCATGCTGTTAGCGCTTGTGCTGTCGGACCAAAGAGGATTGCTGAAGCCGGTGGGTAGGTTTAGCACCGAAAAATCACCGACGTATGTTAAAATAATTGTGTCTTGTCCTAAGTCTAACTCTGCGGTGGACTTCCGGATGATAATAGTATCGAGCTTCGATTGACACTGCCCAACGTCATTATAACCATAGTGGTAATAGAATTGGCCGCGGAAATGCCGGGGAAAGTAAGTGCTGCCAAAGGTATGGCTCACCCCGCTGCCCGCTTCAATATCTAATCCGGTTGAGGGATAGCGGTACAAATTAGAAGCGCTTTGATAGGCCAATCGCTGACTGGAGTTTTCCAAATACAAATAACAGGCTAGGGTATCGTAGGGATTTATTTTTAATCCGGGATAGCTTAAAATATAAACTGAATCTACGGCAGCGCCATAAACACTATCGGATTGTACGGCCGACCAAAGGGCCGGATTTCCTTCATTGCCCAAATAGCTCCCGAGGTAGCTGCGCAAATTTACTTGCAAATCACCGCTGCTGCCGCTATAGAATAATAAGCTATCTATATATACCGTGTCCGCTTTGGCAATAAGATTAAACATGCAGCCATTCCAAAAGATATTACTAGTAGGGCTGGCGCTTAATTGGTCTATATAGTGATAAGGGCCGCGATAGGCCTGCAGGTAAAGGGTGTCACTCTGATTTCCCGGCCAGGCTAAATTGGCACCTCGGCTAATTTCTTGCTGTAGCAGAGGGTCGCTAAACCAACGAATATCATCTAAGCTGCTGGCGCTTAGGTTCAAACTATCAGAAGCACATGAGACCGTATCCGCTGTGCTTAGCACTACTTCTGGGGCGAGGCTAATTTTAAGACTGGCGCTCCGGTTATTGTTGCTGTTGGCGTCGTTGGGATAAATAAGCTCAGCATGTAGCATTAAATCTCCGCCTGAGCTGTTATTAAGGCTAAAGTTTAAGCTTTGATAAGCGCATCCCGCCAAGGCACTTATATTTTGACTGAAGGTATCGATGCTTCCTGTAAGCTGGTTCTCCCGAATAAGTAAAATTTGCGCTTGGCCTTGGAGACTGTCGAAACGATGGTTCGCTAGTTCTATGCTAAAAATACTATTGCTTTGCCCGCAGCTGGAGGGGTTTAGCCACAGCGGTCGGCTAAGGGAAAGATCTATACCGGCCAATCCTTGAACCAAACTGTCGGGAAGCGCTGCTTGGATAGCAATTTGACTTAGTAGTTTATGACCAGCATTATTTACATGCACGCCATCTCCACTATCGTAGGTGCTATCAATGGTATTTTGGCTATTTGCCAAGCCGGTCCAAAAGTCAAGGGCTTTGGAGCCGAAGTAGGCCGAAATGGAATCCCGCACCCCTAATTGTATTTGTATGCTCGATGAACCAAAATTTCGCGGTTGGGTGGTGCATACCCAAACTGGCACGCCCTGTAAGTTAGCCAAGCTATCCATGGCAATGAAGTTGCTCATCTGCTGGTTGATGCCTGTTCCAATCGCCGCGTCATTTGAAGGGAGATTGATGATTATCGCATCAGGGTTTTGTCTTAGGGCGTGACTGATATTCCGCAGGGTATCGGGCTGAGGTCTATTGCTAGGTGGGCTAAAGGAATCATGCATTAGACGCCAAGTATTGTAACCACCGCGAGCGAGGTTAACTACTTCATTATTCGGATTTATGCTTTGCAGGTAGTGTCGATAACGATTTACCCAAGCTGAGTCGGAGGGACTGGCGCCGGAGCCTGCCGCTGTTGAAGAGCCGATTACCACAATCTTGAGCGTATCAGACGCTAAACAGGCTGAGCTTTGAGCCTTCAATCCGAGGCTTAGTAGGCTTAGGTAAAAGCCGAAAAGTAGCTTGAATTTCATTTTATGAAAATAGGAATAATTACAAGAAGCTTGCGCAGATGCGAGTAATTATACATTAATAAGCACGATATAAATTTATTTGTACAATTTTTAATTAATTATTTGTGTAGTTAAAAATTCTTTTATTCATTTGCATCGTCAAAATAAAAAAGAGCAAGTCATGCATATTATTAATCTAAAATACGAACAAGATGGACCAAGCCTATGGCTGGGGTCGGGTATGTTCTAGTGAATTATTTCAACTAGCAGATTTGCTCCCGGCCTTCTAAAGGACCGGGATTTTTTTTGCTGCGAGGTGCAGTTCCCGGTCGGTAACAACCTTAATGCAAAAGAAAATGTCAACTTCAATAGTAAACTCATATTATTTAAAGGCCTACGAGGCTTATCCCTGGGAGCTTTCCGAGGTAGAGGAAAAACTAGATTATGCCCTGGCCTACGATCCAGAACATATTTCGAGTTTGTGTTTAAAGTCTAAATACTACCTCTATGATCTTGGCTGGCAAGAGGAGGCTCGTCACCTAGCAGAACGCGCAATGGCGGTGGACCCTCGAAGTGTTTGTGCTGCAAAAGCTTTATTAAACTGTATGATTGAAATGGGAGCGCTTAAGGAAGCACTTCGATTTGTGGATTATATTAATAGAAAAATTCCAATGAAGGCCGTAGATAAATATTTGTATATGGCAAATATTATGGAATTAAAATTACAGTTTAATATATCTTTAAACTACTATAAAAGGGCTTGTTTATATATATGTGATTCCGAGCAATTGGATCAAGTAGAGGCAAGGCTAAAAATGGTGAAGCAAAAGCAAAAGCGCTGGCGGAAGCTCAAATCAAAGCCTTTAGTAGAGAATATTTAAGATACGGTTTGATGAGACCGAGGGACCGCGACTAGTGCTTCTGTATAGCACGGTGGTGCTGGAAACAGTATGCCGCCCTAAACTTATCACACAATCACCCCTGGTGTTATGGGTTCGAATCCCATTCTCGTTTTTTTCGAGATAGCTCAAATGGTTAGAGTACAGGCGGCTTCGGGCTTGAGCCCACTGTTTTATGGGAACAGCGCCATCTCTCCTTAAGGGGAGACCTGCGCAGCTTCGGTTGCGCTCTGTAGAGTATTATCCACTCTTTAAACAGGATTAACCACAAAGATGACTGGGGTAAAAATTTTGGGCTTTCGCCCGAAAAAGAGCCTTGGTGGAAAGTGTTAGCTAGAAATAGAGGACTGCGATTTTGTCAAAGGCCGGCTATGCCAAAGTCAATATCCTTTTTTCCGCGACTGCTTTCGCCAATGCTGCCCAGCGTCCTTGTGGATATTTATGAACCGGGCTTGTCCCAAAAAAAAAATGTGATGTTACGATTAGTAAATACACCCAAAGGAGTGATTTCCATATTATTTAGGAATGGACGTCCAAATCAAATTTTAACCGAAGGTGAAAATTGGAGCCTTAAAAGCGGCAGCCTTTATCAGTACCAACTTGGAGCTAAAGTAAGTCTGCCTACAACCGTAAGCTTAAGAGCAAACTTAGATGTTTTAGGTCAGTACTTGGAAGTAATCGACCTTAAGCAAAGTGAAATTGCCATTGTCTTACGAAATGGAGTTTTTGAGGATCTTTTAGTGGCAGGCTTGCATGCCTACTGGAAGAGCGAGGACACGCTGGAGCTTAAAGCTTACAATACTCAAGCATTAGAATTGGCAGCGGATATCGACGCTAGTCTTCGCGCAATCCTTAGTGCTCGTGGTTTTGTAAGAGTTTTTAAAGTTGACCAAGGTGAAAAAGCCCTGCTTCTTAAAGATGCAAAACTCTTTAAGGTATTGGAGCCAGGCGAATATTTCTACTGGAATAACCAAATCAGCTTAAAGCTCTTAAAGGCAAATATGCAAAAGCGCTCCCTGGAATTAAACGGCCAGGAAATGTTAACTAAGGATAAGGCCAGTTTAAGGATAAACTTAATCGCCCTTATGCGAGTAGTTAATATTGAAAAGGCCTTAATGGAGAACAGCAATTATGAGCAACAAGCTTATTTAAGCCTCTCTTTGGCCTTAAGGGCTTATGTGTCTGAATTAAGCTTGGATGAATTGCTCAGCCGTAAAGTAGAGTTGGCCGAGAAAATCGCAAATACGGTGGTCCAAAAGTTCAATACTATGGGACTTGAATTAGTAGATGTTGGCCTTCGAGATATCATTCTTCCCGGTGAAATGCGGGAGATTATGAATGCGGTGCTTTACGCTGAAAAGCAAGCTCAAGCTAATTTGGTAACCCGAAGAGAAGAAACGGCTTCTACGCGGAGTCTTATGAATACCGCAAAGCTAATGGAAAACAACCCTATGCTTTGGAAGCTAAAGGAAATGGAATACCTCGAAAAAGTAGTTTCCAAAGTGGGAACTGTAAATATCTCCGGTGGTGAACTGGGATCTAAACTTAGAGAATTATTCTCCTCCGCTTAATGCAAGCCTCGGTGCTCTTAGAGTACCGGGGCTTTTTGGTTTATCAAATCATTAATAAACGCTCAATGAGGCTAAGAAAAAGCGCTTTATCGTAATATTGCAAAATAACACTTGATATGGGTTTAACACGTACCGATCTTTTCTCCGACGCACAGAATGAATTGGCTTTAATTGCTAAGGTAATGGGGCATCCTGCTCGAATCGCAATTCTGCAACATCTGTTAAAAACGAGAGCCTGTGTTAATGGCGATTTGGTAAAGGAGTTGGGTTTGGCTCAAGCGACTATCAGTCAGCATTTACGCGAGCTTAAATCCATCGATATTATCCAGGGTACCATTGAAGGAACATCGGTTTGCTATTGTATAAACCCCGCTACCTGGACCAAGATTAATAAGCTATTTGGAGAACTTTTCGCCAGTTATACCACTAATGATCAATGCTGCTAAAATGAATACCGACCTTAAAAATTACCTAGACCAACTACTAACACTGGAGCTAGACCCTGCAAGAAAAGAGGCCCTAGAGCCGCTAATTAATTATCTGCGGAAGCGAAACGAGGCGCAACTGAATTTTATATGTACCCATAATTCGCGACGTTCTCAAATGGCACAGGTTTGGGCTCAAGTGGCAGCAGACTATCACCACTATAATTTAACCTCTTATTCGGGTGGGATAGAGGTTACCGCTTGTAATGAAAGGACAGTAGCGGCCTTGGAGCGGGCGGGACTTAAAACCCTTGGCGCAGAAGGAGATGTTAATCCGCTTTATAAATTAAGTTATTCAGAAGAAAAGGCGAGTATCGCCCTATCCTCCAAGCTATTTGATGATTCAATAAATCCGAGCTCCGATTTTGCCGCCGTAATGACTTGCTCGCATGCCGAGGAGAATTGCCCTTTCGTGGCTGGGGCCGATCAACGTATTGCCCTCACTTATGAAGATCCCAAGGCTTTTGATGATTCACCAGAAGAAGTCCAGGCTTACGACCTAAGGTGTGCTCAAATTGCACGGGAAATGTTCTATGTTTTTAAAACCGTGCAAAATGGGAACTAAAAAGCTCTCCTTTTTAGATCGTTATCTAAGCCTCTGGATTTTCCTCGCCATGTCGCTTGGCTTGGCGATAGGTTACTTTTATCCCAATTTCTCCATCAACTTACAGCAAAGTGAGGAGGGTGAAACCAATATTCCACTGGCCATTGGCTTAATCCTAATGATGTACCCGCCACTGGCAAAGGTGAATTTTAAAAGACTGCCTAGTGTTTTTCGCAATGTCCGAATCCTATCTATTTCGCTGGTATTAAATTGGGTCATTGGTCCTGTTTTAATGTTCAGCTTGGCGCTGATTTTTTTACACGATCACCCCGCTTACATGTCGGGCTTAATCTTAATTGGCTTAGCGCGATGTATTGCCATGGTTTTGGTATGGAACGATTTAGCCGATGGTTCGCCTGAATATGCTGCTGGCTTGGTGGCTTTAAACAGTGTTTTTCAAGTTTTCGCCTACAGCTTTTATGCCTGGGTTTTTATGGCGGTGCTTCCACCCGTATTTGGAGTAGATGGGATGGCGGTTTCTATTTCCATTGGCTTAATTGCCAAAAGCGTTTTAATCTATTTGGGTATTCCCTTCGCCATGGGCTTGCTCAGTAGAATGTTATTAGTGCCGCTTAAAGGGGAGCAATGGTATACTGAACGCTTTATTCCCCTTATTTCACCAATTACCTTAATCGCATTGCTCGCCACCATAATCTTGATGTTTAGCTTAAAAGGTGAGCTCATTGTGGATTTGCCTTACGATGTATTACTCATTGCGCTACCACTGGCAATTTACTTCTTGCTCATGTTTCTAATTGGCTTTTTCTTTAGCAGATGGATGGGTGCTAGCTATGATCAAAATGCGGCAATTTCATTTACCGCTGCCGGAAATAATTTTGAGTTGGCCATTGCCGTGGCCATTGCGGTATTTGGTATAAACTCTGGTCAGGCTTTCACGGGAGTAATTGGTCCCCTGGTGGAAGTGCCAGCTTTAATTTTATTAGTACGGGCGGCCTTTTACTTAAAAGCTAAATGGTATTCGCAGGCTAAAGCTTAGTGTTATTTATACAAGTAAGGGCTAAATCTTGTATATTAGTTCCGCACCAAAAAAAAACGTTTTCGCCAATAGTGTAAGCTTCAAGCTTGCGCTGATGGCGTTCCTGCTCATCTATGGCTATCGCAAATTCAAAGCTCTATTCCGAAGCCATTATTGGCTTAGTTGGAAATCTGGTCGATCTGGGTATTTGGCAGTACAATATGGAACGCGATCATCTGCAATGGGATGAGGTGATGTTCCGCATTTACGATGTAGATCCGAAAGACTTTAAGCATACTTTCCGCGATTGGCATGATTTGGTACATCCAGAGGATGTGGAGGAGGCGTCATCCGCTTTTCAAGATTCCGTTAAAAGCAATGGAGAGTTTATTTACACTTTTAGAATCCTAGATTCTCAGAAGAATATTCGCTGGATAAAGGCCAATGCCCTTATTTCAGAGGTAAATCCCCAGGGGGAGCGAATCATAACCGGAGCCAATCAAGATATAAGTTCCTTTACACGCATAAAACAGGAGCAGGAGTCTTTAATGGAAACTCTTAAAGATTCGCAGCGCACCGCTCGAATCGGAAGCTGGCAGTACTTTCCCGAGACCAATGTGTCAGTAATGGATGAGATCACTAAGGATATCTATGGTTTAAAGCCGCAGGAGCATATACCAGCCTCAGAAGGAATCACCTTCTACAAAGAAGGCTGGTCGCGGGAAACCATATTAAAGGCCTTTGGAGATTTATTGCAAAAGCAAACTCCTTATGACTTAGAGCTCCCAATGATAAATGCCAAAGGAGAGGAAATTTGGGTTCGCACTATTGGCAAAGCGAAGACCAATGCCAAAGGAGAAGTGGTAAAAACCAGTGGGGTTTTTCAAGATATTACCGAGCATAAAAGAAGGGAAAGCGAATTAATAGAATCGCAACGAAAGTTTAAAGCGGCCTTCGATCATTCGGCTATTGGTATGGCATTAATGGCCCTGAATGGAGCTTGGTTAAAACCGAATACCGCCCTTATTGAATTGCTTGGCTTTAGCGAGGTTGAATTGCTGCAATTGGATTTTCAAAGTCTGACCGTGGCTGAGGATTTGGCGGAAGAAATAGGCTTACTGGAGCAATGCTTAGAAGGGAAAATTGACAGTTATCGCTTAGATAAACGCTTCATTAAAAAAGATGGTTCAAAGCTTTGGGTTTTGCTAAACGTAAGCATGGTAAGAAGCGCGGAAGATGAAGCCCTGTATTTAATCGCTCAAATTGAGGATATTAACGATCGAAAGATACATGAGCGCGAATTAGTGGAAGCCAATAGGAAGCTAAAGCAATTAACCGATCGCTTGATTAATCAGAATCGAAGTCTTAATGATTTTGCCCATATCGCTTCTCATAACTTAAGAGCTCCCGTAGCCAATTTAATGCTACTTAATGAGCTTTATGGAAGCACAGAAGATACGGCGAGCAAGGATGAAATTTTTGAAATGGTTTCACGCTCTACCGAGGACTTGCAAAAAACTTTGGATCAGTTAGTGGATGCCTTGATTATTAAGAATAAGCGCGGAATGGATATGCAGCAGCTTACTCTTAAACAATTAGTGGATGGAGTAAATCAAAAGCTTCAGCAAGTTATCCTTTCTACTAATACCGAAATCGATTATGATTTGCAGGTGGATAGTCTTTTTGCCAACCCGGTATATATGGAGAGTATCCTCATTAACCTCATTGGCAATTCCATTAAGTATAAACACCCTCAGCGCCAAGCTGAAATTTTGGTGAAAGCCTGGGAGAATGAAAAAGGTTTGCACCTGTCCGTAAGTGATAATGGGCTGGGCATTGATCTTAAAAGACATGGTCGCAAGATGTTTGGCCTTAATAAAACCTTTCATAAGAATTCCAATGCCAATGGCGTGGGATTATTTATGGTGAAGTCGCAAGTAGAAGCAATGAATGGAAGCATATCGGTGGAAAGCGAACCCAATGTAGGTTCCACATTTACAATAGTATTTAGGAGGAGTAAAAAAACTTGGGGACTGGATGACTAAAGCGGCTTATATAATTGACGATGATCGGATTTACCAATATTCCTTTGAAAAGATATTGAGCATTGTTGATGCCGAAATCGATTGCCGCATCTTTCAAAATGGGGAGGAAGCCTTTCAGCATTGCAAAAATTTAAGTAACAGCCTAGGCAGTTTTCCCCAAATTATTTTCCTCGATCTTAATATGCCCGTAATGGATGGCTGGGACTTTTTGGATGAACTCTCAGCTTTAGATGAAAAATTACTGGAGAATACCAGTATTTACATAGTTTCCAGCTCCATAGATGAGTATGATATCAATAAGGCTAAGGCGTATAAAGTGGTAGAAGACTATCTAGTAAAGCCGGTGTCCAAGGCTAAACTGGAGGAGCTTATTGCGTCAAACTTCTAATTATTCAGTTTTTTGACTTATAGTCTCACCTACCTTAAGTATCTTGAGCGCCTAATAATCTCTTATGCGCTACTTACTATTTCTTTTCTTGTTTATTGGTTTTAATGGTCTGGCCCAAAGTCTTCAGGATGACTTTGAGGGAAATGGCAATATTAGTGCTTGGTTTGGCGATGATTGCAATGTTGATGCGGCTAAAGCAAACCCTCATCAAATGGCAAGCAATAATTCCGCAACAGTTTTAGAGTATCATGATGTGGGTGGGCAGTACGCGAATGTCCGGTTTGATGCCTCACAGAATTTGAATATGGCCAATCATTCGGTGTTTCAAGTGAAGGTCTATGTGCCTTCCAGCGGCTTGACCGGCAATCAGAATAATCAAATTTCATGTAAGCTTCAAGATGGAGGCCAAGCCAATCCTTGGCAAACGCAAACGGAGATTATTAAGCCCTTGCTTTTAGATCAATGGCAAACCATCACTTTCGATTTCGCGAATGATCCTTTTATCAATCTAGATCCAACTTCATCAGACCCCATTCAGCGAAGTGATTTAAATCGGGTTCTCTTTCAACTAAATGGAGAGAATAACAATGATGAGGTATTGGCTTACTTAGATGATTTTATCTACCTCGATACTAGTTTTGCAAATCCTGCCCCTGTATTTAATCAATTGGTTTGGTCGGATGAGTTTAATGGAAGTGGGGCCATTGATACTTCTAAATGGTTTCATCAAACTATACTACCCAATGGTAGTTCTTGGTTTAATGGCGAAGTACAGCATTATACCGATCGTACCACGAATAGCTCCCTAAGTAATGGCACCATGAAACTCATTGCTAAGCAGGAGACTTATACCAATCAAGGGGTTACCAAACAATATACCTCGGCGCGTTTAAACTCGAAGTTTGCCTTTACCTATGGCCGGGTAGAAATTAGAGCGATACTTCCGCAAGGAGTTGGCACTTGGCCGGCGATGTGGATGCTCGGTCAAAATATTACCGAAAATGGCGCTTACTGGGAGCAGCAAGGCTATGGAACTACGCCTTGGCCAGCTTGCGGAGAAATTGATATCATGGAGCATTGGGGAAGCAACCAAGACTATATTTCCAGCGCTATGCATACGCCTTCAAGCTTTGGAGGAACGGTCAATCATGGTGGTAGAAGCATAGCAGGTGTTTCCAATACCTTTCATGTTTATGCTTTAGAATGGACTCCAACTAAAATGGTTTTTAGCGTCGATAGCGTGGTTCACTATGTGTACCAACCTTCGGTTCGAGATGCCAATACCTGGCCCTTCGACGATCCGCAGTATATCCTCTTAAATATTGCTATAGAGCCTGGCATTGACCCCAGTTTTACAGAGGATACCATGGAGATCGATTATATTCGGGTGTATCAGGCGGCGAATATCGGAACCGTGGAAGAGCGAGTTTTAGATCAGAATTTAGAGGCTTTTCCAAATCCAGTTCATGATCAAATGCAAATAAAGGTTCCGGCCTCAATGCAGGGGGATCTTGTTTTGGAATTATACTCGGCAGGAGGACTGCTTTTAAAAGAGTATAAATACGATCAATACAGCTCGGTGATTGACTTAAAAGACCTAGACCAGCTTAAAAGAGGAATCTATCACCTCAAACTGATCAATGATGAACAGTCTCGTAGTTTAAGCTTTTCGAAATTGTAGCGATGATTTAATTGCGGAGGATTAAAACATTGCGGCTATTAGGTCCTCTTGTTTGATGTCTTTAAAATAGTTCTCCAGCTGAAATTTTTGGAGGACGCTTCTAATTTTACCTTCTTCATGGGGGCTACCTTTTAGCGCATTTTCAATTTCTTCTATATCCCTAATGTGAAAGAAGTCGCCCAAGATTTTAATATCTTGAATAATGCCTTTGGAGACATTCATATTCATTTCCAAGAGGCCGCCAGCCGTTTTTACCCCCTGTTTAAAGTTGTAATTGGGAGAGTAGCCGAAATTCCATTCCCAAGTTTGGTATTTTTCTTTTTTGATTTCTTCAATTTTATCCAAATCCTCTTCCGTAAACTCATAGAGCTTACAGTCTTCATAATAGCGAAGAATGAAGTCCATTATTCGTTCGGAAAACTCTTCTACACTTATTTTTTCCTTAAGATGGTCTTGAATATTGGTTACCCTTTTGGGAATCGATTTAACCGCTCGGTCTTTATATTTTAGGGGATTAAGCTTTAGGGCGCCACTAATGTTGGGCATATTACTCGAGAATAAAAGAGTACCGTGATGCATCACCTTGTTTTTAAAAACATGTTCTGCATTTCCCGAGAATTTCTTCCCTTCAATCATTATGTCATTGCGACCGCTAAACTCCGCATTAACCCCCATTTCTTGTAAAACTGCAATAATGGGTTTTGTATACCTCTTAAAGTCAACGAGGTCATTCTCGTTCTCACTGCTTCTCGTGAAAGTGAAGTTAAGGTTTCCTAGATCGTGATACACCGCACCACCGCCGCTAAGTCTTCTTACCACTTTAATATCATGGGCCTTAACATAGTCGAGATTTATTTCCGCCAAGGCATTTTGATGTTTCCCTACAATGATGGCATTGTCGTTTTGCCAGAGCATAAAGCAGTCTTCCTGCAAATGCTTAAAAATGTATTCATCCGTGGCAATATTAAAAAAGGGATCGGTACTCCGATGTTTGATGCAAAGCATATACTTTAATTTCTCATGCAAATTAAAGGCAAAATAGGAAGGCAGCTTGATCTGAGCTTTAGTCTGTTGAAATTGTTCTTTAGCGAAAGCTAATAATTCCTGGCTTCAAATCTTCTAGCAGGCAATAGTCTTGGAGGTCTTCTAGGGTTTCAAGCTCGAAACCTTGGCATTCCCTTTTATTAATTTTTATACTATTCTCTAAAAACTCGATTGGGATTTCGCAGCTATGAAGAAATCGTTCCCCGCCATGGCGGCCAAAGCTTTCTTCCGAACAATAGGTATTGGCTTTAAAGAGAAGGCTATCAGCCTCTAAGTCCCAGATGGAGAGACCAGCATAATTCATTCCTCCGCCAGATCCATAAATGGCAATGGACCATTTTAAAATTAGTTCCTTAGGTCCTCGGTCGTTTAACTGCCTCAGCTCACATTCAAATTTCATTTCTTCACCCTTTATATCCTCTTGAAGGCTATGGTAGGAGGCTTTGCCATTATGCATTATCGCCAATTGGGGCATCCCTTCGCCATGATGTATATAAAAGGAACTGCTATCGGCACAAGCCTCCTGCGCTTTTAAGGCGGTAAAGCTTAAAATAGTACCAAGAAAGAAAAGGGAAATGTTCAATTTCATTTGACTAAGATACAGCAGGCCAAACTGATGAATACTCCCTTATTATTTTTTTAGGGATGGAGTCAGCTTAGGGCTTTAATGATAAGCAGATAAAAAAAGCCCGAAGTTTTTAATGTTCCGGGCTCTTGCTATTAGTCTAAATAGTTTTGCGCGGCTACAAACCGTTGTGAGGCATGCGTTTTTAAAGTGCTTACCGCCGAGTTATAGGAGGAAATACCATTGAGAAAGGTATAGCCTGAAACTTCGCTTGCGGCGGAAGCAGATATCATGGCATCCCAAGCGGCATATTCGCTATCCATTTTTGAAGGAAGGAAGGGGCCGTTTATAAAGTCCTCAATGTATTGATCATATATAGCCCGGTATTCCGCAATATCGCTCAAATAGGGAATTAGGGGCCAATCATTGCCAACCTCACTCATTTCAAAGGAAATGGCGGCTCGTGGACCGCGCCCGGAATTAAAGGCTTCATTATTATCCCATGGAATCCATTTTATCAGATCATCGGCAGGATCGTGGTAGAGGTAATAATTATGCGTCATATTGCCATAGGTATCCCAATTTTGAATGGTGTTATTTACGGCCAGGTACTTCATAAAACCATCTACATCAAAAACACTTTCCATATTGCTTTTCCATTGCTCGGTATTGGAACTGCGGTCGCTGGAATGCAATACATCATACAATTCTTGAATATCACTCCAATCGGCCTCGGCCTCATTGGTTTTCTTTTCAAAGTCGGCCAAATCAAAACCACTGGTGCTAAAGGTAGCTCCATCGCCATCGGGCTTGTAGCAGTTTCCATTATCGCTGCTAAACATCTTGTCGAGCATGGTATCGAAAACCACTTCAACAAGGGTATAAAGACCATAATATTTTGGGGTCCCATCTCCTTCATCAATCCAAATTTCATAAAAGGCCGTTTGGGCAGCGGGAACGCCAAATTCTCGGAATAAATCCGCCGCCACTTTTTCACGCATTAGCGATTGATCATTGAAGCCACTGCTTAGGGATAGATCCTTAAAACCGTAAAAACGCTGATTGAGGATTTCTGGATTGTCATCTTCAAAGTAATCCATTTTGATGCGTAAGGGCAGTTTGTTGTTTCCCTGACTTCCGGCACTCTTTAAGCTTGAATTGCCTTTGTAGCGCAGGCCAACATCATACCATTGGCGACCATTGAAAAACATATCCACCGCAAAATAATTGGCGGTTCTACTTAAACTGGCCCCTTGCTGTCCGCTGGAAGAGCTCAGTAAATCAGCCAAGTCTTCTTGCATGGCATCATACTCTTCGGTTGTTAGCACAAAGTCGATTCTATTCACCTTATCCTGATTAAACACCACCGCATAATTCGGCTCGGCCTCATTGGAATGGGTGGCAGAACTCCAATCTGCTAAACTGTAGCCTTCAGCAACAAATACTTCCTTTTTACATGAAGCCAAGCTGAGCGTTAATAAAGCGAGAAACACAGTTTTAAGGGCGCTAATTTTAAAGCTATTCATAATTAGTAATTCTTAAGGGTGAAGGAATATTTGAGGCGTATAAGGTGAATCTCCATAGGGTAGCTGGTGTTGAGTTCTTTTTGGTAACGGTAATAGATTCCAATTTTACCCGCTTTCTTTAAGTTATACTCGGTTCCAAAAGTGATGCGGTAATCGCTTATGCCCTCATTTATACCATTTTCAAATCGGTTAAAAAGCTCTCCAGATAAAATGGGGTCTAGCTTCCATTTCTTAATGTTATAATCGATCTTCATTCTATAACGCAAGGTTTGTCTAGCCATATCGCCCTCTTCGGAGCTTAAACCCGCTTCGTTTCGGGTGGTATAACGCAGACGATGATTAAGCCTTAACGGCTTTAATTTATGCTTGTATGAAAGGTCGAAATGATGCCTAAAGTCGTAGTTATAGCCCTGAACATTGCCAGAATTATCATTAATTGCAATGTACCTCAGGCCATATTCCAGTTTAAAGTTTTTAAAAAGGCTGTAGCTGGCACTAGCCTGAGTAAAGGTGTTTTTTAGCTCGCTAGAATTATTGTCGAGGCGAATTTGTTGCTGCAAGCCAAGAGTTAGTTTTTTACTAAGCTTGAGGTTGAATTCGGCCGAGGTCCAGGTTTCGAAATCGCGCACTTCAACATAGCTTCCATCTTGAGCTTTTAGGCCGCCAAAGGCCATTAATAGTAAGAAGAGTTTCCAAACTTTAGTCATGTAAATTTCCATTAAAGTAGTAGATCGTAATTGTGGCTGAATTTTTTAGGAGGTTAATATTCCCCACTTTAATTCTTTCGATGTTTAAGCCTGTAATTTCTTCCAGCTCCAGGATTAAAGCTGCTCTTGATTCCGGTTTAATCATTTCTAAATTCCCGTAATCTATTTTTTTGGAATTTATCTGCTTTAAAGTCTTGGCTTTCCAGACATATTCCAAAATGGCTACTGCGCCAGCGGTGGCGAAATTAGCGACCAGAATTTCGGCATAGCTCATTTTTTTATTGGCCAAGGCATTGATTACGGATAGGCCGATGACCACGAAGAGATAAGTCATTTCCTTTATCGGAATAGGATCCGTACGATAACGGATGATCCCAAAAATCGCAAATAGACCTAGCGCCATACCAATATCAATTTCATACTTCTTGAGGGTAAAGCACAAAAAGAACACGATAATGCTAATCATGTAGAAAGTAAAGAGGTAATCTCTTCTAGCGGCTACTGTATAATAAAGGTAGCGCACGATGATGGTGATGAAAATGATGTTTAGGCTAAAACGGAATAGCAACTTCGCGAGATCATCGTCGAATAAAGGGATGTCTAAAAACTCCATAGATGGGAATTGAGCATTAACAAAAAGGTCAATTTTAATTGCGGCTTGGCCCAATAGCGCCAAGCGTATTTTGCACGTCTAATTGATCGGAAAAATAGTAATGCTAGGTATAGGTGTTAAGCTTTGGTTCTTAAAAGGTGGTCCTCTTATGGAGGTGGTAAAAACCTAAAGGTTTAAGTGAAGCTTAAATAAAAATTGAGATTTGGCTTATGATTGGTTGTTATTTAAGTCTAAGGCGTTGATTTACAAAGAAGAGTGAAGGTTAGTTTTTTTCAAATTTTTTTAACGAAGTAGGGTTTGCAGAGATTTTGACCCTCCAAAGCTTAGGATTTAAAATCAAGCAGATGTAGTATTGGTTTTTTTAAATCTACGATATTCGAAGCATGGGAATTAATAGAGCGGCATTAATTGCGGAGAGTGAGTTTATGGACCTTCCTAAAATTCAGCATGACCTAGCTTTAAAGTTGAAAGAGAGTCGTCGCGCTACTTGGGAGGATGCAAAATTGGAAGCATTTTTTAGCGAAGAATTAATGCTAGTTCAGAGGGGTAATAAGCACCTCTTGTATTTTGATATTGACTTTTTCCAAGAGCATTATAGCATGTTGCGAAACTTAGCCCAAGATGCGCATCGGGCGATGCTTTTTATAGGCAGTGAAACCAGCATGAACTTTAGTTTCGAGTGGTTTAAGTATCGGTATCCGGAAGCTCGGGACGATTATGATTTAGCCTCCTCTTTTCAGGTGGAAGGAAATAATCGCCTGGGCCTTAGTGAGGAATGCGATGTGTTTTTTGATGGATTTTTCCCCTACCTGGAGAAGGAGCTGTCTCTTAGCAATGAGGATGTTTGCGTCTATTACAATTTTCAGACTGCAAGGTATAAAGAGGATTATACCAGCTCCATCAATTTAGTAGATCAGGATAAAGCGATTAGCAGTCTTTTAAACCGTAAGCAAGTTTTAAATGGCTTACAAAGTCTAGAGCGGCTGCGTGACTTTTATTATAAAAAACGAGAAGCGGGCTTTCCAATTCCAAGCTCCAGCTTAAAACTAAATTTAAGCGATCGGGCTTTACGCAAGAAAATCCATCAATGCTCAAAATCTTGGGAAAATGGCGAAGGTACCGAGGCGCACCTCGTCGAACGAAAAGCGGTAGCATTACTTTGGGCCACTAGAGATATTGATCTTACAGACTTATACGCCGGAGATTATAAAGGGAATTGGTGGGCTCATATTGGAATACATATCTAGTGGATGCATTGTCTGATGGAATAATAGCTTTTCCAAGAATAGGTGAACATATAAGAACGTTCCGCAATTTTGGGAACTGGAAATGATTGAATTACTTTATTGTCATTTCTAATGAATGGCTTGATAACTTTCCTGATAGGATTGAGCAGCATGACGTTTTCATGAGAAAAGTTGGACTTCCTGAAAATATCGGTCAAATAGACTAGGGTCTATACGAGAGGAAAGTTAATTAGTAATCGAATCAAGATTTATTTCACTAGGTTTTTGCTTAATTTTTCGCACTTCAGAAATAGTCTACTTCTGCTTACTTTAAAGCCGTCTCTCAATTCCAAGGTCAAAATGGAATTATTTAGCAGTGGAAACTTACAGTATTTAGATGCAACTACTTATGGTATTAATCTATCAAAAGCAATTTACTCAAAGCTAGTTCTGTTCCTTGCTTGTCGCGTAACAAAACAAAGTAATGCCCTGGATTTAAAGGGGTGTCAATTACTAGCCGACTTTGATATGGACTAACCAAGCTATGGCTTTCCAGTAAGGCACCATCGGTATTGTAAATTTCTAAAACGCAGGGGAAATCTTGACTCGCTTCAATTTCTATATAAAACCTCCCTTTGGATGGATTAGGATACAAGCTCAATTTGGGTAGCGCCGCAATTTCCTCTTGACTTAAATGGCAATCTTGAAAAATGCAACCATGTTCATCGGTGCGATAAAGCCAGGCAAAGATACCGTTCCCTGGGTTTGGGTTTACATTATTACCATGGTACCCAAAATGCACTAAGTTGCCCGCTCCGTCTTCTTTAAAGGATTCTACGTAGGCGAGGTCCAGGCTATCATCGTGATGGTAAGTTCGATACCAAAGGCTGTCGCCTTGGGGGCTAAATTTAAAGCCATAGCTGTGAAAATTGCTAAAATAACCGATACCTGAGACATAAAAATTACCGTCTTGTGTTTTAAGGAGACCTTGGGCAAATTGCATTCGGTTAATCTTACCCAGCCTTTTTGAAGTTAAAATGTTTCCTAGGGTGTCCATGCGCCCTACCATAATATCATTAGCATCGCCTTGTATGCGGGTCCACCAATTTTGCACGTACTGATAAGTTCCATCTCCATTATCTACACAATACATACCACTCATTCCTAAATTCCCAGGGTATTCTTTGTACCAGAGATTATTTCCATCGCCATCGAAACGAGCGGCAAAACCTATTTC
>JANSYJ010000014.1 GCA_024742495.1 Bacteroidota bacterium
CGGTTCATCCAAGAAAAAAGAAAGAAGAAATATAAAAATTGAATAGGATTTTAACGAAATCGTAATTTGTGCTGGCCCGGCCCAAGAGTCGATGGTCTGTGGGCAAACCGAAGGTTGGACCGCAGAATTGCCTTTTCAGGGGCCTAGCGTTTTTGCCTACTTTTTGGGCAATGCAAAAAGTAGGAGGAAGACCGCTTCGCTTTTATGGTTCGACAAACTCATCATGACATCATAAACCTTGTCACCCCGAGCCTGTCGAGGGGCCGCATAGCTGTTAAATATTAGACCTGAGATCAGTCGCTGCGCTCCTTGTTAGAGGGATTGCGTTTTAGAATAGCAGACATTACTCTAGAATTTCAATTTACTTGATTAGTATGAGGCAACGTTTTATGAGTGCTTAAAACGAACAGTATCGGGTAGTTGCTGGCCCTAGGGTGCTGCGCTTTTAAAATGGAAGTAGACGACTATTTGAGTTGGGCAGCTCCGCAGGAGATCACCCACCGAAAAAGGAGACTACAAGCATTTTAAAAGTAAAGTACCCAGGCCATGATCTTTTGTTTCTTTGGCATCCAAGGGAAAAGAAAAATAAAAAGACCGCTTCGCTGTAAGATATTAGACCTGAGATCAGTCGCTTCGCTCCTTGAGAGAGGATTGCGTGTTGGAGTAGCGGGTATTATTCAGTAGCTAGACCTTTCCATGACTGCCTAAACCTTGTTATCCCCAGCAAAGTCGAAGGGGTAAATCGCTTTTAGATTATATAGTGCTGACCTTAGTCGTGTTGCTCTCAGAAAGGCTATAAAATCAAAAAAAGCTAAGCCTTAGGCACTAAACCCGCCATATCCAAAATCTCATCGGCAATAGCCAAACTAGCGGTAGCAGCGGGTGATGGCGCATTAAGGACATGCACAGAATTTCCAAACTTCTCGATCTTGAAATCATCTACTAATTCGCCATTGTACTTTAAAGCTTGGGCCCTTACTCCGGCTCGTACAGGCTGAATATCTTCCATTTGAAGATCGGGAATCATTTTTCGTAAGGCTTGTAGGAATAGCTTTTTGGAAAAAGCCCTTTTCATCTCTTCCATCCCTTGCTTGGCATGTTTGCCAAAAAGCTTCCAAGTTCCGGCATAGGAGAGGGCTTCCACCGTATCTTTTAAATCGAAGGAAGTTGGACTATAGCCCTCGCGCTTAAAGGAAAAAACGGCGTTTGGACCGCACTCAATACTTTGATCTACCATCCGGGTGAAGTGCACGCCAAGGAAGGGGAAATCAGGGTCGGGAACGGGGTAAATCAAATGCTTCACTTTATGTCGAGCTTGTTCGGTAAGCTCATAATAGTCTCCCCTAAAGCCAATAATTTTCATGTCGGGCTTCGCACCTTCCTTGCGCGCCAAACGGTCGCTTTGCAGGCCGGCACAAAATATTTTTAATCCGGTATAAAATGTTCCCTGATTGGTTTTAATGCCCTCTTTGCCATCCTCAGTAAAGCTTTCCAAGAATTGGGTGTTGAGCATGAGTTTACTTTCCGGGTTTATAGCTTCAATGAGTTCCACCAATTTATGGCACATCCCAACATAGTCGATAATGCCGGTTACTGGAACCCTAATGGCTTTAATGCCACGCACATGAGGTTCTATTTCACGAATGGCCTCTGGGCCAATCATCTCAATTCCTTCAATTTCATTCTCTACTCCGCGATCAAAAATGCGCTGCAATATGGGCAACTCTTTTTCTTCCGTGGCCAAAATTATTTTACCACAAATATCGTGCTTCACCCCATGTTCCTTGGCAAAGGCCACAATTTGCTTGCGACCATTGGTGCAGTTTAAAGCTTTGAAACTTCCGGGCTTGTAGTAAATACCCGAATGGATAACCCCCGAATTTCTTCCGGTTTGATGAGCTCCTAGCTTTGATTCCTTTTCTAAAATTGCAATGCGATGCTGGGGGAAGGCCATCTGATATTTATAGGCTGTTGATAAGCCTACTATTCCTCCGCCTACTACCACTAAATCATAAGAATCCTGCATGCTGCAATTTTTGGCAAAAGTAAGCCCTGGGATTTAATCAAGACTTAATTGAAGTCCATCAAAAGCCAACTTTCTGTCGGTTTTTAAAGTATCCTCCACTTCTTTATGCAATCCCATTTGGTGACTAATATGAGTGAGATATAATTGTGGCACGGATAATTGATCCGCCAAGGCCAAGGCTTCTTCTAAATTAAAATGGGAGTGATGCTTTTCTTTTCGGAGGGCATTTAGGATTAAGACTTCTAAATTTTGAAGCTTTTCCCATTCAGTTTCTAAAAGCTTGTTGGCATCGGTAAGGTAGGCTAGTGGACCAAAACGAAAACCATAGACAGGTAAATCCCAGTGCATTAATTGTATGGGCTCAATGTTGATTTCGCCAATTTGAAGGGGTGCCTCGTCTAAGCGTTTAAAATGAATTTGGGGAATACCGGGATATTTGGAATTCTTAAAAATATAGGAATACTGTTCTCTCAATCGTTCCTCTACTGGCTCGGTGCAATAAATAGGAATGGCATGCTTTTGCATGAAGTTAATGGCCCGTAAATCATCGATCCCCGCCGTATGATCTTGATGCTCATGCGTAATGAGTACCGCGTCAATGTCGGCAATTTGATTGTTCAATAATTGTTGCCTAAAATCGGGACCGGCATCAACTATTAGGCGCGTAGATCCTTTTTGAACATATAAGCTACTGCGAAGTCTTTGGTCTTTAGGGTCATTAGATTGACAAACAGCACAAGTGCATCCAATAACCGGAACACCTTGGGAGGTACCGCTGCCAAGCACTGTAAATTGCCAATTTGAATCTCCTTTTTTTGCGGTCAAAATATTTGAATTTTAGGCCCCAAACTTAGCTATTCTCTTACATTTGTTATCGTTAACCTTCTGTTAGATTAGATCCCACGATTATGGAGCGCTTAGTGCTGTCCACCGCCCAAAAGGCCCTTAAAGTTAATCTTAATGAAAACATCTATGGCACCTTCGCCGAAATAGGAGCGGGCCAGGAAGTTGTCCGCAACTTTTTTAGAGTAGGAGCGGCCTCGGGAACAGTTGCCAAAGCAATGAGCGCCTACGATAAGTTATTTTCCGATGCCATTTATGGTAAGGAAGTAGATGGTCGATATGTTACTGAAGCTCGAGTGCGAAAAATGCTCGATCATGAGTATGGCCTTATCGAACAAAGGCTGAGCAGGGAGGATCATCCCAAAAGATGCTATTTCGCTTTTGCAAATACCATTGCTACCATCAACTTTACCCGCAAGTTTAAAGGCCATGGCTGGATGGGAATTCGTTTTCAACTGGATCCAGATCAAGCTCCTAATGATGTGCTCTTCCATATTCGAATGAAAGAGGAGGAAGCATCCTTACAACAAGAGACCATTGGGGTAATGGGGGTAAACTTAATTTACGGCTGCTTTAATGTTCGGAATAATCCGGAAGAACTGCTGAAATCCCTTTACGACAATATTGCTCGCTACAAAATGGAAATCGATATGATCCATTTTGAAGGACCAGAGTTTAAAAATGTCGATAATAGACTGATGTCGCTGCGCCTCATTAAAAACGGCATGACCGACGCGGTTATTTTTGGGCCAGAAGGAAATAACATTCTTCCTGCAGCATTACTTTACAAGAAGAATATACTCACCGCAAGGGGGAGCTTTCGCCCGGTAACTAAGGTGAATATGGACATGGTGCGCACTGGTATTGATGCCTTTACCCAAGAGAAAAAGGTGAATCGCGAAAAGCTGGTGGTGCTCTTTGAAATTACCCTAAATAACTTAAAAGCAGAAGGAGAGATTGACGAGCAGGATTTCCTCGCTCGAGCGGATATACTCTGTTCCCTGGGGCAAACGGTTTTGATTTCTAACTATCAGGAGTACTACAAATTAGTAGAGTATTTCTCTCGTTATTCTGAGGAGCGCATGGGTATGATAATGGGCGTTACTAATCTGCATGAGCTATTTGATAATAAGTATTACCGCGATTTAAAAGGTGGCATTTTAGAGGCCTTTGGGATTCTATATTCCAGCGATCTTAAAATTTACGTGTATCCTTATCAACCGAAGCCAGGTGATGATTTGGAAACCCTGGAAGATTTTAAAACCCATCCGCGATTCCAGCAGCTTTATAACTTCTTGGTTTCTAACCGACGAATAAAGGATATTGAAAATTACGATCCCGATATTCTTCAAATCTTTTCTCGGGAGGTGCTGCGTAAAATACGAAAAGGCGAAAGTGGTTGGGAAGAGTGCCTACCCACTTATGTAGATCAGATGATTCGCGATAAGCGATTATTTGGCTACAATTCCGATTCCGAAACGGAAGATCAAGAGGCAGATCTTGTAGAGGATAAATTTCTTGACGATCAAGAAGGCTAAACCGAAAGTTCAGCTAATATCTCGAGGGCCCTTTTTATTTCGGTCTCCGTGCTTAAGGCACTAAAGGAGAACCGTATTACCGGATCGCTGTGATTTGGGTTTAAACTGCTGATGACATGCGATTGCTGAAGGCTTCCCGAAGAACAAGCACTACCGCCTGAAACGGCCAAACCCTTTAAATCGAGATTGAATAGTAGCATTGAATCTGTGGCAAGCTCCGGGAGGCTTACATTAAGCACGGTATAAAGACTTTCCTCTTCCACTAAACCAAGACCATTTACATAGGCTTGGGGGAATAGGGCTTTGAGGCCTTTCCAAAAATGCTGTTTTAGATTTAGTATATGCTGCTTTTCCGCCGTCATTTCAGCACTGGCCATCTCCAAAGCTTTGGCCATAGCACCAATTTGAACGATGCTTTCGGTACCACCCCGTAATCCGCGTTCTTGGGATCCACCTTTAATAAAAGCATCTACTTTAAGGCGTCTATTGATATACAAAAAGCCAACCCCCTTTGGCCCGTGAAATTTATGGGCAGAAGCAGTGGCAAAATCGATAGGTAATTCTCCCAGATTAAGCGGGAAGTGACCAACGGTTTGCACGGTGTCACTATGGAAATAGGCATTGTTAGAACGACATAAATGGCCGATCTTGGAAAGGTCGTTTATATTCCCAATCTCATTATTGCCATGCATTAGGCTAACTAAAGTGCTTTTAGACTGATCTTGCAACAGCTTTTCTAGTTGCTGGTAATCGATCCGTCCTTTAGCATCAACATCCAGTAAAACAAGTTCCGCCTTAAAAGCCTTGCACCAGGTTTCCGCAGCATGTAAAACGGCATGATGCTCTATAGGTGACGTGATCACGCGCTTAACCCCTAAATCGCGTAGGGCCAAGTTTATAGCCGTATTGTCACCCTCCGTTCCACCAGAACAAAAGCTGATTTCTGCTGCTAAGCAATGCATGTTTTTAGCAATGCTTTTACGACTGGCTTCTAGAATGGCTTTGGCTTTGCGGCCTGCACTATGGGTACTCGATGGATTGGCATAAGATGCGTCCATGAGCTCTAACATATAAGCTTTAACCTCGGGCCTTAGAGGTGTAGATGCGGCATGATCGAGGTAAATTGTGTTCATTTAACTGAACCAGCTATTAACCTGACGATCACTATGGTCAGGGCTTTGTAAATGAATAAAGCGATTACTACCTTTTTCGTAGTGATATTGAGGAGCATAATCCTGCCAATGCAAAGCAATATGTTCGATGGCATCACAAATATCAATCACTTCCTGATCGGTAAAAGTAGGGTGGACGGATAAGCGGACCCAACCTGGGCGAATCGATTGATCGCCGGCGATAATCTTATTTAAAGATTTACTGCTGCTCTCCTGGTCGAGATGCAATAAGTAATGGCCATAAGTTCCTGCACAACTGCAACCTCCTCTGGTTTGAATACCAAACAAGTCATTGAGCAATTGAACCACAAAATTGTAATGCACCTCCTGGAGGTAAAAGGATACCGCGCCTATTCGATCTTTAATATGTCCTGCCAAAACAACCATGCCGGGGATTTTTTCAAAACGATCAAAAATGTAGCTCAACAATTCTTTTTCACGCGCTTTAATGGCCTTTACCCCAATTTCGTCCTTAAGCTGCATGGCAAAAGCCGCCTTTATGGTTTGCAAAAATCCAGGTGTTCCGCCGTCCTCACGGGTTTCAATATCTTCGATATAGTAGCGACCGCCCCAAGGATCGGTCCAAAGTACCGTGCCACCGCCGGGGTGATCGGGAACGCTATTGCGGTAAAGTTGTGAATTGAAAATTAAGATTCCCGGCGTACCGGGCCCACCTAAAAATTTATGTGGGGAATAAAAAATCGCATCCAAATGCGCTCCTTCTTCCTCAGGGTGCATGTCTATTTCTACATAAGGGCCAGAAGCGGCAAAATCTACAAAACAATAGCCACCTGCTTTGTGAATCTTTTTTGCCACTTCATAATAAGGTGTAAAAACACCAGTAACATTACTGCAGGAAGTAATACAGGCAATTTTATAAGGGCGATCGGCATACTGTTCCAGTAGCTGATCAAAATGATTGAGGTCCATTAAACCTTGGTCGGTATGACCAATAACCACTAAATCAACAATGGTTTCTAACCAAGATGTTTGATTGGAGTGATGCTCCATATGGCTTACAAAAACCACCGGGCGGAACTGATCATCCATCTCAATTTTACCTTTAAACTGCTCGGGCAGCTTTAGGCCTAAAATGCGCTGAAATTTTAATGCTGCGCCGGTCATTCCCGTTCCAGTAGGAATTAAAACATCATCCAGACTTGCATTAACATGCTGTTTAATTATTTGCTTGGCACGATGGTAGGCCTTGGTCATGGTGCTGCCAGTGTAGGAAGTCTCCGTATGCGTATTGGCCACCATAGGTCCGATCTCTTCCAGCATTTTGGTTTCAATCGGTTCATACAGTCTTCCGCTAGCAATCCAATCGGCATATAGAATACGTTTCTTACCAAAAGGTCCTTCGAGCTCCGCGTATTGACCAACAATTTTATCGCGATAGGGATCGAAGTGTGACTCCCATTTAGTGCCAGGTATTTTGGCACCTACCATCGTATTCTCCATAAGCGATTAGATGAGATCTTTTAATTCTTTAATAAAACGCTCACCAAGAGCATTGGCCTGTTCTAGACTTTTCGCCTCGGTATAAATTCGAATAATTGGTTCGGTATTCGACTTTCGTAAATGTACCCATTCCTCAGCAAAATCAATCTTCACCCCATCAATGCGTGAAAGCTCCTCAGATTGATATTTATCGGCAATCTTCGCTAACAAACCATCTACATCCATGCCCGCCTCAAGCTGAATTTTATTCTTGCCCATGAAATAGGCAGGATATTCGGAACGAAGGGTACTTAGGTTTTTACCGCATGTTGCAAGGTGGCTTAATATCATTGCAATACCTACCAGTGAATCGCGGCCATAATGCAAATCTGGTAAAATAACACCACCATTGCCTTCACCGCCAAGAACCGCATTTACCGCTTTCATCTTTGTTACCACATTTACCTCGCCTACGGCAGAAGCAAAATATTCTTGACCACGACTTTTTGCTAAGTCGCGCAAAGCACGTGAGCTGGATAAATTACTCACCAAGGGACCTTGTTTATGATTTAAAAGGAAATCGGCCGCAGCAACCAAGGTATACTCCTCGCCAAACATTTCACCATTATTATCAATAAGGGCCAAGCGATCCACATCTGGGTCAACTACTACCCCTAGGTCGCAAGACTTTTCTTTTACCACCTTCATGATTTCCCCTAAATGCTCCTTTAGTGGCTCGGGGTTATGAGGGAATTGACCATTGGGTTCGCAATAAAGCAATTCGGTTTTTTGCACGCCAAGGGCCTCCAATAACATAGGGATGGCTATGCCTCCAGTTGAATTAACTGCATCTACGGCAACTGATAAATCGGCCTTGCGAATGGCATCCACATCAATAAATGGAAGATCCAATATGGCTTCAATATGACGCTCCATCGTACCATCCTTTGCTTCAACGCTTCCTAAGTCATCTACTTCTACAAAGTCGTAATCTTCATTTTCAATCATGGCCAATAACTCGGCACCATCAGCACCAGAGATAAATTCGCCTTTGGCATTCAATAATTTAAGCGCGTTCCATTGCTTTGGGTTGTGCGAGGCGGTAAGAATAATTCCCCCCTGCGCCTTTTCGAAAACCACCGCCATTTCTACTGTTGGAGTGGTGGAAAGGCCTAAATCAATAACATCAATACCAGTTCCAACTAAGGTGTTTTGCACTATACCTTGAATCATGGGTCCACTGGGTCTGGCATCGCGACCAATTACCACGGAGATGCGCTCTCCCGGATATTTCTTTTTTAGCCAATGGCCGTATGCTGCTGCAAATTCAGCGGCATCAAGCGGACTGAGATTTTCGCCTTTGGCTCCGCCAATGGTGCCGCGAACGCCAGAAATTGATTTTATTAATGTCATTAAGTAGGGGTCTAAATTTCCGCAAAGATAATTTTCGATTTGAATGATTGGCTTTTATTCATCGCCTTAAAACAGGATTTCACAGCGATTAAGTCTTTCATTTTCCTACTTCTCAGCGAATAGGAAAAAATATAGCAGCCAAAGCGTTGATTAAGTGTTTGCTTTACAGGGTTTTGATGACAAAGTGTTGATTTCTTTGTGGATAAGCGTTCCGAAGGCTCTACCTTTGCCAAAGTCATTTGGGTACCTTTAATTATCCAATGCAATTGTATGTTCGAAGAAGATAACGAGGACGACTTTTTTAACCTGCTGGATCTCATTGATGAGTTCAAGAAAATGCAGGCGGAGGGACGTTCGAGGTTTTATGATTTAGAGGAGTTCGAAGCGATTTCCGATTACTTCTTTGAGATAGGGAAATCTAAAAAGGCCCTAGAAGTTGTGGAAATGGCCAGCGAGCAGCATCCCTATGCTACCGCTTTAAAACTGAAGAAAGTTCAGTACCTCACTTCCATGGACAAAACTAAGGAAGCAAGTCAAGTGCTAAATGAATTGGAGGCCGAAAGTCCTGATCGTTACGAAATGCACATGGCACGGGCGGGTTTGTACTCCAAAACAGGAAATCACCAAAAAGCCATTGAACAGTACCGCCAAGCTCTGGCCCACACGGAGTTTCCAGAAGATATATATCATTTGCTGGCCTTGGAGTATCAGTTAACCGGTGCCTATGAAAAGGCCTTACGTTATTTGAAACTTGCACTAAAACTTTTCCCGGAGGATGAAATTGCCCTTTACAACCTCGCTCTTTGTTACGATTTATTAGAACACCCAGAAGAGGGAGTTAGCTACCTAGAGGGTTTTATTGATACCAATCCCTATTCTGAAATCGCCTGGTACCATTTAGGTTTAATGCAGGCTAAAATGGAGCATTATTCCGAGGCCTTAAAGGCATTGGATTATTCCATTCTTATTGATGAGTATTTCTCTGCAGCTTACTATGAAAAAGCGCGAATTTTAGAATTAGAATTTCGATACCAAGAAGCAGCAGAAACCTATCAGGCTACTTTTGAATACGACGGAGCCAGCGGTTATGGCTATTATAAAACTGGGCTTTGCTATCTGAAATTAGGAAAAGAGCAAAAGGCGGAGAAATTTCTGAATAAGGCAATCCAAGAGGATGCAGAATTGGAAGAAGCATATTTTGAACTGGCCCTCCTAAAGGACGAGCAAAAACAATGGCCTGAATCCCTTTACCATATTAATAAAGCGGTAGAGCTCGATCCAGAAAATTGGGAGTACCTCCAGAGCTCAGCATTAATGCATCGTCGTGCCGGCAAGCAGGATGAGGCAGTAGAGATTTATAAAGGCTTAATAAGCAGTTCCTATTGCAATGCCCATACCTATATGGAATATGCGCAATTGCTTTTTGATATGTGTGAGTTTAAAACGGGAATGGATGCAATGTACAAGGCCCTAGACCTTTATCCCAATTCCAGTAAACTGCATTATCAAATGAGCGGCTATCTATACACCATCGAAGAAGGAGATGAGGCTGAAATCTATCTGCGTAAAGCAATTGCCATTGATGCCGGCGGTCGCAGTTTCTTTTTGGCACTTTTCCCTTGGCTGAAAGACAATGCTCAAGTGCAGGCCATCATACAGAAGCATTGATGCCTTTATTTTAAAGACCAAAAAATCAGATGAATAAACTATTTCTATTCCTTAAAGGGATGGCCATGGGTGCCGCCGATGTTGTTCCAGGTGTTAGCGGTGGAACAATAGCTTTCATTACCGGGATTTATGAGGAGCTTATCGAAAGTATAAACCGAATTAATCTTCAAGCCCTAAAAACCTTGCGTAAGGAGGGTTTTGCTGCAGCTTGGAAATATATCAATGGTTGGTTTTTTGTTCCACTTTTCCTAGGAATAGGAGTATCCATTATTTCCTTGGCAAAAGGCATATCTTGGCTTTTAGAGAATCAGCCGGTTTTACTTTGGAGTTTCTTTTTCGGATTGGTCTTTGCCTCCATTTACTTTGTTGGAAAGCAAGTGAAACAATGGAGTTTTCCACCAATAGTGGCCTTTCTGCTTGGTGCGGCCATTGCCTATATGATTACCATTTTACCCGCTTCTGGTTCTAATGATGCCCTTTGGTATTTATTCTTAAGTGGGAGTATTGCAATTTGCGCCATGATTCTTCCCGGAATTTCAGGATCCTTTATTTTGGTTCTATTAGGCTCCTATTCTACGGTGCTAAATGCCATCCACGAACGTGATTTCGCGATTATTGCCGTGGTGGGCGCAGGGGCCATCATAGGTTTACTTTCATTTGCTCGAGTTTTAAAACTGATGTTTGCCAAATACCACGATCTCACTATTGCCTTGCTATCTGGCTTTTTATTAGGGTCCTTAAACAAGATCTGGCCTTGGAAGCGGGTAGATGAAATAATGATTAAACACGCGGGTGAACCGAAGGAAGAAATAGTTCCATTAGTGGAGCAGGCGGTTTTACCAGCTGATTTTTGCAGCCCCATTATTGAGGGTTCTCAGGTGGTAGGGCAGAATGCTACGGATCCTCAATTAGTTCCAGCGATTGGATTAGCACTGCTAGGAGCTCTCTTAATTTTACTACTCGAAAAATTAGGCGCTACTAATAAGTCAAAAGCCTAGTATGAACCTGGGCCTTTTTGGTGAAAGTCTGGGCTATAGTTTCTCCGCCTCTTATTTTAAAGCGAAATTTGAGCGGGAAGGCCTGCTCCATCATCATTACTCCAATTGCGAGTTGCCAAGTATAGAAGCGGTTCAAGCTTATCTAGATAGTCCAGATTGGCAGGGCTTTAATGTTACTATTCCTTATAAGCAAAGTATAATTCCATTTTTAGATGGGCTTTCGCCTGACGCTAAAGCGATTGGAGCGGTAAACACTTTAAAGCGTAGCGAGGGAAAATGGTTTGGTTACAACACTGATCACCTCGGTTTTCGCAAGGCTATATTTAATAAATGGCCCGACTTAAAGCCCAATCGTGCTTTGGTCTTGGGCAGCGGTGGCGCTTCAAAAGCGATTATCTATGCTTTAAAGCAGATGGAAGTAGCGGTGCAATTGGTCAGTCGTAGTCCAAATGCCGAGGCGATTAGTTATTTGGATGCCCAAAATCAATTGTTGGATTTTCCTTTGGTTATTAATACCAGTCCCTTGGGTACCTTTCCCGATGTGGAGCAAATGCCCTTGTTAATTCCGCAGGGCGACTTGCAAAATCACTACTTTATGGATCTGATTTACAATCCTGAACGTAGTTTATGGCTGCAAAAAGCAGAAGAATCTGGAGCCCAAATTTGCAATGGCTATCCCATGCTAGTGCAACAGGCAGAGGCCGCCTGGGAAATTTGGAACCGTCCTTAAGCGGCATTCTAATATTAAGCTTCCTTAAAATAATGGCCATTGCCGCGCCTGCATTGAAATTCGATTATTTTTGTGCTCCCATTTAAGAGCACTATGGACAATACACCCCACAACTTACCAGAAGGTAAGGAGCAAAATCAGCATGAAGCTAGCCAAGAGCAAGAGCTTTCTGCATCTACCGAGCAAAACCCGAAAACGGAGGCCACAACGGAAGTGAATACTGAAACTGAAAATGAGGTTTTAGAAAAGTCAGTTTCTGAAGGCGCTGAAGTTGAGCCCCTTGAAAAGGCGGAAGTCGAAGTAAAAGATGCAACTGCTGCCGAAGCGCAAATAGCCGAATCTGAAGAAACCACAGCGGAGAACAATTCCCCAGAGGAGGAGAATTCAGAAGCGAGCAAGGCAGAAAGGGAGGAGGTTTTGTCCGATGCTGACTTAGAGAAGGATGATGATACCAATGAAGTTAAGGGTGATGAAGATCATGAGGATCACCCGGATGAATTGGAAATGCCAGATTATTCCAGCTTCTTACCGGAAGATTTAGTGGCTGATGCCTTTCGCCTACTAAAAGACTTTCCAATTCAAAAGCTCAAGGGGCATTTTGCGGAAATACGTAAATACCTGATGAAGCATTTGAATGATGAACGTTCAGAAAAACTATCAGAATTTGTAGAAGGAGGGGGCAATGAATTGGACTTCGAGTTTATTCAGCCTTTAAGGGAGCAATTCCGCACTATATATAGCGAATTTAGAGGTCGACGTAAAAAGTACTACGAGGACTTAAGTGCGAAACTCGATCAGAATTTAGTAGTTAAACGCGGCCTAATAGACCGTTTAAAGGAAATTGTAACCAAGGAAGAATCCATTGGTGATACCTTTAAGGAGTTTAGAAGCATCCAAGAGGAATGGCGGAATACTGGTCCGGTACCTAGCGCAGAGAGCCGCGACTTATGGCGCACCTACCACTTTCACGTGGAGAATTTTTATGAGTTTATAAAGATTAATAAGGAACTCCGCGACCTAGATTATAAGAAGAATTTAGAGCATAAAGAGGAATTGGTGAAAAAGGCGCAAGCCATTTTAGAAGCCAACAATTTGCGTGAAGGATTTAAAGAATTGCAGAAACTACATAAGGAATGGCGTCAAGTTGGCCCAGTTGAACCCGAATTAAGGGAGCAACTCTGGGATCAATTTTCAGGCATCACCAAAAAAATACATGAGAACCGCGAGGAGTATTACAAGGAATTAAGACTTAAGCGAGCAGAGCTCTTAGAAGAGAAAAAGGCGCTTGTTAAAAAGCTAGAGGATTTCCCCAAAGACCATAAGAAGCATCACGAATGGCAAAAAGCGATTAAGGGAATTAATGAAATTCAAAATGACTTTAAAAAACTTGGCCGCTTAAATATTCCAGGTAATGATGAGGTTTGGGAGAGTTTCCGCCAGGCTTTACGCGACTTTAATAAGGCTAAGAATGAGTTTTACCGCGACCTCAAAAAGGAGCATAACGAAAACTTAGAAAAGAAGAAAACCTTACTAGCCCGTGCCGAGGAAATTAAGGACAGCGATAATTGGCGCGATACCGCTAATGAACTCAAGCGTATTCAATCAGACTGGAAGGCTATTGGCCACGTTCCGAAAAGCGAAAGCGATAAAATTTGGAAAGAATTTAGAGCTGCTTGTAATCACTTCTTTGATCGTTTAACAGCTCACAATAAAGGTCGAGATGCCGAATTTGAGGCCAATGCAAAAGAGAAACAAGACTTTTTGGACGCCTTGGAAAAATGGAGCCCCGACCTAAGTGATAAAAAGGAAGCGGTTAAGAGCATTAAGGCTAAAATTGGAGACTGGCGTAAACTTGGAGCTTCACCGCGCAAGCAAAGAAACGATCTAGAAGGTCGCTTTAATAAAGCGATTGATGGTTTCTTTAAATCCATTGACCTCGATCGCAAAGAGTCACAGCGTATTCGTTTTGAGAATAAAATTGAAAGCTTAGCTTCTCAAGGGCAAAATGAAGTGCAAAGAGAGCGCGATTTCTTACGCCGCAAGTTAGATGAGGCCAAAAAGGAACTCATGCAATTGGAAACCAATATGAGTTTCTTTAGCAGTAGCAATCCCAATAGCCCCATAGTTAAGGAAGCCCAGAAAAACATTGATGCCCAAAAAGCTAATGTAGCTTCTATACAAGGTCAGTTAAAAATGCTAAGCCAAAAGATAAAGGCGATGCAAGCGGCTGAACAGAGTGAAGCAGAAGGTTCTCAAGAAGGCGAATAGGTGCAGAATATAGGCGATTACTTAATTCCTGGAGGCATAGCTTTTATTATGCTAGGAATTGGTTTGAGCTTAAAATTCAAAGACTTTAGTCGTGTTTTCCTGCGGCCTAAAGGAATACTAATTGGTTTAACTGGTCAGTTTTTCTTTCTTCCCGCTTTAGCGTTTCTTATGGCTTGGCTCTTGCCGATAGATCCCCTGCACAAGGTGGGCTTAGTTTTAATTGCCTCCGCACCGGGTGGAACAGCCTCTAATCTCGTAACCCACATGTTAAAGGGTAGGGTGGCCTTATCGGTGAGCTTAACCTCCTTTAATAGCTTGGGCATATTGTTAAGCATTCCTCTTTATCTAAACTTGGCTTTGTTCTGGTTTATGGGCACGGAGTCGGAAATAAGCATAGGCTTTTTAGACACCTTTACCGAAATCGCTTATACCGTTGTTTTGCCAGTTGTTGCGGGAATATTATTGAATGAATATGGACCTCATAAACTGATAGTCAAATTACAAGAACCCTTGCGATTTATACTGCCTGCGGTCTTATTCCTAATTTTTGGATATCATATTTTTTTAGAGGATGGCGGCTCACAAACCACTGCCTTGATGGCTAATTATGGGCTTTTTATTCCCCTGATCTTATTTAATCTAGGAACCATGATTATTGGTTATTTCCTTTCCATTTGGGCAGGTATGAGGCATGATGGCGCTTATACGATCTCTATTGAGTTGGGATTGCAAAACGCGGCCTTAGCCATTTTTATCGCCACCCAAGTTTTAGAGCGCAGTGAGATCTCCTTAGTTGCTGTGATGTACAGCAGCTTCAGCTTCTTCAGCACCTTACTTATTGCTTGGCTCCTGAAACGTAAATATGGAAAGTCTAAACTTGCGGCTACTTCTTAGCTAATAAGAAGCCTAGCCAGCCCATTGGGAAATAAGCTACCACTAAATCGAGGGCATTAAACCAAGCGGGAGAAGGAAGCTCAACTACCATCATAATTCCCCCAATCAGAAATACGCCGCCTATGAGTAGGGCGAAAATTCGCTTGCGATTGGCCGCAATTTTTGCAGCTACAAAAGCACCAACTAGGGTTCCTAGGGCGTGGGCTAAAAAGGGCATTATAAAATGCATGGTTTCGTAGCGATGCATATTTGCTTTAATGCTTTCCATGTCGTTGGGGTCAACCCCTTCTGGTAAGGGCACTAAAGAGCCACTAATGCTAATAATAAGCATATTTACCGCGGCGCCAATTACGATGCCCGCTACTACCGCTAAAATGTTCTTTAAAATTGGATTCATGTTGATTGGTGTTTGCGGCACCAATTTAGATATTTTTTAGAAGGCATGATTAGCCTGAAACTTTTTGGCTCATTGTAATTAATAAGCTGTAGCGGACTTTTGTATGAAATTGCCAGAATATCTAGCTATTTGCAAAGGAAGCCTTAATGGCAGCCTTGAGATCGACCTCAATATTGGAAGGCTCAGTGGTAGGAGCATAGCGCTTTAAGGGCTGCCCATCAGCGGCGATAAGAAACTTGGTGAAGTTCCATTTGATGGCGTTGGTTAATGTGCCCGGCAATTCCTTTTTAAGGTATTTGAATAGTGGATGTGCCCCACGACCATTCACCTCAATTTTTTCAAACATGGGGAAACTAACACCATAATTTACAGCGCAGAAGCTTTCAATGTCCGAAGCTGTGCCCGGCTCTTGAGCGCCAAATTGATTGCAGGGGAAACCTAGGATTTCTAAACCCTCCGATTGGTATTTCTGGTAAAGTTCCTCCAAACCTTCATATTGAGGGGTAAGGCCGCATTTACTGGCGGTATTAACAATTAGCAAGGTTTTGCCTTTATAATCGGAAAGGTTTACGCTTTCACCTTTAAGGTTTTTAGCTTGAAAGGAATAAAGAGTCGCTTCGCTCATGCTGCTTTAATTTATGTCGTACACGATAAAAAACGAAGCTCATTAAAAAAGGTTTAGCTGCAATTGCTTATTCCTTATTAGTTGATGTCACCCCCAACTTGAAGGCCGCTTGGAACAGCGCTGGGGATGCTACGATCGAAATCCTGATCGGTGAGACTGCCTAAAAAAGCAATGATCTCATCTATATCTCCGCCATTTAAGTCGAGCCGGCGTGCCTCATCAGCAAGATCATTGCGATTGAGATTATCATTGATGGCATTATTGGCGCGATTGCCGGAAATGTCATTATAAAACTCCAAAACCTCACGCAGGCTGTTCATTTCCCCATTGTGCATATAGGGTCCGGTTAAAGCAATATTTCGTAAGCTCGGTGTTCGGAAATCGAAATTCCCTGCTCCGCGATCGGTGAGACCATTTACATCCGGGACACCCAGTACATGTAGTTCAAAATCACTTAGCATTGGCCCGCCATGGCAATCGGCACAACCGACTTCCACAAAGTCGCGCATGCCTTCTTGTTCTTGCTCGCTTAAGGCTGATTCATCACCGCGCATAAATTGATCGAAGGGGCTATTGTTAGCAATGATACTGCGCTCGTAGGCGGAAAGGGCCGCTAACAAACGACTTTGGTTAATCTCGGAAGTTCCAAAAGCTTGATTGAATAAATCTTGATATTCTGCAATGTTGTTTAAACGCATCAGAAGGCTATCCATAATTTGATCTTCGGGAATGTTTGGCCCACGCATCTCTTCGCGATTAAGCATTGGCAATAATGCTTGTTCTTCTAAACTTTGGGCTCGGGAATCCCAAAACATTGGGGCTTGATCGGGATTGTAATTAGCGTTTTGGCCTATGCCATTAAAGGCGGTGTTAATTATGGTTGGAGCATTGCGATTTATGCGAACACCATTTCTTCTTTCTGCACCTAGCCCCATACCATTTACGCCAATTGATAAACGAATGCCATCAGCGAAAGCTAAATTGGGATGATGACAAGTAGCACAAGAAACATTTTTTGTGCCGGAAAGAATGGGATCGAAGAATAGCAGACGGCCTAAATCGCGCTTCTCATCGCTTTGAATATTTGTGGCCGGTGCGATAACATTTGCAGGCAGGGCGCTTAAAACGGCGAAAACATTTTGATTGTCCTCATCAGCGCCAGCTCGATCATCATTACAGGCGATTGTGCCAAAAAGGAAAAAGAGCATAAAAAGACTATGACGAAATGACTTTTGACTTAAAGAACTGTTCATGATGGGAGCGTATTGGTTCCTAAATGAAACGGCTATAAAATGGAATTAGGTATTTAAGACTGAAATAAGGGCTGCAAATAGGCCCTGCTTTCCTGCTTAGAAATGGTAATTTCGCGGCATGGCACAAAAATTTGAGATTCAATCTGAATACAGCCCAACCGGAGATCAGCCTCAGGCAATTAAGGAATTAACCGCAGGCATGAATGAAGGGGAACGTTATCAGACCCTACTGGGGGTTACTGGATCGGGCAAAACCTTTACCGTGGCCAATGTGATAAAGGAGATTAATCGTCCTACCCTGGTTTTGAGTCATAACAAAACCCTAGCGGCCCAGCTTTATTCGGAATTTAAACAGTTCTTCCCCAATAATGCGGTAGAATATTTTGTGTCCTATTACGACTACTATCAGCCAGAGGCTTATATCCCAACAACGGGAACCTATATTGAGAAGGACCTGAGCATTAATGATGAAATTGAAAAACTGCGACTTTCCACAACGTCCTCTTTATTGTCAGGTAGAAGAGATGTGCTGGTGGTAGCTTCAGTTTCCTGTTTATATGGTATCGGTAATCCGGAATCCTTTAATAGCCAGGTAATTGAAATTGCAGTTGGTGATGTGATTCCCCGAAATAAACTGCTTTATACTTTTGTAAATGCCTTGTACAATCGCACTACTGCTGAGTTTAACCGTGGCAGTTTTAGAGTTAAAGGGGATACGGTAGATATTTTCCCCGCTTATGCGGATACTGCTTTTAGGATTCATTTTTGGGGCGATGAAATTGAAACGATTGAAAGTTTTAACCCCAGCGATCGATCGGTTTTAGAAACCTTTGATCAGGTGCGCATTTTCCCCGCAAATATCTTTGTGACCGGCAAGGAGCATCTGCAGCAAGCCATTCATCAAATACAAGATGATATGGTAGCGCAAGTGGATTTCTTTAATAAACAAGCCCGCCCTTTAGAGGCGAAGAGATTGCAGGAACGCACCGAGTTCGACTTAGAAATGATTCGTGAATTGGGCTACTGCTCTGGGATTGAAAACTATTCGCGCTACCTCGATGGTCGCGAGCCAGGCACGCGTCCTTTCTGCTTATTGGATTATTTTCCAGAAGATTACCTGATGGTGATTGATGAAAGTCATGTTACTGTTTCGCAAGTGCGTGCCATGTATGGTGGCGATCGCTCGCGCAAGGAGAATTTGGTGGAATATGGTTTTCGCCTTCCTGCGGCCATGGATAATAGACCTTTAACTTTCGATGAGTTTGAAAGTCTGCAAAATCAGGTGATCTACGTAAGTGCCACGCCGGCGGATTATGAATTGGAGAAAAGCCAAGGGGTAGTAGTGGAGCAGCTAATTCGCCCCACTGGATTATTAGATCCACGCATTGAGGTACGGCCGGTTCAAAATCAAGTGGATGACTTGATGGCCGAAATTAAAATACGTGAGGAATTAGATGAGCGGGTATTAGTAACCACCTTAACCAAAAGGATGGCGGAGGAACTTACTAAATACCTCACTCGCTATGGCGTGCGTTGTCGCTATGTGCATTCGGATGTGGATACCTTGGAAAGGGTAGAGATTATGCGTGACTTGCGCTTGGGTCTTTTTGATGTGCTGATTGGGGTTAACCTATTAAGAGAGGGTTTGGATTTACCGGAAGTTAGCCTGGTAGCAATATTGGATGCCGATAAAGAAGGTTTCCTTCGCGCAGAGCGTTCCTTAGTGCAAACGGTGGGGCGTGCAGCGCGAAATGTTAATGGGTTGGCGATAATGTATGCTGAGAAAATCACCGATAGCATGCGCCGTACTATCGACGAAACCAATCGCCGGCGTTCGAAGCAAACCGAGTATAATGAGAAACATGGTATGGTTCCTACGGCGCTTAAAAAATCGACCGATTCTATTTTACCGGGTTCCAAAAAGGATCATAATCCATATCGAAGTACCGCGCCCGTAGCAGAGGTGGCGGAAGAAAATGAGGTGTATACCAGTGCTGCCGCCATGCGCAAGGCCATTGATAAGGTGAGGCGTAAAATGGAAGTGGCAGCGAAATCTTTAGACTTTATTGAAGCGGCGGCTTTAAGAGATGAAATGGTAGCCTTGGAAGAGCGCTTAAAAAAGGAATTTCCGGCCTAAGCCATGAACAATAATAACTTTAAAACACTATTAGAGTATGCATTTTAGAGCTTACTCCCTAATTCTACTTTTCCTCTTTACTTCTTGGAACCTCAAAGCCCAATTAAAAGGGAAAGTTGTGGATGCCAATAATGAGCCTTTGCCCATGGTAAATTTGGTGCTGCTCCAAGATGGAAGCTTGGTTCAAGGATCAGCGGCCGATACCGAAGGACGCTTCAGCCTAAAGCTGAATCCCGGAAAATACCAATTGGCCCTAAGTTTTGTGGGCATGCAAAATGATACCATTGCCGTAGAAATGCCATCATCCGCTTATTTGGATTTAGGAGCTATTAAAATGCGAGGTGGCTCGGAGGTAATTGCAGAAGTTCAGGTAATGGCGAAGGCCAAAATGATGGAATTTGAGCAGGATAAACGCGTTTTTAATGTAGGTCAAGATTTAACTTCCGTTGGCAGTAATGCTTCGGAATTACTCAATAATTTGCCTTCGGTTTCGGTAGGGGTGGAAGGTGAAGTTTCCTTACGTGGTAGTTCTAATGTTCGAATTTTAATTAATGGAAAGCCCTCTGGACTTATTGGCTCCGATCCGGCTTCAGCCTTAAGGCAATTGCAAGGTAGTAGCATAGAGAAAATTGAAGTTATTACCAATCCCTCGGCACGCTATGATGCCGAAGGAGAAGCGGGTATCATCAATATTGTACTAAAAAAGCAGGATCAAAAAGGCTTTAATGGAAGCTTTGATTTAAGTGGAGGTTATCCGGAATTATTTGGAGCGGGGGCTTCTATGAACTACCGTCGCAATAAGCTAAACCTCTTCAGTAATATTAGCTATCGACAAAATCGCTCGCCAGGAGGTGGAGTATCCGATCAGAAATTTTTTCTACCCGATACGAGCTATTCCTTTTTAAGAGATCGCAATCAGAATCGTGGAGGCCAGGATTTAAACCTTCGCTTTGGCGCAGATTATTACATCACCGAAAGTCAAAGTATTACCGGATCTTTTATTTACAGTCCCAGCCGAAGCAAGAATTATGTGGACCTTAATTTTCGTGACCTAGATGCTAATGGCGAAGAGGTGCGAGAGGTAAATCGTTTTGATGATGAAACTGAAATTTCCTCAGAAATTGAGGCGGATATAAATTGGCAGAAAACCTTTGGCGGAAATAAGGACCACAAATGGACGGCCGATTTTCGCTACAGCCTCGAAGATGAAAATGAGAATTCACAAATCCGGCAGGATACCTCGGGCATTCCCGGTGTTTTTTTACAGGAAGTGTCGAATGTGGAGTATCAGCGCCGAACCTTGTTTCAAACCGATTATGTGCATCCCTTGGGGGAGAAGCGGAGTTATGAAATGGGAGCACGCCTTACCCTTCGGGAAATTGAGAATGACTACAAGCTTAGTGATCAGGCGGATGATGGTACATTTATCCCAGATCCGGATTTTAATAGTCGCTTCTTATTTGAGGAGAACGTTTATGCCCTCTATGGCATTTACAATGATGCTTTTGGTTCTAAAATCACCTATCAAGTAGGATTAAGAGCCGAGCTAACCGATTTAACAACCGAAGTTGGAAATGGGGATAGCATCAACCCACGTTCCTATGCCAACCTCTTTCCATCCGCTTTTTTCACCTACAGTTTTAGTCCACTTAGCGACTTACAATTAAGTTATAGTCGTCGTATTAGTCGGCCCGGCTTTAGAACCCTAGCACCCTTTTTTGGCTTTAGCGACAATCGAAATTTTTACTCGGGGAACCCCAATGTGAACCCCGAATTTACCGACAGCTATGAGGCGGGTTATGTGCGCTATTTTGAAAAAGGTAGTTTATACAGCGGGCTATATTACCGCCATCGTACTGGCGTTATTGAGCGCATCACGGTAGTAGAGGAAAGAGATGGCCAGGAGTTTTCACGCTTCTTACCCATTAACCTAGCGGTACAGGATGCCTATGGTTTAGAGTTTAATTTTCAGTACAATGTTGCGGAATGGTATGAGATCAATGCCAATTTAAATCTTTTCTATACCCAAACGGTAGGTAGTTTTCAAGGACAGGATTTTGGGGCCGAAAACCAATCTAGTAGTGGACGATTGGTAAACCGAATTAAATTTTGGAAGAGCGACTTGCAAGTGAGCTTTAATATGCGCGGTGCTAGTCAGAATGCCCAAAGCCGACGTTTGGGAATGTATACCATGGACTTGGCCTGGAGTAAAGACTTCTTAGATGGTAATGCTACGGTTACCCTATCGGTACGGGATTTATTTAACACCAGAGTGCGCAGATATTATACCAATGGAGCTATCGCTGGAGGTGGGTTTTTCGACACCTATGGCACCTTTCAATGGCGTGAAAGACAAATTACTTTGAATTTAAGTTACCGCTTGAATCAAAGGAAATCGCGTCCTTCAAGAGGCGGCGGTGGTGATTTTGACGGTGGGGAGTTTTAAAAGCTAATCCATCAGCCGAAAGGCAAAAAGAGCTAATCCTTGTAAATGAGAATCACCGGGCTGCCAGTAACAATCAGTTTTTCTCCTGCTATTAACTTCTGTGCTTGAATATCCCTTTCTTGGCCTTGGAGGGCATAGATTTGAGCTTCACCTTCTTCATCCAAAAAGTAAATAGATTGGTATTCGCTTTGACCATTATTGGGATTCCAAAGAACGTAGGCCCTAAAACCCTTTTCGGGATGGCGAAACCTTAGGATTATTAGCCGTTTGAGGTAGGCTTTCTCCCTCTCCTCAAAATGGTAATCGCCTAAAATAGATTTAAGTTGTTTTAATTTAAAGTAGGCTGGCTTGGGCCGATGTTGGGTCCATTTTTCACCGGTAATACCGCTACTCATATACTTAGTTGGATTGGGCGCATTTACATCGCGAAGCATATAAATAAAGGCCCCATCAATACCACTGGCTTGGGCAAGTAAAAGCGATCGAACCAGGTAATTCGCCTGTTGCTCTAAAACCTGTAATGAATCTTCGCCCGGTGCAGCTTGAATGGAACGAGGGTTTGAGTCATAACCAAACTCACTGAGGTAAATCTTTAAATCGGGTAGATGCTGATTGCGGTAGCGCACCAAGGCCTCCAAACGTTGCATTAATCGATCTTCTTCCGGGGAAACTCCTTTTTTAGCGCGATCATCTTGACCACCTGCATCATTGCTGTAATGATGAAAGTTTAGGGCATCGGCCGGGAAATCGCCCTTTGGCCTTTGATAGAGGGACCAGAGGCGGATCGCTTCTATGTAATTGGTGTCTAGTCCGGCCAAACCGCCCATAATAAACTCCAAGTTAGGATCGGCTTGTTTGGCTCCAAAGCGGCGACCCAAAGCTCCGGCATGGCCATCAAAATCGGCGCTGAGCATGGCAGCGTATTCAAAAGGGTGGAAATAACCTTCGCGGCCCCGCCACCATTTATCGGGTTCATTCCAAGTTTCGAGACCGGCAATTAAATTAAGGCCCGAGATTCGCTCCTGCCCCTCGGCGAGATTCAACATGGTGGGAACCCGATTTCTGGCGCCATAACGGGCAGCATAATTCCAAATGAAAGCACTGTGCAGGCGATAGGCCATGGGATCATCGGCCGGTAAATTGGGATGCTGGGGTTTATGATCGAAATTGGCGGCCATCCACTTGGGGCTACCTTGTAGGCAAGGATAAACCTTTACTCCTGCTGCTTTAAGTTCTGCATAATAATTATCAAAATTCCAATTTCCAGCAGGAGTAGGAGCGAAGCGGATGCCTTCTGCAATAATCCCTCCCGGCTGAATGTTTTCCGGATAATGCCAGTCCCAATTATGGTATTCGCGAAGCCGACCGGCAACGGCCTCCACCTTATTCAGGGGATCATCTACAAAAGCATTAATACCCATGAAATCAGCAAAGGATTGACTAGACCGTAGTTTTCGGATGGGCAAAGGGATTTTTCGAGCCTCGGCTTCCTTTTCCCCGTAGAAATAGAGTTCACCAATTTCGGCTTGTGGACCTAAAAAACGCAAGAGTAGAAATTCGCTTTGTTGCTTCAGTGGAATCTGCCGCCAGGCATTATAGGAGTTGGTATAGATTCCTTTGATTAATGTCCATTCGCCCGGCACTCCGGCGTAAATCAGTACACTATCGCGACCAGAGCCATCGTAAAAGATAAGGGAATCTAATTGGTACAGGCCATCCAATTTAAGTAGGAAGTCTTGCGGCCGGTATAGCTTATTATAGGTAGAATGAAAAAGTGAATTTGGTTTTAGACTGGGGATTTGATTTTCTTGGAATAGCTGTGCTCCTTCGTCAAATAAGCCACTTTGCAGGGCCTTGCCATTAAGTTGTAAAACTTGCTTTTCGGAAATGGGAATCCATCTGCCTTGAGCAAAAGCAAAAAGTGGAAAAAGTAAAATGAGGAAAATTCGAATAAGCATAGAAAGGGGCAAAGGCAACACCAACGAAGTTAGGCTAAAGCAAGCAACAAAAAAAAGCGGACCGAAGCCCGCTTTTAAAATATTTATCGCTGTTTAAGAAACTGACACCAGCTCTACTTCAAAGCGAAGCCAGGCATTTGGTGGAATAACACCACCTGCTCCTGAGGCACCATAGGCCAACTGGGGCGGTATAATTAAACTGGCTTTACTACCAACTTTTAATAAGGAAATTCCTTCATCCCAGCCGGGAATAACGCGACCCACACCAATGGGGAAGCTTATAGGCTCACCTCTTTGTTTGGAGTCATCGAATACAGTACCATCCATCAATTGACCTTGATAGTGCACTGCTACGGTTTTCCCTTTGGCGGGCTGCTCACCCGAACCTTCGCTTTGCATTTTATAGAAAAGCCCGCTTTCGGTTTTGCTATAGCCTTCGGTTAGGCTGGCCATTTTAGCTTCTTCCGCTTTTTGTGCTTGAGCTTCAATTTCATCTTGTCTTGAAATCATGTCGCTAAACACCGCGGCGGCATCCCAAGCTTCAGCGGCATCGCCTACTCTTAGGATTTCTACCTTATCCATGGTATCACCTTGCTTTATTGCGTTCACAACCTCCATTCCTTCAACAATAGAACCGAACACGGTGTGCTTGCCATCCAGCCAAGGTGTAGCAGCATGAGTGATAAAGAATTGCGAACCATTGGTACCAGGACCAGCATTGGCCATGCTCAAGGTTCCGGCTTTATCATGTTTAAGTTCAGGATGAATCTCATCTACAAACTTATAACCCGGGCCACCTGCACCACTGCCAGTAGGGTCGCCCCCTTGTACCATAAAATCGGCAATCACTCTATGAAAGCTTAGGCCATCGTAATAAGGTTCATTGGTAGCTTTGGCTTCATTTTCAATCGCCCCTTCCGCTAGGCCCACAAAATTGGCCACTGTTAGAGGGGTTTTTTCATGCTCCAACTTTAGGGTAATGTTGCCTCTTGGGGTTGTAAAGCGCGCGTAAATTCCGTCTTGCATCTCTTCGATTATTTGCCTGCTTCGGCTTCTTTAATTTCAACCATTTCCACTTCAAAAATCAACCAGGCATTTGGTGGAATTACGTTTCCTGCGCCACGAGCGCCATAACCTAGTTCAGGTGAAATTAGAAGTTTCCACTTATCACCTACTTTCATGCGCACTAAAGCTTCGCGCCATCCTTGAATAACACCAGCATTCATACTCGCTTCAACCGCGATAGGGGCATAAGGGCGTTTGGGATTGTAAACACCACCTTCTTTTGCTTTTTCTTCTATGCTGGTATCGAACATTTTACCGTCAACCAAATAACCGGTATAATTCATATTTACGGTTTGACTATTGTTTGGCTTTGGTCCGGCGCCATCTACGAGCACTTCATAGTAAAGTCCCGATTCCGTTTTTTGCATGCCTTCGGAAAGACCAGCAATCATTTTTTCACGCTCCTCCGCTTCTTTTGCCGCTGCTGCGGAAATCGCTTCTTTAGCTTCGGCAAAAGCCTTAGGCGCATCGTAATTTTTAGCACTTCCTTTACGGATGATTTTAACGGTATTCATCGCCACATCTACATTGGGGCGATCGCTGCGGTTGCGAGGTACCATGGAAATGGAATCAGCCACTTCTTGTCCGGCAACAACGCTACCGAAAATATTATAGCCACCATCGAGGTGGGCGGTAGGAGCCACGGTGATAAAAAACTGACTACCATTGGTGTTTGGGCCAGAGTTTGCCATAGAGATAACCCCTTTTTTATGGCTTAGCTCATCGCTTGTTTCATTGTCAAATTTGTATCCTGGGCCACCCATGCCTGTTCCTTGAGGGTCGCCACCTTGAATCATGAAATTTGGAATTACACGGTGGAAGATTAAACCATCGTAAAAAGGTTTTCCTTGAAATTCCGCAGAAGCTTCAGGGTGATTTCCTTCGGCTAGGGCTACAAAATTAGCGGTGGTCATTGGGGCTTTTTCATCCTCCAATTTAATTAGGATATCACCTTTCGTGGTGTTGAAATGGGCATAAACGCCATCCTCTAATTCTTGTTCTACTCCATTGATAACTACAGAGTTTTGGGAGCTACAGCTCGACAATATTCCTCCAATGAGTAATGCTGTCATCCAAAAGTTTCTCATTTCTGTTGATTTTGATTTTGAATTTCTAAGACTTCTAATTTGTACACTAAAGCGGTAAAAGGGGGAACTTTATTCTGATCACCCGCCACCCCAAAAGCGCGGTGCGAAGGTAATATAAAGAAACCCTTATCACCAACGCGCATGAGCTTTAAAGCATCGTGTAATCCAATCTCCGCATCTTGCCGATCGATGAGCAATTGCGCTGGTTTCTCCGCTTTAGACTCGTAAAGGATACTTCCATTAAGCATGCTTATTTCGTAACTATAGCTCACAAGGTCTCCAGATTGTGCGACCGGACCTTGGGCCTTTTCTCCATCGATAGCATAATGAATGCCCGTACCATTTCTTTGTAAATCCAGGTCTCTTTCTTCGATATAGGCCTTTATGGATTCTATTTCCTGCTTTAAAAATCGACGATGGGCTTCAATATTATTTTCCCTTGGATTTTGATTTCGCTCTTGGAACAACTGATCCGGCTCTGGGCTTGCTGGTCCATTATGGCAGGCTGCAAGGATTAAGCTGAGAAAAGCGAGGCTAAGGATTTTGGGCATAGGCAGTTATTTCATCAAGATGTTTGTGCAAGCTTTCTTTAAGATGGGCAATGGTATCGCTTAAATTTTGATCGGAAATGCCTCCAGCGGCGTTTTTATGTCCACCCCCACTAAAGTAGTTGCGGGCAAATTGGTTTACATCGAAACTTGTTTTGCTGCGAAAGCTCATCTTAAACCGATCGTCCCTGGGGAGGATAATTACCGCAACCTCCACCTCTTGCAGGGAAAGGCCATAATTTACAAAGCCTTCGGTATCGCCTTTCACAAAGCCGCATTCATCGAGGTCACTTTGACTTAAATGCATAATGGCGGCATGTAATTCCGGCACGAGTTCCATCTGGTTCAACATTCGTCCTAATAACTGGAATCGGCTTAAAGTATTGCTGTCGTAAATTCTGCTGGCAACTTTTTGGCTTTCTACTCCTTTCTCTAGCAATTGCGCTGCAACGCGATGGGTGAGGGGGCTAGTGGCGCTAAATCGAAAGTTTCCAGTATCGGTAGCGATGCCGGCATAAAGGGCTTCGGCTAAATCTTTGGTTACGAGATCGGTCCATTCCAGAGCGGCTAAAAAATGCCAAACCATTTCGCAGGTGCTACTCATGCTGGTATCGCTGTAGCGCCAATCGCAAAAATCATCTGGTTGTTGATGGTGATCTATCATTAACTTCTTAGCACTGCTCTCGCGGATTACTCTTTCCATTTTACCGCTGCGGGCGGGATGATTATAATCTAGATGTATAAGGAGATTGGCATTGGAAATAATTTGATCCGCTTCCATTTCCGATTGATCGTAAAAAAGCACTTCTTCGCTTAAGCTCATCCATTTAAGGTTGGCAGAATAATCATTGGGCATGATCATCTTTACTCGAAAACCCAATTGCATTAAAACGCCACTAAGGGCGGTAGCACTGCCTACCGCATCACCATCGGGGTTTTGATGATTGGTAACAACAATATCGGGGCGTTCCCCCAAAAATTCTTTGATTTCCCGACTAAGGGTTTTGAGATTTTGCATTGCGCAAATATAAAATCAAATTATAGCTTTGATTATTATCTTGCAGGCATGACCAACAAACGCGTACAATCCGGATGGGCCTTTTACGATTGGGCTAATTCTGTTTATTCTTTGGTTATTTCAACCGCAATATTCCCAATCTACTTTGCGGCAATCTGCCCCGAGCAAATTGAGCTTTTTGGAACAAGCTTTGAAAGCACCGCTTTGTATTCCTATTCCTTGGCCTTCTCCTTTGTATTGGTGGCCATATTAAGCCCTTTCCTTTCGGGAATTGCCGATTATTCGGGTAATAAGAAGGGATTCCTCAAGGCCTTTGCCTATATGGGATCAGCGGCTTGTATGGGTTTGTTTTTTTTCGATGAAAATCAGATTTACTTAGGCTTAGGCCTCAGCATAGTGGCTAGTGTAGGCTTTTGGGGATCTATAGTTTATTATAATGCCTTCTTGCCCGAAATTGCCGCTCCTGAGGAGCAAGACCAATTAAGTGCCCGTGGCTTTACCCTGGGTTATGTGGGGGCATCACTACTTTTAATAATCAATTTGGTGCTGGCCACTTTTGCTGAAGATTTTGGCTTTGCAGATACCGGTGCTGCCACGCGATTCGGTTTCCTGCTAACAGGAATTTGGTGGATAGGTTTTGCGCAAATTACCTTTAGGCGTTTGCCTGATAATGTGCATCAGCGTAAGCCCAAAGAGAGCGGCTACATCTGGCAAGGATTTAGAGAATTGAGGGCCGTTTTGAAATTGAGTTTTGAAAACCCTCGACTTAAAGTTTACCTCTACAGTTTTTTCTTTTTTAGCATTGGGGTGCAAACCGTAATACTCTTGGCCAGCTTATTTGGGAGTGAAGAGTTAGGGCTAGATAGCACCAAGCTGATTGCTACCATTCTCATTATTCAGTTTGTAGGAATTGCTGGTGCAAACCTCTTCGCTTGGGTTGCCCGCAAGCATGGCAATATCCTATCCTTGAAAATAAGCATAGTAATTTGGGCCTTAGTATGTGTTTTGGCTTATTTACTTCAGTCTGATGACCCTTGGGTGGAGTATAAATTTTACGCCATTGGTGCTTTAGTAGGCTTGGTAATGGGGGGAATACAGTCGGTTAGTCGCAGTACTTATTCCAAGTTATTACCAGAAACCCAATCTACCGCTTCCTTTTTTAGCCTTTACGATGTAAGTGAAAAGGTGGCTATAATTTGCGGCACCTTTGTGTATGGTTATTTAATTGAGCTCACGGGAGATATGCGAGCCAGTGCCTTAAGTTTATCGATCTTTTTTGTGATAGGATTTTTACAATTACTCCGGTTAAAACGAAGTACTTGGGTGTACTAATTATTTATCCACGAATTGTACGTAATCCATTTTCACTTCTTCGAATAGCTCATCGAAGCTTAAAACTCTACCACGGATTTTCACCGGATCACCAGCTTTTAGAGCGGGCATGGTGGCCGTGCTATCGAGGCTTCCATAAATACCTGGGCGAATAATTAGGGCCCGCTCTTCTACAGATTCTACGATACCCTCTAAGGAAATCAACTGATCTACATAAAGTGAATCGGCCGTAGCCTGATCTTCACTAAAAGCTTGCATTAGTTCATCCGCCTGAAGACTATAGGCTACTTCTTCATTTTGTAAATCGCGATGTGGTTTGTGAAAAACGTACCAATAAGTGCCACCTGCAATTCCAAGCAGAATGATGATAATGTAAACAAGCTTTTTCATAATTATTGGGGGCTTTACAACAAACCAAATTTTGGTTTTTACGTGTTTAATAAGCAGCTCCTAATATCTAAAAAATTAGAATATATTCGTGCTGTTCCAATTAAAGACTATGAGAAAATTTTACCTCCTAGGTTCACTTGCATTAATTTTTACTGCCTGCAGCAGTGAGAATGTAGAGGATCTATCTGATGACTGCAAAACGCGGGAAATCACTTACCAAAGCGAAATGGAAAGCTTGATAAGTAGTAATTGTGCAACGGCCGGCTGCCATGTTGGCCCTAATGGAATTGGTGGCTTAGACCTAAGCACCTATAACGATGTGAAGCAAATTGCTGCTTCTGGTCAATTGCTTGGAAGAGTGACGGGTAGCAATGGAAATATTATGCCTCCAAGCGGTCAGCTTGGTCAATGTGATATCAAAAAAATCACCGCCTGGGTTCAGGATGGTGCCCCTAATAATTAAATCAAAGAAATGAGAAAGATTAGCCTCCTTGCCTTAATGCTAAGCTTAGGTTTAGCCCTAAATGCTCAAAAATTAAAAACCCGCAGTGGTTACGTGAAATTCTTTTCGGATGCCGCGGTTGAAGATATAAGTGCTGAGAACAAACAAGTAAGTAGCATTATAAACCTAGAGAATGGGGAGTTTGCTTTTTTAGCACCCATTAAAGCCTTTGAATTCGAGAAAGCGCTGATGCAAGAGCACTTTAACGAAAATTACATGGAGAGCGGGAAGTTTCCCAAAGCCATATTTAAAGGAAAAATTAAAGGTTATGAGCAGATCGATTTAAGTAAAGATGGATCCTATACTTTGGTCTTTACAGGCGTCATGACCATCCACGGCGTTGAGCAGAAGATTGAGCAGAAAGTGATGATGACGGTTAAGGATGGTAAAGCATCTGCGGAAGCGGAGTTTATGCTAAAATGTTCTGACTATGAGGTTGAAATCCCATCAGCGAAAGCGGATAATATTAGCAATGAACTAAAGATTACCGTAAAGTTCGATTATGCTTAAACGATATTTAGTTGCGCTGGCCTTGCTGCCAAGCTTGCTTATTGCGCAGGACGATTTACTTTCGGAGCTGGAAGGAGATGCCGGCCAGGAAACCGATTATGCCTTTGCCACTTGGAAGGGTACCAAGGTGGTTAATTTGCAAACCAATGAATTGCCGGGGGCTGGGGTTCTGCAATACACCATCTTACACCGTTTTGGGTCTTTTAGCGAAGATTTCATGTATAATTTCTTGGGCTTGAATAATGCTCAAGTTCGCCTTACTTTGGATTACAGTCCTACCGAATGGTTAAACCTTGGTTTAGGTCACACGGGCTTTCAAAAAACCTATGATGGTTTTGTAAAGTACCGTTTGCTGCGTCAATCTAAAGGGGCTATTAATATGCCGGTTAGCGTTACAGGTTTTTCATCGGCCTATTACAGTGCCTTACGTTATGATGAGCAAGATTTTGAACGCAATTTAGGTCGTCGGATGTCTTATGTGCACGAATTGATAATTGCCCGAAAGTTTAACCAGAACTTTTCCGCGCAGGTAGTGCCTACGGTAATTCACACCAATTTAAGTCAAACATTTGAGGATGCTAATACCCAAATAGCCATTGGTTTAGCCGCCCGATATAAAATTACCGCTATGCATGCCATTACGGTTGAGTGGGTGCCCATTCTTAACGGCAATTCTTATATAGACCCTGAAGCAGCAGATGGATTTAGCCCTTATAATAATGCCCTTTCTATTGGAATGGACATTGAAACAGGCGGACATGTATTTCAGCTATTTATAACTAATGCCCGCGGGGTGGCGGAGCCTTATGCCTTTACCCAAACTCCGGGATCTTGGTTAGAAGGAGATTTGCACTTTGGCTTTAATATTAGCCGGGTATTTACAATGACCCACTAGTTTCTAAAAGTAAAATAAGGATAAGCCAATGAAAGGCAAGCAGGCCGCAGTAGGCTTTATTTTTGTTACCGTTTTAATTGACATCATGGGCATAGGGATTATTATTCCTATAGTTCCCGAATTAATCCAGGAGCTTACTGATTTTAGCAATAGTAAATCTGCTTTTTACGGCGGTTTGTTGGCCGCTACTTATGCGGTGATGCAATTGCTCTTCGCACCAATTTTGGGAGGCCTTAGTGATAATTATGGCCGCCGAACCCTTTTGCTGATTTCGCTTTTCGGTTTGGGCTTGGATTATTTGGTGATTGTATTTGCGCCTACGCTAGCATGGCTTTTTGTAGCTCGAATAATTTCGGGAATTTGCGGAAGCAGCTTTACGGTGGCGAATGCTTATATCGCGGATATCAGCGAAGCTAAAGATCGGGCCAAGAATTTCGGTATGGTTGGCGCCGCTTTTGGTTTGGGATTTATTATTGGTCCAACCTTAGGTGGTGTTTTAGGTGAATTCGGTACGCGCGTTCCTTTTATGGTAGCGGCGGGTATTACCTTGCTCAATTGGTTGTATGGCTATTTTATGGTACCCGAATCTTTGAGCGCGGCCAATAAAAGATCCTTTAGTTGGAGGCGGGCTAATCCCATTGGTACTTTAAAAAGTATTTCCAGCAATAAGGTGATTGTACCCTTGCTTATAAGCTTATTTATGATCTATGTAGCATCTCATGCTACTCAGTCTAACTGGTCTTTTTACGCCAAGGAAAAATTTGCCTGGACACCCTTGCAAATTGGCCTGTCATTGGGTTTTGTGGGTGTTATGGTGGCTTTGGTGCAAGGTTTTATTGTGCCCAGGGTTGTAAAGCGTTTTGGCGAAATTAAAGCAGTTTATACTGGCTTTGCCTTTAATGCTCTTGGTCTCACTCTATTTGCTTTAATAAGCGAGCCATGGATGGTTTATGCGGTAATTGTTCCTTTCGCTTTAGGCGGATTGGCGGGACCCTCCTTACAATCTATTATGGCTGGGCAAACCGAAGCCAATGCCCAAGGAGAATTGCAGGGCGGCCTCACCCAAATTATGACTTTAACGGCTATTATTGGTCCACCCTTAATGACCGGAGTTTTTCGCTATTACACCGATCCCGCCAACGAAGTTTATTTCCCCGGCGCTCCATTTATATTAGCGGCGGTATTAGCCTTGCTAAGCATTTTGGTCGCCTATCGCACCCTTTCGGTGATTGTGATGAAGAAGCACAAATAGCTTCGCTATTTGTGCTCAGACCGCTTCGCTTTTAGATATTAGACATGAGATCAGTCGCAGCGCTCCTTGAGAGAGGGATTGCGTTTTAGAATAATAGGCATTACTCTGGAGCTATAGTTTACTTGATCGGTATAAGGTACCGTTTCATAATTGTTTAAAAAGAACAGTATTGGGTAGTTGCCGGCCCTAGGGTGCTGGGCTATTAAAATGAAAGTAGACGACTATTTGAGTTGGGCAGCTCCGCAGGAGATCGCCCACCGAAAAAGGAGGCTACAAACATTTGAAGAGCTAAGCACCCAGGCCATGATTTTTTGTTTTTTTTTTATCCAAGAAAAAAGAAATATTAAAATTGAATAGGATTATAACAAAATCGTCATCCGTGCTGGCCCGGCCCAAGAGTCGATGGTCTGTGGGCAAACCGCAGGTTGGCCCAACAGAATTGCCTTTTCAGGGGCCTAGCGTTTTTGCCTACTTTTTGGGCAATGCAAAAAGTGGGGGTAAAAAAGACCGCTTCGCTATTAGAACCTAGACATGAGATCATTCGCTGCGCTCCTTGAGAGAGGGATGGCGTTTAAAAGTAACGAGCATTACTCCGAAGCTAAATTATACGAATACAGTAAGAGGCACCGCAACTAAAACACCTAGACCGAATAGTATTGCTTAGGTTTCGGCCCTAGGGTGCTGGGCTATTAAAATGAAAGTAGACGACTATTTGAGTTGGGAGTTGAGGCTGCAAGCCGAAACCATGAACTCCTTTAAAAAATTAATTAGTTGTTCATAACCGACCGCAGGAGATCGACCACCGAAGCAGGAGACTACAAACATTTGAAGAGTTAAGCACCCCGGCCTGAGAGTCGATGGTCTGTGGGCAAACCGCAGGTTTGACCGCAGAATTACCTTTCATGTACCAATCCTTTTTTCATAGTTTTGAAAGATTCAAAATTATAAAAGAGCCTAGGTGGTTGTCTCAATCTAGTTTTAATCGGTCGAATTTCGGGGAACCTTACACTTTTAATCATGGATAAGAGAATTTTATTTATTCAGATGTTATTCTTTCTCGGAGTTAATGCCTTTGGGCAAATGGATAGTATTTCAATTTTTAGGATTGAAGCGAAATCATTTTTACTGCAAGCACCTCAAAATGATCTTGAAGACTTCATCCCAGATTCCGATGACATCGGAATATTAGTATTTGAAAGTGATTCGATCGGTAAAGTTTTTTTTAGGGCTTTTTATTTACGAAAGGCTTATGTTCCTGACTTCGAAGAATACCTAAAGGATAAATTTATTTTCACAACTGATTCTTTAGGAGGCACTTCATTATATTATATTTCCGAGAAGGATCAAGGTTTTTTTATAGGAGATGGCATTAATGCTTTAAGGAAGTTTAGGCAACTACTGCCAGATGAGTTTAGCCTTTATAGAGAGCATAAGAATTCTGGATATTATATTAGACCAGGCCTTAATATTTTGATATTTGGAAAATATATCGGTGATAATAGGATTATGATATTCAGAGGTTTAAATAGTCCTCCATTTATTTTAGACTAAAATTTAGCGTCCGCTCCGTCAAAAATCAAATATAAAACTACAAGAGGTATTTCTCTTTAGTTTAATAATAAAGAATGGGAGTAGATACAGGCCTGTTCTATTATGGAGCGCGGTATTATGATCCTAAGATTAGTGTTTGGCTGAGTGTGGATAGATTTGAATTAGAATCCATGGAAACTATGACACTATAGAAATAAATGAAAAGAATAATAGCATTTTTCGCCTTAATTTTAAGCACCCATTTTGCAATTGGTCAAGATGGTTCGGGAATGACTTATTACTGGTCAAGTTTGGTACAATCAATAGAGGGTTCGCGCTCCTATGAAAAAAGATCCTCTCCAGACTTATTCCCCTTGACTGCTTGGATAGAAATAGATTCAAATTCATTGAAGAATGATTCAATAGCGATGAGGATTCATCTCGTGAGTATATCTGATAGTAGCTCTAGGTTTTTTATGAGCACCCTTTTCTTATCTTCAAGATCTTCATTGAATGACAATCGTCGAGATGTATACTTGGTAGATAAGTACATTCTTGAATTATCCGCAAGACCAACGGTTTCGGATTGGATAAAAGTCCATAGGAGTGGAGGTATAATGATAACGCAGTCAACGGCGTGTAGCACCAGGGTAAATGTTGGGATATTTCCAGTAATGGAGTGAACCTATATACGGAAAATATCATGGGATGTCCAATTTATTGGTCCCTTTTAATACTCCCTCAGGTTAAAAGTGCAGAAAATGATTCATACAAACCATGAGTTTCTGAATTTTCAACAAGGCATTGAAAGAGAACCTTTATACAGAAGGCCTCAAGTCCTACAGTGATTTAAGCCAGCAACGTGCTGAGTATGCCTTAAAGCGCTGGGATATTGTTAGATCAGACCGCTTCGCTATTAGAACCTAGACATGAGATCAGTCGCTGCGCTCCTTGAGAGAGGGATGGCGTTTAAAGGTAGCGAGCATTACACCGAAGCTAAATTACACGAATACAGTAAGAGGCACCACAACTGAAACACCTAAACCCACTAATATTGCTTAGGTTTCGGCCCTAGGGTGAAATTATGGGGAGAATACGAATGAAATCCGAATACCGAAGGAAATAGGTAATGGCCCTGATAACGAAATTATTCCTGGTGAATGGGAGAATGGAGATGTTAATGAATAGAATAAAAAGCCTTTTAATCATGCTAGCCCTTTTAATTAGCTTTAACTCTTACGGGGTAATAGTTAGTTCTATGGAGCAGTTTGAGCAAGCCCTCGCTGAAAAGAAGCATACATGGTACAGCATCTGGTTTGACTTCACTTCGATACCCGTGGATGATCTTGATCTTTCGGGTATAACTGGAGTCTCATTTGACGAAGATCTTGATCCGCGCTACTTAAAACACTTTCCTGATTTACGAACTCTTGTGGTTAATGGCGAGGTCAGAGGTACTTTTGATTTACTTCTTTTACCACCCACATGTACAAGAGTTGGTTTCTACACTGATGATCAAGTTGATTTCTTTTGCTCCTCTCAAAAAGGGAGGTTTCTCAACTTGGAATCTCTTCGGATTAAATATAAGAGAAACCTAAATCTTTTAAATTTTATTGATACCGTCGAGCAGCTCGATATTCCCCTTGCAGAGGGTTTGGGGGTGGAAATTGAAAGTAAGGGTATATCCGGTCTTAAAGTGCTTACGCTGCATGGTTGTCCAGATAGGACTTCTTTAGATGGATTTAACATTGAAGAACTTAGCGCCCTTGCGTTGATTGGTTGTGAGAATTTAGACTCCACCTGTATCGATGGCTTTGGTGACCTTAATTTAAAGTGGCTTTCAATCCAAGAATCCAAGGCCAAGGAAGGTTCGGCTATCTCATTAAGAAGACACAAACATTTGAAAGGTTTGATTTTAAAACAGTCAAGAATTCCTTTTTTGTTCTTAGCTTCAGACTCTTTAGGCCTATTGTTAACCGATCGATTTCACGCAAACAAAATTTACCTTGAGTCTTCAGCTGATTCTGTATATCTGAGCTTTCTCAAGTCTAGTGTAAATATTAGCCCACACCATAACTTTAGTTCTGCCTTAAGGATGATTTTAGTCGACAAAGAATCCCATGTTAAAGGCCTCAGTGCAAAGTTTTATCCTGAACTTAGGGTCTTAGACTTTACAAATCCTGCCGCATGCCTTTACGATATCAATAAGATTAAGGCACTGAATCTTGACTATAAAAGGGACTCTAACCTAGAAGATTATTACCCTGATATTAGCTTTATCACAATTGATCAAACTAATTTAGGCTTTGAAGAAGAGTTTTTAAGTCAGCTAAATAATGCAGATTGGCAAGAGATGATTAAAGCTTTGTATTAGGAAACGAGGGGTGCCGGGATTTGGCTTAAAGCTGGTAATACTCCAAATTATTTGTTTTGCAGTTAGTAATATTTAAATTATTGAAAATCAATGGATATTTCTCCTTTTTTCAAAGAAAGGGGAGTAGTTCATAAAGGGTACCTTTAGATTTGTTGCGTTCTAATTTTAATCAGTCGAATTACCTGGAAGCTTACAGAACCATTCCACATAGAATTTAGATGATGATTGTAAATTTTTTTTCAATAGCAGCTTTACTCGTTTTGTGTAATCCTAGTTTTTATTTTGTGACTAAAGTGGACTATTCTAATTGGGATAAAGGATCGGGGGTAGGAATAGTCTGGCTTGAACGTGAGGGTTCAAGCTTTAAGGTTTTAGTGCACAGAGAAAACAACTTTGGCAACCAGTTGCCACAAGTTTCAGACTCAATTCATGTAGCACTTGAGAATTATAGTTATAGCGAGTGTAATATCGAGGGAAATGTTAAATGGCATCCTGGATCTAATCAACCTAGGTGCTGGACTAATTTAAAACATACCGTTTGTCCAGATACGGATAGCACTTACCTCTATTATATCTTAACTGATGAGGAACTTCTTAGGTTGAAGGATTGAATAGTTCATTATTCCCTCGCAATTTAATGGATGCAAGCCCTTTAGTATCCTCGGCAAGCCAGCAGCAGTTATAAATTTAATGGTTGAATATTTCGGGAAGCTTAAAGCCCTTAATTTCTGTAATAAAGCATTTTCTAATGCTTACAACCTGTCGTCTTTTTGTTGGAGCATATTTTCCCATGGCTCACTTAAGCCATAGGTACGACCCTTCTTAGAAGGATTAATTATAACCACGAAGTCCATCTCAATCCATTCTTTCAAATTGCGATACACCGCTCGGGAGGACACTCCAAGATGATCCGCTATTTCCTGCAAGCTTACTTCCTTTGATTTCTCAAATAGCGACAACACTTGCTTTTGCATGGGACGAAGTTCTCTGATTTTTTTGACCTGATCCACTTGGGGAAGGGATTTATACTTCTCCACTTCCTTTCGAACACTGCTAAAAGAGAGTGCCATTCCCGAAAGAAAATACTCCAGAAAAGGGGTGACATCGGCTTCGGCTCTGCCCATATAGTAATTATGATTATCTCCAATATTTAGAGCTTCATAATAAGCCAAGAGGTTTTTCGCATAATATTCTTCCAGTGAATAAATCCCTTTTAAGCCGTACCCCATATTATGCAATAGTAAAGTAGTTAGCAAACGCGCCGTTCTACCATTGCCATCGTAATAGGGGTGAATGGTGGCAAATTGATAATGTACCAAACCAGCTATAATAGGAGCCGGCAATATCTTTCCTTTTATTTGCAGATTCATCCATTCGGATAAAACCTTCATCAATTTAGGAACATCCTTTGCCTCGGGAGGCATGTAAACAATCCTAGCCGATCGGTTATCTCGAATAACATTTTGTCCCTCTCGGTAAGGTGTACCTCGCTTAGCACCCTTTAGTACCAAAGAATGAATTTCCTTAATCTGTTTTTCGGTAATCGACGAATCTTGACCAACTAGACTTTCAACATAGGCCAGTGCTTTGAAATAGTTGCGGACCTCCCGTTCATCTCGGTCTTTGCCTGGAAAACCACCTTTATGCCCCTGAGCCAATTGTTCTACCTCCGATATAGCAAGAGCATTACCTTCAATTTGGGTAGAATAGTGGGTCGATATCATACGAGCCGTTTCCCGTAAAGATGCCACCATTCGTGCATTGATGGGCAAAACATCAATCGCTTCTTTATGGCGTTCTATCTCTAGAAGGGTATTGGTTAATGCTGGAGTTATGGTGAATTTAGGTGTGAATTCCATAGGATTAAGTCAAGCCCAAGGTAGTTAAAGTGCAAATAAAGTGCAATTAAATTGTTAGTAAAGACCGCTGCGCTTTAAACTCAGACCGCTTCGCTGTTAGATATGAGATCTTAGACCGGTCGCTTTGCTCCCTTTTAGACTTAATACTGCAAATAACTTCGTGATTCTTCCAAATAGCCATTCTCTAATCAGACTCAATACTATTTAGTGATTACTAACTTCAATATTGGATCGCTCTTTAAGCTTTAGCTAAAAACGTATTGACGAATCACCACTACAAGCAACGGACAGGACTACGGAGCGAGAGGGCCCCTGAGCAGCAATAATCGCTCGTAGGGCAATCATTAGGAAAAAAGTGGCTATAAAAATTGAGTGGGATTTTAACGAAGTCGTCATCCGTGCTGGCCCGGCCCAAGAGTCGATGGTCTGTGGGCAAACCGCAGGTTGGCCCAACAGAATTGCCTTTTCAGGGGCCTAGCGTTTTTGCCTACTTTTTTGGCAATGCAAAAAGTGGGAGGAAGGCCGCTTCGCTTTTATGGTTCGGCAAGCTATTAGATTAGCTTCTTTAAATTCAGGTAGTTTTTAATGGAGTAAAATCTGAGCAACCAGAGGGTAAAGGTGAACTAGTTCGACAGTTAAGCATAGGCTTCAGGTGAGCAATAG
>JANSYJ010000010.1 GCA_024742495.1 Bacteroidota bacterium
GGAAAGCACAAACTGTCGGCTTTGAACGCCGTGGCAAATAAAATTGTATTACGAATTTTTGCTGTAGCCAATCGAGAAGAACCTTTTGTGAAATTAGCGGCCTAAAAGTTTGTTTTAATCTTAGAATGCTCACCATGACAGTCTAAACCTTGTCACCCTGAGCTTGTCGAGGGGCCGCTTCGCTGTTAGAACCTAGACCTGAGATCAGTCGCTGTGCTCCTTGAGAGAGGGATGGCGTTTTAAAGTAGCGAGCATTAGTCTGTAGCTAAAGCTTTTTATTACAGCCTAAACCTGGTCACCCCGAGCTTGTCGAGGGGCGAGGGGCTATTATAGAGCAGAAAAAAAACAAGAACTTTATGAAAACCAAAAGGTCGCTAAGCTGGCACCCTAAACCGAATACGCGAATGATTTTGCTAAGGGGGAATGCCCAAAAAAATTAAAGCAAGCTCCTAAATATCCCTTAGGTTTTCGGGAGGCCATATCAGCCTTAGCATAAAGAGGAAAACACTAAAAACGCCAATCATAGCCCATTGATGTTGATGCTGAAAGGGGTGAACAAAGAGCTGCAAGCATTCTACTACTAAGGATCGAGGATTGGCTAAAACATCCCAGCTGTTAAATCGCAGGTACCTACCCAAGTAAACGCCATAGGCTGAAAGACCTAAGAAGAAAGCATTCCATATCCAAGAAGCAATAAATGGGAATTTGGCTTTAAGCTCCTTTAATATTATATCCAGACTATCGAAAGCGAATTTTATCCCCGCGATTCCAGCGCTCAAGATTAATACTGTATCATACCATTCGAAACCATTGGAATGATCTAGATGGACCAAATCGGTAATGATATAAGGCGCATTAGGTAGAAAAAGTAGCCAAAATGCCATTCGTATCCAAGGCCAGAAACCATTTTCAAAAGATTGTGGTCGCCATTTCACAAAGAAATAAGGCAAGGCTGCAAGGAAGAGATTCCACAGTAAAAATAAATAGGGACTTTTTCCTGCAACAAAAAAGGGACGAGCAAAACAGAGCAAAGCGATGAAAACTAGAAAGGCGATAAACTTTTTCGACATCGATAAATAGTAAAGCAAAGATTCTTAGCGCAATAGTCTGACTATTTTCAATATGCTCCGGTTAAAGAAAGATTAAAGAATAGTAATATGGTGCTAAAAACGAAATATAATCTACTATCAAAAAAAGCCACCCGATTCTAACTTTTTAGTTTGATGCTTATTCGCCCATCATTAATAATTTTTAAAGTACTGAATAGTAAATACTTAAAATGCGTTAATCGACATTAATGGTGTATAACTTTTTACTACCTTGCTCCTAATTAGTAAATTTTGTCAAAACATATCACCTTACATTCCTATCATTTAAAGCCAGAGGCGGAGGAGGAGTTTCTTAGTACCTGGAAGGTATTAAGCGATCTTAATTTTCGCTATGCCGGTTGTTTGGCAGCCCGCATTCATCGTCGCGCTAGCCAGCTCGATTATTATGAATATTCCATTTGGCCCGACCGGGAAACTTATAACCGCTCTTCTAATTCTTTACCGCCGGCTGCCCTTGCACTAAGAGCTCGCTTAAGGGCATGTTGTAAAAGAGTGGAAGAGGCTTTAGAATTGGAGCTATTAGCCGAGCATAGAGCCAAGAAAATCCGCTCCGATTTTACTTAGAATTAGCGGCGCATGGCGCGATCCATCTCACGCTTTACATCGCGCTCCTTTAAGGTGTCGCGCTTATCATGGGTTTTCTTACCCTGGGCCAAGGCAATTTTTAACTTGGCCAAGCCCTTGTCGTTGATATACATGTTTAAAGGAACAATAGTGCGATTGCCTTTTTCGGCTTCAGCCTTAAGCTTCTCTAATTCACGTTTATGCAAAAGCAGTAAACGCTCGCGCAGCGGCTCATGGTTATTAATATTACCATGATCATATTCCGCAATATGCATGTTTTTTATAAGCAGGCGATTCTCCCTTTCGAAAAAGCAATAGGCTTCCTGCAAGCTGGCTTTACCTTGACGAATCGATTTAATTTCGGTTCCCAAAAGTTTTATACCCGCTTCAAAAGTGTCTAGAATCTCGTAATTGAAACGAGCCTTCCGATTTTTGATATTTATGCTTTTCTCTGCCATTGAATCGGCGAAGATACTATCTCTTAAGCAGCTAACATAGTGTTATCTTTGCGCAAAATTTCCACATGTATCGGAGCCTTATTCGCCCATTACTTTTTAAACTCGACCCTGAGAATGCACATCACTTCACCTTTAATTTAATAAAGAACATCCACCGGATACCAGGAGTGGCTGCGATAAACCGGGCTTTGTTTCGTCCAAAATCGAATGATCCGATAGAATTATGGGGCCTGAAATTCCCCAACAGGGTGGGTTTAGCAGCTGGTTTTGATAAAGATGCCTTGCTGTATAAGGAGCTATATAACTACGGCTTTGGCTTTATAGAAGTGGGTACCGTAACCCCTAAAGGGCAAGAAGGAAATCCTAAGCCTCGTATGTTCCGACTGCCTCAAGATCAAGGTCTAATAAATCGAATGGGATTTAATAACCAAGGTTTGGAGCATTTGCAAAAGCAATTGATGGCCAAGCGACCGAAGGATTTGATTATTGGTGGAAACATCGGAAAGAATAAACTTACCCCTAATGAGCAGGCTCTGGATGATTACCGCGCTTGTAGAAAAGCCTTACATCCATATGTAGATTATTTTGTTGTGAATGTAAGCTCTCCCAATACGCCTAATCTCCGCGATTTGCAGGAAAAAGAACCCCTGAAACGGATTCTCAAAAATCTAAAAGAAGATGATGCCCAAGAAGATAAGTCAAAACCAATTCTATTAAAAATCGCTCCCGATTTGAGCAATGCTCAGCTAGATGATATTATTGAAATAGTAGAGGAAACTGGAATTGAAGGCCTCATTGCAACCAATACCACCATTAGCAGAGATGGTTTAAAAACGGAAAAGGCCCGCATTGAAGAAATTGGTGCCGGTGGACTAAGCGGTCAGCCCGTGAAAAATAGATCTACGGAAGTGATCCGATATCTAAAGCAAAATGCCAAAATTGACTTTCCCATTATTGCAGTAGGAGGGGTGCAAAGCAGGGCCGATTATCTTGAAAAGCTAGAAGCCGGTGCCAGTCTGGTGCAAGTGTATACGGGATTCATCTACCAAGGGCCAGGCCTGGTTAAACAATTGCTTAGCGATTAAGATATTGTTCTAAGGTCTTGTAAAACAAGGTTTTGTTTAATGGTTTGGAGAGGTAATCATTACAACCTTCCGAAAGTGCTTTCTCTTTATCCTGATGCATGGCATAAGCGGTTTGAGCAATAATGGGAACCTGCTCGTTGATTTCTCGGATTTGCTTAGTTGCCTCAAACCCATTCATCATTGGCATTTTAAGGTCCATTAGTATAAGATCGAAATCGGCATTTTGGCGATAATATTGAACCGCCTCTACACCATTTTTAGCTTTTACGATGGTGAGATCAGCAACCCGATCGAAGAGAAATTTTTCTAAAAGCTGGAGATTAATTGGGTCATCATCAACTAATAAGACTTTGGCCTCCTTAAATTTGTTTTGAGTCAAAATGTCTTGCTGATCTTTAGGCGATACCTTCTTTCCGCTGATAAAAGGTATTCGTAAACTTACGGTGGTACCAATATCAACTTGAGAGGCAATTTCAAGCTCACCACTTAAGCAACGACTGTAGGCTTCACAAATGCTAAGTCCTAATCCCAAACCATCGTACTTTCGGGTTAGGTGTTCCTCAATTTGCACAAAATGCTCGTATATATGGGCTATATCGGATTCATTCATGCCAATGCCGGTATCTTGAACTTGGAAGAAAACTTGATCATTAAGTGCTTTGATGCTTAAGCTGATGCTTCCCGAATTTGTAAACTTTAGGGCATTATTTAAAAGGTGAATTAGAATGCCTTTAATCTTATTTTCATCGCTCCAAATAATCTGTTGATCTTCTTCTAAAGCGAGATTGGCTTTAAATTCCAAGCCCTTAGCCTGGGCCCGTGGCACAAAAAGCTTTTCTATAAAAGCCAGTAGCTTACGCAGATTAACCGTTTGAAATTTAACCTTTAAGTCACCAGCTTCAATTTCAGAAATCTCAATAAGGTCTTGAAGGGTATTAAGTAAACGATCGCTGCTATCGCGGATGTTTTTTATGAAACGACTTTTAATTTCGCCCTCCAATTGCGGATCCTCCAAATATTCTAAGAAACCCAGAATGCCATTCATGGGGGTTCGTAATTCGTGAGATATATTATTGAGAAAAGCTGTTTTTAGTCGCTCACTTTCTTGCGCCTTTAGACTCACCTCTTCCAATAAATCAGTTTTTTGGTGGGCTTCAAGTTTGAGGCGATTTAGCTCCGCATCCCTTTCTAAGTTGCGGTTGCGATCATCTAGGAGTCGCTTTACGCTGAAGCGGATGGATTTCTTATTAAGATCTAAACTGCGATATTCTTGCAAGTCCATTTGATCTAATTCCTCATAATCTTCCAACTGCTGCTTGGAATCTAGCAAGATTAAGGGCAAATTATAATCTGGATAGAAGCGCTTTACTTCCTGCAAATATTGAAGTTCCTCCTCGAGCTTTGGTCCGGGACAAAAAATCAATAAATGAAAATAACTGAGGGCCTTAAGATCGGGGAGATCCTGTAAATTGGCACTGCTCATTAATTGATAGCCTTGATCTGCTAGAGCCGATTCCACCATTTTCTTGCAGGTGAAGTTACCGGAGTAAAATAATATTGGACTGGCGTTTTGCGTCAAAAGCTAGAAGTATTTGCTGTAAGGTAGGAAAAATGCCCCGCTCTACATTAGCTAAAAATTAAAAGGATTATTGTTTAAATATTTTAAACAAGCTTTAATCCGACTCCCATACCAGGTAAAGAGTTCACCACTCACCAATAAACTCCGCATTCCTAATTCGTGAAAAGTCTTTAGTTCAACGGCTTTGAAGGAATAAGGTTCAGAGCTCAGAATAATGCGATCTGGCTTAAGCTCTTGAATGCTTTGTAAGGATAACTGGGGATAGCGTTCCTCATTTTCTGGGGCCAGGTTTTGCATTCCAATTTCATCAAATAGGCTTGAAATATAAGTGTCTTTACCGGCCACCATATAAGGGTCTTTCCAGATAAAATAGAGGTAGCTAAGGCCATCTGAAGCCCGGCAGCCTTTTCGAAGTTCCGCAAGTTCGCCGAGGAGATTTGCTCCTCTGTTTTCCAGTTCCAAAAGTTTGGCCAGCATTGCTATCATATCAAAAGCCTGATCCAAACTGCGAACATCACTTACCCAAACTGGGAATTCTTTGGCCAAGGCCTCTATTTGATCCTGAGGATTCTCCTCCTTGTTGGCAATAATAAGGTCGGGCTTTAAGGACCGGATTTTAGAAATATCCAAATTCTTAGTGCCACCAATAACTTTTTTATCCAGCAGTAAGTTTGTCGGATGAACGCACCAGGAGGTGATTCCGACCAATCGTTGTTCAGCGCCTAAATCAACAATAAGCTCGCTGAGGGATGGAACAGCAGAAACTATTCTTTGGGGCGCTTTTTTTAGCTCCACCGATCGACCTAATTGATCGATATAAATCGGCATTAGCTTAAAGCACTAATCAAATCCTGCTTGGTAATAATGTGTTTAGATCCACTCGGTAGGTTTACAATAACCGCGTGATTATCCTTGTTGATGAGCTTGGCCACTTCACGAACATCGAGGTGATGATCTACCTCCGGAAACGGTGTTCCCATAATATGTTCCACAAATTTTTCCGCTAATCCAGGGTCGCCAATCATGGCTTGGAAAAGTTGACTTTCATCAAGTGAACCTACTTGCTGGCCATCTTTCATCACTGGAATTTGGGAGATGCTATGCTTTTGCATTTTTTGAATGGCTTGAGCGATAACTTCATCCGGGCTAACCGAAACTAAAGGCAAGTGCTCATGGGCCTTAACCAAATCTCCGGCATTGCTATTTTCCGTGGTAAGGAAGCCACGATCGCGCATCCAATCATCATTATAAACCTTACCAACATACCTGCTTCCATGATCGTGGAAGAGCACTACAACAACATCCTCTGGCTTTAATTGGTCTTTTAGCTGACGCAATCCTTGAAAGGCGGAGCCACAAGAATATCCTAAGAATAAACCTTCTTTCTTGGCAAGCTCTCTAGTGGCTAAAGCGCCATCTTTATCGCTAACCTTTTCGAAGTAATCGATTACTCCAAAGTCAACATTTTTAGGAAGGATATCTTCACCGATACCCTCAGTGATATAGCTGTAAATTTCTTTTTCGTCGAATTCACCAGTCTCATGGTATTTCTTGAAAACAGAACCATAGCTGTCTATTCCCCAAATTTTAATGTTGGGATTCTTCTCTTTTAGGTATTTTCCAACCCCAGAGATGGTTCCACCTGTGCCTACACCAACCACAAAGTGGGTGATTTTACCTTCAGTTTGCTCCCAAATTTCGGGACCCGTGCTTTCATAATGAGCCTGAGCATTTCCAGGGTTATCGTACTGATAGGGGTAATAGGAGTTAGGGATTTCTTTATGCAAGCGATCGGCCACCGAATAATAAGATTCAGGGTGTTCGGGTGGAACGCTAGTAGGGCAAACATAAATTTCGGCTCCTAGCGCTCTTAGTACATCCATTTTTTCTTTACTCTGCTTATCGCTGAGGGTACAAATTAATTTGTAACCTTTTACAATTGCCGCCAGGGCTAAGCCCATTCCTGTGTTTCCAGAAGTACATTCGATTATGGTTCCACCGGGTTTTAGCAAACCTTCACGCTCGGCATTTTCAATCATGGTAAGGGCCATACGGTCCTTTACTGAGTTACCAGGGTTAAAGTATTCCACCTTGGCAAGTACTTCACATGGGAAATCTTCCACGCTTTTATGAAGGCGAATCATTGGGGTGTGGCCAATGGTTTCGAGAATGTTATCGTAAATGTTTTTTATTGGACGCATAGCTAAATTTCGTGCTTTTTTGGGCTGGCAAAACTAATCAAAACGGATGGCTTTTGTGGGGCGAACCCGACTAACCAAGAAGGAAGGAATTAACAAACAAAGGAGGCAAATGATTAGGGTAACCGCATTTATTGAGAGAATATGCCAAAAATTAAGGTCAATGCTCACCGCGCTTACATAGTAGGTACTTGGGTCTAGCTTGATTAATCCAAAGTGATCTTGCACCAAGGCCAAGCCAATTCCAATGGCATTTCCCCATAATAAGCCCTTGCCAATTAAGTAAGTAGCATTGAGTAAAAATATTTTTTGAATACTGGGATTGGAGGCGCCAAGTGCCTTTAGGAGACCAATCATTGTGGTGCGTTCCATAATAAGGATGAGCAGGGCAATGGACATGTTAATGGTAGCTACAATGATGATGATCCCAATGATGAGTAGGATATTTAAATCGAAAAGATCCAACCATTGAAAGAGCTGAAGATTTAAGCTTCGCACGTTCATGGCATCATACTCAAAAGGTAATTTTAATCGTAAATCTTCTAGAAACCCTTCCGGGGCTTCATTGGAACCAAAGTGAATCTCCCAGGCACCAACTTCAGAGCTGTCCCATTTCGACAATCTTTGAACATGATCTAGATCACCAATAATAAAAGAGCGATCGAGCTTATCGAAATCAGTTTGAAAAATGCCTGCGAGGATAAATCGACGGCGAAGTGGTGCTTTATTTGGCCTTAGGAAGTACATCTCGCATTGATCATGAAGCGCCAGTTTTAACTTTCTTGCCAAAGGAGCACTGATAATTATGCTATCATCGAAAAGTCCATCCTTATACTGCGGCAGGGAACCTTCCAAGAGGTATTCTTGCATAAAGCCCAAATCATATTGGGCGCCAATACCTTTAAGGACCGCCCCTTCAAACAAGTCTTCATTTTTTAAGATCCCCGCCTTTTGACCATAGGCTTGAACTTTGGCAATATTCGGTACTGCTTGTAATTCACTAATAAGCTCTGCTTCCAGGCTTATTGGAACCTGCTCATAAGTTGGGGTTGGACTGTAATTTAGGATTTGAATATCTCCTCCAAATCCGGTTACTTTGTTTTTAATCGCTTTCCTAAGGCCATTGCCCGTAGAAATAGCTAGGATCATGATTATTAAACCCATAGCAATGGCCCAAACCGAAATGCTTAAAACAGGTTTAGCAACTTTACGGGTAGCCGAACGGTTTTTTAAAATCCGGCGGGCGATGAAAAACTCAAACAGCAATAGATGACAATTCTGAAAATTCGCTTCAAATATACCATATTGCTAGCGCTGCTGGGTCCAATTTTATTCGCTCAAAATTTGCGATTAAAGTCTCCCGATAGTCTAGTTATTGCCGCCGATCGGCCAGGAGCCTATTTAGCCTCTTTATATGGCAAAAATGTGGGCTTGGTGGTTAATCATAGCTCTAGGCTTCGCGATGGTCAGCATCTAGTAGATTATCTTTTAGCCAGTGATATTAAGCTTAAAAAGATTTTTAGTCCCGAACATGGTTTTAGAGGCGAAGCTTCAGCAGGGGCGAAGGTTGCGGATGGTAAAGACCCTAAAAGTGGTTTGCCCGTAATATCCTTGTATGGCAATCACAAGAAACCCACAGTGGAGGATTTCGCCGGTTTAGATATTGTGATTTTTGATATTCAAGATGTTGGAACACGATTTTTCACTTATATCAGTACCCTTACTTATGTGATGGAGGCGGCGGCTGAGCAGGGCCTTAAAGTGATGGTTTTAGATCGCCCGAATCCGCATGGCTATTATATAGATGGTCCCATCTTAGAGCCCAAACATAGCTCCTTTGTGGGTATGCATCCTATTCCCATTGTACATGGCATGACCGTAGCCGAATACGCCCAAATGCTGAACGGTGAAAAATGGTTAAAAGGCGGCATACAATGTGACTTAGAGGTAGTCCCTTGCTTAAACTACGATCATGTTACCGCCTATGAATTACCTATAAAGCCCTCGCCAAATTTGCCCAATGCTTGGTCAATTAATTTATATCCTTCCATTTGCCTTTTCGAAGGAACTTCGGTAAGCGTAGGTCGAGGTACCGAGCATCCTTTTCAGCTTATTGGTGCACCCTGGTTTACGGAATCCAATTATAATTTTACTCCCATTGATCGACCAGGCGCTAAGAACCCACCTTATGAAGGCGAAGCGTGCAAGGGTTTTTTATTAACCGATTTTGCCGATTCCTATATTGATGGACTGGGAGAGCTTTATCTATTTTGGTTGGTAGAATCTTATAAAATGGCACCGGAAAAGGACAAGTTTTTTAAATCTTATTTCACCTTATTGGCAGGAAGCAAAAAGCTACAAGCCCAAATAGAGGCTGGAAAAAGCCCTGATGAAATTAGAGCCACTTGGCAGCAAGGTTTGCAAAGCTTTCAGCAGATTCGCCGCAAGTATCTGTTGTATGATGATTTTAGTAGTTAATCAATTGGTTTCGAGCCTTTATAAACGAACTTCGATATAAAAGCCTATTGGCTGTTGCCCGAATAGTAAATACGAGAAGGACACTTTTTTCAGCAGGCTGCCAGGCTTTATGGCATGGACCTATTGAGGATAGGGAGTAATTGCTTTTTACTCAGTGAGCAGGGCCTCATACAATTTTGCCAAGTAATTGCAAATGGGATTATCTAAACGAAAATCAAGGAAGATCACGGTAGACGGACATGTTTATCGATGGAGTCCATCCCAGGACTCAGGCTATATGGTTCTTGTGGTACAAGGTTATTCAGGAAAAGGAAAAAAACTTGAAGTGGTAATTTCCAATGATGAAAATATTACGATCGAATTTGGAAATTACTCCATTGAAATTGGAGATTCGAACAAATTAATTATGAGCCCTAAGCTGGTTGAAACTATAATAAGGGATTCTATGAATATTGGGTGGAATCCAGCCTTAAATGGACCACCATTGGAGCTTTCCTTAATTGATGGGAATTTGGATATCAGAAGAGGACTATAACAGTAGGCAAAGCTGTATAATACCTATAACAGGGAATTTAAGTCCCATCTAAAAGCAAATAGAAGCTACAATATGAGAATAGCAAACTCCCTTATTTTGATTGTCATTATGCAAGTACCATTGCTGTTACTTTCACAGAATAGTTCAATGACTACCAAAGGGACTTTGCTAATTATGGGTGGGAATTGCACTAATGACTACTTTATTACAGAATTTGCGGGTTTAATAGGCGGCTATGATAGCCAGATAGTTATCATTCCCACGGCCATGGATGATAAATATTTAGATTCTGAGGCCGACATTAAAATGTTGAAAAAGCCCTTTGCTGATTTTGGATTTAAAAATATAAGCATTGTTCATACCAGGAAAAAGAAGCTTGCGAATAGTGATTCCTTAAATAACATATTGTTATCAGCTGATGGCGTTTGGATAACGGGAGGCAGACAATGGCGTTTAGCAAAGGCTTATAAGGACACAAAAATTCAAAGCTCACTTAAAAGGCTATTAAATCAAGGAAAGCTAATTGCAGGCACTTCGGCTGGCGCTTCCATAATGGGAGATGTTCTTGTTCGTGGCGATTCTAATTCTCATACTGTTATGCTCGGGGATTATCAAAATGGATTTGGTTTCCTCAATAATTTTGCAATCGATCAACATCATATTGCTAGAAATAGACAATTTGATATGTTTGAAATAAAGGAAAAAATGCCTAGTGTATTAGGAATCGGAATTGATGAAAACACGGGAATTATTGTAAACGATAATAAGTTCCGAGTAATTGGAAAGAGCTATGTTACAATTTATGACAACACTAGGTGGTCTGAAGAGAGAGATACGATTTATCCATTAGAAATAAATGAAAAACAGTTTTATACGCTATCTAACGGCTATGAATATGACCTAGTTAACAGGAAAATACTTAGCAAGCATGATAGAGTGGCCTTCTTGCTCGATGAGGATTTGGCTAAAGAAATAGTTGGTACCTATCAGCAAGTAGAAAGTTTAGCCTTTGATCTTGAACTGAAAATAGATGTAACATATGAGAACAATATCCTTTATTTTAGGCAGTCTTGGAATAATGCCACATATAGAGTTGAATATCATTACTTAAGTACCTTTTTTAGACCCAATAGCATATCAGTTTTTCATTTTAATAGAGATAAAGCGGGGGCCATAAATTCATTTGATTTTTTCCAAAATGGAACAACGAAGTGGATTAAGCAGTAAAAAATATTTTCAACTTCCTTTAAACTCGATCCCAATAAAACTTGAGGTTTTCAGAATGAATGACGAACACTAGTTCTTACCTGCTAAATCTAAGTAAAAGGCCTCATAGCCTTTAATGGTTTGCACGGAGTTGAAACGATTGTCGATGCGTTCCTTGGCAGCCAAACCCATTTGCACTGATGCCTCTTTATTTTGATACATTTTCAATAAAGCTTCGGCCATGGCCTTCGGGCTTTTCTTTGGAACGAAATATCCGGATACCCCGTCCTCAATAAGCTCGCGGTTGCCAGGAATTTGAGTGATGATGGCAGGCGTAGCTAAAGCCATTCCTTCCATAACAGATTTTGTGATGGATTCACCATAGAGACTACCCAGTAAAAAGGTTTGGGCCATTTTAACAATTCTTAAACCATCGGAGCGCCAACCTAAAACATGAATCCTATCGGGGCGAGGAAGCCCATTTACAATGGCCATATTTTCGGGGATATCCATATCATTCCCCAATACCAATAGGTGAATATTAGCATCTTCAGGTATGTATTGAAAGCTTTTGAGCAAATAAGGCATGCCTTTCATTTTGCGATTGTTGGCCACACAAATCGCATAAAAAGCATTTGGATCTAAACCCATTTCCTCATGGGTCATGGTCTCTACATCTTGGTACCACTCTAAGCGATGACCTTTGTTTACCGTTACCAAGCGCGGCTTAACAAAGACGCAGGCCTTTTTTATATGCTCTGCCACTCCCTCCGAATTGCACATTATCGCATCAACTCGTGGGTGCAAGAATTTCCAGTAAATAGCGGGATCATACCAATGAATATGTCCTTGAAAGCCGCGGTAAAGAACTACTTTCACTTTAGTTCCTTTTGCCGCTTGGATGCCATTAATCATCGACTTTCCATTAAAGAGATGCATCACGTCGTAGTCTCCAGAAACAATTTCTTCATGGATAAAGGCAATCTCCTTTTTATCGAATTTTTTCTGGCAATGAAAATCAATCAGTTTTATGCCGGCTGCTTTAAAGTTTGCCCAATAAGGGCTATCGCCGTAGGTCATCACCGTTACCGAGTGTCCTGCTTTTTGAAGACCGATAAAGATCTCTGCCTCAGGTCTTACGGTAATTGTACTGCGGTAGTTACTAAGTACTAATATCTTAAGCGGCATGCTAATTTTTACGCGAAGGTACATAAAGGAATCGTCCTTAAACTATGGGGTTTTATCAGCTTTAAGCTGATAAAGGAGCGTAAATTTGCAGCATGATTTGGAAACACATGACCAAACCCGAAATTAAAGATCGGGTATATGCAGCTCTAGCTGAAAATAGAAATTACGATAGCGATTATATCCTCGGAATCCCAGGTACTTATTTGGATACCGAGCAGTTTCACCGAGATGCCCATTTTTTAGATGATGCTCCCTTTTTAAGAACCTTTATTAATAATCCAAATCATATTGGTTGTCATACGCTAACCGGTGATGAAGGGGAAGACATGTTTCGAGGGACTCAGAAAATTGAGGTGGAACTGATTCGAATGATTTCGGAGGAAATTCTTAATGCGGAGGCCAAAAGTGTGGATGGTTATGTAGCGCCGGGGGGCACCGAAGCAAATATCCAAGCCTTATGGATTTATCGGAATTATTACCAAAAAGAGTTTAATGCCAAAGCGAATGAGATAGCGGTGGTCTTTAGTTCCGATAGTCATTATAGTTTTTACAAAGGCGCCAATATTTTGGGCATTAAGGCTTTGGATGTTGCGGTAGACCCCGAAAGTAGAAGCATTGATATGAAGTTGATGCAAGAGCGATTGCAAGCGGCTAAGCAGGAGGGGATTAAATACTTCATTGCAATTGCCAATATGAGCACCACCTTATTTGGTTCGGTGGACGATCCCGATGAAATTGGGGCTTTATTCGAAAGCATGGAATTACCCTATAAACTTCATGTTGATGGGGCTTTTGGTGGTTTTATCTACCCATTTACTGATTCGAATTCTAAATTGCATTTTGGCAACCCAAGGGTGCATTCAGTTACTATGGATGCCCATAAAATGCTGATGGCGCCTTATGGCACGGGCGTTTTTATGATCCGCAAGGATTGGATGCACTATGCAGCGACCTCTGAAGCCAGCTACGTGCAAGGATTAGACTACACCATGGTAGGCAGTAGATCTGGGGCACAAGCCATTTCCATTTGGATGATCCTAATGACCCACGGTCCCAGAGGCTGGAAGAATATGATGGAGCGGCTAATTATTGAAACCGATAAGCTTTGTTCGGCTTTAGATGATATGGGGATTCGTTACTTCCGCCATCCAAGTTTGAATATTGTAAGCATGTATGCCGATCAAGTTCCCAGTCGGATACCCCAAAAATACCGCCTTGTGAGCGATAATTTCGGGGCAAAGCCAAAGTGGTGGAAAATTGTGGTGATGCAGCATACCATCGGCAAGGTAGTTGACCAGTTTATTGCCGATATGCGATCCGATTTAGCTTAATCATTCCAAAGCGGCAGGCGAATTTCAAATATTGCACCACCATCATTGTAGGCGTGAATATTACCGCCATGCGCATCAACATACTGTTTAACTATGGTTAAGCCCAAGCCAGTACCTTCCGATTTCCCTTCGGTGGTAAAAGGTTGAAAGAGATTGTCTAATATTCTCTTTGGAATACCAGGACCATTGTCTTTGATGCGAATCAAATGGAAGTTTCCATCATGGTCACAACGTATGGAAATGGTGGGATTGGCTACTTTATGATCCAGAAGGGCATCGCCTGCATTGCTTAGGATATTCATAATAAGACGTTTAATCTTACTGGGATCTCCTTTTAAGTAGGTGCCGTTTTTACTGTTAATGTCAAAGTTAATAGTGGAGAGGTCTCGTCTATCATTAGTGAGTTTAATAGCCATTTCAAATAGCTCATCTAAAAGTACCTTTTCCTTTTTAATAGGAGTCTCCCTAACAAAATCGAGGAAATCCTCTAAAATTTCAGATGCCTGCTTGGAGCTTTGATCCAATAGCTTGAGTAGTTCTTCATTGGCGCCATCGGCCCTCAGCAGATCGGTAATCTGCGGAATATTATTGATGGGGGTTCTTAAATCGTGCATGAGCATGCCTAATGCATTTCCCGCCGCACTTAGTTTTTCTTTCTGGAGTAACTCTTCTTGCAAATGTGCATTCTGTATGGCTTGAGTAGCATTTTGAATAAAGAGCTGGAGCAGATATATTTTCTCGGTTTTTAAAGTTTCATTGGGCCTTAATAAGGCAAAGACCGGATATTCCTGTAATAAGGCGAGCACCACATTATCATCTTGAATAATGGCTTCACTATTATGCCTCGCGGTTCTGATCATCTTTAGGAGGGAGTCTTGATTTAAGGATTCTTCAAAACTCCCCACCTCATATAAAATCTCAAGTGAATCCTCCTCCTTCAACATGCCCATTACCGCATTCTCGGTGCCAATATAGCGGGCTAATTGATCGAAGATATTCTGCAGCAAGCTGTTCATTTGATTTTCGCCAATGGTAATCTTACCCGTAGTGGCGATTAAATCCTCCAGATTGCGGAGCTTATTGTAGTCGTTTACCGCCTTAGTGGCGAGCTGCAGAATTTCTTCAGCATTATAGGGCTTTACGTGATAGCCTACATTTTTACCAGCTTCCTTTACAATTTGATCTATGGAATGATCAGAATAGGCGGTTACAATAATGATTTCAACCTTACCGTCGATCTTGCGAATACGCTTGGCTGTTTCTAAGCCATCCCAACCGGGCATGCGCATATCTAGAAAAATCACGGAATAAGGATCGGCATTTTCCACTGCGGTTTGCACCTTATCAACGCCTACTTTTCCGTTCTGGGCTTTGTCTACCCTAAAGTCGGGAAACTGACTATTCTCCACAACCGGTGCTTCGGCAGTACTTTCATCAAATAATAAATCCAGGGCATCATCTACCTTGCTATTACGATGTTTAGAAGCCGGTTGTAATATCTCTTCAATATTGTCGCGCACCATTTCCTCATCATCTATAATGAGCACGCGACTATTTATTTTTTCCATTTAGTCTTGGTTTTTTAGGGGAATAGAAACGCTTACTTTGGCGCCTTTTCCTGGCCCCTCACTTGAAATTTGTAGTACACCGGAATGGCTTTCAATTACCGAGCGACTGGTAGCCAGTCCTATACCACTTCCTTGATCTTTAGTACTAAATCCGCGATCAAAAAACTGCTCCGCTTTTTCGGGTTCAAATCCAACACCGCTATCTGCAATCATAACCTCAATGGTATCCTCATTGTAGCTAAGGGCAATTTGCAAGCGATTGCCATCCGACTCGCTTTCATCGATAGCGTCTAAAGCGTTTTTAATGAGATTAATAAATACCTGAATTAATTTGGTGCGATCGCCAACGAATTTGGGACAGTCGTCGGGAATACTCGCATCTAATTCAATCTCGCGTTTTTCAATACTCGCCATTAATATAGATAGGGCATCGTAGAGCACCGCTTTTAAGTCTACCGGATCGCGTTTTACCGATTCGGAACTGGAGACATATTGCCTTTGAATATTGAGGATATCACTAATGTGACTGGTAATACCCATCTGCTCCTTAACATTGGTAGATAGGGTATCGTGAAAATGTTGCTGATTCTCTTGTAGTCCTTGTACGAGTTTAACAAGGGCCGCACTTTTATCGGCACCCAGAGCATCGGCTAATTCTTGTTTTCGAGCTTCAAAAAACTGTAGCAGTTTATTTAAGGTTTGAAGGTCATTGTCTTCCAGGCTGCGTCGCGCTTTGGTAAGGTGTGAGCCAATTCCCACTACTGCATTTCCTATATCGTGTAAAACACCAGCGGCCATTTCAAATTTACTGCGGTCGATAGCTATTTCTTGATTCAGGCGAGCCAGCTCCTCTTGGGCAACATGGTAATTGGTTATATCATCAAAACTATAAACAAAGGAATGTTCCGAAACTTTGTTGATAGAATAGAAAAAATGACGAACAATCATTTCTCCTTCATGCTCCAACTGAACGGTTTGCTTTTGCTGGGTTAGGATGAAGCCCGAATTTTCGGGGAAATCGTTGATGATGTTGGCAATACCTGGGGCGATCATCTCTAATAAACTAAGGATGTTTTCGGGGGGCATGCCAGTTTGCATGAAAAGGGGCAGGACCATCATTTCTGCCATTTGATTCATATGCCGAATATCACCGGCTTTATTGGCCACAATTAGGCCGATGGCGGCTTGATCCAGGATGCTGAGTAAATCCTGATCACTGGGTTTTGATTGGGGAGTTTTCATGTCCCTAAGTTGCAAAAAAAACCGCAACCTTAGGAGGCTGCGGTCTTTGTAAATCGCTCTTTTTAGGGCAGTTTAAGCCTTTAGAAGCTCTTCTTCAATTACTTTCTTAAGCTCATTTTTTGGTAAAGCCCCTCTAGACATCATTGGGCTTCCTTCTTGGGGAATAAAAAGAATGGAAGGAATACTCTGAATTCCAAAGGCTCCAGCTAATTCTTGCTCCATTTCTGTATCTACCTTGTAAATGACCAAATTATCGGGATACTCATCGCTTAATTCTTCCAAGACTGGAGCGATGGCCTTACAGGGTCCACACCAATCGGCGTAGAAGTCGATTATAGCAGGCTTATCACCTTGGAATTTCCAATCTTTATTTTTAGTGTAGTCGAAAACTTCTTGTTTGAACTTTTCAGTACTTAATTTTACCGTTGGCATTTTTTCTGAATTTTGATAAGACAAAGGTAGGTCTAGAAAAATAGCTTAAGAGTGTCATAGGTTACGCGTCTATAAATATCATGTTTAACAATTCCCTTGTCAGGTTTATTAGCAGTGAACGAGGCTTTCCTTTTTGGTCGGGCTTGTTTGCGGAAGCTCAGAGAATATTAAAAGAAATATATCATGAAAACTAAAATCGTAATCGTATTTCTCTTTTGCTTCAGTGCTACATGGGCGCAAAGCCTAAACGGATTATGGCAAGTGGAAAAGGTTGAGCTAGCCGGCCAGATGATGACTCCTCAAGCGAAATGGATCCACCTTAAGGACGGCTTATTTGAGGGAGGGAATGGACTTTTACAAAATGGAGCGGGCAGCTACAATTGGAATGCTGAGCAGTCTCAACTCAGCCTCAATGATACTTTGGGATTTGAAGATCCCTTTGAGCCATTTTTGGTTAGCTTTCTAGAAGACAAGATGATTTGGGAGCGCAGTGAAGAAGGTCAACAGCTAAAAGTTACCCTTATGAAAACGGCTACAAAACCCTTGCGTCCGAGAGATGGAGCCGTTGGTATTTGGGTGCCGGAGCCTGAAGATAGTTTGGCCTTTTTGTTTTTAAGTTGGACGGGAAATTATACGGAACAATATAAAGAAGGGCGCCGTTTTACGGGACTATGGCAAGCTCATCCGCATCGAGAAGAGCTAACATTAGTGCCTTGGGACCGAAATCAAAAACCCCGTCGCTATAAAATAGAAACGGGGCCTTGGAATGTATTAAGCCTGCAGCTTATTGATAAACCCGAGCAAGTTTTGATTTTCTCGCGTCGCCGAAAATTCCCAGACTAGGCTTCTGCTGCAGCCCAAGACTTGCACCAGCCATCTGGATTTACGGCGCCATTAACAAAGAGTTGGCAACCACCGCAATCTCCCTCGAATTTATCGGGCTGATAAAAGCGACAGTTTAAACAATTCTTGCCCTCAACCGGACTTTTTGCGGCATATCCAACGCTTTGACGCACTTCCTTATCAGAATCTGTTAACTGTGCATTTAAATTACTGCAATCTATGGCTTCGCTTTCTGTCGCTGCTGCTGGAGCAGGGGCAGGACCTGGACTACCGGCATCAGTGCTAGCTTCTTCTGGTCCTCCACCACATGCCTGTAATAATGCTGTGCCTGAAAGTGCCGTTAATGATAATAGTCCCGCTTTTGCTAAAAATGTTCTTCGATCCGTCTTCATCTAATCTGTATTTACTTTAAACTTTCTTCGAAATTATTATCAATAACAATAGGAACTGGGCTAGAGGTTCGGTGTCTGCTTAATTTGGAATTAATCCAATTTGAAGCCTAAGGTTGAAAATAAAAAAGCCGCTTCAAATTTTTGAAGCGGCCTTTGAATTAGATAAGAAAAGATTCTTGGGGAGGCGCCAACATAATCGCCATTTTAGGGCGGTTTTGCCTTTCGAGATGAACTTGCTTTTCTTCAATTTCGATGAAGCCATCGCGAATTTCAACTTCTTCCTCTAGCTCGCTATCTTGAATTTCGCTTTCCTCAATTTCATTATCCCAGCGATCTTTTATCATTTCACTTTCCGCACAATCGGTACAGAACAAGCCTCTATCCGTCATGGTCCAAAAATGTCCTACCATATCGGGATCCCAGTAATTTTGAACATTGTCGATATCGTAAATTATCGATTCCATGCCATCACTAAGGTAAACCGTATCGCCAACCATAAGGTAAAGGGTCATTCGGATATTTTGAGCCCGATAAGGTGCTTTTTCGGCTAAGGTAAAGTAAGGGCTACTCATTACCAGTCCAGTGTCTATCACTAGGTAGTGGTTCAGACTTCGCGAATTAAAGCGAGCTTGATTGCGGGTTCTTCCTTGTGCAGATGTTTTGGTAATAAGATAGCTGCGATTCGAAGAAGAGCGTTTAATATCCAATTCAACATTTGTGAAGTAGCTTTTGCCATTGAAAATCCGCCATGGGTTCTCATTATTGTAATAGCCGTATTCATTTAAAATGCTGTCTTTTTTAAGGTCGAGAATAATCATTCCATTCTTGGCAGGAACGATTTGCTCCGTGGTTTGATAACCGGAATCATCAAATTCCTGCGCTATCTGAATGCCACTAACAATAAGCATTACTATACCTGCTAATGTTACGAGTACCAAGCCTTTCCGTGCACTTGAATTTAAAGGCTCAATGCCGAAAATGATTCTCAAGCCATAATAGATCAATAGTAGAAGGGGTCCAACCGCAATAAGGCTTAAACCAATCATTATGCTATTGTAAATGCTGCTATCTAATGAAAGCACGGCCATGGCTTGTTCAAATTCAATTTGACCAAAGTGTACGCCATCAATTTCAACTCCAACGAAGAAGCTTAACATTAGGCTACCAATTACAATTAGGGCAATCCCTAGGAAAAAGAAGCCAATGATCTTAAATATGAATTTGAAAATCATCCGAATAAGCTGAAAGATAGCGGCAAAAAAGCTTCCTAAGGCATTGGAACCTCGGCCGCCATAGTGGCGAGCTCGTCCACCTATTTCCGACATGGTTCTACCCACAGCACTGCCTTCTTCTTTTACAAAATCTTCAATATTGCTGAGGGTAACAGGCTTTCCCCGCATTTGCAGTTTTTCGGCAGTGGTGCGAGCTGCAGGCATTACTGCCCATAGAATGAGGTAGAGGATAAAACCGAATCCACCGGTTACGAGCATTACTAAGAAGAGTACCCTTAAGTAGATGGGATTAATATTAAAATAGGCACTTAAGCCAGAAGCTACACCACCAATTATGCGGTTATCCACATCACGGTGCATCTTTTTGGAGCTCGAGTAAGACTCGTAAGAATTGTAGTTTGCTTCCATTTCTTCCTGAAGGTAATCCTCAGGTTTTCCCATGATAGCAATTACTTCATCTACATCTAAGCGGTTAATAACCTCCTTGCTGGGGCTGGTTCTTTCTTTAAAAAGCTCCGCCATGCGATGTTCAACATCATTAATAATTTCATCACCGCCATTGGTTTTATGAAACTGATTACGCAGCGTGCCTAAATAGGCTTCAAGTTTTTTGAAGGCATCTTCATCGATATGGAATATCAGGCCTCCAAGATTAATGTTAAGTGTCTTATTCATGATGTTTTATTTTTCGTTGGTTTCTTCTATACTTTGATTAACAGCTTCTTGCAGCTTTTCCCAGCTGGCATGCAGCTCTTTAAGAGCAGATTTCCCTAACTCCGTAAGGGTGTAATACTTTCGGGGTGGTCCACTGGTAGATTCCTCCCAGCGATAAGCAAGTAGTCCGCCATTTTTTAAGCGAGTAAGCAAAGGATATAAAGTTCCTTCTACTACTATTAGCTCGGCCTTTTTTAGGTCTTCAATAATTTGGTTGGCATAAGCATCACGACTTTGAAGCATATTTAAAATACAGAGTTCCAATACCCCTTTGCGCATTTGTGCCTTGGTGTTTTCAAGATTCATAGGGTTTCGCTTTTAAAGGTGATTGAACCACTTAATATGAGCAGGGTAGCATCTTCTGAACTGCGATCATTGTGAATTACAATTAGATGCGGGCTCACCCTTTGATTCTTCTTTCGAAAGATCAATAATTGGCTGTCCTTTTCATGCCAATCGCGCGGCACATCTACCGACTCATAGCCGAGGCTAAAGAGTTCCTCCACAATTTCCTTTTCCGAATGGAGGGCGGCATAATATTCCTCAAAGTGCACCATACGCACCCGGCGAATGCTTCCTTCTATATGCTGTTCAACTTCATCGGTATCGATATCAATATCGAAGTTATCGAGGAATCCAGCATCGAGGTTTAAAGCGACACTAATTTTCTCTCCCGAATAATGATCGTAGATCCTTTGAATCGGATCCGAATCTTGGGCACTTAGCACCGTAGAGCACAGTGGTAAGAGCAGGGTTACTAATAGCTTTTTCATTTCTTATGTTTTGTTTTACAAAGATATGTCAGAATATTAGTACTATGCAAAACAAAGTACCATATCAATTTGTAAAACACTGATAATGAGGAGAATATTTTTCATAAAAATTCGACTTGCCTATTTTGCGAAAGAAATGGGGCGATAAAAGGGGGAGCTTGGTCGATGAATTGCACCGCTTTGAGTGGCCATGTCCATCAAAAAATAGATAAACTGATGGCCTTAAGGAAAAAAAATGTCCCGAAAGATTATGGTACTCGGGACAAGCCTATCTATAGGTGTAGACCGTGCGAAGGACTTACTCATGTTTTTTAAGAAAAGGAAGGATTTCCTAGAAGAGAGATCAGAAGGGTGGATTATTGAGTTTGGTACTAATAAGAGTACCGAAACTAAAAGACAAAAATTCCCTCCAGCTAGAACTACATTTCACTAGGCTTCTTCCAAGGGCGAATGATCAACCTAATTTTACGATCGTAACTAAAGTAGTTTACCAACCAATTAAAGAAGACCACCATTCGATTGCGAAAGCCAACCAAGCTGATGAGGTGTACGGCCATCCAAACTGCCCATCCGGGGAAACCCTTTAACATGAATTTATTATAGAGCTCCGCAACCGCCTTATTGCGACCAACAGTAGCCATGGTGCCTTTATCCTTATATGAAAAGGCTTTCCAGGCGGAAGTGCTTTTGCGGCTATTGAAGTTTTTAGCCAGATTTAGACCTTGTTGAATGGCCACCTGTGCTAGCATGGGATGTCCTTTCGGGCTGTTTTCAGTTTCCATTCCAGCAACATCACCAATGGCAAAAACATTAGTTCGCTCACCCACCAAGTTGATGGCATTCACCTTATAGCGACCGCGTTCAAAATCCTTTCCTTCTTCCAGTCCAGGGATAATATTACCCTTTACACCCGCTGCCCAGATGAGAGTAGAGGCTGGAATTTCCTTTTTATTGGTACTTACGGTATTGCCGTCATAGTGTTTAACAGCGGTATCGAGCCAAACTTGAACTCCCAAAGACTCTAAATACTTCAAAGCATTTTCGGAGGAGAAGTCTTTCATTGGAGGTAAAACCTTAGGCGCCATCTCTATAAGGTGGATAGACATCCGCCGGAAATCTAAATCGGGATAGTCATTGGGAAGCACATGGGTTTTAAGTTCCGCCAAGGCTCCGGCTAATTCCGTTCCTGTGGGACCCGCCCCAACGATGGCGAAATTCATTAAGCGTTCTCTTTCTTTTAGATCTTGGGTTAAGGAAGCCGCCTCGAAGTTTTGAAGAATAAGACTCCTTAAATTCAGCGCTTCGGGCACCGTTTTCATGGGCATGCTCTTTTCCTCAACTTCTTTCATTCCAAAGTAATTGGTGCCAGAACCAGTGGCAATAACGAGATGGTCGTATTTAAGACTGCCAATATTGCAATGAATAACTTGTTGCTCGGTATCAATTTCTTTCGCTTCCGCTAGACGGAAGTAGAAATTGGGTAATTTCCTGAAGATATTGCGAATAGGGTAGGCTATGGAATCGGGCTCCAGCCCAGCAGTTGCTACCTGATAGAGTAAAGGTTGAAAAGTGTGGTAATTATGTTTATCAATCATAACTACCTGATACCTTTTATGATTGAGTTTTTTAGCAAGATTTAGCCCTCCGAAACCGCAACCGATAATTACAATTCTTTCGAGGTTATGGTCAGGGATATTTAAGTCGGACATAGCTTTTGATTGTGTAAAGAAGGAACGTTAAAAAGGGGATTTAGTTTTAATTTAAAGCTATCGTTTAAATTGAATTTTTGCGCCTCCTTGTTCAAAGTTCATAATATTATCCTCCGGCATAAATTCCATCCTTATTCCGGCAGCCTTAAATTCAAATACATTCTTGTCGGTAGCGCTTAGAGGAAATGAGGGCTGACCACTCGCTTGTCCGAATAATTCACCCTCTTTTACTTCAATGCTTATATCCAGCGGGAAATTATCTGATTTATAAAGTCCTATAAAAGGTCTTAATTCGGCTTCGCTTAAGCTGATGTTTTTAAACTCGGGTAGTTTATAATCCGCTTTCCCGAAGTAAATGGAAAGAAGATCTAGGCTTAAATCATTTAGTGGGTATTGACTGCCATTGAGGCAAATAGCTATCGCTAAGTCTTCCTGTGGAAAGTAGCTGGCATGGCTTTGAAAACCATCAATACCACCATTATGACCAAAGGCCTGTTTATCGAAAAAGGGAAAAGTCATTATGCCAAAGTCATAATTTTCAATCGCTTGTATTCGGGTTTTGTTTTCTTCACTAGTAGTATTTCCCACGTGAATGCTGCGCATAAACTTGCAAAGCTCCAAAGGGCTCGATACTATGCCCCCAGCTCCAAGGGGAATACTCGGATGGGTTGCAGGCATTTCGACCCAGTCATTAGTGTAAAAATAGCTGGAGACCTCCGATTCCGATTTTTTGTTTTCTTCGAAGAAATAAGTCCCTTCTATTTCTGCCAGGGGGTTCAATTTTTCAAGTAGTAAATCGCCAATGGATTTTTGATACAGGTCCTCTAAAATATAGGAGGCCAAAACAAAATTGGTATTGGAATAGCCAAAATCTGTTCCCGGTTCAAAGTCCGATTCCATTGCGGCAAAACGCGCAATCATGGCGGAGCGACTTTGTTTTGTTTGCATGATTTGGCCAAAGCTGGCATCATTGGTGAAATTATGAATGCCGCTGCTGTGATTAAGCAGCATGCGCAAGCTAATTCGATCGGCATTTTTAATGCTTGGAAACCAAGATGAAAGCGTATCATCCAAATTTATTTTGCCCTCGTCTTCCGCTAAAAGCATTAACATGGCGGTAAAGGTTTTGGATATTGATCCCACTCGGTATTTCCAGGGGCCATGCGGTCCACCAAAGCTTCCTTCGGCAACAACTTTTCCTTTAGCATAAATGCAGTAAGAGCCTTTCACTTTATTATTGGCATCCAATACCTGCTTGAGGGAATCTAATAAGGGATACTTGTTTTCAGCTTGCGCATTTAGGCTTAAAGGCAATACTAAAATCCAGCTTAGTATCCCTATGGCTATGGTTTTAAGCATATTCAATTTTTAGGTATACGAATTTACATTATTCAAAAATCCTAGTCCATCATAATGAGGACCTTCCTAGCTAAATAAAAATGGAGCTAAAAAGCAGAATTCTGTATTTCAGTTGCTAATATTAAAATTGTTTATCCATTAATCCATCCTAAATTTGATGGCCTTTTAAACCCCCAACAACCAAACATGCAAGTTGATATTATATTTCTGCTGTACTTAGGTCTCGCTGCTTTGGTTTTGATCATTAGTTTACTTTTAAAACTATTTCCGGCACCTAAGCCATCAGGCTTCATGGGCTATAAAAGTGATCGATCGCGGCGTAACCGCAAATTGTGGAAGCAAGCCCAGAATTTATTTCCAATTTTATTCTTGCGCTTGGGTCTCTTATTGATCGCTACTGCGGCGGCATGGTCTATTTCTCCTATCAAGTCTTTTTTAATTGGTTTAGGCGCATTAGCCCTAATACTGGTTGGGGGAATTGCTTTTGGAATTTACTCAATTGAAAAGCGTTTAAAGCGATACGAGAAACGCATGATTTCCAGCAGTAAATAGCCATGTCTTTAGTCCCAAACTGAATCCAGTTAAAGGTCTAGTATTTTTAGCTAGCTATAATTTTTAATGTTGATTTCCTTGCTGTTGACCCCTTGGCTTTAAAAGGGATGAGTGGGCAAAAATTGGTTATAAAGGGAAGTCATATTGTTTTGTTTGACCCTGAGAATTCCTACATTCGCCACTCTACCCACTATCTAGAATGCGAAAGATAATTTGGCTTTATGGAGTGCTTGCGGGCCTCCTAATTGGTGCGGGTTTCTTTGTGAATATAGGAAGCTCTGCCTTTAATTCCTCCTCATCGGAAACCCTGCGTTACGCGCTAATGGTAATTGTTTTAGGATTAGCAGTTGTACTGGCGGTCCGATACATTCAACTGCGCATGTTGGCCGGTGAAATGAATTTTTCACGCGCCTTTATTATAGGTTTTTACATTATCATAATAGCTTCGGTGATTTATGCCCTGATGTGGGAAATCTACTTCATCAATCACGGTCATGATTATGTTACCAGTTATTTAAATGAGATTCACGATCGATTGAAGGCAAGCAGTTTAGGTCAACTCGAAATTGAAACTCGTTTTTCAAATCAACGTGAGATTATGGAATCCTATGAAAATAATTTCATAGTGCGTTTTGGGCTTACCTTGGCGGAGATTTTCCCTATTGGATTAATCATTGCCTTGCTTAATGGGATTTATTATTCCATCCAAGCCATTAAAAACGAAAAAAGCCATAGCTAATTTATGTACTCCTTAGATACAGCCGCTATTATTGTAATGGCCTTAAACTTAATTGTTTCATGGTCGGCCTTTCAAAATCGCGCGCGTTTCGAAGATACCTTACTGCGGGTAGGTAGTCTTAATGACGGTCAGTGGTATCGCCTCTTCAGCTCCGCTTTTGTACACGTAGATTGGACGCATTTCTTTTTCAATATGTTCAGTCTATTCGTTTTTGCGGGCAAGGTTGAGGGAAACCTTGGCAGCGCCTTCTTCATTTTAATCTACTTAGGCAGTTTATTAGGAGGTAACCTTTTAGCTTGGTTTTATCATCGTACTAATCCCGAGTATCGCGCAGTTGGTGCCTCTGGAGCGGTAAGTGGAATAATCTTTAGTGCTATTATTCTAGAGCCCGGCATGAACCTCTATATCTTTCTAATACCTTTTCCCATCCCAGCGTGGATTTATGGTTTGATATTTATCTTTTACTCTATCTATGGCATTGGAAGGCAGCATGATAATATTGGTCATGAGGCCCATTTGGGCGGAGCCCTTAGCGGTTTAGCCTTAACCTTAATTTTAGCGCCTTTTGTAATTCAAGAAAACGCACTTACAATACTTTATTTGGCGGTGCCTAGTTTGGCCTTTTTAATCATCATGTTCTTCAAGCCGCAATTGCTATTGTGGAATTATGGCAATGGAAAACAAAACTTTACTGTCGACGATCACTATCACGAGAATAAATCCGAGCAAGAGAAGGAGCTAAATCGAATTTTAGAAAAGGTAAAACGTTCAGGAGCAGAATCCTTAAGCCCAGAGGAAAGGCATTTTATAGAACGGCATTTTTAAGTGCAGAGAATGGTTATTTTAGCCGCTTAAATACTGAACATGGCCAATAATTTATTAGCAGGAAAGAAGGGAATTATTTTTGGAGCGCTTAACGAAGACTCTATTGCCTGGAAAATTGCCGAGAAAGCACATGAGCAAGGTGCACAATTTGTACTCACCAATGCTCCCGTTGCAATGCGCATGGGCGAAATCAACAAACTCGCTGAAAAAACCGGATCAGAAATTATTCCCGCTGATGCCACTAATATGGATGACCTCAATAACCTTATTGAGAAGTCCATGGAGATTTTAGGCGGTAAACTAGATTTTATACTTCACAGCATAGGCATGAGTATTAATGTGCGCAAAGGCAAGCATTATACAGAAATGAACTATGGCTGGTTAGAGAAAGGTTGGGATGTAAGTGCCGTTTCCTTTCACCGTGTAATGCAAGTAGCATGGAAACGTGAAGCAATGAGCGAGTGGGGTAGTATTTTGGCCCTTACTTATATCGCTGCTCAGCGTACCTTCCCCGATTATAATGACATGGCCGATAATAAGGCCTATTTAGAAAGTATCGCCCGTAGCTTCGGCTATCATTGGGGCGTGCGCGATAAAGTGCGTGTGAACACCATTTCTCAATCGCCAACTCCCACTACGGCAGGTAGCGGTGTTAAAGGTTTTGGTGGCTTTATTAACTACGCCGAAAAAATGAGTCCTTTAGGTAATGCTACTGCCGATGATTGTGCAGATTATGCCATTAGCTTATTTAGTGACCTTACGCGTAAAGTAACCATGCAAAATCTCTTTCACGATGGAGGCTTTAGCAATACTGGCGTGAGCGATGCCATTATTGAGCGCTTCGACGAAGATTAAGCCCAAAAGGCAATAGAATTTAAAAAACCTCTTCCTACTCTAGGAGGCGGTTTTTTTGTTTGTGTAAGATCGGATTTAGACGCTTTACACTTTCCATCAGAGCTTATTTAAGCGGAATATGTCCACAATGTTAAAAACATGTGGAAAAAGCCTCTAATTAGGCATGGACAAAGGCTTTCAAGCTATATTGAATTGGGTATCTTTGAGAATTATCACATTTAGCGTAACTGCAAGAATATGAGTGAAGTACAAAAAGATTATGGCGCCAGTAGCATTCAGGTCCTCGAAGGCTTAGAAGCGGTACGAAAGCGTCCTTCGATGTATATCGGAGATGTTGGAGTAAAAGGTTTACACCATTTGGTATATGAGGTGGTGGATAACTCCATTGATGAGGCCCTCGCTGGGCATTGTGATACCATCTTGGTAACCATAAATAAGGACAATTCCATCACCGTAAAGGATAATGGTAGGGGTATTCCAACTGATATACACGAAAAAGAAGGTCGTTCTGCGGTAGAAGTAGTAATGACCGTGCTCCACGCTGGTGGTAAGTTTGATAAAGATTCCTATAAAGTTTCGGGTGGCTTACACGGAGTTGGGGTTAGTTGTGTAAATGCCCTGTCCGATTACCTACGTGTTGACGTTCACCGTCAAGGCAAAAAGTACAAGCAAGAATACAAGCGCGGGGTGCCCGATTATCCGCTTAAGGAAGAAGGTAGTACCGATTACCGAGGAACTATTGTAACCTTTAAGCCGGATCTGAGTATTTTCCAAGTCTCAGAATACCAGTATGAGATATTGGCCTCACGCCTCAGAGAATTATCTTTTCTAAATAAGGGAATCACCATTGAGCTTACCGACCTTAGGGAAGAGGATGAAGATGGAAATCCGATTTCAGAACGCTTCTTTAGTGAAGGTGGATTAGGAGAATTTGTGGAGTTTATTGATAGTAACCGTGAAAAGCTAATGCCTACGGTAATTAGCATGGAAGGGGAACGCAATAACATTCCGGTGGAAGTGGCAATGCATTACAATACTTCCTACAGTGAGAATATCCATTCTTATGTAAACAATATTAATACCCACGAAGGAGGAACTCACCTTGCCGGCTTCAGAAGGTCACTTACCCGTACCTTAAAGCGCTACGCTGATGAAAGTGGCATTCTTACCAAGGAAAAGGTGGAAGTTAGCGGCGACGACTTCCGAGAAGGATTAACCGCAGTAATCTCCGTGAAGGTAATGGAGCCTCAGTTTGAAGGCCAAACCAAAACCAAGCTGGGTAATTCCGAGGTTTCGGGTGCGGTAGACCAATTAGTTGGAGAAATGCTTTCCAATTACCTGGAAGAAAATCCCAATGAAGCTAAAACCATCGTGCAAAAAGTAATTCTTGCCGCCAAAGCTCGAGTTGCTGCGAAGAAGGCACGTGAGATGGTGCAAAGAAAAACCGTGATGGGCGGCACTAGTCTGCCAGGTAAGCTTTCGGATTGCTCGGAAACAGACCCTGAAATCTGTGAAATATTCCTAGTGGAGGGCGACTCGGCTGGAGGTACAGCCAAACAAGGTAGAGATCGAAATTTCCAGGCGATTTTACCCTTAAGAGGAAAAATCCTCAATGTTGAAAAGGCCATGCAGCATAAGGTCTTTGAGAATGAGGAGATCAAAAATATATTCACCGCTCTTGGTGTAAGCATTGGAACCGAAGAGGATTCCAAAGCTTTAAATGTTGCCAAGCTCCGCTATCATAAGATTATTATCATGTGTGATGCGGATGTGGATGGTAGTCACATCTCGACCCTAATTTTAACTTTCTTCTTCCGCTATATGAAGGAGCTAATTGAAAGCGGTCATATTTACATTGCAGCCCCACCACTTTACTTAGTGAAGAAAGGAAAGAAGGAAGAGTACGCTTGGAATAATGATCAGCGTGATCTCTTAATTTCCAAGATGGGAGGGGAGAATAAATCTTCTGTAGGGGTTCAACGCTACAAAGGTTTAGGTGAGATGAACGCCGAGCAACTTTGGGTTACAACCATGGATCCAGAAAAACGAACCATGCGCCGAGTAACTATCGACAGTGCAGCAGAAGCCGATCGTATTTTCTCTATGTTAATGGGCGATGATGTACCACCGCGCAGAGAGTTTATTGAGAAAAATGCACGATATGCGAATATTGACGCTTAATAATTGAAGCAAAATATCCAACCCCGGTTCTAAAAGTTCCGGGGTTTTTTTAGCTCTCTATTTGTCTTTGAGCACGAATTATCCAGTTTGACAGCATTAATTTACCGCCCTCGGTCATGATGCTTTCTGGATGAAATTGTAAACCTGCTAGGGCGTAATTACTGGATTCAAAAGCCATTAGAACGCCGTTTTCACGGAAGGCAATCGCCTTAAAATGATTAGTAAACTCATCCGAAGTTTCAATGGCCCAACTGTGGTATAGTCCTACCGAAAATGACGAATCCATTCCATTGAGCAACCAAGAAGGGCCAGTCCGACTTACCTTTCGGCTAATGCCATGAGCCACTTCATCTTGATTATAGAGGGCGCCACCAAAACTTTCAGCTAAAGCTTGGGCACCCAAACAAATACCCAGTATAGGTTTTAGGGCATGAAACTTTTCAATGATAGCCATGCAAATTCCCGCATCTTTAGGCAGTCCAGGCCCCGGTGAAAGCACAATGGCATCAAATGGAGCAATTTCCTCAATGCTTATTTCTTGGTTACGCATCACCAAAACCTCACAATTTAAAGCGGTAAAGTAATGCTCCAAATTATAAGTAAAGGAATCGTAATTATCGATCAGTAAAAGCTTCATAAATTCACGGCAAATTGAAGAAAAAATGAAAGAAATCGTATACACGGATCAAGCTCCGGCACCAATTGGACCTTACTCTCAAGCGGTAGCCTATGGTAATCAAGTCTTTACTTCCGGACAAATTGCAATAAATCCTCATACCGGCGACCTGGTTTTAGATTCAATTGAAGCAGAAACCCGTCAGGTTTTGGATAATTTAAAGGCGGTTTTGGCCGCTGCAGGTTGTGAGCTATCCGATGTTTTAAAGTGTAGCATCTTTATTAGTGATATGGGACAGTTTCAGGAAATTAACAGGGTGTATGCCGATTACTTTGAAGAAGCTCATGCCCCTGCACGAGAAACAGTTCAGGTGGCCGTATTACCAAAGCATGTAAATATTGAAGTATCGGCAATTGCGATACGTAAAGGATAAAAGCAGAATTTTAGCCCAAGCCTAGCGTCTTTTCTGCTAAATTTGCGGCTTCCAAATTCTACAATCATTAAAGTATATTTCAATGGAATTTGATTTGATCGTATTAGGTAGCGGCCCGGGAGGATATGTTACCGCCATTCGTGCATCACAATTAGGACTAAAAACCGCCATCGTTGAGCGCGAAAGCCTAGGTGGTGTTTGTTTAAATTGGGGATGTATTCCAACCAAAGCTCTTTTAAAGAGCGCCAACGTTTTTGAATATATCAATCATGCTGCCGACTATGGTTTAAAAGTTGACAGCGCAGATAAAGATTTTGGTGCCGTTGTAAAACGCAGTCGTAGCGTGGCAGAAGGCATGAGTAATGGGGTACAATTCCTCATGAAGAAAAACAAGATTGAAGTGATAATGGGCGAAGGGAAGGTAATTCCCGGGAAAAAGATTGAGGTAAAGTCAGAGGATGGCAGTACCAAAACCATATCGGCCAAAAATATCATTATCGCCACTGGTGCTCGCAGTCGTGAGTTACCAAATTTACCCCAAGACGGGAAAAAGATTATCGGATATCGTCAGGCCATGGTTTTACCCGAGCAACCCAAGAAAATGGTAGTTGTGGGATCCGGCGCCATTGGAGTAGAATTTGCTTATTTCTATAAGGCCATGGGAACCGAGGTGACGGTGGTAGAGTATATGCCAAACATTGTTCCGGTTGAGGATGAAGATATATCCAAGCAATTGGAACGCACCTTTAAAAAATCCGGCATTAAGGTGATGACAAACTCTGAAGTTACTGGCGTTGATACCAGTGGTGATGGCTGTGTTGTTACCGTTAAAAATAAGAAAGGCGAGAGCACCATTGACTGTGATGTAGTCTTATCCGCAGTAGGTGTGCAAGCCAATATCGAAAACATCGGTCTAGAAGGTGTTGGCATTAAAACAGAAAAGGGCAAAATTGTCGTTGATGATTTTTATGGCACTTCTGTGGATGGTTATTATGCCATTGGCGATTGTGTTCCTGGTCAAGCCTTAGCCCATGTTGCTTCCGCAGAAGGAATTATTTGTGTTGAGAAAATTGCTGGACATAATCCACAAGCACTAGACTACGGAAATATCCCCGGATGTACTTACTGTTCGCCGGAGATTGCCTCGGTAGGTATGACTGAAAAAGCCGCTAAAGAGGCCGGCTATGACTTAAAGGTTGGTAAATTTCCTTTTAGTGCCAGCGGTAAAGCAAAGGCCGCCGGACATAGCGACGGTTTCGTGAAGGTAATTTTTGATGCAAAATATGGTGAGTTCTTAGGCTGCCATATGATTGGTGCCAACGTTACTGAAATGATCGCCGAAGCAGTGGTTGCTCGTAAATTGGAAACTACCGGGATGGAAATCGTTAAATCAGTGCATCCTCATCCAACCATGAGTGAGGCGGTAATGGAAGCTGCCGCAGCTGCCTATGATGAGGTGATTCACCTTTAAACCTTAGGAATAAATTTCTAATAACCCGGTCCTTTTTGGGGATCGGGTTTTTTTATGCGCAAGTATTGACAAAAAGAGAGGTTCCAAATCTTAAAATTGCGCTAAGGGCATGTTAAAAACCAAGCTTTAACATTTTCCGTGAACTAATTTTTGAAAATTAGCCTCGCTAACCGTTAAGATCATCCCACTGCTACTCGAGCTCTAATAATTTGTGTTATGGCGAGTTTGAGCTTGAGAGAGGGGGTACAAGAGCATTTAGTGCTATCCAAGTCCATATTAAATGGAATAAGTGCTGCTCCAACCTCCGATCCCTGTATTAAGTATTCCTCTGGATACTCTATTAAGTATGCCTACAATAGTCATGAAACCTATTGGCTAAATGGCAAGAGAATTAATCTGGCTCCTGGTGAGTCACTTTTCTTAAATCTAAATTACAATCATTCCTTACGGTCCGAATCGACTTCGCTTTCGCGAGGCCTTTGCCTGCATTACCAAGATCGTGAACTCGAGGATCTATTTGGTGCTTTGAAAAAAGAGCACGTACTGGATTATTCCATCAATGCATTGCGAAAAATCCCTGAACTCCGCTTTGAAAGAGGCAGTCATCTCAATCAAAAATTAAAGATGATTTGCCAAGATTTAGAATCAGACCTTCAGAAGATTGATGCCAATGGATTTGATACCATTTTGGAAGAAATGCTGATGGAAATTGATTGGGAACTGATAGGATTCAATCAGCGCCTGCAAGAATTTAGTCCCGCTACACGTCAAGCCCTTGTTCGCAAGGTGATTACAGCTAGACGTTATATGAAGGAAAATCTTCATCTGGCTTTGCGCTTGGAGGATGTGGCAAAGGTGGCTGGCATTTCTCCTTTTCATTTTCAAAGACAGTATAAAAAGGCCACCGGATATAGCCCCGCACGGAGTTTAACCTATTGGAGAATTGAACGCGCAAAGAAGCTTTTGTTGCAGGATGAACATTCGGTTTTGGCCATAAGCACAATGCTGGCCTACAATGATTTACCAACTTTTTCCAAGGCCTTTAAAAGAGAAACTGGAAACAGCCCTTTGAATTGGAAATCTGAAAATCAAAAAAATTATAATAAGCTCATTTTATAGCCAACTTACTTAGGATTAAAAGCGTTACAACTACGGATTCTTCAAAACTTTTGTTCGCACTTAACCAATTTGAAATCCTTTTAAACCAGATCTAGCTAGGCTTAGATTTATTGGTTATCCGGAAAGCCTGCTCGAAAGAGCGGGCTTTCAAATTTCTAGTCATTATTTTCTTTGATAACCAATTACAGAATGTAACTTCATAGCCAAATTATCTTTTTAGGGAATATGCCAGGGAGCTCTTTTGGTAAATTATTGGTATTGAGTACATTCGGGGAATCTCACGGTCCTGCTATAGGAGGAGTGCTTGATGGTTTCCCGGCAGGAATTAAGATTGATGAGGACTTTATTCAATCTCAGATGGATCGGCGCAAGCCAGGTCAATCGAAAATTAGTAGCCAGCGTAAAGAAAGCGATCAGGTTCAAATTCTTTCGGGAGTATTTAATGGCATAAGCACCGGTACCTCAATAGGACTCTTAATTCCCAATAATGATGCGAAATCTAAAGACTACGATCATTTAAAAGATAGTTATCGCCCCTCTCACGCGGATCGTGTATTTCAGCAGAAATATGGTCATCGCGATTACCGCGGTGGGGGACGTGCATCGGCCCGTGAAACCGCAGTTAGAGTGGCGGCCGGCGCATTAGCCGCTCAAATTATCCCCAAGGTGAAAATTCAGGCCTATGTGAGTGCTGTTGGTCCCAATAGCTTAGACCCGGCCCTTGACCTGGACCTATCCCAAATTGATGCTCATATTAGTCGCTGCCCAGATGCCGCTACCGCTGCAATTTTCGAGGAAGCGATTCTCAAAGCTCGTAAAAGTGGCGACTCCCTAGGCGGTATAATCAGCTGCCGGATTAGTGGCGTAGAGCCTGGCCTTGGAGAGCCCGTTTTTGATAAACTACATGCTAATCTGGCGAAAGCCATGATGAGTATAAATGCTGTGAAGGGTTTTGAAATAGGTAGTGGTTTTGCGGCCGCCAAAATGAAAGGCTCCGAACACAATGATACTTACAATGACCGCGGCGAACGGACTTCCAATAATGCCGGTGGAGTGGAAGGAGGAATCTCAACAGGAGCGGATCTATTTTTTCGTGTGGCCTTTAAACCGGTAGCAACCATTATGCAGGATCAACAGGGTTTAAATAGCGAAGGTGAGCCGGAAATTATTAAGGGAAAAGGTCGACACGACCCTTGCGTGGTTCCCCGTGCAGTGCCAATTGTTGAGGCGATGGCCGCCTTGGTTTTGGCCGATCATTATTTACTAAATCGTAGCTCAAAAATATAATTATGAAGTTAGCCCTACATTGGAAAATCCTTATTGGCCTATTGCTAGGCGTGGTATGGGCCATTTTAAGCAGCCTATGGGGTTTTAGCGAATTTACCTTAAAATGGATTGAGCCCTTCGGCACCATTTTTATAAATCTCCTAAAACTCATCGCTGTTCCTTTGGTGCTCTTTAGCATTATATCTGGAGTAACGGGCTTAGGTGATCCATCGAGCCTGGGAAGAATGGGCTTGCGAACCCTAATCTTTTATTTTGTCACCACTTTACTAGCGGTAAGCTTAGGATTAGCCTTGGTTAATGTTTTTGGTCCGGGTAAATTGGTGGAAGAAGATACCCGAACCGAAAATCGCATACGATATGAACTTTGGGCCAGGGATAATAAGATTCCAGTAAAGGATGAAATTCGATTATTACAAGATCCTGCCTTTGAAAGTCGCATTGCAGCCCTTGATCAAGAGGCCGCAAGTGCCGAAATAGATCCAGAGGTTTTAGAGAAAATGGCCATTGCCGAAAAGACCAAAGATGCTGGTCCCTTGCAGCAGTTGGTAGATATTATTCCATCTAATATTTTTGGCGCCCTGGGGAATAATGGCAAAATGCTACAAGTAATATTTTTCGCGCTCTTCTTTGGAATTAGCTTGCTTTTTATTCCGCAAGAGCGTGGCGAACCGGTAGTAAAATTTGTAAACGGAGTGATGGAGGTTTTTCTAAAAATGGTGGACCTTATCATGCAGGCCGCTCCCTTTTTCGTTTTTGCCCTACTTGCCGGTACCATTAGTAAAATGGCGGGGGACGATGTCTCTAAAGTTTTGGAGATTTTTAAAGGTCTCAGTTGGTACTCTCTAACCGTGTTTTTAGGCTTAGCGCTGATGGTTACGGTCTTGTACCCATTACTTTTAAAACTAATCGTGAAGGTTATTCCCTATAAAGGATTTTTTAAGGCGATGAGCCCCGCTCAAACATTAGCCTTCTCCACATCTTCTAGTGCGGCAACGCTGCCAGTAACTATGGAATGCGTTGAAGACAATCTAGGTGTAGATAAAAAAATTACCAGTTTTGTTTTGCCCATTGGAGCCACGGTAAATATGGATGGTACAAGCTTGTATCAGGCAGTTGCAGTGGTATTCTTGGCTCAATTTCACATGATTGATTTGAGCATCGCCCAACAGCTAACTATCGTACTTACGGCAACTCTTGCATCTATTGGCTCGGCCGCCGTGCCTAGTGCAGGATTGGTAATGTTAATTATTGTGCTGCAATCGGTTGGCCTCAACCCGGCATGGATTGCGATAATTTTGCCCGTAGATCGCATTTTGGATATGTGCCGAACGGTAGTTAATGTTACCGGCGATGCCACCGTAAGCAGCATCATCGCATCTCGTGAGAATTTGCTCAACTATCCTGAAAAGTACAATACAGACGATACCTTCGAACCCGACGTTAACGATTAATAGCCCCCGGCCATGAAAAGAATTTTTCGCTTTTTACTTTATCTCGTAATCCTCCTTGTGGCAAGTGCCTTCATTCTGCCCATCATTTTTAAGGATTCCATTGTAGATCGTATTAAACAGGAAGCAAATGCTAATCTCAATGCCAAGCTGGATTTTGAAGATGTTAATGTTTCCCTGATTTCAAGTTTTCCCTATTTCGGACTCGACCTCGTGGGATTGGAAATAAGCGGAGTGGATCGCTTTGAAAATCAGAAGCTTGTTTCGGTAGATAATTTTGGTCTATACATCGATTTAATGTCGGTAATAAGTGGCGATCGCTATAGCATTGAAGAGATTTCCGTGGAAGGGATGGATCTGCATGTTTTAATCTTAGCCGATGGTACTGCAAATTATGACATCGCCAAGGTGGATACTACTGCTAGTAGCGAAGAAGTAAATTCCGAATCTAGTTCGGCCTTTAACTTAGCTCTTCGTGAATACCGCTTTCAGGATATTGACTTCCGCTATCAAGATTTAGAAGCGGATATGGATTTTATTATCAAGGATTTAGATCATCAAGGGCTGGGTAATTTCACCGAGAATATTGTCGATCTAAAAACAAGTACCGAAGCCCAGTCGATGACCTTTATTATGGAAGGGGTCAATTATCTGAATCGAGTTCATTTGGCCTCGGACTTTGATATGAATCTTAATCAAGAGAAATTCGAATTTAATTTTGGGCAAAACTCCGTGGCCCTAAATGGTTTAGAGTTAAACTTTGAAGGAATGGTGGCTATGCCTGAGGAGGCTATTGACCTGGACCTGAAATTTTCCAGTCCTAGTAATAGCTTTAAAAGCTTAATATCCTTAATACCAAGTATTTATTATCAAGATTTTGATGCTTTAAAAACCAGTGGTGAGTTTCGTTTAAGTGGCGCTGTAAAAGGCACTTATGTAGATGAGTCCTATCCAAGCTTCAACCTGGCATTACTAGTGCGGGAAGGCTTTTTCCAGTATCCCGATCTACCAGCTTCGGTGCAAAAAGTGAATATCGATTTAAAGGTCGAAAATACCCGTGCCGACTTAAAGAACCTTTTAGTGAATCTTAGTAGAATGGACGCTATGGTTGCAGGAAGTAGCATCAGCTCCAGCTTGCGATTGCTAGATCCAATGAATGATATGCAGTTCGATTTCTTAGCAAAAGCGGATGCTGATTTGGAGGACATTATGGATGTGATGCCGCTTGAGGGCTATGAAATGGCGGGCACGCTGGACATGGATATGCACAGTTCTGGTCGCATGTCTATGATTGACAATGAGCAGTATGAAGATCTTAAGGCCGGTGGCTATTTAAAAGCAGCTAATCTGCATTTTGGTGGCGATAGCTTGGGTATGGAAGTTGATATTCCTCAAAGCGATTTAAGCTTGAGTCCGGAAAGGGCTGAACTCGGCAAAACTATTATAGTTTATGAGGGACAGCAGATGGAAATGGAAGGCGAGCTCAATAATATTATCGCCTATGCCCTAAGGGATGATCTATTAAAAGGAAGCCTGGATTTTTACAGTCCTCATTTGAATTTGATGGCCTTAGCCGGAGAATCGGAGCCGGCAGCTGAAAATCCGGTTGATAGCAGCTTAGTGGACAGCTCCGCCATGGAAGTAATTCGATTACCACAAAATCTGGACTTTAGTTTAAACGCTTCCATAGATACCCTACTGTATGATGATCTAGAAATTCGCAAATCTCGCGGTACGGTGAAGCTTAAGGAAGGTATCGCCGATTTAGATTTAAATATGTCTTTGCTCAATGGACAAATGTCGATGCTGGGCTCCTATAATTCGGTAATTCCCCAACCCTTGGCTGACTTCCAATTCGGCATAAAGGACTTTTCCTTCCGGGAAAGTTATAAGGCCTTGGATATGGTAAAACAAATTGCCCCTGTAATGGAGAATGTTGAAGGACAGTATAACTTAGGTTTGGCCATGAATGTACACATGGGTGATGATATGAGTCCTTTGCTAAATACGGTGAATGCTACTGGTTTACTTTCAACCCGAACCTTACAAATTGGAGGAAAGGTTTTTAGTCAGTTAGCAACTTTCTTGAATAATCCGGACTACGAGCAATTGAAAATGAATGACTTGAATCTGGAATTTAGTATTGAAGATGGCACTTTGAAGGTAGAGCCTATGGACTTTAAACTCGCAGGACAAAAGGCCACTTTTGGCGGAACGATGAATCTTGATCAAAGTCTGGATTTTGATTTGCAAACCGACCTTCCTTTAGAGAAGCTCAAGGCCCAGAAGTATCTAGGTCAATTCCAATCCTTAAGTAGCGGCTCCATTCCCCTTAGCGTTAAAATAGGCGGAACCGCTAGCGATCCGGAGGTGAAACCTAGTTTGGGAGACCTTAAAAACCAGTTGGGTGCGGAAATTAAGAACCAAGTGAAAAAGGTGGTGGATAGTGCCAAAACCATTGTAAAGCAGGAGGTTAATGATAAACTCGACCAACTTGTATCGGCTGCTGAGGCCCAAGGGGATAAGCTTATCGCGGAAGCCAAAGCCAAAGGCGACTTATTAAAAGCCGAGGCTAAGAAACAGGCGGATAAGTTAAGATCGGAAGGGGAGAAGGCCGCGCAGAAAATCCTTGAGGAGGCGGGTTCCAATCCACTGAAGCAGGCGGCGGCAAAACCATTAGCGGAAAGAACTCGCAAGGAAGCCAATGAGAAGGCACAAAAGATTGAAGACGAAGCCGCTAAAAAGGCCGATGAGCTCGTTAAAGCGGCGGAGAATCAAAAACAAAAATTAGTTGAAGATGCACGAGCAAAAGCTCAAATCTAAAATTTACCTATTTATCTTCTGTTTAGGACTAAGTTCCCTAATGGCACAAGCGCCAGAACTTGGAATTTGTGAACAGAACATTGACGAATTAGCCAGTACACAACTGCCAAAGGCGCAAAAAGCCTGGGGGCAAAAAAACTATCGTGAGGCGGAACGCTATCTCGAAAAGGCCCTGCGCTATGATGCAGAATATGCCGATGCCCTTTATCTGCTTGGTGAGCTGAAACTACGTCAAAGACAATTGGCCAAAGCTCAATTTATTTGGGCCAAACTAATGGAGGTATGCCCCGATTACAAGCCAGAGATAGCTTATTTCTTAGGGGTGATGTACTTAGAGGAAAACAAACTCGATAAAGCCATTCCTTTAATAGAGCGTTTTTTAGCTAATGATGAAAGGGATTTTGGTTATGATAAAGAGGCGAAGGAAGCCCTAGCGGAAGCTAAAAAGAAGCAATCGCTTTTTGGTAATGCGGTAGCTTTTGATCCTAAACCGGTAAATCGAATTTGTACGGAGTTTGATGAATATTTGGCTAGTATATCGCCAGATCAGCAAAGCATGTATTTCACCCGTAGATCGCGAAAACGGGATCTTAAGTCCGGACCGGCAGCACAATCGCGAATGGTAGAGGAGTTTTGTCTTGCCCTACGCAATTCCGATGGGAGTTTTGAGAAGGGCGCGCCATTACCGAGTCCCTTCAACAGCAGTTATAATGAAGGAGGGCCCAGTGTTACAGCCGATAATACCGAATTGTACTTTACGGTTTGTGAGGATATTGACGGTTATAAAAATTGCGACATTTACTATTCCGAGAAAGATGCTTATGGCTATTGGACCACCCCGGTTTCAGTTGGTGATCACATCAATAGATCCGACAGTTGGGAGTCACAAGTTTCAGTAACGGCTAATGGCGAAGGCCTTTATTTCACTTCCGATCGCAAAGGCGGCATTGGTGGTCTTGACATCTATCGTTGTACAAGGCTGGAGGATGATACCTGGTCGGCTCCTGAAATTTTAGATGGCAGAATTAACACCCGTTACGACGAAAAATCGCCCTTTATCCATAGCGATTCGCAAACCTTATATTTTACTAGTAAAGGCCATCCAGGTTTGGGAGGTTTCGATATTTTTTATGCGCGGATGCAGGATAGCAGCTGGCAGGCTCCCAGTAATATTGGTTTCCCAATAAATAGCGAAAAAGACGACCTGGGTTTATTTGTGAGTTTAGATGGGAAAACTGGCTATTTCAGTAGTAACTCCTTACGAAGTAATAATGGTTGGGATTTATACCAATTTGTAATGCCACCCGAAGCTCGACCTGAGGAAGTGTTCTTAATCCAAGGAACATTAGCGGTTGCGGAAGGAGAGGATTTAAAAGAAGCTAAGGTTAAAATCAAAAACCTGAAGACCAAGGAACTAACCGAAATAAGGGTTGATAAACAGACGGGATCCTTTGCTCGAATAGTGGCTAAGGAAGAAGCGACCGATTATATCGTAAAGGTTGAAAAGAAAGGCGCTGCTTTTAGTTCCAGATACCTCTCGGCTGAAGATATGAATCAGGAACTTAAGGTAGAGGCCGACTTGGAACTAGCATCCATGGAGGTTGGCAAGGAGTACACCCTCAACGATATTCAATTTGCAACAAATTCGGCTGAACTGAATAGAGCTGCTAAAAGCATTATTGAGGAGTTTGTACTTTTTATGGAGGATAATGAGCAGTTAAAAGCGGATATCCAAGGACATACCGATGATATTGGTGATGCTGAGAGCAATTTAAATCTATCTAAAAGTCGGGCTAAGGCGGTGTATGAATACGCAAAAAGCCTAGGCCTTTCAAATCGTTTAAGCTGGCATGGTTACGGTGAAACCAATCCTATTGCCGACAATAGCACGGAAAGCGGGCGGGCCAAGAACCGGAGAACCGTATTTGTGATTACGGCTCGTTAAGTTTAGCGGGCTCTAAGCTTTATTGGTCCTATAAATTGAAACAAAAAAAAGCCGCTTGATAGCGGCTTTTCTAATATATGGATGCAGTTTAAAACTACATTCTTCTTTCTTTAATACGAGCAGCTTTACCTGTACGCTCACGCTGATAGAAGATACGTGAACGACGAACTTTACCGCGCTTGTTCACTTCAACTTTATCTAAAGCAGGCATATTCACTGGGAAGATACGCTCTACTCCAACACTACCGCTCATCTTGCGAATAGTAAAGGTTTCAGTGGTACCACTACCACGACGTTGTAATACTACGCCACGGAAAAACTGGATACGCTCTTTATTACCTTCCTTAATTTTGTAGTAAACGGTGATGGTGTCACCCGCTGCAAAATCTGGAAAGTCTTTTGTTTCAGCATACTCGTCTTGGACGTACTTGATTATAGAATCCATTTCTAAAAAAAAAATTGTGTTAAGGATAGCCAACGTTCACAACCCTTGCCAGAGGTTAACTACCACGTTCCCTAAGGGGCTGCAATATTACAACAAATCAATAGTACTACAATGATTCCCCTTCCAAAAGGTCGGGTCTTTTTTCTTTTGTGATTTCCAATGCTTTAGCTTCGCGCCAAGCTTCAATTTTAGGGAAATTACCACTCTGTAAAACCTCCGGAACGGCCCAGCCATTAATTTCGGCGGGACGAGTATAAACTGGTGGTGCCAGTAAATCATCTTGAAAGGAATCGGAAAGAGCGGAAGATTCATCGTTTAAAACTCCTGGTAATAAGCGAATAATTGCATCACTAACCACCGCAGCAGCCAATTCCCCGCCGCTTAAAACATAGCTTCCAATTGATATTTCCTTGGTGATAATATGATCTCTAATGCGCTGATCAACACCTTTATAGTGCCCACATAAAATGATAAGGTTCTCCTTTAAGCTTAATTGATTGGCCATCTTTTGTTCAAAGAGTTCGCCATCGGGAGTCATATAGATAAGCTCATCATATTCTCGTTGCGACTGTAAATCCTGGATAAGCTTAAGAATGGGCTCAACCATCATCACCATGCCGGCACCACCACCAAATTGATAATCATCAATCTGACGGTGTTTGCCAAGACCATAGTCTTTGAGGTTATGGAGCTGAACCTCTACCAAACCTTTATTTTGAGCCCGTTTAAGTATAGAATGTGCAAAGGCACTTTCCATTAAAGCGGGTTGGGCACTTATAATATCAATTCGCATAGGGCAAAGATACAGTGCCTATTTAGGCTCTTCTTGCTTATCGGTTTTTTCTTCCTCCTTCTTCGATTGGAAGTCAATTGCTACCGAATTTATGCAATAGCGCATCCCACTTTCGGTAGGTCCATCATCGAACAGATGTCCTAAATGCCCACCGCAATTGGCACAAACAACTTCGGTCCGCACCATGCCGAAGCTGCGATCTTCACGCTCGATAATGGCATCATTTTCCGCCACATTATCAAAACTAGGCCATCCACAGTGAGACTCAAATTTGCTGTCGCTGGCAAATAATACGGCATCGCAGGCGGCACATCTATAGTCGCCTTCTTCGAAATGAAGATTATACTTTCCGGTGAATGGTCTTTCTGTGCCCGCTTCTCGCAAGACATAATATTCTTCTGGACTGAGTTTGGCTTTCCACTCAGCATCGGTTTTTTGAACTTTTGCTTTCATTTCGGGATTTTCTTTGGTACTGGTTTCTTGACCTACACAAGAGGCTGCTAGAAACATAAAACTTAGGGATAGAAATAGAGTTCTCATATTATATTTTCTCTATATACGAGCAAAGGGGCCCATTAGTTCTTAAAGAAATCATAAATCGCTTCAAGTACCTGCTGGTCTCGTAAAACTCGGCGATGCCCCAATCCATCAGTTTCCAAAAGTTTGGATCCCTTCCATTTGGCATGCATGGTATGTGCATTGTGAACTGGAACGTCTTGATCCAATTTGTCGTGAACTATTAATCCCTCTGGTCGATACAATTGGCAGAGGTAATCCGAAGAAACTTCTTCCGCCTTTAGTTGGTAGCGTTTTTCGATATAGCTAATAATACGATTGGCTACTTTTTCATCAAGGCCAACTTTTTCGCAAAAATCGCCCACCACATTGGGGATATTGGCGGGAGAACCGATGATCACCAACTTATCAAACCAAATATTTCGGCTAAGACTGGAAAACAGGGCCATGCCTCCTAAGCTATGCCCAATGGCCAATGGAAACTCACCAAAGCGTTTGCAGGTTTCCTCAATGGCATCTACAAAATTGAGCATGTGTGTAGACCGGCCCTGCAGTTCCCCATGTTCGGGGGCTTCAATTGAAAAAACATGAAAGCCGGCGCTATGAAGGTGCTTTGCAATTTCATGAAATTGACTGCCTCTGCCGCTCCAACCGTGAATCATTATAACTTTTGGGCCATCAGCCTTGAGCTCAAAAACGATAAAGTCCTTAGCGTTTTTCGTTAGTAATTCATGGCGAATAGACTGATTGCGCATTCCCAATTCACGTTTAGGAATGGGAAATGGGAGGGGTTTAAAAAATAGCTTTAAAGCAAATTTGGTGGCCCAATCTGTACTGATGCTATTGAGCAAACGCGCGCTAAAACGAATGTACTTGGGTATTTCGAAACTGGGAATCGACTCGGGATTCAAGAGGAAATCGTTTTTTAGAAATGTTTTGTAAAAGTAACTTTAGCAAATTGAAAATCCCACATTAAGGCATCTTTATGCTTTTAACATAGGACTAATTTCTTCTGGTATCGGATGAATTTGGACCATTAGCGCTTTTTTTCAGGAAAGCATAAGCGAAAAATTTCCTGCTTTATAGAATAGGCGTATTTTCGAAAATTAATTAGAACCTCATTGACCGCCCTTAACTCATCTCTCAAATTTGTAGGCACGATCCTGCTGCTTTTCTTTGCGGCCACCGCTTTTGGGCAAGATGAGAGTCATTTTGTAGACTCCATCAAAACCCAAATGGCTGATGATTTAGAGTCGGGGCGCGTAGATCATGCTTTACAACTCAATAGTTTGCTCATCCGGCATTATGCTGATGTGGGCGATGACTATGAATATGTGCGCCAAAATGTAAACCGAGCAGAAGTTTTGCGCGGGATTGGTGGTCAGGAAGAAGCATTAAAAACCTTGTTGGCGGTTGAAGAACTAAATAATTCTCTGAAACTTTCCACGGTTCGTTCTACTTTCTACAATCGTAAAGCGGCGATATTGTATGAGTTAAAAGATACCGAAGGGGCTTTGGTGGCTTTAGATGAAACTCAAAGAATTGATTCTATAAAAGGATACCGCTGGCGCTTTTATTCCAATTTAAACCTGAAAGGCGCGATTTACCGGGATAAGAAGAATTATAAAAAAGCGCAGTTGATTCTCGAGAAAGCCTATCGCATGGCCGCTTCTGAAAAGGATAGTGCCGAATGGGCTTCAGCTGCCTATAATTTAACTCACTTGTGTAGAAGACAATTAGACTTTAAAGGTGCCATCCGTTATGGTCGGGTTTTCACCGATGTGCAAAGAGTAAAACACAACAATATTACCTACGGAGATATTCTTCATATTCTTGGACATTCTTATGCCGAAGTTGGAAATTTTGATTCGGCCTATTTCTTTAGCGACTCCGCCTTTGGCGTGCGAATGATTCACATGCAAACCATAATTGATGATAATGTAAATAAGTATGAGGTAGTTGATGAGCTAGAGAAAGAACGCCTGCAAACCTCAATCCTAAAAGCGGAGAAGGAGCGTACCAATTTGCAATTCCTAATTTTAATTTTAGCCATTTCGGTGGCGGTCTTGTTGGTATTCTTCGCCAACAAGCAGCGTATTCAATACAAGAAACTATCTGGAAAAGAAAAGGCCTATAATATTGAGCTTGAGAGCAGTTTGGCTTTTAAGAACAAATTAATCAGCATTGTGGCACATGATATTAGAAACCCGATGTCTTCCTTAAAAGGACTTATTCACGTTTACAATGAAGGTTTGGTGGAAGAGAAGGATTTGAGGACCATGATGGGTGGTTTGGAAGCATCGGTATCCAATGTAGATTTATTGCTAGAGAATCTCCTAAACTGGGTTCGCACTCAAAACAATTCTTTAAATCCCCATTTTGAAGAAGTGCAAATCACCAATTTGGTTGAGAATGCATTAATCGAAGCAGAACCGCAGATCAAGGCGAAGTCTATAGAGGTGCTTCGTAAGAATATCAGCAGTGAAGATGCCTTAAAGGTTGATGCCAATTTTATGGCTTTTATCCTAAGGAATATCCTCAGTAATGCTATTAAATACTCCAACGAAGGCGGGAAGATTGAGATCTCTTTCGAGAAAGATGAGCGGGGAGAATGCATTGCGGTTCAAGACTTTGGCAAGGGAATGAACCCCGATACGCTACAAAAGCTTCATGACAATCAATCCATCAACAGCAGTTTAGGAACCGGTAAAGAGAAAGGCACCGGTTTGGGAATTGCTTTAAGTCGTGAGTTTTTAAGCAAACTCGGCGGTTACCTAGCCGTAGAGAGCGCCTTGGGCGAAGGAACTAAGGTTAGAATCTGTTTGTATAAGGACCGAAAAGAAGCCTAAAGCGGCTTTGGAGATTAAATCAAATTATTCTTTCAAGTCTTTGTTTTTCAAGGGCATCAATTCATCAGGCAGATTTTATGTGCTTTTGATGCAACATAGTTTAATCAATTAATTTTCACTTTAAACTAATAGCAACATAGCTTCAAGCGTAGGGCTGCGCATAGACCTAGTTTAGCATCATCAAATAATTATGCTATGCGAAATTTATATGCCTTACTGTTCATCATCAGCGCTTTAGTAGGTTTTGGCCAAGTGAATGATTTAGCTTCTTTCCAACAGCCTTACGCCGGTATAAAACCAATATTACCTCAAGTTCCTGAAGGAGTTCATTTCGATACAACTTTATCCTTCTGCTTAAATAAGAGCTTTGCAGATTCCATGTATTACCAATATGATAGTTGGGGCAGGGTAGTGGCCTATTCCGGTGTTTACTCCTCAACAAGTGGTTTAATTTATGCCGAACATCAAATCACTTATGGTCTTAGTGGGCTCCAAACTTGGGAACGCCTGCCAAACCAGACGAATAATGGAAGACGTTATTTATTTGCCTATGATTCTTTGGATAGGATAAGTTCCGTTGAAGCGTATCATACCAGTATGTATGGTGAAGTATTCGATTATTCGGCCGAAAGGACCGCTTCAGAAAATGACTATGATGAATACCAATGGAATGATAAAGATGGAGTTTATAAGCTGCAGGTAGATTGGCGTATTAATTCCAAGGTAGATTCTACTTGGATAATGCTAAATGGCGAAGTAGAGCCTAGTGAGGTAATCCGCTACCGCCACCAATTGATAAATAATGAATGGAAGGTATTTAAGAAAACCTACCATGTTTTTAATGCTTATTACGGTTATTTCACGACAAAAACCGGTAGTGAGCCAGGGGGTTCGGGATATTTTAAAAACAGCAATAACTACTATACCTATCTTCCGAGCTCCAATTCCTCTTGGATATTTGTACTTGATAGCATTCGCCGATTGGAGCGTGCTTTTGCTAGTGAGGCTTATCATTATAAAAAGTGGGCGAGCTATCGTTTGCTGAGTTATAGTAAATCGAGTCCTAGCTATAATCCTCAAAGAATTTGCAGCTATAGCAGTATGGGTTTATTAGCGAGCGATGATAATAGAGCCAGTGAAAAATGGTTTTGGGATTGGCGTCATCTTGGCCTTGCAGCATCAGACACAGGAACATTCGTTTCTTATTACTTCTGGACTCAAAGGCCGCCTATGAAGGTGTATCCTTGCCAGCAAGCTTTAGCGATAGCTGATACTGAAACTTTAAACTTTAGCCTTTATCCCAATCCTTCGCAAGGGGCCCTAAACCTGCGCTTTCCCGAGCCTTCAGGACAGATAGAAATTAGAAATGGAGCGGGGCAGGTCCGTCAACAATGGCCAGTTAATAGTATGGAAATGGCAATTGACTTACAAAGCTTAGCCTCAGGAATTTACTATCTCTGCTATCGCCATCAGGGGCAGTACCAATCTATAAAATGGCTAAAGCTATAAGGGGCCTAGAAGTTTTAATCGTATTCAAACTAATTTAAATAGTATTGCTCTACTTCACCATCTTCTTTAAATCTGAAAAACAGTCTATCAATGTAATGGGCTTGATTTGAAAAATCAATTAAATACCATACGTGAGGTAAAAACGTGAATGTTAAATTATCGCTAATAGTTTGACATTCAATAAATTGAACTTGATTCCAGACATCGCTTTCCTTGGTAAGTCCATACTTATAGTTCTTATTACTTTTCTTAAAGTAAATTCTTTTTTCCGGCTCGAATGGAAAATTGATCTGCGATATACTGTCCATTGTATTGCTGCATTGGATGTACTCATGGATTCTTTTACTATGATGAGGGCCGCCTATAGTGTTGCCATTTAGTTTCATTATTGTGTCTTGTATCTCCTTGCACTGCCTTAATATTTTCCTTTCTTGGTCATTGTATACCGAATCACCAAAACACTGACTGAGGTTTGAGTATGGGGTGCAACGATATCGAAATTTCTCCTGGTAATCTTTTGGGATTCCTTCGCTATTGTATTTGTACACATCAATCTCCATGATATCAAAACTTTCCTCAATTGAGTAATTGCATTTTAGACATTCTTCTTGAATCTCACATTTATCACTAAAAAGTCCAGCAATACTCCAAATTGCTAGGTATATGAAAACCCCAACAGATTCAATTGTTTCACCTATTAAAGAAATGAGTTTGTTCATTTTCCAATTGCTGCCAACGTATGTATATACAATTTATCCTCCCTAAGCTCAATACTCACATGAAACAAAGCATCACCTTTATAAACTACCGGCGCGGTATTCATGCCGAAAACATAGCAATCGAAAGGCGCTAATACCTTTCTTTCAAATTCACCATAGGGATCGGAAATTCGACCGATTTCCTGCTTGTAATTCACAAAAGTGCCATTCTTAATATTAGACTGGAATAAGCCAGAGTAGGGGGCCCTTAGCCACTTGCTCTTTTTTACTATAATAGGATCGGCAGCAATTTCTAAGGCTCCTTCCTGCATCTTCAAATGCTTCATGACGTTTAAGGCGCCATTTACTCCATAATCAATAATAGACTGGTCTAGCTCTAATGATTTCCCACCTTCAAAAAGTACTATGGCTTTCCCGAGTTTATAAAAGGTTTCGCGAATGGATTTATGAATGTATGGGGATTGTACAATAAAGGGTGCACCGAAAATTTTGGCTAGTTCATAGTTTTCATCTTCCTGCAAGGCACATCTTACATTGGCGAAGTTCTCTCTGCTGGCACCACCGGTATGAAAGTCGAGCACATAATCGACCAAGGGGGCGATTTCCGTTTTAAATTTATAAGCGAACTGAGCTGCTAAGGAACCACTGGCCGAGCCGGGGAATACCCGGTTTAAATCACGACCATCGGGAAACTCTCTACTCTGATTTAAATAGCCAAAAACATTAAAAACGGGAATGCAAATAATGGTGCCCCTTTTCGGCTTATGATATTTTCTGCGGATAATTTCCCGCACTATCGCCACGCCATTTGTTTCATCGCCATGAACGCCGGCTAAGAGGAGTAATACCGGACCTTCTTCCTTCGCTCTTTCAACGATTACAGGAATTCTTAGGCTGTTACGCGTGTGCAACTTGGCTACATCCATTTCTAGAATAGCCCTTTTTCCTCGCTTTATTTCTTGCCCTAGAATAACAAAATTGGCATCAGACATTGCGTTCAATGTACTTTATGATTTCCTTGGCAATATCTTTTTTTGTGGCTGCTTCAATGCCTTCTAAACCGGGAGAGGAATTAACCTCCAACACCATCGGACCGCTAGAAGATTGAAGCATATCCACACCAGCCACACCCAAGCCCATGGCCCGGGTAGCTTTTAAAGCAGTCAGCTCTTCTTGATCCGAAAGCTCAATAATGGAGGCACTTCCACCTCTATGTAAATTAGAGCGAAACTCGCCTTCTTTACCCTGACGCTTCATCGCCCCCACTACATTGCCATCCACTACAAAAGCACGGATATCGGCTCCGCCAGATTCCTTAATAAACTCTTGAGCAATAACGCGGGCTTTTAAGCCATTAAAGGCTTCAAGTACCGATGTAGCGGCATTCTGGGTTTCTGCTAAAACAACGCCTAAACCTTGAGTTCCTTCTAATAACTTGAGTATTATGGGAGCCCCGCCAACAGAATCCACCACATGATCTACTTCTTTAGCGAAATTGGTGAAAACGGTTTTGGGCAAACCAACACCAGCTCTAGTTAAGATTTGTAAACTTCGCAGCTTGTCACGCGATCTTACCAAAGCCTGAGACTCTACTACTGAAAAGGCTTTCATCATTTCAAACTGACGAACAACCGCGGTTCCGTAATAAGTAACCGAAGCGCCAATACGGGGAATTACCGCATCTACATCAGTGATATAAGAACCATTATAAAAAATGCGCGGATTCTTTTTCTCCAGCTCGATTACGCACTTTAAATGATCTAAAACAATGGGTTCATGGCCCTTGGCCTTCGTTGCTTCAACTAGTCTTTTTGTAGAGTAGAGTTTGGCATTGCGTGATAATATGGCAATCTTCATTTCAATTTTTTCTTAAATAGTAATTATTGGTTCTTCTTCTGTTCTCTTTTTAGGAGATAGGATAGGTTTCGCTGGGAAGTATCCACCACAAAGCGTTTATTTATAAACTTTCGCCCCAGAAGTATCGGGTATTTCATATCGGTTCTCTTACTCAGTGAAAGTTCTATGGGCAGTTCCTCTGCGAAAATTCGAATAGTAGTGCTGATAATAAAGCGCTCTTCCATATCGCCAAAAGAACTTTTAATCTTTTTTATACTGTAGTCCTTTACTCTAAAAATCAGATCTTTAAACTTCTTGTGTTCTGGATCTAATAATTTGAACTCGAGGTATTTCTCGCCCTCGACTTCTACTTCTTTGATGTCATGACTGTGGATGGTAGAGGTATAGGCTCCCGTATCTACCTTAACCTTAATATTAAACAACTTTAAGGCGGGGAAGTCTACCTTGTCATTTCTTCCAATGGTTTTCATAAATAAGCCACAATTATCAACCGCATAATAATTTCTTCATTTTGTTGGAACAGGAAGGTAATATAAGTCTTAAGGCCCTATCGTTCATCGTTTTATTCTAAAAATTGATTGGGCCTTTTGCGAGGCTTAAGCTAAGCAGATTTAAGAGAAATCTAAGCTTCATTTTTTTATTGCAGATTAACATCCATTAAGGCTAATGGGTTTAATTGTTATTGATGAGCATTCACGCTTTCATGAACTTATAGAGCATTCTTATGCTTGGAGTATCCAAGGCCATCGACTTTTGAGCTGCATTCTATCAGCGCTTATATTTGCGATGAATAAAGAATCTTGACGTTATTTAAGGAGAAGCTGCTTTAAATAGTCGGCCTTTTGGCAATCGAATAAAAAATGGATTCTTAATGATTGATCAAAAATTTGACTTGATGATGCCGAGGCTTCGAATTGCTTTTAAACCGTGGACATTTTTTATTCTGCTTTCTGCCTCTTGGCATTATGCGGCTGGTCAATCGACAATCGATCATTGGGAGACAATAGTTTTTAATGATGATGTTTGGTCTTACCGCCTCGGTAATTCTGCTCCACCATCGAACTGGATGCAGCCGCAGTTTAATGATAATACATGGCTAAGCGACACCGGAGGATTTGGTTATGGTGACGGCGATGATAATACCATCATTCCAGCCACAAATTCGATATGCCTTCGCATTCGCTTTAATATTCAGGATAGCTCCAAAATTAAGATGGCATTGCTGAGTGCCGATTATGACGATGGATTTATAGCCTATTTAAATGGAACCGAAATCGCCCGAGCTAATTTTGGTTCGGCCGGAGCAGGCTTGGCATATAATGCTTCCACGCCAACTTATCGTGAAGCAAATCTATACCAAGGCAATCAACCGGAATCTTATCCCATTTATCCTCAGGCTTTTAAACAAGTTATTAAAGAGAATGAAAATGTATTGGCCATACAAGTCAATAATTACGGCATAAACTCCTCCGATTTATCCAGCAATTTCTTTCTCTCCCTGGCCATTAAGGATAACTCCAGTGATTATCATCCGACACCATCTTGGTTTAAAGCCCCTCTTATTGGTACGCATTTGCCGCTAATCAGCATCAATACCGCTTCCCAGGAAATTGTGGATGAACCCAAGATTACCGCCAACATGAAGCTGGTAAATAATGGACCAGGTAACACTAATTATGTGTATCAGCCCGGTACTGACTATGATGGCTTTATAGGTATAGAAATCAGAGGTGCATCTTCCCAAACATTTGATAAAAAGAATTACGGTTTTGAAACCCGAGATGCAGCGGGAAACAATAATAATGTAGCCTTATTGGGTATGCCGCGTGAAAATGATTGGGTTTTGCATGGGCCTTATTCGGATAAAAGTTTGCTGCGAAATGCGATAACATTTGAAATAGCGCGCAGCGCAATGGATTATGCATCACGCACTCGATTTTGCGAGTTGGTGATTAATGATGAATACAAAGGGGTGTATTTATTAATGGAGAAAATAAAGCGTGATGACAATCGCGTGGATATCGCAAACTTGAAATCTTCGGATGTCAGTGGTGATGAATTAACTGGTGGATACATCCTTCAAATTGATCGCGATGATCCAGATATTTCAGGAGATGGCTGGCGTTCTTCCTATGGCACTTTCCCTTTTTACGCCTATCATGATCCTAATGATGACCAATTAGTTACGGCCCAAAAAACCTATATCCGAAATTGGATTACCGATTTTGAACAGGCCATGAATAGGTCCAACTATGCTACTACCTATGAAAACTATATCGACATTAATTCTTTTGTCGATTACTTCCTAATTAATGAAATGGCCAAGCATGTAGATGCCTTCAAGCTCAGCTTTTACATGTACAAACGAAAGGATAGTAATGGCGGGAAATTACATCTTGGTCCAATTTGGGATATCAATTTAAGCTATGGTAATTTTGATTTTGGTTGCAATCCAAATCCTTTTGGTTGGATTTATGGCTGTACTTCCGATGCGTTTTGGTTTGATCGTATTATGGGCATTCCAGCGGTGCAGGATCGGATATATTGTAGATGGCAGGAATTGAAACAACAGAGTTTTGATACCACCACGATATATGCCAAAATCGACTCGCTAGTAGCGGAATTAGGTCCAGCGGTAGATCGAAATTTTAATGAGTATGACATCCTTGGTACATACGTATGGCCCAATAATTACGTGGGCAACACCTATGCTGATGAAATCGATTATTTAAAAACCTGGTTGGCTTTGCGCCTTAGTTGGATGGATAATAATATGTTGGGTAATCCCAGCGTAAACTGTGCGACCTTGACCAATTCCTCCTTGGAAATTAGCGAAAGCACTTTGAAGATTTATCCAAACCCATTTGAGGATGAACTGTTTCTATCTTTGGCCAAAGAGGCCAATCAAGATGCTGATCTTTTTATCTACAATCCGCAAGGGAAGCTTATCCGCACCATTAAGCCCAGTACCGAGAAGCGGATAGACCTAAGCTCATTGGCCTCTGGTATGTATCTGTATATATATCGAGATGGGCAGCGGGTATTACAAAGCGGGAAATTGTTGAAACGCTAGGCTAGTTTTAAATACCCTTCCCATTTTTCCATTTCATTTTGTTGCAGGTAGGGCATCCAAATTCTAAAAAGGAATTTAGAGTAATAGTCGATAGAGTGATCTTCCAAAGAATAGTCTTTTGCGCATAGCCAGGTGGCGATTGTAAAGATAAATTGATCCGCTAAAAACTCGATTTGAGTATCGGATATATCAGTTCTGAATTTGCCTTCCCTTTTGTAGGCATTAACAAGCAGAATGATTTCCTCTTTTTTTTGGTTTAATAAAGCTTGCAACTTAGTTTTTAGCGCAGGCAAGCGTCTCCAAATCACGGTATTCTGTTGGAAGAATACGCGGTAGTCATGCATAATTTTAAAGTTGGAACGCATGGAATAGAAGATGTTCTCTGGGCTTAAGGCACGACTCTTAAGGCTTTCAGCTTTTTTAAAAGCTTCAATCATATTTGAGAAAAGGAGTTCTAATATTTCATTTTTATTGGGATAATGGTAATGCAGGTTCCCCTGACTGATCCCTAGTTCCTTTGCTATATGTCGAGTGGTTATATTCTCCACTCCCTTTTGGTTAAACATTAAAAGGGACTGAGCGATAATTTTTTCCTTGGTAGATAATTGGTTCATTTGAACTAATATGTATATTTGACAAAAATAGCTCAAATGAACTATTATATGAAATTCCTTCTGCTGGCATCTGTAATTCTAACAAATAGCGCTTGCTCCATCAATGCTGATTCGCCTAATCTGCTTGTAAGTGATGCAGCTTCTCAAACCATTTTAATTCAAGGAGTTGACATATTTAGTGGGCGGGATAGTGTTATAATTCGGCATAAAGATGTTCTTATTGCCAATGGCTTTATTAAATCGATTAAGGATAGGATAGAGGCTCGTTCAGACTATACTCTAATTAAAGGAAAAGGAAAAACATTAATGCCGGGCCTTATAGATTCTCATGTACATTTATCGGGCAGCGGTGCTGTGCCTTGGGATAATCAGAAGGCCAACATTCATTATAATTTGCAAGCTTATTTATACGCTGGAATCACCACTATATATGACTTAGGCGGATTAGCAGGCGATTTAGAGAAAATTGCTAATAAGCTTGAAAATCAAGAATTGATTGGACCTTCGGTTTTTCATACTCACATTCCTATTACCGTTAAAAACAGTCACCCAATACCCTTAACCGAAGTGATGCTTTTTTGGCCTTTAAAAAATATGGTCAATAGTATTTCACCTACAATCGATAAACCCTCGGAAGCCGCAAAGTTGATTGAAAAATATGTAGGGAAAAACACCGATTATGTGAAGGTGATATGTGATCAAATCCCTCCTGGATCTCCCCAAATGACCTTTGAGCAATTAGAGGCCTTGGTGCAGGAGGCTCATAAAGTCCATCAAAAAGTTATCGTGCATATTGGTAGTCCAGAAAATGCTATTACCGCCATTAAAGCTGGCGCTGATGTATTAGCGCATGGCGTTTGGAGAGGTAAACTAAGTCTCGATCAGGCACAATTTATTGCTAATTCTAAGGTGCCGATCATTTATACTATTTCAGGTTTTAAGAATGTTGCAGAAATCCATCACGGTGAATTTGAGCCTAATGATTTAGACAAAAAATTAGTACCAAAAAAGGTTCTGGACCCCGTAACCGGTGCCAAAGGAATGGATGTTCATTGTCAAGAAGTAATGCATGAATTTTTTGAAGATGTTGCAGCACACAGCACCTATTGGGAGCACAATTTCAAGTTATTGTATCAAATGGGCGCGCCTATACTGGTTGGTACCGATAGCAATTTACCAGGTACCTATGCTGGCTCAACCTATTTCCAGGAATTGACAGAATTAAAAAATTACGGAATGTCCAATTTTGATATCCTCTACGGAGCAACCTATGGCAATGCTGTATTGTTTTTGGACAAACCCAACTTTGGTTCCGTCGAAGAAAATCAAAAAGCCGACTTACTCTTACTTAAAGGAAACCCTATAGAAAACCTTGAAATACTCAGAGACCCTCAATATATTTTTAAGTCGGGAAGGATAGTTAAACGACTAAAATAAAGGGGGGCAGCAGTTCTGGCTTATCCTTAAAGCCTTCTTTACAATTAAAGTCTTTGGAGTTAATTACCTGTTTTACAGATTTGCATTTTCTTTTCAATTCAAACAAAATTGGCCTGATTGACCTAAACGTGGGAGCTTTTCCCGAATCAGTTTTGGCTGTTTCGTATAATCTGCGATCAAGGACTAAATTTTTCCAAAAGGAATCTGACACTTGCCCTTTAACGATCATCCTCTAAAAACCTTTGGTTTTGCGTCTCTTTATCTAAATTCGTGGCTCTGATTCACTCTAAATCAAAAAGAAGATGAAAAAATTTACGTTCATTTTATGCTGTTTTGCCCTAATAAGTTTCGGATTATTCTCCTGCTCCAATAGTGCAGAAAAGGAGGCCGCTATCACCAATGAAACTAGCGAAGAAAGTGGGGGAGAAGCAGCTGCTGGCGATTTAGCTGAAACGCCAATTGAAGAGCCAGCTGAAGAGATTGCTGAATCGGAAAATTTCGAAGAGGAATCGTCTTTAGGGGCCTTTAAAGGACTAGTAGGAGAATGGACGGTAGATGCCGAAACAGCTGGAATACGAATGGATATAAGCTTTGGCGCTGATGGAACCTACAAGCAAAGTATGGGTACTTCCAAGAGTAATGGGACTTGGGAAATAGTTGACGATCAACATCTCATTATTGTAACCCAAAACACCAAAGGTCAAAAATGGAGAGTTTCTGAGCTCAACGAAACCGGCGTAAACATCTGCTGGAACCCAGACTCGGAAAAGCCCAAAACCATTCCCTTTACGCGGGTGAAATAGGGTTTAAGGAAATTGAAGGAGGGAGATGACTCCCTTCTTTTTCTAAACTTCACATTTAGACTTAAAAACATAAAAAAAGCCTCACGAAATTGTGAGGCTTTTGTGGTGGTGCCAGCTGGAATCGAACCAGCGACACAAGGATTTTCAGTCCTTTGCTCTACCAACTGAGCTATGGCACCTTTTTATAGAACCGCTTGCCGGCGGTTTTGCTAATTGTGGAACTTAATTCCTTTCCTTAGCGGGGCGCAAATTTAAAACTTTTTACATTCGTGCAAAACATTTTCAAGCCCATTGGAAAATAAAATGTCAAAAGCAGAGCTACATATCATCATCGATGCAGGCAATACCCGCATCAAAGTGGCTCAATACCAGAAACAAAGCTGCCAAGAACTGCAGACCTTTGAAGAGCAAAAAGAATTTGAAAAATATTTAATTAGCCTTCCTTCTACAGCGCCTTGCATTGCATCTAACACTGGTTCTTGGGATTTGGAGTTCCTTAAAAACCATTTTTTAAGCTTTCTTGCCCTTAATGCACACACCGCTTTACCCTTCCATATTAGCTATCATACCCCACTTACTTTGGGTAACGATCGCAGAGCATTGGCGGCAGCAGCCTTTCGGAGCTTTCCCAAAGAGAATGTTCTGATATTAGATTTAGGAACTTGCCTTACCGCAGATTTTATTGATAGCCAAGGAAATTATCATGGAGGAGCAATAAGTCCGGGCTTGAAAATGCGCTTTAAAGCCCTAAATCATTTTACCGCGGGCTTGCCGAAATTAGATTGGTCTGGCATTCATTGGCCAGATTTAGTTGGCAATAGCACCGAGAATAGCATTTTAAGCGGCGTAATTCGTGGATATGAAGCAGAAATTTCCGCCTGGATAGCACAATATCAAAGCACTTTTAGCGATATCCGCACAGTTATTACAGGTGGCGACGCATCTTTGTTGCTGCGCTGGATGAAAAATGACATATTTGCACCTTCAAATTTTTTGCTGAACGGCCTTGATTACATACTTGAGTACCACCTCAATCAGAAATAACAGATTAGCATTATTGCTCCTTCTAATTGGAAGTAGTAGCATCTTTGCACAAACGAATTCGGTTTCACCATATTCACGCTTCGGCTTTGGTGATTTATACCATGGTTTAAATCCACGCTATATGGGCATGGGCGGAGCTAGCTTAGCTACCCCCGATGGACTAAACATAAACTTTGGCAATCCAGCTTCTTATACCAATCTTAAACTCACCACCTTCGACGTTGGTTTTGAGTTCAGCCTCATCAATCAACAACAAGAAAGTCCGGCCGTAAATATTGATAACAATAGTTCGGGCATGCGCAACCTCTCCATAGGGGTGCCGCTAACTTCATGGTGGGGTTCCGCTATTAGCCTACAACCTTATAGCTTTAAAGGATACCAAATCAATAGCACACGCTTTTTACCAAGCGATTCCACCGTTTCAATTACCGACCAGTTTTCGGGTGAAGGTGGACTCAACTCAGTAGTTTGGGGCCATTCTTTTAAAGTGGCCGAGGGTTTAAGCTTAGGCTTTAATCTGAATTACCTCTTCGGATCCTTAAGAGAAAGCACCATTGTAAATTTTGACAATTTCAATTTCCTCGATACACGTTCGGATCGCGAAAGTCAAATTAATGGTTGGTTCCTTAATTATGGCCTGCAATACCGATACGACCTACCCAAGAATAGATTTATAAGCACCGCCCTTCGTTTTCAAAATTCGTCGGGATTAAGCAGCGACGATCTTAGTTACGATTACACTATAGATGGTAATTTAAGTCGCGATACCCTCATCGGCGGCAGCAGCTCGGAGGGCAGCTATACCTTACCTTCTGAATTAGCTTTTGGCTTAAGCTATGGTAAGTACGATCAAAAAAATTATCAAGCGGCTTGGGCGCTAAACTTTGACTATGAGGCTTATAATGGCTCAGAGTTTCGATCTTCAAATGGCGGAGCGCTTTTAAATGATGGTTATAAATTGGAGTTGGGTGGCTTTATTACTCCACGCTATTCCTTTGAAAGTTTAAGCAGAGGAACGGGCTTCTTTAACAATGTAGAATACCGCTTAGGTGGCTTTTACGAAAAGACTCCGCTAAGCCTCTCTGGACAGGACCTCTATAATTATGGCATCACTTTTGGATTAGGACTGCCGATCAAGCCGAGAAACCTAGCTCCAGGAGAAACTAAATTTAGTACCGTTAACATAGGTGTAATGGCTGGTCAAAGAGGAACCCTCGCAAACAATTTGATTCGTGAACAGTATATAAGTTTTTACCTTTCTGTTACGTTTAATGACAAGTGGTTCATTGATTATAAATACCGATAAAAAACAACCCAAAATGAAAGCAACTCTCTACACCCTGGTATTCGTATTTGGATTGGGTGGATTGCTCAAAGCCCAAGATTATGGTGAGGACAGTATCAGCTGTCGCGAGAATCTATACATCTATTACGAACTAGCCAAAAAGAAACAATACGTAGAAGCCTACGAATCATGGCAAAAGGTTTACGATATGTGTCCTGCATCAAGCAAGAACAACTTTATCTACGGACCTTATATCGTAAAAGCAAAAATTAAGGAAGCCCAGAAAGCCAAGGATACTGCCGCCGAATCGAAGTTTAAAAACCTTTTGGTGGAAGTTTACGACAAGCGCAATGAGTATTACCCTGGTCGTGAGGCCGATGTAGCTGCCCGTAAAGCTTTAGATGTATTCCAATATTTTAAAGGTGAAAACAAAAAAGCCTATGACCTTTTTGTTAAGGCCCTTGAAATTGGAGGACAAGAACAATCTGCAGCCTTCTATAACTATTACTTCGTAACTGCCGCACGTCTCTTTAATGAGAAAGAATTCAGCATAGAGGAAGTGTTCAACGCTTACAATGTGGTGAATGAAGGTATCGAGGTTAACAACAATGCCTTAAACGTTACCATAGCCGAATTAGTAATCAAGCGTGACACTAACGGGATTGCTTTAGATGACAAGGAACTGAAAAGTTTAGCCAAAGCGGAACGCGAATTAGATCGTTACACCAAAGTAGAATCCAATATTGGAAAGATCTTAGGTCCGATTGCTACTTGTGAAAAGCTAACGCTCATCTATAATGAGGAGTCTTTCGCCGCAAATTCTTCCGATACCTTATGGTTAAAGCGCGCAGCTAAAATGCTGACCAAAGAGCGTCGTAATGAGGAAGGAGAATACGAGGACTGTACCGACAATCCAATCTTCTTTAATATCTCCGAAGCACTTTATCGCTTAGAGCCATCAGCCCCAGCTGCACGTGCTATGTTTATTATGGCCTACCGTGGAAATGATTACAGCAAAGCGACTCAGTATATAAAAGAGGCTATTAGCTATGAGTTAGATCCAATTAAGCGTTCTAATGATTATATCAAATTGTCTCAAGTTTATCTTAAACTTGGAAGCTTGGCCTCTGCAAAGAGAGCGGCTATAAATGCGGCTAATGCCAACAAAGGAAGTGGCGATGCTTATGTGCTTCTTGCGCAAATTTATGCTGCTGCCGATGGAACTTGTGGCGCCAATGTATTTGAGAAGAAAGCGGTTTACTGGGCTGCGATCGATAAGTTAAATTATGCCAAGTCGGTAGATCCAGGATTGGCGAGTAAAGCAAATCGTTTAATTGCGGCTTATAAAAAGCAATTACCAAACAAGAGTGTAATCTTCCAATTAGGTCATGTGGAAGGAGAGAAGTACACCATTGGATGTTGGATTAATGAAACAGTTACTGTTGCTTATTAATGCTTCAAGGAATTAAAAATAATAAAGGCATCGTCGCGCTAGTGGCGATGCTTTTTTTGTTTTCATCTTGCGAGAATGAGGTGAAGGAAGTGCGCAAGCTTGCCCGAGAGGAGCGCATTCCTATGGAAATACAGAAGGACTTTGTACTGGAATATTCCGATAGTACCTTTAAGCGGATGGAATTAACCGCGCCCTTGGCGGAGAGTTATCCTCAACTAGATCAGCCACAAAGGGAGTTTAGAGAAGGAATATTTGTTCGCTTCCTCGATAATTTAGGGCAGGAAAACAGTCACCTTAAAGCAGAATATGCCTTGCAGTTGATCGATAAGGATTTATGGGAAGCTCGAGGCAATGTCATTGTGGTAAATCAGAAAGGGGAAACCCTCAATACGGAAAAGCTCTTTTGGAATTCCCGTAAAGAAATCATCTACAGTGATGAATTTGTGAAATTAACCACCCCTACGCAGATTATAGAAGGGGAGGGTTTTCAAGCAGATCAAGGCTTTACTGAATACGAAATCAATCAAGTTTCTGGAATAATAAATATCGAAGAGGATGCTTCTTAAAATGCTAAAATTTGTGGAGTATGTATGGGTAGGAATGGGATTCCTATGTGCCTATCAACTCTTTATGCAGTGGAATACCGAAGGGAATATGCGGTATATCTTTGCTGCCGGGATCGCAGTTTCTATCTTTATGTTCTTCTTTCGGCGATATACCCGAAAACGCTACGAGCAAATACAAGCCGAAAAAGAAGCGAAGGCCAAAGAGCCGGTAGAGACCTCAAAATAAAGCCCATTGGAACTGGCCATCATTATTATTAGTACCATTCTTGCTTCCGCCTATTTTTCTGGAATCGAGATCGCTTTTATTTCCTCTAACCGATTCCATATCGAGCTAGAGCAACAAAAAGGTACTTTCATTTACCGTATCGTTGGTTATTTGGTAAACTACCCTTCGCGCTTTATTGCCGCTATGCTGGTAGGGAATAATATCGCGCTGGTGGTTTATGGCTTTTATATGCCAGAAGTCTTAAATCCCTTTTTACCCCTAGATAACCCCTATCTACTGCTGCTACTGCAAACCATCCTCAGTACGATTCTGATTTTGATTTTTGCAGAGTTTTTACCCAAAGCGATTTTTAGCACCAATGCCAACAGACTATTGGAGTTTTTCGCTTTACCGAGTGGATTCTTTTACTTCCTATTTGCGCCTATCGTGTGGTTAATGATTGGCATCAGCAATTTCGTAATGAAATACGTGATGGGTATGGAGGAGGAGGAAGGTCAAAAGGCTTTTAATAAGGTGGACCTTGAAAACTACATTAGCGAAAGAACTGAAGCCAGCGATGATCGGGAAGAAGTAGATCACGAAATTCAAATTTTCAGGAATGCCCTGGACTTTAGTGAGCGTAAAGCCCGCGAGTTCATGGTACCTCGCACGGAAATAGTGGCCATGGATTTAGAGGATGGCATTGAAAAATTGAGCCAAGAGTTTATCGAGAGCAAACTCTCCAAAATAATGATATACAAGGGTTCGGTGGATAATATCATCGGCTATGTGCACTCTTTCGAGCTTTTTAAAAAGCCAGCCAATATTAGATCCATTTTACGTCCGGTTTCCTTTTTACCAGAAAGCATGCCTGCTCATGAAACCCTAAACCTCTTAATGCGCGAGCGCCGCAGCATTGCCGTGGTGCTAGATGAGTTTGGCGGAACTTCAGGATTAGTTACCGTTGAAGACGTGGTGGAGGAGATTTTTGGTGAGATATCGGATGAGCATGACACTGAGGATCTGCTGGAGCAGAAAGTGAAGAAAGGTGAATTTCTGTTTTCGGCTCGACAAGAAATTGACTACCTCAATGAAAAATATGGCTTGGATTTACCAGAAGAAGAAGGCTATAATTCCTTAGGAGGTCTCATTATCAATCACCTCGAATCTATTCCTGAAAAAGGAGAGGAGCTGCGCTTACCAGGTTACCACCTAATTATGGAGGCGGTGAGCAATAGCAAAATTGAGATTGTTAGACTGCGCAGCACGGAGGAGGACTAAATTCCATCTGCAGTTATTTTTGCTTTCCAATCGACATTCTTGCCCTAAGCTGCTTTAAACATTCTCGCCTAAAGCGGAGTTTTTTTCATAATGTATCTTTAGCTTCTAAAGATCCCCCATCCGATCAAAATTACATTTATGAGAAAGATTAGCATCCTCGTTTTTAGCCTCTTCCTAAGTAGCTTACAAGCTCAAAGTCTTTCCAGCCCAGAATTGCTCAAGGTTTTAAAGGGAGATTATAATCCAAGCAGCTATGCCGCTAGTCAGCCTATAAGCGCTACCGATCAAATAAGCTGCGAGCTGCTAAACTTAATATCACCGGATACGCTATTCCTTAACCTTCAAATTCTCACTTCCTATGGTACCCGTCACACCTGGTCGGATACGCTTAGTCAGAATGTGGGAATAGGGGCGGCACGCCGATGGATTCACAGCGAATTCGCCAAAATTGGAAATGCCAATGAAGGTCGATTAAGACCAGGTTATTTCACCTTTGATATTACTAATAATACTTGTGGCGACCTCTATGGAACTAAAAATGTTTTAGGCGTTTTACCCGGCTCGGATACAACGGATTCCTCGGTAATTTTAATTATGGCCCATATGGATTCTCGATGCGAGGCGCGTTGCGATTCCAATTGCTATGCGCCCGGAGCGGATGATAATGGATCAGGTACCGTTTTGGTGATGGAATTAGCGCGCCTGCTCAGTCGTTATACGTTTAATCACACTTTGGTATTTATGCTTACTAATGGGGAGGAGCAGGGCTTATTAGGAGCGCGGGCCTTTTCGGATTTTTGCGCCAATAATGGAATTAGCATTAAAGCGGTACTAAATAATGACATTGTGGGAGGAACAATTTGTGGAGAAACGGCTTCACCGCCCAGTTGCTCACCAGTTGGGGATATCGACTCCATTCGTGTGCGCATGTACAGCAATCCCTTGTCAGATCGCAATCCCTATCAGGGTTACGCGCGTAGCGTAAAGATGAATTTCGATGAAAAGATCCGTCCCAACCTAAATGTGAAGCCCATTATTGAATTGGTGAACCAAGAGGATCGTTCAGGTCGTGGTGGCGATCATATTGCTTTTCGGGAAAACAGTTTTTTGAATTTACGCTTTACATCTGCCCACGAGCATGGCAATGGAAATCCCTTGGGAACGCCAAATTATCAAGATCACCAGCATACTGGCAAGGATGAAATAGGGGTGGACCTCGATAGTAATGGGATCATTGATAGCTTTTATGTGGACTTTAATTACCTCAGTCGAAATGCGATAATTAATGCCTCCGCGGCTGCGATGATAGATGGCGCCCCTCCAACCCCCGAGTTTATTCTCCATAATGAAAGTACCGGTTTACGGGTAGAAGTCACCGACCCTAATTTGGCCTTCGAATATCGACTGGGTGTAAAAGGATCAGGTGGTGGAGAGTATGATTCTTTATACCGCTTTCAAGGAAACTCCTTTCTTATTCCAGGTTTACAGGCCAATCAACTTTACTTAGTTGGTCTTGCTGCTTTGGATAGCAATGGGCTTATGAGTCCTTTTGGTCAAGATGAGCGCGGAACTTCGCCTATCAATAGCCCCAATGGAAACCCCGATAATTTGCCCTATTCCTATAATTGTATGCAAGTTTCCTTGCAGGAAAGCCCCCTTTATAAGCGTGCTTCTTTAGAGCTAATGCCCCCACGTCCAAATCCGAGTGATGGCCGAACAGAATTAGTTTTTTGGCTGCGGGATGCCACTTGGCTTGGTCCAGCGAGCTTAGTGGTTTGGGATTATCAAGGGCGAGAGGTTTATCGTGAAGCTTTGAATTTAAAGCAAGGCGCCGGTAGTGTTCATTATTCCCATGCTTCTAAATCAGGTCTGTATTTCTATGGTATTGAGCAAGAAGGACGAGTTTCTAGGTTGGAGCGAATGCTGATTAGGTAGTTCTTTTTGTTTTTTTAGTGAGCTCCTCGACATGCTCGGGATGACATTTTTAATGCTGTTATTGTGAGCTTGTCGCCCCTCGACAAGCTCGGGGTGACAACGTTTAGGCTGTCATGGTGAGCTTGCCAAACCATAAAAGCGAAGCGGCTTTTTTCTTTTTTCTTTTCCCTTGGATGCCAAAGAAACAAAAGATCATGGCCTGGGTGCACTGCTCTTCAAATGTTTGTAGTCTCCTGCTTCGGTGGGTGATCTCCTGCGGAGCTACCCAACTCAGCTAGTCGTCTACTTTCATTTGGCAAGCTGCGCACCCTAGGGCCGACAACTAAGCAATATTATTCGCTTAAGGTGTTTCAAAAGCGGTGCCTTTTACTTTTCCCGTAAACTACAGATATAGAGTAATAACCGCGACTTTAAAACGCCATCCCTCTCTCAAGGAGCGCAGCGACTGATCTAATGTCTAGGTTCTAATAGCGAAGCGGTCTAAAAAAAGCCCTTCGAGCGAATATTGCTGCTCAGGGGCCCCCTCGCTCCGAAATGCCGTTTTTTGCTTGTTTTAGTTATTCGTCAATACGTTTTCAGGTAAAACTTAAACAGCGATTCAATATTGAAATTGGTTTTTACTAAATAGAATTGAGTCTGATTAGAGAATAGCTATTTGGATTTTGATAATAGCCCATTAAGAAAATCACTATTTCGGAGCTAGGGGGAAGCTTGCAGCGATAGGTGGGCGTAGGGTGGAATTGCGTCACGGCAAAGCCGGGACAAAGCATGAAACCCGGAGAATCACCGGTCGACCGAAGGGAGAATCGCCTTTAAGCTTCCTAGATTTTCCGCCCGAGGCGGACAGGTTTGGATACTTTTTTATCATGAAAAAAGTATTGGAAAGATGCTGCTCAGGGGCCCTCCAGCTCCGTAGTGCTGTTAGTTGTTTTTGGTGGTAATTCGTAAGAACGATTCGGGTAAAACTTAATAAACAGCGATCTAATATTGAAATTGGTGATCACTAATCGATATTGAGTCCGATTAGAGAATGATTATTTAGAACCATAACCAAACTCTTAGCAGCAAATAAGTCTAAAAGGGAGCAAAGCGACCGGTCTAAGGTCTAATATCTAACAGCGAAGCGGTCTGAGCTCAAAGCGGTCTATTCTAATCCTTCCTCACCGCATCCACCGCCATCCTCACATTACCTTTTTCCTCCAGCAGGGCAGTGGCCTGTTCTCGATTTAAGCCGGTTTCCTGCATTACCATACGGATGCCTCGGTCAACAAGTTTATCATTGTTAAGCTGCATGTCCACCATTTTATTACCGCGTACTCGGCCGAGTTTAACCATCACGGAAGTGGAGATCATATTTAAGACTAATTTTTGGGCAGTGCCCGCCTTCATACGGGTGGAACCGGTAATAAATTCTGGACCAACCACAATTTCGATTGGAAAATCCGCCTGATCTGCCAGGGCTGAGTTCTCATTGCACACTATACAAACAGTGCTAATGCCCTTTTCCCGAGCTTCCGCCAATCCGCCTACCACATAAGGGGTGCTGCCGCTGGCTGCTATGCCAAGAATAATATCATCGCTGCTTGGTTGGTAAATGGCTAAATCCTTAAAAGCGCCAGCACGGTCATCCTCCGCGTTTTCCACCGCCTTTCGAATCGCTTGATCGCCACCTGCAATTAAACCCACCACCCAATTGGGATCTGCGCCAAAGGTAGGAGGGAGCTCAGAAGCATCTACCACGCCCAAACGGCCACTGGTGCCCGCCCCGAGGTAAAAGAGCCGTCCACCCTTTTTCATTTTGCTACTGATGTGATCCACTGCCTTTTCAATGCTTGGAATAACCCTGGAAATGGCCACCGGCACCGAACGATCTTCTTGGTTAATGCCCTCAAGAATGTCGCGGGTCGACATTTTATCGATATTCTGATGCCGACTATCGGATTCTGTGGTTTTTAAGCTCACGATTTTTGTATTTTAAGGCCCTGATCTGCTTTTAATCATGCGCAAGTTACAATGGTTTTTGGGCTTTATCCTTTTTGCTTCCCAAATTTGGGGGCAGGGCTTTGAGCGAAGCTTTAAAGCATCGGGAATGGAACAAGTAGTAGATATGGACTCGCTTGGTTTTGATCTTTGGCGGCTCAACCTAAGCTACTCTTGGGGTGGCCCAGGGCCCAATTATGGCTATACCTGTGATGCTTTATTCGATCGTTCAAGCCTTGTCTTAGGCCCATTAAAAATTGTTTCAAATACGGGCTATGGCAGCGGCTACTATCGCATTCCGCTTCAATACCATTCTTCGAGCCGAGCAATACTTCTAGGCTCTTATCGCAGCCATCCTTTTATAACGGCATCCTGGATTAACCTTAAGGATACAACAGAGCAAAACTGGGTTGATATACCAAAAATGGCTGTTTCCTTGAATTGGGAGATTGGCCATAATGATTCCACCTATGGCCTTTATAATCGCTTGGATTATTATACCTGGGCAGATAATGGAAGGAAAGGTACGGAGTATTTCTATCTTTCCTTGATGACCAAAGATTCGGATAAGCTTCAAATTCTTGACAGTTTTCGATTAAAAGCGGATATCTATGCGCCGGGGACCTTCCTTTTAAATGAGGATGGTCGAGGATTTGAATACATCAACGATAGTCTTCATTACCACTATAGTCGCGGGAAACAGGAACCAGATACCTTTTATGTGGACACTGGAGCTTTTTACGGTGGTCCAAAAGTGGGGGATTGGCTTGGAGACTACTATTTAGTTAATTACTTAAGTTATATAAATCATCGGCTTGGCAAATTTAGAAAGGAAGAGAGCTCTTCGGGCTATCAAGTCTATCAGGTTTTTGAGGATGGAAGCGAGCAATTGATAAGAACTGTTATCTATCCACATATAAACCAAGCAGTTTTAAATCGAACTAATTGGCATCGCCAAGATTTTAGAATTTATGAGCAAGAAGGCGGTATTACTTGCATGGCTTATAAAAGTTCTGACGAGGATACTTTATTCTTAGTCCGAACTTCTGGTAATCAAATCCTTAAGAGTCGATTATTTGTCCGTAAACCGTCCTCGGACTTCCAACTTTCTAAAGCCTACAGCTTCGCTGATGGATCTTTTTTACTAATGGGCAGAATCAAATATCAGCTTAGCTTGGGTTCAGATGGTTGGTCCATAGCGCATCTTATTTATATCGATCCCTCCGGAAAAACAACCGCCCTGATGGACGATGAAGTATTTAGTCTTCATTTTCAACAAGGTGCGAATAGACTAAAAATATTTTTTGAGAATTCGAGTTCTGAGCTTAATTATCGCATTCTTGATGCTTCAGGACGTTTTATGCAGGAGGGAGAATTTCAAGCTTATGAAGGCATTCAACTAGGCGATTGGCGCACTGGCATTTACTACCTACAGTTGTGGAATAAAGAGGGTGCTTATTTAGGGCAGCAATCGTTTTTAAAAGGGAATTAATGAAAAGCCTTTACCTGATAATTATAGTTGTTCTAAGTCAAGCCTTGCAAGGTCAGGGTTTTACTAGAGAGATAATTTTGCCTGAAAACTATTATACATCCTATTATTCCCCAACAAGCCTCGATTATGGCTTAGATTCAAATCAAATAGTAATTTGGTTTTATCGAGGGAGCACTGGTGCTCAAACAAAGGCTGCCTTGCTTTACGACGTGCCACAGAATCAAAGGCTAGCATTCAAAGCGAATTCTACTGGTCCATCGGCAGCAAAAATCCGAAAGTTAGGTCCAAATAACTATTTAGTAAAGGATGGCCCAGGTGGAGGTAATAGTAGCTATCCAACTTGGTCAAATTGGAACTTAAATGGCGGAAAAGAAGGTAGTGTTTTCCCAAATCGAAATCAGGCCTCTTTCGTGAGCATAAAAGAAGACTCCATTTTTGTTTTAAATGCTAAGCCGCTAATTTGGGAGAACGATAGTGACTATACTTATGATTTTCAGGCTCACGACACAAACACCATTTACTATCTAACTTATTTAAATCCCGCTCAGGAGCAATATCAAATCATGGATTCCATTCGCTTAGAGCCAAATGTCCTGGAGGCTGGACTGCAATTTTTAGAAAGGAGTAAGCAGTGGGAAGTGCTATTTGGCAATGAAAGGATTCGCTTCAAGCGAGCAAGCTTTAAGGTAGATACTAGCTTTATTGATAGCAGCCTTTCTTTAGAGAATTTCGAGGATTTCCATTTTTATACAAAGCTTTATCGATCCAAGTATATGGATGGGGGTATAAGTCAGATGTTTTACAATGAAGGTCAGCGGAAAATAGTTGAAGTTATGATCTCACTAAAAGACTCCACCTATTTTGATTATTCTCCAATTTTCAATTTCTTCGAAAAAAGGGGGTTAGAGGGCTGGAGTTATCAGCAGTTTAATGGTCAACCTAGCGACCTGATTAGCACCAAAGAATCATCTGCCATTAAGGATTGGTTTTTCCATATTGAGGATACCCTTTATCTTTTTCGTTTAAAAAGCGGCATAGTGGAAAAGCAAAACTTTCTGCTATTAAAGCAGTTTCCAAACTTGGGATTTGTTGATTGCCTAAGCGATTCGGAAGGGGGATTTTACATTCTAGCAAGGGAAATTTATGACAGTAATGTTAAAACCTTTTTAATCTATATTGATAAGAATGGCCGTACCGAAACCCTTGTTGGCGATGAGCCTTTTAATATTCATTTCAATGCCCTCGAAAACCACTTAAAAGTCTTTACCGAATTCCCCAATCAAGATTTGAAATACCGAATCATTGATGCCTCAGGCCGCAGCCTGCAAGAAGGTTCAATTAAGGCCTATGAAGGTATTCAGCTGGGGGATTGGCGTACTGGTATTTATTACCTACTGCTCTGGGACAAAGCCGGAAGTTTAATAGGATCTAAACCCTTTTTAAAGCGCTAAAAATGAGGTTCAGGCTAGTTATTCTTTTTATCCTTTTTCAGGCGCTTGCATTTGGACAAGGCTTTTCCCGAATTGTTGGAAAGAACCGGGTTTATTCGGTACATGAGGTATTACCCATTAATGAAAATGTGCTTCGCCTCGGCGCGAGCACCTACTATACTGGTTCTGGACCGAATGGCGGAACATCCTATTATGGCTTGTATTATAAAGACCGTGATAGTTTGGGACATCTTGAAACCCACCTACAAACAAGCTCCGCTACCTATGCCTACTACACCACTAACTATTATCAGGATCCCCGAAGAATCTTGATGAGTAGTTTCGATAGTTATTTAACCCTTGCCTTCCGCTACATAAATTTGAAGGATACGAATCGGGTCGATCGCTTTTTTTCGCCCTCATTTTCTGGGGCTTTTAATGTGGTTATAAAAAACGACTCCGCTTTTGGTTTGAGGGGTTTACATCGTTCTTATGATTTAAGGAGTCGGGATTTTGCACATAATGATTCCTTGATCTTGGTCTATATAGACGGGGATAATGGAAGATTAGTGGATATTGATACCTTGGATTTTTCAGAGGACCTGAAAATGAGTGGCACTTTAAGGTATCATCCAGACAGCAATCGATTTGAATTGATTAATGATTCACTTCATGCCTATTTCAGAAAAGGTGATACCGGAGAAATACAGTTCAGCGACCATAAAACTGCTCTTTGGAAGTACGCCTCTAATCGATTCCCACCTCAATATGCATTTGATCGCTGCAATTATCTGCATAATATGATCTTAAATGGCGGTATTTACAGAGAAGCCTACGACACCCTAGATAGTAAATGGGTAACTTATACTGAAACGGAGGATGGTGAGGTAAAAGATTTAAAAGCTTATTATACGCCTCAAGAGTTTAAGGATTCGGCCTATACCATTAAGGGGGGATACTATCAAGATGATGGCGCTTACATTTACACCGCTCGAAGGAATGATTCTTCAGATTATATACTAAACCGCTATGAAAACAGACGATTAGTAAAGCAGGTTGTTTATCCTTTTGATAGGAGCTTGCTGTTTAAACCTAGAACTTTTTTAAGCTTCGCTGATGGTTCCTTTTATCTTGCTGGTCGAGTAAATTATAAAAACCCCTCTGGATGGGATTCATGGAGTGATGGCTATTTAGTTTATATCGATAGGAACGGCCGATCTGAGACGGTTGATCGTTCAGAGAATTTTCAAATGTCTTATTTGGCCAATCAAAATTGGATTAAACTTTTCTTTAAAGACGCGAATCAGAATATAAATTACCGCATTATTGATGCCTCAGGCCGCAGCCTGCAAGAAGGTTCAATTAAGGCTTATGAAGGCATTCAACTGGGCGATTGGCGCACCGGCATTTACTACCTGCAATTGTGGAATAAAGAGGGTGCTTATTTGGGACAGCAATCCTTTTTAAAAAGAGATGAATGAAAAAGGTATTCTTAAATATTCTATTTCTTTTCGTGGCCTTATCTACTTTTGGTCAGGGGTTTCAGCGCCAGGTAGGCCAGGATTTTGCCGAACTTATTGATGATGTTACTGAAGTTGAACCAGGTCTTCTTAGGCTGCGATTTGTTTATTCCTATAATGGCCCCGGGGCCAATTACTCCAAATCCTATTATGCCCTGTATGATCATGAAAAGGATAGCTTAGGCTTTGTTGATCCCTACCATACAGTAGGTGTTTTTTATGATAAGCACCGTAATTTCTACGATCGAGGCACTAAGATTATAGCCACCTTTCAAGAGTGCTGTTCTTTTGGGGGCCGAGTGGGTATGGGATTTAGCTATTTAGACTTAAAAGATCGACGGAGCCTTAATACTTATTGGATGCCCTATATGTCGGGTTCTTTTAGTCCCATTTGGAAAGACGATTCCTTACTAATTTTCAGAAGTGTGGACAGCCTGCATCGTTTAGAAGGATATACAAGAGAGGATATTGGAAATAATGCTTTGATTCGAAGTTATTACATTCCTCACCTGCAAGTTCTTAGACCTTTAGATACCATAGTTTTCCCCTTTGATTTTGAATGCCCGGGTAGCATTTTCTATCATCCTGAACAAGGACACTATGAATTGCTCTACGATTCTTTGCAATTCTTTTTTAGAGCAGGAGCAAATCAACCAGATTCAATGATCATTAATAAAGGGGACTTTTATTGGGGCGCTCGAAATTCAAATAATTTTATATATGACCAAAATCTAAGGCGGCATGCCTATGCAGCTTATGATAGTTCGTGGTGCGTTGAGGACACATTAGATTATAGCTTTGTAAGGTTTAAACTTAGTCGAGAAGGGGATCTAACTTGGGAAGCTTGGCCCAAAAAATGGAAGTATGATCAATGCGCAAATTGTGAGCTATTGAGATATCATAAGCAGGATGCGGGGGTAGCCGTTTACTTAATGCGTTCTTTGCCAGATTCTAGTTTGTACCTCTATCGAGTTAATCATGACTCTATTGAACATTCGGTTTTATTAAAACAGCTTCCTGAGACTATGCAGATTAGAACTATCTATTCCCATGCTGATCATAGTTTTTACCTAGGAGGCATGGTCAATTACGTTTACGACATTTGGAACTCCACTAGCGAGCCGATTCTCGTAAAAATTGATCGCCTTGGTCGCAGCTCGGCCTTAAACCCGAGCCCGGGGTTCCAAGTCCATCTAAATTCTGTAAATCGCAGTATCAAGTTTTTCAGGGATGGAGAACCGTTTAGGGCCGATTATCGAATTATTGATAGTGCGGGACGCATAGTCCAAAAAGGACAGGAGGATAGCTCAAAGGAATGGCCTTTGAAATTTTGGAGTAGTGGTATGTATTACCTTCAGGTTTGGAACGGAATCAACTATCTCGGACAACAAGCTTTTTTAATTAAGCGCTAATGAGATTGCTAGCCCTACTTTCACTCGTGTGTTTTTACAGTCTTAGCGGCTATGGACAAGGCTATGAGCGGGAACTCTTCGACTTGAATCCAACGAGAATTTGGGAGATCAACCCTTTAGATGAAAATAGGCTTGAAATTGTTTACATAGGACATTATAACTATTCATTTTTAAGGATTTTGCGCTACAATTCCCAAGAAGATAGCTTGGGTCGATCTTTTGGGTATAGATCTACCGATCGTAATTATACTGGCGAATTAGTATTTGGACATTCTTTTAAACGGGATGAGAATCACAGGCTTTATTATTCCAATAGTCTCTTTGGCCCCCTAGGTCGCTATGCCATTTATCTGGAGCTTCAAAATTTTATAGACACCCTTCCTACTAAACGCATAAGCCCGCCCTATTTTAGCCCTTCGTTTAATCCGCCCCTTGTTAATGACACCATATACGCCTATCGAGGAGAGAATATGGACTATCGTCATTCGCAGGTATTTACCCGTAACGATACCTTAATTCGTTACTATTTTGACTTCGAGAATGACACGATTCAGTTCCTCGACACCGTCTTTCTACCATTTAATATTGAATTCCCTGGCAGCTTACAATACCTTCCAGCTACAAATCAAAATGTATTAATACTAGACAGTCTTAAAATTTACCTAAGCCCTGGAAAGCCCCAAGCCGATTCCATTGTTGTTCGGCCTCAAAATGCAATTTGGGACTTTGAGTTGCCTTATTTCAATCATTATAGATCTACCGTAGCTGGACCTTTTGGTATCAGGAATTTTGAGCGAGTGAAAGATACGCTTAAGCTTAGCGCTATAGACTATTACGATAATTTGTTGGGAGAGCGACAGGTGGTGACTTTCCCAAAAGTAGAAACTAGCTCTTTCTCAAAAAGCAATGATCGTTCTTTACTGAAACTCGAATCGGATTCCGCTCTAAGCCTTGGTTTTTATGATCGGTTTAGCTATTACGGGAGTCACTCAGGAATTACTTTAATTCGAATGAAAGAAGGCCAAATAAAGCGAATGGCTTATTATGCCGCCCCGGCTGAATTACCTAATTACACCTTTGACGCCATAAGTAGCGACGGGCATGGTAATTTCTATCTTGGAGCTTCATACAGTTTTGATGGTCCTTTCTTTAATAAGCAAAGCATCTTAATTAAGCTCGATTCGAATAATTTCAGCCGACCAGTAATTAGCCAAATGGAATTAGATTTTGAATTATTTCATACTAAAGACAATCAAAGTGGGATCAACCGAGTCTATTTTGTACTTGCTAATCACCAGGACTTTTGTCATTATAAAATATGCGATGCTCAAGGAAAGCTTTATGCCGAAGGTCGAGCCCGATCTCGCGAATTCATAGAAGTAAACCGCATGCGGAAGGGAGCTTATTATTTAAGCCTATGGTTGGGAGATGTGTATCTAGGAACGAAACCAATGATTGTTTGGTAAGGGAAGGAGTTTTTAGAGGTAATTCGACAATAGGTTTTAAGCTAAAAATAAATAGCGATCCAAAATTGAAATTGGTGATCTCCAAATAGAATTGAGTCGGATTAGAGAATAGCTATTTGGAACTCGATAATAGTCCATTAAGAAAATCACTACTACGGAGCTAGGGGGAAGCTTGCAGCGATAGGTGGGCGTCGGGTGGAATTGCGTCACGGCAAAGCCGGGACAAAGCATGAAACCCGGAGAATCACCGGTCGACCGAAGGGAGAATCGCCTTTAAGCTTCCTAGATTTTTTGGATACTTTTTTATCATGAAAAAAGTATCGGAAAGAATTAATCATTTTCGTTTTTGCCGGGAGGAACCATGGGGTTTCGCCAGAACTCCCAAACAGCTAGTCGTCTACTTCCATTTTAAAAGCGCAGCACCCTAGGGCCGAAACCTATGCAATTCTATTCGGTTTAGGTGTTTCAGAAGCGGTGCCTTTTACTTTTCCCGTAAACCATAGAGTAATAACCGCGATTTTAAAACGCCATCCCTCTCTCAAGGAGCACAGCGGTCTTTTTTTATTTCCTCATTCTTTTTCCTTGGATGAAAAAGAACCAAAAAATCATGGCCTGGGTGCACTGCTCTTCAAATGTTTGTAGTCTCCTGCTTCGGTGGGCGAGCTCCTATGGTCGCTGCCCATCTCAGCTAGTCGTCTACTGCCATTTGGCCAGCTGCGCACCCTGGGGCCGTCAACTAAGCAATGCTGTTCTTTTCAAATATTCTTAAAACGATGCCTAATACAATTCCCGTAAACTTTAGATTTAGAGTAATGCCTGTTATTATAAAATTCAGTCCATCTCTCAAGGAGCGCAGCGACTGCTCTCAGTTCTCAGTTCCAACAGCGAAGCGGTCTGAGCTCTAAGTAGTATTGAGTCCGATTAGAGAATGATTATTTGGAAGAATCACATAGTTCTTAGCAGTAAATAAGTCTAAAAGGGAGCGAAGCGACCGGTCTCAGGTCTAACATCTAAGAGCGCAGCGGTCTGAGCTCAAAGTGATACTACTCTGGCACAATACTTGTATTTTGGAGGACTATTGTTAATTTTAAAACCTATAATTATGTCTGTTGAATTTAAAGTGATTCAGAGATCGAATCCGCAAGATCAGAGTGCTGCACCTTTGTATTACGCCATGGCGGTACGGGGAAATGCAGTAGACATCGACACGCTTTCTGAATTAATTTCAGATGGTAGTACGGTACGTCAGAATGATGTTTACGCCGTTTTAGTTGGAATGGTTAATGTAATTCTTAGAGAATTAAAAGAAGGTCGGGTGATCCGTTTAGGAAAGCTTGGCACCTTCGCCGTTTCAGTTAGCTCTTCTGGACATCCAACAGATGAAGAAGTCAATGCAAATTCTATTACGAAGGCTCGTATCCTTTACCGTCCGGAAAAGGAGCTTCGTAATATGCTGAAGCTTCTTCAGTTTAAAAAGCAAAATCCCCCAAGCCCCGCAGCTTAGGTTAAAGACCTAATAAAGCTAAGCCCCGGCTTCCATTTGGAAGTCGGGGCTTTTTTTTTGGCCTGAAAAATAGGTCCATTTTAGCCGAAATTTCAAGGAAAACATCAGGACGAATGACTCAAAACATGCTGATGTTTTAGCTAAAACGTCCTGATGTTTGACCTTAAACATGCTGATGTTCGTCTTCAAACATCAGCATGTTTTTGTTTTCTTAAACGTTTAATATTTAAAATGATTAAATAGCTTAACTTTTGGTATTAAAGTTGTTTATAAGGAATATTATTATTTTAATTAAAAATATTGTAATACTTATATTATGAAATTAGGATATCGAGAATTACGGGCGGTGATGCAAAGCAAAGGCTATCGTTTTTTTGATCGTGGGGCTTTCAATCTCAATTTATTTGGCATCCGCAGTGGCTCTAAATTGGTGAATGAGTTTAACGATTGGATGGGAGTGGCCTATCGGGATGAGTGGGGGAATGAGCGTTTATTGCTTTTCTCCGCCACCACCAAACCGGGTTTGTACTACCTCAAGCACCGACTTGGCAATGCGCAGGGCACCGCTATTTTAGTTCCTGGACAGTACCGCAGCGTATGGAAATTAGGCAAACATAAAGGCTATAAAGCCCTGCAACAGCAGAAATACGGCCTATTTAGGGTATGGCGCGATACCGACCATGATGCCCAATTCGACTACCAGGGTAAGGTCTACCGCAATGTACGCGGCCTAAACGGCCATACCTCCAGCTTTAAAAACGATATCGACAAGGTGAATCGCTATAGCGCCGGCTGCCAGGTTATCCAAGATGACCTAGACTTTAAAATCTTAATGGCCATAGTAGAGAAGAGCTTAAATTATTGGGGGAATAGTTTTACCTATACCTTGCTGGAAGAAGGGGATTTTGGAGGGAAGAGGTGAGATATGAGACGTGAGATTTGAGTGTACTTGTACTTCCCTAAATAGCATTGACCGCTTTGGCTTAAATTCTCTTTTAATCCATCGGGCAAATATGAGCATTCCACAAGAAGCAAGTCTAAAAGGTTGCGTAGGGACCGATCTAAAGTCTAAGGTCTAAAAGTGAGCACCGCGAGCGTTCTCACAACACCTGCTTCTCACCACAATAAGGACAATAAGCAAAGTTTCCTTCTAATCTATTATTGCATTTTGAGCAAAGGGTAATTTCTTCTACCATAGACTTGAAGGGTTTGGCGTCCAAGATTTAAAATTCCGTCTTCAACAACGACCGAACGGCAGAAACCATTCAGTCGGGCGGGAAGTAGGGTCTAGGGCACATTGATAAAGAGAGCGTTAGCGAAAGTTGACGCTCTTTGTTTTTAGAGGAATTTGGGAATTTGCACATAATTTGTACAAAAATGGATAAAACCCCTTTAAACAACTTCTATTAAGAGGGGGCTTAACTTGTCAGTTTGTAAGCTGAGATTATGAAGTTTAATCAAGAAACCTGGCTATACACGCTGCTATTACCACCATGGTAGCTTGAATATATATGCTCGTAAACGGAGTCTGCTTTCTCTTTTACGTCTTGGTCTGAAAGGTATTCCTATAGAAGCCAAAGAAAACGGTCATAAATCAATCATCGGGCCTGCGCTTTAGCAAAGCGGCATTCACGCCAACGACCAATTTTTAACTATTCATCCTTGACCTTTTTTTTGTGTCACTTTAATAGCAAACCTCTAAACCGTATACTAATCTACCTAATTGGTCTCCTGGTCTTATCAATAGTTACTTGGTCCACTAGCGTATTGTTTCGGACCATTGCAATCAGGTTTAGATTGCCGTCTAGGCCTCCGGTAATCACTCTTTTCGCACGCCTTTTCTTATTGACCCTGCAACTTTGGGCTTATGGCTATTTAGAGCTTTGGTTGCTGTATCAAGGCCTGAATTCCTTATGGGCCTTAATCTATCCTTTGGGTATCCTTATCATAACCCGAGAAAGCTACTCAAAGGCAGGAAAGCTTAGTCAGGTATCATTGCTTAGGCCTCTTTCTTATTAATTGAAATTCAAATCGATGAAAATTTAATCGGTGTTTTCTAGAGTAACCTTTAGGCTTAATGGCTTGCCCTTTAAGTCCTTTAGCTGGTGTTTTTTCAGATAAATTCTCTACCTTAGAAGCTGCTTTTGCCACCCAATTAATCAATCTAATCGCTCCCCGTGCCATGCGTGAAATGGTTTTTAGCTGGACTCAGGAGAGTCTGCATACTACCGTCGATTTCGACCAATCCTTCTGCGACAGACAAATTTTGAATTGGCCTTCTTTGCTAGCCCAGTTGGCTCCATATTATGGTCTTTCCCCCCATCTGGTTCAGCCCAATGAGCGCTTGGTTTATTACCAGCAGATTTTAGAACAGGCCCAGGGCGAAGCAACAGCATTGGGTTACCTCCATACTTTGGAGAGTATCGACAAAATTTTAGCCCTTCGTGATGAGATGCTTTTGTTTGACCCAGAATTTATTTTAGCTCCGAAAAGTTCCCGTTTCAAGGCTATTAAGGACTTAGAAGACCTGGTGAGCCATAAAAACCTTAAAGGTTTAAGCGATTTATATCGGGCCTTACTCCAGACCCCGCTTCCCATCGCGCATAAAGACGCACTTAAAATCGCCTATTTAGAGCCTTTGGAATACTATCCGATTTATGTGCGCAGACTTTTAGAGAAGCTGGCAGAGGATTTTGAATTGGAGGGCCCTCAGCCATTGAAGGCCCATGCGGCAGAGGGAACGGATCTTCGTAAGCTGCAGTCCAGTTTAATAAACTGGGCGAACGAAGGTAAACCGAAAGACACCAAGACGGAATTAAATGATGATGCTAGTATTAGCCTCTTGGCGGAGCCCTCTGCTGCGCAAGAATTACAATTTGCTAAGTCCTTTCTTCTTCATGCAGCAGGGGCTAAAGCAAGCTTGATTACCCACGCACATAATTCTTCTTTTAATCGTCGTTTAGAAAGGGTTGCTGGTCAACAATTGCCAAATTCAGCCCCCGGGGAAACTTTAGGCCCTACCCAGTTGGTGGGCGCCTTATTTAACTTGATGACCGAGCCTGTAGATGTGCAAAAGGTTTATGCCTTTTTAGAGATTCAAGTCAAGCCCCTTTCAGCTAAATTAAGTGGCCGACTAAAATCCGTATTACAAGGAAAACCGTCCATTGCATCCGAAGAATGGAATCAGACTCTATCGGATTACTGGCAAGAAGTTGACGAAACCTATCTTGAAAAGCAACAAGCGCAGTACAAGTTTTGGTTTGAAAGTCCGCGCTATGGATTAAAGGACCAAGTGAACAAGGACGATTTTAAAAAACAGCTTGGTTTTTTGTCCGACTGGGCGCGGGGAAAAATGGCTACTACAGATAATTTATCCGAAAGGCTAGGGCTAGAGGTTTTGCGTTCGCACCTTAAAGAATTCAAAGCGGTGCTTCAGGTTCATAGTGCGACTGAAGATGGTATACCCCTCGAAGATCTTTATGCTATAAATAGTCGTATGCTCCGTCAGCGTTCGGTTGCTCTTGGCGACTTTAAAAAAGGCAGTAAAGGAATTCAATTAGGGCTCTCCGCTTTGGCTCCGCAGGAATATATATACTGGGCAGGCTTAAATGGTCTTGGTGTACTTTCCTTAGGAGGGCAGGCCCTGCGCGAGTCAGAAAAAGAAATTATTCGCCAAGCTATTGATAATAAGGCTTTTGGGGAGCCTATTAAATTGAGTTTGTTCGCCCAAACGCGCATTGTTTGCGCTGCTCAACGGGGCCTCCAAATTTGTTTTACCCCCCAAAGCGGTGAGGATACCAAAGCCGTCAATGTCTTAGCAATTTACCTTAAGAGATTCGCACTGCCTGAACCAATCTTCAACGAGCTTTCCTCGCAGGAAATTGAGCAAAAGCAACCCTTAGCCATAGAAGGAGCAAGCATCGAAATCCCACCCATGCAGGCTCTAGCCCAAGGTTATATTCTTTCTTATTCAAGTCTTAAGCATCTTCTTGCCCATCCGCATCGTTTTGTGCTGGAAAATTATCTAGGAATCAATAAACGATCCTTTGCCTTTAGAGAGCCTAACCATACCGAATTGGGTAGCCTTTTTCATAATCTGGCGGAGCGCGCCTTAAGCGCCCAAAATCTAGACCACTTTGTAAATAATCCAGAGGACTATATCGAAGCTCACTTTGATGATTGGCTAAATCAAGAGGCGGCCATCTATCAACAAGCCAAATACAGTCTAGGTAAAATCAAACAGAAGCAGGAGCTTAAGGCTAGCTTAAAGCTTATTGCGGAATTAATGCAAGACGGTTGGCAAATAGATAGTCTAGAAAGAATATTCAAGAAGGTTTTTCTGAATCATCTTATTTCAGGAAAAGCCGATCTTATTTTACGTCGCGGCCAAGAGTTTTTAGTAATTGACTACAAGACGGGCAATCCTAAGTATGCCGACGAGAAACAGCTGCTACTCTATGCCTTCTTTGCGGAGGATGCGCCCGATGTTTCTGGTGCTTTTCTTTTCTCCAAAAAGGCTTCCTTCTCCCCCTCTGATATTTTTTCTTTTCGGAAATCAGATCCGGAAAAGCAGCAAACTTTAGAAAACTTGAAAGGCCACACAGAAATGGCGCTGCAAGAGCTTTGTGAAGGTCACTTGCTATTACCTACGAGCAAGAACAGATTAGTGGAGCTGCAAGAACAGATCCCAGAAAGAGCAGAAGTTCTAGCCCTCGATAATTATGATCCTTTTAAATTTTTAACCTAGATGTCTAACCTTAGTATCATTACTGCCGGGGCGGGTTCTGGTAAAACCTATCGCATTACCGAGGAAGTCGTGAAAGCCTTTGGGGCCGACCCTAGTTTAGAGCCTCGCCATCTGATTGTTACCACCTTTACGAAAGTTGCGGCGCAAGAATTGAGAGAACGAGTGGCTGAAAGGCTACTCCAAGAGAGTATGTATCTCCCTTTAGCTTCTTTACACGAAGCCCGCATCGGCACTGTGCATAGTGTTTGTCAAGATTTTTTAGCGCATTATGGCAGCATGGTGGGGCGTCCCGAGGCTTTTACCGTGCTATCCGAGGTGCAGGCAAATCGCTTGTGGAATGAGCTCCTAGATCAAGTGAACCTGGTGGAGAAATGGGGGCTTCTAAGCCGAATTGGTCATGGTCCAGAAAGCTTTAGGAAACAAGTAGAGGAGATTGTTAAAAAAGCCCAAGTACTCAATGTGAGCGATCTTCAGGCTAGTCGGGATAGACTGATAGAGGAGTTTCAGTCTTGGTTTTCGACCGAGGAAGGGTCAAGTGTAGAGACCATCCACGAAGCCTTACAAGAGGCTGAGCAAAAAATGGCTACAGTATTGGAAGAAGATGCAACTATCGGCACGGCTAGATATGGCAACTTGCTGCGCTCTATAGCCAACGCGTCGTCTATTAACTATGCAGATTACCATCGCTTGGCGAACAGTGAACCTAGAAATGCGGGTCTCCCGGTAAAGCAGTTTATAGACCCCTATCTCGCAGACCACATCAAAACCAAGCAGTTTCAAGAAGATTATTGCGAATACCTAAAATTTCTTTTTGATACGGCTCAGGAGCTAAGACGTGGTTATTTGGACTTGAAAAAGAGTAAAGGCTTAGTGGACTTTAATGACCTGGAGACTGGGATGACCGAACTACTGAGTGAAGAAGCCTTCCGAGAGGAGTTTGGGACCGCCATTCGCTGGGTATTGGTGGATGAATTTCAAGATACTTCCCCAGTGCAGCTCCAGATTTTTAAGGCTTGGCGCCAATTGGCTGACCAAAGTATTTGGGTGGGAGATCTCAAGCAAAGCATTTACGGATTTCGAGATGCAGACTTGCCCTTAATCCAGCAAGCTTTTGAGGAAGAAGCGCAAAACTTAGAAGAACCCCTAGATATATCCCGTCGCTCTAGGCCAAAGTTGGTCCATGCGGCAAATGAATTTTTTAAAGTCGCCTTCCGTGAAACTTTGCCGGAAAATCAAATTGTACTTCATCCTTGGGATGAAATTAGGGATGATGACCGCATAGACTGTTTCCCGGCCATTAGTGAACTGCGTTTATTGAAGGAGGATGGTTTTTCTAATGTGGGTAAAATTAATGCTGGTATCGCAAAGGCAGTTCTTAAATTGGTTTTCGAAGAGCATCTTATATTCGCCCATCAAGAAAGCTCCACTAGACCTATTGTAGCCTCAGACATTGCAGTACTCTGCCGTTCCAATGCTAAGGTTATTCAGTTATCAACCGAGCTACGCGCTTTGGGGATCCCCGTCTCTACTTTGAGTGAAAATTATTTTCAATCCGCAGCCTTTCAGTTTTTGGAAATTGTGATAGGATTCATCATCAATCCTTATGATCGGTGGTACACGGGCCTCTTACGCTATTTTGACCAATACCAAATGGAAGGGGAGGCCTGGATAAGAGGTTTGCTAAACAGCGATGCACAAAATGATCGCTGGATTGAGGATCGCAGTGCCCTCGAACAACAGCTTATAGACTACTTGAGTGAGAATAAAGCCCAGCCTTTCCCGCATTTTATGGCGGGATTATCGGAAGAAATAGACTTGGTCAATAAAATGCTGGCGCTTGATCCTAATTTTGAAGCAGAGGCTGCTTTAGAGGCCCTAGCGGTATCTTTTGAGGCCTATGCCTCCGAAGAACAATTGGCTGATGGTTTATGGGCCCTATCCGAGTTCCAACAAAATCTTGAAGCTCAGGTTAGGGTGCATTTTAAGAGTTATGAGCGAGGGGTCACCATTATGACCTACCACGGTGCAAAGGGCTTGGAATGGCCAGTTGTTTTTTTGACTGGCTTGAGTTCAGTTAAGGAACCTTCGGGGGTATTAGGGGCGTCGCCTGTCGCTAAAGGTCAAGGAGAAGTGGTTCAGATAGAATATTACCCAAGTCCGTATGGAGATCTTAGGACAAACTTGCCCTTAGAACCTTTTTTGTCTACTGAATTAGAAAGGCGCAAACATGAGGCTTTGGAGGAAGAGAAGCGCCTCTTCTACGTAGCCTTCACTCGTGCTCGGGAGTCGGTAGTTTTAGTAAAGGAGAAATCCGATTCCCTACCCGCACTCGATTATCTATTAGTAGGTCAGGGATCTTGGCAAAGTTTGTTTAGGGAAGGGGCTGGGGAAGATTTGGCCATTTTCCCATTTGATCCTGAACTTTCTGCCAATCCGCGAACGCAAATCGAGGTTCCCCTTATAGATAAAAACCCTGGTGTGGTCGAATCCTATTTTATAAACCCTTCCGCCTATATCCCTCCCGCAGAAAAACTTACTATTGGCGAGCCCCAACCCATTGGTGAAAGACGCGAGGGTGTAACCTTCCCCGCGGAAGCCGAAGAGGACTTCGGGCATTTTGTCCACCAGTATTTAGCCTTTGGAGGAACTGAAAGCCTTATCGAAGATTATGGCTTGACCGAAAACCTGGACCTAGCTACCTTAGCCAACTGGCGCCAGACTTTAGAAAATTGGTTGCAGGCGAATTACCCTCACTATAACGGACACCATGAGGTGCCTTTCCAATACGCCTTCGAGGGCCAAATGATGCGCGGGGTGGTGGACTTAGTTTTAGAATCAGACACTAGCTTGGTATTTATCGATCATAAAACCTTTCCCGGTGGGGTGGAGCAACTAAAGGGCCGAATTTCAGAAAAAGGCTACCACCATCAATTAGCAGCCTATGCTAAGGCTATGCAGGAAATAAAAGGCAAAAAAGTGGAACAAATGTGGGTGCATTTTCCTGTGAGTGGGTGTGTTGTGGAGGTAAGGTTTGAATAGTAAAAGAAAAAATTGAAATGATGGATTTCAATCATGATTCTTTACACCCCCCCCCGCTTAGTAAATACTCTTAGATGTTAAAAGATATTACACATTGATTAAATTGCAGAGGTTTTGGAGCTGAAGTTAAAGTATATACCGGATTTCCCTGATAATAAGCAGCTGGGTTTTACTTTGCATTACGAAGAAGAGGTTTTGCCAGGTTTTTCGTATTTCCGCTATCTAACTCGTGGAGAGAAGCCTAAGTTAAATATGAAAGATTTGGGTTATAAAAAAGACTCCCGGCCTAGCTTTAATGCTTTTGCTCGGCGGCTCAGGGTTGCGGTGTGTGTACGTTCAGATTTTGAAGGCATGGGAGAGTCAACCGCTAGAGGGTATGCGGCACTGAACCAACATTTCTTAATGTTTACCGCTTTTGAGCGTTACGCAAATGAGGTGGTAGGGGTCCAAGAGCGACGTTACCATAAAGCTCTTCCCAATGTTGGAGAGGACATTTTTAAGGACTTACATAAATTCATTAAGGAGGTAGATTTAAATGGCGCCCTATGGCAGTGGTTACTTAGTCAGAAGTCTAACCACTATCAAGCTGCTCAGCTCTTATCTTTTCGTAATGGTTTTGATCCAACAAAAGGAATCTATGTGTCCGCAATGTTGCGTAACTCTTTTGCTCATGGGGTAATCACCGCAACTCCAGCTGGCGTGGAGCAGGGTTGTGTTCAAGCTTTATGTGAGCAATTATGTAATTTGCTCTATCAAGGTATGGTAGAGGATTTTTGGGCTAGGATGAGGGTGGTTAAGAGTAATATTAAATAAAAAAACTTGAAAGAAACTTCTGTACACAATAGCCGAACTATGATGTTCGAGGAATTTTCTAATACAATTTCAACTGGTAAGCATGATCGTTCCTTTTTGCAAGTCTTGGATATGAATGCCATAGGTAAAAGCTCTAAGGCAGGTTTGGTAAAGACCAAAGGCTACCTAATAAGCCTATATGGTTTCGATATTGAAGATCCGGTTTTCGATCAACTTCTAAAGCTCTGGGAAATGACCTCTGATGAGGAGCGCCGACTAATGGCTATACTTTTTGCTATTCGGAACGACCGCTTATTGCGAAGCAGTATTGACTATGTAATTCCATACCCACTTGGTCAGAAAGTAGAAATTGATGGATTGATGAAACACCTTTCAAAGGTGGTTTCATATACCGAGAATACCCTAAGGTCTACCGCTCAAAATATTGCGTCTAGCTGGAAACAGGCTGGTTTTATTGAAGGCAAAGTCAGAAAGATTCGGGTCGAACCTGTGATCACACACATTCCTGTAGCATTTGCTATATACCTGGGTATTCAAGAAGGTTTGAGTGGAGAGTTTCTATTGGAATCCCCATATATAAGGGCGCTGGGATTGAGCGTTCAGAAGCTGAGCCAACTTCTTTATGAAGCCAGTATCAGAGACTATATCAATTACCAGAGTAGCGGCAATGTAGTGACCATAAGTTTAGGCGAAAAGATGAAGAGCCATGGCAAGTAAAGTAGATACATTGCTCCAACATTTCGAGGCCGTAATAAAAGAACCTTGGGGCGGCACGCTGTCGTTAGGCGAACGAATGTACTTCCTGGTTTACGATCCTGCAGAACAGCGAAAGGTTGATTTTAGAAGACCTGACTTTGAAAGCGCAACTATTCGCGCAGGAAAAAAATGGGAAAATATTTCAGCGGAAGGACTTTTTACCGAATGGATGGCCAATAATGAATATCGGGAGGCTTATTTTGAGGACCCAGAGGCTCTTGTGGATCAACTGGAAGGAGGATTTAAAGACTATGTTATTGATCAAATTTCCAGCAAGTTGGATAAGCTGAACGCAAATGAAAATACGCTAGTAGCAATAACGGATATTACTGCACTTTTTGGTTTCTGCAGATTATCAGATGTTTTAAACTCAATAAAGAGCAATTACCCTGGAAGAATATTAATATTTTTCCCGGGCGAATTTGAAAAGAATCACTACCGCCTTCTCGATGCGCGAGATGGTTGGAGTTATTTAGCAAGACCTATAACCGCTTAAAAAAACTATGCAAAACAGCGACCTTTTTGTACTCAACCCTACAGAAAACAACCTCCTTAATGATGGGGTAGTAAATATAAATACTGCTAAAGATCAGAATGGGTTAAAAACAATTTATCACGAGATTAAGACCTTCGTGTGTGAGGGGGAATATGAACAAGGGATGGATCGTATTTTGAAAACCTATTTAAAGTTCATCGATCAACCGAAACAGCCAGCCGTATGGGTAAGCGGTTTTTTTGGTAGTGGTAAATCCCATTTGATTAAAATGCTAAGCTTCTACTGGGAAGACTTTAAATTTCCTAATGGTGAAACAGCTCGATCCATTAAAGAGTTACCAAATGGAATAAAGGCGTACCTCGTAGAACTAGATCGAAAGCAAAAGCTGCATGGCAGTCTGGCTATCTCAGGAACTTTAAAGGATTTTCCATCCAGAGACATCCGTTACTCCTTCCTGCAACTTATGCTGAATTCGCTTGGTTTGCCTCAACAGTACCACCATTTCAAGTTCATTCACTGGGCAAAACAAGAAGGTATATTGGATGAAATAATAGCCCAACTTAAAGAACAAGGCCGTGGCCTGGAAAGAGAGTTGGAAAACCTTTTTGTATCATCTTATCTGGCTAAAGCTGTGTTAGCTGCAAAACCTGAATTTGCAGAAACAGAAGCCAAAGCCCGAGAAGCATTTAAAGCCCAATTCAAACGCGTAGAACACGTGGATCGAAACCAGCTGCTTTCTACAATCAAGCAGGAAATCCTTCCGATGTTTTACGGAGATAAAATTCCCTGTACCATCATCGTGCTGGACGAGGTGCAGCAGTTCATCGGGCAGGATGCCTCCAAGACCATTGATATTCAAAACCTGGCTCAGGATATTTGCGATCATTTCGATGGTAAGTTTTTGCTCATTGGTTCTGGGCAGAACGCCCTGGCGGAAACCCCTCAGTTGAGCCCGCTCAGAGATCGCTTTTCAGTAACTGTAGCTTTAGGTGACACTGACGTGGATAAAGTAACCCGCAAAACAGTACTTGAGAAAAAGGCCAGTCAGGTAAAGCCATTGGAAGATCAGCTGGAAAAGTCGCTTGGTGAGATCAGCCGATGCTTAAACGGTACAGGCTTCAGCTACAGCACTGAAGATAGAAATACACTGGCAGCAGACTATCCCATGTTGCCCAGCATACGCAAGTTCTGGAGGAAGATGCTACAGCGAATCGATACCGCTGGAACATCAGGACAGTTGCGGAGCCAATTGCGCATTGTGGATGAAAGCTTGAAAAAGGTGGCCACCAGACCTGTCGGAACTGTGGTGCCTGGTGACTTCATTTTTGAACAGAAGCGCCAGCAACTTTTACAGAATGCCATCCTGCTTAACGAAACAGATAACCTTATAGCAGATCGAAAAGCCAAGGGTGGTGATGCCCTGCTCGAAGGACGTATAATCAGCGTGGTTTTCTTGCTGGATCAATTACCGAAAGACCTGTCTGGCGGAGGATTGGCTTCTAATGCTGATACCATAGCCGACCTCCTTATAGAAGACATTACTAACGGTACCGATAGCTTTAGAGGTGAGGTAAAGAAGGCCATTGAGAAGTTGGTGGATGAGAAAGTTCTGATGCCTATTGGCGAAGAGTACAAACTTCAAACCAAAGCTGGTCAGGAGTGGGAACAGGAATACACCTCCCAGGCGGTGAAACTTACTAATAGCGGTGAGGATGTGATCAACAGGTTTCGCCAGGAGGCTTTTATGAGCGTTTTAAACATTAAAACCAAAGGTTTAAATATCCTGCAAGGTACTTCCAAACAGCGCAGGGAGTTCGAGTTGTGGGATCGCGAAGAACGGCCCGATACCAGCACTAAACTTCACCTTTGGGTGAAAGACGGCTGGAACGAATCCGAAACCTTTGTACTGAAAGAAATACGCGAGGAGGGTACTGATTCACCACTTTCCTACCTGTACATTCCGAAAGAACGGGATCAGGATCTCCGAGGGGAGATCATCAAGCACCTGGCAGCGAAGGCTACTTTGGAAACCAAAGGGCTATCATCGGAACCCGAAGTGCAGCAGGCCATGAAGAGTATGGAAACCCGCAGCCAATTGGCGAAAAAGTCGGTGAGCGAACTCATTGAACGAATTGCTAAAGAATCTAAGGTTTACACTGCTGGTGGTGCATTAATAGACAGTGGAGACCTAACCGAAAACATCCGTACAGCATTCAAAAATATTGCTGATCGCCAGTTTTACGAGTTCAAAGGAAAGGGCGACTTTAAAGATTGGGATAAGGCTTTGATCAAGGCACAGAGCAATGATCCCGAAGCCCTGAAAAGGATTGGCTATTCGGGTGAAACGAAAGATCATCCTGTGGCCATTGAAATACTGCGCTTCATTGGTAACGGCGCCAAAACGGGTAAAGAGATCCGTGGCCACTTTATGAAAGCTCCTTTTGGATGGAGCCAGGATGCGATTGACACTATGCTGATTATCTTGAAACTAACGGAAATCGTTAGTAGCAACGAACCGAATCTACGGCCAGGCACCATGAATGCCGCTCAGTTTAAGAAAGAGTTACATTCCCTCACCGCCAAAGAAAAACTGAGTATCCGTAAGCTCTTTACGGAGGCAGGTATAAACTGTAAACCTGGTGATGAATTCATTACCTCCAATGATTACCTGGCGAAGCTCAGGGAGCTGACCCAAAAAGTAAGTGGTGAGCCACCTCTTCCTAAGCCCATTTCCACAGATTTCATTACCGAAATCCAAAACCTGGATAGCAACGAGCGCCTAATCCGTATTGCCCAGGAGGAAAGCGACCTGAGCAGCAAATACAAGGAATGGACCGCGCAATCTAAGTTGGTGGACGAGCGTATGCCCAAGTGGGATTTGATCACTAGCCTCTCTGACTTTCTGCCTGCCGAAAATGAAGAGCTTCAGAATGAAGTAAATGCCGTGCGGGATAGCAGGCTGATCTTCCAGGAGCCTGACCCCATTGAGCCCTTGCTTCAAAAGATGGTGAAGGTGCTCAACGATGCCTTGCTGGAGTTGGAGAACCAGTTCGTGAAAAAGTACGATCGGCTGATGGAGGATCTTCAGGGGGATGAGCATTTCAAAAAGCTGGATCAAAAGCAGAAGCATGCTATTTTAGCACGTAATCAGCTCCTTCATAAACCTGAACCCAAGCGGCTGGAAGCTCGGCCTCTTGCGAATCACCTGAGCAAACTTTCACTGGACGGCTGGCGCACCAAAATCTCCGCACTCGATGCTCAATTCCAAGCTGCTCGCGAGGAAGCCATTAAGCTGTCCGAACCCAAAGCCGAGCTCTACAATATGCCCAAGCGCACCCTGAAAAGTGAAGCCGAGATTGACAGCTACCTCCAGGAAGTAAAGCAAGAGCTCACCGACCTCATCAAAACATCAGGTTCCGTTATTTTAATATAGTTTGTAGATGCCAGTCCTTAGCTCCGCCCAACGCAGCACTTTAGAAAAAACCATTATAGCCGCCCGCAAAACTTCTGAAGTGGGAGCGGCCAATGCGCTGAAAGCTCTTGCCGTACACGAGAGCGAGCCTTACTCACATATGAGCCCCGAGCAGCGCAAGCTGCGCAACAGGCTCCGAAGCAAAGGGCGCTTGTTGGGCGATGTGCTGCAAAGCAACGGCAAGCAAAGCATCAACAAACTCTCTTACGAGTTGGCCTACGAGTATTGGCATAAAATGCTCTTTGCCGCCTTTTTGGAGGCCAACGTCTTACTGATGCACCCTGATGGCGTAGCCGTAAGTTTTGAGGATGTGGAGGAGCTGGCCCCCGAAGAAGATTTTGTGAATAAATGGGTAGCAGCCGCCCATTATGCCTCGGCTATGCTGCCCGCCATTTTTCGGGTGGATGACCCGCTGATGCAGGTAGAGTTTTCACTGGATGAACGTATCGCTTTGGAATCGCTGCTGGATGGATTGGACGATGCTATGTTTAAAGCCGATGATGCCCTGGGTTGGGTGTACCAGTTTTGGCAAAGTGAGGCCAAGGAGCGCATCAACCAAAGCGGAGATAAAATTGACGGGGAAAAACTGCCTGCCGTTACTCAGCTCTTTACCGAGGATTATATGGTGCAGTTTCTCATTGATAACACCATTGGCGCCTGGTGGGTGAGTCGCAATCCTGGAGTGACTCCGCCCGTAGAATTTGAATACCTCCGAAAACTGGAAGATGGTAGCCCTGCTGCAGGAAATTTTGAAGGCTGGCCCGATAAAGCCGCAGAGCTGACCTGCATGGACCCCTCCATGGGCTCGGGGCATTTTGTGGTGGCACTTTACCGGGTATTGGTAAAGCTGCGCATGCAGGAAGAAGGCCTGGGCAAAGAAGAAGCTACCGACAAAGTAATTGCCGAAAACCTGCACGGCCTCGAAATTGACCCCCGCTGTACCCAAATTGCCGCCTTTAACCTGGCGCTTACCGCCTGGAAGTTTTGTGGGCGTTACAAGGAATTGCCCGAAATGAACCTGGCTTGCAGTGGCATTGCTCCCAAAGGAAAAGAAGAAGATTGGGTAGGGCTGGTAAAAGGGATTACAAACGAGAATGATCAATACCGCATGGAAAATGGTATGCGGGAATTGTTCAGACATTTCCAATTAGCTCCAGAACTAGGGAGTTTGCTAGATCCAAGTACTGTAAAAGCCGACATGCATACAGCAAGCTTTGAAGATCTTAAGCCTGCACTGGTGAGAGCATTAGATAAAGAATTGGATGAAGATCAACAAGAACGTGGAGTTATGGCAGCGGGAATTGCGAGCTCAGGGCGCTTTCTTTCTAGATCTTATACCTTACAAATTACGAATGTTCCTTACTTAACCGTTAGTAAGCATTCGGATGCACTACTTGAATTAGGTTCTTCAGAGTATCCTCGGGCGAAGCATGATTTAGCCACTATTTTTTTACAGAGGCTGATCAAATTAAGTGCTAAAGGTGGTTCTATATCTGTGGTAATTCCTCAAAATTGGACTTTTCTGTCACGTTATGAATCTTTTAGGAGAGATTTGCTTATAAATTACACAATGCGATCTATCGTGAAGTTAGGCGCTCGAGCATTCCAAACACCAATGTATGATTTTAATGTAATGCTCATGACCGTGAACAACAGCCGTACATCAAATCAATCTTTTTTAGCTCTTGATTTATCTGATGAAAATAATTTTCATCGGAAAATAGAGGCGTTGGGTGCTCGAGATGTAAAATATATCGACCAATCATTACAGGTATATAATCCAGATGCTAGGATAGTTTTAGAGAAACTCAAGAGAACGGAAGTGCTCTCTACTTATGCTGATTCAAGGTACGGTCTTCGCACCTCGGATACTAAAAGATTTGTCACATATTTTTGGGAAATATGGGAAAATCAAAGGCCGAGTTGGAGTTTCCATCAATCAACCCTTTCAGCGACAACCAACTATGGCGGTCGAGAAAACATGTTGTTTTGGCAAAAGGGATGTGGATCGCTACAGGATTACGCTAACATAGGTCTAGCAAGTTTACAGGGCGGTGATGCTTGGGGAAACAAGGGAGTCGTAGTGAGCCTGATGGGGAAACTTCCAGTTTCTCTCTATGAAGGCTCTTTTTTCGATAACAACTGTGCTGTCGTTTGGCCCGCAGAGGTGGAAAATCTTAGTGCTATCTGGGCTTATACATCTTCAGAAGAATTTAACGAGGAGGTGAGAAAACTGGATCAAGCTTTGAAAGTGACGAATGCTACTTTGTTAAAGATACCCTTTGATCTAGATTATTGGCAAGGTGTCGCAGATAAAAAATATCCCAACGGCCTTCCTAAGCCCTATAGCGATGATCCCACCCAATGGCTCTTCCATGGCAATCCAACAAAAACGGAAAATCCCTTACAAGTAGGCTTAGCCCGTCTTCTTGGCTACCGCTGGCCTGCCGAGACCGATGATGAAATGGAGTTGGCCGATGAGGCGCGACAGTTGATCGCAGCTATCAAAGCCTTTGATTATCTCAGTGATGACGATGGGATTGCGTGTATTCCTTCCGTAAATGGAGAAGCCTCCGCTGCCGAGCGTCTACGGGATTATGTGCAAAGGGTGTTTGGTGATCAATGGGATAATCAGACGCTGAGCCAACTGCTCAAGCAGGAAGGCGCCAAAGCCAATGATCTGGAAAAATGGCTGCGGGATGAGATTTTTATCCAGCACTGCAAGGTCTTCAACAACCGCCCTTTTATCTGGCACATCTGGGATGGGCGTAAAGATGGTTTTTCAGCTCTGGTCAATTACCACCAGCTCAATAAAGAAAACCTGCAAAAACTCATCTACACCTACCTGGGCGATTGGATCAGACAATGTAAGCTGCGCCTCAAAAACGGCAAGAGCGGTGCGGATGGTCAACTGGCTGCCGCCAATGCCCTGCGTGAAAAACTGATCCTCATTCTGGAAGGCGAACCACCGTATGACATTTTCGTCCGCTGGAAACCCTTGGAAGAGCAGCCCATCGGTTGGGAACCGGATTTGAATGACGGAGTGCGGATGAACATCTATCCTTTTATGCAAGCCAAGGTGCTCCGCAAAAACCCACCTAGTATCAAATGGGGCAAAGACCGCGGTAAGAACCCCGCAGGTTCACACTGGGGCCCCGAGCGCCACAACCGCTATGAAGACCTGGCGAATGAGTACAAGCTGAAGGATGAAAACGGAAAGATCATTCCGCATTTGACGAATGAAGTAAAGAAAGAGGCGAGGGAAGTCAAAGAAAATTCTCAATAAATAAACCACTTCTAAATGAACCGAACCAAACTGGAGGAATTCAAAAGGCTGTACAAAGAATTCACTCAAACGGAATCTTATGAGGAACGACTTCAGCAGTATGCGATAACGCCCGTCTTTAGGGAAATCATTTCTGAAACATTAAAAAAAGGATCCTTGCAAAACCAGCACTTAACTGGACTGATCCAGATGTTCGCTGCGAAAGGCACCAGAAGAAATTTTGAAAAGTACCTGGACATAAATATTGATGATCAAAAAAAGAAAAGGAAGCTTTTAAAGAAAATTGTCGAGATTGATAAAAAAGGGTACACTGGAACTGGATTGAGCGCAGTTACTGGTTTGACGCAGGAACACCTGGATCAGGTTAGGAACTTTCTTGAAGAAGCTTTTGAAGTCAATGAAGCTACGGAAGCGGTGAACCACTGCAAAGACTTTGAGGCCCTGAATATTCCGCAGGTAAAATCAGGTATTTATTCTCCATGGCTCTATTATATAAACCCCACTCTCTTTCCGATTCTAAATAACTCTCACAAGGAGTTTATGAAGTGGATGGGCATGAGTATGAACTATCCTAACACAATCCCAGAGTTTCATCAATTGCGGGAAGCTGCAGGAGAGGATAACCTAGGTGGCATAGATTTTTTCGCTCACAAATTCGAATCCGTTATAAATGGTGAACCAATGAAAAACAAACAACTAAACCTTAATGGCAGACCACTTTACAAGATATCGCATGGTACTTTTAGGAAAACAACTAAATATCGTAAGAATGATCTTCTGGGTGAATTTGAAAGAAGAAATTGGATCTGTATGCATGGGGGAACTGGAAGAAATCAGGGAGTGACATTCCAAGACGACTTAAAAATTGGAGACTACGTCTATGTCTGTGACGGTGGGGATAACTTGGGGCCAATTGGCAAAATTAAAACTGATGCAGAACCTCTACCCAGCGAAATAGACGAATTAGTAGATGGTAAAGGAGGGTGGTACTACCGCGAAATTGAAAAAGTGGCTGATCCTACAGACCCCAGTACCAGGGATCTGAAGGATACAAAATACTGGTTCATGCCAAGTGGTTATAGTACGTTGTATGAAGTTGGAGATGAAGATTTAGACTTCCTTAACAAAAAGATGTTTATACCGAAGTATGGTATAGAGGTATTAGGAGGTGGAAACAGCCCAAAGGTTGCGGCCAATCAAGAGAAAGCTAAAAGTGAAAATCAAAATATTACAAACCGCTCTAATATGAACTTAAACAACATTTTATTTGGCCCTCCGGGAACAGGGAAAACCTTTTCTACAGTAAACTTGGCGCTGAAGACCTTGAATGTAGATACTGAAAATGTTGAGCGAGTACACTTGAAAGAAAATTTTTCTCAGCTTCAAAAGGAGGGCAGGATTTTCTTTACCACATTCCATCAAAATTTTGCCTACGAGGATTTTATCGAAGGAATTAAGCCAGTTGAGCCACAAGAGGAGGATGAGTATCTGAAGTATGAAATTGAAGACGGCCTATTCAAACAAGCTTGTATTGAAGCTACCTATAGTTTTATTACCGCCAATAATGAGCAGGACGAGGAAATTGAAGAATTGGAAGATTTTAATGCGCTGTATGATCAGCTTTATGACAGAATTGACGAGGCGGGTGAAGAAGAACTTGCAACTAAGAGTGGGGGAACCGTGACTGTCACCGTTTCTTCCAGAGGTAACTTTACGGTAAAGCATGAGGGAAAGGAGCGTGGATATACGGTCTCTAGAGATAGGTTGTCTAACCTTTACGAGCGTTATCCAAACCCTGACGAAATAGACGGCATACAAAATTCATTTAGGAAAATTATCGGAGGTTGCAATTCAACTGCGTTTTGGAGCGTATTGAACGCTGTAGCGGAATTAAGAGAACAAGATCCAGCAAATAGGAACACGAGACCTGGTGATGACACCGAGCTGACCTATGAGGACAAGCGGAAGCTGGTAACGAAATATTGGGAGAAGCGGGAGATTAAAGAGGTGACCAATGACAAGTCAGATGCCTATGTCTTCATCATTGATGAAATAAACCGAGGTAATGTTTCCCAAATCTTTGGGGAACTGATCACCCTACTGGAGGATGATAAACGCCTTGGAAAACTGGAAACCATTTACGCAGACTTGCCCTATTCGAAAAAAGCTTTTGCGGTTCCTCCCAATCTGTATGTCATTGGCACTATGAATACCGCAGATCGAAGCGTTGAGGCATTGGACACTGCGCTGAGAAGAAGGTTTGCTTTTGATCCTATGTGGCCTGATGTCTCTCAGCTTGAAAGAACAATTACCGAAGATGGAATTGAACTTAAGAAATTGTTGAATAGCATTAACATTCGTTTAGAAGTTCTCAAGGACCGTGATCACATGATTGGTCATGCTTGGTTTTGGAATGTGAGTAGCGTAGAAGGTCTGAGGGCAGTTTTTGCAAACAAAATCCTTCCTTTACTGCAAGAGTTCTTCTACAACGACTACCAAAAGCTTGGCTTAGTGCTAGGCGATGCATTCTTCCATAAACACAAAAACGTGCATGCTGGCATCTTTGCCCGTTTTGAAGATGCGAATGGTTTGGCGGATCAATACGATCAGGCTAGGATTTACGAACTTAAGGATCCAGAAGATCTTCAAATTGAGGATTTTCAGTCACTTTACCAAGCTTAGTACAATTGATTCATCAAAGTAAACCCATACAGGTATTTGAACATGAACTGCTACGGATCAATGAGGAGATTGGGTTTACCCAAAGGCATTGGAAAAGCCTAGGCTGGTACAACGAAAAACATGGTGGTGATTTTTTCACCCTAACTCCAAATGGTGTTAAGTTCAAGGAATATGTCGGAGTGTTGCAGGTTGACAACCTAACCATTGAGGTGCTCCCGAAAATAAGCCGACAAGCACCCAAAGGTGAGGAGGCAAAGTGGCAAAAGGTTCTGATCGATATGCTTCGAGAGTGTGAATGGATGCGGGTTCATTCTCATGACAAAGCCTCTCTTCGTTTCAAGCCCCATAGCATCTTAGAGGCTTATTTAGAGATTTTTCTGAATGAGTGTGAACTGATACATAGAGCGGGCTTGCTGAAGCAATATCGAGCTGTGGAGCGGAACACCACCGCATTGAAAGGACAGTTGCAGTTTCAGAAGAATATTCAGCAGAACGTTGTCCACAAGGAACGATTTTACACTCGCTTTCAGGTGTATGATACAGAGCACCTTCTAAATCAACTACTGGTAAAGGCTTTAAAAGTAATTCCGCAAATAAGCAGTAGTCCGGCTTTAAAAGATCGAGTGTATTCACTTTTGTTGAATTATCCAGATCTTCCAGATATAGCTGTTAACCAGCAGACCTTTGACAAAATAGTCTTCAGCCGCAAAACCAATCGATATAAGAGCGCCATTGAGATAGCAGCGATGCTGCTTTTAAATTTCAGGCCTGACGTAAGTAGTGGTCAAAATCATGTCTTGGCTATTCTTTTTAACATGAATGACCTATGGGAAGAATACCTTTTTCGACAAATTAGGAAACACAGGCTCGAAACATGGAAGGTGCAGCCACAAAGAAAAAAAGTCTTTTGGCAATTAACGGGCTCCCGATCTAAAAAAAGAGTAATTCCAGATATTGTAGTGCATTGTACAGATAGGAGGAAGACGATTATTATTGATACTAAGTGGAAGCTCCCCCAAAAGAACTTGCCCTCTGATGCCGACCTAAAGCAGATGTTTGTCTATAACGAGTTGTGGAAAAGTGAATGCGCTATCTTGTTATATCCACAGGAGGCATTTGTTACCGAGCCTTCCTATGATCCAGGTAATTACTTTAAGGATAAGGTAAAAATACATGCTTGTGGATTAATGAAAACTTCTATTCTTCGTAAGGAAGGAGATAGCCTTGATCGCGAGGCAGGAAAGAAGGTTGTAAAATTTGTAGAAGAGAGAATATTTGCATGAAAGAAAGCGTAGCGGACAGGTTGGTAAAGAGCCTTAGAAAGGCCGGGGAGCATAATAGCCAAATCATGGTGCCTCCGAAGGTGATCCTTTGGCCTGATCCAGAAAAGCAGTGGGAAAGCATCATTGATCAACTACAGACCAAGCTACCGCAACTGATGGTTTTTGGCGAATATGCACCTGAGCAAAAAAAAGGGCCTGCCATTTGGCTCAAGTGCATGATCGACCGCAAGCTTCCTGAGGCTGATTGGAGCTCCGATGTGATCCCGATCATCTACCTTCCTAGGATTTCAAAAAGGGATTTTCGCAACGCGGCAGCGGCAGAATTACAACTGCAGCCATTAATTGAATATCAGTACACGGGAAACCTTTGGCTCCATGAGAACGGTAAGGAGTGGACCGTGGCTGCATTTATTCAAAACCAACAGGGATTGGGAGTTCAGGTAGAACAGGACACCACGACAAAGGAAACCCTTATCTCCTCCCTGCCGAGGATGTTTAATGACAGGGAGACTTTTCTGAACCGAAAGCTTATCGATGCCGACTTTCTCCTGAACAACCAATATCCCAATGCGGGGGCCGATATCCTGAAGTGGATGGAATATGGAGATGCATTTTTCAGCCAGCTGTCTTCAGATAAAAAGCAGGCATTTAAAACCATATGTCATACCAACTACAACTTTGAACCTGATCCGAGCAACATAAAGGAAATAGCCTTAAAGCTTGGAACACGGAACAGCGCCTGGGAACGGGTTTGGGAGTATTTTAGTCATGCTCCTGGTAAGTATCCTAAAATTCAAGAATACTTGCGTCTGGCCAAGCCCGATGATCTGGGCAAAGGAATGTTTGCTGCCCCTAAGGATAGCTGGCCTCAATTTAATGAAGAAGCAGAGGAAGGCCTCAGGAAAAGTCTTTTGCAAATTGATGATGAGAAACTCAATGAGGTTCCGCACAAACTAAAGCAAATTTGCAAAGATCATACCTGGCGCGAACACTCGGTATGGGCTGAGTTAGGTCAAGCCCCACTTCTTAAGGCTTTAGAACCGCTTCAAATGATGGCCGAAATATGTCTGGAACCTTACCCCTCCGACTCACTGAATTCGATATTGGAGTATTATTCAACAAAAGGCTTTCAGGCTGATTTGAATATGAGAGAGGCTTTGTCTTCGGTTGAGGCTGCAGCAGATATTGAAGCCGTGACTAAATGTATTCGCTACGTTTACAAGCCTTGGTTGGAGAAATTGACGGAAAAGTTTCAAAGTGTATTTTCAGAAAGGAAGGAAAACAAGCCCACAGCCTTTGATGGCGAGGTAATCCTTTTTGTAGATGCTTTGCGCTTTGACGTAGCAAAGGAGCTCAAGAATCTTCTGGAAAAAGCAGCATACGAGGTAGACTTAGAATCAGCTATAACAGCAATTCCAACGCTTACTCCTACTGCGAAAGTCTTTAGCTCACCCATTGCCAAAATGGTAGATAAAGATAGCAGTATCATTGAATTCAGACCGAGTATCCAGGGAAAGGACCTTAGTACAGACAGGTTCAGGAAAGCTTTGTCTGAAACTGGCTATGAGTACGCAAAACAAACCAAAGATCTCGTAAAAGGTAAAAAGTACTGGTTGGAAATTGGCACGATAGATACCAAAGGACATGATGAGCAAGCTGGAATGGTCAAGCGAATTCCTGAAATGCTTCGGGAGGTTATCGATGTTCTAAAGCAAGTTAAAGAGTCAGGCGTTGAAAGGGTGAGCATAGTAACGGATCACGGCTGGCTGCTATTGCCAGGTGGCTTGCCCAAAGCCAAAATCACAAAAGACCTCACGGAAACACGTTGGGGACGCTGTGCACAGATTAAGGAAGGTGCTTCGGTAGAGCTTCCTCATTTTTCATGGACTTGGAACCCTGGTACTTTTATCGCCTATGCACCTGGAATTAGCTTTTTTAAAGCCAATGTGGAATACGCTCATGGAGGCATTAGTCCACAAGAGTGTGTAGTGCCGCGCATGAATGTAAAGTTTAAAACGGAAGATAAACTAGAAGGGAAAGTGAATTCTGTAAGCTGGAACCAACTCATCTGCCATGTAGAGTTGAGCTCTGCAGCCGATGGTTTTGTGGTGGATATCCGTACCCGAACAAATGATGCTGACTCCTCAATTGTCCTTAGCAAACCGGAAAGGCGCTTGGTTAAAGAAAATAAAGCCAGAGTTATGGTTGATGACAGCAGGCAAGGTGATGCTGCACATGTAGTACTTTTAAATGCAGAAGGGATTATCTTAGATAGTAAACTCACCACGGTGGGTGGTTAAAGTGTAAAGCATGCAGTTAGACCATTTAGATCAGTTGATAGCGGTAAATTTCCCGGGTTTTTTTGTTAAAAAAGATCTTATTGAGCCTTTTCGGAAGACATATCCTGTACCTACTTATGTCATAGAGTTTCTTCTTGGAAGGTACTGTGCTACCACGGATGAGGAAGAGATTCAGGAAGGACTGGAAATTGTAAAAGCTCAATTGGCTAACCGAACCGTACGGCCTGGAGAAGAGGAGTATTTCAAATCTAAGGCAGAGTCTCAAGGATCTGTTAAGATCATAGACATTATTACAGCCAGGCTTGACTCTAGAAGTGGTAAGTATCTTGCTACGTTGCCAAGCCTAATGTTAAGAGATGTACGAATCTCATCGGAACTTGTCTATGAAAATGACAGAATGCTCACTGGAGGGTTTTATGCAGAGATAGACCTGGAATACGATGTAGCAATTGCAGAAGAAAATCAAGGTAAACCTTTTGGTATAGCTGGTTTAAGGCCTATTCAATTGTCTCAACGCAATGTTCTTGACAAGCTCTATGAAGGAAGGAACCGCTTTGACTTTGAAGAGTGGCAAGGGATACTTCTCCGAAGTGTGGGAATTGAGCCTGAAAGCCTTGATGAACGCGCAAAAAATGTGATGTTCGTAAGGATGATACCCTTCGTGGAACGTAACTATAACATGATAGAGCTGGGACCAAGAGGAACTGGTAAATCGCATCTTTATCAGCAAATATCTCCCTATTCCCATTTAGTATCAGGAGGGAAAACTACTGTTTCCAAAATGTTTGTGAACCTCGGTACCGGGGAAAGGGGACTGGTTTGTAAGTATGACGTAGTTTGTTTTGATGAGATTTCGGGCATCTCCTTTGACCAAAAAGATGGTGTAAACATCATGAAAGGTTATATGGAAAGCGGTGAGTTTAGCCGAGGAAAGGAGCCGATACGTGCCGATGGTGGAGTTGTAATGGTCGGCAATTTTGATGTGGATGTGGAACACCAGCAAAGAATCGGCCACCTGTTTGGCCCTCTTCCAAAGGAGATGAGAGATGATACAGCCTTTATGGATCGTATTCATGCCTTTGTCCCAGGGTGGGACTTTCCCAAGGTGGATAAAACTTTCTTTACGGCACATTTTGGCTTGGTCAGCGATTTTCTTTCAGAATGCTGGACACGAATGCGTGATGTAAATCGAGTCACCTCGGTTCTCCCCAAGGTCGATTATGGAAGTGCGCTAAGCGGCAGGGATACCACAGCAGTTAATAAAACTCTAAATGGCCTTTTAAAGCTAATGCAGCCAGACCCATCCGAACCGATTTCCGATGAAATCCTTGAGTGGGCAGTAAAAGTTTCTCTGGAATATAGGCGCAGGGTAAAGGAACAGCAAAAGCGCATTGGCTCTGCTGAATTTAGAAATACGCATTTCAGTTATCGGCTTGGAGAGGAAGGAGTGGAAACCTTCATCATGACTCCAGAGGTTCATAGTGAAAACACAATAGGTGAGGATCCATTGCCACCGGGGCAGGTCTGGACCTTAAACTCCAGCGGACAGGATGATTCTACAGGTCTGTATAAAGTAGAGGTCAACGCAGGCCCAGGTTCAGGCGTTAAAATACTAAACAGACCAGCACCTCCGGCTTTCCAGGAAAGCGTGCGCTATGCGGAACAAAACCTTTACTCCCGCTCAAAACAATTGGTAGGAGATAGAGATCCGCGATCTCATGAGTTTTCTATTCAGCTTAGAACTTTTGATGCTTCTCGTAGCGGCAGCGGACTTGGAGTGGCAACCTTGGTGGCCATGTGCAGCACACTTATTGACCGAGGGGTTAAAGGTGGTCTAGTACTAATCGGGCAACTTAATTTGGGGGGGTCTATTGATAGCGTTTACAATGCAGTTAATATGGCCGAATTAGCCGTAGAAAAAGGAGCAAGCACCTTATTGGCCCCGGTAAACACCAGAAAACAATTAAACAATCTTTCTGATGATATGATCACAAAGATTAATATTCAATATTATACAGACCTTCAGGATTGTCTGTTAAAAGCTCTAAGTGTATAGGAATAAGGTTTTAAGTGTGAAAATGGTATTAGGATTTTGGTATCTGAAAGCTTTATCGATAAATAAATCAAGACTTTTATTCTTACCTTACATTTGGCTCTAAGGGATGTTAAAACATAGTTTCATTTAAACACTTTGTTATAACGAGCTACTTGGTCCAAAGCGGAATTTGATAGGCTAACACTCTTTGCCTTGCATTCAATTACCAGAGCGACATTTTTTCGCTGGTCATTCGTGTGAACAATTACATCTGCCCTTCCATGTGCACGTTTTTTAAACCTAGCCAAGGGGACTTCAAGATCTATCAGACCTTCATCAACCCCTGATTCTATAAGTTTTCCAACTAAGGCTTGGCGGACAAGTTCCTCTGGCTGTGCTAAGATTAGCCTTTGTCTAATTTTGCAGAGCAGAAAATCATTTTTTGCAACTGTGAAAAGTTTAAACTTGTTAGTCTCTAGGTATAGTCGCAGACTTGATTTTCTTTGGAAGTTCAGTGAGTGTGGTTTTGAGGTGCGGATCAAGAGAATATTACGATTCTTTGCTTCTCTTTAACGCCCATATCCATCCTTCTTCCTTCGGTACAGCTTCGAGAGCTTCATGAGGTTCGTAAAACATACTTACTTCCCGGCTATCACCCGGTGATTGAAATTTTTCGAAATCTCTTGATAAGATAGCAGCAATATAGGCGTCTTTTATATCATCTTCGGAGGTCTTGTAAAATGGAACTTCTTGATATTGGTGGTTTTTTCTTGATACAAGAATCCGATCGGGATTTTTGTATCCACTCAATAAACGATTGTATGTCGCAGGATAAACTTCTATGGCTTTAACGTTATCGCGTTTCCAAATACCTGTGCTGTCATTCTCGAAATTAAAATGCTTTAAAAAGTGTAGTCCTTTAGTGGCTTGAGCGCCAATCATATGCTGTATAGCCGATAAAGGTTGTATAAATTTCTTTTTCTTTTCTCCATTCTCCTTCTTGTCTGGTAACTCAAAATGAGTGGCTAGAAAACGCTCCGCAGCTCGGAATAGGTAGGCATTATTTTTATACCCTTTCCCTGTGCCTTTTTCAATTTCAGCCGCAGGAAGGGCTTCACCACTGAGCAGGTTTCGAAATCCCACGGGAAACCCTAAGGGTGTATCAATTGCAATTGTGATTTGATCATCTTCGGAAAAGGTTAAGCCTGATGCCTCAAAAATGGCTTTGAGGAACTCTTTGATGTCAGTGTGTTTTAATATTAAATCCTTGCAGTTTCCCCAAAATGGAATGGTTGATAGAATCTCGCCTTCTTCTCCTATAGCAAACCAAGCGTCCCTCGAATTACGATTCTTATCGCAATGCCAAGCTCCCACATCCCAGCCGATGAAGTACTTATTCATAACTCTGGAATTTGCGAAAAGAATTAGAGACTATTTGGTCGGTTTTTTTAGAGTTCATCAGGTTGTTTTAGAAGCGATTCGGGAATTTAAGGATTTAAATTGAGATCATGTTTTTTGATTTGTATTTCCCCTTGTTTCCAGGCTAAGTTTCGTTGTTTAAACTTTTGGTCAAATCCAATAGGACTTTAGTTATTTCGTCCTCCGCATTTTTATGGTTTAGTGTCTCACTTTGTAGTGAGAGTGTTTTCCAATTCTGGAAATCAATCGGAGATACAAAGCCGAGTGCTTGGGCTTTTTCTGTAAAGCGTTGTGAGAAACTAAGGTCTTCACAGTTTGTGCAGACACAAAATGGTGTTCCATGTTCTGCCCATAAGTCAAACCAAAGTCCGAAGAATATTTCTTTTTGGTTTTGCAGTTTTATATAGAAACCGTATTCCTCAAAACTATCGAGTGTGAAGCTTTTTCTGAGAATTTTAGTGCCATCCATAGCTTCCAATTTCTGTAGCACATGGTGAATAAGGCTCATTGATTTTTGGAATGCTATTCCAGTCTCTTTGTTATGCATGATTTGATTTTCGCTGTTAGTGAGGTATTGCGGGTAGTGCTTAAACCAGTTCCTTAGGAATTGTAAGTACTCCTTGAATAGTGGGTTGCTCTTGGTTTGCTTTAAGCCGGCCATCATTTCAATGATTTCTTCCCAAGAAAGAATCTTTGTGAAGATAGAGTCATGGCTTTTATATATTTCCTGAAGTCGTTCGTTGTAAATATTGAGGTGGGCGTAATAGCGTGGTGCAATAAGTATTAATCCCCTTCTAGAGGTTTTATCTAGGTTAAGTAGCTTTTGATAATATCCCTTTGGTTGGTTTTCGGTTAGATTGGTGTTATATACCTTGATTTCGATTAAAAAGTAGGCTTCGTTTTCTGAATAAACCAACATGTCAGGCTGTCCAAATTCACCAATTGAATTTTGAGTGCTGGTTTTAAATCTTAAAGGTTCAGAATGAGGGTCCTGCACCCCAAGCAGGTCAATAAAACGGTCCTTAAATTCTTCATGTTGTAGAAAGTTGTGAAACAACTCAGTAAAATGGTTTTCATCCGAAATGGCTCGGTCGAAGACTGTTGGTTTGTAATGCATTTCTTGGTTATTGATTAGTTAAGAGAATTTTGAAATCCAATCGCCTGCTTCTCGCTTACTTGAAAATCAAGATCCTCTGGATGGTATATCTCACTCAAACATAATGGTCGGTCTATTTTGCGATTCTTGCCCAGTTTATCACTCAGCTTTTGCGCTTTCTCAGTGCTTAGTTCCCGGAAATCATATTTGGCAATTAGTCTGCCTTTTCTCAGAAGAGCCCGATCAACATTTGAAAGGTCGGTGTTAAAAGAGCAGATAATCTGAATATTGAGACAGTCAGCAAGTAAGCCATCGGAGATGTTTAATAGGGTGGAGACTGGCGAGTGCTGTTCTTGCTCTCTAGCGACAAGTATTCTTTCGGCATCCTCCATTACGAAAATAGAGTTGGGATTATCCGTAAGTATAGAGATCAAGCCTGGCTCGGTTAAGGCGCCGGCCATGGCGGGAGGAAGGAAAATCACTTCTTTCTTAACTTCTTTTATGAGTTGTCGGATATAGGAAGTCTTGCCCGTACCGGGCTTGCCGTGCAAAAGGACTATTCCCTTGTCATTTTTTGTTTGCAGACGCTTAAGAATGTGCTCGTGGACAGGCAGGAAGTCATCATTATAGTTGTCGGCAATATTGCTGTCTGGAACTTGAATTTCTAGACTTTGAGTATTAAGGTCATTTACGGAACGGCTAATTAAATTGATGTAAACCTTATCCTCAGCTTTGGCTTTGTACTCTTCGGCGACAACTTGTAACTCTAGGGCTTTCTCCTTTTTATTTTCTGGGAAAAGGATCCGGCTTCTACTTCGATTGGTGTCCAAACAAAGCAAGATTTCATCATCTAAAAAATAGAGCAAATCATCTTCTTCAATTTTCTGACTTTCCAAATCAACTACTCTTGATATACTAACCTTTTGTTCGGCTTTGGGGGCAAAATCCTTTTCAATACGTTCCTTTAGTTTTCGGCAATCGGTGTTCATCAAATGGATGCGACTGGGGATTCGACCATAGATCATAAGGTAGGTGCTGACCTCATTGTAATCACCGCCGCGATGGTTAAGGATGGAGCTAACTTCTAAATTAAGATTTTGAAACTTCGGGTTTTTCATTTTTCAGGATTTTGATCAAAACTAAATCCACCTCTGTATCAAATCGTAATACAGTCTCTAAGAATAATTTTCATAAGCTTTTAAAAGCTCGGCTTTAATCACCTGGGCAAGATCGGTAGGTTCAATGACAATCACCGCGCTGCCAAGCTTCAGTAGCTCCTGATTTAGCTCGAAGTTGGTCCTTAGCATATAGGCTACAGTAATGGGGTGGCTTTCAAAATGACTTTCTTTTAATTGCATCTGGCTTGGATGCAAGGGTTGAGCTTTCAGGTATTTCCACTGCTTTTCAGTTAAGGTAATCTTAACTAGTCGTGGTTCGCTTCCGGAGTAGGTGAGGCCAATCGTGTTTTTAAACAGGCCCTTTGCGTCGATATTCCGATCTTGAAAGTTTGAATTCTCGAGTCTTAAATCATGTATTCGATCTAGTCCGAAAGTTCGAACGTTCTCATATTTTGGAACATAGACAACTAGATACCATCGATTTTGAAATTCCTTAAGCAATAGTGGTTCAATACTCTTAAAGTTATTTGCTTTGGGGTGATAGAAGCTCTGATGTCGAAAACTAACCAATTGTTTGCTTCGAATGGCTTTAACCAATATTTGAATCCATTCCGCCCCCCTAAGGTCGGGACGATCAAATTGGATAGAGGATATAGTTTTTGGGTCAGTGGCTAATGATGATGAAAGAAAGTCAGTGATCCGTATTAACTCGATGTAGTTTAAGAAGTCAGAGAGTTCACTACCCTCGCGAACCATTTCATAATGGTCGTTTTTTCGATCATACTCGATTTCGATAAAAAAGTCTTTAGCAAGGGCTTTGAAATCCCGTCCTATTTTTTGACGACTTGTTTCTATTCCGTGGCGGTGCAAATCCTTTTGGACTTCTTTTAAGCTGTAGCGATAGGGCTCTTTTTGAAATAACTGAACTATACGGTAGAGTCGAAAAGCAACTTTGTTAGCGAGCATTGATTTAATTTAAAAAATTGATGCTAGGAAATTAATCATTGTTATCGTTCAGCTTATCTTTAGTTTATAGAAAAGTCTGAAAAGCCTTGAAACCTGAAACCAATTTTTCTTTTCATGAAACTCACCACTGAGCAGGAAGCGATTATTGCTTCTGATTCAGATCTCATTGTGAATGCTGTCGCTGGATCTGGAAAAACTACTACCGTAATTGAGTATGCCCGCACCCGACCGGAAGGGTCTCGAATATTATATCTAGCTTTTAATAAAACCGTCAAGTTAGAGGCTAGTGCTAAATTTAGAGATAAAGGAGTGTTTAATGTACAGGTTGAGACGGCCCATTCTTTAGCGTATAGCCATATAATACCACGTTCCAACTACACTTTAAATAGCAATGGTTATCGACCTCATGAGGTTGCTGAGCTCTTGCGAATAGAAAGTATTGGCGATAAACACGGTGAGTTTATGCTTGCCAAGCATGTTTTAAGGCTCTTTACTTATTTCTGCAATAGTGGAGCGAAAAGGGTGGCGGATTTGGACTATACCGCCATTGTTTTTGATCCAAAAGCCAGGGAGTTTGTGTCAAAGAATATAGAGGTGATCCTCATGTATACAAGATTGTTCTTGGCTAAAATGGATCGTGCTGAAATACCAATCACACATGATTTTTATCTTAAGAAGTTTCAGCTATCCGAGCCCCAATTGCCTTTTGATTACATCCTTTTTGATGAGGGGCAAGATGCTTCTGCGGCAATGCTTGACATATTTGGAAAGCAAAGTGCAACCAAAGTTATTGTAGGTGATACACATCAGCAGATTTACAATTGGCGCTTCGCGGTAAACTCCTTAGAAAAGGTGGACTACAGGGAGTTAGGTTTGAATACCAGCTTTAGGTTTGGCCAGGAGATAGCAGATCTTGCTAATGAAATTCTTAAGTCTAAGAGTATTTTTTCCAACAATGCCTGCAATAAAATAGTAGGCAAAGGAGAAAACAGAAAGGTGCAGACCAAAGCTGTGTTGGCTCGGACTAACCTAGGGTTGTTGCTGAAAGCTATCGACTATGTTGGTGAGAAGAAGGCGGATAAGATCTATTTCGAAGGAAATATTAGTTCTTATGCCTACGCTGAGGATGGCACTTCATTGTACGATGTTCTCAACTTGAAAGAAGGCAAGTTTGATAGAATAAGGGACAAGCTTCTTAGGCGCATGACTTCTTTAGATGAATTAGAAGATTATGTAGAGAAAACCGAAGAGCATCAATTGGGGATGATGATTGAATTGGTTAAGGAATATGGCTCACGGATCCCTAAAATCTTAAAAGAGCTTAAGGAAAAGCATATTGGAAGTGAAAACAAGAGTGAAGCCGATCTGATATTTTCCACGGTGCATAGGAGTAAGGGTATGGAGTATGATGCGGTGCATATTGTGGACGATTTCGCTACGGCAGAAAGTTTAGAGAAAGTCTATACAAATAGGAAAGATGAGGATCTCGATCTCGCTAAGCTTTCCGAGGAAGTAAATCTTTTATATGTCGCTGTCACTAGGGCGAAAGCTAAGGTGTTTATACCTATGTCATTACTGCCTGAGACAATAGCTCCTTCAAAATTTATCATAGCCTTAAAATCTACCGAAAAGCAACAAGAGGTATTCGTAGAAAAGTTGAGTCCAAAAAGCCAGGCTAATAAAGAGGAAAGCTATATGGAGCGAGTAAGGAAAACTCACAAGAAGGCTTATGCTCCCTGGACAGAAGCACTTGATGATGAACTAACTGTTCTATACTGTGAAGGTCTTCCTATTCGGGATATGGCCAAACATTTTGGTAGAACGAATGGCGCTATTCGTTCAAGGATAAAGAAGCTGGAGCTTGATGAAAAGTACCGATGATACGGCAAATGGGATGATCCATTTGCTGCCAAATTCATGGGGTTTGTTTTTAATTTTTAAGGTTTACCCGTTTCTAGCTCTATCAAAACGTAGCCACTTTCATTTTGGATTGTTAAGAAGAAGTTGACTTCTGGATGATTTCTCGGTAGGTCCAAAATTTTGGTTTGTTCTTCCTGGTCAGACTGAGCGATTGGAGCCTCATTGGCTAACACGGTTCAAATAGTGCCACCCATTTCGGAGTGCTAGTGCCATTGATTTCGGTTCAAACTTGCCATTTTTCTGGGTTCTATTTGTGCCACTTTAGCGGAGTTAAAGGTTTACTCCTGTCGTTTCGGTTCAAAAGGTGCCACTAAGAAGATCAAGTAAATAACCGCTATCTCGCAGCTTGAAAAGTAAAAGCTGTGGTATGGCCAACAAACTTGATCCGATGGATTTAAAACAAATTATTAGCCTTCACTTGGATGTGTAGGCTTCCCTTAAAATTCAATCCCCCTAGCTCTCCATACCTCTTTAATAGCCTCACCAACCCCTCTAAACTCCTTAGCTGTAAACTCATCACTCTTGGCATTATTACACCAATAGCAGGCCCATACACAATTATCAGGGGTGTATTCTTCATTAGGCCTTTTACGGTCGAGTTCTAATTGCCAGCCTCTTTCATTCTTCTTGTTGAGCTTCTTCTCGTTGGCCAGTTGCTCTATTTGGGCCGAACTTATATCGCAATAGTGGCAATGGGCCTTATCTCGTTCCGCAAAGAGATCGTCAAATTGGGTTCTAGGGAAAACAGATTCAAAGTTATCGATGTATGCCTCTCGTGCCGAGGCAATCTCCGCCTTCAACTGGCTTTTTAATTCTTGCACTGCTTGGTGGACCACCTTGATGCTTTTTACTCCTTGCAGTAAATAATCACCTTCATATTGCCAGTATTCATTGGTGTAGAGGGTAAGGAGCGCCGTTTCATCGCTGATTTGAAGAGCTTGAAACTTTTCAAGATCAAACTCCAATTGGTCTTCAAGGGCCAGTTTAAAGAGGTAGAGACGAAGTTTAGATTCGAAGCTTTGGGAGGCTTTGGCGCGGTAGTAAGTGCTTGCGGCTGTATTCATGTCGATTTTTGCTTTGTGGTATTTTTTCTCAATCGATGTTTATTTTTTTAGATCATCATAGATTGTCTTTAACATGTTCTCTAGTTTTTTTTCAGCTTCATTATTCATTAATACGCTTGAGTCTGGAGCAAACACCAGCCAATTTCTTAAGGAAGGGCGCTGATGAAAATCTGCTTTCTTAGCAGTTGCTATGAATTTTGTCAGATCCTGGTTTTCATTAGGCTTCAAAGCAAGGCAAAATGGTTCATTTCTCTCAGCCCAGTACTCAAACCAGATTCCAAAGAATAGGGTGCCTCCGTTCTTGAGTTCAAAGCTAAAACCATAATCCTGGAAGTTATCGAATGTGCCGGGAGAAGCAGAGTTGTTCCAAGGAATTCCATCATCATACAACCTACGGTGAACGTTAAATACGATAGCCACAGCAGTCCTGAAGCTTTCACCTGAGTTCTGTTTGTAAAGAATTTCCATTTCAGATTGATTTAAGTAAAACTTATTAAGGTTGAATTCATCTTTTAAGAACTGAGCATATTCCTGCAATAGTAGGTCATCAGAGAGTTCAGGGACTTTTTCAATCACCGCTAGAATTGCTTCCCAAGTAATTATTTTAGTATCATCTTCCTTAAGTTTATACTGTTCTGCTTTAACTTCTTTGAGCCGTCCTTCATAATCGTTTAAATGTAAATAGCTTTTTGGTGCAAGCAATACTAGCCTCCTTACCTTGGCACTAACACAATCCCTTAGGTATCGGTAGTATTGGCTAGGCTGATTTGGTGTGAGTGAAGTATTTTGAATTTTAACTTCAATAAAAATTCGGAATTCGCCTCTTTTGAATATCTCCAAATCAGGTCTGCCATGTATACCTAAATTAGTTTGAGTAGTAGTATGGATTTGATCAATATCCTGAACCTCCATTTCTAAAAGCTCTAATAATCCCTTTTTCAGTGAATCATACCGCAAGAAATTATTCAGGAGTTCGGTATGAGCATTTTCATTTGAAACGGCCCGATGAAAAATAGTTTTACAAAGCATGGATGATGATTTCAGAATAAAACGGCTTAATGAAGTACTCCCCATTCTTTAGACCACTCTGAACTGTTTATTAATTTAATTAAGCGGCAAACGGGTATCGGTTTATTGGTTTTTCTCTAAGTATACCTTGATGTCTAGTTCTATTGTATTTGCGTACAAAAAACTTGTATTCCTTGGTAAAGGTCCAGACCGTTTGAGGAAGGATGAAGGTAAACATATTTTTGCTTCAATGTCCTAAACCATCTTTCGATAAAGGCGTTGTCGGTAGCCCTTCCCTTACCATCCATGCTTACCTTTATTTTCA
>JANSYJ010000028.1 GCA_024742495.1 Bacteroidota bacterium
CAGACGAACTTCTGGAAATACATCCCATGGATAAGGATTGAAATCAGGTAGTTTAAAACTATAAATGAAACTGTTTTTAGGAAATCTTGAATTAAAAACTCAAGCATTTCACCTAAAATCAGAGACTCGCATTCCTTTTCGAAAGGTGTCAAAACCAAACATGGTGGGTTCATAAGTTCCGACAAAGTCCACATTCATTTCTGGATCGATATCCTCTTCCATTCCGATCAACCAAAATGCCGCATTGATTACAAGCCTTCGTAATCCTTCACTCTGAAAATCCAAGGAAGCGCCCATGGTCGAGGCAAAAGCCATTCCCTGCTTTCCACCCTCGAGTTGGTATGGTTTAGTCCAAGCGATAGGCATCAGGGCTTTTTCCCAAATTAGTTCCGAATTAGGATCTAGCTCAGCGGTACTTTGACCTTGTACCAAGACATTGGCTGACTCGGGAAGATGGCTAATCCCATAGACATCCGAAGGCCCCCAAATATCTGTGACACCACGAAGAATCGGATGTTCATTATTTTGATCTACCCCATCAATCAAGCCCCGGGTACCCTCTTTGCCATGGACGCCGTGGTGATTGACCCAGGTTTCTCCAAATATCCGCTGACCAAATCCCCGCTCCCATCCGGGAGCCTTACTCATCCAGTCCCATTTGGCAAACTTGGATTCTTTATTCTTTTGGTAAAAAAATGCATGTGTGGAAGTTCTCAAACCAATGACAGGCTTGCCTGCCATCAGAAAATCTTCAATGAATTGGCTTTGCTCATCTGGCAGCTCCCGAAAGCGAATCAGCATAATCATCAGATCGGCAGTCTTCAAATGCTCTAGACCCGGGATGTTGTTTTGATAATTGGGTACTACATCTCCCGATTCCGGATGAATGGGAAAAAGAACCGTTGTCTTAAACCCAAAACGCTCCGAAAGGATTTTCGCCAGCATCGGCATACTTTCCTCCGAGCGATACTCATCATCTCCTGCTACCAAAACGATGTGCTTTCCTTTTCCTGGACCTTCTCCACCTTCAAATTGCAGAAAAGTCTCGCCATTCTGTGCGGCAAGTGGTTGTAAAATCAAAAGGAGGATAGCAAATGTCAGGATATGGGCTTTCATTTTTCTGATTATTTAATGGTTTAAGCAGCTTTCTTTTTAAATAGTTTTTTGAAAAGGGAGACAGGTACTAAAGTTAGAAAACCTACCACCAAACCAATCAATCCGTCTCGAAGGAAAGTTGGCCAAGAGGGCAAAAGGTGATGAAAGAAATCGATATTATGAGAGAAAATCCCTCCAGAAACCAATAAAAGCGCGATAGTACCAATAAAGCCGAGTGCTCTAACCACCCATGGCAAGCCCCTCACAAGTAGCTTTCCTACCTTATCCGAAAAGCTATCATCTTCCTCATTCATGGCTATTAATTTGTAGCCCATTTCATCCATTCGTACGATCAGCGCTACAATTCCATATACACCCACCGTTGCCAAAACAGCTATAATGGACACCACCATTATTTGTGTAGACAAAGCTTCTGTTGATACCGCCCCTAATGCGATGATTACAATTTCTACAGAAAGGATAAAGTCCGTGGTGATCGCGGATTTTATTTTTGCCTTTTCTACTTCCAAAACTTCCTTTTTCGAGAGTTCAAGATCTGGCCTATCTCTTACCTGCTTTTTTTCAGGAACGATGTAATGATAAATCTTTTCTGCCCCCTCATAAGCCAGGTACAAGCCACCAATGATCAAAATAATTGTCACTGCCATTGGGACAAAAGCACTTAAAAGGAAGGCTAATGGAAGAATAATCAGCTTATTTAAAAAAGAACC
>JANSYJ010000007.1 GCA_024742495.1 Bacteroidota bacterium
GCCATAACTATCCAGTACAATATCGGTTCCGATAGGGCCATAGTTTCTTCCGTATACCCCATCGGGTACTGTAGTTTCCCATATTAAATTAAAGGCCGTATCGAACTTGCTAAGGAATAGATCATACTTAAGGACGGTATCCGGTTCCAATGCAATTCGGGCAATTTCACCACTTATTAAAAAGGTACTATCTGTGTCGAAGACCATGGACCAAGCATGAATAGCGTCATTTACATTTGATGACGGGTAGTATTTTTTTGTCCGTATGGTGTCCAGTGGATTTACTGTCAGTTTTGTTAGAATGACGAAAATCGAATCATTGCTAACAAAATTGGTATAGGCGTTAAAAGCTTCATTTTCTTTAACATGAAGACAGGAGCGACAATTATCAAATAAATATCCAGCATTTGGGAAATCTAGATTCAGGCTATCTAATATTCTCCCAGAATGTGATATGAGTGTATAATCGTACTTGCTTCCATCCGTATTTTTAATATTAGCGAAGAGGTAGACGGAATCAGCAAGTTCAGCGAAGCTTATTTTCGCATTATGCCCGCGATTGTATATGGTATCTAAATACTGAGCTTGTAGAGGGAAGAAGAATAGCCCGAAAGAAAGTATTAAAAGGCCCCTATGGCAGGGGCCTTTAATTTGTATCCAGATCCAATTATTTTTGGAGCACCACTTTTTCATTAAACAGTAATTGATCATTGCTCCTTACTTCGATAAGGTAAGTGCCATTTTTTAAAGTACTTAAATTTAGTACATCTCGCTGTAAATCAAGCTTTATTCCCGTTTTTTTCTGTAATAGTTTTCCTTGAACATCAAGAATACGGATAGTCAATAACTCTGCGGGATATAATTCCGTTTTTAACCATTCCAAGGTGACTTTCCCTTTTGTAGGATTGGGGCTTAATCCAAAATGCCTTGCAAGGGTAGTAGGCCTCTCTACCAACTCAACAGCTTTCTTGCTGCTATTCTGGCCTGGAAATTCAACTGGCTCAGTGTAGTCAATCGCAGCATTGTTAAGCTCTAGCAAGCCACGAGCCAAGCCACTTGCTCTATAGTCATTGGGCTCTTGGGCTAGGTTCATAAGGATAGAAATGTCTGCAGCATCACAATGGAAGGACTAGATAGTAAAGCGGAGTAGCTTGTAAGTCCACCATTATTCCAACAGTTCTAAATAATCGATTTTAGGCCAAAAGCCTTTGTTTAAATTCTCTTGGAGACATATTCCTAAGCGAAGAATGTGGATGATGCGGATATGGAATACCAGAATATTCTGATAATGGAGGAGTGACTCAAGGATCAGAAGACTTATGGGAAAAATTCCTTACCTATCGTTTAAAAGATAAAGTTACTTTGGCAGAAGATATCGCAAGATTGCCTCAAGGAGATACGTTTATCTTCCTTGGTCAAGATCACACAGGTCTCTGCTTGTTTGAAGCAGCTCATGAAACAAGTAAAAGAACTGTTCCTGCGGCTAGAGGTGATGACGGACAGTGGATACGCGCGACGGACAATGATGTAAGTAAATATGGGAACTGATTATAAATCTTTTAAAGTATCGATCATAGCAGTCTGCGCTTTTATGTTGAATTGTGCTTGCCAAAATCAATCAACAAAAACGATTGAGGTTTTACCTTATGTTGGTTCAGACGATATTGATAGTGTTGTAGAGGTAAATAATCCATTCGGAAGAAACCATATGACTAAGGTGATTTACTATAAAAAGTCAAATACTTTGTTTCTGACTTACAATGAAGACGGTGAGCTAATTGATTCTTTGGCAGAGGATAAAAAGTATCGCATTCACGGCCTTCGGTTCGTAAAATTAAATAATGGCTCCAAACGCTACCAAAACTTCAAACATGGAGTTAAGGATGGCTCTGGTTGGCTTATTGATGAAAAGGGAATAGTTAGGGAAAGAGTTTACTATGTTGATGGGAAAGCTTTAAAGGAATTGATTACTTATTTTCCCAATGGTAGTTTGAAAACGTACCAGTATTTGACTACTTATGGGATTGTATTTGAACAGGAGTATACGGAGGTCGGTGACTTGATAAAGGATCGAGGCAGCCCTGTAGCTTTGTTTCGAGAGCAGCAGGATTCGGTCCAAGTTGGGAATGATTTTAGGGCAATAGTTGAATTGGCAATTCCTTCAAGAGCTGAATTAAGGTTGTTTTTTTTCAATCCCTCCGATTCTACTTTGTTAAAAGAAATTCCAATTACCTATTCAGAGAATTCTAGCTACGTTAAAATAGCTTCTGAAGCGACTAGTCAAAATGATAATGGAGTTTATCTTCATTGGATACTATCAAGTTCGAGTAATAAAGGGGAGGTTAAACGAGATGGATACGGTGCTCATTACTTTAAGGTATATCGGTAGGTAATGTATCAAAGTAGTGATGGAAAAACCAAATGTCCCCTTTATCAATCTACTTGTATTAGGGAACAAAGCAGCTTCAAGGGATATGCTTGGGTAGATAAGAGTTATTCCTATCTTCTTGCCAATACCGATAGCCTTACCTTTATCTTTAGAATGACCAGCGGCAATCACATGACCATTAACTACTTCAGCTTAGAGGAAAGCTGTGATCAGGTATTGCAGGTAGCTAATGTGCTAAGCACCCAAGACTACTATCCCTTTGGGATGGTGATGTCGGGGGGATCGTTCCAGGGGAGTGATGGTTATCGGTATGGGTTTAATGGGAAAGAGCAGGATCCAGAAGTTCAAGGTGATGGGAATCAATACGATTATGGGTTTAGAATTTACAATACGAGGATTGGGAGGTTTTTGAGTGTTGATCCCCTAAGCCCAGATTATCCAGAATTGACACCTTATCAATTTGCAAGTAATACTCCTATTTGGGCCATTGATATAGACGGACTTGAGGCAGGCTACATTACCCATTACCTTGTCTATAAAAACAAACATGGGGATTATGTAACAGAAGTAGCTATTAAACCAGTCCTGTCCAAGACAAATGGGGATTGGTCGGGAATCAAGCACACCTGTTTATTCATTTATGATGACAAATTATTTTATTCTCAAGGTGACATACCAGGGTGGTCAGATTGGAAAAATGTGCAAAAGGAGGAAGTCAAAAGTTCGCTAAAAGCTTTCGGGGGTGGTGCTTTAGCAATAATTTTAGCATTGCCGAGTGGGGGTACTTCACTTATTGTTGCCGGAGTTACAGGAGGAACCACAATGGGACTCAGTGCATTCAAGCTTTATAAGACCTCTAATGGTCATGTAGAAAAATATAAAAACTTACCGCTTGGAGTAGGTGAAGCAGCTGGAGGTTTTATTGGTAGTCAATTTGGGGATGAAGACCTAGGGCAATCTATCGGAGGATTTGCAGAAAGTTTGATTACCGGTGTTAAAGACATTAAGGATTTGCCAAAAGCAGTGCAGGGAAAGAAAGCTTTAGATATAGCCACTGGCCTGCAATCTCTTTACGATGTTGGAAGTGACGGTTATGAAGCCTTGCAGAAAATTGTAGAAAGAATAGAGAGTAATATAGAAGCAGAACAGGTTGAGAATGAGTAAAAATGAGCCTACATATTTGTGCAGGATTGATTATAATTCACCTTTCTTGTCCGTGTGGATTCGGGTTTTAGCTCAATCGGGATGGATGATTTTGCTTTATACTATTACGATGTTAATTATTTATTTTAAGTCCATTCAGTTTTTTATGATGTTTTGGATACCATTTACCATCATTACTCTTTTGTATATCCTTTATATTGAGACTAAAAATAATGTATATTTATTGTGTGAAATAAAAATTAATAATAAAAATAATCTAGCAAGAATAAAAGTCAGAAAGCTGAACAAGACTTACATTAATCGTGATTTTGAGATAAAAAACTTACGTATATATTCAAAAAAAATTTACTCTGGAATTGGTGGTAGTCCCAATTATAAACTTGTGGTTTACGAAAAAAACAATAAAATAATTACCCAGTATAGTAATTTCTTATGGAAGGATGAAGATCTTAAGGCAGCAGGGGATAAATTAAATAAACTATTGAACTGCTATGAAAGGCTAGAATAGTAGTTAAAAGCATTTATAATCTCAGAGCTAGCCATAGATGGTGTGATTAACCAGTTTTTGGTTAGTAAAGTTTATTCTCAGAATGTAAGTCCCCCATTATTCCAACAGGTCTAAATTATCGATTTTAGGCAATAAGCCTTTGTTTAAATTCTCTTGGAGACATGTCTCCAAGAGATGGGTGTGGATGGTTCTGATTGTAGTCTTCCATCCAGTGATCTATCATCTCTTGCATCTGGTTCTTCGTTTTAAAGGATAAGAACTTGGCCCCACTTTGTGCTTATGCTTTTTAACAGCTAAAACGTTTTGGACAGGTGTGATCACCGCCATTAATCTCGAGATCCTGGTTTTTTGATTTACGAATTATAATCTTTTTAATTGGAAAAATAATGCCTGTTATGTTAAGCGTAAATATCAATAAAACATCTATTTAATCTTTTGTAAACGAAATCGTTTACGAAAACAAAAACATGCTGATGTTTGAACTCGAACATCAGCATGTTTTAGGTGAAACATCAGGACGTTTTAAGTGAAACATCAGCATGTTTTGAGTGATTCGTCCTGATGTTTTCCATGAAATGTCGGGAAATATTGACCCATTTTTCAGATCAAAAAATAGCCCCAATTTCCAAATGGGAAGCAGGGGCTTTTTTTATAAGGTCTTTAAATTAAGCTGCGGGCCTAGGGGGATTTTGCTTTTTAAATTGAGGAAGCTTGAGCATATCACGAAGCTCCTTTTCGGCTCGGTAAAGGATGCGAGCCTTTGTAATCGAATTTGCATTTACTTCTTCATCTGTCGAATGTCCTGAAGAACTAACTGAAACAGCGAAGGTGCTAAGCTTTGCTAATCGGATCACCCGACCTTCTTTTAATTCCCTAAGAATTATATTAAGCATTCTAATTAAAACCGTAAACATCACTCTAACGTACCGTAAAGCAGCTGAATTTAATTCATAAAGCCTGTCGATGTCAAGTGCTTTGCCGCGTACCGCCATAGCGTAAAAAAATGGCGCGGCACTCTGAGCTTGTGGATTCGATCTCTGAATCACTTTAAATTCAACAGACATAAGTAGAGGTTTGAAAATTAACATCAGTCCTCCGAAAACAAGTATTGTGCCAGACCGATTCGCTTTGATGGTTCGGCAAGCTCACCATGACATCGTAAACCTTGTCACCCCGAGCCTGTCGAGGGGCCGCTTCGCTTTAAGCTCAGACCGCTTCGCTGTTAGATATTAGACCTGAGATCAGTCGCTGCGCTCCTTGAGAGAGGAATGGCGTGTTAGAGTAGCGAGCATTACTCCGAAGCTATATTACACGTATAAAGTAAGAGGCACCGCAACTAAAACACATAAACCTAATAGTATAGCTTAGGTTTCGGCCCTAGGGTGCGCAGCTTGCCAAATGGAAGTAGACGACTAGCTGAGATGGGTTGCGACATAAGGAGCTCGCCCACCGAAGCAGGAGACTACAAACATTTGAAGAGCAGTGCACCCAGGCCATGATTTTTTGTTTATTTTTTATCCAAGAAAAAAGAAAAAAGAAAAATTAAAATTGAACAGAATTTTAAAGAAACCGTCATTCGTGCTGGCCCTGCCCAAGAGTCGATGGTCTGTGGGCAAACCGCAGGTTGGACCGCAGAATTACCTTTCAGGGGCCTAGCGTTTTTGCCTCCTTTTTGGGCAATGCAAAAAGGAGGGAGAAAAAAGACCGCTTCGCTTTTAGATATTAGACCTGAGATCAGTCGCTGTGCTCCTTGAGAGATGGATGGCGTTTTGAGTAGCGAGCATTACTACAGAGCTATATTACACGTATACAGCAAAGGGCAACGCTTCTTAAATAATTAAAAAGAACAGTATTGGGTTGTTGTCGGCCCTTGGCTGCGCCGCTCGCCAAATGGATTGAAGAAAGACCGCTCTGCTGCTCCCAAAAATGTGCTCCTTCTACCCAAGCTCAAATCCCCGCTGCGACCTGCTGCTCAGCGGTGTTTCCCTTTTCCCAGGTGTAAGGCCCGCCCCTCTAAAACTCCACCAGTTTAAAAGTGTGTAAATTTAAACGGTGGACTTTTCAAGGATAAATAATGCCTTAACAAATTGCCTCTAAGATCGTTACTTTCGGTTTGCACAAAGCAGACTAAGCAAGGCTCTAAAGGAATGTGAGTTAGCTCTGATACGATGCATTATAAGTCTATTTACTTTCTGGGAAGGAGAATCCCCCTTTCAATGAACTTTCAACTATTTTTGATTGAAATGGGCTTGTAAATAGGATCTTGCCAAAGGTTAAATCCTAGTAGGCTGCATCCTAATTTTAAATGCTCGAATTTCGGGGAAGCTTACAACGTTTTATCTTGACCAAGGTTGGATTAATAAAGACCAACTTATATCGTTAAAAGAGTTTAGCTCGTTTATTGACAATTTACCATCTAAGTATTGGGTAGAGAGTGAGTCCGATAATTACGAAGATTGGCAAATTGCAAGAAAAGGGGCAATTCAGCTTAAGAAAGATTTAGATATATTATCAAGTGGATGGAATAGTACGGGTGAAATTACAGTTTTCACCGATTCTTGAATTTAGTTGTAGTGTTGCATGGGTAAAGTAGATTTAAGACTAAGATTGCAATTTGTATTTTTTATTGCGATTTTTCTTTCAATTTGTGAAGCGTCTGGAGGTGAGATGTTTCATTTTAAGATATACGCTGGCTTTCACCGATCAACAATATTTAACTTTGATTTTTCCGATACGGGACATCTAACACTGTCTGTAAAACAAGATAGTTACAGTAATGCGACGTATCAGAAACTAGATTCTACAAGACCCGGGGGAAAAACGAATAGCTCTCAGTTGTTAAGCAACATTGTTGAAATCAATCCGGCGTACAATGCAAGAGTATACTTGAGTAAGGTAATTGTTGAAAAAGAATCGTTAGAAATATATAAAAGCCTAACAGAGCTCCGTGACTTTGCTAAAAAGAAGGATACTTTTTCGAGAGTAATGTTTGACGGATATGGCGTTTCATTCACGTACCTACACGAAAGGGATTCGTTAAAAGTTAAATGGTCAAATTTTGCGTCAGATTCTCCAATAGCTAGGCTCATTCTATCAATTCTAAATGTAATTGAACGAGAGAACTTAAGCTATTTAGTTAATGAAAGCATTTATAATTTTTATCGATTTATAAAACAGCCTGGTTGGGAGCTTAGGTGTGTTAATTCTAGTCCATTGATGATTAGTATTTTGGCTATCCCAGACTCTTGTTCAATGCGTATTGATTCTTTCGCAAAGTCTCTTCCAATTGCGGACACTCTATTTGTAGACTTGCGTTTCTATAACGGTCCTTATACGTATTGTTTTTATGATGGGTTGTTTAAAAACTATTCAATGGTTTATTGGATAGAGAGGCCATTGGTTAATAGACCACCTATGTTCTATGAGAAATTTTATAGGTGGTAGCTGCGCTGTTCCCAAAAATGTGCTCCTTATATCCAAACTCAAATCCCCACTGCGACCTGCTGCGCAACGGTGTTTCCTTTCTTCCAGGTGTAAGTCCCGCCCGTCTATAACTCCAATAGTTTAAAAGTCTATAAATTTAAACTGCCAGCTTTTAGAGGTGAATAGTGTTTTAATAGACAGAACCTAAGGTCGTTACTTTAGATTTTCAAAAAGCAAACTAAGCCTTGCTCTAAAGGAATGTGAGTTTTCTCTGTTTCGATGCATTATAAGTCTATTTACTTTCTGGGAAGGAGAATCCCCCTTTCAAAGGACTTTCAACTATTTTTGATTGAAATGGGCTTGTAAATTGGGTCTTACCGGTGATTAACTCCCAGTAGGTGGGATCCTAATTTTAAATGGTCGAATTTCGGGGAGCTTATGCGGTATCAGAAATTGTGAAACAAGCATTAATGGAGGCGAATAGCAATGAATAGATGTTTTAAAAATTGTCTTAGAAATACGGTTTATATCGTATTGATGTATGGGGTGTGTTCATGTGCATTATTGAGCCTTGTGGAAAAAAAACGATCCGTAAGAATTACTAGCGAATACATTGAGAATGATTATTGGTATGAATATAATAGAAGTTTTACTGTGTCAAAGCTAGTTCCAAAGCATGAGTACATTACAAACTTGACCATAGATAGCATTATTGGAAGTTATCAACCATTTTTCCTTCAAAACTTTGAAGAGAATGTGGAGTCACAAAGAGTAGGATACCTCAATAAAACAAAGGTGAAATTTAGCTCTAGGAGAGTTTTCTTCAATAAGTATAATGGCTTTAATTGGTATAAAATGGATAGGGAGCATAATGATAGGATATTCGGTAACCTACACTTGAGAAGCTGGTATTTGTTTACGGGTTTGTTTCACACAAGTGCAACTTATGTTTATGCATATATTGACGAAATGGGAAACGGTCATCTCTACACTGTTAGTCTTTCAAATTATTAGCCCTATTAACAACAGACATAGATTATAGGAATGGAGGGGCTAACACCCTAAAAAAAAAGAAAACCCCGCCTGCCGTGCAAACGGGGGTGAAGGATATTTACGTGGGAGTAGCTACGCTGCACCCTATTGGTGCTCCTTATACCCAAGTATTTAAGCCCCTTGGCCTTTGGCCTGCGTGTCTTTTCTTTTTTCTACTGTCCTCAAGCAAGCTTGGTCCAGGTTAAAAAAGAAAACCCCGCCTGCTGCGCAAACGGGGCTTAAATGCATAGTGGAGCTGGCGGGAGCACAATGGTGCAACTAGGCACTAAACCGAGAAAGTCCTAAAACCTTAAAAACCCTCTTTAAATACTGTCTAATATGGGGTTTAATGGTTTATCGGTTAATTGATTTAGGTTGAGGTAGGTTTTATTTGGTTGTGCAATGGTTGCGCAACGGTTGTGCAAATGTTACTTTTGCAACGTTCAAATGTTCTATTTATGGCAACAATTAAATTTTTGCTGAGAAGCAAAAGCAAGGCAGCCCCAATTTATTGCAGGTTATCAGCGGGCAGGGCCATTACACCAATGGCGAAAACAGGGCTAACCTGCAGCCCTAGTAAATGGAGTGCAAATAAAGGTTTGCCCATTGGTAGGGATGAGGCAGGTAAAAGCCTTATTAATGATCTAAATCAATTGTCAGCGGCAATATTTGAGACCCTGAATAAAGCACAAACTAAAGGGGAGATTATCGATAAGAATTGGTTAGAGGGTGCAATTAATGAGCACTTTAACCGAACCCCGGTTAGGGATTTGGAATATCTAACAAATTACGCGGCCCATTTCATTGAGCAACTTCCAACTAAAGTATCTGACAGAGGTAGTTTAGGGGTGAAAACATCAACCGTCAAAAAGTATAAAACCATTTTAGGGAAGCTCGAAGAGTTTGAAACAAGTCAGGGTAAAAAATATTTGCTCAAGGAGGTTGACCTTAACTTTAGGAGTGTCTTTTTAGACTACCTAATTAAGGTGAACAACCTCAGCGAAAACACCGCTGGCAGATACATTAGGTTCGTGAAATCCTTTGTTCTTGATGCTCAGAAAAACGGTTTTGAATGCAGTCCGCTAATAGGAGGTTTTAAAGGTTTTTCGGTTAAGTCTGAAAAGGTGACCCTCACTTTTGCGGAACTAGAGAAAATTAAGAATGCCTATTTTGATAATGAGAGGTTAGCGGCTGCAAGGGATTGGCTAATTATAGGATGTTACACAGGCCAAAGGGTTAGCGATTTACTGCGAATGAATTCCGGTCTTTTAGTCAACTATGGAAGGGTGCAGCTCATTTCAATAGCCCAGCAAAAGACAGGTAAAACCGTTCAAATTCCTTTACACAATGAAGTTAAACGCATTTTGGAGAGTCGAAAGGGCGAATTTCCGCCCGTATTTGCAAAGCAGCAGGATAGCAATAGTGCCTTATTCAATCGCTACTTAAAGCAGGTATGCAAGACGGCAGGTTTAGACGAACCAACAAAAGGAGCGAGGAGAGACCCTGAAACGAACCGAAACGCAAAAGGAGTTTACCCTAAGTATGAATTAGTCACCTCCCATATTTGCAGAAGATCATTTGCAACTAACTTTTATGGAGAGAGCAATTATCCAACCCCAATACTAATGAATATTACCGGACACAGTTCGGAAAGGCAATTCTTAGAGTACATAGGTAAACCGCCACTAGATTATAGTTTGCAGCTGGCGGAAATTTGGGCCAAAGAAAATAGTGCATTAAATCAGGGTCAACCCCTAAGAAAGGTAGAATAGGATGAAGATTAGTAAGGAAATGCAAAAGGCCCTTATTGAAATGGATGCGCCCCCAGGGTTTGAGGCTAATAAAGATGATCCCCGATTTTATTTGAGTTTTGAAGATAGAGAAGCACTAGAAGAAAACACAGATTATAAGATTTACAAAACGAACTTACTGACCGGATATACGGCAGCTCTATTTAAATTGTTGAAGGATAAAGTTGAAATTGTTTGCTTTAGTCCAAGGTTAGCAGTAGTTCTAAGATCCCCTGATCTGAAAATTAAAAATTTAGAGACTAAGCAATTAGAACAATTCCCTTCTGAAAAATATTGGAAGACTTACAAATCAGCCTTTATCAATGGTCAAGACTACTTTAACGAGAACTTTCGACCGGTTGATAAATTAATTTATGGAGATAACTCAAAGGAATTGGTTCAAAGACTGGATCGGTTTGCGTTTAGTGAGCACGTGAAAAATTACAGTTCGCAAGGATGGTCTTTTGTTACTAAACAGGAACCATTTTTAATTACACATAGAACGATTTATACGCACGGATTCTATTCAGGGGCCTTCCAGAGTGTTTTAATGTTTGCGAAAGATCACAGGGAGGTATTTCAAAAGTGGGGCTCTGCGTTGACAGGCCATGCAAGAAAAGACGATAAAAAGAATAATCCGTTTCCCCGCATTTTCAAGGACGGTTATGCATGGGAGATGTTTACAGAATTGGCTGATCCTTTGATGGAACTCAAGAAAAACTTAGTTGATTGGTCATTTATCTATAGGGCTATGCAAATGGATGACGCTGACCTAATTTATAAGGATATTGGTAACTCGGAGTTTAAAAGATGGCTAGAGGATGAAAAGTTCGTAACACTCGAGAGTGATTTTAAAACGTACAATAATAGCAGGAACGAACAAAGGGTTAGTAACTACAGAAAAACCCGCGAATCCTATCAAGAAGAATCTAAATGGATTAATGACAGTAAGGTGTATTGAAAATAATTCAATTCGTATTTGCCGTAAGACGCTGAGGTGTAGATGTTTGACGAATAATAATAATTCGTTAGGACATGGAAGTACAAATTATCCAAGACACAGAGAGTTTTAAGAACTCATTACTTGGAGCAGTAAAAAGTGAATTAGAGGTACTCAAAAAGGAGTTCCAACCCAAAGAGCCAACTAAGTATTTAACCCGCGCAGAAGTGGCGAAAATGCTCCAAATTGACCTCAGTACTCTGCATAGCTGGGTTAAAAAAGGTAAACTTAAATCCTACGGTATTGGCCACCGTGTTTATTTTAAAAGGTCGGAAATTGAAACCGCGCTGCAACCTTTAAACAAATAGGGGTAATGGGCAACGCAAAATTTGTGAGGCATATCTACAAGGTAGAGAGGGCCTTAAAAAGTTATCGGGTTTATAGACTTGAGAGCACTCAGTTTGGATCTGCAAAATTGACTTCAGAACTCAGGATTGAAAAGTTTAGAGGTTATAGCGCAGCCAAGGGAATAACGCACTATTTGAGACTTCGCAATACTTCAAATTGGGCCACCTGCGAAAAGGTAACCGGACTAAGGTTTACCGGAAAAAAAGGAGTTTATGAAGGAAACCGAAATAATGGCTCCAAAAGTCTCATTCTATTTCAGTTCCAACCTGACTCAAATCAGCTGATTATAGACGTTTTCCCAGCGTTTTACCCTAGCCATAAGGGTATACTTCAGAAAATTGTAGAAACTCATTCTTACCACTTGTGAAAAACGAAAGGAGGCTGTTCTAGGGCCTCCTTTCTTTGTTCAAATGTGTATTGCATTGGGCAACGCATTACGGCACAAAGGTAAGGCCTAAATCAATAGTTAGTTTTGATTGATTATATCAAACTGGGGGTTAACGGCATTTCAATTCCTGAGTTAGAAAGGAACCCGCTCCTTTGCTTTACCACTCGAATTAACCCAGAGACGGGAGAGTATAAAGGGAGTCATTCTAGGGCCTACTATAAAAATCTAATTTTCAGAGTTTATGATCCTACCCCTGCCAACCCCTATGGAAGGGTCACATTAGAAGGTAGTTTGCATGTATATTGGAATGAAGGAGTCCATAATTATAATGACTTTAGGATTGAAGATGTAAGAAGTGTAATTGATGAACTTAGCGCACTCTTTAACCTGAACCCCGCAAAATGTATAATTAGATCCTTAGAAATAGGTGTGAATATCCAACCGCCTGAACCTTCAGAAAGGATTATACAGTACAGTTTATTTCATAAGACAAAACGCCTTAAAGACACTGAAACCCGCAAAGAGGGTAGCTATATTCTAGGGCAATACGATTGGCACCTTATCAAGATCTATGATAAGAGGAAACATGCAGAAGGAAGGGGGATTGTCTTAGATCATGAGATATTGAGGATTGAAAAGAAATGGAAATGCACTGAAGAGTTAAGGAACTTGAAAATTTTCACTTTGTCCGACCTCCTGGAGTTTGGGCTCCATAACTTTGAGTCGATTCTGGTGCAGGTTTGGGATGAGGTTCTTTTTTATTGCTGGCAGACTTTAGATGGTACTAGATACGCGGCCAATTATTCGAACCCCAATTACTGGCGAGATCTTAAGAAAGATAATTTTAAATATCATCGAAAGAGGCTGAGAGAAATGTTAGCAGCAAATCCCGGTAATGTTCAAGCAAAAGTAAGGGAGGCGATTAAGGGCAAAATAAAAGAGTTAAAAACAAATCCTACCCAAATTAACCCTTTAGGTATAGTGTTAAATCAGATAGGAGGTTCAAGGAGCGGCACTAAAACAGTTTGCAAGGTTACCGGACTAAATATCGAAATGCAAAAGGCAGGAAGTTTTCTATTATCACATTCAGGGATTAGGTACTATTTGAAAAACGAACCATTAATTTTCTTACACCTAAAAAAAGAGTACCTCACAAAGAATTGGGCAAATCAGGATCAAGGAGTACAGGTAAGGGAGTTGGCTCACAATATTAGAAACCGCTGGAATAATTCAAGAATTAGAGCACAAAGGTTAGTGGACTCAGGTCAACTATTTCTATCCTTTTAAGAAAGTACAACGGTACGCGCGCGCGCGCGAGACCACACGGACATTTAGAGAGTCAAGACTCTATTCTGTCTATCTAAACATAATTTCAAACTGAACGAAGTAACCTTAAAAACCTCAGAGAAAATTAAATGAATATCGATATCAGAGCAAATAGGAATGAAATAATAACGGCCCATGCAAAAAGGTCTGTATTGCTCTTGATGCTCTTTAAAGTCTTTAACGCGGATTTGTCATTTTGGTTTTTCTTTATTGCTTCCTGATGAATTAATTGGAGAATTTCCTTTTCTGATAATTCGGAATAATCGACATTCAGTTGTGCTTTGTTGTCTCTGGCCATAGTTGAGATTGGATTGTTTCCCTCGAATCTAGTCATTCTGATTAAGGATTCAAATAATTAATTCGACCACAACCCCGTATTTGGAACCATTAATTTTCTTGCACTATAAAAAAAGGACAGGCTCACAGGGAATTGGTGTAATTCGGTTGAGGGTTTTACAAATAGAAAAATGTGCTCCCATTTCGATATTTCCCTATCAGTACGCGCGCGAAGATTGATTTGAAATAGTTCATGGGGATCTATACGCGCGAAGGGTTTTTCGCTAAAGTTTGCGCAATGGTTGTGCAGGTTTGAAAACAAAAAACCCCAATTGTCTAAAAACATGACAGTTGGGGTTTTTTATTGTGGAGCTGGCGGGAGTCGAACCCGCGTGCAAACAAGGAAGTTGAAGGCTTTCTACATGCTTATTTTGTTATTCAGTTTTTGACTTTTACGTGGGAACAAACACCCCGATAAAAGCTTAGTTGCGGATTACAGTGTCGCAGGCACTACACAACGCATTACCTGCTAGTCCAGATTTATCGACACCCCTGACTCCAAACCAACCAGACTTAGGTTCGGAGGGATGACTTGCTCCAGCGTCTTACGCGTGGATTAGCTCAAAGCCTCATACAGAGTGCTTAGGCGGCAAGTGCGAAGTTATTTTCGCCAACTATAGTTTGAAGCATCTTTTTTACGGGAGACATCTCCATGTCCCGGCATGCTTACATTCCACTTCATCTTGCTGTCGAAACCGATCAGCCCCATAATGTTAAAGAACGTTTATAAAAGGTGTGCAATTTAGGTATCTTTACCCGAAATCAACGAGTCTATGAAGATCGGAATCATCCGCGAAGGAAAGAATCCACCCGATAAACGCGTTCCGCTGAGCCCCCAACAATGCCAGCAACTTTTAAGTCAGTATTCTAATTTGACGATTAAGGTCCAACCAAGCCCTATCCGTTGTTTTAACGATAGCGAATATGAAAGGTTGGGTATTAACTTGCAGGAAGATCTTTCCGATTGCGAAGTACTACTGGGCGTGAAGGAAGTTCCCATCGAAATGCTGATCCCGAATAAGACCTACCTTTTCTTTTCGCATACCTATAAAAAACAGGAGTATAACCGCGATTTGCTAAAAGCAATCTTAGCCAAAAAGATCCGTCTAATCGATTATGAGATGCTCAAGGATAAAGGCGGAAAACGCCTCTTGGGTTTTGGTCGCTATGCGGGTATAGTTGGTGCTTATAATGGCTTCCGAGCTTATGGCAAAGCCAGTGGGCGCTTCGAATTGAAACCAGCCCATGCTTGCCGTGATCGACGTGAATTGGAGCAAGAACTAGTAAAGGTACTCTTACCGGAAAACTTCCGGATAGCCCTTACCGGCGCGGGTAAAGTAGCGGGGGGAGCAATGGAAATCCTCTCCGCCCTAAAAATCACTCAGGTTTATCCGGATGAGTTTATTCGTGAGGATTTTAATAAAGAAGCGGTTTATAGTCAGCTGAACGTACAAGACTATTTTGAAAGAGTAGACGGTAAAGAATTTAAGCGATTGGATTTTTACCGTGACAATAGGGGCTATCGCTCGCGGTTTTTAGCCTATGCCGAGCATGCCGATATGTACATTGCCTGTCATTATTGGGCGGATGGATCACCCTTTATATTTACCCGTGAAGATGCCCGTGCAGCGAATTTCAATATTAAAACCATTGCCGATATATCCTGTGATATCGATGGGCCAGTGGCCAGTACCTTGAGGCCTTCTACCATTGTAGATCCTTTTTACGGCTATGATCCCGCCACGGAAAAGGAAGTAGCATTCGGTAGCGAGGGAAGTATTGCCATTAGTGCGGTTGATAATTTACCGGGGGAATTACCACGTGATGCCTCGGAAGATTTTGGTAATGAGTTGATTAAGAATATTATTCCCCATTTTTTCAATCAAGATGAGCATGATATTTTAGCTTCGGCTAGCGAAACGACATTAAATGGTGAACTAAGTGCAGCTTTTTCCTATCTGGAAGATTATGTGAGTTAGTCAATTAATCTAAATTTGCCCACAATTTGATAGCATGAGCCAGGAGCTGAACAAGGTACCGGAGAAGTTTATAGAAGTTGATAAGGTTATTGCAGAGAAAAACCCTGCTTTGGCCAAATGGCTTCCTAATTTCGTGCTGAATTATATCAAACGCATCATTCATCAATCGGAGTTGAATGCGATAATGCGGGAGCATGGCCAAAAGGAAGGATTGCCTTTTGTGAGAGCCGGATTAGAATCCTTGCAAACCAAAGTAGAAACCCGAGGACTGGAAAATGTGCCTAAAGCGGGTGGCATTATTCTGGCCTCCAATCACCCACTAGGTGGACTAGATGGTATCGCTTTTATGAAAGCGGTTGGCGAAGTGCGGGAAGACATCCAATTTTTGGTGAATGATATTCTGATGAATATTAAAAATATGCAGCCCCTGTTTATACCAGTGAACAAGGTGGGGACTAATGCGCGAGCGGCACTAAAAGTTATTGAAGAAACTTATGCACGAGAAATTGCGGTTTTAGTTTTTCCGGCTGGATTGGTAAGTCGCAGATTACCAGGTGGTATAGGGGACTTAGTTTGGCAAAAAAGCTTTATCGCTAGAGCCAAAAAGTACCAGAAGGACATTATACCAGTACATATTGATGGTAAAAATTCGTCTTGGTTCTATAATCTTTCACATTGGCGTAGTAAATTAGGCATCAAAGCCAATTTGGAAATGTTTTATCTCGCTGATGAAATGTTTAAGCAAAGAGGCAAGACTATAACCATTACTTTTGGTGAACCTGTTTCCTGGCAAACTTTTGATAAATCGAAAAGTTTGGTAGAGTGGGCAGAGCATATGCGAACTTTAACTTATGCCCTCCCTGAAAAGTATAAGGATCGATGAAGGAAATTATTAGCCCGATAAGCCGGGATGCGATTATAAGTGAACTGAGGGAAGAACATTTCCTTACCAATACCTCCAAAGGGAGCAATCAGCTCTACCTGTTGGATCATCGTGATGCACCAAATGTTGTGCAGGAAATTGGGCGCTTACGCGAAGAGGCATTCCGAACCGCAGGTGGTGGTACTGGAAAGGAGTTAGATTTAGATCAGTATGATTTAAGTCCAGATCATCCTTATCAGCAACTCGTTGTTTGGGATCCTGAAGACAAGGAGATACTGGCCGGTTACCGCCTTTTGAAATGCGTGGATGGTGCCAGAGATCAGGAGGGTAAATTAATTTCAGCTACTAGCAAGCTCTTTAATTTATCCGATCAAATGATCGAAGAGTTTTTACCGATAACCATTGAATTGGGCCGTTCCTTCGTTCAACCAAAATACCAAAGAACAGCACCGCGCAAGGGTTTATTTGCACTCGATAATCTGTGGGATGGCTTGGCTTGGATAATGCTAGCCAATCCAGAGTTGGAGTATATGTTTGGTAAGGTGACCATGTATCCGCACTACAACCGTGAGGCGCGCGATATTATTTTAGCCTTCATGCGCTGCTTCTTCCCAGATCCGGATGAATTGGTGCGTCCACGTAATCCACTAGTTGCAGAAAGTGTTTTGGAGCCGCACTTTGAGCTCTTCAAAGGATTGGAATACAAAGAAGCACGTAAGCGTTTAGCCGCGGAAATTAAAGAAAGAGGGGAGAGCATTCCACCCTTAATCAATAGCTATATGTCACTAAGCACCACCATGCGTAGTTTCGGAACGGCTCTCAATCCAAATTTTGGTGAGGTGGAAGAAACGGGCATTTTAATCCGCTTTGAGGATATTGACCCTTCTCGCAAGGAGCGCTATATTAAAAGCTTCCAAAAGAAGGTAGCCTATAAAGGGCCACTCCATATTCCTCAGTCAGAAGAGTAAAAATCGCTTAGAATTTCTTTAAGTCGCGGATGGTATTCGCCGGATTCTCGGAGCGAAAAACAAAACTACCAGCCACTAAAACATCAGCGCCAGCTTCAATGAGTTTAGGCGCATTTGTGCTATTTACACCACCATCTATCTCAATTAGGGTAGCGCTTCCCGTTTCACTTATTAGTGCTTTGAGGGAACGTATTTTGTCGTAAGTACGCTCGATAAAGCTCTGTCCGCCAAAACCGGGATTTACACTCATTAAGCAAACCAAGTCAATATCTTGAATGGTATCCTTTAATAGCTCAATAGAGCTGTGGGGGTTTAAGGCCACTCCAGCTTGCATACCCTCTGCTTTAATGGCCTGTAGGCTTCGATGTAAATGGGTTGAGGCTTCATAGTGTACGGTAAGGACATCCGCCCCAGCGGCCTTAAAGTCTTTTATATAGCGCTCGGGCTTTTCAATCATTAAATGCACATCTAGCGTTTTTGTAGCGCAGCGTTTAATGGCTTCTATTACGGGTAAACCAAAGGAGATATTAGGTACAAAGAGACCGTCCATTACATCTAAATGAAACCAATCGGCTTCACTCTCGTTTACCATTTGGCAATCGCGTTCGAGATTTAAGAAATCAGCAGCTAAAAGACTGGGTGCAATAAGGGCCATATTGTTGAATTTGCGCAAAAGTAGGAAACGAAGCGCTGATGCTTGATATCGATTGCGGGGAATGTAAGCTTGCTGCAAACAAAAAATCCCGACTTAAAAGCCGGGATTTCTATAATTTCTAAAACTTGATTATCCTAAATAGGTTTTCAAGATTTTACTTCTTGAAGTGTGTTTTAATCTGCGGATAGCCTTTTCTTTAATTTGACGCACCCTTTCACGTGTGAGGTCGAATTTTTCACCGATCTCTTCAAGTGTCATAGGGTGTTGACCGCCTAATCCAAAGTAAAGACGAACCACATCACCTTCTCTTGGGGTCAATGTGGCTAAAGAACGCTCAATTTCAGTGCGCAATGAGTCTTGCATAAGGGTGTCGTCCGGGTTGGGACTTTCACCTGTATTCAATACATCATATAAATTGCTGTCTTCACCTTCTACTAATGGAGCATCCATAGAGATGTGACGACCACTGTTACGCATACTCTCCTTCACATCGTTTTCACCCATTTCTAGGTTATCTGCGATTTCTTCGGGAGAAGGAGCACGTTCATGCTCTTGTTCTAATTGCGCATAAGATTTATTAATCTTATTAATCGAACCGATCTTATTCAAAGGCAAACGCACAATACGCGATTGCTCTGCCAGGGCTTGCAAGATGCTTTGACGAATCCACCAAACGGCATAGGATATGAATTTAAATCCGCGAGTTTCATCGAAACGTTGAGCGGCCTTGATCAATCCGAGGTTTCCTTCGTTAATTAAATCTGGCAGGGTTAATCCCTGGTTTTGATATTGCTTTGCCACAGAAACCACAAATCGAAGGTTCGCTTTGGTTAACTTTTCCAAAGCCACCTGATCACCTGCCTTGATTCGCTGCGCCAACTCTACTTCCTCCTCGGCGGTAATTAGGTCTACTTTCCCAATTTCCTGAAGGTATTTATCGAGTGATGCTGTTTCGCGGTTGGTAACCTGTTTTGTGATCTTTAACTGTCTCATTGGCTACAATAAAAATTAATATTCGTATTAAAATAACTACAAAGCAGAGCTTTTAGTTTTCAGTGTTGATGATTAGGCGTCGCGCTCTGGCTTTGGTAATAATACCTTACGAGAGAGTTTTAATTTACCGCGGTCGTCTTTTCCAATTAATTTAACTTCTACACGCTCACCTTCTTTAAGCACTTCATCTACGGTTTGTAAACGACGGTGCTCAATTTCAGAGATGTGTAATAAGCCATCAGTACCTGGAGCTAATTCAATAAAAGCACCATAAGGCTGGATGGAACGAACTAGGCCGTTAAATACATCACCAACTTCGGGTACAAAGGCAATTTCACGGATGCGAGCTTCGGCTTGCGCCATTTTCTCAGCATTAGTTCCGCTAATTTCAATGATTCCCTCATTACCTTCTTCTTCAATGGTAATGGTGGTTTCCGTATCAAGCTGCAGCTTTTGAATATTTTTTCCGCCTGGTCCGATAATCATACCGATGAAGTCCTTTGGAATCTTCATCATAGTAAGTTTTGGAGCATGAGGCTTCATCTCGGCGCGTGGCGCATCAAGAGTCTTCATCATTTCACCAAGGATATGCATACGACCGACATTGGCTTGCATTAGCGCTTTCTCTAAAATTTCGTGGCTAAGACCACTAATTTTAATGTCCATCTGACAAGCAGTAATACCTTTCTTAGTACCGGTAACTTTAAAGTCCATGTCGCCTAAGTGGTCCTCGTCACCAAGGATATCACTTAATACAGCATAGTCTCCATTTTCATCGGTAATAAGACCCATGGCAATACCTGAAACCGGTGCTTTCATTTTAATACCAGCGTCCATAAGCGCTAGGGTACCAGCACAAACGGTAGCCATGGATGAAGATCCATTGGATTCCAAAATATCGGATACTACGCGGATGGTGTAGAAGTTGTCATCGGGCACCATGCCTTTTAAGGCTCTCTGTGCTAAATTTCCATGTCCAATTTCACGACGGCTAGTTCCGCGAATAGGGCGGGCCTCACCAGTAGAGAATGGAGGGAAGTTATAATGCAAATAGAAACGCTCTGAACCACTAAAGGTTACATTGTCGATACGGTTCTCATCTAACTTGCTACCTAAAGTAACGGTGGTTAAAGATTGGGTTTCACCACGAGTGAAAATTGCCGAACCATGGGTAGATGGAAGGTAATCTACTTCTGTCCAAATTGGACGAATTTCGTCGAGTTGACGACCATCTAAACGTTGACGATCCTTAATAATCATATTACGCATGGCATGGTACTCCACCTCATGGTAATAGGTTTTAATTAAACCGCCTTTTTCTTCCAGTTCTTCTTCACTGAAGTTGGCTTCCATATAGGCATCACGAACAGACTTAAATTGTTCTGAACGATCTTCCTTACTTAAACCACCTTTAGCTACCTCATACACTTTGTCGTAGAGGTCGGCCATAATTTTATCACGCAATTCTTCGTCATGGGTTTCATGACTGTATTCACGTTTAGTAGCAGCCTTGGCAACATTTGCGGCCAAATCTAGCTGAGCTTGCACTTGAACCTTAATCGCTTCATGAGCTGCTTGAATGGCTTGAAGCATTTCTTGCTCCGAAATCTCATCCATTTCACCCTCAACCATTACCACACTATCGGCAGTAGCTCCAACCATCATATCGAGGTCAGACTCTTCCATTTGTGCTGGGCTGGGGTTAATTACGAACTCACCGTTTACACGACCTACGCGTACTTCCGACATGGGTCCATTAAAGGGTAGGTCAGAAACAGCAATCGCCGCCGAAGCAGCTAAACCGGCTAAAGCATCAGGCTTAACCGTTGGGTCCCATGAGTTCAAAGAAATCATCACCTGTACTTCGGCATGATAATCTTTCGGGAATAAAGGACGTAATACGCGGTCTACTAAGCGCATTACTAATATCTCTTCGTCAGAAGGACGAGCTTCTCTTTTTATAAAACCTCCAGGCATGCGGCCTGCAGCTGAAAATTTTTCGCGGTAGTCAACAGTAAGCGGCAAAAAGTCAACGCCTTCGCGGGCTTCCTTGCTTGAAACTACAGTGGCTAATAACATGGTTTCGCCCATGCGAACCACTACGGAGCCATCGGCCTGCTTGGCCAATTTGCCGGTTTCTAGACTGATGGTTCTGCCATCAGCCAGTGTTATTTCCTGCGTAAATACGTTTGGAATCATGTATGTGTTGTAATAAAAATAATAGGTTCAGAAGAAAAGAAGGCAACTCAATAGAATTGCCTTCTTTTTCAAGAGAATTACTTTCTAATTCCGAGTTCGGCGATAATCGCACGATATCTGGTGATATCACGATCCTTCAAATAAGCAAGGATGCGACGACGCTTACCTACCATATCCACCAAAGCTTTCTCAGTAGCAAAATCCTTGCGGTTCTGCTTTAAGTGCTCGGTAAGATGGTTGATGCGGTAAGTGAACAGGGCAACTTGACCTTCTGGAGATCCGGTGTCGTTTTCAGATTTTCCGTGTTTGGAAAAAATCTCTCTTTTCTTCTCTGGACTTAAATACATTTCAGTATCGTTTAGATGAATGTTATGTACGAATAAATTTGGCTGGCAAAAGTAGCGATTCTTTTCTAATTAATTGCTAACCTTAGTTTTAACTTCTCCATGTGTCATTCTTAGGAAGGTGGAGATTTTTTGTTTCAAATCTTTCCTTTCGGTGATGAAGTCTAGGAAGCCATGCTCTAAAAGGAATTCCGAAGTTTGAAAGCCTTCAGGCAGATCCTTACCAATGGTTTCTTTTACTACTCGAGGTCCGGCAAATCCAATTAAGGCACCAGGTTCGGCAATGTTGATATCGCCAAGCATGGCGAAGGAAGCGGTTACTCCTCCGGTAGTGGGATCAGTAAGAACCGAAACGTAAGGAATTTGAGCTTCACTTAATTGAGCCAATTTAGCACTGGTTTTAGCCATCTGCATTAGCGAAAAAGCGGCTTCCATCATGCGGGCACCTCCACTTTTGGAGATCATGATAAAGGGTTTGTTGTGCTTTAGGGAGTGATCAATGCCCTTGGCAATTTTTTCACCCACAACCGAGCCCATCGAACCACCAATAAAGTTGAAATTCATGGCAGCTATTACAATATCACGGCCGTCCATTTTTCCATATCCGGTGCTCACGGCATCATTAAGTCCGGTTTTTTTAACCGAAGCTTTATAGCGGTCGGTGTATTTTTTGGTGTCCTCAAATTTTAGGGGATCACCGGAAGCCATCTTAGCGTTTAGCTCCGTGAATTTGCCATCATCAAACAAAATGCTAAAATATTCCCGTGCATTAATGCGCTCATGAAAACCGCAATTAGGGCAAACCCAATTATTTCCGGCGTGATCTTCCACACTGGAAATCACTTTACATTTCTTACACTTATACCAGAGTCCTTCGGGAGTTTCCTTCTTATCTTCAGTCTTAGTGGTAATCCCTTCTTTGTTCCTTACGAACCAACCCATAATAATTTATTTAAAGTGAAAAAAGTCTGCACTCCAAGAATGCAGACTTTGAATCAAAACTCTTTAAAAAAAGTGATAATCACAAATGCCTTAGGCAATTGTAATCTCATCGTTCAAGTAAACGTCTTGAATACTATTTAATAAAGCAACGCCATCTTTCATTGGCTTCTGGAAAGCTTTACGTCCAGAAATTAATCCCTGTCCACCAGCACGCTTGTTAATTACGGCCGTTTTTACCGCTGCTTCTAAATCGCCTTGTGCAGATCCGGTTGAAGAACCACCACTATTGATAAGCCCTGCGCGACCCATATAGCAATTGGCTACTTGGTAACGGGTTAAATCAATAGGATTGTCGCTGGTTAATTCAGTATATATACGCTCATCAAGCTTACCATAACTGCTATCTCCAGAATTCATGGCTTTGTAACCACCATTATTTTCAGGAAGCTTTTGCTTGATGATATCCGCTTGAATGGTAACACCTAAGTGGTTAGCCTGAGCAGTAAGATCGGCTGCCACGTGATAATCTTTGTCTTTCTTAAACTCCGGATTACGCATATAGCACCATAATATGGTAGCCATTCCTAATTCGTGAGCATATTCGAAGGCTTCCGCTACTTCAACGAGCTGACGATTACTTTCTTCGGAACCAAAGTAAATGGTAGCACCAACGGCAACAGCACCCATATTCCAAGCATCACGGATGCTACCAAACATAATTTGGTCGAAGGTATTGGGGTGCGTCATTAATTCGTTGTGGTTAATTTTAACCACGAATGGAATTTTGTGGGCATACTTTCTAGAAACACTAGCCAAGGCTCCGAAAGTAGAAGCAACCGCATTACAGCCGCCTTCCATAGCAAGTTTTACAATATTACCGCCATCAAAGTAAATGGGGTTTTTAGCGAATGATGCTCCGGCAGAATGCTCAATGCCTTGATCTACTGGAAGAATTGATAAATAACCAGTATTGGCCAAACGTCCCGTTCCGTATAAGGATTGGAGGCTTTTTAATACTTGGGGGCTGCGATTAGAATCGGCAAAAACACGGTCTACAAAGTCAGATCCGGGTAAATGCAGTAAACTTTTATCTACAGTTTTACACTCGTGATTGAGAAGTGATTCAGCGTCAGAGCCTAAAAGCTCAGCGATTTGGTTAGCGTTCATATTGTTGATCTGTAAATTAAGAATCGGTACAAAAATAGATTTTTTTAGCGCCCATTTTAGAAAGGATATCCCAAGGCGATATTATAAGTTAAATTTGGTAGTACGGGCTTGGTGCTAATCACCCATTCTTCGCCGGCTTGCCAGTAGCCAGGATCCCTAAGTCTTAATCCGGTATCTAATCGAATTACGAAGAAATCGAGGTCCATTCTTAAACCAAAACCACTACCAATATAAAGGTCTCTCGCTAAGTTTTTCAGGGCAAAAGCAGATTCGGCACTTTCCAATCCGCCGGTTAGCCAAATATTGCCGGCATCCACAAATACAGCTCCCTTTAAACTGCTGTAAATCGGGAAGCGATATTCTAAGTTGAAAAGGAGCTTTAAGGTGCCAATAGAAAAATTGGAGCTGCTATCGGCATAACTGGATACCCTCTCAATGCCGCCTCCAGCGCGATAAGCGGGCCAAGCTCTTAAATCATTGGTACCGCCTAAAAATGAAAATCGACTGAAAGGCGGTAAGCGCAAAAGTTCGCCTTCTCTTTCAAAACGACTTTTCCCATAGGGCAAGATATAGGAGCTATTTAGCCTAAAAGCATAAAGTTGATCTTTACTAGGGTGGATGTAATAACGATAATCGAGTTCCAAACGGGCAAATTGATAAGCGGGGGCGCCCCATAAGGTGGAGACATCATCTTCATTAATCTCGCCTATAGAGTTGGTTAATAGCGATTGCAGGGTGCCGCCAATTTCCAAATTGGTGCTAAAGAAATCGTAAAAGGTTTGACTAACACTTTCTTGTCCTGTATAGGTGTAGCGCCAAGAGCTGCTGCTGATGAATTCGGAGCTGAAAGCCAAAATCTGGATGGGATCCAATTGCCGAATGAAAGTGGTGTCGATGGCAAATAGATTTGAATAACTAATGTTTAATAAATCAACCTGATGGCTTTTATAGGGAGATTCCTTCCAATTATAGCTCAGGCTACCACCAAAGGTCTCACGATCAAATTCAACCCGGGCCGTGCGATTGGCATATATACTTACACTTGAACGGGTTTGCATTCGCTTCCGAAAAAGACCAACGGTGTTAAAGGGCAGTAAGAATCGCGGCCAGTCAATCCTTATTTCGGCACCGAGCTCAAAGGTTCTAGATAGGTTTTCACTTTGCGCGATTGTTGGCTGATATTCGAGGCCACTATTAATTTTAAAGCTAAGGGCCTCACCACCTTTAAAAAGGTTGCGATTAATAATACCTACCGAGCCACTAATGCCGTAATTCCCCGAAGTGTTGGTTACTTCTAATTCCGCATTAAAGGACCTTTTATCTTCGGGCACGAGGCGAATTTCTACGTCTAGATAGGATTTACCAGAATCGCCTTCCACCGGCGTGTAAACCATTTCAGTAACCTTGAAGGCTTTGTATCCGCTGTAATGGGAGTAGGTTTCACTGATTTTTGTCTGGCGATACAAGTCTCCTTTTTCAAAGTGAATGGCATCGGTTAAATAACGCGGTTTGTAGTTGAGATCTTGAAACTTGAGTTGATAAGTCAAAAATGTAAGACTATCCTGATTAGTGGGACTGGTTTGAAAACTGAAATCGGGCACCACCTTTATGTCCCGAATGTAATAGGGTTTAAAGGGATTGTAAACGATGCTATCACCCTGTCTTTTAGGAATACCGCGAATGATCATTTTTAAGTGTACGCGATGCGCGCCACTGGCATAGTTGGTGTCGGCATCGAATACAATATAGCTCTCGCTAAAATTGTAGAATCCTTGATTTAAGAAGAACTTTTGCAATCGACTTCTTTCGGCATCTAAATCATTTAAGTCGTAGTAATCACCTTCTTTAATTTTCGAATCTTTACTCTTTGCAATGCCTAAGGCTTCGAGGTTCTCGAGGATGTCATAGGAAATCGTGTCGATGCGATAGCGCGGACCACGTTTAACAGTATAGCGTACTTCAGCTCTTTTCCGCGATTTATTATAAAGCATGCTGGTATCCACCTGCACCTGAAAATAGCCTTTATTGAAATAATGTCTTTGTAATAATTCGGCGCTACGCTTGCTTTGGCTGGCATCAAAAATAATGGGTTCCTTGCCTAATTTCGACCAGAAATTTTCTGTTTCACCATTGCCCCATGAATGAATGGCTAAGCCCGGCCGCAAAGATTGGAATAGCAGTTTGCGATTGCTTTTTTGGCGAATGACGCCTTCTGCCAAAGCATCTGCTCGGCCACCATCTTTAATTTCAATTTCACTCTTCCAAAGCAAATAGCGCTCTTCCGGCACGTAACGGCTATATTTGCAGGCCGCTAGGGTGCTCAATAAAAGGCTCCAGAAGATTAGGCGCTTTAACATGCAATCCTAGAATTTTGGCAAATGTAAGTCATGCCCAGTCTATCCGCTCAAAAGTTAATCCGAAAGCTTCGTCAACGCAAATATCGTTGGCAAGAGAAGCTCTTTGTTGCCGAAGGTCCAAAGTTAGTACAAGACTTAATGGATTCCGGCCTAAAGCCCCTACATCTTTGGTCGACCAACAATTTTCCGAAGAGTGAAATTATCGATTTAGATCTATTATCCAAATTGAGTCACTTGAGCAGCCCCAATGAGGTGATTGCCGTTTTTCCCTTCCCGACATTTACCGCTGCAAAATCGCAGAAGCTTCTAATTTTAGATGAGGTAAATGACCCGGGAAACTTGGGAACCTTATTGCGCACCGCAGATTGGTTCGGCTATCAAAAGGTAATTTGCACCAAAGGCACCGCCGATGTTTATAATAGCAAAACGGTGCAAAGCACTATGGGCTCTTTAGCAAGGCTGGATATTGATTATTTAAGTTTTGAAGAAATAAAGGAACAATATGAAAGTCATCGCTTTTTAATTGCCGACATGCAGGGTGAGGACTATCAAAATTTGAAGGCTGACGATTTCACGAATTTTGCCTTAGTAATGGGAAGTGAAAGTCATGGCCCGCGGGAATACTGGAAAGAATTGGGACTTTATATCACCATTCCAAAGCCATCGGAATCTACTATTGATAGTTTAAATGTTGCCGTTGCTGGCGCCCTTATAATGCAGCACTTTTCTTAGCCAGATGCCTCATCCGAGCTTTGAGAAGAATGTTGAAGATCACCCCAGAGATCACTAATATCATTCCCACCAAGACAGGCCAATTATAAGTGTATCCGAATAGGAAATAGTCGAAGCCCAGCGCAAAAACCACCCCCAAATACTTGAAAGCGGTAATTTCATTGGCCTCCACCAATTGCAAGGCCTTGGTCATGTTTACCTGGGCGATTTGAGTGAGCAATCCCATCAGCAAAAGCAAAGCCCATTCCCAACCAATAGGGCTTACCCAATGAAATGCTGAAATAATGGCCATCACCGGCGTGGCAATAAGTGGAAAGTAAAACACCACCACCAAGGGATGATCGGTATTTTTAACCTTACGGATGAAGTTATAGGCCAGTCCAGCAAAAATGGAGGAGCTAATACCCAAGACAAAAAGTAGGGGACTAATTTGAGAATCGAATCCTTTAATGATGGCAATTCCAGCGAAACTGATTGCGAAAAACAACCACTGCCACCATTTTACTTTTTCCTTCAAAATAAAAATCCCGAACAAGGCCGTAAACACGGGGGAGAGGTATTGCAAGGTGATTGCCGAACCTAAAGGAAGTTTCTGCAGGGTATAAAAGAATAGGGAAAGCGCAGTTACTCCAGCAATCCCTCTGCCAATGAGATAATTCTTTTGATTTCCCCAAGGAGAAAGCTTCCTTCTACGGATAAAATAGAGACTAAGGACTAATGAAACTATGGACCGAAAGAGCACTAACTCTGTGGCTGGAAGGCGATCGAGATATTTTACGGTGAGGTTCATTAAGGCGAAACCCACTACCGAGATAAGCATGTAAATTACGGCTTTCCGCATGCATTTTTCTAAGCGGCAAAGGTCGATTAATTTCCGCGTGAAGCGCCAGAGATAGGCGATACTTATAGTAAGATTGATTCTGATGTTAATCTTTCACAAGCGATGCTTTGCTCTTAAGACTTAGATCGCTTAACTTGAAGGGCTTATACTTTAAATCATCTTTTATGCTTAAAAAAGTACTGGTGCTTAGCTTCCTATTTATTGGCCTTGCGGGATGCGCGATTTTCAAATCAAATTCAAATGAAAGCCCCAATAAGGTAAGTCTTAGCTACGCCCAACACATTAAACCAATTATGGAGGCAAAATGCAGTCCTTGTCATTTTCCTACTAGTGGCAAAGTTGAGATGCTAGATTCTTATGAAGCGGTGCGGAAGCATTTTACCGATATTATTTTTCGGGTAAAACTGAACCCGGAGCATAAAAAGTATATGCCTTTTAAGCAAAAGAAGCCCGGGCTAACTCCAGCTGAAATTGCCAAATTTCAAATGTGGCGAGCAGAGGGATTTGCAGAGTAAAGCTTCTAAATGTTTAAAACCATTTTTTTCGACGGAAGTACCAGAGCATGGTGCCGGCCACTATTAGGATGAGACCCCAAAAGATAAAATAGCTGTACTTGTATTGAAGCTCAGGGAAGTACTGAAAATTGGTGCCATAAACACCAGCAAAAAATGAAAGGGGAATAAAGATGGCGGAAAAAATGGTGAGCACCCGCATGATGTCATTCATCTTGCTGCTTATGGTGGTGTGATAAAGATTTAAGTAATCACTCAATAAGTTTCTATAGGTATCTACCGATTCTAAGGTGTGTAAAATAAGGCCCTCCAAATCTTTAAAATAAGGCAGCGTTTCTTTGCCGTGAATGAAAGGACTATTGGAGCGTAAAATACCTGCAATGAGATCTTTAACAGGCTTTATTAACTTCATTACAAAATGCAGTTCTCGCTTGTAGGTATTTATTTCACTCACGATGGATTCATCAGGATTGTCCAATACCCGAAGTTCTAAATCGTCGATTTTCTCACCCAAGTGCTCAATGAGATAGATATAGCTATCAACAATAGTATCGAGTAGGGCATAGGCCAAATAGTCGGCGCCTCTTTTTCGGATCATACCACGCCCTTCTGATAGTCGATGTCGCACCGGATCGAAAACATCCCCTTCCTGTTCTTGAAAGCTAATGAGGAAATCTTCGGCGAAGAGCAGACTTAATTGTTCCGATTGTACCTGACCAGTTTCTTCATTAAACTGCAGCATCTTTAAGGTGATAAAAAGATGATCGTCAAACTCTTCAAATTTGGCTCTTTGCCCGGTGTTCATAACATCCTCCATGGCCAAAGGATGCAAGCCAAACTGTTTTTGAATTCTGTCCATCAAATCAGAATCATGCAGCCCCACCACATTTAACCAGCGGTTTTCATTAGGGAAGTCACCAATGGGAGAATCTTCGTTTAAAGCTTCTTGCTTATAGCCTTGGCCATTGTAATGATGCAGGTTGAGAATGGGTTTATCCAATCGCTTTTGTCCAATAAAGACCAATGCGCCAGGAGCTAAACCTTTGTTTTCTGTACGTTTCTTAAAAAAGCGAGCCATGAGGGGAAATTAGCAAATGCTCAGGCATTCTGTTTAATTCCCGCTTTCTTTGTTGAAATTTAGCGAAGCTTATGAAGAATAGACTTAATCATTTTGCCCTTTACACCCAGGATATCCATCGCGCGAAAAACTTCTATAGCGAGGTATTTGATTGGGGTTTTGAGACTTATGGGGAAGAGGAGTTTTTACAGATTAAGGATAGTAAAAGTGAAGATGGCGAGCTAATTGGCGCCTTGCAATCGCAAAAATACAGTCCAATTGAAGTGGCTGTAAGAGGAATGGAAGGCACTATTGAGGTGGAAAATATTGATCGTATAATCGAAAGGGTGGAGGCCAATGCCGGCCAAATTGTACTGCCCAAGGCTTGTATTCCTAATGTGGGCTACCTCTGCAAATTTTTAGATAGTGAAGGCAATCTGCTTTGTGCCATGCAATACGATCCTAAGGCCGAATGATGGCGGCAAGAGTTTTAGCAGCTGAGTTTGAAAGGCCGCTTTTAGCGAAGGAAAAGGAATTGGTGGATTTGTTTTATGCCTTGCGGTCTTTCATCCTCGAACTATGCCCCGAAAGCAATGAGCTCCTTTATCATACCCATGCCTTAACAGACTTATTTAGTACCAGCGCGAAAATGGGAGATGGCTTTTGCATGATACCTATTTATACTAAGCATCTAAATTTGGGATTTAATAAAGGCGCACTTTTAAGTGATCCAAAGGGACTTTTAAAAGGAACAGGCAAGTTAATTAGACATATCCCCATTAGCACGGAAAAGGATTTTCGAAATTCTGCCATTCGCTTGCTTATTGAAGAAGCATATCAATTGGCCCTCGAAGATGGCGGAAAGGAAGTGGCGGAGAAGGCTTTGGTTATTTCTAAGATTAAAAAGGTGAAGTGATCTTTTGCCCTTCTCATTAAGATGGTTTAATCCCTTGATGTGAAATTTGACCAAAGTCAAAATATTGATGTCCAATGCCAAATCGTTAGTCCAATTTATAATTTGATAAGGTAAAAATGAAACGATTCCTCTTCCTAGTTCTAATCATTACCAGCCTTCCCATTAAGGCGCAAAAAACCATTCACGTATTTGTGGCCCTTTGCGATAATGCGAATCAAGGCATAGTGCCGGTGCCAGAAAGTTTAGGCAATGGCCAAGACCCGAAAAGCAATTTATATTGGGGGGCTATCTATGGTTTGAAATCTTACTTTAAGTATAAAACTCAAGATTGGATCTTAGTGGAAAGCCCGGCTTCAGAAAAAGTTGAGATTTTAGATCGAGTGCTTTTTAAACATCGAACTAAAGAGCTTTACCTCCTGGCAGAGGCTTATGATGGTCGGGAAATTAAAAGATGCATTAATGATTTTCTTTTGGCCGCAAATGGACAAGGGCAGCAGGAACTAATCCATGAAAACAAAAGCTTGCACTTCGGTGGAGCAGCGAATCTTGTTGCTTATTGCGGCCATAATGGCTTAATGGAATTTGATCTAGACCCAAGCTTTAAGCCGATTACTAAGGATACTAAAGAAGCGATAATTTTAGCTTGTTACAGCAAGGACTATTTTGCCAAACACATTAAAAAGGCGCAGGCTCAACCCTTGCTTTGGACCAGTCATTTAATGGCTCCAGAAGCTTATACTTTAAAAGCGGCTATAGACGGTTGGTTAATGGGAGAGTCGGATGAAGCTATTGCAGAGCGGGCCGCGCAGGCTTATCATAAATATCAGAAATGTGGCCTTAGAGGTGCTCGCGGCTTATTAAAAACAGGATATTAAAATAATATGGCAGTCGTAAATCTAGCGGATAAATTTGCCCAAATCCAGGCCCATTGGAGTCCAAAAATTGTGGGCTCCTTAAACGGGCAGCAGGTGAAATTGGCAAAGCTTAAAGGGGATTTTGTTCGCCATCAGCATGAGCATGAGGATGAAATGTTCTTGGTGATAGAAGGAGATCTTTTAATGGAGTATGACCACGGAACCGAAAGCATTAGCAAAGGTGAATTTGTAATTGTACCTCGCGGTATTTACCACAAACCTATCGCCAAGCAGGAGGTTTTAGTCATGCTTTTTGAGCCAGCAGGAACCGTAAATACCGGAGATGTGGAAAATGAATTGACTAAGAGAGATTTGGAAGAAATTTGATAAGCGACTTAAAGTATCGCTTTGGCCGCTTCCGCACAACGCTCCCCATCCATACCAGCGCTTACTATACCTCCCGCAAAACCGGCTCCTTCACCAGAAGGGAAGAGGTTCTCTATTTCAGGATGCTGATAGCTTTCTTTATCTCGTGGTATCCGAACCGGACTAGAGGTGCGGCTCTCAATACCTACAATATTGGCCTCATTGCTGTAGTAGCCGGGCATTTTCTTCCCGAACTCCACAAAAGCTGCCCTTAGTCTATTAGCCATAAAAGCGGGCAAAATTTCATGCATGGGCTTGGAAATTAAGCCCGGTATATAGCTAGTGGGTTTTAAGCTTTCGCTGATGCGACCCTTCACAAAATCGACCAATGCTTGGGCCGCTGCTTTTTGACTTTTACCACCAGCTTCCCAGACCTTGCGTTCCACTTCTTTTTGAAACTCCAAACCTGCCAATGGCCCATGTTCGGCATAGTCCTTTAAGTCCTCGAGCTCAATGGCAACTACAATACCGCTATTGGCAAATTCATTGTCGCGCTTACTAGGGCTCATCCCGTTTACTACAATTTCATTTTGCGCTGTGGCGGCCGGAACAATAAATCCACCGGGGCACATGCAAAAGCTGTACACACCACGGCCCTCTACTTGTTGTACTAATTTATAGGAGGCAGCGGGCAGAAGATCATCATAATCGTTACCGTGATATTGAATCTTATTGATCAATTTTTGAGGATGTTCCACTCTAACACCCATGGCAAAAGGCTTGGCTTCAAGGCGAATGCCACTTTCATGAAGAAGGTAATAGATGTCCCGAGCGGAATGACCAGTGGCTAATATTAGCGCTTTGGTGGGCCATACTTTACCATCTTGAGTGCTAAAAGAAACTATTTTGTTTCCGCGCTTTTCCAAGCGGCATAATTTGGTTTCAAAGTGTATTTCGCCGCCATGCTTTAAAACGGTTTCCCGCATGGCTTGCACAATTTTGGGCAGTTTGTTGGTACCAATATGCGGATGCGCTTCAAAGAGAATATCTTCTATGGCGCCATGCTGTACCAGCGAATCGAGGATGCGTTGCATATTGCCTCGCTTCTTACTGCGGGTATATAGTTTTCCATCGGAATAAGTGCCGGCGCCACCTTCACCAAAACAGTAGTTGGAATCGGGATCAACCACATTGTCGCGATTTACCGCTTTAAGATCTCTACGCCTGCTGCGAACATCTTTGCCGCGTTCAATAACGATGGGCTTTAAGCCGAGTTCCAAGCAGCGTAATGCGGCCCACATGCCCGCTGGTCCAAATCCAATAATATGTACTTCTGGCGCTTCGCTTACTTCTTGATAATGAAAAACAGTTTGTTCCCTTGGAGGCAGGCTATCATTTACGCTATAGGCGATTCTTAGATTTACCTTAATATTTCTACCTCGGGCGTCAATGTTTCTACGATCTAAGCGATAGTTAAGCTTATCATCGGTGCTAAGCCCTAGTTCTGCGCGCAAGTAAGACTCAAGCAGATTCGGATCGAAGGCCGTTTCTGGATCTACGCTTAGTTCCAAAAAAAGCATTTATTCAAATGTGAAATTGATCAGGAGAGCGCGGGTATAAATACCATCTAAGCCTTCAGCCAAAAAGGTATCATCATCCACCTTCTGATTGGTGATGCCAAAGGAGTAAATAATTTGGGGCGAAAATTTGAAAAACTCAAAATACAGATCCACGCCTATGCCGAGGTCATAATTGATTTCGTTTCGCTTCAATTTAAAAACCCGATCATCCTGCACATCTTGATCACTAGAAAGATCGAGGTTATACTTGGGCCCAGCCAAAAGGTAAAGCCGGTAATTTCCAATGCGATCGGCTCGAAATTTAGCGTAAACGGGAAACTCCAAAAAGGAAGACTCAATTTGTCTTTCAACCAATTCTCTATTTAAGGTGAACTGGTTGAGTACATCAAAACGCAGGGTCCTCAAGGTGAAGGCGTATCCGGGGCTAAAGTTTAAATCCCAATGGTCGCCCAGTCTAAACTTACTGATAATCCGAATGGTGTATCCCGGGGAAGTTTCAGAGTAAACTCGATAATAACCTGGCAGATCGGCCCCAAGATCGGGAAGGGTACGCGTGCGAAAATCGATATAATTCAATCCAATCGAAAAGCCAAAATCTATCGGTTTACGATCGTAACGCGGATTGTTTTTAATACGTTTTCCTTGCGCTTGCGCTCCCAAGGAGCAAGCCATTAGTACTAATAGTATGAGGCACTTTTTAATCACCAAAAGTCAACGTTTTATATGCGGCTCTTATTTTAAACCTTCATAAATGGAGGCAATGCCAAAGGTAAGTGGAATTCGCTCACCGGCAGTATAGCCGCATTCTTTCATAATATTCATAAAAGCCTCGCCATGCGGAAAAGCTTGCACCGACTCGGGTAAGTATGTATATGCACGCGGGTCCTTGCTAATTAGCTTACCCACCGAGGGTAAAATATTTTTGAAGTAAAAATTATAGAGCTGCTTAAATGGAAACTTTTGTGGTTGAGAAAACTCCAAAACCAAGAGATGTCCGCCCGGTTTAAGCACCCGATTCATTTCGGATAGGCCTTTCTTGAGGTTTTCAAAATTCCGTACTCCAAAGGCCACGGTAATCGCATCGAAGGTGGCATCTGGAAAGGGAAGGTTTTCGGAATCGGCCTGCTCGAGACTAATAATTTGGCTCAGCCCTTTTTTAGCCACTTTTTGCCTACCCACATCCAGCATTCCATTGGAAATGTCGATGCCCGTAATTTTTTCGGGATGGGCTTTTTCGAGGGCAATGGCTAAATCGGCGGTTCCGGTGGCGACATCTAAAATCATTTTAGGTTTTTTAGCCTCCACCATGCGCACTACCTTTTTACGCCATCCTTTATCAATGCTTAAGGAAAGTACATGGTTTAAAAGATCATAACGCTCGGAAATATTGTCAAACATTTCCGCCACTTGCTCTTTCTTACTTCCTTCTGCCTCATAGGGCTTTACTTCCTTGCTCATAGTCTTTTTCTGGGCGGCAAAGGTAAGGAGAGTATCGCATTATTAGACTAATAACTTGGGACTTAGAAGGAGATATAGATAAAATCTTTTAAAGAACTAAAGCTTAAAGGGTACGGTAATTCCAAGCCAGGGTATTCCAAAGTATTCATCGTAAAAGAGATCGTCAGTGGGAATAACAAAGCCCAGCCCGTAATCCAAGCTCACATCATTCCAAACCGTCCTTCCACCAAAGGAGGCAATCGCAACATCGGCGATAAAAAAGTTTTCAGAAATCAAGAAGAATTTGCGATTTACGCGAGCCAAACCGCTTAGGCTGATGGTAGGTAGCTCCGACCATTCTCCATCAAACATGCCATAGCCAACGGATAGGTTAATATTTCGATCGCGATCCCCCAAGGTAAATGCGCCATAGGCAATACCAAAAGTGTTATTATAGTCGCTCCCAACGATGGTTCCGAAAAGTCCTCCTAGGGCAATATTAAAGCGATCATCAGCTAAAGGGAAACTAAATTTTGGAGTAAACCACACCGGACTAGGGGCACCTAAGCCGAATATAAATAAGGGCACGGTGCCAACTCCAATGCTAAAGCGATCGCTTAGTCCGACCGAAACCTGATTGAGGAAAACCCAATTGTTTTGATAGTAGCCTTCTCCTTTTTTTAATCCGAATGCATTTGGACCAAAAAAATAGCGACTTGCCTGAAGATTATAGTGATAGTCGTTATTGGAATCCCAGCGGTCGTAGCTTATTTCCTTTATCGAATCCAAAGGAATTTGATAGCTCTCATTTCGGTCAATATCGCTTAGGCGGATAAAGGAGCTGTTTTGCTCGATTAAAAAACCATCGTAGCGGATGCCATCAATGGTCCTTAGTTTAACATAGGTTTTAAGCGCCTCAACTTTGGAGCTGTCGGGAATTTCTGCTACATATTGCGCCTTTAAGGCAATGCTGCTGATAAAACAGAAAATGATTACTTGAAGGCTGGTTTTCATTCCGATACTTTTGCTAATAGATGCAAAAAGTATTGGAATGGTTGGAGGCTTAAGCTAAAAGCGCTGCGACTTTCTGATTTAGAGCTTGTACGGATAAATCTTCCAGGCATGCCCAATCGCCTCTACTACATGTGGAACTGCCATAAATACTACAAGGACGGCAATTGAGTGCATCATCCGGCAGGGATAGCATATTATTCAGATTGTTATAAGGGGCAAAGCCCGCAGCCGGATGGGTTCCTCCCCAGAGGGAAATCACCTTTGTTCCCGACCAAGCGGCAAGGTGCATATTGGAGGAGTCGTTGCTAATAAAAATTTGATTTTGGGCCATGAGGGCTATTTCTTGATCGAGCGGAAATAAACCTGCGGCAAGATGAAAATTGGCATCGGCGCTTTCGCCAATCTCATTTAAAAATGGAATTTCATCAGGCCCACCGAAAAGAAAAAAATGATAGTCTGAGCTTTGATGTGCCTTTAAAAACTGAACAAACTTTTCCTTAGGCCATTGTTTGCTGCGATGCCTTGCTCCCGGCGCGATACCAATATTTATGGCTCCGGCCTTGGATTGCCACCACTTTTCGGCATCAGCTTTAAGCTTAAAGGGTGCCTTATTGACAGAAGTCCTATTAAAATTGCTTTTTAGGCCTGCAGCTTTAAAAGTATTTAAATGGATTTTGCTTATCGCTTTTAAAGCAAACTGCTCGGCATTCTTGGTCTCTAAAAATTGTTTTCGTCCCTTTCGATTTTTGTCAATGCCATAAACCTTAGAGCCTTTAAAGGCATAAAATTTATTTAATAGCTGCGTGCGCAATACGGCATGACTATCAATTACCACATCAGGTTGAAAATCTTTAAAAATCTCATTGGCCAATTTCTTTAAACCAAGAAATCCCTTATGCTTTGACTGAAGATCAGCGGCAAAAAAACGCAGGCCTATTCCTTCGGCCAAGGGCCTTAGATAAGGACGAGAGCAAAAGGCAAAGTCATGTTGTGGATACTCCTCCTTAAGCGCTTGTAAAATGGGCAGTAGAATTGCGATATCGCCCAGGGCGGAAAAACGCTGGACTAATATTCGCATTATTTGTTTTGATATAGAACCGGATTGAGTTCCGGGTCATTGTACATTTTCATTTGACGGTAAACCTTGGCAATGCGCTTACCAGTTGAAAGGTCGGATAGTAATTGATCCACAGCGGTGCATAGATCTTGCTCTTGAATCTGAAGTACTGAGAGCTTATGCTGATTTTTAGCCTGTAAACTTTCGTCGATATCCTTGCGCTGCGCCTCGATATTCATGTGGTAAAGCTTAAGGGCTAAAATCGATAAACGATCGATGGCCCATCCGGGGCTCTCGGTATTAAGACGGGCAAAAGACTGGGGCTCAACATCCTTATACAAAACCAGAATAGAATCGTCAATTTGCTCCACCATATCGGTGCGATTCTGATTGCTGGCGTCTATACGACGTTTAATTTCCAGGGCTTTTTCAGCTTCAATTTCGGGATCGCGAATGATGTCTTCTAAATGCCATTGAACGGTGTCGATCCAGCATTTGTGATAAAGCATTTCTTGTATGCTATCCTTAGGGAAAGGCATTTTCATTGCTTGATCAACATCATCCTTTTCATGATAATCTTCGATGGTCAACTGAAACAGGGCCATCATTTCATCGGCTTTAAGCATGCTCTAATTTTTCGATGGCAACTTTCATTCTCTTTAAAGCTTTTTCCAGATCCTCCATAGAGGAGGCATAGGAAAGTCGGATGCAATTTGGATTTCCAAAAGCTTCACCAGGAACTAAGGCCACTAAGGCTTCTTCTAATAAATAGAGGCATAAATCTGCGGCATTATTTATTTCACGCTCGCCCACTTTAGTGCCAAATAATTGATTCACTTCTGGGAAAAAGTAAAAGGCTCCTTCGGGCATATTACTTTTAATACCAGGAATTTCATTGAGCCACTCGCTCACTTTATGTCGACGATTATTAAAGGCCTCTCGCATTTTGGCGGTGGCTTCTTCGGGGTCGGCCTTTATAGCGGCTAAAGCTGCGCGCTGACTAATACCGCAAGTTGCAGAAGTAAACTGCCCTTGCATTTTGGTACAAGCTGCTGCCAATTCTGTTGGGGCGGCAATATAGCCTAAGCGCCAACCAGTCATGGCATAGGATTTACTAAAGCCATTAACGGTTATTACTTGCTCCTTAATGCTGGCAAAAGAGGCAAGGCTTTCGTGTTTTCCTCTAAAATTAATGAGCTCATAAATTTCATCACTTATAGCCCAAACCTGCGGATTGTCTTCGAGGTAGCCGGCTATTTGTGCAAGGTCTTCTCGGTTAAATACACTGCCGGAAGGGTTACAAGGTGAGCTGAAGATAAGCAGTTTCGTTTTTGAACTATGGTGTTTATCTAAATCGGCCCGAGTAACTTTAAAGTCATTTTCAATGGCAGTAGGGATTTTAATAGGGATACCTCCTGCCAATCGGATTTGCTCGTAATAGCTCACCCAATAGGGGGTAGGAACTAAAACTTCATCTCCGGGATTTATGGTACAAAGAATTACGTTCATCAAAGATTGCTTGGCTCCGGTGGAAACCACAATCTGATTAGCCGTATAATCTAAATCGTTATCGCGTTTTAATTTATCGGCGATGGCCTGTCTCAGATCTTGGTAACCTGGGACCGGTGGATAATGCGAATAACCCTCATCAATAGCCTGCTTGGCGGCAGTTCTAATGAAATCGGGAGTATCAAAATCTGGCTCCCCTAAAGAGAGGCTGATAACGTCCAAACCCGCCTCGCGCATTTCGCGGCTGCGCCGACTCATGGCAATAGTTGCCGACTCGGATAGGTTTTGAATTCGATGCGATAATTTATCCATATTCTGTGTAGAAGCTAGCAAAGCTACAAATTTAGCTTCGCTGCCTTAGGATTTTTACGATATTTGAAGCCCGCTAAAATTTCCCGCTCTGCATGGACTTATTTATTGAAATTTTAAAGTACGCTTTACCTTCAATTTTTCTTTTGGTGCTCGTCTACATGATGCTCTCCAATTTCATGGACAATGAAGAAAAGCGACGTATGTATTTTCTGAAAAAGGAGACCCAAAAAAGTGCTCTACCAGTGCGTATGGCGGCTTATGAGCGAACGGCACTTTTTTTAGAGCGTATTCATCCCGACCGTTTATTGATTAGGGTTCCCGCTAAGGAAATAAAAGCCAGACATTACCGCAGTTTATTGGTAGAGAGTATCCGAATGGAATTTGAGCATAACCTTTCCCAACAGATCTACCTCAGTGATGAAGCCTGGAATTTGGTGGTAAACGCTAAAAGTGCCACGGTTGGACTAATAAACAATTGGGCCCAGGAAATCAGTCCAGATGCCCCTGCTTTTGATCTCTCCAAGCATATTTTAAATAAGGTTATGGAGATGGAGAACTTCCCAACTAAAGGCGCAATTCGCTATTTAAAGGGAGAGATTCGGGCAAATTTTTAATTCCATACTGGAATTGGCCATCCGTTTTTCCAACTCTGTCTCATTCGCCAATAATCTGAATGGGCTAATACGGTCTTACAAGGCAGTAAGCAGCTGTGACTAAGAAATAATCTTTTATCTTTTCTTCCTCCATAAGACAATGACTCTGCCTAAAAGGCTTAGGCTAGAATAGATTGACCTAAGTTATTAGCGGGCGCCTCTGCTATTAGCATGACTAAGATTGTTGAAAGCTGGGTAAAGAAAATGGTCCTTAGAAAGCTATCCCAAGGACCATTACAAAAGGACTTATTTTATTTAGAAACGATAACCAATGGAAAGACCACTGCGAGGGTCTATGGCTAGAAATGCACTAATATCGATTATTGGCGTTTCTGTGTATTCCATATCATTCACAAAAAAGTAGCCTAATCCTCCCCATATCCCAAGGGTTAATCCAGACTTCCATACATGGGTATAGCCAGCAGTAATACCTGCGGAAATACCGAAATAGCTCGCACCATAGCGCTGAGTTATATAGTTTGGATTGAAAAGGTTACCAGTGGTATTTACAAATTGTACAAAAGCGGAGTCGCCAGTGGCCATACTCCGAACTTTGGTATACACTCCGGCGTAAAAGCCATCTAGCCCGGGTCGGCGGCTAGGATTAAAATAATAGCGCACTTCTGGTGCCAGCATATAGCCTCTAAAATAATCTATAGAACTTTCAATTCCTCCAGGGCCACTAACGGTTGAGGTAACCGCCATATTTAAAAAGCCTGCCGAAACAACAGCACTGAAATTTTTAGAGAGACCAAACTCAGCGTTTAAGGAATAAACCCCATTATATACGGGAGCTAAGTTTAGAGCAAGGCCAACATTGCCTCCTTTTCTACGACGGCGACGTCTTCTTTCATCATCCTCTCCATCTTCGCCGGCAAAGGAGTTAGTAGGAATTAAAGTCGCTAAGATCAGGCATAGCGATACCAATAGATTTTTCATTAGTGAGCAGATTAGATTAGGCGGCGAATTTAATATAGCGAGCGAATAAATGAAAGCCTAAGTGTTTTAAAAACCAATTTTCCTGAGAGCCTGCCTTGATTTTTGGCTTTAATATCAGATAATTGAAGAATGTAATTCTCCGCCTAATACAATTCTGAGGGCCTATTTTTCCTTTGGGACTCAGCAAATTGAAAATGCCGCTGCATCTAATTGATTCATACTAATAGGCTTTAAAGCTCAAATTTTAGCGAAAAGCCAAGCAAGCAAAAAGGCTAGTTCGTATAATTGTAGAGAATTGCTTTGCTAAAAATTTATTTTAGATGAAATACCTATACCTTTTTGTTAGTCTGTTCTTAGCGCTTACTATCCACGCCCAAACCACCGTGCAAAAGAGCGCCATATTCGAAGCGGAAGACGCCGGATTTAGCCCGAAAATTTTACATGAAGACGCCGATTTTATTTATGGTGCTAATGTGGCCCATAATTTAATTAGGGTGGTGGTCTATAATAAGTCCGACTTAAGCCTTAGTCAGAAATTTGATGTAAAAGTTAGACTGGTGAGTAAAGTAAAGTATGCTTTAATGGAACTCGCTTGGTTTAATGGGAAGATTACCGCTTTTATAAAGGAAGACCGGACTTCAGGTGCTACCAGGATTGGGGTTAAGGCATATCCTATCGACCTCAAATTGCGAAAGCTAGAGAAGCCGATTGCACTATACAGTAAGCCTTATGAAACCTTTAGCGATCGCGGCCGACTAAAGGTAGATTGCTTGGGTGATAAGGTAGTAATACAGAATGCTACCTATAATCAGGATCGTGATCACACTGATAAAGTTCTGGCGGTCTATGATCAAAACCTAAAGGAATTATTGCTGTATAAGTATCAAATGAAATTGGAGTTGGAGGATTTATACAGCATTCCCGCCTTTGATAATGAAGGTAATGTGTATTTACAAAACAACCGCAAACTCATTATCCTTCCCAAGGGAAATACTAAGCAAGCTAAGGAGCTTCCTCTTCCCCTAGTTGAAGAAGAGCGGCTAATTCCATTTAGCTATCAATTGGCCAATACGCCCGATGGCAGAATAGCCCTCACCGCTTTTTACCAGTCGGAGGATGAAGATGAAGACATCTATGCCAACCTGGATGATATCTCAGAATATTATGAAGACGTTGCCACTGAGGGATTGCTTTACTATGTATTTGATCCGGCCAGCCAGGCCTTTATGGTTCAACGTCGCCATAAATTCGAGCAAAGTTTTGTGGATCGTTTTTTAGAAAGTGGGGATATAGGAGAATTGCCGCGTATTCCGCAAGTCTTTACCAATATTAAGTTGCATTTTGATGAGGTGGGAGCTTGTTATCTCCTTGGGGAGCGATTGATTTATCGCCCGTTTTATTCCAATGATTTAATGACTCTTGGTGAGCAAATGGGGGAGACCTTTGAAATGGAAGACCTTATTATTCTTAAGGTAAAAGCCAATGGCGACATGGACTGGCAAGAATACGTACCCAAGATGCAGCGCTATACTTGGTCTGATGGCAACGCCTTAGTTACCGCTACAGCCACAGAGCGGGAGCTTTCCCAAAAACCCTTAGGTGAATACGATTACTTTTCCTTTTATGCTCGCTTTGGAGCGGATGGATTAGAATTAATTTACAATGACTACCCAGAGAATGAGCAGGGTCGAGTGTCTTACGAAGATGTAGAAATTTACTATGACTCCGATGAAGGTGGTCCCGTATATATTTGTTTCGACAATGAAACTGGAACGGCAAAGGAACGTTCCTATTGGGAGGATTTGGTTATTGAAGATGACCTTTACTTTAAAACCCAAAACATGTTTTACAGCGAATTGGAAAATGCCTATTATGGCTTTCTGTCTCTAGACGCGGAATATCAGCTAATTCGCTTTGAGCCTTAGTTTTTCCATTGCCGAGCTAAATTTATTGAGTTTTTTAAGTCTGCTTAGGTTTAGCGGAAAAGTGCTTGTTAGAAGGCAATAGGCATTTTGTCGTAGGCTTATTTTCCGTAATCTTACTACTGATATTATTCTATGTCGCGCAATCTTCTTCGCTTTGGCTTAGCCTTGTTTCTTTCAATTTCCGGAAAGGAAATAAATCTTCAGGCACAATCCACAGTGCAAAAGAGCTCCGTGTTTGAAACGGAGTATGCGGGTTTTAGTCCTAAGCTATTGCACGAAAAGGCGGGCAAAATTTATGGCGCCAATGTAGCCCATAATCTTATTCGAGTAGTGGTTTACAATAAGGCAAATCTATCTGAAGAGAGCCAATTTGATGTTGAAATTGGCTTAGCTGATTTGACCCAGTATGCGCTTTTGGATCTGATTTGGTTTAATGGTAGAATTACGGCCATTATTAAAGAAGATAATGCTTCTGCTACCTGGCTTGGCGTGAAGGCCCTTCCAATAAATATTGAGACAAGAAAGCTTGAGAAACCAATTATGCTTTATCGGAAGAAATACGATAAAAGGAGTGAAAGGGGGCAGTTTAAAGTAGACTTTTCCAAGGAAAGGCTAGTCTTACAAAACGCAAGCTACAGCATAGATCGAGGCATTACTGAAAAACTGTGGACTATATATGATGCGGACTTGAAGAAGCTAATGTCCTATGAATACCAGGTCCAGGGCAAAGAAGAAGACCTATATTCTAGTGTTGTGTTTGATCAAGAAGGTAACCTTTACTTTCAAAATGATGATCAACTTTTTATCCATCCAATGGATGAAACTAAGCCGGTAAAGAAGATAGCCTTACCTATGATTAAGGAGGAGGAGCTAATTGCATTCAGCTTTCAAGTGGCTGCAATGCCCAATGGACAAATTGCTATATGCGCCTTTTATCAATCTGAGGATAGTATTCAAGAAGCAAATTCCAACTTTGGCGGCATTGAGGTGCCTTTCGATGATTTTACTACCGAAGGCATACTCTACTATGTTTTTGATCCATCTAGCCAGGGCTTTGTGGTACAACGCAAGCATAAATTTGAGCAAGATTATGTAGATCGTTTTTTAGAGGATGATGCTATTGGTAAGCAGTCTAGAATCCCGCAAGTTTTTACGAATATCAAGTTATATTTTGATGAAATAGGAGCCTGTTACCTTCTGGGAGAGCGATTGGTGCAGCGTCCAATGTTCGACTTTGGGGTTATTTATTCCACCAATACAACCGATGTAAGCAAACAAACTGGGGAAACCTTTGAATTGGAAGACCTTATTCTTCTGAAGCTAGATGTACGTGGGGATATTGCTTGGCAAGAGTATGTTCCCAAAATGCAGCGCTATATATGGAGGGACCTAAAGGGAATAGAAACTATTTTAGACAGTGATAGGGCTCTTACTCAAAGGCCATTAGGTGAATACGATTACTTCTCTTTTTACGCTCGGCTTGGCGAGGAAGGAATAGAATTATTTTACAATGACGATGAGAAAAATAAGCAAGGGCGAGTTTCTTATGAGGATGTTAAATTGTACCGGTATCCCGATCAAGGCGGTCCTGTTTATCTGCTATTCGACAAGGAGTCGGGGGCGGCAAAAACACGCGCCTTTTGGGAGGATTTAGTTGCTGAAGACGATCTTTTCTTTAAAACTCAAAACTTGTTTTATAGCGAGTTGGAGAAAAGCTATTACGGCATTTTATCGCGCAAAGAAGATTTTCAGCTAATTCGCTTTAGACCTTAGTTGGCGTGCATTTGACCAAACCAAGAACTTCATGACAAAACGAGATTTTTTTATCCTGCTACTCAAAATTTTCGGACTCTATTCACTTATTGCTTCGTTGTTTTCAGCTCTTCCAGGACAACTATCATTTTTAATTCAATCTTTGGATCCCATCTCATTGATCATAATGACAGTTTCTATCGTGATTGTCCTTGGACTTTTTGCCCTGCTCATCTTCAAGGCCGACAAAGTTGTAAACCTTCTAAAACTCGACAGAGGATTTGACGAGGAAAGGATTGAATTAGGAAAAATTGACTCCGACCAGATTATAAAAATTGGAACCTTCGTTATTGGAGGTTTTTTGCTGCTGGACCATTTACCGACCTTTCTCAGTCAGACGATTTTCGCTTTCAAAGCCAGTCAAATAGGACTAGACCATAACGATCAAGACAAAACGATTTGGCTTGCTAACGGAGTGAACATCATAATAGGCTATTTGCTCCTGACCAATTATGATTTCGTTGCGAAAGGACTTAAGACAAAAAAGAAATAAAAAACGACACGCCAACAACAAATAAACTCAAGGCGGCTTTAACTCCGCTCCGGTAGGGCGTTTACGGTTGACAGAGAAACCTTTCATTTCTTTACAAAACCACGAACGAAGCCGCCCTGCGTTTATTCAGGGCCGTTGGCACACATTAAAAAATGACTGATAATCATTTCATAGAAAAATTCAAATCTAAATCTGACACCGAGTTGGAAATGATTGCAGTGAATTCAAAGTCGTTTGTTTTTGACGCACGATACGCAGCCATTACTTTGCTTAAGGACCGAAATTACGATTCTGATATAATTAACCAGGTAGAGAAGGAGTATAAGAACCTTGTAAAAGCCCAGGAATCGAAAACAAAAGACCTAAAAAGCCAAGACCAGCGATTAATAAGAGGAATCCGACAAATACCAATTAAAAAAACAGGAAAATATGGTCTTAAAAGTGGAAATGAATTACAAGTAAAAAGACTTAATGAAGATTACTTTCAAGTCAGAATTGAAGACCATTTTATAAGTGAATTTGCACCAGTTATAATTTGCAAAATTAATGATGACTCAACTTACTTTTGCTACCCGTTTTTATACTTAAAATCGACTCTGAAATTTGGCTTTGGCGGAACTGCTTTGATAATCATTTTGTCCTTTCTGGGTTATGTGGAAAATGAAATATTTATTTTTTCTCTTCCTCTTGTCATGTCAATTGGACTTCAATTGCTATTGATGCCTTTTATCTATTTTGTAATACGTTATTTTTTTAAAAAGCGACTGAGAAAAGAATGAAAACGTGTGCCAATAACACATATTTCTTATGGCGATTAAACCTCTGCGAGCAAGGTTTTCGCTCCGTAGCAAGCTTTGGTTTCCGTGGACAGAAAAGTGCTTCGAAACCGACTCAAGCCATACACAAACCGTTAAGTGAATTCTTGCGGCCAATTACTACTTCCCTGCAATAAGCGTTTTAGGCGGCCTAGATTTTTCCGTAACCTTGCATTTTGATTTTAACCTATGACTCCAAAAAATCTGCGTATTAGCCTAAGCTTGCTTTTGGGCTGTATAACTCTTGCTACTACTTTAAAGGCTCAAATTACCGAGGGTGAATTCTTAGAAAGTGCTGGTCCTATTCCAGCAGACTTTTTAGAGTCTTGGTCTTCGAAGTTTCAAAATAGTCTTGATCAGGGTCTGGCAACGGATAAAGATGAGGATGATCTCGAGGATTTTTGGTTAGAGCAGCATCACGGGATCGATGCCCTACTTCAAAGTGGTCGTTACTCTTTTGGCGACCCATTAACGATTTATATCAATGAAATAGCGGATCACTTATTAAGGCATGATCAGGAATTACGTGATCAAATTAGAATTTACACCTTTAGATCTCCTTCTGTAAATGCCTTCACCTTGGCCGATGGCATCATCGCCATGAATACAGGTTTATTTGCCCACGTTAAGTCTGAGGCAGAATTAGCCTTTGTAATAGCTCATGAAATTGCACATTACACCCAGGATCACTTTTACGAATCCTTTAAGGCAAACCGCGAGGCTTCGGAAAACTCCTATGATGGACCATCCTTAAGTTCTCTAGCGAAAATTGAGAATCGCATCGGTCGTAGTAAGGAGCATGAAATAGAAGCAGATCAATATGGCTTAGAGCTTTATCTGAAGAGCGACTATGCCCTTGAAGCGGTGAATGATTTGTTAAGCACTTTGCATCGGAGCTATATCCCTTATGGCAGGGCTCAGGTAAGTTCTAATCCCTTTTGTGTAGTGGACGATTGCTTTGAGATCCCCAATTTTTATTACCGGGAAAAGATCAGTCCAATCAGCCTTTCGGAAGATTATGAAGATCAGAGATTAACCCATCCCAATATTGGAACCCGCAGGAATGCCATCCAGGCTGCTTTAGTGCAAAGAGAAATAAAGCCAGGGGCACTGTTTGTCATCAGCGAAAGCAGATTTAAAAAACTAAGAGAGTTGGCCCGTTTTGAAGTGGTTCGGGAGCATTTGAACAATGGCGGATTTGCCTTGGCTCTGTATGATATTTATGTTTTAGAAGGAGAGTATCCAAATAATAAGTTTCTTACCATTTCTAAGGTACAGGCCCTATACGGCTTGGCCAGTTTTAAGGTAGTTGATGAAATTAGCTTGGTAATCCCTTCAAGCACCAAGGTTGAAGGACCTTCGCAACAATTGGTTCATTTAATTAAGCAGATGAGTCGCTCGCAAATTGTGACTATTGCCCTACAAGCAGCATTAGCCGCAGAGAAAGAGTATCCTACGGAAGCCTATCTTAAGCGTTACTCCAGCGAATTAGCCAAATACCTATTGGTCTTTTGCGATGAAAGTCCGACTAACTTTATGCAAAGCGCGGAGCAAATCCCGGCTTTCTCTAAATCAGAAACCGAGTTCCGATCGCCGCGAGCCTATTATCGCGCCCAGCAAAAGCATTACCAAGATTTTCATCGCTATCTAATAAAGGATAAAATCAATCAATCTTGGCTGGAGCAAGAAATGATAAAGCATGAGCGGTTTAGGGATAGCATTTTGGAAGATCGTCAATTGACCGTTCAGGAGCGCGAAGAGCGATTAGAGGCGAAGTGGGATCGTTTAGAAGAGCAGGGAAGCGGACTTAAGATTCGGAATTTGGTAGTGCTCGATCCCGTAATTAAAGTGATTAATGTTGGCGATGATCTGGATGAACGGCTGGAAGGTTTGGAGCAAGAACAGTTATTTAAACAGAATCTTGAAGGCTGGATTGAGGAACAAGGAATAAGGGCGGAATTGCTTTATTCGGAAAGCATGGAAGCTAATGATACGGAAAGCTACAATCAGTTTTGCAAGCTAGAAGAGTGGGTGCATGAGGCCAGGGTATTTAGAAGTTTTAGCCTGATGCCCATATCTATTGATATTCGCGATGACCTACCCAATTCAAATCGCTATGTGTGTCGCATAATCGGCATTATTGACAAAGATGGCTGGGATTCCTATTATTTTGGATTGTTTGATTTACAGAAAGGAAGAGTCATTTATCAAAGAGAAGGATCGGTAGGAGTGAAATTAAGTATGAGTGACTTAAAGGAACAAACTCAGAAGGATTTAAACATCATATACAATTAATCAATTTTTTAAGATGCGTTTACAAACAACCTGTTTAGGGATATTTATGCTTTGCTGCTTTTTAGGATCTGCCCAAAAGGTAGATTATGGAAGCCCTTTTGAAACGGAATACCGAGGATACGAACCCACCATTCTTTTTGAAGATGAGCGGTATTTATACGGCGTGGACTATAATTCACCGGATATTTTGCTTCAAATTTTTGATAAGAAGAAAAAGTCCTCAAAGAAACGTCACATTATTCCAATCCCAGAATTAAAGAAGGTACGCGAGAAAATCATTCGCTTTGGTTTCGTTGGCAATAAGTTAGTCCTATTCATGGAAATGGATTTTTATCGGGATGATAGAACCAAACTTTTCGCTTATGTCATTGATGCCGAACGCGGAAAGATAGATGACGTAATCACCATAGTTGATAAGCCATACGATCGTTATTCGGAAAAGGGATACTACCAAGTAAAGATTAGTAGAGATACTAAAAGTGTGGTTGTAAACACGGCCACCTATTACGATGATAGGGATATGACCGACCAACTAATAATGTTGTTGGATGAGAATTTAGAAGCGGTTGAGCAACGTGAGTTTAATATCCGCGGAAAGAAAATCGAAGTAGGTACCCGCACCTTAATCGATAATGAAGGCACAATCTACTTTCTTGCCGATGATGAATTGGTAATGCTCGATCCCTTCAATAATTTTGATGAATGGCGAGAGAAGGTCCCTAGCCAAGATTTGGCGGTAAATGGCGTCTTAAGAAGGCTTGCCTTAAACTTCCGACCCGATGGTAACCTGGTTCTTACCGGCTTTTATGAAACTACTGATAAGGAAGATCAGCCTGATGCCAACCTCCCACGACGGGACCGCAAGGAAGGTGATACCCAAATAGAGGGCATAAAATGCTTGATATTCGATCCATTGAATCAGGAGTTTATTTCTGAAAAACTAACTTTATTTGATCAAGATTTTATTGATGATTTCCGATTGGATGATGACAAGCACGATAATCATGATGGAGAAATTAATCAGGATTTCAATGATATTCGTTTTCATTTCGATAATGAGGGGAACTCCTATTTAATTGCTCAGCCCTTTTACATTCAACGCAGTTATGATCAGAATGGTAGTCTTACCGCGGAATATTATAACTATTTGGAATTAATGCTAATAGGCTTTGACCCAAATGGTGAAATGCTTTGGGGGGAGCGCGTACCCTTGCGCCAGCAATATTATTGGTCTGGCTTTTTGGGCTTTATCTATGGCTCACATGGCACCACTTTCCTCACTCTGCCCGATGAAATTAATGGATTCTTCGATTATACTTCCTTTATTAAGGATGGTCAGATCGTAATTGTCTACAATGATATGCTACTAAACCGCGCTGGTAAAAACCAAGATCAAGAATTGGAAACGTACCGAAAGATTAAAAAGGGCAATCCCGTGGTGCAGGAGATTAATTTAGCCAATGGAGAAAGAAAGGGCAGCGTGGTTCCCAATTTGGCTCGTCCCAAAATGTATTTAAAACCAGGCTTAATGCACTACAGCGCCAAGGATGACACTTTCTACTACTTCTTAGTCTATAAAAAGATGATGCAGTTGAACAGTTTTAAATTGTAATCTAATGCTGCTTAGTTTAAAAGCTTGAAGCAAATAATTCTGAGGCCACATTGTAAAGCAAGCGTTTTAAAGTGTGGCTTTTTTTTGAATGAAAATCCCAGTCCAATAAGCTAGCCCTTTAATTATGAAAATGAAAATTAGTCTGTTTTTAATGTCGCTTCTGATAAGTAGCAGTATTAAGGCACAAGTATCGCAGGAGCCTAAATTTAGTGCTTTATACGAAGCAGAAGAAGGTCCCTTTTCCCCGAGGATTATTTTGGAGACAGAAAGTAGCTTGTATTTTACTTACTTCAATGGACCAAAAGATCTATATGTTGGCGCTTTTAATAAAGCCGATATGACTTTGCATTATCAGCAAAGTTTGCCACTACTAGACATTAGAGCTAAGGAGTTAATAATTGATTGGAGAGTAAATGGAACAAGTTTAAACTACTTTGTCCTCTATGATATTTTAAGGGACAATCAGTATGTGGTTCAGGCACATAGTTTTGACCTGCTGAACCAGAAAGATTTGGGAAGTAAAGAAATGTACCGTCGAGACTATAAAAACTCCATGAGTAAAGGAATGATTGATGCCTATTTAGGCAATGATCTTAGTAAAATTCTCTTAAAGGATCAGAAAAGAGATCTTGTAGAAAAGACGCTATCGGAAACCTTGTTGGTCTTTAATGATGCATTTGAACTAGAAAAAAGCATCGAGCTTTATAAGGGGAATGGTGTACCCAAATTGGCATTTTTAAAGCCCCATATTGATGAAGAGAATAACCTCTATTTCATAACTGCAAATAGCCTTGTGTTCTTGGATGCTTTTAAGAATTTCGAACGCTATGAGGAAAAGCTTCCTCTAAGCTCCATACCGGTTGGTTCCACGGTATTTCCTATTTCCTCTCAAATTAAACCAGGCGAAAACCCAATTTTCATTCTTGGCTACAAGGCTAATTTAAACAGACTTAACTATTTTGACTTTGGTTCTGTAATACGGGAGCAGAAATCTTACAAGGAAAGAGAAGGCTTAATTTATGCGGAATTCGATCCACTGAACCAATCTTGGGCGAAATTTATTTTGAACGGTAAGCCAGAAGGCAGTATAAATATGGGCTATTACCCTTTTGTACGTGGCTCAATATCCCAGACCCAGTTTTATAATTACTTACCAGATGATTTCGGAGCTGGAAATGATTACGACAATTTAAGCGATGAAACAGGCACCTTTTACGCGGCATTCTCTTTGGTTCTAAGAAATCAAGGAACTACCAGCAAAGAAATCAGTCATTTCCACTTCGATAATATTGTGACATCATTCAGCAAAGAGGGTCAGCTAAATTGGGTGCAAAATGTAACTTATCTGGCTGAGCTTGATAAACCTGTAGATGAAATTTTCAAGATCGACGATTATTTTGATTTTAAGCTGTTAGAGGACAAAGAATCCATCTACTTATTGATGAATGATATGCCTGAGAATAAAGGAATCGATATTGATGATTATGATGAGCTAGAACCAGTACAAGACTATGACGATATAGTTCCCGTTCTTATTCGGTTTAATAAAGTTAGTGGGGCGGCGGAGCGCATTTCTGCCATTAACTTAAGTGAGGAGGATTTATTTCTTAATGTAAGCTCTCTGCATAAAAGTAGCACCGAGGCAGGCACATACTACTATTTTATAAGTAATGATGATGAGTTTAAGCTAGCACATTGGTCAATGCGCTAGAGGTTTTATACCAAGCAATATTAAAGGGAGTACGAAAGGCTCCCTTTTTTATTTGAAAATTTTCTCAATCAATCGATGGGCAGCAACTCCTGCCTCAATGTCGCCATTTTCCACCCCTATTCTGATTTCTTTGTAAGCATCTTGATAGATGCTTTGAGAATGCACTTGATCCAAAACCATTTCCCCAATACTCTCTTCAAACCAGTCCAAAGCCTGCCTTTGCCTTTCCTTTTGGAGATGGCCATTATTTATTTGTTGATTCTGAAAGGATTCTATCACCTCCCAGGCTTCAGAAATACCTGTTTTATGAAGGGCCGAGCAGGAAAGCACTTTGGGAATCCAGTCATTGGCATTAGGTGGAAAAAGATGTAAGGCTCGTTTGTATTCGCCCATAGCGAGTTTTATCTGCGCATCCTTAGGATCATCGGCCTTATTAATGAGCAGTAAATCGGCCATTTCCATAATCCCTCTTTTTATACCTTGTAATTCATCACCGGCACCGGCCAGCATGAGCAGCATGAAAAAGTCTACCATATTGCGAACGGTGGTTTCACTTTGGCCTACCCCAACCGTCTCTACTATAACAATATCAAAACCGGCGGCTTCGCAGATTAAAATACTTTCCCTAGTCCGTCTTGCCACGCCCCCCAAAGAGCCACTAGATGGAGAAGGACGGATAAATGCACGCTTATCTTGGGATAAATCATGCATGCGGGTTTTATCCCCGAGAATACTGCCTCTATTTCTACCACTGCTGGGATCTATAGCTAAAACCGCGAGCTTCTTACCATTGTCAATTAGGTGTTTCCCAAAGGCCTCAATAAAGGTAGATTTCCCAACTCCCGGAACGCCGGTAATGCCAATGCGAATGGACCCACCGGTATAGGGCATTAGTCTTTGCAGTAATTCTTCGGCCATTCGCCGATGTGCCGCTAGCTTACTTTCACAAAGGGTGAGAGCCCGACTAATAAGGCCGCGGTCTTGCGCTAATATTCCTTTTTCCAGCTCTTTAATGGAAGGCAGTTTAAAGGATTTGGCTCGGCCGCGGAAATTGGGATTTAAGGCATCCATTTATTTAAATAAATCCATACCAGGCATCATGCCTTTGGCCATTTTCTTCATTTCGGTATCGTGAAGATTTTCGGCTTTATCCAAGGCTTTATTGAGCGTGCTTAAAAGCAAATCCTCCAGTTCCTCGACCTCGCTTAATAAAGAAGGCTCAATTTTTAGGTCAACAATTTTCCGATTGCCATTTACAATCAGGCTAATACCCTGCTGGCTTTCCTTTATTTGCACTTCTTCAAGTCGCGACTTCATTTCTTGAGCTTGGCCCTGTGCTTCTTGAAGCTTGGCCATCATATCTTTAATATTCCCAAACATTAATTTGAACTTTCAATTTCATTTTGCTCTAAGATGATTTCCAGTATCCGAGCCGCAGCCTCGGCAATTACGGTTCCCGGTCCAAATACACCAACAACACCGGCATCAAAAAGGTATTGGTAATCGTTAGGAGGAATAACCCCGCCAGCAATAACAAGAATATCTTCACGCCCTAATTTTTTCAATTCGGAAATAACTTGTGGTACCAAGGTCTTATGGCCCGCCGCTAAAGAAGACACTCCTAAGAGGTGCACATCATTTTCTACCGCTTGTCGAGCGGCCTCAGCCGGAGTTTGAAATAAGGGCCCAATATCTACATCAAAGCCTAAATCGGCAAAGGAAGTAGCAACCACCTTCGCGCCACGGTCATGACCATCTTGGCCCATTTTAGCAATCATAATACGTGGGCGTCGACCTTCAACTTGTTCAAATTGATCGGCTAAAGCCTGAGCTTTATGAAACTTATCGTCCTTTTTCATTTCCGTACTATAAACGCCGCTAATACTGCGGATGGTTGCCTGATATCTACCATAGGCCTTTTCTAAAGCACTACTAATTTCGCCCAAGCTTGCTCTGTTTCGGGCCGCTTCAACTGCCAGGGCTAAAAGATTGCCATTGGCATCGCGAGCGGCATTTTCCAAGGCACTTAAGTTCGCTTGCACCTTAGCCTCATCCCGATTGCTTTTTAAGGCCTGAAGGCGTTCGATCTGTTTGCGTCGAACCTCCGCATTGTCAACTTCCAATAATTCTATCGGCTCATCCTTCTCATTTCTAAAAGCATTAACACCGATTATAGACTCCTTACCAGAGTCAATGCGCGCTTGTTTCTTGGCCGCTGCCTCTTCAATGCGCATCTTTGGAATTCCGGTTTCAATGGCTTTGGCCATGCCACCTAGTTCCTCCACTTCGCCAATCAGCTTCCAAGCTTTATTGGCAATTTCTTGGGTTAAATACTCTACATACCAAGAACCACCCCAAGGGTCGGCGCTGCGATTAATGCCTAATTCTTCTTGAAGAATAAGTTGGGTATTTCGAGCAATACGAGCGGAAAAGTCCGTTGGTAATGCAATCGCTTCATCCAATGAATTAGTATGCAAACTCTGGGTGCCTCCAAATACGGCAGCCATCGCTTCTAAAGTGGTGCGGGCCACATTATTAAATGGATCTTGCTCGGTAAGGCTATATCCACTGGTTTGACTGTGGGTGCGCAGAGCCATCGACTTAGGGTTCTCGGGATTAAACTGCTTTACAAGTTTAGCCCACAACATACGTCCGGCACGCATCTTGGCGATTTCCATAAAATGATTCATCCCTATTCCCCAGAAAAAGGAAAGACGAGGGGCGAAGTCATCTATTTTTAAACCGGCTTTTAAACCAGTTCTTATGTATTCCAATCCATCCGCAAGGGTATAAGCCAGCTCGATATCGGCCGTAGCGCCAGCCTCATGCATATGATAACCGCTAATGGAAATGCTGTTAAAGCGCGGCATCTTTTGGCTGGTGTATTCAAAAATATCGGCAATTATGCGCATGGAAGGCAAGGGCGGATATATGTAGGTATTCCGCACCATAAATTCCTTGAGGATATCGTTTTGGATGGTTCCTGATAAAAGCTCTGGAGATACACCTTGCTCTTCTGCGGCCACAATGTAAAAGGCCATAATGGGAATTACCGCTCCATTCATGGTCATGGATACCGACATTTTATCCAGAGGAATCTGATCGAAGAGGATTTTCATATCCTCCACGCTATCGATGGCAACCCCTGCTTTTCCAACGTCTCCAACTACGCGCTCATGATCCGAATCATATCCTCGGTGGGTCGCTAAATCGAAGGCCACCGAGAGGCCCTTTTGCCCGGCCGCCAAGTTTCGACGGTAAAAGGCATTGGATTCTTCGGCGGTGCTAAAACCAGCATATTGGCGAATGGTCCATGGCCTGATGGTGTACATGCTGCTGTAGGGACCGCGTAAATAGGGGGGGAGGCCCGCTACAAAATGGCGATGCTTTATTTTGGCAAAATCGGATTGCTTAAACAGACTTGGAATTTCAAGTCCTTCAGGGGAGGTCCAATGGTGACGTTCTTCCGAAGGTGCTACGTAATCTTTACCCTTATACTGTACGCTAAATGTTTGTCGGCTCATGATGCTGAGTTTTCAAGGATAATGTCTCGTTCTAAATTTTCGGCTAAGCGCTGTGGCCTTACTTTTTCGATGGCAGTTGCCTTATCGCTAGGGGCAGACGATCTCAATTTGGCCTTGAGCTCATCGCTGAAAGTATCCTGATCTTTACGATAATAGTTAACCCCAATTAGCTTTAGATCTCCGGCATCGAAACGCCCTTGCTCCGCAGCGGCAATTCTGGCAATTTCCGCTTGTAGCCAGCCTTCTTTAAGACTGGCAATAAGGCCTCCTTCGGCTTCAATCTGTTTGAAAAAGTTCCAGCCAGCAGAAGCGTAATCTTCTGTTAATTTTTCAACCCAATAATTGCCAGCCGCCATATCGCGCACCTGATCTAAGCGCCCTTCATGCTGCAGCATGCTGAGTTGATTTAAAGCGAGCCTTCGCGGGAAAAACCCTTGATCTTCGAGAGGCTCGCCAAAGCCCTTCACGCAAATTTCAGTAGCACCTCCAATCACTGCCGACATGGCTTCTGCGGTGGTGCGGATGAGGTTATTGTGTTTATCGAGTATGCTTTTATTTCTCAGCGCGCTTTCAGCGTAAATGCGCACTTCATCCTGAGGGAAGCCCATTTCAATTTGCCATTGGGCCCAAATCCTTCTAAAAGCGCGCAACTTGGCAATCTCCCCGAAATAATCGGAATTAATAGCGAAATTCACCCAAAAGCCGCGGCTGCCATTTAATTGTAATTGATGACTGTATTCGTAAGCCATAGCAAGCGCAATTCCCAATTGTTGGGCAATGCTCGCGCCAGCATTAGCAAAGAGGTTGGTATTAAGACAAAGCGTTCGAAAGCCTTTAAAATGCGCCTCATTTAATTGGGCCAGGGCAGCCAAGTCGCTTTGCTCATCTTTAAACCAATCACCAGTGCGGGCCAGGTTTTCTATTGGGTCAAAATTAATACTGCCCTCCAATTCTTCTTCTTGGTAGCCACGGGTGTTTATTAGCTGCTTTAATGCTTCTACGTAATAGTTGATATCACCTTCAATCACCAAATTGGTGCAGATATAAGGCAATTCAATAGCCTTTAACAGAACTTCAAGGTCCACTTTACCGGGCAGGTAAAACAAAAGTGAAGTGGCCCCTTTATTCAAATACATGAGCGCCTCAGTATTGGCTGCTTTGGCATCTAAAACCAAAATCTCCATTACATTATCCCATTTGGGATGCTCCTTTAAAGGCTGATTTTTTAAGGGACTGCTTTCCGCGGTATAGATAGGCTGAATTTCAAAGCCATCAGCATTGGTGCTAAGAAGTTCCTCAAAGGCCTTTCCGCGAAGATCTTTAAGGATTTTCGCTTTCCATTCTGCTTCGGTTTGATTTTCAAACTCCGAAAAAAGAGAGGCTTCAGACATGGATAATAATTTTAAACAAAGGTCTTAAATATTGATTATTCGCAGCGTTTATAAGCGCTCTTTTACCACTTTAAGATATCATATTCAGCCGACTTCAAATCTCCATTTAGCTGCTCTACTTCTAGTTTCAACTTTTCCCAAGCATCAAGCTGGGTATCAAGCTGTAGCTGAAGCTCCTCCTTAACGGCTAACATACTAGCCGTTGGTGCATTAAAGCCAATACCGCTAAGGGCTCCAACATGACCGTATTTATTGTTGAGGCGAATCGGGTAATTTAAAGGATCTTGTGGACTGCGGTTTTGGGTTTGATAGAGGTTTTCTTCTATTTCCTGACTGCGATCCAAAACATGATTAATCCTGTCGATAAGGGCAGTATCTACCAAGCGTTCCTGAACTAGCTTCAAGTCCGATCTAAGATTTCGTATTTCCACAATACAAGTGTTCATTGCTTCCATCCCAGTAACTATTTCCGCCATAAAAGCTTGCTGTTCCTTTAAATCTTCGATGGAACTCTCTACTCTTGGGTCCATTAAAATGGAGACGGTTTTCTCTAATGTATCGCCAGCAGCGATTAATTGAACCTGGTAATTGCCGGGAAGAACATAGGGTCCTTGACGAAGTACATACCATAGAATCATTCCTTCTACCGCTTCATATCCCTTTTGTCTTAAATTCCATACAAAGCGATTGGCTCCGGCTTTGGGTTCCCAGCGATCGGCATTTTTTGTAGCGCTGGAACTGAATTTCCGCACCTCGTCGCCATCAGCATTTAAAAAGCGCAATTGATAATCTACTGCACTATCGATGCTTTCCAAATAGTAATTTACAATTAAGCCATTGGGATGGTTTTCACCTTGACTTTTAGATTTACCGCCATAATACGATTGCATTAAATAGCTTGGTTTGGGGGCAAATAGGTGCTGTTTAGCTTTAAACTCTGCATCTAATTCGTAGAGCGGACTTAGGTCATCCAAAATCCAAAATCCCCTTCCTTGAGTAGCGGCAATCAGATGGCGATCTTTTACGGCCAGGTCGGTAATCGGTACCTCGGGGAGATTGTTTTGAAAGGCCTGCCAGTTATTGCCACCATCGGTAGATAGGTAAAGGCCGTATTCGGTTCCGGCAAATAACAGTCCTTCATGCTGCGGATCACAACGGATAACCCGAGTGAAATGCATTCGATCTATGCCATTATCAATACGCTTCCAACTTTTACCGTAATCGCTAGTGTAATAGAGGTAAGGACTAAAATCGCCCCATTTGTAGCGGGTGCCGGCTAAATACAAACCACCGGCATTAAAAGGGTCGGCCTCCATGCTGTTTATTTGGGTAAAGGCTTCGAGCCCCTTGGGCGTCACTTCTTGCCAGCTTTCGCCATTGTTTTTACTGATGTGTACTTTACCATCATCACTACCTGTCCATAAAATGCCTTGCTCTAATACCGACTCTGCCGCAGCAAAAATGGTACAGTAATACTCCACCGCGGTATTGTCCTTTGTAATAGGTCCGCCAGATGGTCCTTGCTTCGTTTTATCATCGGTGGTTAAATCCCCAGAAATGGTTTCCCAGGTGCGCCCTAAATCGCTGCTGCGATGCACGTGATTACTAAAGGCATAGAGTGTTTCGGGATTGTGTTTTGAAAAGAAAAGAGGGTAATTCCATTGGAATCGGTACTTCATGTTTTCTACACCATGACCAAGTGGATTATTGGGCCATACATGGGTAGCCTGCCTTTGATTGCTTTGATGGTTATAACGTGACATAAAACCGCCGTATTCCCCTCCAAAAACAATGTCTTCATTTTTTGGGTAAATGGCATGATGTCCTGCTTCACCTCCTGCGGTGCGTTCCCAATCGCTTTCGCTGATGAATCCTCCGTCGCTACGATGTTTAATGCGTATTGAGCTATTGTCTTGTTGAGCTCCGTATATCCTAAAAGGAAAATGATTATCAACATTAACGCGGTAAAATTGAGCGGTAGGTTGGTTGTAATAGGTGGTCCAATTTTTCCCAGCATCAAAACTCACCTGAGCTCCGCCATCATCACCAATAATCATGCGGTTTGGTTCCGTAGGATCAATCCATAAATCGTGATGGTCGCCATGAGGCGCATTGTATTTTGAAAAACTGCGCCCGCCATCTTTAGAATGGTGGTAGCGAACATTCATCACATAAAGTTGATCGAGGTCGGTAGGATGCGCATAAATACGGGTGTAATACCAAGCTCGCTGTCTAATAGATCTTTGACTATTAACTTTTTTCCAAGAGCTCCCACCATTGTCGCTGCGATACAAGCCGCCATCTGGTTCATTCTCCACTAAGGCCCAAAGGCGTTGATTATTTACAGGGGAAACGGCGATGCCAATTATCCCTTTCAATCCAGCGGGAAAGCCTTCTTTGTCGGATAGCTCCATCCAGGTTTGGCCTTCATCGGTACTTTTCCAAAGCTTAGATCCAGGTCCGCCGCTGGAAAGCGAATATGGGGTGCGACGGATGGTCCATGTTGAGGCGTATATCGTGCGGTAATTCTGAGGGTCAATCAGCAGATCAACTGCCCCGCTGGAGGCGTCCGAGAAGAGTATTCGGCTCCAATTGCTGCCGCCATCGCTGCTTTTATAGACTCCTCTTTCGGGACTATCCTTGTAGAGATTTCCCATTGCCGCAACATAAACGATGTCGGCGTTTTTAGGATGCACCCTTATTCGTGCAATATGGCGGCTAGCCTTAAGGCCAATATGCTGCCATGTTTTTCCGGCATCTACACTTTTCCAAAGACCAAATCCAGAGCTTACATTACCCCGAACGGTTTGCTCGCCTTGCCCTACATAAATAACATTTGGATCGCTGGGTGCAATGGCGATTGCGCCTATGCTGCCACCAAAAAAGCCGTCAGAAATATTTTCCCAACTGTTTCCAGCATCGGTACTTCGCCATACGCCACCTCCGGTGCTACCAAAGTAATATAGATTGGGTTTTCCTGGCACCCCAGTAACTGCACAGGATCTACCGCCACGAAATGGTCCGATGCCTCGCCACTCAAGGCTGCCTAAGTAATTGGTATCGATAGATTGAGCACTTGCTTCGAATATGAACAAGCAGAGGGTGAACAACAATAGGAGGTTGTTCCTTTTAAAAAGCTTCATGTTTGGTGTTCTTTGTGCCTAAAATACGAAGCTTCCTTTGATCCGCTCTTATTATTTCTGATCAGGAATTTCTATTAGATAAACTTCTTCCCCAGGGGCACTGAGATAGTATTGCTCCCGGGCGAATTTTTCCAATTTATCTGGACCTGAATTTAATTGCTCTAATTGACTTTTATCTTTAGCAATTTCCCTTTCGTAGTAATCAATGCTGGTTTCCAGCCCATCAATTTCTTCATTCAACTCGTGGTGAATAAGCCAGGAATTAACATCGAGGAAACTCATCCAAATAGCAAATAGGATGAGGCTTAATACAAAGCGATTGCTCAGTATTTTAAACCAAGTTTGCTGACGAATATTTTCCCAAATGGCTCGCATGATTCAAATGTAAGGGATTAGAAAGCGCATTGAATAAGCGTCAAGCTCAAGTTTAAACAAGAGGCTGTTTATTATTCAATAAGCCAAGTTAAAAATTCCCCTTATGGATTAAACTGCAGTTTACTCAAACTTTGATAGAGACCATCTTCTTTGCTTATGAGCTCTTCATGATTACCAAGTTCAACTAGTTCGCCCTTATCTAAAACCAAAATTCGGTCAGCATCACGCACGGTGGCTAGTCGGTGAGCAATAACAATGGAGGTTCTACCCTTCATTAAATTATCTAAGGCTTCCTGTACTAATCTTTCTGATTCTGAGTCTAAGGCTGAGGTGGCCTCATCTAAGATTAGGATTCGCGGATCTTTAAGAATCGCTCTAGCAATTGCTACTCTTTGTCTTTGACCACCGGAAAGTTGAACCCCTCTTTCTCCAACCAAGGTATTAAGTTCTTCCGGGAAATCTTTAATAAAGCTCCAAGCATTGGCCTGTTTGGCGGCTTCGATAATTTCTTCTTCGGAGGCACCTGGTCGCCCATAAGCGATATTTTCCTTTATAGTACCACCAAAAAGAAATACATCTTGTGGCACCACCGCCATTTGATCGCGTAAAGCAGAAAGCTGATATTCCTCTGCTGGCTTATCGTCAAAGTATAGGGTTCCGGAGTCGGGCTTATAGAAATTTAGAAGGAGGGAAACGAGGGTAGATTTTCCTGCGCCAGATGGTCCAACTACGGCCAATTGTTCACCTGCGGAGATGCCAAAGCTAAGGTTGGATAGTACTTTCGAATCGGGTCTACTTGGATAAGTGAAACTCAACTGATCGAAGCGGATATCGCCTCTAAAATCGGAAAGCTCTAGTCGAGCTTCTTTACTCTGAATGTCTTCCGTGCCCTCATTAAAAATGTCCATTAGGTCTTCGGTGGCGCCAATTGCCTTTTGAAGATTAGCGTAAACATTCGCTAAACCGCCGATTGAGCCACCAATAAAAGCCGAATAGAAGAGAAAGCTAATGAGCTGTCCAACTTGAAGTTCGCCGGCTGCTACTAAATTGGTTCCTTGCCAGATTACCGCTACTAAGGCTCCAAACATGCCCAATACAATGAAAGAGCTGAAGGCACCGCGGTATAAGCCGCCTTTCATTCCTTGGCGTGCTACCTCATTAGTGCGCTTGCGGTAACGCGCTATTTCAAAGAATTCGTTGGCATAGGCTTTCACATTGAAAATCCCTTGCAAGGTTTCTTCCACAATGGTATTGGAGCTCGCCACTTCATCTTGCATGTTTTTAGCATAGCTTCTAATAAATCGACCAAAAAACACCGCGATTAGCATTACCACCGGAACCACCATCAACATAAATAAGGTGAGCTGGGTAGAGGTGATTAAAAGGATGGTGAGTCCACCAAAAATCACAATGATTTGCCGAATGAACTCGGCCAAGGTGGTGGTGAAGGTTTCTTGGAGTAGGGATATATCTGAAGAAATTCGACTGTTGAGCTCGCCCACGCGCTTGCGGCTGAAAAAGCCAATAGGTAATTTAATCAGATGCTCATAGGTCGCTTGCCTTAAATTGGCCAGCGTTTTCTGGGTTACATTCACAAAAAGTACCACTCTAAAAAACGATACTACCGCCTGTGCCACTAAGATGCCAATTAATATCAAGGAGATATTATCAATGCGCTCAAAAATGGAATCACTATTCACTGCATCAACTAAGTCGCCCAAATATTTTGGGAAAGCTAGGTTGGCTAATGAACTTAAGACAAGGAATATTAGTCCTATCGCAAATTCGCCTCGGTAAGGCTTAACGTATTGATAGAGTCGTAGGGACTTTTTTAGCGAATCCTTAGACAGTTTTCGCTTCTTCTTTTGCGTTTCCGCCATGACATTTTTTGATGTGGGCGGCAAAGTTAAATAGAATAAGCTCGCGCCTACTTGGTATTTAAGATTTCACCAGTTTTTATCTTTTGCCAGTAATCTTTCATCTCCGCTCTAACTTCGCCACTAAGCAATAAGAGGCCAATTATATTGGGGAAGGCCATGGCGAGAATCATCATATCTGAAAAATCCAGAACGGCTCCTAATCCCACGGTTGATCCAACCCAAACAAAGAAGCAGAAAAGTACTTTATAGATAATTTCTGTTTTTTGGTTCCGTCCAAATAGGAAGGTCCAAGCTCTTAGGCCATAGTAACTCCAGCTAATCATAGTAGAGAAAGCAAAGAGGAAAATGGCAATTACAAGAACATAAGGGAACCAAGAGATAACACTTCCAAAGGCTTGAGAAGTCAGTTGTGCTCCACCGAGGCCACCATCATCGTAGTAACCCGTAAAGATGAGCACCAAGGCAGTTAGGGTACAAACCACTACCGTGTCGATGAACGGTTCTAAAAGGGCCACAAAGCCTTCGCTTACTGCGTGTTTGGTTTTAGCGGCGGAGTGAGCAATTGCGGCACTACCAACACCAGCCTCATTAGAGAAGGCGGCTCTGCGTACTCCTTGAATCATAACGCCAATAAAACCACCTAATGCGGCTTTTGGACTAAAGGCGCCATCAATAATAAGTTCGAAAGCATAGCCGATATTGCCAAAGTTTTTGAAGATGATAACAAGAGCGGCCAAAACGTAGAGGCCCGCCATAAAGGGAACAATCTTTTCGGTCACCTTGGCGATACTTCTAATGCCACCTAAAATTACCGCTCCGACTAAGAGGGCCATAACAACGCCGAATACGCTGCCATAACCTTCCATAAAGGTAAATTCACCGGCCATAATTTGATAAGCTTGATTGGCTTGGAACATATTTCCTCCACCAAAGCTTGCGCCGATAGCAAGAACGGCAAAAATTACCGCTAAGGTTTTACCAAGACCACCCATGCCTCTTTTGGCCAAACCCTTGCGCAGATAACGCATCGGTCCACCTTCCACAACGCCATCCTCGCCTATATCGCGATACTTCACCCCTAGGGTGCATTCGGTGAATTTGGAGGCCATACTCAAGAGGCCAACCACCACCAACCAAAAGGTAGCACCGGGTCCACCAACAGAAATAGCAACCGCTACCCCGGCAATATTCCCAAGACCTACTGTGGCGCTAACTGCTGTTGCTAAAGCTTGAAAGTGGGTTACCTCTCCTGGGGCATCATCCTCATCATATTTTCCACGAATTAGTTTTATAGAATGTCTCCAACCCCAGAAGTTTACAAATCCCATGCGAATGGTAAAGAAGATGGCGCCGAAGATTAACCAGATAACTATAAAAGGAATACTGTTGGTGCGAATATCACCATTGGCATGACGAGCCAACTCGCCGTTTTCCAATACCACACGATTGTCGTATAAGCCTAAAGCATAAAAGGGATCCCAAAAGATAACCGTTGCAATGCCATCTACCACCGGCTTCATGGTGCCGTTTAGTTTTTCCGCGATGGAGTTTCCTTGAATTTTAAATTCCTGAATAATGCTATCGCCCTTAGCATCGTAAACCATCACATCATAGCTAATACCCTCAACTAATTCGTTGGCGGTTCGGGATAAGGTATCTGTTCCTTGATCGCTCCATTTGTAAAAATAAGGCGGGGTTCCTCCTTTGACTTTTATTGAGGCTCGTCCATCATTAATCTCATTAGAGGGATTGGTGATTTGAAAATCTTCAATCTGTAAGGCCGATTGGGCAATGCCTGATAAGGTAAAAAGGCTAAGTAGTAGAACTAATCCTAAACGCATGTATTTGCTGTTTTTTTCGATTCACAAGTATCGCAAAAAAAAGGCAGTCTTTAAAATTAGATAATGGCTTCTGAATCGTTTGTCAATCGTTTGTTTTTTTAATCCCAGTCAAGAGCGCTCGCTTCTTTGCAATTATGCTTTTACCAAGTACTAGTCGTAGTCTCTTTATTTTATTTATTCTCGCCATATTACTTCAAGTAGTTGACATCTATTATTGGGATATCTTCCCAAGAAATAAAGGCTACACTGAGGCGGAAATAGAAAGTGCCAAGCAAAAATGGCAGGAGGATAGCATTAAAGCGGAGCTAGACTTTCTGGCGGCAATCCGAGGTTTTGATCCCAATGAGGTGGACTCCATTTTTTTAAGCAGCTTAGGCTTGAGTCCGGCTTTGCGGAATAGCTGGTTGCGCTTTTTAAAGGCTGGTGGTCGATTTAAAAGAAAGATAGACTTACTGAAACTGTACCAGCTAGACGCCGCCTTGTATCTAAAGCTCGAACCACATTTGATAATTCCAAGCAAACCCGATTATCGAAATAACTATGCTGATAATGCCTCCGAGGAGCGAAGGTTACAATTGAGGAAATTTGATCCGAATAAAGAAAAGCAGGAGGAATTAGTTGCAATGGGTTTGCCGAGATCTGCAGTAAGGGGAATTATCTCTTTTAGGGAGAAGTACCGACCTTTTAAACAAGCAGAAGATTTATTTCAGGTATTTGGCATCGACAGTAGCTTGGCCCTAAAAATGCTCCCTTATGTGCTTTTAGAGATGCCGGAAGAAGCAGAGCTCGGTGTCTTGGATATTAATAGTGCAGACTCTATTAATCTTTGCCAGCTTCCAAATATTGGTCCTTTTACAGCATCTAAAATACTTAAATGGCGAAATCGTTTGGGAGGTTTTCATCGGATGAGTCAGCTAGTAGAGCATCATATTTTTGACTCAATTGAATTAAAGGAGCTTCAAAATTATATTGAGATTGGAAAACATAATGTTTGGTTAAACCTTAATGAAAGTAGTTTAGATGAATTACAATCGCATCCTTACATAAATTACTACTTAGCCCGCAATATTGTTGCCTTTCGTGAGCAGGTAGGGCAGTATAAAAGAGTGACCGAACTCATGAACATTGAATTGGTGGATGATGTATTATTCAGTAAACTTGCACCTTATTTGAAAGTATCAAAAGTAGATACCCTACAATAAACCTCTCTAATTAATAGTATCATGGATACAGCTACTGCCGGGATGAATTTTGCATCCACCGAAACGCAGAAAATGATCGCAGAATCTGTTAGAGATTTTGCTGAACAGAATATCAGACCGCGCATCATGGAGTGGGATGAAAATCAGGAATTTCCAATTGAAATTTTTCGCCAGATGGGCGAGATGGGATTAATGGGAATTTTGGTGCCCGAGGAATATGGTGGTTCGGGACTGAGCTATTTCGAGTATGTAGCGGCCATTCGCGAGCTCTCTAAAATTGATCCATCGATTGGATTGAGCATGGCGGCGCACAATTCACTTTGCACCAATCATATTTTAACCTTCGGTAACGAGGAGCAAAAAAAGAAGTATTTACCAAAATTGGCCACTGGTCAGCATATTGGAGCCTGGGGATTAACCGAGGCAGGTACTGGTAGTGATGCTGGTGGTATGGATACTGTTGCTGTGCGCGATGGGGATGAGTGGGTGATTAATGGAGCGAAAAACTGGATTACTCATGGGATTAGCGGTGAAGTAGCAGTAGTAATTGTACGTACAGGTGAAAAGAGAGATTCTCACGGTATGTCTGCTTTTGTAGTGGAAAGAGGAACCCCCGGTTTCCGCGGTGGTCGAAAGGAAAATAAGCTTGGCATGCGCGCCTCTGAAACGGCAGAAATGATTTTTGAAGACTGTCGTATCCCTCATACTAATATGTTAGGGAAAGAGGGTGATGGATTTATCCAAGCCATGAAGATATTAGATGGTGGTCGTATTTCAATAGCGGCATTATCCTTAGGGATAGGATTCGGTGCGATGGAAGCAGCCGTTCAGTATTCTAAGGAGCGGGAGCAATTCGGAAAGCCGATTAGTAAATTCCAAGGTGTAAGCTTTAAGCTTGCCGATATGGCCACTCAAATGGAGGCCGCTGAACTTTTAACCTGGCAAGCCTGTGATCTAAAAGAAAAGGGGCAAAAGGTAACCATGGCTGGAGCAAAGGCGAAAATGTATAGCTCCGAAGTAGCGGTAGATGTTTGTAATGAAGCGGTTCAAATATTTGGTGGTTATGGTTTTACTAAAGACTTTCCAGTAGAAAAGTTTTACCGTGATGTGAAGCTTTGTACCATTGGCGAAGGAACCACTGAAATCCAGAAACTTGTTATTTCACGTGAATTAATGAAATAATCCTTTTCTGATTGATTATTTATATATATTTGCAGCCCTAAAATTAAAAGCGAAGAATGTTAGTTATTTCTGTAAAAGAAGGAGAGTCTATCGACCGCGCACTGAAGCGTTATAAGCGCAAGTACGACCGCACCGGTGTTATGAAACAAATCCGTGCTCGTAAGCAGTTTATCAAGCCATCTGTTGCTCGTCGCAAAGAGATTATTAAAGCTTCTTACATTCAGCAGATTCGTCAAGAAGAGGAATAGACCCTCTTTTACGATCTTAATATTTCAGCAAGGGTTTGTATATCTTTACATTCCCTTGCTTTTTTATGTCCGATACCCAAGCCTTTTACGACTACCTCAATTTCCAGAAGAACTTTTCTGAGCATACCATTCTGGCTTATAGTAATGATCTAAATGCTTTTCAGGAATTTATTAAGGAGGAATTCGATTTAGAGGATTTCACCGAAGTGCATCATAGCATGGTTCGTTCTTGGATTGTTCAACTGGTGGAACAGGATATGGCACGTACTAGTATCAAGCGCAAGCTTAGTGCCCTGCGTTCTTTTTATAAGTTTTTACTGAGAGAGGGGAAGGTTAAACGCAATGTAGCCTCGGCAGTAAATGTTCCTAAGCCGCCGCGTAAATTAATGCGGGTGGTTCCAGAGGACGATATGTTGGCGTTGCTAAGTTTGGAGATAGACCAAGATGATTATTGGTTATACACCCAGTCTTTAATACTGGATCTCTTTTACCAATGTGGACTTCGTTTAAGTGAATTGATTAATCTTAGGGTGGAGGATTTGCGACTGAGTTCCGCCTATATAAAAGTAAGGGGCAAGGGGAAGAAGGAGCGCGAAATTCCGATTGCTGAGGAATTGAAGGAGCGACTACATTTTTATTTAAACCATCATCGCAATGCCTCCGCGGACTCCGAGCCGATTCCTGAATTGTTTCGAACGATCAAAGGGAAAAAGCTCTATCCTAAGCTTGTCTACAACAGCGTAAATTCCTATCTTAGTATGGTCAGTGGGGTAGAGCAGAAGAGCCCGCATACACTGCGTCATTCTTTTGCCAGTCACTTGCTAAACAGAGGAGCAGATTTAAATTCAGTTAAGGAATTATTAGGGCATTCATCACTTGCCGCTACTCAGGTTTATACGCATAACTCCATTGATCGTCTTAAGACATTGTATAACCAGGCTCACCCACGAGCCACTAAATCAGATGATCTATGAAAGCTACCTTTCAATCCGTAAATTTTAACGCAGATGTTAAATTGATCGATTTCGTTCAAGGTAAATTGGACAAGCTTCAATTGTTTAATGACCGTATAATTAATGGGGAGGTTTTTTTAAAGGTTGAGAATACTTCTTCCAAGGAAAATAAGATTGTGGAGATCAAATTGCATATTCCCGGTCATGAATTGGTAGTTAAAAAACAAAATAAGTCCTTTGAAGCAGCCGCGGATATGGCAACAGAAGCCTTACGCAGACAGCTTATCAAGCATAAAGATAAGCCTCGTATGGTGGCCTCATAAAAATTTCTTCATTGCCCATTGCGGCAAACAAAAATCCTATTACATTTGCAGTCCGTTTTCAGAGCGGACTGTTCTTTTATAGATATAGTACTAAAAGCCTGTGTAGCTCAGTTGGCCAGAGCAGCTGATTTGTAATCAGCTGGTCGGGGGTTCGAATCCCTCCACAGGCTCATTTTTTTTAATGCTTTTAGCTTTAAAAGGTTCTTTAAATTATTGTTTTTGGGGAGATACTCAAGCGGCCAACGAGGACAGACTGTAAATCTGTTGGTATACACCTTCGCAGGTTCGAATCCTGCTCTCCCCACTATATTAACCGATTAGGTTTAGGCGGGAGTAGCTCAGCTGGCTAGAGCATCAGCCTTCCAAGCTGAGGGTCGCGGGTTCGAATCCCGTTTCCCGCTCTAAAACGATAGGTTTCAATGGTAACTTATGCCTTGGAACCTATCGTTTTGTGGATTGAAAAATCCGCGTTGCCGATGTAGCTCAGGGGTAGAGCGTTTCCTTGGTAAGGAAGAGGTCAGGGGTTCAATTCCCCTCATTGGCTCTAAGTGAAAGACCACAGTGGTCTCGCTTTTATTTAACAGTTTTAATTTTAAGACACAAACCATGGCAAAGGAAACTTTTGTTCGGAACAAACCGCACTTGAACATCGGTACTATCGGACACGTTGACCACGGTAAGACCACTTTGACTGCAGCCATTACCAATGTATTGGCTAATGCTGGTTTTTCCGAAAAACGTGATTTCGACTCTATCGATAACGCTCCTGAAGAAAAAGAGCGTGGTATTACAATTAACTCTGCTCACGTAGAGTATGAAACTGCAAACCGTCACTATGCACACGTAGACTGTCCGGGTCACGCCGACTACGTAAAGAACATGGTAACTGGTGCTGCACAAATGGATGGAGCTATCTTAGTAGTTGCTGCTACTGATGGTCCTATGCCGCAAACTCGTGAGCACATCCTTCTTGGTCGTCAGGTAGGTATTCCACGTATCGTTGTTTTCTTAAACAAGGTGGATATGGTAGACGATGAGGAGCTATTAGAATTAGTAGAAATGGAAGTTCGTGAACTTCTTTCTTTCTACGAGTATGACGGTGACGAGACTCCAGTAATTTCAGGTTCAGCACTTGGTGCATTGAACAATGAAGACAAGTGGGTAGAGACTGTAATGTCTTTAATGAATGCTTGTGATGAGTGGATTCAGGAGCCAGAGCGCGATAACGAGAAGCCATTCTTGATGCCTATCGAAGACGTATTCTCTATTACTGGTCGTGGTACTGTTGCTACCGGTCGTATTGAAACTGGTGTTGCTAACACTGGTGATCCTGTAGATATCATTGGTTACGGTGACGAGAAATTATCTTCTACCATTACTGGTGTTGAGATGTTCCGTAAGATCCTTGATCGTGGTGAAGCAGGTGATAACGTAGGTATCTTACTACGTGGTATTGAAAAGAGCATGATCCGTCGTGGTATGGTAATCTGTAAGCCAGGATCTATTACTCCACACGTAAAATTCAAGGCTGAGGTGTATATCCTTAAGAAAGAAGAAGGTGGTCGTCACACTCCTTTCCACAACAACTACCGTCCACAGTTTTACTTACGTACAACCGACGTAACTGGAGAGATCCAATTACCAGAAGGTACTGAGATGGTAATGCCTGGTGATAACTTAACGATTCACGTAGAGTTGATCGCTCCTGTAGCTATCAACAAAGGTTTACGTTTCGCTATCCGTGAAGGTGGCCGTACTGTAGGTGCTGGTCAGGTTACTGAAATTATCGAGTAATATTCTCGATTAGAAAATAGATTTTTTGAGTAAAAGGTGTCCGCCCTAGGCGGATACCTTTCTCACTAAATACGGGTGTAGCTCAGCTGGCAGAGCAGTGGTCTCCAAAACCAAAGGTCGTGAGTTCGATTCTTACCACCCGTGCAAAGACTTTAAGAATGAGTAAAGTAAAAGCTTACTTCCAAGAATCCTATGAGGAACTGGTGAATAAAACAAGTTGGCCCACTTGGTCCGATTTGCAGAAGACTTCCATTTTGGTGGCAGTATCATCGGTAATCATTTCTTTAATCATTGCAGGAATGGATAAAGGGATAAGCGCGATTTTGAAAACTATTTACAACGCATTCTAAGAATCGTCCATGAGTGATAGCGGAAAAAAATGGTTTGTTGTTCGTGCTATATCAGGGCAAGAGAATAAGATTAAATCTTATATCGAGAACGAAATTGAATACAACGGTTTAAAGGATTACCTCGGTCAAATCTTGGTGCCAACCGAAAAGGTATTTCAAATTCGAAACGGTAAAAAAATTAGTAAGGAGAGAAATTACTTTCCAGGCTATATAATGGTTGAAGCAAACCTTGGCGGTGAAATGGTACACACCATTAAAAACGTTCAAGGGGTTATTGGTTTCTTAGGAGAAACTAAAGGCGGAGATCCGGTGCCATTGCGTCAAAGTGAGGTAAACCGTATGTTAGGTAAGGTTGATGAACTTTCGGAAACGGAAGAGAAAATCAACATTCCTTACATCGTTGGTGAAACTGTAAAAGTGATAGATGGTCCATTCAATGGTTTCAATGGAACTATTGAGAAAGTATTTGAAGACAAGCGAAAGCTAGAGGTAATGGTGAAGATATTTGGTCGTAAGACTCCTCTGGAATTGTCTTATATGCAAGTTGAAAAAGAAAGTTAAGAGTATTGTGAGCTCATAATAGGGCTATGCCCGGTGGGTCGCTTCCAACCCACATTTTTGGTTATTAAAAGATAAAAAGAACAATGGCTAAAGAAGTAAGTGCACTAATTAAACTCCAGGTTCGTGGGGGTGCTGCTAACCCTTCTCCTCCTGTAGGCCCAGCGCTTGGTGCGAAGGGTGTAAACATAATGGAGTTTTGTAAGCAGTTCAATGCGCGTACACAAGACAAGCAAGGGAAGGTCCTTCCGGTAATTATTACCGTTTATTCCGATAAGTCGTTTGACTTCGTAATTAAGACACCACCCGCCGCCGTTCAATTAATGGAGGCAGCTAAGATCAAGAAAGGATCACCACAATCCAACCTTCAAAAGGTAGGTAAAGTGAACTGGGATCAGGTACGTGCAATTGCAGAAGATAAAATGGCCGATCTGAACGCTTTCACCATCGAATCAGCGATGAGCATGGTGGCTGGAACAGCGCGCAGTATGGGTTTAACAGTAACTGGCCCAAAGCCTTTCTAAAGCAGTATTATTGATGGCAACAGTAAGTAAAAATCGTAAGGCTGCATTGGAGAAATTCGATCGTAACAAAGTTTATTCTTTGGACGATGCCAGTGCAATCGTAAAGGAAATCTCTAACGCTAAATTCGATGCCTCAGTTGATTTGGCAGTGCGTTTAGGTGTAGATCCTCGTAAAGCGAATCAGATGGTTCGTGGTGTTGTAACCTTACCTCATGGTACCGGTAAAGAAGTGAAAGTTTTAGCACTTGTAACTCCAGATAAGGAGGCAGAAGCAAAAGAAGCTGGAGCTGATTACGCTGGTCTTGAAGAGTATATTGACAAGATTAAAGGAGGTTGGACCGATGTGGATGTAATTGTAACCATGCCTAGTGTGATGGGGAAAATTGGTCCTTTAGGTCGTATTCTAGGTCCACGTGGATTAATGCCAAACCCTAAAACCGGAACTGTGACCATGGATGTGGCCAAAGCAGTGAAGGAAGTGAAAGGTGGTAAGATTGACTTTAAAGTGGATCGTTACGGAATCATTCATGCCGGTATTGGTAAGGCTTCCTTTGGAGCAGAACAGATTAAGGATAATGCTGAGGAGTTGTTAAGAACTCTAGTGCGCATGAAGCCTACTGCATCTAAAGGAGCTTATATGAAAAGTATTACCCTGAGTAGTACCATGAGTCCTGGAATTAGCATTGATGCTAAATCATTCTCCTAATTCAATTCGTTAGAAAATGACCCGCGAAGAAAAAAATCAAGAAATAGAGAAATTAACAGAGCGCTTAGAAGGCTCTGATGTACTCTACATTACAGACATTGAAGGATTAGACTCGGTGCAAACCAGCAACCTTCGTCGTACCGCTAACAAAGCTGGTATTAGTCTAAGTGTAGTAAAGAATACCCTTCTTCGGAAAGCAATGGAACGCAGTTCTAAAAATTTCGAAGATTTGTATCCTGTGTTAAAAGGCTCTACGAGTATCATGATGGCGGAAGCAGGTAATGCTCCTGCTCGTATGATCAAGGATATTCGTAAAAAGAAACAGGAGAAGCCTGTTTTAAAAGGAGCTTATATCGAAGAAGCGATCTTCGTTGGCGACGATCAACTTGAAACTCTAAGCTCACTGAAGAGCAAGGAAGAGTTGGTGGCCGATATTATCGCATTACTGCAATCTCCTGCCAAAAATGTTATCAGCGGCCTAAACGGCGCTGGAGGCAAGTTGGCTGGTCTTTTAAAGACCTTAGAGGAGCGCGCAGCTTAAGAAGTACGCACTCAGCTTCCATATATTAAGTGTTGTAAATTAATTTTTTTTTAAAGAATCTAGACATGGCAGACATCAAAGAATTAGGTGATCAGTTAGTAAATCTTACAGTAAAAGAAGTAAGCGAATTAGCAGACTACCTTAAAGAAGAATACGGTATTGAGCCTGCAGCTGCTGCAGTAGCTGTTGCTGGTCCTGCAGCTGGTGGTGGTGACGCCGCTGGTGCTGAGGAGCAAACCGAATTCGACGTAATCTTAAAGGCCGCTGGTGGTTCTAAATTAGCCGTTGTGAAATTGGTTAAAGAACTTACTGGATTAGGACTTAAAGATGCCAAAGCTCTTGTTGACGAAGCTCCAAAACCTTTGAAAGAAGGTGTAGCTAAGGACGAGGCAGAAGCTCTTAAAGCTCAGCTTGAAGAAGCTGGTGCTGAGGTAGAAGTTAAGTAAATACCAGCTAGCCCTGTGTGGCTAAAGTATTAAGGTTAAGGTCTTTGGGTTACCCCAATAGACCTTAACCCTTTTGTGTTTGTAAATCAAATATTCTCCGCATTTTGAATAACCCGGTACCCGCAAAAGGAATGGAAAGAGTCAATTTTGCATCCATTAAAAATCATTTCGATTATCCTGATTTTCTGGCCATACAGATTCAGTCTTTCAAAGACTTTTTCCAGCTAGAAACTAAGGCTTCTGATCGAGAAGATGAAGGTCTTTTCCGAACCTTCTCAGAAAATTTTCCGATTACTGACTCACGTAATCAGTTTGTGTTGGAATTCATCGATTATTTCGTTGATCCACCACGTTACTCCGAAGAGGAGTGTATTGAGCGAGGACTCACTTTTAGTGTTCCCCTCAAAGCGCGATTGAAACTCTATTGCACCGATCCGGAGCATGAAGATTTCGAAACAATTGTTCAGGATGTGTATTTGGGAACTATCCCTTATATGACGCCAAGAGGAACTTTTGTGGTTAATGGCGCCGAGCGTGTGATTGTTTCTCAACTTCACCGTTCACCTGGTGTGTTCTTTGGACAAAGCTATCACGCCAATGGTACGAAGCTTTATTCAGCTCGTGTAATTCCTTTTAAAGGATCATGGATTGAATTTGCTACCGATATCAACTCGGTAATGTATGCCTACATTGATCGTAAGAAAAAGCTTCCACTAACCACTTTGCTACGTGCAATTGGTTACGAACGCGATAAAGATATTTTAGAAATCTTTGACCTTGCAGAAGAGGTTAAAGTAACCAAAACCGGTCTTAAGAAAACCATTGGTCGCAAATTAGCAGCAAGGGTACTTAAAACTTGGATTGAGGATTTCGTGGATGAAGATACTGGTGAGGTTGTATCCATCGAAAGGAACGAGGTAGTACTTGATCGTGACACCGTTCTCGAGAAAGAACACCTTGAAGAGATTTTAGATGCGGATGTGCAAACTATCCTTCTTCATAAAGAGGATATTGAAGCTTCCGAATACGCTATCATCCATAATACCCTGCAAAAAGATCCAACGAACTCTGAAAAAGAGGCCGTGGAGCACATCTATCGTCAACTGCGGAATGCGGAGCCGCCAGACGAGGAAACTGCGCGTGGTATTATCGATAAACTCTTCTTCTCTGAGCAACGCTATAGTTTAGGAGAAGTTGGTCGTTACCGAATCAATAAAAAGTTAGGTCTGGAAATCGAAAGCGATGTCCAGGTTTTAACTAAGCAAGATATTTTAAGCATCGTTAAGTATTTGATCGAGCTAATCAACTCCAAAGCGGAAATTGATGATATCGATCACTTAAGTAACCGTCGTGTGCGTACCGTAGGTGAGCAAATGTCTAACCAGTTTGGTGTAGGCCTTGCCCGTATGGCTCGTACAATTAAGGAGCGTATGAATGTTCGTGATAACGAAGTATTTACGCCTATCGATTTGATTAATGCGAAGACCCTTTCTTCGGTTATCAATTCTTTCTTCGGAACTAACCAGCTTTCTCAGTTTATGGATCAAACCAATCCTTTAGCAGAGGTTACGCACAAGCGTCGTCTTTCAGCTTTAGGACCAGGTGGTCTATCTAGAGAACGCGCAGGTTTTGAGGTTCGTGATGTTCACTACACCCATTATGGTCGTCTTTGTCCGATTGAAACACCGGAAGGACCAAACATTGGTTTGATTTCTTCCATGGCGGTTTATGCCAAGGTGAATAAAATGGGATTCTTAGAAACTCCTTACCGTGAAGTTGAAGAAGGTAAGATTGATTTCTCTAAAGATCCTCGCTACCTAAGTGCGGAGGAAGAAGAACAAAAGGTTATTGCACAGGCCAATGCCCCAGTAAAGGACAATGGTGAATTTGTGAATGATCGCGTAAAGGTTCGTGATGAAGCGGATTATCCATTGGTTGAACCTGAGAAGGTGGATTATATGGACGTTGCACCTAACCAAATTGCGTCGATTTCAGCTTCTATGATTCCATTCTTGGAGCATGATGATGCGAACCGTGCTTTGATGGGATCGAATATGATGCGTCAGGCAGTTCCATTACTTCGTCCAGAAGCTCCAATCGTTGGTACCGGTCTTGAGAAGAGAGTGGCCCGCGATAGTCGTGTTTTGGTGAATGCCGAAGGCGACGGGGTAGTAGAGTATGTTGATGCCCGTAAAATTGTAATTAAGTACGATCGTACGGATGAAGAACGCCTAGTAAGTTTTGAAGATGATTCGAAGGCTTACAATTTGGTGAAGTTCCGTAAGACCAACCAAAGTACTTGTATCAATATTAATCCAATTGTTCGCACAGGCGAACGCGTATCTGCTGGCCAGGTTCTATGTGAAGGTTATGCTACCGAAGATGGTGAATTAGCTTTAGGACGTAACATGCAGGTGGCTTTCATGCCTTGGAAAGGATATAACTTTGAGGATGCGATTGTTATCTCGGAGCGCGTTGCTCGTGATGATATCTTCACCTCATTACATATTGATGAATACACCCTAGATGTTCGTGATACTAAATTAGGAGCAGAAGAATTAACCTCTGACATTCCTAATGTGAGCGAAGAGGCTACTAAGGATCTTGATGAAAACGGATTAATCCGCATCGGAGCTGAAGTAAAACCTGGTGATATTCTAATTGGTAAGATTACTCCGAAAGGAGAGTCGGATCCTACCCCAGAAGAAAAACTTCTTCGTGCAATCTTCGGTGATAAAGCCGGTGATGTGAAAGATGCTTCTCTAAAAGCTTCACCATCTCTGAATGGTGTAGTAATTAACAAGAAGCTTTTCGCCTTGGCGCGTAAAGACAAGAAAACCCGTCTTCAGGATAAGGAGGAAATCGAAAAGTTAGACCAGGACTTTAACATGCAAGTGGAAACACTGCGTCAGAAGTTCCTCGAAAAACTTTCTATCCTCGTTGCTGGTAAAACGAGTCAGGGTGTTGAGAATGATCTTAACGAAGTTGTGATTCCTAAGGGAACTAAGTTTACACAGAAAATCTTAAACAGTATTGATGACTTCACCCGTATTACTGGTGGAACCTGGACTACTGATTCTGAAAAGAATGAGTTGATCGCAACTTTACTGCATAACTTTAAGATCAAGTATAACGATTACCTAGGAGCTTACAAGCGTCAGAAGTTTACCATCAGTGTTGGTGATGAACTACCTTCTGGTATTGTGAAGATGGCTAAAGTATATATCGCTAAAAAGCGTAAGCTTAAAGTTGGTGATAAGATGGCAGGTCGTCACGGTAACAAAGGTATTGTTGCTCGCATAGTTCGTCAAGAAGATATGCCATTCCTAGAGGATGGAACCCCAGTGGACATCGTATTGAATCCGCTTGGTGTACCTTCTCGTATGAACATTGGTCAGATTTACGAAACTGTTCTTGGTTGGGCTGGTAAGCGATTAGGGCGCAAATTTGCGACTCCTATTTTCGATGGCGCAAGCTTAGACGAGATTAACCAGTACACCGATGAAGCAGGTATTCCACGCTTTGGACATACCTTCCTTTATGATGGCGGTACCGGAGAGCGTTTCCACCAGGCAGCAACCGTAGGCGTGATTTATATGATCAAATTAGGTCATATGATCGATGATAAGATGCATGCACGTTCTATTGGACCATACTCGCTTATTACACAACAGCCATTGGGTGGTAAAGCTCAGTTTGGTGGTCAGCGTTTTGGGGAAATGGAAGTTTGGGCATTGGAAGCATTTGGTGCTTCTAATATCTTACGTGAGATCCTTACCGTAAAATCGGATGATGTAGTTGGTCGCGCTAAGACCTACGAAACCATTGTACGCGGTGACGCTATGCCAGAGCCGGGTATTCCGGAATCCTTCAATGTATTATTACATGAATTGAACGGATTGGGTCTAAAAGTTACCCTTGACTAATTTGATTAAGAATTTAATTCCTGAAAGATGTCATTGAGGAAAAACGATAAAAGCACCTTCAACTCTAACTTTAAGAGTATCACCATTAGCTTGGCTTCGCCAGAATTTCTTTTGGAGCGCTCCTTTGGTGAGGTGTTAAAACCAGAAACAATTAATTATCGTACGCACAAACCAGAGCGTGATGGTTTATTCTGTGAACGCATTTTTGGTCCTGTAAAGGATTATGAATGTGCTTGTGGAAAGTATAAGCGTATTCGCTACAAGGGCATTGTTTGTGACCGTTGTGGTGTAGAGGTTACTGAAAAGAAAGTACGTCGTGAGCGCGTAGGCCACATTAATTTGGTGGTGCCCGTTGCACACATTTGGTACTTTAAATCCCTACCAAACAAAATTGGTTACCTACTCGGTCTTCCTACCAAGAAATTGGAGATGATCATTTACTATGAGCGCTACGTAGTTATTCAAGCCGGTAATGCGACCAAGGATGATGGTACTCCAGTAAATTACATGGAGTTCTTAACCGAGGAGGAGTATCTTGATGCTTTAGAGCGTCTGCCGATTGAGAATCAATATCTCGAAGATAGCGATCCTAATAAGTTCATCGCCAAAATGGGTGGTGAAGCCTTAATTGAGTTATTAAGTCGTTTAGATCTTGATAGCCTTTCTTATACCTTAAGAAATAAGGCCAACACCGAAACGTCACAGCAACGTAAACAAGAGGCACTTAAGCGCTTGGTTGTAGTTGAGGCTTTCCGTGATGCTAATAGCCGCATAGAGAATCGTCCGGAATGGATGATTGTAAAAGTGGTACCCGTTATTCCACCAGAATTACGCCCATTAGTACCATTGGATGGTGGTCGTTTTGCTACATCGGATCTGAATGATCTTTATCGTCGTGTAATTATTCGTAACAATCGTTTGAAGCGCTTAATGGAGATTAAAGCTCCTGAAGTGATCCTTCGTAACGAGAAGCGTATGCTTCAAGAATCAGTAGATTCTTTATTCGATAACACCCGTAAAGCTTCCGCAGTAAAAACGGATAATAACCGTGCATTAAAGTCACTTTCTGACTCCTTAAAAGGTAAGCAAGGTCGTTTCCGTCAAAACTTACTCGGTAAGCGTGTGGATTATTCAGCACGTTCGGTAATTGTTGTTGGACCTGAAATGAAACTTCATGAATGTGGTTTGCCAAAGGATATGGCAGCCGAGCTTTATAAGCCATTCATCGTACGTAAGTTGATTGAGCGCGGTATTGTAAAAACCGTAAAGTCAGCTAAGAAAATTATCGATAAGCGTGAGCCGGTAGTTTGGGATATCCTCGAGAATGTGATGAAAGGTCATCCGGTATTATTAAACCGTGCACCAACCCTTCACCGTTTAGGAATCCAGGCTTTCCAGCCGAAAATGATTGAAGGAAAAGCCATTCAATTACACCCATTAGCATGTACCGCATTTAATGCGGATTTTGATGGTGACCAAATGGCGGTGCATTTACCACTTGGTTCTGCAGCGGTATTGGAAGCTCAAATGTTAATGCTTGCTTCTCATAATATCCTTAACCCAGCTAATGGTTCTCCTATTACTGTACCATCTCAGGATATGGTATTGGGATTGTACTATATGACTAAAATGCGGGAAAGCCATGAAACGCTTACCGTAAAGGGTGAAGGCCTAACTTTCTATTCTGCTGAAGAAGCAGAAATTGCCTACAATGAAGGTTGTGTAGACCTCAATGCTAAGGTGAAAGTACGTGCTCGCGTTGAAGAAAATGGTGAGCTTGTAAACAAGGTTATTGAAACTTCTTTTGGTCGTATCTTATTTAATAAGGTTGTTCCTGAGAATGTAGGTTACATCAACGATGTACTTACTAAGAAAGCCTTGCGTGGCATTATTTCGGATATCCTGAAAGCTACAGATGTTCCTACTACCGCTAATTTCCTAGATGATATTAAGTCATTAGGATTTATGACTGCCTTCCGTGGTGGTCTTTCTTTCTCCCTGGGTGATATTATTATCCCAGAGGAAAAAGATGAGTTGGTAGCGAATGCTGAAGCACAGATTGCAGAAATCTTGGGATCTTATAACATGGGTCTTATTACCAATAACGAACGTTATAATCAGGTAATTGACGTATGGACCAATACCAATGCACGCCTAACTGAGCGCGCAATGCATCACTTGATTACCGACCGCCAAGGTTTTAACCCAATTTATATGATGCTTGATTCAGGAGCACGGGGTTCTAAAGAGCAGATTCGTCAGCTTTCAGGAATGCGTGGTCTGATGGCCAAGCCTCAAAAATCTGGATCTAGCGGTGGTGAGATTATTGAAAACCCGATTATCGCAAACTTTAAAGAAGGTTTATCGATTCTCGAATACTTTATCTCTACTCACGGTGCTCGTAAAGGTCTTGCCGATACCGCACTTAAAACTGCCGATGCAGGATACCTTACCCGTCGTTTGGTTGACGTTGCTCAGGATGTAATTATCAATGAGGACGATTGTGAAACTTTACGTGGATTAGAGGTTACGGCACTTAAGAAAAATGAGGAAGTAGTTGAGCCATTATATGATCGAATTATTGGTCGTACCTCACTTTATGATGTTGTAGATCCTAGAACCAATGAAGTTTATGTTGAATCAGGTGAATTAATTTCTGAGGCTGTTGCTGAGAAAATTGAGAATTCACCAATTCAGATGGTAGAGGTTCGCTCTTCATTAACATGTGAGAGTAAGAAAGGTATTTGTGCCCGTTGTTACGGACGCAACCTTGCTACCGGTAAAAAGGTTCAGAAAGGTGAAGCAGTAGGTGTTATTGCAGCACAATCTATTGGTGAGCCAGGAACACAGCTTACACTTCGTACTTTCCACGTGGGAGGTACCGCAGGTAACGTTTCTGAGGAATCAAGCATCTCAGCTAAGTTTGATGGTGTGGCAGTTCTTGAAGATGTGCGTACCGTTAAGGGTGAGGACAATGAAGGAAATGAGGTTGATATCGTAATTGGTCGTACCGGCGAATTCCGCTTGGTTGATGCCAAAACCGGAATTAACTTAATGACCAGTAATGTTCCTTACGGTTCTTATCTGCGTAAGCATGATGGCGATAAATTAAAGAAAGGAGATGTTATTTGTCAGTGGGATCCGTTTAACGCGGTGATCATTTCCGAAATGACAGGTAAGATCAAGTTCTCTGACATTGCTCAAGGTATTACTTACCGGGTAGAAATTGATGAGCAAACGGGCTATATGGAGAAGGTAATCTCCGAAACTCGTAATAAGAAAATGATTCCTACCATCTCTATTTTAAATGATAAAGGTGAGGAGCTAAGACATTATACGCTTCCAGTAGGATCGCATATCATTGTTGAGGATGGTGATTCAATTAAATCGGGTAAAACCCTAGTTAAGATTCCACGTAAATCTGCGAAAGCGGGTGATATTACTGGTGGTCTTCCAAGGGTAACCGAATTGTTCGAAGCACGTAACCCTTCTAACCCAGCGGTGGTATCTGAAATTGATGGTGTTGTTTCTTACGGGAAAATTAAGCGGGGTAATCGCGAGATTATCGTTGAGAGCCGTACCGGTGAGATTAAGAAGTACCTCATTAACTTGAGCAAGCAAATCCTCGTTCAGGAGAATGACTTTGTAAGAGCGGGTATGCCTTTATCTGAAGGTGCCATTACTCCTGCGGATATCTTGGCTATTCAAGGACCAAATCGTGTTCAAGAGTATCTTGTAAATGAAATCCAAGAGGTATATCGCTTACAAGGGGTGAAGATTAACGATAAGCATTTTGAAACCATCGTTCGTCAGATGATGCGTAAAGTGGATATTCAGGATCCAGGTGATACCTTATTCTTGGAGAAAAGCTTGGTGCATAAAAATGACTTTATCGAGCAAAACGACTGGATCTTTGATAAAAAGGTAGTGGTAGAAGCTGGTGAGTCGGATACTCTACAAGCGGGTCAAATTATTTCCGCTCGTCGTCTTCGTGATGAGAACTCCTTATTGCGTCGTGCCGACAAGCAATTGGTAGAAGCTCGTGATGCGAATCCGGCTACTGCGAAACCAGTATTGCAAGGTATTACTCGTGCATCGCTTCAAACCAAGTCCTTTATCTCGGCCGCTTCCTTCCAGGAAACTACCAAGGTACTTAACGAAGCTGCCGTTAACGGTAAGCGCGATTACCTTGAAGGCCTGAAGGAAAATGTAATTGTAGGTCATAAGATCCCTGCAGGTACTGGTATGAAGAGTTACGAGAAGATCATCGTAGGTTCAAAAGAAGAATACGAGAAACTTAAGTCTATGCAAGATTTAAGTATCGAAGAGAAAGTATAAGTAATGAGCGAAGACGCGAAGAAAGCCTCCATGCAAGCACAAGCGCAGGAAGGACAGATTAATGTTGAGTTAAGTGAGGAAGTCGCCGAAGGTGAATACGCCAACCTGGCCATCATTAATCACTCTCCAAGTGAGTTCGTGGTTGACTTTATTAGAGTTATGCCTGGCGTTCCTAAGGCCAAGGTGAAATCTAGAATTGTTTTAACCCCGCAACACGCAAAGCGATTACTTCGTGCTTTAGGAGATAATGTAAGCCGCTATGAAGCACAGCACGGAGAGATTCGTGACGTAGAAGCACAGCAAGGCGGTGGCTTTCCCCTAAACTTTGGAGGACCTCAGGGTCAAGCTTAATTAGCAATAGCTTTAAATTATAAACCCCGACCATTATTGGCCGGGGTTTTTTGTTTAACAGATGAAGAAGGTTCAGCTAAGTCAGCTTAAGCGCAATAGGTATAACCAATTGCATACGAACCGATTTACCGTCTTTAGAAGCTGCGCTCGCGAAGCTTGGAATAGTTTTGATAAGCGCCATGGCTTGTGTTTCGGCTTGCTCCTTGGCCATTTTTAATTCTTCGGTGTATACTTCAATGCTCTTTATCACTTCCACATCACCGATAGAACCATCAACTTCAATAACAAAGGAGATGAAAATTTTCCCTTCTAATCCATGCTCTTTCGCTAGGGAAGGATAGACGAAGTTATCGGAGATATGATTATACACCGATTGAAAAACGCAGCTTTTGCGATCTTCTGCCGAAGAGCTTTCGGCGCAAGGTTCCGCTATGGGAAAGGCATCAATTTCTTCAATACTTAGGGCTTGGGCCTTGTTTTCAACACCTACCACAACTGGTTCCTGGGATTCTGTTTTATTACAGGCAATAAGGACCATGCCCACGGTAATGGGAATAAGAAGGGCATAAAGTGCTTTGCGCCATGGGCGACTTTGGTTTGAATACATCATGGTAATTCGAGATTTAATTAAGGATGAATTAAAGAAAGGACTAGGAGCAAGAGCCTTTTCCGGAAATTGCAGGTCGGCTCCTAGGGTGCTGCGAAGCAGCGTTTGCGCATAATTTTCAATTTCTTGATGGCGGATCAAATCGGCGTCAACTTCAAATTCATGAATTTGACGGAGCTCCTTGGAAAAGGCGTGCACGAAAGGATCAAACCACAGCAGCGTACTTAGTAATTTGTAAAATAAGCGGTCCCAAACGTGACCAAATTGAATATGCCTTTTCTCATGTTCAATAATGAGAGGCAGGTCTTTATGTTCCTTTAATTGGGCAGGAAGGAATATGTAATTCGTAAAGCAGAAAGCTGCATCTATATGCTTGGACCAAAATATTTTTATGGAGCCCAGTTCTTGTTCTAGTTTAGCGCTTAGGAGCAATTTCCTGAAACGCAAGAGACCAATTATAAAATAGACAAGGGATAAAATTAAGCCCAGGGTATAAACCAAGGTCCATGAAGACGAAATGGCACGACCTTCTACGTTTTCGAACTTGAGTGATTCTCCTTCAATTACGATTTCCGGCAATTGAAAGCTATCGAGCTTCTCATTAAGGGGAGGCAAGTCAAAACGTGGCGCAAACAGTGCAATGGCCAAAGCTATTAGCGGTAAGCTTAAAACGGCGAGCCGATTCGTTTTATGAAAGCTTAAGCGGGCATAGCTAAGTTTATAAATGGCGTAGAATAACGCACTAAATAGCAAGTAATAGAATAAACTGAGTATCATTTCTTCGAGCGATTTTTCTCTATTACTTTAAGAATGTCATCAAGCTCCTGAGTGTCAATCTTTTCCTTTTCAGCAAAAAAGCTCACCAGTTTACTGAGGCTTCCTCCGAAGTAAGACTTCACCACCTTGTTTACCGAAAACTCCTGATACTCCTCCTTGCTAATGAGGGGGAAATACTCATAACCTCTGCCTTTGGCACGATGATTTACAAAGCCCTTCTGCTCTAATATTCGAATGATAGTTGAAACCGTATTTGTTGCTGGCTTTGGAGCTTCCATAATGGCAATCACCTGTTTCACTGTGGCATTTTCTAGCTGCCATAGATAATGCATCACTTCTTCTTCTGCTTTGGTTAACTCCTTTAAGTTCATTTCGACTTCTTGAAATATTTGAGACAAATAAACTAAAAAATTAGTTGAAACTAAAATTTTAGTTGAAAAATTATCGAATTGCCTTATTTCTTAGATTGTTTTTTTATGAGGAGGGGACGAGCTGGGTACATTTATTATTGCTCTATCGAATGTCATCTGCCGGGAAGGCAAAAAAAAGCCCCCTTAGTATAAACCAAGAGGGCCTTAAAAATTTGTTTCTATTTATCAATCGTCACCGCTAAGGAAGGAGAGATAGTAAACCAATTGGGTAAGCGATCCGAGCGCCGCCACTAAATATGTATTGGCAGCACCATTAAGGGCATCCTTAGCCATGTCATGTTCTTGAGGCAAGGTAGTACCAGTTCGGTCTAGCCAGGCTAGAGCTCTATTACTTGCATCATATTCCACCGGTAAAGTGATTAAGCTGAAAATGGTAATTACCGCCTGAAGCAGGATAACAAGTTGATAGACTAAATCGGTACTAAAGAGCTGAAGAAAGCTTGCTCCAAGCCACGAAAGGATAAAAATGATCCCCAATGAACGAGAGCTAAAGCTCACTAAAGGGGCCATCGCTGATCTTAGATTTAACCATCGGTAAGCGGTTGAATGTTGAACCGCATGTCCTACTTCGTGGGCAGCAACCGCCGCTGCAGCAACCGAGCGCTCATGGTAAACAGCCTCGCTAAGGTTAACTGTTTTATCTCGTGGATTGTAATGATCGGTTAGTCTACCTGGGGTAGAGATTACTTCCACATCATTGATACCGTGATCGCGTAGCATTTTTTCGGCGATCTCTTTGCCGCTAAGTCCATTCTGCAGACTTACTTCCCCGTACTTTCTAAACTTAGACTGTAATCGTTTCTGCACTATGAAACCGATTATGAAGAATGCGATTAATATGATAAACATTTTTTCTTTTTTAGATATGATTCAAAATTCGAAATCAATTAATGTGCCTACTCTAGGATAAGTGATAGTTTTGAAAGATAAATAGAAATAATGGCAGAAAGACCCTTGATTTTGATTTGCAATGATGATGGCATAACCGCTCCAGGCATTCGCAATTTAATTGAAGTAATGAATGAGCTAGGAGAGGTAGTAGTAGTTGCACCGGATAGCCCGCAAAGTGGAATGGGTCATGCCATTACCATTACCGGTATATTAAGATGTGATGCCGTAAGTATTGATGATGGACCACAGCTAGAGTATAAATGCAGTGGTACTCCGGTGGATTGCGTCAAGTTGGCAGTGAATGAGGTCTTAGAGCGTAAACCTGATTTAATAGTTAGCGGTATTAATCATGGCAGTAATGCCTCAATTAATGTTATTTACAGCGGCACCATGTCTGCCGCCATGGAAGGTTGTTTAGAAGGTATTCCTTCTATTGGTTTTTCTTTATGTGACTTCGCCTGGGATGCTAATTTCAAACCTGCTCTTCCTTTCATAAAGAAAATTGCATCCAAGGTTTTGGCTGAGGGCCTTCCGCAAGATGTTGTGCTTAATGTAAATATCCCTAAGTACATAGAAGGACAAGAATACAAAGGGATTAAAATGACGAGGCAATGCCGCGGAAACTGGGAAGAGGAATTTGATGCGCGCCAAGATCCCCGAGGAAGAGGTTACTATTGGCTTACAGGAAAATTCGTGAATTACGATAGTAAAACAGATCACGATGAGCAGGCTTTAAAGGATTACTATATTTCAGTGGTGCCTACTAAAAGTGATTTAACAGCCCATCAGGAAATGGCCCAACTTCGAGCTTGGAATCTGTAAGTACTATTTTGTATTAATCTCACGTTTTGAAGTCATGAAATCCAGAGTACCATCACTTTTGGGAGCTTTGTGCGGCTTGATAATCCCCTTTCTCAGCTTAGTTATAATCAGTAAAGTTCGACCCGAACTCTTATTAATTCAACAGTATAGTTTTGAAGAAATTCAGCATCTCAATATTCAATTAATGACGGTGGCCATGCTACCTAATGTAGCCTTGTTTTTTATGGCCATACAGTTTAATCGCGATAAGTTTAGTCAAGGCATCCTTGGGGCAAGCTTATTATTGATTGCGGCCTTATTTATTTACAGGTTCTTGTTGTAAAGTTTTAAGATGCTCCTTATTTACAAGCGCTAAGTGACTTATTTTTAGCGACTAATTTACTCTACTTGAAGTACTATATCATTGCAGGAGAAGCTAGTGGTGACTTGCATGGCAGTAATCTCATAAAAGCTCTAAAGCAAATGGATTCCCAGGCGGAGATTACAGCTTGGGGAGGAGACTTGATGGAAGCAGCGGGGGCGAAACTTGTGAAGCATTACCGCGATTTGGCCTTTATGGGTTTCATCGAGGTGCTCTTAAATCTGCGCACCATACTTTCCAATTTAAGCTTTTGTAAGAAGGATATTTTAAGATATAAACCGGATGTGTTAGTCCTTATTGATTACCCCGGTTTTAATATGAGAATCGCGGAATTTGCTCGAAAAGAAGGAATAAAAGTAGCCTACTATATTTCGCCTCAAATCTGGGCATGGAAGGAGAATAGGGTTCATAAGCTAAAGCGTGATGTAGGATTAATGCTCACCATTCTACCTTTCGAGAAGGATTTTTATAAGCGCTATAGTATGGAGGTTTCATTTGTTGGCCATCCTTTATTAGATGCTATTCAGAATCGACCCACTTTTGAGCTTGCTCAGCGCAAAGCGGAAATGAATTTAGCAGAGAAGGGCAAACTCGTAGCCTTGTTACCTGGTAGTCGTAAACAGGAAATAAAAAGCATGCTTCCCACCATGATTAAAGTAGTGGAAGACCTAGGGCTGAATTGGGTATTAGCTGCCGCTCCTTCTCAAAATGTTAGTTTTTATGAGGAGGTTTCTGGTAGAAAGGATCTTCCTATTGTCGGCGGGCGGACCTATGATTTACTAGAAATTGCCGATGCAGCGCTTGTAACTTCTGGCACTGCGACTTTGGAAACGGCCCTTTTTGACGTTCCTGAGGTTGTTTGCTATAAGGGTTCACAGATAAGTTATCAAATCGCCAAACGCTTGGTTAAGGTTCCTTATATCTCCTTGGTGAACCTGGTTATGGATAAAGAAGTAGTGAAGGAATTAATTCAAGGGGACTTTAATACAGAACAGCTTTCCCTAGCGCTTAAAAATTGCTTGGAAGGCCAGGTGGCTGAAGGGTTGAAAGCGGAATATGGCTTGTTGAAAAAGAAGCTTGGAGGGGCCGGAGCCTCAGAAAGAGCGGCGAATAAGATTTATGAATATGCGCTTTCCTAGCTTCCTATTAGTTTTATATCTGCTTTTAACAGGATATGCTTTAGAAGCTTTGGACCTAAAAGTCCGATTGTTCTCGGATAAAAAGGTGAATCTATTAATGATTACACCCGATAGTTCTGACTTCCATCTCTTAGCCCTCGATAAGGAGGGCCAGGTATTGGACACCATTTATGATATCTATCAAAAGAATCCAGAACGAAGTTTTGTAATTAGCCGAAAAAGCAAATTACTTCAGTTGAAGGTTGGCGATCAATTATTAGGTCTTTTTGAAGGTTTGTACTTCGAAGGACTGGACACGCTTCATCAGTTTCGAATTAGCGCCAATAAGAGAAATCGAACTTATTTTGGAGATATTCAACTAAAGCCTAATGGTTCGGGGCTTCAAATTGTAAACGAGGTAAATATTGAGCATTATGTAGCGGGGGTGGTCGAAAGCGAAGCTGGGCACGTTTCAGAATTCGAATTTTTTAAAGCTCAAGCAGTTCTTGCTCGAACATTTGCCTTACGCAATATTCGTAAACATCAATCCGAAGGCTATAATCTTAAGGATGATGTGAGTTCGCAGGTGTACTTTTCAAAGGCGCATTACACCAATAGCGATTTAATTTTAAAGGCAGTAATGGCAACACGTGATACAGTTTTGGTGGACATCAACTGCAAGCCCGTTTTGAGTGTTTTTCATGCAAATAGTGGGGGTTTTACGGTAAATTCGGAAGATGTTTGGCTTAGTTCTGTTGATCAATTAAGAGCCAAGGAAGATAGTTTCAGTATTAATGTTGGTTCTTATCGTTGGGAAAAACGCATTGAGGCTGATAGGTTTTATTCCTACTTCGCGCGAATGTTTGGTGTTAAGAATGATGCTGACCTGCAAAAGGCATTGTTAAATTTTGAGCCTAAAAAGCGTGAATCCCATTTTTCATACCAAGGGAAAAGGTTGAAATTGACGAAGGTCCGCCGTGATTTCAACTTGCGTTCAACCTATTTCAAAGTCGATTTGGACGGTGATTACATTGTGCTTAAGGGTTTTGGCTACGGGCATGGGGTTGGGCTATCGCAAGACGGCGCCATAGAAATGAGTAAAAGGGGATATCAGTATAAAAGCATTCTGTACCAATACTATAGCGATTTTGAGTTTGAAAGTGTGGCTAGATTAGTAGTGGAGCAATTCTAAAAAATTAGACCACAATTAGGATATCTTAATTGCTGTTTGGATTGTAAAAATCTAATAAACAGTAATTTAAATCATTGAGCTCTTGAAGGTGTTAGTCGTGAATTTTAGTTAGCTTTATTTTTTTTATTACTTTTGTTCTTTGGGATGGGGAAGGCAAACTATGAAATCAAACGGCCTAAGACTATGTTAAGGAGGTTTATTCTTCGTAATTCAGATCGCTTTCTCTCTAGATGGATTGTTCTCTTTTTTGATCTATCCATAGTTCTAGGAGCATATCTAATTTCAGTTGTTTTAAGGTTCAATTTCGAGTATTCCACCATATCTGAGGGGATAACGATTGAAAAATTACCACTCGTTGGGATGGCTTACCTTATTGGCTTTGCTTTCTCGAGATCTCACATTGGGGTTATCCGACATACGGGTATCAGCGATGCCTTGAATATATTTAAAGGGACTTCTATCGCCGTTGTTTTAATCGGGTCGATATCATCTGTGGTTCTTTATGGTTTTCCTGATTATCTGAAGTTTTTCTATGTACCTAATTCGATCATATTAATTCACTTTCTCTTGAGTGTTGTGGTACTTATTGGTACCAGATTCATGGTGAAATTATTATATAATAGATTTCAGAGTTCACGTGAGTTTAAAGCTACTCGGGTAATGATTTATGGGGCTGGAGCTTCAGGGATTATTACCAAGAACACCCTGCAACATGATACGAGTAGGGAGTATGAAATAGTAAATTTTGTGGATGATAATCCAAGTAAAATTGGAAAGTCCATCGAGGGAATTCCAATAATAAGTAATGACAAGGCTTTTTCAGTAGGACATTTAACAAAGCATAAACTAAGTGAGGTCATTATCTCAATTCAATCGGCACTACCTACCATTAAACGAAATGAGATTGTTGATCAATGTCTGCAACAGAACTTACAAGTTAAGGTTGTACCGCCGGTTACCAATTGGATTCAAGGGGAGCTGAGTGCTAAACAAATTAAATCTGTTCGGATTGAGGACCTCTTGGAAAGAGAGCCCATTGTATTGGACAGTGAAAACGTAAAAAGGGAATTATACGGTAAAAGGGTGCTGGTTACCGGTGCTGCAGGTTCCATTGGAAGTGAAATCGTAAGACAATGCATGCATTATGGTCCAGAGAAAGTGATTTTGTTGGATCAGGCCGAGTCGGCCTTGTATGAACTTGAATTAGAGCTTAAGAGTAAGTTTAAAAACTTTCATGATAAGGCGAATTGTGTAATTGGTGATGTTCGCGATTATTCTAGAATGCGCCGCATTTTTGACGTATTCCGACCAGACATTGTTTTCCATGCCGCAGCCTATAAGCATGTTCCTTTAATGGAGGACAATCCCTACGAAGCGGTGGGAGTAAACGTTTTAGGAACGAAAAACATTGCAGATTTAGCAGTTGAATTCAACTCGGAAAAATTTGTAATGGTTAGTACGGATAAGGCGGTTAACCCTACCAATGTGATGGGGGCTACGAAACGTACGGCTGAGCTTTATACTCAAAGTTTAGGTCAGCAAAGAAACTGTAATACTCAGTTTATAACCACGCGTTTTGGTAATGTGTTGGGCTCTAATGGTTCGGTAATCCCGGTTTTTAGAAAGCAAATTGCAAAAGGAGGACCTATTACTGTTACCCATCGCGATATCACTCGCTTTTTCATGACAATCCCAGAAGCTTGTAACTTGGTATTAGAAGCTGGGTCTATGGGGAAAGGCGGTGAGATTTTCGTTTTTGATATGGGTGAGTCGGTGAAGATTTATGATCTCGCTAAGAAAATGGTAAAACTTTCTGGACTTGAACTCGGCAGGGATATAGAAATCGTGGAAGTTGGTTTAAGACCAGGTGAGAAGCTTTATGAGGAATTACTGACCGGTAAGGAGAACACCTTAGCCACACATCATAAAAAAATACTCATCGCAGAAACGCAAACCTTGCAATATTCTCAACTGTTAATGGCGCTAGACCGCTTAGAAACGGCGCACAGAAGCAATGATAATCTGGATTTAGTGGCCTCCTTAAAATCTATTGTGCCGGAGTACATCAGCAGGAACTCTATCTTCGAGAGCTTAGATTTACAGACTTCAGTTCAATGAGCAAGACACTAAGGCTTGCCCTTTTATTCCTCGTCGGATTTAGCCTTAAAGCGCAGTACCAGTTTCGTCAGATAAACACCCTTAATAATCTAAGGGAGGATGCTCTGATTTATGAGCAAGCTTCCTTCCATACCTCTATTAGACCCTTTAATAGGCGCCTTGTAGATTCAATTTCCAGTCCGAATATAATTAGAGGATCAGGCTCCTGGTGGAATAGGAAATTATGGTATGAAAACTTAGTGCGCATTGAAACGGATGACTATGCCTTTACGGTAGATCCTGTGGTTAATTTACAATTAGGATATGAGCCCAATCAGGATTATAGGTTTATAAATACGCGAGGTTACAACGTCTCGGGGAGGATAGGGAGGAACCTTAGTTTTAGATCTATCTTTTTAGAAAACCAAGCCCGTTTTCCGGACTACATTAAACATTACAGTTCAATACGAAGAGTAATTCCGGGTCAAAGCTCCCTTACGAGAAGTTTTGGCGAGACGGCATTGGATTACACATATTTCGAAGGTGAAATTAGTTATAAACCAAATCAGTTCTTCAATTTCACTGCAGGTCAAGGTCGAAACTTTATTGGCGAAGGCCATCGATCATTACTGCTATCCGATGCAAGTTTTTCCTATCCATTTTTTAGAATTGAAACTGATGTTTGGCGGATTAAGTACGTGAACCTGTGGGCGCAATTGTATGATCCGAGAAGGGAGGCTCAGGTGAATAAGGGTGTGCTTGCTAAAAAATACCTAAGCTCGCACTACTTAAGCATTAATCTAACGGATCGTTGGAATTTCGCAATATTTGAATCGATTGTTTATGGCGATACCAATCAGTTACAAGCTTTAGATGTAAGCTTTTTAAACCCGGTAGTTTTTTATCGGCCTGTAGAGTTTGCAGTCGGTTCTAGAAATGGTAATGCCTTACTCGGAGCCAATAGTTCCTATAAATTTAAAAAGGGCTTAGTAGCTTATGGTCAATTTGTATTAGATGAATTTAGAATTGCAGCTATCCTGGGCAATGAGGGCGATTGGACTAACAAGTTTGGCTGGCAAATTGGCTTTAAAGATTACAATGCTTGGGGCATTGATGGCTTGTTTCAAAGGTTGGAGTATAATGCCGTTCGACCCTATACCTATTCTCATAGAGTGGTACTAACTAATTACGCGCATTATGGCAGTCCACTGGCGCATCCTTGGGGAGCTAATTTCCATGAAATAGTATTTCAAAATATTTATCAAAGGGATCGCTGGGAATTTGATTTTCAATTCACCTTTGGCCTGGCGGGAAATGATCGCCAGGGTGAAAACTGGGGCTCTGATGTTTATCAGTCTTATGAAAGTAGAGTCCAAGATTTAGGAAATGATATCGCGCAAGGGGCCACTGGGAAATACTATTATACCCATTTAAGAGCGGCCTATGTCTTAAACCCTCCTGATGGTTTAAAATTAGAGGCTGGATTTAGATATCGTTACTTTGATAGCAATACCGACCAATCAGCAGATATTTCAATGTTGCAAACACAAAGCACTTGGTTTTTTGTAGGCTTAAGGACAGAATTATTTAATCAATATTTTGATCTATAATGCTCAAGGAATTTCGACCAACCATACTTTTTCTGGTTAAATTCTTGGGAATCTACCTTATTGGTAGTGCACTCTATGGTGTTTACATTGCAAACTATGATGCCAACAATGAATTGGATCCAATTACTCGCTGGGTAACCTACCAATGTGCTAATACAGCCAATGTTTTCGGTTATGAATATGCAGTTTTGGAGGATGATCACATGAACTGGAATAGTGAAGAGGAGCAAACCTTTGATAGTCTTTGGCTGAACTCTGATTACGCTATTTCTGTTGAGGAAGGATGTAATGGAATCAACATAATGATTCTTTTCATCGCCTTTGTTGTTGGCTTTGGGGGCAAGCTCCTAAACATGCTAATTTTCATTCCTTCTGGCCTGCTCTTCATACATCTGGCAAACTTGGGACGATTGATGCTTCTTAGTTTATTAAACGTGGAGTTTGATGGCAGGGGTTTTCACTTTTTTCATAAATACGGCTTTACGGCTGTTCTCTACTTAGCCATCTTAATTCTTTGGTACTTTTGGGTAATGCGCTGGAGCGGAAAGGATAAAGTTGCGCCTAAAAAGATAAATCATGATCAAGGAGCTACTTAAGGACCCCAAGCGATTAGGCTTGCTGATAGGAGGGAGTTGTGGTTTATTTCTGGTTTACTTTTTTCAACATTATCTCGACTTTTACCATCTCTTTCAGTTTCAAGGTCCACAAAAGTTGCTTTACACCAGCGATTTCATAATCGTGGATCCCTTTGCCTTTAGCGTAAACAAGGTATTTCGCTATTTGGTTAACGACCTTTGTGCAATGGCCCTTATTGCAGCCATTTTCCCCAATAGGAAGTATGTGCGATTTGCATTTTACGTGCTGCTCTTTGGTTTACTCGTTTTGGTGCCCATGTATATAAGCCTTTATTTAATTCAGCCTGTTGGCTTTAGCTCTCTATTAGGACATTTACATCGATTAGTAATGAACCCCGTGCTAATGATGCTGCTTATTCCTGCTTTCTTCTATCAGCGAAAGCTGCAAAACCAAGCAGAAGCGTCAGAATAATTAATATTTTAAAAAATGAACATTGCAAGTCTTGACAGGTTTTATAATTGTAATACCTTTGTTCAGTGTTTGAACATTAATTAAAGAATAAACGCAAAAATGAAAATCGCTAAACAACTCTTATCTCTTAGTCTTGTTGCATCAATGTTTGTTGCTTGTAACAATGCCCCAGAAACCAATGTGGAGGCCGAAGAAGCCCAAGCAGTAGACGAAACTAAAACCGCTGAAGCAGCAAGCTACGCCGCTTTAACTGATGGCGACGAAATCTCTTGGAGAGGTTTTGAAACCCTTTCCGGTGATGACCATACTGGTGTAATTCAAGTGAGTGATGGAGAACTTAAAGTTGAAAATGGTGCCTTAGTAGGAGGAAAGATCGTAATTGATATGACTTCTATTAACGACCAAGATCTGGAAGGTGAGTACAAAGCTAAATTAGAAGGTCACTTAAAGAGTGCTGACTTCTTTGCAGTAGACTCATTCCCAACCGCCACTTTTGAAATCACCAATGTTGCGCCAATTGAAGCTACCAACGACAGCATGGATGTGAACCAAAATATTACTGGTAACCTTACTCTTCGTGGTATAACTAAGAGTATCACATTTGCGGCTAAAGTAAGTGTAGATGACAACAATGTAAGCCTAATGGCAAACGACGTAAGAATTGACCGTAGCCAGTGGAACGTTCGTTTCCGTTCTACCTCATTTGCTGAATTTGCCGAGATCGCTAAGGAAAAAGTGATCGACAACACTTTAGAACTTCAAATTAATATGCAAGCTGCCAAAAGCTAGTTTATTAAACATTTGTAATTGATTAGGGCCTCTGTGTAAACAGGGGCCCTTTTTTATTTTCACCCCAAAAAATAATATGTCCAATGCTTACGGAAGCACTATAAAATCTTGGTCGGAAGATGACCGTCCTCGAGAGAAACTGAAAAATAAGGGTCTAGATAGTTTGAGCGATGCCGAATTACTGACCATCTTGATGGGCACTGGTAACGCCAAGGAGTCGGCGCTCGACTTGGCCAAGCGAATATTGGCATCCGTAGATTTCAACCTCCTATCCTTCTCAAGATTAAGCTTAGAAGACCTGCAACGTTTTAAGGGCGTGGGGTTGGCGAAAGCGGTAAGAATATTAGCTGCTATTGAATTGGGGCGACGGAAAGAGCTGGGAGCAGCCCTCAAGCAAAAGAAGCTTAGCAGCAGCGCCTCGGCGGCCGCGGTTTTACGTCCATTGATTGGTGATTTAAACCATGAAGAGTTTTGGACTCTTTATTTGAACAATAGTAACCATCTGATAGCGCAAAGGCGAATAAGTAAAGGCGGACTTAGTGGAACCGTAGCCGACCCAAGAGAGGTTTTCCGCAAGGCTCTGGAGTTGAAAAGTACCGCTATAATTATTGCTCATAATCACCCCAGTGGGAGTTTAAATCCGAGTCGGGCAGATGATGCTTTAACCCGGCAAATGTATGATGCTGGCCAAACCCTTATGGTCAATGTTTTAGATCATATTATAGTTACCGATGAATCTTATTATAGTTATAGCGACGAAGGTCGTTTATGAAGCGCTTATCTTTGCTTAATGATCTTGTTGTACACCACCAGCATGAGTCCGAGGATAAAGTATATCACCCGGCTAATCTTTAAAGGATTACTAGGTGTGGATGTGCGTTATACCCAAGATAAACAGGAGTATCTGCAAAGCACTATTCCCAAGCTAAATTATTCGAGAGAGTTCCTACAAAGTGGCGTTTATATTCAAGCTAGTCATCTACTTTTCGAAACGGATATTTCGGAGCAGGAATTAAAAACGGGACAATACAAAGGTGTAGCGACCCTATTTCAATCCTCAGCTCAATCGCATTTGCCTTTTGATCCCTTTGCGGCTTCTTTTTATCTGGTTAGTCGCTATGAAGAGTATATGCCATTTATACCGGATCAGCATTCGCGTTATCCTCCTCAAGAATCTGTCCTTTATCATTTAGATACATTGGCCACACCAGTAGTAAATGCCTACTCGGAGTTTATTGCCGAATTACTTAAAGAGCATTACCCTAATTTAGAATTCCGCAAACCAAAGTATCGCTTCACCAACTCAATTGATATAGATAATGCCTCCGCTTTTCTGGGCAAAGGAATCTTTAGGGCGGTTGGCGGTTATGCACAGGATCTTATCTCTTTAAATTTCAGAAAGGCTTGGGCCCGAACACGCTGTATTTTCTTCGGTGAAAAGGATCCCTTTGATACCTTTGATTTTGTACTGGGCCTTCAGGAGAAATATAAGTTTCAAACCATATATTTTGCCCTTTTCGGCAGGATGGGGCAGTACGATCGAAGTCTTACACGCTATAGCGGTAGGCTGCAGCGCTATTTGAAAGGAATAGCGGATTTTTGCGAAATGGGCCTGCATCCAAGCTATAGATCCAATGAGAATATTCACTGGCTGGAAGAAGAAATGAATGCCCTACAGCGTGTTCTAAAAAAGGATATTCGAAAAAGCCGGCAGCATTTTTTAAAATTAAGCTTTCCCATTACTTATCGAAATCTTCTTCAACTGGAAGTCAGTGATGATTATTCCATGGGCTACGCGGCGGTGCATGGTTTTAGAGCAGGCATTTGCACTCCTTTCCGCTTTTATGATCTTGAGCAAGAGATTGAGACCCCTTTGCTAATCCATCCCTTCCCATTTATGGATGGCACTTTTATTTACTATTTAAAACAAAGCCCGGAGCAGGCTTGGCCAATTATTGAATACTATATTAAAACTTACCGAAAGTTCGGAGGTGAGTTTATACCCATTTGGCATAATCGGGTTTACAGTGAGAAGGAGCCGGAGTGGGAAGGTTGGAATAAAATCTTTGAAAAAATGATCCAGGAGGCAGTATGATTCAATTTCAAAGCCAATCACAAATTGATTTACAGAAATACGACTCATGCGTCCAAAGAGATCAGTCCTCTTTGCCCTATGCGCATTCTTGGTACTTAAACACGGTTTGCGAACAATGGGATTGCTTGGTACTTGATGATTATCAAGCGGTATGGCCCTTGCCCTTTCGGAAAAAGGCAGGCCAAAAATATTACTTCCGACCCTTTGGCATTCAGCAATTAGGAATTTACAGTCGTGTGGCCTTAAATGATGAAATTATTGCCGCCTTTATTTCTGAAATGGCTAGGCAGGTTAGATTTGCTGATATCTATCTCAATGAAGGTCAGACCTTATTGTCAAGTTCCAAAACAGACTGGGTTTTACAGGAGCAGCGAAATCAAAAACTAAGTATTGGCGGTTCCTATCAGGGAATCTACGAGAAATTTAGTCAGAACCTTAAGCGAAAACTAAAGAAAACGGCAAAAGCGAATCTCGAACTCTTTGAACATGATGGGCCTCAAGTTATACTTGATTTATTTAAGGAGCATAAAGGTCAGGAGCTTAAGCTAAACCCTGCTTTTTACCGCGACATTAAACAACTACTATTTTTATTGATGCATAAAGGACTGGCAAAGGTTTATACCGTTTACGGTGGACCAAACCAGCTTTTGGCGGGGGCAGTCTTTATTCATTATAATAAACGCAGCATATTCCTTTTTTCTGCCAATTCTCAATTGGGAAAGGAGCTAAATGCCATGGCCTATCTTATTAATGAGTATTTAATTTATCATTCTGGTAAATTCGATTATTTGGATTTTGAAGGTTCTAATCTTGAAGGGCTGGGGCGCTTTTACAGTTCATTCGGAGCTGATGACTATAGCTATTCAAGGCTTTATTTAAATCGGTTGCCATGGCCCCTAAATCGCTTTCGAAAATGAAACCATATCAGCACTTATTCTTCGACCTTGATCACACCTTATGGGATTTCGAGACTAATTCCCAAGAAGCCCTATTGGTTTTATTCCAAGAGCATGATCTGGAACAACGTTTAAAGGCGCCCGTTCAGGATTTTTTAAATGCCTATTATCGGATTAACGATGAGCTTTGGTCGGAGTATCGGCAGGGTAAAGTCACCAAGGAAAACCTACGACATCAGCGATTCCAGCGTGCCTTCCATAGTTTCGGACCGCTAGAAGAGGAAACCATTTTGAGCTTTGAAAGGCAGTACATGGAAATGGCTCCTCGTAAAACTGCGCTCATGCCTGGTACCATTGACTTACTGTCGGCCTTAAAGCCGCATTTTGAACTGCACATTATTACTAATGGATTTGAAGAGACACAAAAGGTTAAACTCAGCTGCAGTGGACTTCGGCCCTTTTTCAATTTAGTTTTGTGCAGCGATAGCCTGGGTATTAATAAACCGGAGGCAGGGATATTTATTGAGGCATTGAAGAGAACCGGTGCTAAACGCCATAACTCTTTAATGATTGGGGATAATCTACTCACCGATATTGGAGGGGCTAGAAATGTGGGAATAGACCAAGTTTATTACAACCCCAGTGAAGAACCCTCTAAACTAAAGCCTACTTATGAAATAAAGGCTTTAAAGGAACTTATTGACCTTCTGCTTTAAGCATACTTTCTTTGATATGTGTGCGATTTTTATAATGGTAAACCGTGTATTGCCAAGCGCCATTTAAGGGGCTTTTTTGCACGCCCATCCTAAAGCTAATTTGATCTCCAGCTTTTACACCTGGGAAATTGGCCATCTCATCCTTAACTGGGTTTGTAGTCCAAAAGAAGGTGCAAATTAGGGTGTCTCCCTTGTTGATGTCGTACTTATTGGGTTCTACTTTATCCACTTTTAGCACCGCCCTATCCTTAGTGCCCTCCAATTTAAACATGATGGTGCCATTCACCGGGAAGGTTTGAATAGGAACAATCTGCTTCTTCTGAGCGCTGAGGCTCAGGCTTATAAAGCAAAGGAGGAGGCTTAAAAAACGCATTCAATACTTTTAATCAAAGGTAAGAGCTACTAGCAATTCAACAAAGCTTTATGAGTCAACGGCATGTTTTAACAAGTGTGCTGCTCCTCGGCCTTGCTTTATTAAATTTGCAGTACTCAAAAAAAGAAGCGCCATGCAACAAGTTGCACCCTATCAACCCAAGAATAAAGTTCGAATCGTAACCGCAGCATCGCTGTTTGACGGTCATGATGCGGCCATAAATATTATGCGTCGCATTATACAGTCCACGGGCTGTGAAGTTATTCATTTGGGCCACGACCGTTCGGTAGAAGAAGTGGTAAATACAGCCATTCAAGAAGATGCTCAAGCTATAGCCATGACATCCTATCAAGGTGGGCATATTGAATACTTTAAGTATATGCATGACCTCCTTAAGGAGAAAGGTGCACCCCACATTAAAATCTTCGGTGGCGGCGGCGGGGTAATCTTACCTGATGAAATTGCCGAATTGCACGCTTACGGGATCGATAGGATTTACTCTCCAGATGATGGTCGTGAAATGGGCTTGCAAGGTATGATCAATGATATGGTCGCCCAGAGCGATTATCCTACTGGACAGCAACTTAATGGCGAACTCAATCATATTAAGGAGAAATCTAAACCAGCATTAGCACGATTAATTTCTGCCGCAGAAAACTTCATGGAGGATCATCAGGATACCTTGAAAGAAGTGGATAATCTTGCCAAAACTTCCCAAACTCCAGTGCTAGGAATTACTGGTACCGGTGGGGCGGGGAAGAGTTCTTTGGTAGATGAGTTGGTGCGTCGGTTTTTAATTGACCATCCCACCAAAACCATGGCCATTGTTTCGGTTGATCCCTCTAAACGAAAAACAGGAGGGGCCTTATTGGGAGACCGTATTCGCATGAATGCCATTCGCAATGACCGGGTTTATATGCGTTCCTTAGCAACCCGCCAGAGTAATCTAGCCCTCAGCAAGCATGTTCAAGAAGCGGTAAACATATTAAAGGCGGCGGATTATGATCTTATTATTTTAGAAACATCAGGCATTGGCCAAAGTGATACCGAAATACTGGAGCATAGTGATGTATCACTTTATGTAATGACTCCAGAATATGGCGCGGCAACGCAGCTGGAGAAAATCGACATGCTCGACTTTGCTGATTTAATTGCTTTAAACAAATTCGATAAACGTGGAGCCTTAGATGCATTACGGGACGTAAAGAAGCAATACCAGCGCAATCATCATCTTTGGGATGAGAATATCGACGATATGCCGGTTTTCGGTAGTATCGCCAGTCAGTTTAACGACCCGGGTACCAATGAGCTTTATCGAGCGATTATGGACACCATTGTGAAGCGTACCGGTGCCGATCATCTTCAAAGTGAATTTAAAAGCACCGGTGAGATGAGTGAAAAAATTTACATCATCCCACCCAATCGCACCCGCTACTTATCTGAAATTTCAGAAAACAATCGCTCCTATGATCAAAAGGTAAATCAGCAATCGGATGTTGCGCAAATGCTTTATGGTTTGTATCAGGCGGTATTAAGCTTCGGTGGACCTGATTTATTGAGGGAAGAGAATCCTAAAGGAGAAGGCACCGTACAAGAATTGATTGATAAATTTCAGGAAGTTAAAAAGGACCTCAATCCGCATAATTGGGATATCATTTTAGGATGGGAGACAAAAGTTAAGCGCTACAAGGATGAGGTGTATTCTTTTACCGTTCGCAATAAAGAAATTCGCATTCAAACCCATACCGAGTCGCTTTCTCATAATATGATCCCCAAGGTTTCATTACCGAGATATCAAGCTTGGGGGGATCTTCTAAAATGGAATTTACAAGAGAATGTTCCTGGTGAATATCCTTATACCGCTGGTATCTATCCTTTCAAACGAACAGGAGAAGATCCAACCCGAATGTTTGCCGGTGAAGGTGGACCCGAAAGAACCAATAAGCGTTTTCATTATGTAAGTCAGGATATGCCAGCTGCTCGTTTGAGCACGGCCTTTGATTCGGTTACACTATATGGAAATGACCCCGATTATCGCCCGGATATTTACGGGAAAATTGGTAATTCAGGGGTTAGTATTTGTAATCTTTCGGATGCTAAAAAACTGTATTCCGGCTTTAATTTGAGCGAGCCTACTACTTCTGTGAGTATGACCATTAACGGTCCCGCTCCCATGCTGTTGGCTTTCTTTATGAATGCTGCGGTAGATCAACAATGTGAGATTTATATCCGCGAGCACGGTTTAGAGAAAGAGGTTGAGGCGAAATTTAAAGAGCTTTATGATGATCGCGGATTAGAGCGACCATTTTACTTAGGTCTGCCCGATGGCAGTGATCAAGATCGAATTGAAACCAATCCCTTGACCGGTGTTTCCGTAAGGGGCCATCTGCCCAAAGGGAATAATGGATTGGGCTTGATGCTACTTGGTCTTACCGGTGATCAGGTATTGGAAGACTCTGTTTATCAAGAGATTCGCGCTAAAACCCTTTCGGTGGTTCGCGGAACCGTACAGGCCGATATTTTGAAAGAAGATCAAGCCCAAAACACCTGTATTTTCTCAACCGAATTTGCCCTTAGGCTGATGGGGGACGTACAGGAAAGCTTTATTAATAATAAAGTACGAAACTTTTATTCCGTCTCAATTTCGGGATATCACATCGCCGAGGCCGGCGCCAATCCAATAACCCAATTGGCTTTTACCCTTGCCAATGGCTTTACTTATGTAGAGTATTACCTCAGTAGGGGTATGGATATTAATGACTTTGGGCCAAACTTGAGCTTCTTCTTTAGTAATGGTATTGATCCCGAGTATGCCGTAATAGGGCGAGCGGCCAGAAGAATTTGGGCGAAAGCTTTGAAGGATCGTTATGGGGCAAATCCTCGTGCACAAATGCTCAAGTATCACATCCAAACCTCTGGACGTTCCTTGCATGCACAGGAAATTCAATTTAACGATATCCGCACAACCTTGCAGGCTTTATACGCCATTTACGACAATTGCAATTCTCTGCATACCAATGCCTATGATGAGGCTATTACCACTCCAACGGAGGAGAGTGTGAGAAGGGCCATGGCTGTTCAATTAATCATTAATAAGGAGCTTGGTTTAGCGAAGAACGAAAACCCGACACAAGGCAGTTTTATTACCGAAGAGCTTACCGACCTTGTAGAAGAAGCCGTTCTCTTGGAGTTTGATCGCATCACCGAAAGGGGAGGGGTATTAGGCGCCATGGAAACCATGTACCAGCGAGGTAAAATACAAGAGGAAAGCCTCTATTATGAAACCCTTAAACACAATGGTGAAATGCCAATTATTGGCGTGAACACATTTTTAAGCTCTGAAGGCTCACCAACTACCACACCCGGTGAAGTAATTAGGGCAACCAAGGAGGAGAAGGAGCAGCAAATAAACAATTTGAAGGACCTTCATGCTCGAAATGCGGATAGCGCAGAGCTATGGCTAGCTAAGCTTCAGGAAACTGCGATTAACAATGAGAATATGTTTGAAGTGTTAATGGAAGCTACCAAGTACTGTAGCTTGGGTCAGATTACCAGTGCCTTGTTTGAAGTAGGAGGGCAGTATCGACGAAATATGTAAAAATAAAAAACCGCTTCCAAAAGAGGCGGTTTTTTTTGCGCTATTAATTAGGTCCTGATGATTTAAGAGCTTAATTGGCCAATCAGGTTTTGCGAGAAAAGATAGCCGTATAAGAGGGCGAAGAAGCCGAATAGGCCATTCATGAAATAACCACCATACTGAAACAGTTTCTTTTTCGGTATCTCATACATGGGGTAATAGGCGAATTGCGTTATTACTTTACCTATCCAATAGGCTCCAATTAAACCGCTTAATGCCAGCGCTAAATTGGAATGCGATTGCAGGTCTTGCGGCCATAAAATGGCAATCAATCCAAAACTGAAGTTTAGCCCTACAATGTAACGACCATAGGTTTTTGCAATTTCCTGATTTAGGGGTTTTAATTGCCGCACATCCTCATACCAATTGAACACCTTATGACGGATATAGGGGTAAACAAGGGCGGTGAAAATTTGGCCTAAACCACCGGCGATGATTAGTTCTTTTGGGATGGTCATTGCTGTGCTTGATGCTTTAATTGTTGTCTCTCTCTAATCTCACGACTTAAGCGAGCAGCTTTCTTTCCGCGGAAAAAGAGGAATAGATTAAAGAATAAGGCTAGGCCAAGGTAAATGCTAAAACCACCGACTTTCTGGCTTAGGGCTTCCACCAAATCTCGACTAGAGTCGATGTAATTCATTTCAAGAATCCACAGTGCAAAGCCAATATTGAGAAGGTAAAAGCCAGTTTCGAATAAGCGGTTGGTACTCAAGGCCAGCTCTTCTCGACCATGAAAGATATCCCGCATATAAACAATACCATTTTTAAACAGCTTCCTTGCTACATAGAAGGTAAGGAATAGGGTGATTGGAATATAGATTCCATAAGCCCAAAGGATGTAATAATCGGGGTTTTCGATAGGGACAAGCGTATTCATAATTAGTTGTTTTTACTAGTTAAAATTGATTTTGATAGTTGAAATAGAATGATGATGTTTCCAAAATGAATGCTTCCCAGCAGTAAACAGAGGAAGCCGATATTATGAGCAACCAGACTTATTAATTCGGCCGAGCTATCTATTGACCGGTGCTGAACTAGATTGTAAACAGCGTAACCGGCATTGATCAAATAGTATCCCGTAAGGAGTAATCTATTGATATAGAGATCTAAACCCTCGCTTGGGAATAAGGCTTTTAGGTAGGATGCCCCTTGATTATAAAGGCGAGCCCCGACAATGAAAATAATCCAAAGGGCTAGAATTAAATAGGAGATGATATAGGTCCATTGCATTTCGTACTTGTATTATATTTTAAACTTTCAGTAAATATTGAAACATATATTGAAAAAAATATCAGCTAAACAGCTTCATTAGTCTTTTAAAGAACCAATTGCGATCGCTGCGTTCGAATTTCTCCATAACTGCAGTTAGGGTAGTAGTAAATTCCTGCATTTCGTTTAGTAGTTTGGTGAAATGTGGATCACTCTGATCCTCTTTTGCTTTTAAATCATCAATCACTTGCAGTACAGGCGTAAGCTCTCTCTTTTTCCTTTCTGCTGCAATTTGTCTTGCAATTTCCCAAATATCTTTGCCCGCCTCAAAGAACTCTTTGCGCTCGCCAGGTACAAAACGTTTCTTCACTAAGCCCCAGTCGATGAGGGCACGAATATTCATATTGGCATTACCGCGTGAAATTTGCAGGGCCTCCATAATCTCTTCCGTGCTCATAGCCTTAGAACTGCTCATCAGCAAGGCATGAATTGAGGACATGGTGCGGTTAATGCCCCAACTGCTCCCTAAACTTCCCCAAACTTGGATGAATTCTTTTTTGGCTTCCGAACTTTGCATAGTCAAATGTAAATATAAAATCAGAACTTTCAGTAAATATTGAAAGATATTTTAAAAATACTTTTATCGCTTATCAAAGTTTTGGCTTCGTGATTTATTGAGCATTTTAGCAAAATGGCTGTCGAATCTTCCACTACTGCAATTGAATTTTTAAACTATACTGCTCAGCACGTTTACTTAACGGGTAAGGCGGGAACTGGTAAAACAACCTTTTTGAGGGGCTTGGCGGAGCATTGTTCTAAGCCATTTATTGTTGTAGCTCCCACAGGGGTAGCGGCTCTAAATGCAGGAGGAGTCACCATACATTCCCAATTTTTATTTCCCTTAGGTGCCTACCTCGCGGAAGGAAGTGCGAGCCAATTTCCACACTTACAGCTTTTTGATAGCGGCTCTCTTAATAAAAGGCATCCTATTAATGCGGCACGCCGCAAGGTTTTGCAGGGAATTGAGCTTTTGGTTATTGATGAAATTAGCATGGTGAGAGCTGACATGCTAGATGCCATAGACAAGCGCCTGAGACAAGCTCGTAGAAAACAGCTTCCCTTTGGTGGGGTTCAACTTTTAATGATAGGCGATTTATATCAACTGCCGCCAATAATGCCAGAGGCCGAATGGCAGGTTTTAAAGAATCATTATCCTAGTCCTCATTTTTTTCATTCAAAATCGCTAAGTAAAGCGGGCTTTATTCAAATTGAACTGCATAAGGTATATAGACAGCAGGACGATAATTTTGTAGCTATCCTTAATCGGATCAGGCATAACCAGGTTCTTGATTCGGATTTGGATCTCATCAATAAGCGAACTCAAGCCCGCATACCTCAAGATGCGATTCACTTAGTAACCCATCGGCAGCAAGCCCAAAACATTAATACTAAAAGATTAGAAGAACTGGATGCTAAAGAGTTTAGCTATTCAGCTTTAATTCGTGGTGACTTTCCAGAGCGAAATTTCCCTGCTGAAGAACAGTTAAAGTTAAAGCTTGGCGCTCAAGTAATGTTTATTAAGAATGATACCGAGGAAGGGGCCTATTACAATGGGAAGTTGGCGGAAATTATTGAATTGGAAAAGGATGGCATTTGGGTGAAGATGGAGGATCAAGATCGCTTCAAAGTGCCTAAAGACACCTGGAAGAATTCGAGGTATAAGTTAAATGATGATAAACAGTCTCTCGACGAAGAAGTTCTAGGAGAGTTTTCACAGTATCCGCTTCGTTTGGCATGGGCCATCACCATTCATAAAAGTCAAGGCTTGAGCTTTGAACAGGCCATTATTGATTTGGGCCGAGCATTTGCCCCAGGTCAAGCCTATGTTGCCCTTACACGTTTACGCAGCTTGGAAGGACTCTATCTAAAGGAGCCCTTGAGGCGCGATGCCATGATAGTTGATATAGAAGCGCAACGCTTTAGCCTAGAAAGATCTCAAGAGAATCTTGAAGACAATTTGAAAGCCAGCAAAGAGCAATTTAAGCGTGATTACTTGTTAAATGTATTTCAGTGGCGATCTTGGCCTTATAGTTACACGGATTTTTGGCAGAGCTCTTATGAAAAGCTCAAATTAGAGAAGTACGACTTTAAAAGTCGCTTTAAGGCTATTGAATCAGGTATCATTGAAAATGAGAAACACGCTCAAAAGTTTCAGGCCCAACTTTATCACTTAATGCAGGAAGCTAAGGGTCCTGAAATTCAGGAACGCTTGGATAAGGCAAGAGCTTACTTTCTGCCGCGCATAGAAGCGCTTCTAGTAGACTTTCAGGCCTTGAAACTGGAGTATGCACAACTCAGTCGAACCAAGCTCTTAGTAGAAGCCTTTGAGCTTCCCATTCAAGAGGGTTTTAAGATATTCTTGAATTTAAACATTCTAGAAGAAGCTTATTCATTTTTTAATGGAGAAGGCCCTTCGCCCATGGATATAGCTCAAAGGCGAAAGCCTCAACTTTGGGAGGAGATCATTTTAAAAGTTCCCAAGCCCAAGCTGAAAGCCAAGGCTAAGAGGGCTAAAAAGGGTGAAACCTATATTATCACCTATAATTTAATAAAGGAGGCTAAGAGACCGGCAGAAATTGCCAAGGAAAGAAGCTTAAGTATTGCGACAATTTATCGTCATTGCCAGAAAGGTTTAAAGGAAGGAATCCTGAGTTTAAACGAGGTGTTGGATGCCAAGCAAATACAGGAGATGCAGACCTTATTGCAAAGTGGCAAGGCAGAAAACTCCTATCAATGGAGCCTAAAACATCCTCAATATCATCAGGATGAATGGCGTTTGGTCCTCCTAAATCAAGAGCTGGAATCAGAAGATTAATTATTGCTAAAAGCTGAATGGGCATTTCTTGAATTAATGCAATGCATCGGCCTCAGTTTTTATTTAAGCGCATAAAAAAACCCCGACCAAATTGGCCGGGGTTTCTAAGAATCTAATCTAGATTATTATTTCACACTCAGTCTGCGACGAGCGGTAAGTTCTCCAGAGCTAATTTCAATCATATACATTCCAGATGCAAGGTCACTTACATCCATATTGTAATTGAATTCGCCACCTGCAGCACGTTCAGTAGTATAACGTACCTCACGACCTTGAGCATCGAGTAAGCGGATAACCGCGTCGGCGCTGCTTAGGGCACTAAAGTTAAGGTTTACACTGTAGCTAGCTGGGTTTGGATAAACATTCAAGCTGTTCGCAAGAGGGTTCTCATCGATTCCAATGTTCACATTGATATTGAAGGTCATTGTATCACTACCACAAGCATTGCTTACGATAAGAGTTACAGTATAACCACCATTACCTAAGTAAATCATAGTGTCAATTGGGTTCGTTGAGGTAACACCGTTTCCGAAGTTCCACTCATAGGTATCAGCTCCAGTAGAAGCAGATCCATCAACATAGATTTCGTAGCCATTACCAACAATTGCACTGTCGATAGTGAAGCTAGCCACTGGAAGCGGTCCGCTTGCAGTAGAAGAATTCAATACGTTGAAAGCAGAAGTATCGCTACCACAAGTATCAGCAACATAAACGTCATAAGCAGTGCCTACAGTTAAGTTAGTGATCATGTATGGAGCAGTTACAATACCAGTCATGGTACCACTTCCTGGGGTAAATCCTGCAGGACCATACTCTAGGATGGATCCACCGGTATTACTGTTCCAATCTACTTCGATTTCATCACAGCCTACATTGTTGGTAGCCCAGATAGAATCCGGCATTACACATGGAGCAGGAGCACCAGCACAGTTGGTAGTAAAGCTTACTAAGGTATCACCTTGAGCAGTTAAACCACTAGCTACATAAGCGCCAGCACTTGCACCGGTAGGATCAAATACATTTAATCCAATTTCGCTTGGCCAACCTCCAGCAGCAGTAAGGCCTACTGCAGTAGTAAAGTTGTTACACAATTGAATAGAATCGGTAAAGAGGGTACCGGTGGTGAAGTTGGTACCCATGGTTCCAACGGGAATACCGTTTTGGTAAATGGTGATTTCAGCACCATTCCATCCATCACCGAAGGTGTCTAGTAAGTCAAATACATACCAACACTTATCGCTAGCCAAACAAAGATCGGTTTCTGCGGTAAGTGGACCAGTCCATACAGAAGTATCGCCAGGACCACAAATCTCACGCACATAAACGTCGTATTGAGTTGCTGGCAATAAACTGGTAATGGTAACAGGATGAGTGGTTGTAGTTTGTATAGATCCACTTCCTTGAGTGAAACCAGCTACGCCGTACTCAACTTCCCAAGTAGTACCGGTACCGTTAGCGGTCCAATCTACAGTGATGTCGTTAAGGTTCTTAGCCGTTTGAACTAAGAAAGTAGGACGAGGACAAGATGCTCCCTGCTTAACGCTGAAATCATCAATGGCCATATCACCAGTAAAAGATGTGCCTCTATAACCTTCGAATACAAAGCTGTAGATGCCAGGAGCAAGACTTGAGATACTCACATTACGCTGTAAGAATGGGTCACTCTGTACAGGCTGCTGCTGACCAACAAGGCTATCGATAGCTGTACGCGTTCCAGTAGCGTCTTCAGCATAAAGAATAAGCTTATCCATAGTTGCACCGTGCATGTGGTACCAATACTCAACTTCAGGACCAACAACACCAGTGATGTCGATTGGAGGAGAAATTAATTCAGAAGGTCCACCTGAAGAAGAGGTTTCTAAGTACATATATGTTCCACCTGGAGCAGTTGGAGTAGTGGCATCATTAAATGGTCCAGTACCGAAGCTATTTTCATTGGCACCAGTTGCATCTTCAGACTCCCAACGAACAGTACCTGTTCCTTGAACGTGTGTCCAACAGTTTTCCCATCCAGAAGGAGTTCCTTGGGCAATGCCAATAGAGATACCTTCGAAGTTGGTGAAATAAGGAGCGGGGTTGCTAGTAGCACAAAGGGTGCTGAAGCAGAATGGTCCTCTCCAGAAACTAGTGTCACCTGGGCTACAGATTTCACGAACCCAAACACAGTATCCGGTTCCAGAAGTTAAACCACTTAATGAAACAGAAGAACCAGTTACGGATAACTGAGCGTTTCCTGGATCACCTAATGGATTGATACCATACTCATATTGGAAGTTAGTTCCACCACCTACGCCGGCCCAACTTACACTTGCCGTGGTAGTCGTGATGCTATTCACATCAAGGCTATCTGGACGAACACAGGTTGGAATTGCTTCGTAGTTGATATCATCTAAGAATATGGTTTGGAATGTACTATTCAGACCATGTGCAAAAGCAAAGTAGTCGTCAGTTCCATTATAACCATTAGCAGCATCTAAGTTTACGATGTACTCTAGCATGGCGCCAGATTGCATAATGATGGTATCGAGAGGATTGAAAGTAGAAGAGTCTAATGGATTACCCATAGATCCTACGATCAAAGTTCTCACGTTAAAGGTTGAGTTAGTTCTCGCAAAGAAACGCACGCGCTTATCTGAGGCAGTTAAGTCATTTGTTCTTGGAGAAACTAAAATCAACGAATTATTAGTAACACTACCATTATCCAATTCTACCACATTTGGTGCAGAATTAGGCTGGTTGAAAGTACTACCTTGAATAGTTACACCATTAAAGGCACTAGTAGATAAGGTTGGATCTTCGTACTTGTTAAAACATCCTAGATCTAAGCCAGTGCTAAGACCATCAAAGTTCTCGAAGTAAGGAGCTGAAATAGTTAAACATTCAGTCTTGAAACAACTAGGTCCAATCCAAATACTGGTATCACCAGGGGCGCAGATTTCGCGAACCCAGAAACATTGGTTTGTACCGGCAGTTAATCCCGTAAGAGTTGTAGTATCATTGGTTGCCAATACGCGACTATTTGCAGCAGATCCGAAAGGATTTGAACCAACTTCAACTTCAAATGTACCAGTACTTCCACTAAACGGAGTCCAAGTAACAACTGCATTCATGCTATCTACTTGTACTGTTGCTAAGTTGCTAACCTCAGGACAAGATGGAATGGCTTCGTAAACTACATCATCAATATATAAAGTACGGAAGTTAGCCGCTTGGCTATGGGCAAAAGCAAAGAACTGATCAGTGCCATTGTAACCATTAGCAGTAGTTAAATCAACTACGTAACGCGTAAATACAGATCCGTCAAGAACGATAGTGTCTAAAGGACTAAAAGTATTCGCATCTCCAGGGCTGCTCATCGTACCTACTACAACATCAGTTGTTGGAGTGGTAAGGAAGGAGCTCCTTGCAAAGAATACTACTCGCTTATCACCAGCGGTCATATCTGTTGTTGGCGGTGAAACCAATAACAATGGTGCCGGAGAAGAGAATCCATTGTCCATCTCAACATAGTTAGGAGAGGAGATAGGACCGTTAAAGGTGCTACTTTGGATTGTTACCCCTTGGAAAGTAGAAGTAGAAAGGGAAGCGTCTTCAATAGAGCTAAAACAACCTACATCTTTTGAACCTGAACTTAATGCATCCCAATTTTCAGTATAAGGTGCAGAGATTGGAGAACAAGGGGTACAGAATTGGAATGGTGCACTCCAAGAAGAAGTATCGCCAGGCTGACAAACAGTACGTACTAAGAACTCATAACAAGTAAAAGGTGAAAGGGTATCTACCACAACACCTGAAGTAGTACTAAAGGCTTTTACACCAGCAGTAGTAGTAGTTCCTTGGTAAAACCCTGAAGGACCAAACCAATACTGGAAGTTAGCAGCACTACTTGCACCAGCCCAGTTTAAGGTAGCGGTTGTATCAAATACATTACCCACATTTAATCCACCTGGAAGAGGACAAGCTACTGCTTCCAGCATAATGTCGTCAAGAGTGAAGCCATCACAACAAGTAGCTGAGAAAGTAGTCGATTGACCTTCTTCTACCCAACGTAATTGAGTTGTAGCACCAACAGTTTGACCAGCAACACCTAAAGGAGCAACAATGTCCATTCCGATAATTGAATCATAAGCTCCTGAACTAGAGTTGTTCATAGAGGCAAGCTCAATCCATGGATCACTTACACTACCGCGTGCATAAACTTTGTTGTTAGGACGTGGTGTAGTGGTATGACGCATCCAGTAAAAGCTCAACTCAATACCATTAGCGGTAGTGTAGTTGCTTAAATCTACGGTCATCACTAAGTCATTAGACTCCAAGTTTGATGCGAAGGTGGAACGACCAATATTCATAGCTTGTAGGCCATTTCTGTAGAAAGCGGTACCTGCCTGAAGGTCGAATTGACCGCTTGAACCTGGTGTCATAGTCCAAGAATAACTTGGATTACAAAGTTGGTCGGCACTAGTAAATACTGGACCAGCTGTATAATTTTCAAAACCTTCTATAATAGGTAAAACGGCTGGAGTAGTTAATGCACAAGAAGTTGTACCTGTGGTAAATACTGGTAAACTAGCAACACCGCCAGAACAAGAATCTATTAAATAGAAGTCATAAGCAGTTTGCGCTGATAAACCAGTAATTGTAATAGAGGAATCGGTAGTGCTCACAATAGTACCAGCACCTTGAGCGAAACCAGCTGTTCCGTACTCAATGCTGAAGTTAGTACCAGCACCTGGGTCCCAAGATAAACCTAAAGAATCCGCAGTAGAAAAGGCTACTTGGAAGTTGGTAGAACGTGCACATAATTCTTCTTGAACAAGTACATTGTCAATAAGGTACCACCAAGCCCAGGAGCCATTATCTTTATATACAAAGCGTACTTGAAGAGAATCATTAGCATAAGCTGTGATATCAATTTTCTGCTTATCTGGATTACCAAAGGCACCAATTGTGGCACTTGAGTTTTGAAGGTTTACCCATGAAGTACCGTCCCAAACGTCAACAATTGCATTAGAACCTAATACTTGGTGGAACTGATCAAACTCTAGATAAAGAGTACCAGTAATACTACTTGCGTCGATATATGGACTTAATAATGTTTCGTCCATGGTAATTGCACCAGAACCAGCATTATCACTATCCGCTTCAACCCAACCTGGAGATCCATCAAGACCAGCTGGGTTTGAGGTTGTAGTTGCAGAAGTAACATGTACCCAAGTATCGGTAGTATTACCACCATCCTGAGCGATGAAACAACCTAAGCCAATATCAAAGTTTTCTGAGTAAGGTAAACTTTGCGTTAAGCATAAAGTACAAACGGTAAAAGGACCAGACCAAACTGAAGTACCATTACCAGAACCAGAACAATCTGTACGTAGGTAAATGTCGTAGCAAGAAGCAGAACTTAAACCAGCTACTGTACCGGTACCAGATGTCATAGACCCAACAGTACCTGTTCCTTGAGTGTAACCTACAGGACCCCATTCGTACTGAACTGGGTTACCACCGCTACTGTAAGTGAAAGTAGCATTGGTAATACCAACTGAGCTTAAAGTAATGTTGGTTAACTGAGGACAAGCTGGAATAGCTTCATAAACGAAATCGTCAATGTAAATGTCATTGAAGGTATTTTCCATACCATGACCAAATACAATATGCTTGTCAGCACCATTATAACCACTAGATGCATTCATTGGCAAAATAACTAATTGCCATGCAGTAGAAAGGTTAGTGATGGTGTCAATCCAAGTAATGGCAGCACCAGGAGCCTGAGAGCTAACCGTTCCAATTAAAAGAGTATTGGTTGGAGATTGAGAAGCAACTTGGAACTTAATCTGACGACTGTTCGAAGTAAGGTCACTAAACTCAGGACTAATCGCAATTACGGTGTCTGTAGAAGAACCGTTGAAGCTATACATCTCCAATACATTGGTGCCGCTAAATGGCTGAGGACTGTTAAAAGCTGATAAAGTCTCAACACGCGCGTAAGCACTAGTACTAAAGTTGTTGTATTCTGTCCAACACTGTGCTGGTGCACCATCCGCATCTATATCGAAGTTACGGGTGTAATTGGTATTGAAAGGAATACAATTGGTTTGAAAAGTAATAGAACACAAGGTTCCACTTACGCCATTCGCACCACAATCTGATTCTACATAAGCCTCATAAGTGGTTGATGGACTTAAGCCCGTAAGTGTTACAGTATCATTGGTAAACAGCTGCGGAGTTGCTGTTGCGGGGTTAAAACCAGGCGTACCTACGTAAACTTTGTAACCACTAGAAGCAGAAGGCACATTGTCGAATGTTAATTCTGCGGTAGTGGTAGCACTGCTTAGCCAAGTAAGGTTTAATGGAATTGGGCAAGCAAGAGCTTCATCCACCTCAATTTCATCAATAGAAATATCTCCCGTAAAAGAAGATCCTCTGTATCCTACAAATTTGATGCGCACTGTACTACCGGTGAAAGTAGAAAGGTCAAAATAGGCAGGTAACCAACAATCGGTTTCAGCAGTTTGTTGCTGACCAGCGATAGAGTCAATAAATACCCAACCATTACCCGAATCGGCATACACTTCGAGCTCTCCCATGGTAGCACCAAACATGTGGTACTTGAACCGTAGTTCTGGGTTAGTTAAGCCCGACAAGTCAATTTGCGGCATAATTAAACCAGCAGAATCTCCTAAGGCACCGCCAGAAGTTTCCAGGTAAGCATAGATACCAGTACCAGAAGCGTCATTAAGGGGACCTGTTCCGGTAGAGTTTCCAGCACCGCTGGCTTCATACTCCCATCTAGGGTTAGATGAGGAAGTTCCGATGAAGCAGTTACCATAGGTTGCTTGGTAGCCGGCAGTTTCAGCATCGAAATTCTCTGAATAGGGCGTTGTTAAAGGGCTAGCTGGGGGACACTGACCATAGGACAGATACCCAAAACTTGCCAAAAACAAGGCAAATAGTAATCTTTTCATATAATTGAGAATAAAAATTGGACTACAATAGTAAGTCTTTTCCAGCAAAAAGGGCCGAAATGACCTGCTGAAAAAATGAACAAAAAGCTATTTGGCGTGTGTACAAATCTTGCTTCAGTTAATTCTGAATCAGAATCCTAAAGCTTTTTCTGAATTCACCTTCCAAGATTCCAATATAAACGCCATTTTCAAGAGATGGTGTAATATGTACATTTCCACCCGCGCTGATGGCTTGCGTATAAACCATTTGACCAAGGGTGTTGAAAAGGTATAAATGTGCGTAATCTTGAAGGATATCTGGTGCAATATCAATGGTGAAGCGACCGTCCGAAGGATTGGGGTAAACGCTTATGGTTTCATTTAGAGGACTAGGTTCTTTGCGACTTACGTCGTACTCTCTACCATAAAATAAACTTAAGCCGCCGCTTAAATTACCGGCAACGGCATCTAAATAACCGTCCCCATTTAGGTCGGTAAAGTCGGCATTGGTTCGTTCACCAACATATAAATCGCTAAGCGGCTCATAAGGGACTGGAATAAGAGCAGGAGTAAGGTTAATTTGAACATCTGGGCGACGGCTAATACTTTGTTGATAAGGCATGGCACAGCCATCTGCGGAAAGGGTGTTAAAACCGGTAATATCTCCAAATGCATGACATGGGAAGCCTTTATCGGTCATGGCAAAAATTATATCATCAGCCGGAAAGTTTCCACTAAAACATAGTTCCACGACTATATTGGATTGGCCATCCCATAAAAATGGATATTGGAAAGGCACGGAATTCCAGCCATTACCGAAACCAAAAATCAAATCTTCAACTGGATAAGGACTGGGGAAATTATCCTCGAAAGAGCTCAAAGAGCTTAGGCTAGTATTCTTTAATTTAACCGTAAACCCATTAGAAAGAATAGAGCCACCTTTATCAATTATATTGAAGGCTAAGCTTTCGATAAAACCGTATCTAAAACCTTTAGCCTGAAGTTCTGAAGCTAGAATTAGAAATTGATTTCGTCCGCTGCGTTTCGTTATTCCCAATAAACTTTGATTGCTACCAGAGCTTTGAAGGCTGGCGTTTCCTAGAGTGTCGGAAATGTTGGAGGGCAGATTCGCGATGGTGTCTAATTTATCATATTGCTGAACTCCATTAGAGGTGGAGCCAACAAAGAGGGTGGCCGAAGTAGAATCGCGATAAAATGAAGGAACGGCATTGCCGGATAAGCCTAAATTTGAAACGCTCACCGCCCCAAAGAATGAGGATTGTAGACTAAAATTAGGATTGCTCGCCGAGGCATTATCGAACCAATAAATTCGTCCTTGCTCATTACCAACGAAAAGATCCAAATCGCCATCTTCATCAAGGTCGAATAGGTATGGAGCCGCATCTGCTCCAACATCGGTATTGGTTATAATTGGAGTGTCTAATATGTAAACCGGGTTAGAACTAGTACCGGTGTTTTTAAAATAATGAAAGAATCCGCTAATGTTTCCTACAATCATATCTTGATCGCCGTCATTGTCCAAATCGCCAAATGCTGGCACCAACTCGGTACCAAGGTTAAATTGAAGTATGTCGGCAAAGTTGGTGTCCATTAGAGTGAACTCGGGGTTTTGCGCGGTACCAGTATTTTGATAATAGTAAAATTGAGAGCTCGAAATTCCTGGGGCCTGAAAGCGATTGGCGATGCTTAAAACTAAATCCTTTAAGCTGTCTCCATTTAAATCTACGAAACGAGGAATAGAAGCGGCTCCAGGATCAATCATATCGGATTGTAGGAAATCGTCCTGACTAAATGAAAAATTCGGTAGGCTGTTGGTGCCAGTGTTTTTATAATGCCAAATACCACGATGATTAGATGACATATCAGGGCTACCGCTGCTGGCCGAACTGAAACTACTAACTATTAGGTCGTCAATTCCATCCAAATCCGTATCAGCTCGATAAGGAGCCGGGAATACAAATAGATCAATAGGTTTTGAAGGGGGGTAGGCCGTGTCCTGACTAATTAAAACCGAGGAGTCTAGGCTTCCACCATTAATAAGGGCTGAAACATTATTGTAAGACACATTGGCAAGTAGAAGGTCGGAGATGCCATTATCATTAAGGTCCCAAGTTAACATGGCACTTCCGGCATGCATCACCTTTGCGTTTTTACGCTTATTACCAGATTGGCACTTTTGTAGATGGACGGAACGGTAAAGACCACCTTCTTCAAATAAACCCCAACAATTTCCTGTTTGCTCGAAATTTAAGCCGCAGTTTGAAAGGTTTTCATGGAACTCAACATTCACGCCTCCATTACCAAAAGTGAGAATGTCTAAATCTCCATCACCATCAACATCTTCAATATTGGGTAGATCGGATCTTGGGATATACAATTTGGATACCCCTGAAGAGGCATAGCGTGTTTCTAGGTGCATACCATTGTTAGCAGGGCTAAAACTTATTTGGCCATTGCTACTCGTATTTTCAAATACGCTAATAAATAAACCGTCGGAGTAGAAAAGATCGTCCTTTCCATCACAATTGAAATCTCTAAAAAGTACAAAAGCACCTTCTCCACGAGGAATTGGAAATTGGTCAATATATTCCGGACGAAACCTCAAAACAGTATCTCCATTTTGGATCTCTTGAACCATCGGAATTAGGCGTTTTCCGCTCCGATCGAAAATCAGAAGATCCTCCATTCCGTCGAAATTGAGGTCGAAATTGTTGAAGATTGGATAATTTAGACCTCCAGCCCAAGGATTTAAAATAGTATCACTGCCATGATAAACTTTCGTGTTAATTTCTTGCTCAAAAGCAAATCTTAGCTGAGCATCAGCACTTTGATTTAAGAAAATGGCGAAAATGGCGAGGAATAAAAGGCGCATTAATGTAGAGTTTTGGTAAAATTACGCATAAATCCGACCCAAGGCTTGGTTATATAGTTAAAGTTCATTGTTATTTATTAGCTGAAAAACTATATTTGCCGCCTTTATTTGAACACCCTTCTACTATTAAGTAATGCAGAATAAAGGAGTTATCCGACTGTTTGCCATCGTATTTGCTTTGGCATGTATTTACCAGCTTTCATTTACCTACGTAACCCGTTCGGTTGAAAGCGATGCTGATGATTATGCCAATGGCGATCCCGAGTTAAGAGAGGATTATCTAGACTCAATGAGAATTGAGAAGGTATTTCTAGACTCTTATACTTACGGAGAGGTTAAGGAAAAGGAGATCAACCTTGGACTTGACCTACGCGGTGGTATGAATGTGATTCTTGAGGTATCCGTTAAGGACATCCTGAAAGAAATCGCTAACAATACCAATAATGTTGTTTTTAATGAGGCGCTGAAATTGGCAGACAAAAATGCTGCTAATTCTCAGGATAACTACCTCGACAATTTCTTTGCCGCCTTCAATGAGGTAAATCAGGAGCGTGCTGCCAATCTGAAATTAAGCGATCCTAGCCTTTTCGGAACTAAGGAGATGAACGACAAGCTTGGCTTTAATGCCAGCGATGATAAAGTTATCGCTGAATTAAATGCGCAGGTAAACGCTTCGGTTGAAAACGTTTACACGGTTTTAAGAGCACGTATCGACCAGTTTGGAGTAGTACAGCCTAATATCCAGAGATTGGATGATGGCGGTCGCATCTTGGTTGAATTACCTGGTGTAAAAGATCCAGATCGGGTTAAAAAGCTTTTACAATCTACGGCTGAACTAGAGTTCTATGAGCTTTATGAAGGTTATGAATTACTGAACTTCCTAGTTAGCGCTAATGATCGTTTAAGAGGTTTAGTGGAAAATCCTCGCGCTGGTCAAGTTAGCCAAGATAGCGGTGTAGCTGATGTTCTAGACGAATTTCAAGCGGTGAATGAAACTGTAGATAGCGCTGTTGCTGGTCTTGATTCAACTGCCACAGAAGGTGATTCACTTTTTGCGGATGCAAGTGCAGATAGTACCGATGCACTAAATCAGTTCAACCCTTTATTTGAAGTATTTGGAGCTAACTACGATTCGGAAACCAATCAACCTCGATTAGGTCCAATAGTTGGTTTTAGTTCCGTATCCGATACCGACAAGGTTAATGAGTACCTTTCTAATCCTCGCATCTTGGCTTTGCTGCCAGGTAACATGAGGAATATGAAGTTTATTTGGAGTGCTAAGCCAGATGAAAATGGATTGGTATATCTATTAGCTGCTAAAACTACTCGCGACGGTAAAGCCGCTTTAAGTGGAGATGTAGTTGTTGATGCCAAACAGGACTTCAACCAAATGAATGATCCTATTGTAACCATGGCTATGAATGCCAATGGTTCTAGCCGTTGGGCCAAATTAACCAGAGAGGCAGTAGGTGATCCGAACAATCCTGATGATAACCGCTCAGTAGCAGTGGTGCTTGATAACTTGGCGTATTCTTATCCTCGTGTGAACAATGAAATTAGTACTGGACGCACTGAGATCGTAGGAAGCTTTACCGTAAAGGAAGCGGAGGATTTAGCCAATATTTTAAAAGCAGGTGCTTTACCAGCTCCCGCTAGAATTATTCAAGCCGATATCGTAGGTCCAAGTTTAGGACAAGAAGCTATTACCGCTGGTCTTTGGTCATTCGTGATTGCCCTGGGAATAGTGATGGTATATATGATATTCTATTACAGCGGTGCAGGAGCGGCTTCAGATTTAGCGCTTATCGTTAACATGTTCTTCATCTTTGGAGTTTTGGCCTCGGTAGGAGCAGTATTAACCCTTCCTGGAATTGCAGGTATCGTACTTACAATCGGTATGGCGGTAGATGCTAACGTACTTATATACGAGCGTATTCGCGAAGAGCTTAATAATGGTAAGGGTTTACGCTTGGCCATTGAAGATGGATATAAAAATGCTTATTCCTCTATTATTGATGCCAACGTTACTACCTTCTTAACGGGTGTTATACTTTATGCTTTTGGTACAGGTCCGATTCGCGGTTTTGCAACAACCTTAATCATCGGTATTCTAACCTCTTTATTCTGTGCTATCTTCATTACCAGATTGGTTTTTGAAGCTCGTTTAGCAAGCAAGAAAGGAGTGGCCTTCTTTACCAATGCTACCCGTAATGCCTTCACCAAATTCAACATCGACTTTTTAGCGAAACGTAAAATTGCTTATACCATCAGTGGTTTAATTATCCTAACCGGTATAATCTCTTTATCTACCCGTGGTTTAAATTACGGTGTTGACTTCGTAGGGGGGCGTTCCTATCAAGTGCGTTTTGATCAGCCGGTGAATTCCGTGGATATTCAAACAGCGCTAGGCGACTTCTTCGTAAATGAAGATGGAACCAAAGTATTCCCAGAAGTAAAAACTATTGGAGAAGAATCTCAAATTATAGTTACCACCAAGTTTAAGATTAACGAAACTGGTCCTGAAGTAGAAGAAGATATTAAGAATCGTTTATACGATGGATTGATGTCCTATTATAATGAGGCGCCTACCAAGGCTGATTTCTTCTCCGAAGCTTCCGGTGCGAGCGATATTGGAGTTGTAGCCGAACGTCAGGTAGGACCAACCATTGCCGATGATATTAAGTCATCTGCAGTATTGGCGATCATTTTCTCCCTAGTAGTTATTTTCTTGTACATCCTTATCCGATTTAGCAAGTGGCAGTTTAGTGCTGGTGCAGTGGCAGCTGCCTTCCACGATGTTTTAGTGGTAATGTCTCTCTTCTCTTTGCTTTATGGCATCTTGCCTTTCTCTTTAGAGATCGACCAGGCTTTCATTGCGGCAATACTAACGGTAATCGGTTATTCCCTGAACGATACTGTGGTTGTGTTTGACCGTATTCGTGAGTATTTCCGTACCCACAATAAAAAGAAGGGGATGCATGAAATTGTTAATGAGGCCCTCAACCGTACCTTAAGTCGTACCATCAATACCTCTTTAACCACCTTCTTTGTACTCCTTATTATTTTCATCTTCGGTGGTGAAGTAATTAGAGGATTTATGTTTGCCCTCTTAATTGGTGTTGTAGTGGGAACTTACTCTTCCCTGTTTATTGCAACTCCGATTATGATTGACACTATGAAAAAGGAAAAGGAATAATATTCCTGAAAAGCAATAAGAAACCCCGATGGAATTTTGAACTTCTATCGGGGTTTTTTGGTTAATTTTACCCAATGTCAACAGCCTTACTTTTCTTAAATATTAGCGGCGGCGAGGTTATCGTAATCTTGCTATTGGTGATTATGTTTTTCGGGGCAAATCGCATTCCAGAGATCGCCCGAGGTATAGGTAAAGGTATCCGGGAAGTGCGCAATGCCACTGAGGATATCAAAAGTGAGATCAACAAAACTTCCGAAGGCAGTGACTTGAAGAAATTCAAGGAGAAGGTAGAAAAGGAAAAGAAACAAATCGAGGATCTTACTGGCTCTATTAAGCGCACTAAACTATAAGCATGGACTACCTTTTGGTGATAGCAGGGGTGGTCTTGCTACTATTTGGTGGTGATTGGCTAGTAAAGGCTTCGGTGGATATAGCATTACGCGCTAAAATCTCACTCTTGGTAGTAGGCATGACGGTGGTGAGTTTCGCCACTTCAGCTCCCGAATTACTGGTGAGTTTAAAGGCAGCTATCAATGGGCATATTGATATTTCCTTTGGTAATGTTATCGGGTCCAACATTGCGAATATTGCCTTAATCTTGGGTTTAACGGCAATGGTGTTCCCCATGCAAGTTGGTCGTAGGACCATGCGTATCGACTGGGGCATTATGTTTTTTGTTACCCTATTATTATTCGTTTTTCTTTGGAATGATGTGCTTTCCTTCTGGGAATCATTAGTGCTTTTCCTCCTTCTGGTCCTTTATAATCTTTTTCAAATCCGAAGCTCTCGGAAAGAATCTAAGAAGGAGGATTATAGCGAAGAAAGACTTTTACCGATTTGGAAGATGCTTTTGTTTTTAGCCGCTGGCATTGCTGGTTTACGCTATGGGGCGGAGTTTTTGGTAAAAGGGGCGGTTCATATTGCAACCGATTGGGGTATCAGTGAAAGGGTAGTTGGTTTAACCGTGGTTTCCATCGGCACCAGCCTACCAGAACTAGCGGCCTCCTTAATTGCAAGTTTTAAAGGAGAACAGGATTTATCCTTAGGAAACTTAATCGGGTCTAATATTTTCAATATTCTGGCGGTATTGGGTATTACCGGCCTGGTGGTAGATCTACCGGTTCAGAACGAGGCTTTAATGCGCTTCGATTTTCCATGGTTAATTGGTATCAGCTTAATTATTCTTCCTTTTATGCTTTGGATGAAGCGGGGAGTGATTTCTCGCTGGCAAGGATTTATTATGTTTTTGCTTTACACGGTGTATTTACTGGGGGTGATTGGAGTTTATTAGTCACTTTTTCAGGAGTAACCCCTTTTTAAGCAGGGGGTGTTTGTAAAATACTTAGCTTTTTTTGGTTTATGTCAGATGAATGAGTTTATTTTGCTCAAAATTTTTCACCCATGCCAAAAAATCGATTTTCAGCCTTAACTGCAGCCCAAAAGAGGATGCCACAAGAGGTAGAACTTCCTTATACCAGAGTTTCCGAAATTTATGGAGAACATACTTTTAATGTTCGTTCCATGAAGGAATATATGACCCCTCAAGCTTTTAATAGTGTTCAAGATGCTATAAGCAAGGGATCAAAGATCGACCGTTCGGTGGCCGATCAAGTTGCTTCAGGTATGAAATCTTGGGCGATTAGCTTAGGTGCTACTCATTATACCCACTGGTTTCAGCCTTTAACAGGATCTACCGCGGAAAAGCATGATTCCTTTTTTGAGCCAACTGGCAATGGAGAGGCCATGGAGAAGTTTAGCGGTGGTATGCTTGTACAGCAAGAACCAGACGCATCAAGCTTCCCGAATGGAGGAATTCGCAATACCTTCGAAGCTCGTGGTTATACAGCCTGGGACCCAACTAGTCCGGCTTTTATAATGGGACATACCTTATGTATCCCTACAGTGTTTGTAGCTTATACTGGTGAGGCCTTAGATAATAAGACCCCATTATTAAGAGCATTACAGTCTATCGATCACGCTGCTACCGAAGTATGTCATTATTTCGATCGCAATGTGCGAAAAGTAACAGCCACCTTGGGTTGGGAGCAGGAGTACTTTTTAGTAGATACCGCGCTTTACCATGCTCGTCCTGACTTAATGCTAACCGGGCGTACCGTGCTTGGTCATGCTCCCGCTAAAGGTCAACAATTGGATGACCATTATTTCGGTTCTATTCCAGAGCGCGCCCGTATGTTTATGCGCGAATTGGAGATGGAATCCTATAGATTGGGAATCCCCGTTAAAACCCGCCATAATGAGGTTGCTCCAAGTCAATTTGAGTTAGCGCCAGTATTTGAAGAAGCCAACGTATCCGTAGACCATAACTCACTGATTATGGATGTTATGGATAAGGTAGCCCGTCGTCATAACTTTAAGGTATTGCTTCATGAGAAGCCCTATGCTGGAGTTAATGGAAGTGGAAAGCACAACAACTGGTCTTTAGCTACAGATACCGGGGTTAATCTTTTAGCACCAGGTAAATCACCAAAGAGCAATCTTCAGTTTTTAACCTTTTTAATTAACACCATAATGGCTGTGCATAAGCATGCAGATTTGCTGCGCGCTTCAATTGCATCCGCCGGTAATGACCACCGTCTTGGTGCCAATGAAGCACCGCCAGCTATTATTTCGGTATTCATTGGATCTCAGCTTACTGCTACCTTAGATGCCTTAGAGCAGTTAGAGAAAGGTAAACTTAGTCCAGAGCAAAAAACAGATCTCAAGCTGAATGTAGTAGGTAAGATTCCAGAAATTTTATTGGATAACACCGATCGAAATCGTACTTCTCCTTTCGCCTTTACTGGAAATAAGTTTGAATTAAGAGCAGTAGGATCAGCAGCGAACTGTGCGCAGCCAATGACCGTGATGAACTCCATTATGGCTTCTCAGCTACGCGAGTTTAAAACTACCGTAGATGCACTAATCGAAGGTGGAATGAAGAAGGATGATGCCATCTTCAACGTATTACGCGACTATATTAAGCAAAGTAGAGACATTCGTTTTGAAGGCGATGGCTATTCTGATGATTGGGCGGCCGAAGCTGAAAAACGCGGTCTTAACAATGTAAGAACAACGCCTCAAGCCCTTGATTTTTATGTAACTGATAGTGCCATTCAATTATTCATTGAGAATGAAGTGATGAATAAGGTAGAAGTTGAGGCGCGTCATGAGATTATGCTGGAAGAGTATAAAATGCGCATTCAGATCGAAAGTCGCGTTTTAGGCGATATCGCAGGAAACCACGTTGTTCCTACCGCCATCAATTACCAGAATAAGCTCATTCAAAATGTGCGCGGTCTTAAAGAAGTTTTAGCCCCGGATGTATTCCAGAAAGTGGCAAATGATCAGCTTCAAATGATCGAAAGCATTAGCGAATATATCAGTACTATCATTGCCGAAAAAGAAGCGATGATTGCCGAGCGTAAGCGCTGTAATGCCATGGAAGATACTCGGGAACAAGCTATTGCCTATTGTGATAATGTGATTCCTTATTTCGAGAAAATCCGTTATGCATGCGATAAATTGGAGCTGTTAATTGACGATGAATTATGGCCTCTACCAAAATATCGTGAACTAATCTTTATCTAAGGATTAAGAGCAAATAAATAAAATGCCGCCTTGGTTGTTATACTAAGGCGGCTTTCTTTTTTTTAAAGCCCTTATAAATCCTTTAAGTCGAATGAAATATTTAACTATTTTAGCGCCTTACAGACCAAAATTACCGCGGTATTTATGAGAAATCTCCAGTTAGGATTCACGATTTTTCTTCTAAGTTTTGTTTCATTCAATGCCTTAGCACAGGATGAAGAAGGCGACCCCAAGCTCCCAAAGGAGATAGCGGAAGCATACGAAGCTTTTGATTCTGAGGAATATTACTACGCCACCCAGCTTCTTAAAGATGCCTATGAAGAAGCCAAAGGTCGCGATCAAAAATCGGAAGTGCTTTTCAAAACGGCCGAAGCTTACCGCATGATGAATCAGTATCAGGAAGCTGAACAGTTTTACAATAAAGCGATCAAAGTTGGCTATAAAGACCCGCAAGCTCTTTTACTAAAGGGAGATATGCTAAAAGCTCAAGGGGAATTTGAAGAGGCTATTGAAGCTTATCAAGATTACAAAAAGGAAAATCCAACTGATACAGAAGGAGATATTGCCATTGAAAGTACCCGCAAAGCAATTGCCTTAAAAGACCGTCCATCTCAATATCAGGTGGATAATATGAAGGACATTAACAGTAGGGCATTAGATTTCGCACCTTTCTTTGGAGGTGATCGACGAGAAAATGATGTTATCTACTTCGTTTCTTCTCGTGATGAGTCAGTAGGGAATGATGATGATGGCTGGACGGGTCAGTCCTTTATGGACCTTTACAAAACCCAAGCGGAACGCAAATCTCGCCGAGGAAGAAGAAGAGGTAATGACGATACTGAAGAGGTAAGCTACAGTGACCTAAAATGGGCCACGCCTACTTTAGTAGATGAAGAGGAATTTTTGAATAGCGAATTCCATGAAGGAACCGCCACTTTTGATAGCCGCAAAAAAGAATTGTATTTCACACGCTGCCGCGTTGAAGAAAACGAAAAACTGGGCTGTGGCATCTACGTAACCGAATTCGTAGGTAAGTCTTGGAAGGAGCCCGTAAAACTCATTTTTGGGACAGATACTTTCGCCAATGTTGGCGATCCTAACTTATCATTGGATGATAAGTACATGTATTTTGTTTCTGATGATTTTAATAGTAAAGGACGTCATGATATTTTCATGAGCACCTATAACCGCCGAACCAAAACTTGGAATCAACCAAAAAATTTAGGCTCTACCGTTAATACCAAGGGCTCTGAGCGTTTCCCTATAGTTCATGGAGATGGATTTTTGTATTTCGCCTCTGATGGTCATCCAGGAATGGGAGGCCTTGATATCTTTAAGGTGAAGCTTGGCGAAGATGGAATGCCGGAGGGCGATGTTATGCACATGGAATATCCAATTAATTCCAGCAAGGATGACTTTCACCTTATTTGGGAACCCGGTTCGGATACCAAAAAAGGATTCTTATCCTCTAATCGTGAAGGATCCAATAATAATAGTGATGATATTTGGTCAGTATATCGCACGCCTTTGGTGTTTAACCTCGAAGGAGTTGTTTTAGACTCTGAAGAAAAAACCCCAATTCCTGAGGCTTCGGTTACCATGGATGGATCAGATGGTTCCTCAGTTACCGTTACTGCGGATGAAAATGGTTACTACATTTTCGATGACACTAAAGTGGCGGAGAACGTAAATTATACCTTATCCTTTTCGAAGAAAAAGTATCTGTCAGCTACCGGAGAAGTAACCACCATTGGTTTTGAAATTGATGCTTTTGAATATGTGCCTTCTGCTGGATATTTCATTAAGCGATTAGAGCTAAACAAACAGTTGGATCCCATCAAGAAGCCAATTGTACTGCCTAATGTATTCTTTGATTTAGCCAAATGGGACTTACGTCCAGAAGCAATGTCCTCTCTGGATTCGGTATTGGTGATTTTAAATAATAACCCCAATATCACCATTGGCATGCGTTCACATACGGATTACCGTGACTCTGAAGAGAAGAACCAAGTGCTTTCTCAAAAACGTGCCGATACTTGTGTGAGTTATTTAATCTCGAAGGGTATTGATGCACGTCGCTTAACCGCTCAAGGTATGGGTGAATCGGAGCCTTTTGTAATTCCTAAAAATTACATTGGATACGGAAAAGAACATTTTACTGTTGGAACTCAATTAACCGAACGTTACATCAAGAGTCTTAGTCCGGAAAAGCAAGAAATTGCTAACCAGATTAATCGTCGTACCGACTTTAAGGTATTAACTGATGACTACGTGCCAGATGGCTTTGTTGAAGAAGACAAGTCGGTTGATGCTCGTGACATTATTGAAGATGCCCGTAATAAGGAGGTAGCAGCCGGAGAGATTTACATTCTAAAGAAGGGTGATAATCTTGGTAAGATTGCACGTAAGTATAAATTAAACATTCGTGACTTGAAGCAACTTAATGGAGGTATGCGCGGTGTGCGTACTTTCGAAGGTATGCAGATCAAAGTTGAAAAAGATGGAAACTACAAAGCTTGGGACGAAAGCCACTATTTAGTGCGCCGCCGAGGAATGAGTTTAAAGGACATCGCCAAGGAACTGGATGTGGATATGGATTTACTTGAAGAGCTCAATCCCTTCCTTGAAGAAATTGATATTCAGCCTGGTCTTTGGATTCAGTATAAAAAATAGCAATACAACATAATTTAAAAGCGCCCCGAGTATTATCTCGGGGCGCTTTTTATTTTTGCAAAATGGTGGACCAAACAAATAAATACAGTCAGCGAGGTGTCTCTTCCCAAAAGGAAGATGTTCATAAGGCCATTCAAGACCTTGATAAGGGATTATACCCTCAAGCCTTCTGTAAAATTATTCCCGATTACCTAAGTGCTAATGAAGATCAATGCTTGATCATGCACGCCGATGGGGCAGGGACTAAATCATCATTGGCCTATTTGTATTGGAAGGAAACAGGCGACCTTAGCGTGTGGAAGGGCATTGCCCAAGATGCACTAATTATGAACTTAGATGATCTATTATGTGTAGGCGCTACCGAAGTTCCGATTTTAGTGTCATCAACTATTGGTCGTAATAAGAACCTCATTCCAGGAGAAGTCATTTCGGCCCTTATTCAAGGAACACAGGAGCTTATAGAAGAACTCAACCAGCAAGGGATGAATTTGGTGCTTACCGGAGGTGAAACTGCCGATGTGGGCGACCTGGTGCGAACAATTATTGTAGATAGCACCGTAACCGCGAGTATGAAGCGAGCGGAAGTAATTGACAATGCTAATATTGCCGAAGGTCAAGTAATTGTGGGCTTAGCTTCCTACGGACAGGCATCTTATGAGCATTCTTATAATGGTGGGATGGGAAGCAATGGCTTAACCAGTGCGCGCCATGATGTTTTTGCTCATTATTTAGCCGAAAAGTATCCAGAGTCCTTTGATCCAAGTGTCCCAAGGGATTTAGTTTATAGTGGTTCAAGCAAGCTTACCGATGCCGTGGACGGTAGTCCCATAGATGCAGGTAAATTGGTTTTATCCCCAACCCGTACTTATGCGCCTATCATCACTGAAATCCTGAAAAGCCATCGCCAGCATGTACACGGTATGGTGCATTGCAGCGGAGGGGCCCAAACCAAGGTGCTTCACTTTATCAATAAGCTGCATATTGTTAAGGATTCCATGTTCGAAACTCCGCCTTTATTTAAACATATACAGGCTTCATCTGCAACTAGCTGGAAGGAGATGTATGAGGTGTTTAATATGGGTCATCGCATGGAGCTTTATTGTGATCCCGCTGCAGCAGAAGCCATCATTGCCATTAGTGAATACTTTAAGGTTCGCGCTCAAGTAATTGGCAGAGTGGAAGCTGCCGATGAAGCCAAAGTAACCATTCAGTCTAATCACGGTCACTTTGAGTATTTTAAGTCCTAAATAATGCAGGAAAAGTTAGATCAAATAAAACAACGCTTCGATGAGGTGAATGACCTAATCATTCAGCCGGATATTATCTCCGATCAGAGGCGCTATGTGAAACTCAATAAGGAGTATAAGGATCTTAAAAAGATAGTTGATGCGCGTGCTCAGTATATGGAGTACAGCGAGCGTTTAAAGGAAGCCAAGGATTTAATCATTAATAGTGATGATGATGAAATGCGCGACATGGCTAAAATGGAGTTCGACGAAGTAGAACCGGCCTTGGAAAAATTGGAAGAGGATATACGGTTTATGCTTATCCCTAAAGATCCTGAGGACGAGAAAAACGCCGTTTTGGAGATTAGAGCTGGCACTGGAGGAGATGAAGCTTCCATTTTTTCGGGGGATTTAGCAAAGATGTATACGCGCTATTGCGAAGCTAGAGGCTGGAAAACCGAAATAGTGGACTACAGCGAAGGTACCATGGGTGGATATAAAGAAATCATCATGGAGGTGCGCGGTGAAGATGTGTATGGCACCTTGAAATTCGAAAGTGGTGTGCATCGAGTACAACGCGTTCCGGCTACCGAAACCCAAGGACGGGTGCATACTTCCGCCGCCACGGTAGCGGTATTGCCAGAAGCCGAAGAAGTGGATGTGGAGCTAAATCCTTCTGATGTAGAGATGCAAACTTCACGCTCAGGCGGAGCCGGGGGACAGAATGTAAATAAGGTTGAAACCAAAGTTCAATTAACGCATAAACCTACTGGAATTGTGGTGGTTTGCCAAATTGAAAGAACCCAATTGGGAAACCGGGAGCGGGCGATGCAAATGTTGCGGACCAAACTCTATGAAATGGAATTGGAGAAACACAATAGTGCCATTTCCAGTAAACGTAAAACAATGGTTTCTACAGGGGACCGTTCTGCGAAAATTCGCACCTATAATTACCCTCAAGGTCGGGTTACCGATCACCGAATAAACTTAACCGTTTACAATCTTAATGATGTTGTAAATGGGGAAATACAGAAGTTCTTGGATGAGTTAATGCTAGCTGAGAACGCGGAACGATTAAGAGAAGGAAGCGAAGATTAGACCAAGATGAATCGTCAAGAACTTATAGCTCAAATAAAGAAGAAGAAATCGGTTCTATGTGTAGGATTAGATACCGATTTGTCGCGCATTCCAAAACACTTGTTAGCGACCGAGGATCCTATTTTTGAGTTTAACAAGGCCATTATTGATGCGACCAATAGCTATGCGGTAGCTTATAAGCCGAACTTGGCTTTTTATGAAGCGGAGGGACTGGCAGGTTGGAAGAGCTTAGAGAAAACTATTGAATATCTCAATGCCTATTATCCCGACTTGTTTAGCATTGCCGATGCTAAAAGAGGAGATATTGGAAATACTGGTAAGCGCTATGCCCAAGCTTTCTTCAATCGCTTAAATTTCGATTCCATTACCGTTGCACCTTATATGGGGCGCGACTCAATTGAACCATTTTTGGGCTATCCCAGTAAATGGGCTATAGTACTAGCTTTAACCTCTAATCCAGGCGGTGCGGATTTCCAACTTCAAAAGTTAGCCTCCTCTAATAGCTTGTACCAGGAAGTATTAGCACAAACAAGCTCATGGGCCAGTGAGGAGGAAATGATGTACGTAGTAGGCGCTACCAAATCGGAGTTTTTAATAGAAATAAGAAAACAAATCCCCAATCACTTTTTACTAGTTCCTGGGGTTGGAGCACAAGGAGGCAGCGTAGCGGATGTTATGGAGCATGGACAAGGTTCCAAGGATATCGGACTGCTAATCAATTCTTCTCGTGGTGTAATTTACGCTTCCGAGGGAGCCGACTTTGCAGATGCTGCTGGCCAGGAAGCCAAGAAGCTTCAAGAGCAGATGGCAATTTACCTCTAAGTCGTTTTCCTAAGCTTATCTAGGAGGTCACTGAGTAATTCCGCCTCCTCTGGATTAAGATTTTGAAGGCTATCTTCAATTACATGCTCTTTAGCATCAATCGCTTCCAGCTTCTTTAGCCCACCCTCGCTAATCATTACGTCCACCAAACGTTTGTCGCTAGGACAGGTTTGTTTGTGTACGAAGTCTTTCTTCACCAAGCGATCAACGATACGTGAGGTATCGCTCATTTTATCAAGCATACGCTCCCTTATTTGCAAGGTACTTAAGGGTTCAGGATGACTACCACGAAGAATGCGCAGTACATTAAACTGTTGCTTGGTAAGGTCCTCGTCTTTTAAAAGACCGCGGACCTGCTCTTCAAGCCAATTGTTGGTGTACAAAATATTGATGAAAGCTTTTTGATAAGCGTTTCTAAATTGGCTCTGCTTGATCTCTTCTTTTATTCCCACGCTGCAAAAATATAATTTGCCTTAACATCCGCAGCAACATTAATGTTTAAACATTAGCAAATCATGACTGAAGACTTCTTGCATTATATCTGGCACTTTCAAAGTTTGAAGCCAGGTCCATGGCTAAGTACAGAGGATGAGCCGATTAAAGTGATTCATCCGGGCTTCCCCAATCACAATAGTGGTCCCGATTTTAGCAATGCCCGCATTCTTATTGCTGGTCAACTTTGGATAGGAAGTGTAGAGATCCATATTGAATCCATGGATTGGTATCGTCATAAACATGAGCATGACCCCGCTTATAATAATGTGATCCTCCATGTTGTTTATAAAAGTCAAGAAACCGTAAAAACCCAATTGGGCAACTCATTATGTGAGTTAAGTCTGAAAGGACTTTTTGATGAACAGCTTTATTGGCGTTTCGAACAAAGGCTTAATAATTCTACCCATCTAGCTTGCGCAGAGGTGTTTTCTTCTTGTCTTGATTTGCATAAGTATGAAATGCTAGATCGCTGCGCTGTAGATCGAATGAAACAAAGAATGACCAGGATGGAATGCCTATTTCAGGAGCTGAGGGGTGATTGGGATGCCTTGTTTTACCATCTCATTGCAAAAAGCCTTGGTCAGAAAGTTAATAAAGAACCGATGGAGATGCTAGCTAGAGTTGTGCCCTACCAACTTTGGCGCAAACATGTAAGGGATTCCGAAGCGCTAATGGCCCTGTTTTTAGGAATGTCAGGTTTATTACCCAGTAGCGGGGATGCACAGGTGAAAAAATGGCGTAGTCTATTTAACTATTTACAACATAAGCATCAATTAAGGCCACTAGAGCCATCCATCTGGAAGTATGCTCGAATGCGTCCTCATTCTTTTCCCGATAGGCGTATCGCCCAACTAGCAAGCTTAGCACCAGAATTAGAATCGTGGTTTAGTCGCATTCGCGCTGGGGGATGGCAAGATTTTAAGTGGCCAGCTCTTACAAGTTTTTGGTCTTATCATTATCGGCTTTCCAAATTGTCTTCAGTCCAGCTGAAGGTAGAATGGTCTAAAGATCAAATTAACGCCTTGAAAATAAATGCACTAGTTCCCATCTTGTATTTCTATGGGATGAAGCTGAATCGCGAAAGTTTACAAAATAGGGCCTTCGAGATCTTACAAAGTCTTCCTCCAGAATCCAATAAGATCACTAAAGGCTATGAACAATTGGGTTTATCTATTAGTTCTGCTTATGACTCACAGGCTTGTCTTACTTGGCACGAAACATACTGTAGGCCTAAAAAATGTTTAACTTGCACGCTTGGGAATAAGCTGTTAAATGCCTGAATCAATAATGGAACGATTAAGAAGTTTTCTGGAAAGGGGAGGATTTGAGGTGTGTACACGATCTGGTGAACGAATGGGAATCGCGCCCGGTGTGGTGCGTAAATACTTCATTTACACCTCCTTTTTAACCTTTGGGTCACCAGTGATAATTTATCTGGTCTTGGCCTTCTGGATCCAAATAAAAGACCATTTAAGAAGCAAGCGCCATTCGGTGCTCGATATTTAGCTTATATTCTTATCCCTTGTATAAAACTACCGCCCTTTCACGTTTTCGAACCATCGTAAGCCTATTGGGAATGCTAACCCTAATTGGGGTTTTGGGATATATGTTCCTGGAAGGTTATGATCTTACCCAAGCGGTTTACATGACCATTATCACCGTAAGTACGGTTGGTTTTGGTGAAGTAAGGGCATTAAGTCCGGCTGGACAATGGTTTACCTCTTTCTTAATCATAGCTAGTTTTGGTACTTTCGCTTATGGACTTACCTTGCTTACTCAGGTGCTTATCTCCGGTGAATTAGTCGCAGATTTAAAACGAAGAAATTTGAATCGAAATATTAGTAAAATCGAGAATCACGTTATCCTCTGCGGCTTTGGGCGAAATGGAAGACGGGCCCTACAAAAGTTGGTGGCTTACGGGCAAGAGGTATTGGTAATAGAGAATGACCCTCATATTATTGAACAGTACATTAAGCCTTTGGATGTTTTTTATCTGGAAGGCGATGCCACCGATGATGAAGTATTGCAGGCCGCTGGGGTAGATCGGGCAAGAGCTTTAGTATCAACCTTAAGTAAAGATGCGGATAATTTATTCGTGGTTATTTCTGCACGCTCTATCAATAGTAATATCCGCCTTATAAGCAGGGCATCCAGTGAAAGCACCGAACGCAAGCTTAGAGCCGTAGGTGTTGATTCGGTTGTTATGCCAGAAGGCGTTGGTGGTGGACACATGGCCAGCCTTGTAATGAACCCCGATATCGTAGAGTTTTTGGAACACCTATCAGTGGAAGGTTCTTCGGAAAGTAACTTAGAGGAAATAGAACTTTCTGAACTAGTCGGGGAATCCAAATCATGTAGTTTATACGACTTACATATCCGGCAAAAAACGGGATGCACAATAATCGGCATTAAAGACCCCGACGGTAAATACTCTATAAATCCAGATAGTGATACGGTATTAAAGCCTAAGTCGAGATTATTCGTTTTAGGTGATGCTCCACAAATCAAGGCGCTAAACGAATTATTGGCTGAAATAAATCCTCAAAATCCCCAGCAGCAGGCATGAAAATATTAATTACTGGTTCCAATGGATTATTGGGACAAAAGCTCGTTCACCTATTAAAAAATGACCCCGAGGTTGATTTAATTGCAACTGCTCGCGGAGAAAATCGACTAAACAGCAAGGAAGCTTATCGCTATCGCTCGATGGATATTTCTAATCTGCAAAATGTATTAGAGGTCTTTGAAGCGGAAAAGCCAGATGCAGTTATTCATACTGCAGCAATGACGCATGTTGATGTTTGCGAGGATGACAAGGAAGGATGTTTAAAACTGAATGTGGAGGCTGTGCAATATATTTTGGCCGCTTGCAGCACCTACTCCTGTCACCTTACTCACCTCAGTACCGATTTCATTTTTGATGGAAGCAAAGGTCCCCTTACCGAGGAAGAGGAGCCTAGACCAGTATCTTTTTATGGTGAATCGAAATTAAGGGCCGAGCAGCTAATTCAGGCCTCTACCGTGCCACATGCTATTTTAAGGACCGTTTTGGTTTACGGTGTTGCGGAGAATATGAGCCGCAGTAATATCGTACTATGGGCGAAAGGAGCCTTGGAGAAGGGCGATCCTATAAAAGTGGTTGATGACCAATACCGCAGCCCAACTTTAGCTGAAGATTTGGCTCAGGGTTGCAGTTTGGCCGCCAAGGCAAAGGCCCAGGGCGTTTACAATATTTCTGGTCCCGACTTTTACAGCATCATTGATATGGTGAGGGAAATTGCACGGTTTTGGAAATTGGATGAATCTTTAATTAATCCATTATCATCTGCGGAGCTAAATCAAACCGCAGCGCGCCCACCAAGAACAGGTTTTATTATCGATAAAGCCATCAATGAACTCGGCTATAAGCCCCATAGCTTTAAAGAAGGCTTAAGTCTGGTGGATGAACAGATTACTAAGGAAAGCGGCTTAAATTAATAGTAATGGATTTTCAAAATATTAAAAGGGTTTTAGTTTTAGCGCCACATCCCGACGATGGAGAGTTTTCTTCTGGAGGTACAATAAAGCGCCTGAGTGATTTGGGTATAGAAGTGCATTATGCTGCTTTCTCGCCATGCATTCAGTCTTTACCAGAAGGATTAGCAGAAGATACGCTGTGGAAAGAGTTATCCAATGCCGCGGAAATTTTAGGCGTGCAGGAGCAGAACATTCATACATTTCAATTCCCCGTTCGTTACTTTCCTGAGCATCGTCAAGCCATTTTAGAACAACTTATCCTTTTAAAGAAAAGCATCAGCCCAGATTTGGTCCTTATGCCAAATTCCTTAGATATACATCAGGATCATAACACCATTCATAAAGAGGGATTAAGGGCTTTTAAGCACACTCGAATTTTAGGCTATGAGCTTCCTTGGAATAATTTGAATTTCACCAATAACTGTCATGTTCGATTGGAAAGAAATCACATTAAATCTAAGATGGAGGCCCTGCAATGCTACCAATCTCAGAATGGTAGGAATTACATGGATGAAGAATTCTTCTTCGGGTTGGCTAAAACGAGAGGAATTCAGATTAATGAATCTTATGCAGAAGCCTTTGAGCTCATTCGTTGGATTCTCTAATCCTTTACCCGAAAAGCCTCTAAGTACTCTTTAAAAGATGGTTCTGAGCCGTTTAGCACAATTAGGTCCTGAACGGCCCAATTTTCATTAAAAGGCACTAAATCATATTGCTTTTGGGAGGGATCAATTACTATAATAGCATTGCGATTGGAATCAATAACGAGATAAAATTCCCCCCAAGCAACAGCATTCTGCCACCATTCTGAATTTCCCATTTCTGGCGCTTTATCCGGAAGGCCATTCGCGATGAATTTTGTTCTACGGTTCTCTTCAGCTATCCACAATTCACCTTCGCCGGTGTTGGTTGCCATAATTTTGCCTCCACTAATCATAAAGCCTCCATGCGGATTGCGAAGACCGGCGATTGCAATTTTGCTTTCTCCTGATGCACGATCAATCCGGCGCACGCTTCCTTCATGAAATAGGGTTGCTAGAATATCGCCTTCTTCACTATAACTGGCGGTATTAATAAAAGCAGCTCTTTGGGCTGTAGGTAAATGATCCTTTAAAGGATCATTGATAAAGAGATGTTGAATTCCTTCAGCCTTCCAGGCTAGGTGTTGACCCTTAGATCGAGTAAGGTGAATTTTATTTCCTTCTTTATTCTTAGCTTGATTAATCCCGTTTTCCCAGGAAAACCATTCCCAGACTTGCTCGCCACTAGGATAGTGATATTCAAATAAAGCATCGAAACCACTACTACTAACTAAAACTACATCCTTTTTGCTGGGATGAAAAGCCACGGTATGGATATAGCTAAACCACGGATTGCTAAAACTATAAACAGCCTTTTCATCAATAATGATAACCGTGTTTTCTAAGGAGAAAGCCAATCGATTTCCTGCTGAAGATAGTCCGCGTGGTTCCTTAAGGTCGCTAATGGTGTTTATTTCTACCGCATTGCCCTTCGAAAGTTTTAAATGGGAAATTCCGCCTAAGCTTACGGCTCTTCGTTCAACGCTTCCTCCTCGACCGGATAAATTACTCCTAGCGGCTAAATAGCGTGCCCGTATTGCTTTTAGGTCAAAACTCTTAATACTTATTAAAAGTTCCAATTCAGGGTAAAAACTAGAACTTCTATTCCAGTCCTTAAGGTGATGGACCTGTTCAATCATTAAATTCATTTAGAATTTCTGCCAACATCTTGGTACTTCCTTCTCTGGTGTACTTTAGGCTAGGCTCTAAGTCTTCTTGAACTTTGAACCCTTTTGATTTTTGCCAATTTCCGAATAGCTCTAGTATCCGAGCCTTTATGCCTTCTTTGTTTTTATAATCAAGACTTTTACCTCGTTTACATTCTTGTATGATTTCCGCGGCATTGCCCTCAGGAGGAGCTATTGATAGCAACGGAGTTCCAGAGCCCAAATATTCAAAAAGTTTACCTGTTAAGATGAGGTTATTGTCTTTGGTTTGTGGCACTATAAAGATAAGAGCGGAGCTATCAACCATTACTTTTGTGGCATAGTGATGTGGCTGGTAGCCATGGTCATGCACAAAGGAGTTTAGGCCACAAGCAGAAATTGATTCCCGTACCCCTGGATCAATATTTCCAACAAAGTGAATTTGAAGAGCCTCCTTAATTTGAGCATTTTCCACTACCAACTCCGCTAGAGCGGTCCATAGGGCAGCTACATTTTGATTAGGTTTAAAATTCCCGGTGTAGCTCAAACTAAAGAATTCCTGTTTCTTAGTCTCAGGTGCTGGTAAATCGGCCGGATCATAGCCGTTGTAAAGTATTTCAACCTTTTGTGCTCTATCTTCAAACTCTAAGGCCAAGCCAGGGCTTACTGTAAGTATGCGATCGGCACTGTTTAATACTAGGTCTTCGAGATTCTGATCTTTTATTTTCGTTCGTTTGGTTCGAGGAAAAAAACTATTGTAGAAAATATTGACCCATGGATCTCTAAAATCGGCCAGCCAAGGCAGATCAAATTCATCTTTTAATTGCTTTGCGGCTAAGTGGGTGCTGTGTGGAGGACCGGTGCTAATTATAGCATCTATGTCACCATCGCTTAAAACGTTTCGCGCCTGCTTCAAGAGGTAAGGGTTCCATCCTTTGCGAGCATCTGGAATAAAAAAATTGGCTCTAATGTAATTGAGCAATTGCTGCTTTTTACTTTTTGGCTTTAATAGCCCAATTCCTCCAGTACTTACCTGTTTGTCTTTTTTACCCCGAAGCATAGCATAAGCTCTAAACGGATCTCTAGCGGGAGTATGGTGCACTTCAAGGTCGGAAGGAATTTCTTTCAGCAAGCTATCATCATAACTTGAAGCCACTGGGTTTTCAGGGGTTATCACAATAGTATCCCAACCGTATTTTCGCAGGAAGACAACATTTTTCAGCCATCTTTGAACGCCTGGTCCACCAGCTGGGGGCCAGTAATAGCTTAATAACAAAACCTTCCTCACGCAGCACTTTTCTTATAGTCCAAGAATAACATTCCCGGAACCGCTAAAAGGATTAAAAGCGAGCTAATTAGGGCAATAGTGTTGGAGGTGCCAGAAGTTTTATCTCGGTACTCAAAAGTGATTGTATGTTGCCCTGCAGGAACTTTTAAAGCTCTTAAAACATAATTTGCCCGCAGGATTTCCACTTCCTCATTATCAATTTTCGCCACCCAGTGATCCGGATAAAAAATCTCAGAAAAAACCGCCAAATTGGCTTGATCGGCATTGTAGCTGTATTCTAGTTTCTCAGGATCATAGCTTGTTAAACGAATGCTTCCTTTTGCCTTCCTAAGCTCACCAACCTTGTCGGCGTATTCAGATCTGAGCACAGCGGTATTCGCGGCATCTAAACCCTTAATCGCTGCAAGCTCTTCATCGGCATTATTAACTTTTATGATATTAGCAACTAACCATGCATTACCCAAGCGACTTCTGTTTTCCAAAGGGGCGTTGTTTGGATTTATAATAACATAGCGTGTATTAAGCATGTTTAATGCGGGCAGCTGGTCAAAAATCTGTGGATTGTAGGAACCATTGCTTAGCGTTGACTTTAAATATTCAATATCATCACCTAATTGATGCTCAACTAATTCCTGATAAATTTTAAGCTTGGCACCATGATAGCCACCCAAACTATAATGAAAGAATGAAGTGGAAGCATCATTAAAGGTACTTACGGCAAGATTTAAAGTTCTGAAATAAGGGTCACTGGCATATTGAGCCATAATCGCCTGATCGGCAGGACTTGCTTGAACTCCGTAGTTGCGCTCTAACTTTTTAGCAGAAACAAAATTTTCACTATTTAAATAGCGCTTGTTCACAGGGAATAGGTCGAATAGAATCAATGCCGCGATGCCAATGATAAAGGCATTTTTTGATATAATCGATTTTTGAAAAAGTAGTAAGCATGCCGCTCCTAAGGCAACAAACAAAAGACTTCTCATTACATCGGCTTTAAAGATGCCAATGCGCACATCTTCCATGGCCGTCATGTATTCGGCAGCTTGATTTTGGTTAAATCCAGCATTACTTAACATGGCCGGTAAACTAGAGCTTTCCTCCGCACTTAGGAAGCTATTAAATAAGCTAGGAGACATTAGGTTTAAAACCAGAAAAAGGGATACTAGGCCTATTCCGAAATATAGGACTTGGGATCTTTTGCGTTCGCCACCAATAAGGAGTTTCATCTTTTCATTCCAAGCTCCTTTGTCCAATTGACTAATGGCCGCTAAACTTAAAACCGCTAAAATGGGAAGTATCAGCTCCGGTATCACCATAAAGGAAGCTACCGCACGAAATTTATTGTAAAAGGGAACATAATCTAAAAAGAAGTCGGTGAGACCTTGCAGGTTTTGCCCCCAAGCTAGGGCCATACTTAAGGCAAATACGCCAAGCAATAGATATCGGAAACTTCCCTTGCTGAAGAAAAATGCTAGGAAGGCCAAGAGCACTACTATCGCTCCAGCATAAACTGGTCCCGATGTAAAAGGTTGGTCACCAAAATAAGAGTTCGAGTTGGCAATGGATGATCTAAATCGAGCATCAATGTTTTCCAAAGCGGGGTTATCCTTACCTATTGCACTAGTTGCTCCACCTTTAAAGTTGGGAACGATTAAAGAAAAACTCTCCGACTTACCATAAGACCAATTTGTAACATAATCGCGGTCTAGGCCTTCGGTGCGATTTTCCTGATTGCTGGTTAATTCACTTTTACCGCGGATGGTATGTTTCCCGTATTGATAAGTGTTGCTGAGGTAAGGAAGGTTTGCACCGAGGGCCAAAGCTGCACCGACCAGTAATAGGGCCGTTGATTTAAAGAATTGAGGAAGTCCCTTTTCGCGAAAAGCCTGCGCCAACTCCCACAGCCCATAAGGAATAGCCAAGAAAAGGAAGTAGTAGAACATTTGCGGGTGACGGGCGGTGAGTTCTAAACCAGTGAAAAGGGCAAAAATCGCAGCGCCACTTAAAAATTTCTTTCGGCGGTAAGCCCAAATCATACCAGCAAGAATGCCTGGAACATAGGCCATCGCATGAATTTTGGCATTATGTCCGGCTTCTAAAACAATGATAAAGTAAGTGGAAAAGCCATAGGCCAGGGCTCCTGCAATTCCAATTAAGGGGTTTAGGCCCAGTGCCAAAACTAAAATGTAAAAACCTACCATAAGCAAGAACGGATAGGTAATCGCAGTGTTGAATGTTTGATTTAAAACTTTGGGAATGTATTTCAATAGTTCTCCGCCATAAACCGCTGAAATCACATAACTGGGCATGCCTGCAAACATTGCGTTGGTCCATAGAATTTGGCGGTCCTCATTTTCACGGTATTTGTGAATTTCGGAAGCGGAGCCTTTATACTGCTTGATATCGTTTTGTTCTATCACCTTTCCCGAAAAAACCGGGGCGTTGAAAACTGCCGTTACTAAAAAGAAAACGGCGATTGCAATTAGGTGAATACGAATGGATTTAAACATGCTTGAAATTTGTTGGTCAAATATAATTAAAGCTGCAGCGGGCACAGCATATCAAGCGGAATTATAGCTGAATGCTAATCAACGACTTTTTAGATGTTCTAAAACTAGAATGTCAGTTGTTCATCATAAAAGTTTATTGCGTCTGAGCCGAAAATCCGCCATGTAAATCGAAACCTTTTTAAATCATATTTGAAAGATCTTATGCTTGAGATTTAGAATCCAGATAAAATCCCAAGGGTAATCCCAATAGGATTAACAGGCTACAAATAAGATCTATGGTAAAACCAGTTCTGCTAGCCTCAGCCGCATTAAAAGACATGCTGATTTCATGTTTACCCGCTGGGACTTTTAGTGCACGAAGTGCATAATTGGCCCGCAGTAATTCCGCTTCTTCATTATCTATCATCACCGTCCAACCCTCGGGGTACCATATCTCAGAGAATACCGCAAGGTTTTCGGTGCTGGAATTGTAATCATATACCAATTTTTCAGGATCGTAGGATTTTAATTTAATAGAACCCCTTCCGGCATCTGCAGGCAGTCGCCCAGCTTTTTCAGCAAACACACCTCTAAGAATGGCCGTGTTAGCCGGATCGATATCAGCAATAGCACTGATCTCCTCATCTGCTGTTTCAACCTTCTTTATAGAACTTACTAACCAGGCGTTCCCTAGTCTTCGAGGGTTTTCTAGTGGGGCTTGATTTGGATCCACTATTAGATATCGCAAGTTTAGCATATTAAAGGCCGAGGTTGTGCTAAATACTTGATCGATGCTAAAACCGCCGTTTAGACCCTTGCTTAATCGTTCAATATCCTTGGAAACTTGATACTCAACCAGGTCGGAATAAATTTGAAGCTTAGCACCATGATAACCTCCGAGACTGAAATGATAGAAAGAGGTAGTGGCATCGTTGAAGGGAGATACGTTTAAATTTAGGGTGCGGAAATAAGGGTCGGTGCTGTACTGCTGCATAATGAACTTATCAGCTGGACTTGCTTCAACACCGTAATTTTTCTCAATTCTTGATTCTGCGATATAGTTTTCTTCGTTTAAATAGCGCTTGTCAATTACAAATAAGTCGAGTAAAACAATAACACAAAGACTGATGACCAAGCCGTTTTTTGATAAACGGCCTTGACTAAAAAATAAGGTGAGTCCGCTGCTGAGTGTTACAAAAAGTAGAGATCGCAGTACATCGGCCTTGAATAGGGATTCTCGTGCAGCAATTAGGCTTTCTATATATTGATTAGCTTGATTTTGATTGAAATTGGCATTTGCAAGGGCCGCTGGTAAAGAACTACTTTCTTGTGTGTTTAAAAAGTTGTTAAACAGACCGGGTGCTATATAATTGAGAGACAAGAATGAAATTAATATACCGCTACCAATGTAGAAAGCCTTTTGTCTGCTCATACTTCCTGCAAAGGGTAGTTTGATACTTTTCGCCCAATCGGATTTGTTCCATTGAATGATAGTATTTAGTCCCAAAATGGCTAAAATGGGCAAAATGAAATCTGGGATAACCATCATTGAAGAAACGGCACGGAACTTATTATAATAGGGTATATAGTCTAAGAAGAAATCCGTAAGTCCTTGAAAGTTTTTACCCCAAGCTAAGGCCATGGTTAGGAGGAGGCTAAAAAGAAGAAGATATTTGAAAGAGGATTTATAAAAAATAAAGGCCAATAGCACAAAAAGTATAATGGATGCTCCCGCATAGGCCGGTCCAGAAGTAGAAGGCTGATCTCCAAAATAAGCATTTTGACTCGAGATGGATTGTCTAAAGGCCGGTTCAACATTTTGCATGGCCTCTTCGTAATTTGATAAGGTCGCAGTTTTTCCACCTTTAAAATTTGGAATGATCAGATTAAAGCTTTCACCAATTCCATAAGACCATACTGTAACATAGTCTCGGTCCAAACCATCAGTTTGATTCGCTTTATTAAATGTTAATTCGGATTTACCCCTAGTGGTGTTTTTACCAAAGCTTAAGGTGCTGCTCAAGTAGGAGTAGTTTGTTCCAATAGCAAGCATTCCCGCCACCAATAGAAGGCCAGTTGATTTAATCCAAGTAGGAAATACTTTGTCCTTAAAGGCCTTAATCCCTTCATATATGCCGTAGGGGATAGCTAGAAACAAGAAATAGTAAAACATTTGAGGATGGCGTGCACTCAATTCTAGGGCTAGGAAAAATCCAAAAATCGCAAAGCCCAGCCATGGTTTTGAGCGACGATAAGCCCAAACCATCCCAGCTAAGATACCGGGTAAATAGGCCATAGCATGAATCTTCGAATTATGGCCTGCTGCTAAGAGGGTAACAAAGTAACTTGAGAAGCCATAGGCAATTGCTCCAAGAAGTGCAATTAATGGATCTACTTTTAGTGCCAGACCCAAAATGTAAAAGCACAGCATCAATAGAAACATATAATTTATAGCAGGATCTAAGAGTAGTTTGTTTAGGGTGAATGGGATTTTTCGAAGAATCTCTCCTTCATTTATTACTGATGTCATATATGATGGCATACCGGCAAAAATCACATTGGTCCAAAAAATCTGCCGATCCTCCTTTTCTCGATATTCAATAATTTCTCGAGCTGAACCTTTATTTTGCTTTATGTCATGTTGATCAACGGTTTTTCCAGAGAAAACCGGGGCGTTGAAAACCGCTGCTAGGGCTAAAAAAGTAAAAACCGCTATAATATGAATCCTTGCTCTTTTGAACATGCTAATAAATTAGGAATCAAATATAGCTAAAAGGCAATGCCATTATTTTAGTCCAGCTTTGAATTGCGAGAGGACTAAAAACTAATTGCCCTCCAAAAAGAATTGGATTTTTTGTGCAATAATCTCCGCCGCATGTCCATCTCCAAATAGTTCTGGAAACTCAAGTTTGGCCTCGAGGATTTTCGAAAATTCAGCCACTAAATTATCGGGACTACAAAGTCGGTTTGCGCCAACATTTATAAGCTCGATCCATTCGGTCGCATCACGCATGGTTAAGCAGGCTTTTTTGGCAAAATAGGCCTCCTTTTGCAAGCCTCCACTATCGGTTACAACTAGGGTGCAGGCCTTCAGTAAACCCAACATTTCTAAATAGGAGCAGGGCTTAATTATTTGAGCATGTAAATCGAAGTCCAGGGCTTCAATTTTTGCCTTAGTGCGCGGATGCAAGGGGATAAGAAGGGGGATGTGCTGCGCTAAATCATTCAAGGCATTGAGCCATTGTCGCAATTTATATGGATCATCAACATTTTCCTGACGATGCAAAGTAAGCAAAGCGAAAGGTGTGGTTAAGCCTTTTAAGTGACTATGACTGGCCTCATCTTCATGAGCCTTGAAAAGGTCGTACATGATGTCACCGCTGAAAACGATTTTCTCTTCTGAGTGACCTTCATTGATGAGGTTTTGCCGAGCATCTGAACTGGAGACGAAAAGCAGGTCGCTAATGCGATCACATAGTACCCGATTAATTTCCTCGGGCTGAAAGTTTAAGTAGCTGCGCATTCCCGACTCGATATGAGCAATGGGAATTCCGATTTTTTTAGCAGCCAGGGCGCCCGCCAGAGTTGAGTTAGTATCGCCAAATACAATAACCATTTCTGGCTCCTCCTTTAGGAGTACCGTTTCTATCGCCTCTAACATTCGGCCGGTCATGGCGCCATGAGAAAGCTGGCTAATATTTAAATTGTACTTGGGCTCTGGGATGCTTAACTCATCAAAAAATGCCTGGCTCATCAAAGGGTCATAATGTTGCCCGGTATGAATGATAAGCTCCTCAATCCCTTGTTTTTTTAAGGCATGCGAAAGTGGTGCAGCTTTAATAAACTGAGGACGAGCTCCAATGATGCTTATTACTTTCATGATTTGGGAGAGGCTTCATCATCCACCTCTTCGTAATCAACATACTCCCCCAGGCTTTTGGCATCCCGAGATTTGTCAGCGCCATTTTTTTCGATGCTAATGCTTCCTTCTTGATTCTGAGCCGACTTACGACGATTTTCAAAATCTTTATCCTGATAACCCTGCCGAAAAGGACGCACAAAAATGCGTTTTACCACTAAGGAAATGAGGTAGATGAAGGTGACAATAAAGAGTAAACGAAAAATCACTATTTGCTTAAATATAAATTACGTTCGGCGTAGATTTTCTTAAATACTGGATCCCGAAGATTATCTATAAAGTAAATTTTCTCACCAGTAGATTTCATTTCTGGCCCGAGGTTTTTATTTACGTTCGGGAATTTGTTAAACGAGAATACAGGCTGTTTTATGGCCCAACCCTTGCGCTTAGGTTCAAATTTAAAATCTTTCACCTTTTTCTCGCGCAACATCACCTTGGTAGCATAATTTACATAAGGCTCATCGTAGGCCTTGGCAATAAAGGGCACCGTTCTAGAGGCCCGTGGATTGGCTTCAATGATGAAAACCTTATCATCCTTAACTGCAAATTGGATATTGATAAGACCGACAGTATTTAAGGCAAGGGCAATTTTACGGGTATGATCTTCAATTTGTTGAATAATTAGATCGCCTAAATTGAAAGGGGGAAGGGTCGCATTACTATCCCCGGAATGTATTCCACATGGTTCTACATGCTCCATGATTCCCATAATGTAAACGTCTTCACCGTCACAAATAGCATCAGCCTCAGCTTCAATTGCACCTTCTAAATAATGATCCAGTAATACGCGATTACCGGGGAAGGCCTTAAATAAATTTACCACATGATGCTCTAGCTCATCTTGGTTTATCACGATTTTCATCCCTTGTCCTCCCAGTACATAACTCGGACGAACGAGAATAGGAAATCCGAGTTCATCGGCTAAGTCGCGAGCTTCTTCAGCATTTGTGATTACACCAAAACGGGGATAAGGAATTTCTTGTTCCCGTAATAATTCAGAAAAACGTCCTCTATCTTCGGCTAAGTCTAAACTTTGATAGCTGGTGCCTACAATAGGAATCCCGAAGCGATCTAATTTCTCCGCTAGTTTAAGTGCGGTTTGGCCGCCAAGCTGAACTACAACGCCAACTGGTTTTTCATGAAGGATGATGTCATAGATATGCTCCCAGAATACCGGCTCGAAATAGAGTTTGTCGGCGGTATCAAAATCGGTAGAAACCGTTTCTGGATTACAATTGATCATGATCGTTTCATAACCACATTCCTTAGCGGCTAAAACTCCGTGTACGCAGCTGTAGTCAAATTCTATTCCCTGACCGATCCGGTTAGGGCCAGAACCAAGAACAATAATCTTTTTATTATCGCTGGCGCTGGATTCGTTTTCAACCCCTAATTCGCTATCGGCAGTTTGGAAGTCGTACTCAAAGGTAGAATAATAGTAAGGTGTTTGCGCTGGGAACTCAGCGGCGCAGGTATCTACCAGCTTCCAAACCCTATTAATATTTAATTCGGTTCTCTTGGTGTGAATCTCACTTTCCAGTACGCCAATCATATGGGCAATCTGACGATCGGCAAAACCCTTGGTTTTAGCTTCAAGCAGTAGTTCCCGCGGAATACTATTTAGATTGTGTTTTTCGATTTCTACTTGCAATTGAACCAGCTCATAGATTTGGCGAAGGAACCACATATCAATGCGTGTAATATCGTGGATTCGTCGCAAAGGGATGCCCATTTGCATCGCATCATAAATCATAAATACTCGATTCCAGCTTGCTTTTTCCAAGGCTTCTAAAACCGTGCTTTGGTCGCTTTCGCCCTTCCCATCGGCTCCTAATCCATTGCGCTTAACCTCTAAGGATTGCGCTGCTTTATGCAAAGCTTCTTGGAAGGAACGGCCTATGCCCATTACTTCACCTACCGATTTCATTTGCAGGCCTAAGCGACGATCGGCACCATCGAATTTATCGAAATTCCAACGTGGAATCTTTACAATCACATAGTCCAAGGTAGGCTCAAAATAAGCTGAGGTGGTCTTGGTGATTTGATTATCTAATTCGGTTAGGTTGTAGCCAATGGCCAACTTAGCCGCAATTTTAGCAATTGGGTAACCAGTTGCTTTGGACGCTAAAGCTGATGAGCGTGATACCCGTGGATTAATTTCAATGGCCACAATTTCCTCCTTCTCATCCGGACTTACTGCGAATTGTACATTACATCCGCCAGCAAAGTTACCAATGGAGCGCATCATATGGATGGCCATATCACGCATGCGCTGATAGGTTGTGTCTGAAAGCGTCATGGCCGGAGCCACGGTAATAGAGTCACCAGTGTGAATTCCCATTGGGTCCATATTTTCAATGGAGCAAATGATGATCACATTATCATTGGAGTCTCTGAGTAATTCTAGCTCAAATTCCTTCCAGCCTAAAAGAGCTTTATCAATCATCACCTCATGTATTGGTGATATTTCTAAACCTCGACTTAGGGATTCTTCAAATTCTTCCTTATTATGCACAAAGGTTGCTCCGGATCCACCGAGGGTATAGGAGGCACGAATACAAAGAGGGAAGCCAAATTCCTGGGCAATTTCTTTACCTTTTAGAAAGGAGGTGGCGGTTTGGGCAGGGGCCATGCCTACGCCAATTTTACCCATTAGCAAACGAAACTCCTCACGATCTTCCGTGATGTTAATTGCGTCAATGTCCACTCCAATAATGCGCACATCATGCTCTTCCCACAAGCCATCTTTATCGGCCTCGATGCATAAATTTAGTGCTGTTTGTCCGCCCATGGTAGGCAGTACAGCATCGATGTTTTGTTCCTTTAATATCTTCTCCAAGGAAGCCACTTCTAGAGGAAGTAGGTAAACATGATCCGCCACCACTTTGTCGGTCATGATGGTAGCTGGATTACTATTTATTAGGGAAACTTCGATGCCTTCCTCGCGAAGGGAACGGGCGGCTTGCGAGCCCGAGTAATCGAATTCACAGGCCTGGCCGATTACAATCGGTCCACTACCAATAATAAGAACGTGTTTGATGGAATTATCCTTTGGCATGATAAGAATTTGATTTGGGAAAAATACGGCGCAATACTGACGAGGCAAAAAAAAAGGTGCTGCCGAGCAACACCTTAATCATTAATATTTTAAATCCAAAGACATCTTAGCCTTTGTAATTTCCTTCAGTAGAAACAGATAGCTTTTTGCGGCCTTTGGCACGACGAGAAGCTAGAACTTTACGTCCACTAACACTCGACATTCTTTCACGGAATCCGTGCTTGTTAATTCTCTTACGTCTTGAAGGCTGAAAAGTACGTTTCATAACTAATTTATTTTACCAGTCCGGAGACTGTGGCGTTCCATTTTTCGGGCTGCAAATATAGGGTGATTTTATTAATAATAAAGAAAGGCCGAAATATTTTTCAGCTATTTTCTGGCTCCTCAATTTTACGAGCTTCCTCCAGCTCGGCATTGATCTTAAGTTCCGCAATACTGGCATTTAGTTCAAAGCCTATTATAAGGACCAGGGCATTGATGTAAATCCATAACATTATCACCATCAAGGTGCCGATAGATCCGTATAAGGTATTGTACTGGTTGAAGTTAGCTACATAAAAGCTAAATAGATAGGAACTCAGTAAAATTAAAACGGTAGCCAAAATGGCGCCGGGTGAAAAGAAGCGCCATTTGCGTTTGCCGGAAGGAGCAAAATTATAGACGAGCACGATACCAATAAATACAACGAAGATTAGTAGCATCGAGCGCACAACTTCTACCGCTAAAGAGGAAATAGCTACCAGACCGAAGAAGTCTAAAAGGCCATTTAAAACATCACTACTAAAAATGATTACAATGATACCAATGATAAAATTGATGGCTATTACAATGGTAAGTCCAAGGCTAACCAGTAGTTGTTGCAAAAAGGACCTTTCTTCTATTTTGTGAATGGTTTGGTTAAAGTTGGTGATGATGGCACTTATGCCGTTGGTAGAGAAAAGCATCGCTAAAATAAAACCAACTGAAAGGAGGCCCTGCCGCTTATTATGCATTACATCTTGAATGGTGCTCTTTACAGCATCAAAAGTATCGGGCGGGAAGACGCGTTGGAAAACATTGAAAATCTCCGTTTCTAAGGACTCTACAGGGAAAAAGGGGATAAGGGTGAAGAAGAATATAATTCCTGGGAAGAGCGCCAAGAAAAATGAAAAGGCGATGGAGCTTGCCCGACTGGTAATACTGCCTTGGATAATGCCGCGGAAGAAAAAGATGGAAACAGCATAAAGACTTAATCCATCGAATAATGGAAGTTCAATCTTGCGGGTTTGTTGCGCCACTCTTTCGCTCAGCCAATGCCATCGATCTTTAAGCCTCTTCCACATGGAGCAAAATTACAATTATGGCTTTGGATTGCGAGCTTAAAATTTAGCTTTTCAGAAATTTAAAGACCTTAAAATCGTCTAGAGCTTTACTGAACTTAAATAAAATAAGGAGTAGGCCAAAAGCATAGCTATTGCCTGCCACCAATTTTAACCATAATGGCCAGTCCGTGTTTGCCATCAGCGAAAGCGCAAAAAGACTAATTCCCATGCAAAAAAGTAAAACCCAATAAGCTTTACTTAGGGGAATTAGCTTAAAGAGTTTTTGCACAATAAAGAGCTTGAACAAATTAAATAGGCTTATGGCAATTAGACTAGCTAGGGCAGCGCCTGTTAGGCCCAGTATGGGGATAAGGAGCCAGTTTCCAAGCACGGTTAGCGCCAGTAAAAATAGACCCGAGTAAAAATTAAAGTGTTGTTTATTTGAAACGGTTAGTATCATTCCGTTTATGCCGGTGGCGCCTTTTACTACTTCGCCCAAGCCGATGCATAAGACCACCATCGGGAAGGCTTCAAAATGATATCGAAGCGGTAAAAAGTAAAGCAGAATATCGAGGTTAGTGACAATTAAAAGCAGTAAAAAGCCGGTAATGGCCAATTGCGTGATGGCCGATTTTTTATAGAGCTTGTCAATTTCCGCAAGATCATCTCTCGCCCAAGCTTTTGCTACAAATGGTCTGATGGATGCAATTACCGATTTCACTGGCACGGATACCACGCTACCGATAAAAAAGGCAATGAAGTAAAATGCCACTTCAGCGCTACCAAGCATAGACTTGATCATTAAGATATCAATCTTGGATACAAGAAATATAGACCCTGTTGCTAGCATCACCATCAATCCATATTGCAGATTGCTTTTTTGATCTACCAATTGAGGCTGCCATTTTAATGGGGGAAGATCAGGTTTGGCATAGAGAAGCATGATTATGAGATGAGACAAATAACCCAGTCCAAAAACCAAGTAAAATGCTTGAAGGCCCTCCTCTATAAAAAGACTAGAGGCCAAAGCTAAGGTGATGACTAGTCGACGGAAGACATTGCGCAAAAACTGGGGAAGAACAACTTTATTATGATGTTGGCTTAGCGCCGAAAGAAGCTCGAAATAAATGATGCTTAGGCAAACGATGAAACCTATTAGGGCATTGGGTACCTTGTATATTTCGAGATACTGAATTAGGGCCAGGCTGATTCCCAATAGCAGCCCAATAATACTAATCCCCACCAGCATGTAGGTCCACAATGCCGCTCTCTTTTCGCGACTAAGTTTTGGGAAAAAAACCACCACTGATGTAGGAAAGCCTAAGTGAGCAAATGTGGCAATGATGGTAATAATGGCCATGAGGCTTTGAAAGTCGCCATAGGTCTCTGGTTCGAAAATCCTTGGAAAAAGGATCATCGTATTTAAAGCCCCTAGGCCAACGCCGATATAGGAATTAATGGAATTGAAAAATGATTGTTTGGCAACTTTACCCATAAATAAATTTAAAGCCTAGGGCGGGTTTTAAGACAGATCCTTGCAAAGTAAAGCATTCCAACTTTTGAAGTAGAATAGATTTGACGCGCTTAATTTGATCCTAAGAATTAGCAATATTTTGAAAGGTATCCACATAAAGTGCTTGGATTGAGCTTCTTTCGTATTCAGATAGTATCTTTTCGAAATCGGCCTCTTTAAAAGGCTCATTGATTATGTTGTGGATGATTTTATCTGCTAATTCCTGGGCATCTGCATAAAAGTCAAAAGCGGCTGCTATACTTTTCGGAATTTCATAAGCCTTATCGATTAAAGCTGGTTTATGGTAACGTATTACGTCGTTTACACTGCCGGATATTTTGGTTTTCCCGTACCACTCGGTGTAAATGGTAAAACGCGTTTTTATTCGGGTAGGAATAATTAATAGCTGACTATTGTAAACTTCTCTTTCAAACTCTGTTTGTGGCACAAAGCCCTGGTAGTAGTGTAATTGGAAGTGCTTTGATTTAAGCTTTTCCAGAGCTTGAATGATGCTATTCCCATACTTACCTTTTGGTTTTCCAAGTAGGCATAATCTCAGTTTTAAGTTTTGAGCTTTAAGCTGAGGCTGAAGCCGGACAATGGCTTTCACTAATAGCTCATAGTCTCTATTTCTTTGGTCTATTTTACCGATAACACTTATCTGAAATTCATTCTTAGGTGAATTGCCTGATTTTGACTTATGCTCCCAAAATGAAAAAGGCAGGCTCCAACACCGGGCCGCTGATAGTTGATATTGATTTAGACAAAATTCTTTGATGAGCTCATTAGGGAAGGCGAAATGATCCACTTTCTTCAGAGCCACTTTTCGGTATTTAAGCTCCTGTTGGAGGAGGACCTTGCGAATGAAGTGCGAAAAATCCTTCCATAAGAAAAAAGGCTTCCAAATTATTTGGTAGCTCTTTTTAAAGGTAGCGAAGCTACTATTCGCATTGTGCACCCTGAGCACTATTGGCTTGTTAAAGTTTAGCTCAGCCCAAGTTTTAAATTGAGAAGCCATGGTGTTCACAAGGATCAAGTCGCATTGGTTAATTTGCTGAGAATGCGATTTTAGAAATTTCTCTAAGCTATGCTGATCTTCTTTGGTTTTTACTTTTAGCTCATCTGGCCAGGCGACTTTTTCCCAAATTGCTTCCGTGGTAAAAACCTGCAGATCAAGTTCTGATCCATTGAGGATTTCCAAAGTGTTTCTAAGCACTTCGGCATGGTAATCAAATTCAAGAATTGAAATCCTCATAGGCCGTGAGTAAGGGAGATTTTAAGGACTTTAAGGACTGTTTCAGCTGTTTGTATTCAGCGTCGCTAAGCCGCTCTTTTACCTTGTCTTGTAGTTTGAGTTCTTTTTGATTATTACTTTTCCAATCCTCACTAGCAAGGCTAATATTGGCGGCTTCCTTTTGATAGGCTTCCAAGAGATTGTCCGTTTTAAGGCCTAAAAAGTTGAGGGCTTTGGCGATGCTTTTTTCAGGTTTAAGAACCACGTCTTCATAATGCAAGTGAAGGTGATTCTTTTGGCCGAAATAGCCTTCGCTTATTTTTAGTTCAGTCCGATAGCGCTTGATAGCTTTTTCGAGGGAGGCCTGTTTAAAGGCGGTTGGATGTGATTTACTAACTGAATAAAGAGCCGAAATATTAGCCTTGGGCTCCCTGAGGGTGTGAATGAAATAACAGTCGGGGCAATTTTTCTGTATCAGATCTATATAGTGAAGATGCATGGGGGTTTTTTCAATCCAAGCTTTACACCGCTTATCCCGAGTTTTCTCATCCATAAAGTTGAGAAAGTACTTCGTCCATTGATTTAGGTTTCGACGGTCACTTTCATTTGGACTGAATTCAAGGTCCATTTCCATGGACGTCAGCAGCTTCCTTATTTTTTCAATTTGTTTTTCGGATGGACGATGAAATAAACGCAGGTATTTATTTTTGGGGATGGAGTAGGCGAAAAAATGCGTTTCGGGTAAACTGAAAACATCCGGATGGCTGCTTAAAAAGCTTTGAACTAAAGTAGTTCCAGACCGTGCTGTGCCTACAATGAAAATGCGTTTCATTTTACAAATTAAGTGAATGATCAGCTCTTGGTGATATCTATGGCGGGAACACCGGCAAAAGTTCTACCGGGAGGCACGTCTTCCGTGACAACCGCGCCCGCTCCTATGGTGGCACCTGCCCCAACTTTTAGGTAGGGTAGTATTACGGCATTCGTTCCTACAAAGACTTCCTTTTCAAGTTTTACCCCACCACTCAGGCGAGCCCCGGGCATTAAGGAGCAATAATCTCCTATCGTACAATCATGACCAATAGTACATTGCAGGTTTATCATTACAAATTCACCAATTTCAACATTAGTAGAAATTACATTCGCAGCGGTAATTAAACTACCACGGCCGATTGCGATTTGCTCAGGATCAAGAAAAATTACAGTGGGGTGGATAAGTTTGGGGAAATTATGCCCCTTTGATATTTTTCCTTTTATGATTTTACGAGTTTTTGGCGCACCAACCGCCAGGGCAATGGCGGCGTTATTGGGAATTTCTTCAAGCCTTTTCACATTTGCTTTAGGATTGTCATCGTGGTATTCAATGGAGCTAAATCCTGCCGCCTGCGCGAGAGCTTTTATTTCTGGAGCGAAACTACCGGCAGGTGCTATGTGTAGCGTATTTTCATTACTCATTTTGTAAAAGTAGATAATCAGGTGGAGCTGGCTTCATTTAGATGGCTTGGCAATTTCACCTTATTAGTTAGGATTTAGGAAGAAGCCTTACATTTCAAAATGCTTTTCAGCAAGGCTTTATAGAATTGGCATCAGCATTTCTTTTCTTTGCCCTTCCGTCTATGCTCTTTTCGGTTAAGGCGGAAAAACCTCTATAGTACAGCGTATTTTTAAATCATAATTTTAATGTCAAGCACAAAGTACCACGAACTCATTAAAGCAGCTTTAAAGGAAGATATTGGCGATGGCGATCATAGTTCTAACTGCGCTTTTCCCATAGGTTTAAATGGGAAAATGCATTTATTGGTTAAAGAGCAAGGTATACTGGCAGGAGTGCAAGTTGCCAGGGAGGTTTTTAATCTGGTAGACTCCTCCATTAAAATGCATGTTGAGATTGAGGATGGCAGTCCTGTAAATTACGGAGATATTGCTTTTTATGTAGAGGGTCCTGCCCATAGTCTGCTCCAAGCGGAAAGGCTTGCACTTAATTTAATGCAACGCATGAGCGGGATTGCAACTAAAACCCGCAAGCTCGCAGATCGCATTGCCCACACTAAGGCTCAGCTTCTAGATACTCGAAAAACTACCCCTCATTTAAGACTGTTTGAAAAGGAAGCCGTTCGTTGGGGTGGTGGTCGAAATCATCGCTTTGGATTGTTTGATATGATTATGTTAAAGGATAATCACGTCGATTTTGCTGGCGGCATTAAACCAGCGGTGCAAAAAGCATTGGATTATAAGGACAAGCATAATTTAGATATCCCTATTGAGGTTGAGGTTCGCGATTTTAAAGAGCTCAATGAGGTCCTTGCCCTTGAGGGCGTTTTAAGAGTGATGTTTGATAATTTCTCCGTTCAGGATACCATTGAAGCAGTGAAAATAGTTGCGGGTAAAATCGAAACGGAGTCCTCAGGAGGCATCACTGGAGAAACCTTGGTTCCCTATGCCGAAACTGGGGTGGACTTTATCTCTATGGGGGCCTTAACCCATAGTGTAAGTGGCTTGGATATGAGTTTGAAGGCGGAGCTAAAGAACTATAAATCCAATATTTAGTTTGGGCTTTGACCTGAAATATTTGATTGAGGCCCTTTTAGCTTTATTCTTACTGCTAGTGGCGCTCCCTTTGCTGTTGCTGCTAATGCTTTATTTGGGGATAAGATTAAAACAATCACCGTTTTTCATTCAAGAACGTTGTGGCTTAAAAGGAAAGCCATTCAAGATACTAAAACTCAGAACCCTCACTAATAGCGTGATTTGGGACGAGGGGAATCACGAACTGCCTTTTGAACTTCAGTTTCTTAGAGATAGCGGACTAGATGAGTTACCTCAATTGCTTAATATCATTTTAGGTCAGATGAGTTTCATTGGACCTCGACCGCTTTTGATGGATTATTTGAAATGGTATGATGCTCGGCAAATTATTAGGCATGAGGTTAAGCCGGGAATAACTGGCTTGGCTCAAATAAAAGGAGGAAATGCTCTAACTTGGAAGCAGCGATTGGAGTGGGATCGAATTTATGTTCTAAAGCAATCGCCTCAGTTAAACTGTTTTATCCTAAAACAGACCTTGCTGCAGCTAAGAAGAAAAGACGCCGGAATAAACTCGCCCTTTTTTAATGGAGAAAACTAAAGATTACCGAATAAAACTTTGCGAACCTCATTTGGGTCAAGAGGAAAAAGAGGCTGTTGCGGAGACTATTGATTCTGGCTGGATTGGTCCCAATGGCCCGCATGTTGGCTTGTTTAGAAGGGAGCTGGAAAATTATTTCGGTCCAGAAAGACAGGTGTTATTGACCAATTCTGGTACCTCTGCCTTGCATTTGGGCTTGATGGCCTTGGGTGTAAAGGCAGGGGATATTGTGCTAGTTCAAAGTTTCTCTTATGCGGCACCGGCATTCGCTGTACGTTATTTGGGAGCAGAGCCAATTTTTATCGGTTCAGAGGAGTCTACTTGGAATATGGATCCTATATACCTTGCCAAGGCTATTGAAGACTTAAAGAGTCGTGGGCTACTTCATCGAATAAAGGCAATAATTCCGGTACACATTTACGGTAATCCTGCTAATATGATGGATATTGACAGCATCGCCAAATCGCATGATATTCCCGTTTTTGAAGATGCGGCCCAGGCTTTCGGAAGCGTTTCAAATAGGCGGAAAGTGGGTTCGGGCCCATGGCTTACATCCTTTAGCTTTAATGCGAATAAAGTTCTAACAACCGGGGGAGGAGGTGCCGTTGTAAGTTGTGATTCCAAAGTGATTAATCAACTCGAGAAAATTGCCAATCAATCTAAATTAAAAAGCGGTAGCTACGATCACGATCAACTGGGTTATAATTATACAATGACCAATTTAAATGCCGCTATGGGCAGAGTGCAGTTGAGGCGAATTGATGACTTATTAAGAAAAAGAAAAGATCTTTTTGAAGATTACACTAAGGGTTTAAACAGCTACGGTGAGTTTCAGGGTGAGTTGAAAGACTCCAAGTCAAATCATTGGATGTCAACAATATTACTCAGGGGCAAGGTTCCCGAGTTGTTTTATAATTCAGCTCTGAATATTCAATATGGTCACACTTTTATTCCCTTGCATAGAACAATAGCTTTCCAAGGGTCAGAGTATTATGGAGGGGAGTATGAACTTGAACTTTCTAAGAATCTTTTAGTACTTCCAAGTGGTAAAAATGTGGAAGCTAACTTAGTAATTGAAGATGTATTGCGTAAAATTGATTGATAATAATGCAATCGCTCAGGGATGATGTAAGAATAGATCATCAATTAACCCATTCGTCCTCATATTTCACTAATAATTCACAGCAAACTGTTTCTTGACTTTGTCGGTGTAAATTCTATTTGTAATTTTGCACCGAGTAAAATACTTACTCAAAAACAGGGTAGTTTCTCAGATCATTGTCTGGGACTGACCAGGCGAAGCTTTGTCAATGCTTGAGACGATCATTTCCTCTAAAACTCGGATAAAACTTTTACTAAAGTTCTTTTTAAACGCGCAATCAAAAAGTTATTTGCGTGGTTTATCCCAAGAATTTGGTGAGAGTACTAATGCCATTCGACTTGAGTTAAACAAGTTCGAAAGTGCAGGATTATTAAGTTCGGAATTCGAAGGAAATAAAAAGGTTTTTAGAGCAAATGAGGTGCATCCTTTGTTTGAAAACCTACACAATTTAGTGGTGAAGTATATAGGGCTCGATAAAATTGTTGAGAAAATAACTTACCGCTTAGGGACTGTAGAAAAGGTGTTTTTAGTTGGCGATTATGCTGAAGGAAAGGATAAGGGAATTATAGATTTATTTATTCTTGCTGAAACATTGAATGTCAATTATTTAACCGGTCTTTTAGAGAAAGTGGAATTGGAAATCGAGCGAAAGGTTCGATACGTCCATTTTAAGAATAATGTGGAACTTCAAAAACTACTAAGTCAGCGGCATCACTTGCTGATTTGGGAACAGTAGCTATAATCAATTATGAAGAATTTATCAGAATCTAGAATCGCCTTAATCGGGCTTGGCTATGTTGGATTGCCATTGGCGGTAGAGTTTGCCAAAAAGTATCCAACCGTTGGTTTTGACATCAACAAAGGTAGAGTTGAAGAACTCTCCAAGGGTAAGGATCGCACTCTTGAAGTAGCTGACGATGATCTAAAGTCAGTAATTCTATCCAATCCAATGGAATTAAAGAATAGCGATAAGGGTCTTTATTGCTCTGATGCGGTAACTGATATTAGTGAATGCAATATCTATATCATCACCGTTCCTACTCCTACCGATGCCTATAACCGTCCGGTTTTAACTCCATTAACTAAGTCGAGTGAAACGGTTGGTCAGGTGCTATCCAAAGGCGATGTGGTTATTTATGAATCTACTGTATATCCTGGTGTAACCGAGGATCACTGTGTCCCTATTTTAGAAAAAGTAAGCGGATTAAAGTATAATGAAGACTTCTTCGTAGGCTATTCGCCCGAAAGAATTAATCCAGGTGATAAGAAACATACCGTTACCAAAATTTTAAAAGTTACCAGTGGTTCTACCCCTGAGGTGGCCGAGTATGTGGATCAAATTTACAAGTCGGTAATTACAGCGGGAACCTATAAAGCTTCGGGCCTTAAGGTTGCTGAAGCGGCAAAGGTTATCGAAAACTCTCAGAGAGATATTAATATTGCTTTTGTTAACGAGCTATCCAAAATTTTCAATCTTATGGGTATTGATACCCAAGAAGTGTTGGAAGCGGCTGGAACTAAATGGAATTTTTTACCATTTAAACCAGGTTTAGTGGGAGGGCATTGTATAGGTGTTGATCCCTATTATTTAGCTCAAAAAGCTCAAGAGGTTGGTTATCACCCAGAAATTATTTTAGCTGGTCGTCGACTTAATGATTCAATGGGCGAGTACGTTGCGAATCAAATCGTAAAGCTCATGGTTAAGAAGGATGTTCGAGTTTTAGGCTCAAGGGTATTAATGCTTGGAATCACTTTTAAGGAGAATTGTCCGGATATTCGTAACACAAGAGCGATCGATATCTACAATGAACTTAAGTCCTATGATTTAGATATCGACCTTTACGATCCATGGGCAGACCCTGCGGAGGTGAAGCATGAGTATAGCGTTGATATGATCTCTGAGCCGAATGGAAAGTATGAGGCGGTGGTTCTCGCGGTATCTCATAATGAGTTCTTGGAGCTTGATCTTAGTCAATTCAAAGAGGAAAAAGGAGTACTCTATGATGTCAAGAGCATCCTTCCTAAGGAAATGGTTGACGGACGATTATAATCTTTAATTAAGGGGAGTCGAATTATTATTGCAAAGAGATTTATGGAGCCAATCAACTTACTAATTACCGGAGGTGCCGGATTCATCGGGTCGAACCTTGTTGAGTATTTCCTCAATGACAAGCGGGTAGCGAAAGTTCGGGTTCTTGACGACCTCTCGAACGGATATTTTTCCAATATCGAAGAGTTTATGGATCATCCACGCTTCGAGTTTATGGAGGGAGACATTACGAATTACGACACTTGCGTGAAAGCTTGTGATGGAATGCATAAGATTTCTCATCAGGCGGCTTTAGGTTCTGTGCCAAGAAGTATAGAAAACCCAATGCGAAGCACGGAAGTAAATGTACTTGGAACGGTAAATGTCTTGCATGCTGCGCACGTAAAAGGTGTCGATCGAGTTGTTTTGGCCTGCAGTTCAAGTACTTATGGTGATCACCCTGGTTTACCTAAAGTGGAGGATCGCATAGGGAATCCATTAAGCCCTTATGCCGTAACCAAGTATTCAGTTGAGCAATTTGCAGACGTTTTTGGAAAAACCTACGGTCTTGATTGGGTAGGTTTGCGTTACTTTAATATTTTCGGCCCTAAGCAAAACCCTGATAATCCCTATGCAGCGGTAATCCCAATTTTTGCAAAGGCCTTTCTTCAAAATGGTTCCATAACTATCAATGGCGATGGACATACGAGCAGGGATTTCACTTTTGTGGATAATGCAGTTTACTTAAATGACTTAGCGCTTTTTACAGAGAATAGTGAAGCGCTTAATCAAGTCTATAATGCCGCTTGTGGTGATCAAATCAGCCTCAATGAAATGGTTGAAATGCTTCGTTCCATATCTGATGGAAATCCAAGCGTGGCCTATGGTCCAGAGAGAGCTGGAGATGTTAAGCATAGTAAAGCCGATATATCCAAGGCAATAGACCTATTGGCTTACAAGCCCAAAGTTAGATTTGCTGAAGGGCTAGCTAAGGTTTTTGATTGGTATAGAGAGAATAAAGTTTAAGACTCAATTATCCATCCCTTCGATTCCCGCTGATAACACAAGTAACAGGTTATTCCTAATAAATCTCCTTAAACTTTTAGAATGTATATCATCGCAGAGATTGGTCAGGCTCACGAAGGAAGCCTTGGCATTGCACATTCCTATATTGATGCCTTAGCCAATACCGGAGTAGACGCAATTAAGTGGCAAATGCATATTGCCGATGCCGAAAGCTCACTGGAGGAACCCTTTAGGGTAAAGTTCTCCTACGAAGATGATCAACGTATTGATTATTGGCGTCGTATGGAATTCACCTTTGATCAGTGGAAAGGTCTCAAAGATCATTGTGAGGAAAAGGGAATGGAATTTATTTGTTCACCTTTTAGCAATGCTGCCGTTGATGCCTTGGAGGAATTGGGGGTAAGTAAATACAAGATTGGCTCCGGTGAGGTGAATAATTTTTTACTGCTTGAGAAAATATGCAAGACGGGAAAAACGGTCCTCCTTTCCTCGGGAATGAGTTCTTACGAAGAACTTCAGGAAGCGGTGGAGTTCGTGCAATCACATAACAATGAATTAGTTCTGTTTCAGTGCACCACGGCATATCCTACCCAAGCTAAAGATTGGGGTTTAAATGTAATTGGAGAATTGAAGCAGAAGTTTAATCTGCCGATTGGTTTCTCCGACCATTCTGGAGGCATCACTGCATGTACCGCTGCTACTGCCTTAGGGGCCACCTATTTAGAGTTTCATGTGGTGTTTGATAAGCGTATGTTCGGTCCCGATGCAAAGGCTTCTCTGACCATTGATGAGACCAAGTCCTTGTGCACCGCTATTCGTGATGTAGAAACAGCACTGGCTAATCCAATCGAGAAATCCGACAATTCAAGGTTTGTGGAATTGAAGGGTATCTTCGAAAAATCTCTTGCGGTAAACCGCAATATGAAGGAAGGAGAAATAATAAAAGTGGAAGATTTGGAGGGTAAAAAGCCAAAAGGTTTTGGACTTGACGCTTCGATATTCCGCAGCATAGTTGGTAAAAAACTCAATAAGGATCTTAAAGAATGGTCCTTTCTAAAAGAAGAAGATATATCCGATGGCGAAGCGTAAAATATGTGTCGTAGTAACAGCCCGTCCAAGTTATAGCCGTGTAAAAACCGCTCTTAGGGCTATTGATGATCATGAAGATTTGGAACTTCAGCTGGTTGTAGCCGCCTCTGCATTATTAGATCGTTATGGAAGTGCGGTACAGTACATTGAGAGCGATGGATTTGAAATTAAATCTCGGGTTTTCAATATCCTAGAAGGTGAGAACCTAACCGCGGCGGCCAAAACAACAGGTATTGGGATATTGGAACTAGCATCGGTTTTCGAAAATTTGAAACCGGACATTGTCGTTACAATTGCCGATCGTTTTGAGACCATGGCCACTGCTATAGCTGCTTCTTACATGAATATACCGCTCGCTCACGTTCAAGGTGGAGAGGTAACTGGAAATATTGATGAGAAGGTTAGGCATAGTATTACCAAATTGGCCGACTACCATTTTGTTGCTTCCGAGGGGGCTATGGAAAGAGTATTAAAGCTTGGAGAAGAAAAGGATCAAGTTTTTAATACCGGTTGTCCTTCTATTGATTTGGCCGCGGAAGTTTTTACTAATTCCGATTTTGATTTTGATCCCATCGCCAAATATGGTGGAGTAGGTAAGTCCTTAGATTATAAATCAGATTACCTCGTTGTTATGCAGCATCCAGTTACCACCGAGTATACTGAAAGCAGGAAACATGTGACGCAAACATTAGAGGCTATAAGAGAATTAAACATTCCAACTTTCTGGTTTTGGCCTAATGTTGATGCTGGTAGCGATGGAACTTCCGGAGCCATTAGAGCTTTTCGTGAGAAAAATGCTGATACCAATATCCATTTCTTTAAGAATATGGAACCTCAAGATTTCCTGCGTTTATTGGTGAATTCCAAGTGTCTTATTGGGAACTCCAGTGTAGGTATTAGGGAGTGCGCTTATTTAGGAGTACCAGTAGTAAATATTGGTACCCGTCAGAACCGAAGAGATCGAGGTGCAAATGTATCAGACGTGCCTTATGATAAAGATGCTATCAAGAATGCCATCCTAAATTGGGTAGAGCATGGCAGAGCGGAGCAGTCTCAAGTTTATGGAGGTGGAAATGCTGGAGAGAATATAGCTCAGCTTCTCGCTGAAGTGCCACTGCAATTCCATAAGACTATTGTTTATTAATGGCGGTATTAGGATTAATTCCTGCAAGAGGTGGGTCAAAAGGGATTCCACGTAAAAATATCAAAGCGCTCAATGGTTATCCTTTAATTGCCTACAGCATAGCTCAAGGCTTAAAAGCAAAATACATTGATAGACTGATTGTTAGTACGGATGATTTAGAAATTAAAACGGTAGCTGAGAAATTTGGCGCGGAGGTGCCTTTTCTGCGTCCTGATCATCTGGCCACTTCTACTGCTTCTTCTTTCGACGCGATTTTACATGCCGTTGATTGCTTAGCGGAACATGGCGAAAGCTATGACACGGTATGCTTACTTCAAGCTACCAGCCCCTTTCGACCAGTAGGTATAATTGACAGAGCATTACAGAAGTATCAAAACGAGAAATTGGACAGCCTTGTTTCCTTGAGAAAAGTACCTGATCATTATAATCCATATTGGACTTTCACTGAGAAGGAAGGGGGGATCTTTGGGACTTTTGCTCCCGGTGAATTAATTAGCCGAAGGCAAGACCTTCCAGCAGCTTATCATCGAGATGGAGCACTCTATATTCTTAGTGTGGAGAGCATGCGGAAAACAGGAAAGCTTTTAGGATCTCGGCTAGGAGGGATAGAGATCGAAAGTCCAGAATTAATAAATATCGACAGTAGTTCTGATTGGGAAGTCGCAGAACGCTACATGGACTATGCTACTATCGGTTAATTACCATTACATAAGGGAGTCCTTTGAAGCTCCTTATCCCGCCATTTTTGGCAAAAGCCCAGATCAATTTGAAAAGCAAATTTTGGAGCTTTCAAAGTATGGTAGTTTTATCAGCGCTGATCAATTGGAGGATTCCATCAAGTTGGGCAAGTCTTTACCAGAGAAGGCGATCCTCATCACCTTTGATGATGGATTGAAGGAGCAATTGCAATATGCGGTGCCAATTCTAAATAGAATGGGTGTTCCAGCTTGCTTCTTTATTAACACAAAAGCATTAACGGATACTTCCCTTTTAAATGTTCACCTGATTCACCTAGTACGATCTCAATTAGCGCCAGAAATTATTCTCGAGGAGCTGCTGAAGCATCCTTCTTATTTAAATCTGACAGAAACGGAAAAGGCAAGTCACAGGAATTTGGGAATTGCGCATTACCGATATGATGAGCCCGAAAATGCTTATTTAAAGTACATCCTAAACTTCGGCTTGAGTAGGGAGGATGTAATGGCATTGTTTCAACATTTATTTCATTCGGTATTGGCTTGGGACATGAACGCGGTTCATGCTGATTTATATTTGAATAAGGCCGATTTAAATGTTCTTGGTCAAAGCCAATATATCGGCTCTCATAGCCATGATCACTTACCCATAGGAGTTCTAAATGAAACTCTGGCCAAAGAGGAGGTAGGGCGATCTAAATCAATTTTGGAAGAAACTGGCCATCAAATAAAAGGATTTAGCTATCCCTACGGATCAAAAGAGGCTGTGGGAGATACGCACCAATGGTTGGAGCAATATGATTTTAGTTTCGCGGTAACGATGAACCGCGGATTTAACACAGATATTAATGAACCGTTTTTATTGAAGCGTTGCGATAATAATGATGTGCCTGGAGGTAAGTCTTTCTCGCCATCGCTTTTAAATGGATTTTTATAATGAGTACCAAGCCTAGAGTAATTATTATCACCGGGAACTCAAAGCGCCATGAATACTACGTGGAATGCCTTGAGCGGGAGCTGGATGTTGTTCAGGTTTATGCAGAGACAAAGTTTAGCTACGTGGATGCCTTTGCCGATAGTTCTTTTGCAGATGAAGTAAAGGGACATTTTCAGCTTCGAGATGAATCAGAACAATTTTACTTTGGCTCTGCCTCTCCTAAATCTCCTATTAAAACCTTGGAACGAGGTGAGGCTAATAAACCTGAAGTGGTTGAAGAGATTATTGGTCTTAATGCTGACTTTGTTCTTCTATTTGGGTCAGGAATTATCAAGGAACCTATTCTTGAGGTTTATAAGGATAGAGTGATAAATATGCACCTTGGATTATCGCCTTATTACCGTGGTTCAGGCACAAATTTCTGGCCTCTAGTTGATGGTAAACCAGAATGCGTTGGCGCAACTATCCATTTGGCGGTGCTTAAGGTTGATGCAGGTGGAATATTACATCAGGTACGTCCTATGGATCTTAGTGAAGAGGATACCATACATGACCTTGGAAATAAAACTATTCGATCTACTCTTTCGGTATTACCAAAAGTAATTAAAGACTTTTCTGAGGGCAAGATTAGTCCCTCAGTTCAAGATAATAAAGACGACAGAGATTACCGTCGCATGGATTTGAATAAGGAGGCCATAGTTTCCGTATATTCCAATTTTGATAAAGGAATGATTTCAAGCTATTTATTGGCTAAATCCAGCCGTGATGAAAAATACCCAATTGTTGAAGCACTTTAATCAATTCTTAGATTTTTATAGCCTTTTTGGGACCCGTCGATATAGGCTTTTGTTCTTACTATTAGTCGCTTCTTTATTTTCGGTTAAGGCTCAAGTGCTTGTGCAAGGGCCAGATGTCACCGGAAGTCCAGATTCTATTTTTGACAACCATGTCTCTAGTATCATATCAACTGGGGCAGATAGCTTACTTATAGCTTGGTTTGGTGGTGAGTTAGAGGGAGATACCGATAACGTTATCTATACTAAGCGTAGTTTCGATGGTGGTTTAACCTGGGTAAACAGGGATACCTTATTCGAAGGATTTGGGGATACTCTATATCGTGACCCTCACTTGTTTTATTGGAGGGATACCTTGTACATTATTTACAATAGACAAGTAGGAGAAGGTGGAATATCTAGAGCTTTGGATAGTAGATTGGAATATAGTTTTTCATTAGATGATGGCTATACCTGGTCAGCCCCTTCAGCCATAAACCCGGGAGGCATTCCAGCTGGAAAAAATATCCGTATTGTTGCTCCTTTCAACGACCCTGTTGAAATCAACAATAAAGTAGTATTTGGCGTTCATTGGCGGGAAGTGGGTAATTCTTCGCCACATGTTAGTTTACTTTATTTAGACTTTAGCGCCGACACCTCCTATTTGGTGGGAGACTTAAATGTTAGTTATAAAATTGTTGAACCGGCATTGCTTAAGGAAAATGGAGTATTGCACCTTTATTTAAGAAATGATCAACAGTATATTCAGTATTCTAAATCACTAGATTTTGGGTTAAGCTGGTCTAACCCGATTAATACAAAGCTAGTATGCTCCTATTCTTTGTCCTCTGTAAAAGAAATCGCAGCCGACTCCATATTGGTAGTTTGGAATAATCACCGAGTATCTCGTGACTACCTTAGTGTTGGTTTATGTCGATCTTATGATTTATCCGATCTATACTGGAAAAGGGATATCGATTACATGAAATCCTCAAGAGGTCAGGTGAGTTATCCCGCATCCTTAATTTATAATTGGGATTCCATTGGTGTTAGTTATACCGATCGTATTCATATCGGCTTAAAGCCAAATGGTAAATTAGATCTTCGCGGTAGCATTAAATATTTAGGAATTCGCCTGAGTGATAGAAATGACCTAGCAGATTTTACTGCTGCTAATGATACGATTGCCCGAAGTTTTTTAATCAACAGAATTGAACCTCTCGATAGTGCTATTAGATTAGCTTCTTTAAATTCAGGTAGTTTTTAATGGAGTAAAATCTGAGCAACCAGAGGGTAAAGGTGAACTAGTTCGACAGTTAAGCATAGGCTTCAGGTGAGCAATAGTCCTTTACACCTCTTATTGGTTA